>NZ_OY726397.1:0-1363343 GCF_963378095.1 Mycolicibacterium sp. MU0053
CGAAACAGGGGGATCCGTCGTTGAGCGATGATCCCAGTGCCGATTTTGGGACGTTGTGGGCCCAGGTTGTCGCGGAGCTCAACGGCGAATCCGAGGCCGCCCAACACGGTTCCGCGCCGCCGAACGCCGACGGCTTCAACCGACCGCTGACCCCCCAGCAAAGGGCCTGGCTCAAACTCGTCAAACCGCTGACGATCGTCGAGGGCTTTGCTCTGCTGTCGGTACCGAGCAGCTTTGTCCAGAACGAGATCGAACGGCACCTGCGCATCCAGATCACCGACGCGCTGAGTCGTCGCCTCGGACAGCGCGTCGAACTCGGGGTGCGCATCGCTCCCCCGTCCGCCGACGACGCCCCCGACGACACCGACTCCCCCGCGCCGCCCGAATCCGAGGACGTCGACGAGGTCGACGAGGACAGCGAGGCGTTGGCCAGCGCGCACGAAAGCTGGCCGTCCTACTTCACCGGCCGCCGCCCGGCCGACACCGCGACCACCCAGGCCAACAGCCTCAACCGGCGCTATACCTTCGAGACCTTCGTCATCGGCGCGTCCAACCGGTTTGCGCACGCCGCCGCGCTGGCCATCGCCGAGGCGCCGGCGCGCGCCTACAACCCCTTGTTCATCTGGGGCGAATCCGGTTTGGGTAAAACCCATCTGCTGCATGCGGCCGGCAACTACGCGCAGCGACTGTTCCCCGGCATGCGGGTCAAGTACGTCTCCACCGAAGAGTTCACCAACGACTTCATCAACTCGCTGCGCGACGACCGCAAGGTCGCGTTCAAGCGCAGCTACCGCGACACCGACGTGCTGCTGGTCGACGACATCCAGTTCATCGAGGGCAAGGAAGGCATCCAGGAGGAGTTCTTCCACACCTTCAACACCCTGCACAACGCCAACAAGCAGATCGTCATCTCCTCGGACCGCCCGCCCAAGCAACTCGCGACGCTCGAGGACCGACTGCGGACCCGCTTCGAATGGGGTCTGATCACCGACGTTCAGCCACCCGAACTCGAAACCCGCATCGCGATCCTGCGCAAGAAGGCGCAGATGGAGCGCCTCGATGTGCCGGGCGATGTGCTGGAACTCATCGCGAGCAGCATCGAGCGCAACATCCGCGAACTCGAGGGGGCGTTGATCCGGGTCACGGCCTTCGCGTCGCTGAACCAGACACCGATCGACAAGGCGTTGGCCGAGATCGTGCTGCGCGATCTGATCGCCGATGCCAGCACCATGCAGATCAGCGCGGCCGCGATCATGGCCGCCACCGCGGAGTACTTCGACACCACGGTGGAGGAGTTGCGCGGGCCGGGCAAGACCCGCGCGCTGGCGCAGTCGCGTCAGATCGCGATGTACCTGTGTCGCGAGCTCACCGACCTGTCCCTGCCCAAGATCGGGCAGACGTTCGGCCGCGACCACACCACGGTGATGTACGCCCAGAAGAAGATCCTCAACGAGATGGCGCACCGCCGCGAGGTCTTCGACCACGTTAAGGAACTCACCACCCGCATCCGCCAGCGCTCCAAGCGCTGACCTGGCAGCCGGGACGGCCGCCGCGACGCACGGTTGGTTGCCCGCGGCCCGGCCTGCGCGTTTCCCCTCATCAGGCCCTGGACGGCCCGTGGCGGCCCGCTACGCGCGTGGCCAGCCCCTCACCCCACCCCAAACGCGCAAGTTCGCGTGATTCTCGTCGGCGAGGTCGACGAAATGCCGGAAGCCACTCGCACTTTGCGGCCCAAACCCCCCTTTCGGCGGGTGGGGCGGGGAGAAACTTGGGCACCAGCGGCCACAACAGTCCCAGCGCCGAGATGTGTAGTTCCCTGTGCACAACCTGCCCACCAACGGCGCCCGGCTGCGGGATCTCGTGCACAACCTCGATGTTCTGCACAGCCGGGCCGAGTAGTCCTCAGGATGCTCCACGGCTGCTCCACAGCGGCGCACCGCCCTGGTCTGCAGCAACCCCGATCCATCCCCAGTGTGCACAGCCCCTATTACTACTACTGCGTTATCTCCCTAGATTGTTCTTTAGAAGCAGACCGTTGGGGACAGCCGCTCCACAACCCGATGACCTCGGCTCACAGCGCCGATGTCGGGGCGATCGAATAGCTTTGAAGTTACGAGCGAAAGCTCTACGGTTGTTCTTCGACGGCGGATAGGGTCGTCCTGCGGGGCACGGTCACCGGACCTCGGCGAAGGACCGCCGCCGCCAGAAGCTTGTGAATTGATCGTGAAGTGACGAAGGGACGCTATGGCCGTGCATGGGCCGACGGTGACAGTTGGCACCGACTTGAAGTGCCGTCTGGTGCGAGACGACTTCGCCGATGCGGTGGCATGGGTGGCGCGAAACCTTCCGAGCAGGCCCACCGTGCCGGTGTTGGCCGGGGTGTTGATCACCGGGACCGAAGACGGTCTGACGATCTCCGGATTCGACTACGAGACCTCCGCCGAAGTTCAGGTTGCGGCCGAAGTCGCTTCTCCTGGAAGCGTTTTGGTGTCCGGGCGGCTGTTGTCCGACATCACCCGGGCGTTGCCGAACAAGCCCGTCGAGGTCAACGCTGACGGCACCCGGGTCGCGCTGACCTGCGGCAGCGCCCGGTTCTCGCTGCCGACGATGGCGGTCGAGGACTATCCGGTGTTGCCGACGTTGCCCGAGGACACCGGCATGGTGCCGGCGGATTTGTTCGCCGAAGCCATCGGTCAGGTCGCCATCGCCGCCGGCCGCGACGACACGTTGCCGATGTTGACCGGCATTCGGGTGGAGATCTCGGGCGACAGTGTGGTGCTGGCCGCCACCGACCGCTTCCGTCTCGCCGTTCGCGAACTCACCTGGACGACCTCGACCGCCGACACCGAGGCCGCGATCCTGGTGCCGGCCAAGACGCTGGCCGAAGCCGCCAAAACCGGCGGTGCGGGCACCGAAGTGCATCTGTCGCTCGGGGCCGGCCCCGATGTCGGCAAGGAAGGCCTGCTGGGCATCCGCAGCGGCGGAAAACGAAGCACCACCAGGCTGTTGGATGCCGAATTCCCGAAATTTCGGCAGTTGCTGCCGGCCGAGCACACCGCGGTCGCCTCGCTCGGTGTGGCCGAACTCACCGAAGCCATCAAGCGCGTGGCGCTCGTCGCCGACCGCGGCGCCCAGGTGCGGATGGAATTCAGCGACGGCACGGTGCGGTTGTCGGCCGGCGCCGACGACGTGGGCCGCGCCGAAGAGGACCTGCCGGTGGAGTTCGCGGGGGAACCGTTGACCATCGCGTTCAACCCGACCTACCTCACCGACGGCCTGGGGTCGCTGCATTCGGATCGGGTGGCCTTCGGTTTCACAACGCCGAGCAAGCCCGCGGTGCTGCGACCGGGCGGCGAGGAGGGCTCGCTGCCCGAGGGGTCGGGCCCGTTCCCGGCCGCCGAAACCGATTACGTGTACTTGTTGATGCCGGTACGGCTACCCGGTTAGGTCCTGTCGGACCGACCGGAAAGGGGATTGCATGCAGCTCGGGTTGGTTGGACTCGGCAAGATGGGGTTCAACATGCGCGAACGGCTGCGCGCGGGCGGTCACGAGGTGATCGGCTACGACCCACGCCCCGAGGTCACCGACGTCGAAACCCTCGCCGCGCTCGCCGGCGCCCTCGACGCGCCGCGGGTGGTGTGGGTGATGGTGCCGTCCGGGCCGGTCACCAGCGAGACCGTCGCCGACCTGGCGGCGGTGCTCAGTGCCGGTGATCTGGTGATCGACGGCGGCAACTCGCGCTACACCGAAGACGGCAAGCACGCAAAACTGTTGGCCGAAAAGGGAATTGGCTTTGTCGACGCCGGTGTCTCCGGTGGTATCTGGGGCTTGACGGAGGGGTACGGCCTGATGGTCGGCGGCGCCGACGCGGATGTGGAACGCGTCCTGCCGATCTTCGAGACACTGCGGCCCGAGGGTCCGCGCGAGGACGGCTTTGTCCACGCCGGGCCGGTCGGCGCCGGGCATTACGCCAAAATGGTGCACAACGGCATCGAGTACGGGTTGATGATGGCCTATTCGGAGGGCTACGAGTTGTTGGCCGCCGAGGATTTGATCCAGGATCCGCAGGCGGTCATCCAGGCCTGGACCAACGGCACCGTGGTGCGGTCCTGGTTGCAGCAGCTGCTGGCCAAGGCGCTGTCCGAGGATCCCGGGCTGGCCGAGATCTCCGGCTACACCGAGGATTCCGGTGAGGGCCGCTGGACCGTGGAAGAAGCCATCAACCACCGCGTTCCGGTTCCGGTGATCGCTGCCTCGTTGTTCGCCCGGTTCGGGTCGCGGCAGGAGGAGTCCCCCACCATGAAGGCCGTCGCCGCGCTGCGCAACCAGTTTGGCGGGCACGCCGTCAAACGGATCGGTCTTTCCGGTTAGGTCGCGTGTGTACGTTCGTCACCTGGCTCTGCGGGACTTCCGATCGTGGCACTCCATTGACCTCGATCTGGAGCCGGGCCGGACTGTATTCGTCGCTCCCAATGGCTACGGGAAGACCAATCTCATTGAGGCGCTGTGGTATGCGTCGACCTTGGGCTCACACCGGGTCGCCACCGACGCGCCGCTGATCCGGGCCGGCGCCGAGCGTGCGGTGGTCTCGACGATCGTCGTCAACGAGGGCCGCGAGATGGCGGTCGACCTCGAGATCACCGCGGGGCGGGCCAACAAGGCCCGACTGAACCGGTCACCGGTGCGTAGCACCCGGGAAGTGCTCGGCGTCTTGAAGGCGGTGCTGTTCGCCCCCGAGGATCTGTCGCTGGTGCGCGGTGATCCCGGCGATCGACGCCGTTATCTCGACGACCTGGCGGTGCTGCGTCGGCCCCGAATCGCCGGTGTGCGTGCCGATTACGAGAAGGTGGTGCGGCAGCGGACGGCGTTGTTGAAGTCCGCGGCCGGGGCCCGCTACGGCGGCCGGGACGCCGGGATCGAGCAGACCCTGGAGGTCTGGGACGGCCATCTGGCCGACCACGGCGCGGAGCTGATGGCGGCCCGGCTGGAACTCGTCAGCGAGTTGGCCCCCGAGGTGGAGAAGTCCTATCAACTGCTGGCGCCGTCGTCGCGGCCCGCGACCATCTCGTACCGCAGCAGCACCGAGTTCTCCCCCGATGTCGTCGCCGGCCCGGACGCGGTGGATGCGTTGCGGCTGGCCTTGCTCGACAGCCTGGCCCTGCGGCGGCGCGCCGAACTCGAACGCGGCGTCTGCCTGGTGGGTCCGCACCGCGACGATCTGGAACTGACACTCGGTGACCAACCCGCGAAAGGCTTTGCCAGCCATGGCGAATCGTGGTCGATCGCCTTGGCGTTGCGGCTGGGATCCTACGAGCTGTTGCGCGCCGAGGACGCCGAGCCGGTGTTGCTGCTCGACGATGTCTTCGCCGAGCTCGATACCTCGCGGCGCGCGGCGCTGGCCGGGGTCGCGGCCTCGGCCGAACAGGTGTTGGTGACTGCCGCTGTGTCCGAGGACATTCCGGCCGAGTGGGATGTGCGTCGGGTCATGGTCAACATGAAAGACACTGAACACGGCCGGGTTTCGGAGCTGGTATGACCGAATTCGACGACGAACCCGAGGAGACCCCGAAGCCGCCGGCGCATCTGGCGGGCCTGAAGGGCATGGATCTGGTCCGCCGCACGCTGGAGGAGGCGCGTGGTGCGGCCCGGGAACAGGGCAAGGATGTCGGTCGCGGCGGTCACGGTCCGGTCCGTCGCTCCCCAGTCGCGGGTCGGCGTCGCCGCTGGTCCGGTCCCGGGCCGGACAGTCGGGACCCGCAGCCCCTCGGCGCGGCCACCAACGACCTGGCCAAGAAGCGGGGCTGGAACAACAAGGTCTCCGAGGGCGTGGTCCTCGGTCAGTGGGCCGTGGTGGTCGGTGAGCAGATCGCCGAACACGCCCAGCCCACGGTCCTGCGGGACGGGGTGCTGAGCGTTTCGGCCGAGAGCACGGCCTGGGCCACTCAACTGCGCATGGTGCAGGCCCAGCTGCTGGCCAAGATCGCCGCGGCGGTCGGCGACGGCGTGGTCACTTCGTTGAAGATCACCGGTCCCACCGCGCCGTCGTGGCGCAAGGGCCCGCGGCATATCTCCGGACGGGGACCCCGCGACACCTACGGTTGAGGTGCGCGCTCAGAGCTACCAGGACAGCGCAGTCTCCTCAGGTGGTCCCGATTTGGTGCCGCTTAGCACGAAAATCAGCGCCTGACGCAATCAGATGCCCAGAAACGCCCATAGAGTATGAGTCCTGACGGGGTCTACCGGTAGACTTGGACGATGACCTGCCGCGGTGACTAGGCCGCGTGCATGCGACACCCCAAGGAGAAGCGTCCGACCGTGGCTGCGCAAAAGAAGAAGAATGATTACGGCGCCGAATCCATCACCGTTCTCGAGGGCCTCGAGGCCGTGCGCAAGCGGCCCGGTATGTATATCGGATCCACCGGAGAGCGTGGTCTACACCATCTGATCTGGGAAGTTGTCGACAACTCGGTCGACGAGGCGATGGCGGGCTACGCGGACCAGGTCGATGTCACCCTGCTCGACGACGGCGGCGTGGAGGTGCGCGACAATGGCCGCGGCATCCCGGTCGCCATGCACGCCACGGGCGTCCCCACCGTCGATGTCGTGATGACCCAGTTGCACGCCGGCGGCAAGTTCGGCGGCGAGGAGAGCGGCTACACGGTCTCCGGCGGCCTGCACGGCGTCGGTGTCTCCGTCGTCAACGCGCTGTCACGGCGGCTCGAGGTCGACATCTGCCGGGACGGCTACGAATGGTTCCAGGTTTATGACCGCGCCCAGCCCGGGACCCTCAAGCAGGGCGAGGCCACCAAGAAGTCCGGCACCGTCATCCGGTTCTGGGCGGACTCGGAGATCTTCGAGACCACGGTGTACGACTTCGAAACCGTGGCGCGGCGCCTTCAGGAGATGGCCTTCCTCAACAAGGGCCTGACCATCAACCTCACCGACAAGCGGGTCCGGGTCGAAGAAGTGGTCGACGACGTGGTCAGCGAGACCGCCGAAGCGCCCAAATCCGCCGAGGAGCAAGCCGCCGAGGCCGCGGCGCCGCAGAAGGTCAAGCACCGGACCTTCCACTATCCGGGCGGCCTGGTGGACTACGTCAAACACATCAACCGCACCAAGACCCCGATCCATCAGAGCATCGTCGACTTCGAGAGCAAGGGCACCGGCCATGAGGTCGAGGTCGCGATGCAGTGGAACGCCGGCTACTCCGAATCCGTGCACACCTTTGCCAACACCATCAACACCCACGAGGGCGGCACCCACGAGGAGGGCTTCCGCGCGGCGCTGACCTCGGTGGTCAACAGGTACGCCAAGGACAAGAAGCTGCTCAAGGACAAGGATCCGAACCTCACCGGTGACGACATCCGCGAGGGCCTGGCGGCGGTGATCTCGGTGAAGGTCGCCGAACCGCAGTTCGAGGGTCAGACCAAGACCAAACTCGGCAACACCGAGGTCAAGTCCTTCGTCCAGAAGGCCTGCAACGAGCAGCTCAACCACTGGTTCGAGGCCAACCCGGCCGAGGCGAAAATCGTTGTCAACAAGGCGGTTTCGTCGGCGCAGGCGCGTCTTGCCGCGCGCAAGGCCCGCGAGTTGGTGCGGCGCAAGAGCGCCACCGACCTCGGCGGGCTGCCGGGCAAGCTCGCCGACTGCCGTTCTACCGATCCGACCAAGTCGGAACTGTATGTGGTGGAGGGTGATTCGGCCGGTGGCTCGGCCAAGAGCGGGCGCGACTCGATGTTTCAGGCGATTCTGCCGTTGCGCGGCAAGATCATCAACGTCGAAAAGGCACGCATCGACCGGGTCTTGAAGAACACCGAAGTCCAGGCGATCATCACCGCGCTCGGCACCGGTATCCACGACGAGTTCGACATCACCAAGCTGCGCTATCACAAGATCGTGCTGATGGCCGACGCCGACGTCGACGGTCAGCACATTGCGACGCTGCTGCTGACGCTGTTGTTCCGGTTCATGCGGCCGTTGATCGAGAACGGCCACGTGTACCTGGCGCAACCGCCGCTGTACAAGCTGCGTTGGCAGCGCAGCGAACCGGAATTCGCCTATTCCGACCGCGAGCGCGACGGTCTGCTGGAGGCCGGTCGGCAGGCCGGTCGCAAGATCAACGTCGACGACGGCATCCAGCGCTACAAGGGCCTCGGCGAGATGAATGCCAAGGAACTGTGGGAGACCACCATGGATCCCTCGGTACGGGTGTTGCGGCAGGTGACGCTCGACGACGCGGCCGCCGCCGACGAGTTGTTCTCGGTGCTGATGGGCGAGGACGTCGCGGCCCGTCGCAGTTTCATCACGCGCAACGCCCGGGATGTCCGCTTCCTGGATGTGTAGCGCGCACAACACCTTTGACTCGAACATGGCAGAACAGATGAGGATCAGATGACAGACACCACGCTGCCGCCCGGCGGCGGTCCGGCCGATCACGATCGGATCGAACCGGTCGATATCCAGCACGAGATGCAGCGCAGCTACATCGATTACGCGATGAGTGTGATCGTGGGCCGCGCGCTGCCCGAAGTCCGCGACGGCCTCAAGCCGGTGCACCGCCGGGTGCTGTACGCGATGTACGACTCGGGCTTCCGCCCGGACCGCAGCCACGCGAAGTCGGCGCGGTCGGTGGCCGAGACGATGGGTAACTACCACCCGCACGGCGACTCCTCGATCTACGACACTCTGGTGCGCATGGCGCAGCCGTGGTCGCTGCGCTACCCGTTGGTGGACGGTCAGGGCAACTTCGGTTCGCCGGGCAACGACCCGCCGGCCGCGATGCGTTACTGCCTCACCGCCGATGCGATGGTCCGGCTGCCGTTCGGGCAGTCGATACGGATCGGTGACGTCGTACCGGGCGCCCGACCCAACACCGACAATGAGATCGATCTGAAAGTTCTGGATCGCCACGGCAATCCAGTGCTGGCGGATCGACTCTTCCAATCCGGTGAGCATCCGACCTACAAGGTGAGCACCGCCGAGGGCTACGAGGTCACCGGGACGGCCAACCATCCGCTGTTGTGCCTGGTCGACGTGGCCGGTGTGCCGACGCTGTTGTGGAAGCTGATCGAAGAGATCCGCCCCGACGACTGCGTGGTCCTGCAGCGCACACCGCCGATGGAGTTCGGCTCGGCCGATGGGGAGGTCTCCCTGGAGGCCCTGCTGTTGGGCGCCTTCATCAGCGAGGGCTTCGTCGGCGAATCCCGAGCGGGATTCAACAACCTTGACCGCGATTATTTCAACCTCGTTGTCGCCGCTTACGACGCCGTCATCGGCGGACCGCGGTACGTCTCGGAACGACTGATCGCCTCCGGCTCCACCCTGCTCGAGCTCGACATTCAGAACACGGCGCGACTGCGAAGCAGCCGTCTGGGCTGCCTCGTCGGCCAGCGCTCGGCCGACAAGGTGATCCCGGAGTGGTTGTGGCGCTCTCCCGCCGCGGTCAAACGCGCCTTCCTGCAGGCGTTGTTCGAGGGCGACGGTTCGTGCTCGGCCCTGCCGCGAAACACCGTGCAGGTCTCATACTCCACCCGTAGCGGACGCCTGGCCAAGGATGTCCAGCAGATGCTGCTGGAGTTCGGGGTGCTCTCCAATCGGTACCTGCACGCCACCGGTGAACACAAGGTCGTCATCACCAACCGTGGACATGCCGAAGCGTTCGCAAGTCTGATCGGATTCGGCGGCGCCAAACAGACCAAGCTGCAAGGCATCTTGTCGGCGTTGCCGGCCCGAGCCGCCGGCCTCGATGGCGATTTCGTGCCCGGACTGGGCGCGTTCATCCGCGAACACAGTGGTGGTTCGTGGGTCGACAAGGAGTGGTTGCGCAGGCACAACATCGACCGGCTGTCGCGTTGGCGGCAGCACGGTGCCGAGATCCTGGATCACATCGCCGATCCGGATGTCCGCGCCATTGCCACCGCCCTGACCGACGGCCGGTTCTGTTATGCGCGCGTCGCGGCGGTGACCGATGCCGGTGTTCAACCGGTGTACAGCTTGCGGGTCGACACCGACGATCACTCGTTCATCAGCAACGGATTCGTCAGCCACAACACCGAGGCCCGGCTGACCCCGCTGGCCATGGAGATGTTGCGTGAAATCGACGAGGAGACAGTCGATTTCGCCCCGAACTACGACGGCCGGGTGCAGGAGCCGACCGTGCTGCCCAGCCGGTTCCCGAACCTGCTGGCCAACGGATCCGGCGGCATCGCCGTCGGCATGGCCACCAACATCCCGCCGCACAACCTGCGTGAGCTCGCGGAAGCGGTGTACTGGGCGTTGGAGAACTACGAGGCCGACGAGGAGACCACCCTCGAGGCGGTGATGGAGCGGGTCAAGGGGCCTGACTTCCCCACCCACGGCCTGATCGTCGGCACCCAGGGCATCAACGAGGCCTACCGCACGGGTCGCGGATCGATCCGGATGCGCGGCGTGGTCGAGATCGAAGAGGACAGCAAGGGTCGCACCTCGCTGGTCATCACCGAACTCCCCTACCAGGTCAACCACGACAACTTCATCACCTCGATCGCCGATCAGGTCCGCGACGCGAAGCTGGCCGGCATCTCCAACATCGAGGACCAGTCCAGCGACCGGGTGGGCCTGCGCATCGTCATCGAACTCAAGCGGGACGCCGTGGCCAAGGTCGTGGTGAACAACCTCTACAAGCACACCCAGTTGCAGTCGAGCTTCGGTGCCAACATGCTGTCGATCGTCGACGGCGTGCCGCGCACGCTGCGCCTCGACCAGATGATCCGCCTGTACGTCGAACACCAACTCGATGTCATCGTGCGGCGCACCACCTACCGGCTGCGCAAGGCCAACGAACGGGCCCACATCCTGCGCGGCCTGGTCAAGGCCCTCGACGCGCTCGACGAGGTCATCGCGTTGATCCGGGCGTCCCAGACCGTCGACATCGCCCGCGCGGGCCTGATCGAACTGCTCGACATCGACGAGATCCAGTCGCAGGCGATCCTCGACATGCAGTTGCGGCGCCTGGCCGCCCTCGAGCGGCAGCGCATCGTCGACGACCTGGCGAAGATCGAGGCCGAGATCGCCGACCTCGAGGACATCCTGGCCAAGCCCGTGCGGCAGCGCGGCATCGTGCGTGACGAACTCGCCGAGATCGTCGAGAAGCACGGCGACGACCGGCGCACCCGGATCATCGCCGCCGACGGCGACCTCAGCGACGAGGATCTGATCACCCGCGAGGACGTCGTCGTCACCATCACCGAGACCGGCTACGCCAAGCGCACCAAGACCGACCTGTACCGCAGCCAGAAGCGCGGCGGCAAGGGTGTGCAGGGCGCCGGCCTCAAGCAGGACGACCTCGTCGCGCACTTCTTCGTGTGCTCGACGCACGACTGGATCCTGTTCTTCACCACCCAGGGCCGGGTGTACCGGGCCAAGGCCTACGACCTGCCCGAGATGTCGCGCACGGCGCGCGGCCAGCACGTCGCGAACCTGCTGGCCTTCCAGCCGGAGGAGCGCATCGCCCAGGTCATCCAGATCAGGGGCTACGACGATGCGCCGTACCTTGTCTTGGCGACCCGCAACGGCCTGGTCAAGAAGTCCAAGCTGACCGACTTCGACTCGAACCGCTCGGGCGGCATCGTCGCGATCAACCTGCGCGGCGACGACGAGTTGGTGGGTGCGGTGCTGTGCTCGGCCGACGACGACCTGCTGCTGGTCAGCGCCAAGGGCCAGTCGATCCGGTTCTCGGCCACCGACGAGGCGTTACGGCCGATGGGCCGCGCCACCTCGGGCGTGCAGGGCATGCGGTTCAACGACGACGACCGGTTGTTGTCGCTCAACGTGGTCCAGGAGGGCACCTACCTGCTGGTCGCCACGGCCGGCGGTTACGCCAAGCGCACCGCGATCGAGGAGTACACGGTCCAGGGCCGCGGCGGTAAAGGCATCCTGACCATCCAATACGACAAGCGGCGTGGCACTCTTGTCGGAGCGTTGATCGTCGACGACGACACCGAGTTGTACGCCATCACCTCCGGTGGCGGTGTCATCCGGACGGCGGCGCGCCAGGTGCGCAAGGCCGGCCGTCAGACCAAGGGCGTTCGGTTGATGAACCTGGGCGAGGGCGACACACTGATAGCCATCGCGCGCAATGCCGACGAGACTGAAGACTCGGAGGCGTCGGCGGACGCCGCCGACGAGTAGCGGTCAAACGGACGGAGTTGGTGTGAGTTCACCGAACGAACCGGGCCACCCGGGCGCCGGCGAGAATGCCGGCAGCGGCAACGGCACGGTCGACCGGAGCGGGACCCGGCCGACCACGCCGGTGCCCCGGGTCACCGACTCCGGTGAGGTACCGCCCTGGCAGCGCGGCGCCGGCCGCACCCAGCAGTCGACTCCCCCGCGGCCGGCCGCCGAGCCGCCGGCCCGGGAGCCGAAGCCGGAGTCGCGGCCCGAGAACCGCGGCGCCCACGCCGCGGCCGGTGCGGACAGCCGGATCAGCCGCTACGTCACCGGTACCGCGGCGCCCGGCGCGTTGCAGGGCGCCAGCAAGCCGTCGGCCCCCGCCGGCGACTCGGAGGCGCAGGCCCGTCCGGAGTCCGTCCGCAGCAAGGAGTACGCCAGCGAGCTGCCCGACCTGTCGGGACCCCAACCGCGGCCGGCGGCACCGCGCCGCGACGCCGACCGGCCCGACGGGGCGGCCGCGCGGACGACGGTCACGAACCGAATCCAGGTGGGCAGCCGGGCCAAGTCCGGACCGGTGCGGGCCAGCATGCAGATCCGTCGCATCGATCCGTGGAGCACGCTGAAGGTGTCGCTGCTGCTGTCGGTGGCGCTGTTCTTCGTGTGGATGATCGCCGTGGCGTTCCTCTACCTCGTGCTGGGCGGCATGGGCGTGTGGACCAAGCTGAACAGCAACGTGGGCGATCTGCTGACCACCAGCGGCGGCGCCGGCGGCGAGCTGGTGTCCAGCGGCACCATCTTCGGCGGCGCCCTGCTGATCGGTCTGGTCAACATCGTGCTGCTGACCGCGATGGCGACCATCGGCGCGTTCATTTACAACCTGTCGACCGACATCGTCGGCGGGGTCGAGGTGACGCTGGCCGACCGGGATTGACCCAGGTCGGGAGGCGCGTTTTGTTCCCACGGCCGCCGGTGCGGTAATCTCACCGCTCGGTGTACGGGCCTATAGCTCAGGTGGTTAGAGCGCTTCGCTGATAACGAAGAGGTCGGAGGTTCGAGTCCTCCTAGGCCCACTATGAGACTGCTGTTGGGCGTTGTCGCCATGGTCGCCGCGGCCGCCGTGGTGTTACGGTCACGGCAGCGTGCCGAGGTCTGGCACTCCCTCCCGGAATCAGCGGTCGGCCAGACGCCCGCCTGACTCAGGCAAGGGGCCTTAGCTCAGTTGGTAGAGCGCTGCCTTTGCAAGGCAGATGTCAGGAGTTCGAATCTCCTAGGCTCCACAACGCACTTCCGGCAGTGCCCGCGGTGCGAATGCCGCCGGGCTTTCGCAACCCAACCCCGACGGCGGTTCCGCTACGGCCTGGGATCGATCTGCACGCTCGGCGGCAGCGCCGACGAGGGCTCCGGTTGCTTGGTGCGCCGCACGAACGCGAACGCCGCCCCACCGAGGACCAGGGTGCCGGCCACGGCCCCGGCGATAATCCAGGGCCGCTTGCTGTTTCGTCGGTTGGCCCGCGCCTCGCGGAAGGTCTCCGGCAACTCGGCGAGCACCTCCCCCGCCGTGCTGAGCTCGCGCGTGAGGGCCTCCTGGGCCGCGGCGAGTTCCTTGCGGAGTTGACCGCTGCGGTAGCGCTGCCGGACCGAGGACGCCGTCGCGGCGACCGCGTTGGCGCTCAGGCCCAACGCTCCCCTGGTGATGTCGACGGGGCCCGCCGCGGTGTGTGCCAGCCCGCGGGTGAGGCGCTGCGCGGGGGTGGGCCGGGACTCGGTGCTGGAGGTCATGTCCACCTTCTGAAAGTCGAACGAGCAATACCGGTGTGTGGTTCTCACCCTGCCACTGTCGCGGCCCGTTCGGGGCCAAAGGTAGGTGGGCCATCAAGCCGATACTGCGATAGTGGCACACTGTAAAACCGTGACTACGAGCCCCATTCAGACCGCTACCGCAACCCTGCACACCAACCGCGGCGACATCAAGATCGCGCTGTTCGGCAACCACGCCCCCAAGACCGTCGCCAACTTCGTCGGGCTGGCCCAGGGCACCAAGGATTACTCGACGGAAAACGCGTCCGGTGGCAGCTCGGGCCCGTTCTACGACGGCTCGGTGTTCCACCGGGTCATCGAGGGATTCATGATCCAGGGCGGCGACCCGACCGGCACCGGCCGCGGCGGACCCGGCTACAAGTTCGCCGACGAGTTCCACCCCGAACTGCAGTTCGACAAGCCCTACCTGCTGGCGATGGCCAACGCCGGGCCGGGCACCAACGGTTCGCAGTTCTTCGTGACTGTGGGCGCCACGCCGCACCTCAACCGCAAGCACACCATCTTCGGAGAGGTGGTCGACCCCGAGTCGCAGAAGGTCATCGACGCGATCGCCACCACGGCCACCGACCGCAACGACCGGCCGTCCGAGCCCGTCGTGATCGAGTCGGTCACCATTTCCTGACGCTGCTCGGCTGAGGGCCGGCCGCTCGAGCCTGCATGGGCCGACGGCCGGCCTCGGCGTGCCGAGCGTGCGGTTCGATACGGCGACGCGGCGTGTCGCGGATGGACCTGCACTGTCGCGTACACCGTCGGCTGGTTTGGGCCCCTAAAGCCGAGCGAGCGTGCGCAGAACACGTGAATGTGGCGGCGTGTCCCCCGGGACACGCCCGCTCGCGCTATCGGACGCCACCCCCGAGATTCGCGCTAGGGGGCGTAGCCGGCGGCGGTGAGGGCATCGAGCACCACGAGCGGGTCGGTGCCCAGGTCCCACCGGGTGAAGACGCGCAGCCGGTCGTCGGTGGTGTCGATCTCCAGCATCCGGGACCGCCGCCCCAGGCGTCGGAACTCGGTGATCCGGATGTGCGCGATCTCCGATTTCGGCAAAGTGGTGACGCCCAGCAATCCCCGGATGGCGAGACCGCCTTCGGTGATTGCTAGTTTCGGCCGGTTCCGCCACGACACGAGTGCAAACACCAGCAGGCTCACCGCGGCAACGCCGGTCAGCACCCGCCCCGGGGTGTCTGTGACCAGCATCACACAGGCGACGGCCATCACAATCCCGCCGATTCCGAGGGCTGCGATACTCCCCGACCGGGGTCCCCAGAAAGTTTGCTGCGAATCATTCATAGGTGCTCTTACCATTGCAGATGGAGTTATCCACAGGCGCTATCAACAATGGGGATGAATAACACGCGTGTGATTGGGTTGACAGGACCCGTCGGCATCAGTAGGCGCCGGATCCCCATAATGAATTCATTCTGTCGCCGCGCTGGGCTCAGCGCCAGCGCATCGTCAGTAGCAGTCCGGTGATCATGAAGGCAAACGCGATCGCGTAGTTCCACGGCCCGAGGTCGGCCATCCACGGCAGCGACGAGGATGCGAGCTGGAAAACCAACAGCCAGAACAATCCAATCAACATCAAACCCACGAAAAGTACGACAAACCACACACTCGACGGTCCGGCTTTCACCTTGACCGGGGTGCGGCTGACCGGGTTGATGGTGAAGTCGTTCTTCTTGCGAACCTTGGACTTGGGCATGGTTACCTTCGTAGAAAGTTGAACAGGTGCGACGATGAACGTCGCGACAGGAGTCTCCCGAGCCTAACGCAGCGCCCGGGTCTCCTCAGAACACGCAGGAGTGGTGATGGCCGATCCGCCGCCCCGCCGGACCTGGTGGCGATTCGGGGTGCCGGTGGTGTGTCTGCTGGCCGGCCTGCTGCTGGCCGCCACCCACGGCGTCGCCGGTGGCGACGAGATCCGCCGCAGCGACGCGCCCCGGCTCGTCGACCTGGTGCGCGAGGCCCAGCAGTCCGTCGAGCGGGTCGCCGCCGAACGCGACGACCTGGCCGGGCGGCTGGACTCCACGCACGGCAGGTCCGGTGGTGCGGCGCTGGCCGCCATGCAGGCCCGGGCCGACGAGATCGCCGCGGAGGCCGGCCTGGACCCGGTCCGGGGCCCCGGGCTGGTGGTCACCCTCACCGATGCGCAGCGGGACGCCCAGGGTCGTTTCCCGCGCGATGCCCGCCCCGATGACCTGGTGGTGCACCAGCAGGACATCCAGGGCGTGCTCAACGCGCTGTGGAGCGCGGGCGCGGAGGCCGTCCAGATGCAGGATCAGCGCCTGATCGCGACCTCGGCCCCGCGCTGCGTGGGCAACACGCTGTTACTCAACGGGCGGACCTACAGCCCGCCCTACCGGATCACCGCCGTCGGCGATCCGGTGGCGATGCAGGCCGCGCTCACCGAGGCGCCCCTGGTGTCGCTCTACAAGCAGTACGTGGTGCGCTTCGGCCTCGGCTACACCGAGGAGGTCCACGACGACCTTCAGGTGGTCGGCCATTCCGACCCGGTCCGGATGCGCCACGCCCGCCCGATCGGGCCGTTGGGGTACTGAGCCGCATCCCGCCGACCCCGGTAACCTGTGACGATGCAGGTCTTGGTCGTCGACAACTACGACAGCTTCGTGTTCAACCTCGTGCAGTACCTCGGGCAAC
Source organism: Mycolicibacterium sp. MU0053 (assembly GCF_963378095.1). NCBI lineage: Bacteria > Bacillati > Actinomycetota > Actinomycetes > Mycobacteriales > Mycobacteriaceae > Mycobacterium > Mycobacterium burgundiense. The sequence goes on from NZ_OY726397.1 coordinate 16,625, forward strand.
TCGGGGTGACGGCACAGGTGTGGCGCCACGACGACCCCCGACTGGCCACCGCCGACGCCGTCGGCGCGGTCGCCGCCGAGTTCGACGGCGTTTTGCTGAGTCCCGGTCCGGGCACCCCGGAGCGGGCCGGCGCCTCGATTCCGCTGGTGCACGCCTGCGCCCAAAGCGCCACCCCGCTGCTGGGAGTGTGCCTGGGACACCAGGCCATCGGCGTGGCCTTCGGCGCCACCGTCGACCGTGCGCCCGAGCTGCTGCACGGCAAGACCAGCACCGTGTTTCACCGCAATTCCGGTGTCCTGCAAGGGCTTCCGGACCCCTTCACGGCAACGCGGTACCACTCGTTGACGATCCTGCCGGAGACGCTGCCCGAGGTGCTGCAGGTCACCGCGCAGACCCGCAGCGGCGTCATCATGGGCGTCCGGCACGCCGAGTTGCCGATCCACGGCGTGCAATTTCACCCGGAGTCGATCCTGACTGAGGGCGGTCATCGGTTGCTCGCCAACTGGCTCGGGTACTGCGGTGCCGCGCCCGAGGAGGGTCTGGTGCGGCGCCTCGAGACCGAGGTCGCCGACGCCCTGGCCGGGTCTCCGGCGGCGCGGACGGCGGGGGCTACGAGCCGAACGACAGCGTGATCGTCCCGCTGTAGTTGACGCCCTGGCCCGACTGCGGCGCCTGCGACATCACCCGGTTGCGGTTCTGATCGCCGGCGTTGGGTACGTCGGGGCCCTTGTTGAGCACCCCGGTCCAGCCCAGCGCGCGCAGTGTGGGTTCGGCGTCGGTCCAGAACTGGCCGACCAGGTTCGGCATGGTGAACTGATTGCCGCGCGAGACCCGCAGTTCGATCACCGAGTCCAGCGGAACGTTCTGTCCGGTCGGGGGATTGGTGCCGATCACGGTGCCCACCGGCTGGGTGCCGTCGACGTCGGCCCGGGCCACCTTGGTGAAGCCGTACACGCCGAGATTGCGCTGCGCGACGTCGACGGTCTGGCCGCTGACATCGGGCACATCGCGGGTTTCGGGGCCGGCGCCCACGATCACGGTGATCTCGTTGGTGATCGCCGAGGTCTGGTTGGCCGGGGGACTGGTGCCGATCACCCGGTCCTTGAGTTCGGGGGTCGACGGCGAATTCGCCTGTTTGAACACCGTGAAGCCGGCGGCCTTGAGCTTCTGCACCGCATCGCCGTAGCTCAGCCGTGCGACGTCGGGCACCTCGCGCTGCTCGGGACCCGTCGATACGTAGACGGTGATCTCGTCGCCCGCGCCGACGGAGGTGTCGGCTGCGGGTTCGGTCTCGATCACGTGGTCGGGCGGGACGCTGGAGTCGGGCCGCTGCTGGGTGCGGGTCTGGAAGCCGCGGTTCTGCAGGGTCGCCACCGCATCCGCCGACGTCACGCCGGTCACGTCGGGCACCGCGACATCGCGGGTGTCGCCGCCGAAGACGTTGATGGAAATCGTGACGATCACCGTCAGCACCGCCAGCACCGCCACGGCCACCAGCCAGCGCGCCACCGATCCGCCGCCGCGGCCGTCGCCGTAGGGCACCGGCGCCGCGATCTGCTGCGTCTGATCACCCCGGTATCCCGGCGGCGCGGTCAGCATCGAGGTGCGTTCGGCGTCGGTGAGGACCTTCGGGGCCTCCGGGTTCTCGCCGTTGTGCACACGGACCAGGTCGGCGCGCATCTCGGCGGCCGTCTGGTAGCGGTTGTCGGGATTCTTGGCCAAGGCCTTGAGCACCACCGCGTCGAGTTCGGCGGGAATGCCGGCGTGCCGTTGCGAGGGCGGCACCGGATCCTCCCGGACGTGCTGGTACGCCACGGCCACCGGGGAGTCACCGACGAAAGGTGCTTCGCCGGTGAGCATTTCGTACAGCACGCAGCCCAGGGAGTAGACGTCGGAGCGGGCGTCGACGGACTCGCCGCGGGCCTGCTCGGGAGACAGGTACTGGGCGGTGCCGATCACCGCGGCCGTCTGGGTGACGCTGTGGGTCTCGGCCAGCGCGCGGGCGATGCCGAAGTCCATCACCTTCACCGCACCGGCCCTGCTGATCATGATGTTGGCCGGTTTGACGTCGCGGTGGATGATGCCGTGGGTGTGGCTGAAGTTCAGGGCCTGACACGCATCCGCGATGACCTCGATGGCGCGCTTCGGCGGCATCGGCCCGTCGTTGTGCACGATGTCGCGCAGCGTCACGCCTTCGACGTACTCCATGACGATGTAGGGCAGCGGACCGGTGGGCGTCTCGGCCTCACCGGTGTCGTAGACCGCGACGATCGCCGGGTGGTTCAGCGCGGCGGCGTTCTGCGCCTCCCGACGGAACCTCAGATAGAAGCTGGGGTCGCGGGCCAGGTCGGCGCGCAGCACCTTGACCGCGACGTCCCGGTGCAACCGGGTGTCGCGGGCCAGATGGACCTCCGACATTCCGCCGAACCCGAGGATTTCACCGAGTTCGTAGCGGCCGGAGAGCAGCTCAGGGGTCGTCATTGCGGTATCTCGTCAGTAGGCAGGGTCGAGCGTGCAGCGTGGGCGGTGGACAGGACCACGGACCGCGCGGGGTTGACACCAGCATCCTCGGTGCGCGGTCCCGGCGTCCAATTCTGCGGGGACCAGCTCTGCGGTTCCACGTACGGTTCCTCCGGCGGGGCTTCCGGTGGCACCTCGCCGGCCGGTTCCTGCCCCGGCGTGACGGTGTCGGTGACGGTCGGCGGGGGCTGATTCTGGTTCAGCCGATCGTCGCGGGCGTTGACCACGATCAACACCGCGATCACGATCGCGAGGGTGCCCAGGACGCCCGCGGCCCACAGCAGCGCGCGCTGTCCCGAGGAGAAGGTGCGCCGCGGCGCCACCGGCGGCCGGTGATGGCCCGTCGCGGGGCGGGCCCGCGCCGCGGTGGCCGGTCCGACGGCCGCCCGCGCCTTGGTGCTGGACGGGATCGCCGCCGGAGCGGCCCGGCCGATCGTGGGTGCGGAGTTGGGCCGCGGCGGACGGCGGCCGGAGCGGACGGCGGCCACCGCGTCGGCGAACGGGCCGCCGCTCTTGTAGCGCACGCCTGGGTTCTTGGCCAGCGTGATCTCGATGAGCTCGCGCACGTTGGGCGGCAGGTCGGCGGGCAGCGGCGCCGGGGTCTCCTTGATGTGCTTCATGGCCACCGTCAGAGCGCCGTCGCCGGTGAACGGGCGCCGACCCGAAACCGCCTCGTAGCCGACAACTCCCAATGAATACACATCGCTGGCGGCGGTGGCGTCGTGGCCCAGGGCCTGCTCGGGCGCGATGTACTGGGCGGTGCCCATCACCATGCCGGTCTGGGTGACGGGCGCGGCGTCGACGGCCTTGGCGATGCCGAAGTCGGTGAGCTTGACCTGCCCGGTCGGGGTGATCAGGATGTTGCCGGGCTTGACGTCGCGGTGCACCAGGCCGGCCGAATGCGCGACCTGCAGGGCGCGGCCGGTTTGCTCGAGCATGTCGAGGGAGTGCCGCAGCGAGAGCCGCCCGGTGCGCTTGATCACCGCGTTCAGCGGTTCGCCGTTGACCAACTCCATCACCAGGTAGGCGGTGCGGCCCGAGCCGTCGATCTCGGTTTCACCGTAGTCGTGCACGCTGGCGATCCCGGGATGGTTGAGCATCGCGACCGTGCGGGCCTCGGCGCGGAAGCGTTCGACGAACTCGGGGTCCGACGAGTACTCGGCCTTGAGGATCTTGACCGCCACCCGACGGCCCAGCCGGCTGTCGACGGCCTCCCACACCTGGCCCATACCGCCGGTGGCGATGAGGCGCTGCAGCCGGTAGCGGCCGGACAGCGTGACGCCTACGCGGGGGCTCATGATCCTCCCTGAAGTGCCGTGGCCATCACAGCCCGGCCGATCGGTGCCGCGATCGCGCCGCCGGTGGCCGCGAGGCGGTCACCGCCGTTCTCGACCACCACCGCGATGGCGACCTTCGGGTCTTTGGCGGGCGCGAAAGCGATGTACCACGCGTGGGGCGGCGTGTTACGCGGGTCGGTTCCATGTTCGGCGGTACCTGTCTTGGACGCGATCTGGACGCCGGGGATGGACCCAGCCTGCTGGGTGGACTGTTCGGCGTCGATCATCAAATCCGTTAGTTTAGCGGCGACCTGCGGAGACACCGCACGCTCCTGCTCGTAGGGGACGGTGCTGGAAATGTTTGCCAGGTCGGGGCCTTTAAGGCTGTTCACCAGGTACGGCTGCATGGCGACGCCGTTGTTGGCGATGGTGGCCGCCACGAGGGCGTTCTGCAGCGGGGTCATCGCGACGTCGCGCTGACCGATGGCCGTCATCCCCAGCGCCGCCCGGTCGGAGATGGGGCCCACGGTGGACTCGGCGACCTGCAACGGGATCGGCTCCGGAGGCGTGTCGAGGCCGAAGGCCGCCGCGGTGTCGCGCAGCCGGTCGGCGCCGATGCGCAGCCCCATCTGGACGAACGCGGTGTTGCAGGACCGCGCGAAGGCTTCCTGCAGCGAGGCCGTCTGGCCGGACCCGCACGGCGCCCCGCCGTAGTTCTCCAGCGCCGCGGTGCTGTCCGGCAGCGGGATCGAGGGCAGTGCGGTGAACCGATCGTCCACGTCGATGCCGGCCTCCAACGCCGCGGCAGTGGTGATGACCTTGAACGTCGAGCCCGGGGGGTAGCGCTCGGAGATGGCCCGGTTGGTCAGCGGGCTGGTGGGGTCGTCGCGCAGGTTCTCCCACGCCGCCGATTGCGCGGCGGTGTCGTGGGTGGCCAGCCGGTTGGGGTCATACGACGGCGAGGACACCATCGCGAGGATCCGCCCGGTGGACGGGTCCAGCGCGACGACGGCACCCTTGCAGGGTCCGCTGCACCCGCGCTGCAGGCCGTCCCACGCGGCCCGCTGCACGCGCGGCACGATCGTGGTGTCCACGCTGCCGCCGCGCGGGTCGCGGCCGGTGAAGAAGTCGGCCAACCGGCGGCCGAACAGGCGCTGATCGGATCCGTTGAGGATGCTGTCCTCGGCCCGCTCCAACCCGGTGCTCGAATAGCTGAGCGAGTAGAAGCCGGTGATCGGCGCGTAGACCAGGGGATCCGGATACACCCGGAGATAGCGGTAGCGGCCCTCGGTGGACACCGAGTAGGCCAGCAGCTGGCCCTCGGCCGAGATCTGGCCGCGTTGCCGCGAGTACTCGTCGAGCAGCACGCGCTGGTTGCGCGGGTCGGCACGCAGACCATCGGCGGTGAACACCTGGGTCAGCGTCGCGTTGCCGAGCAGCAGCACGATCAGGGCCATCAGCGTCATCGAGACGCGGCGCAGGGAGGTGTTCATACCTTCTCGATCACCTCGGTGCTGGCGACGGCGATGGGCGGTTGCACGGCCGGCTGCGGCCCGGTGTTGATGGGCCGGCGCGCGTTGTGCGAGATCCGGATAAGGATCGCCAGGAGCAGATAGTTGGCCACCAGCGACGAGCCGCCGTAGGACATCCACGGCGTGGTGAGGCCGGTCAGCGGGATCAGGTTGGTGACGCCGCCGACGACGATGAACAACTGGATGCCCAACGTGCCCGCCAGCCCGGCCGCCAGCAGCTTGCCGAAGCTGTCCCGCACGGCGATCGCGGTACGCAGGCCCCGGATGATCACGATGGTGTAGAGCATGAGTACGCCGGCGAGGCCGACGAGGCCGAGTTCCTCACCGATCGCGGCGATGATGAAGTCCGTCGAGGCGGCGGGCACCGTGCCGGGTTGCCCGTTGCCCAGGCCGGTGCCGAAGATGCCGCCGGTGGCGAAGCTGAACAGCGACTGGATGGTCTGGTAGCCGGCGCCGTCGGGATCGGCGAACGGGTCCAGCCAGTTCTGTACCCGCACGCGGACGTGGGCGAAGAGGTAGTAGGCGGCGATGCTGCCGGCGGCGAACAGGCCCAGCCCGATCAGCACCCAACTGAGCCGCTCGGTGGCGATGTAGACCATCAGCAGGAACGAGGCGTACAGCAGCAGCGAGGTGCCGAGGTCCTTCTCGAAGATCATCACGCCGATCGAGGCGACCCAGGCGGCCAGCAGCGGAGCCAGGTCGCGGGGCCGGGGCAGATCCAGGCCCAGCACATGCTTGCCGGCGCTGGTGAACAGCGTGCGCTTGGACACCAGCACGGAGGCGAAGAAGATCAGCAGCAGAATCTTGGAGAACTCGGCGGGCTGTATCGAGAAGCCCTCGAAGCGAATCCAGATCTTGGCGCCGTACTCCTCGGAGTACTTCGCGGGCAGCAGCGCCGGGATGACCAGCAGGACCAGCCCGGCCAGGCCGCAGACGTAGCCGTAGCGCGACAGCTGCCGGTGATCCTTGAGCGCGACGACCACCGCGATGAAGCCGAGCACACCCACCAGGGTCCACAGCAATTGCTGGTTGGCACTGGGGGTTTCGTCGGCGATTGCCACCCGCACCAAATCCAGGCGGTGGATCATCACCAGGCCCAGACCGTTGAGCAACGCGACGACCGGCAGCAGCAGCGGGTCGGCGTAGGGCGCGAAGCGCCGGATCGCCAGGTGCGCGCCGCCGAAGAGCGCGAGAAAACCGGCGGTGTAGGCCAACAGGTCGGCCGAGAGGGCCTGCTCCTGGTTGATCTCGACGAGCAGCAGGGCCGCGGTGGTGATCGCCGCGGCGAAACACAACAGCAACAGCTCGGCATTGCGGCGATTCGGCAGTGGCGGTTTGACCGCCACCGGGGACTGCGGTGCCGTGGTCATGGGCCTGAGCTCGCTACTCGCCGACTGCTCATGCGGCCGTCCGGCAGTCCGTACCCGGCTTCTGCGGCGCCGGGGGCAGCGTCGTCCTGGTGGGTGGCGGTGCCGGGGTCGCGGCGGGCGGCGGCGCCGGCGGGGAGCGGATTCGGTTGGGGCAGCGTCGGTTCGGGTGGGCTGCTCGGTCGCGGGGAGCTCGGTCTCGGAGGTGGGCGTGGCGGTGGGCGGTGCCGGGGCGGGACCGGGCCGGCTCGACGGACCCGGGGAGTGCGTGCGGGGTTCCGGTGCCGGCCGCGGAGTCGGGGCGGTCGCCGGCGGTTCGCACACCGGCAGCAGCGAGGTTTCGGCGAGCCGACGCAGTTGGGCGATCGCGTCATCGAGCGATCCACCCGGCAGGCCGGCGGCGACCTGGGCGCGCTCAGATGGCCGCAGGTCGCCCAATTGCATGAGACGGCAGGCGAATTGCTGCTCGCCGTAGCTGATCTGGGACAGCTCGTTGCGCTCGTTGAGGCACCCGAGCAGGAACGGCTCGGACATCGAAAGACCCAGCAGCGAGCCCTGGACGCCGCGCATGATGGACACGGTGCCGTCGTGCTCGGTGACGTAGTAGTTGTTCCGGACAATCTGGCGACCGATCGCCAGGCCGGCCAGCACCACCAGCACGACCAGCACCGCGGCGATCGCCATGCGGCGGCGCGACCGGGGCTTGCGCACCGGTTCATCGGCCTCGGCCACAACGCGTTTGGCGGCGGGCTTGCGCGGATTGATCGCCGAGGCGCGCCCGGCGGCGGTGTTCGGGGGAGCGGTGCCTTCGCCGTCGTCGCCGGAGACCGCCCCGGCCAGGATCGGCTGGGTCTGGCCGTAGTCGTAGTCGACCACGTCGGCGACCACCACGGTCACGTTGTCCGGGCCGCCGCCGCGCAGCGCGAGTTCGATGAGACGGTCGGCGCTTTCGACGACGTCCTCGATCTGCAGCGCCTCCAGGATGGTCTCCTGGCTGACCGGGTCCGACAGGCCGTCGGAGCACAACAGGTAACGGTCACCGACGCGCGCCTCGCGCATGATCAGCGTGGGTTCGACCTCGTGCCCGGTCAGCGCGCGCATGATCAGCGAGCGCTGCGGGTGGCTGTGCGCCTCTTCGGCGGTGATCCGGCCCTCGTCGACGAGGGTCTGCACGAACGTGTCGTCCTTGGTGATCTGGTTCAGCTCGCCGTCGCGCAGCAGATAGCCGCGGGAATCGCCGATGTGGATCAGGCCAAGGCGGTTGCCGGCGAACAGGATGGCCGTCAGCGTGGTGCCCATGCCCTCGAGATCGGGGTCCGCCTCGACATGGGCAGCAATCGCCGAGTTGCCCTGATGGACGGCCTCGTTGAGCTTGCTGAGCAGGTCGCCGCCGGGTTCGTCGTCGTCGAGATGGGCCAGGGCGGCGATCACCAACTGGGAGGCGACCTCGCCGGCGGCGTGGCCACCCATGCCGTCGGCGAGAGCGAGCAACCGGGCGCCGGCGTACACCGAATCTTCGTTGTTGGCGCGTACCAGGCCGCGGTCGCTGCGCGCGGCGTAGCGCAGACCTAGGGTCACGGACGTAACTCGATTGCTGTCTTGCCGATTCGCACCGGCGTGCCTACGGGGACCTTTACGGCGGTCGTCACCTTTGACCTATCAAGGTATGTGCCGTTGGTTGATCCTAGATCCTCGACATACCAATCCGAACCTCGTGGTGACAGCCGCGCGTGGCGCGTCGAGGCGTAGTCGTCGGTGAGGACCAGCGTGGAGTCGTCCGCGCGGCCGATCAGCACCGGTTGGGCGCCCAACGTGATCCGGGTGCCGGCCAGCGAGCCGGCGGTGACCACCAGGTAGCGCGGCGTGGTCCGGTTCTGCCGGGCCGGCAGCAGGGTGCCGCGCAACGCCAGGCCGCGACGGACCATCACCGCGCCGGTGGGCGCGTAGATGTCGGTGCGCAGGATCCGCAGCACCGACCAGATGAACAACCAGAGCATCAACAGGAAACCGGCGCGCGTCAGCTGCAGCACTAAACCCTGCATCTGGCGTCCTTCCCGTCATCGATCGGCAACGTCACGATACTTGTGCAGTCACCGGCGTGAGGGCGAAGCTCGTGCGCGTCGCCTGAGTTGGCGTTGTGAGGCCGGGCTCAGTGCACGCGAACGACGATCTCAGAGTGACCCAGACGGATGACGTCGCCGTCGGCCAGCTGCCACTCCTGGACCGGCGCGTTGTTGACCGTGGTGCCGTTGGTGGAGTTCAGATCGGACAGCAGCGCGACCTGCCCGTCCCACCGGATCTCCAGGTGCCGGCGCGAGACCCCGGTGTCGGGCAGCCGGAACTGCGCGTCCTGACCGCGGCCGACGACGTTGGCGCCCTCCCGCAGCTGGTAGGTGCGGCCGCTGCCGTCGTCGAGCTGCAGGGTCACCGTGGCGGCGCCGGGGTAATCACCGGCGGGCGCGGGCTGGCCGTAGTCGGCGTAGCCACCCTGGGCGGGCGGCTGACCGTAGTCGTAGTCGCCACGCGGCGGTTCGCCGTAGCCACCCTCATAGCCACGGCCGGGGCCGGGCTCGGGCTGGCCGTAGTCGGGCCGACCGTAGTTCGGTGCGCCCTGGTAACCCTGCTCGTAGCCACCCTGATCCGGGTAGCCGCCGCGCGGGTCGGGCCGGCCTTCGGGGCGCCCGTAGTCCGGGGCCGGGGGACGGCCGTAGTTGTAGTCGCCACGCGGCGGTTCGCCGTAGCCACCGGCGGGGGGACCGTACGGCTGGCGGTAGCCCTGGTCGTAGCCGCCCGAGGGCGGCGGCGGGCCGTACCCACCGGCGGGCGGGCGCTGCTCATAGGACGGGGCGTAGCCACCCTGGTCCGGGTAGCCACCCTGGCGTGGGGGGTAGTTGGGCTCACCCTGCGGGGGGTAGTGGCCGCCCGACTCCGGCGGGGGCGGCGGGGCCTGCGGGGCGTAGCCGGCGCGGGGGTCGGGAGCGTCCTCCGGGCGACCGTAACGGTCGTCGTAGTACTCGTCCCCCGGTCGTCCCTGCCCTGGGCCGCCGCGGTGGCTCGGATTGTCGCTCATCGGTGGTACTCCTGGTTCTGCGTTCGACGCACGGTCTGATTGTGGCGCGGCGGGTGGTGCGGGTTCTGGAATATCGGCACCGCCCACCGTGGCGTCGGGGTTGACGACACCGCGGGCGCGGACCTGGCCGCTGTGCAAACTCGGCGACTGTTCGAAACGGACAACAACATCACCATACGTTTGCCACCCCTGTTCGCCGATGTATCCCCCGAGATGTTTGGCAAAAGTATCCGACGTGATGTCCGGATCGGCGAGGACCTTCCGATGGTCGGGGGCGCTGAGAGTGATGACGTACTCATTGGGGGCCAGCAGCCGCCCGCCCTGCAGCGCGCGGACACCGTCGGCGGCCGCGCGGCGCAGCATGCCCTCAACTTCCTCGGGAACGACCGCTCCGCCGAACACCCGGGCGAACGCGTCGCCGACGGTAGATTCGAGCTTGCGGTCAAAACGCTCCACAAGTCCCATCTTCACCGCCTGTCTCAGGTGTTCGTCGTACCGATCGGCACAGGCGCGCGGGCTACCGCGTGTCGCGCCCCTGTGTTATTTCCGCACCATGGTATCGGTCTATGCAGGTCGGGCGTCACCATAAGAACTCTGAGAATCGTGTTACCCCAGGTCAGCTTGGTTCCGGGCGGGTGCGATTGGGGCGCGAACAGCGGTTGGAAGATGGGTCATGGACCGTGATACGCTGCCCCGGTTGTCATGGGCGAGTGGCGGAATGGCAGACGCGCTGGCTTCAGGTGCCAGTGTCCTTCGGGACGTGGGGGTTCAAGTCCCCCTTCGCCCACAAGTGAGCGGTTCGTTTGAGCCGCGGCGCAGAGGTCACGAACCAGGAATGGTTCGTGACCTTTGTGTTTTGTGGACAAGCTGTGAGTGAACCGCCCTGCGCGGGGCCGCGGGATATCCAGCTCCAAGTCCCCATGTGGATCGTTGCATGATGCGACGTCGTCCTGACCCTCAGTGTTGCGCGCTACTTGTCGGCCAGGTCCTATATACAGTTCCGTTCAGTTCATGACGATGAAGTTGAGGGGGCCTCGACCGTGATCACCGGTGAGTTGAAGAGCAAGGTCGACCGGGTCTGGGACGCATTCTGGTCCGGCGGCATCTCCAACCCGCTGGAGGTCATCGAGCAGATCACTTACCTGCTTTTCATCCGACGCCTCGATGACCTGGAGACTCTGGAGGAGCGCAAAGCGCGCCTCGGCGCAGCCGGTTTGCTCCGTTTCGGTTCAGACCAGCAAGAGCTCCGGTGGTCGCGCTTCAAGAATGAGGAGCCGGCTGTCATGTTCGCGACGGTCGGGGAAAAGGTCTTCCCGTTCCTGCGGACCCTCGGTGGCGACGGCTCGACCTACGGCGAACACATGAAGGACGCCCGGTTCACTATCCCGACGCCGCAGCTGTTGTCCCGGGTGGTCGACTTGCTTGACGACATTCCGATGAACGATCGCGATACCAACGGCGACCTCTATGAGTACTTGCTGTCGAAGATCGCGAGCGCCGGCGTCAACGGCCAGTTCCGTACGCCGCGGCACATCATCAAGTTGATGGTCGACATGATGGCGCCGAAGCCGACCGACGAGATCTGCGACCCGGCATCCGGTACGGCAGGCTTCCTCGTTGCCGCGTCCGAGTACATCCGCGGGCAGCACCCGTCAGTACTCACCGATGCCGCACAGCGCAAGCACTTCCACGCCAGCATGTTTCACGGCTACGACTTCGACAACACCATGCTCCGGATCGCTAGCATGAATATGCTGATGCACGGCATCGAATCTCCGGACATTCGCTACCGGGACTCGTTGTCGGAGGGTGCTTCTGAGGACGCCGAAAAGTACACGCTGATTCTCGCCAATCCGCCGTTTGCTGGCTCGCTCGACTACGAGTCGACATCGAAAGATCTACAGCGGGTAGTAAAGACGAAAAAAACAGAGTTGCTGTTCGTGGCTTTGTTCCTCAAGTTGTTGAAACCTGGTGGGCGCGCGGCCGTGGTCGTGCCAGATGGCGTGTTGTTCCAGTCTTCGAAGGCGCACAAAGAACTTCGGCAAAGTCTGGTTGAAGATCAGAAGCTGGATGGGGTTGTGAAACTTCCGTCAGGGGTGTTCAAGCCTTACTCGGGGGTCTCGACGGCAATCCTGCTGTTTACGAAGACAAACTCGGGTGGCACCGACAGTGTGTGGTTCTACGAAGTGGCTGCCGACGGGTACTCGCTCGACGATAAACGGAATGCGGTGGAGGCAAATGACCTCCCTGACGTGTTGGCTCGGTGGAGCGCACGCGCAGGGTCCGAACGTGAGCGAGCTCGCACGGACCGGTCGTTCTGCGTCTCAAAGAAGGACATCGTCGCCCAGGGTTATGACTTATCGCTCAACAGGTACAGGGAAAGTGTTCATGACGCAATCCAGCACCGACCGCCACTGGAGATCGTCGCCGAGATCGAGAAATTAGAGCGGGAAATTGCCGCGGGCTTAGTCGAGTTGAAGGCAATGCTGACATGACGTGGCCGACCGTGTCGTTAGGTGACTGCGGCGAGATCCAAGGCGGACTCCAGGTAACAAGCAAGCGCGATTCTTTACCGCTATCTAGGCCGTATCTTCGGGTAGCAAATGTTTATCGCGGTCGCCTCGATTTAACCGAGATCAAGACAATCTGCGCAACTCAGACCGAAATCGACCGGACTCGGCTCGAACCCGGAGACCTACTCTTCGTGGAGGGGCACGGTAACCCCGAAGAAGTAGGCCGAGTGGCCATGTGGAACGGCTCAGTTCCAGACTGCGTGCACCAAAATCACCTAATTCGCGTCCGACTGGATCGCAACGTTCTGATACCCGAGTTCGCGGCCAGGTGGTTTAATTCCCCGGCCGGGGCCAGTCATTTCCGACGGGCTGGAAAGACAACATCCGGCCTTAATACCATCAGCACCCATACAGTTCGATCCGCCGTCACTCCGCTGCCACCACTTGACGAGCAGCGCCGTATCGCCGCGATCCTCGACCGGGTCGATGAATTGGACCTGTCGCGTCGGGCAGTCGACGAGCGGATCGACGAAGTGCCTACCGCCATATTTTTCGAAATGTTTGGCGACCCAGCCGCCGCGTCGGCTCGCGATACCGAGCCACTGGGTGAACTTGTGACTCTCCGTGGTGGCGGGACTCCGTCAAAGGCGAACCCCGCTAATTGGAAGGGCGAACTTCCCTGGTTCAGTCCTAAAGACCTCAAGCGCAAGTTTCTATTCGATTCAATAGACCACGTATCAGAAACGGTCCTCGACTCGACCTCGTTGAAGGCAATCCCGCGCGACACGATACTGATCGTTGTACGCGGCATGATCCTTGCTCACACTGTCCCCATCTCGATTGTCAAGACGAGGTGCACGATCAACCAAGATCTAAAGGCGCTGATCCCACGTGTCGAAATCGACCCGCTATTCCTCCATACCGCGCTTGCTATACAACACGCGCGGATCCTTGACAGCGTAAGCACGGCAGCGCACGGTACGAAACGCCTCGACGTTGAGGACCTGAAAGCCGTCCGTATCCCCCGACCTACCGCTGGTGCACAGACGGAGTTCATCGAACGGGTCAATCAGGTTGAGGACATCGCGCGCGCCGCTGCATCTCAAGCCAAAACTATCAACGAGCTCTTCAGGTCCCTCCAATCCCGCGCGTTCTCCGGTCAGCTGTGAGGTAACGGCATGTCGAACTTCGCCTTCCTGCGCACGGTCAATTGGTCGGAGATGTACTCCGACTGCGCGCGAGCAGAGAGTTATGCCACCACCGACCCACGTTCGGCATGCTTCTACAGCCGCCGGACCGTGGAGCTATTGGTGGACTATCTCTATGACGTTTTGGCGCTGACGATTCCGTACAAGAACGATCTCGCCGCCAAGATCAATGACCCGGCGTTTAAGTCGAAAGTCGGTCTGGGGATCGCTAACAAGCTCAATCTGATTCGTAAGCTCGGAAATACTGCTGTCCACGAGGCACAGCCGATACCGCCCAGGGCCGCCCTCGATACGCTGCGTGAACTGCACCACGTGATGCTGTGGGCTGCCTTCCGGTATTCGACCAACCCGCAACCGGTTCCGATGAAGGCCGCCTTCGATCCAAAGATGGCGGTCAAGGCTGCACCGCTGACCCGGCAGGAAGTCGCTCAGCTCGCGGCGAAGTTCGCCGCTCAGGACGAAGCGCATGCCAAGGCGCTGGCGGAGAAGGACGAACTTGCCGCGACGCAGGCCACTGAGATCAAAGCGTTGCGCGAGGCGGTCGAGCAGGCCCAGGCGGCCAACCAGCAGCCCGATGACCGCGATTACAACGAGGCCGAGACCCGAGATCGGTTCATCGACGTTATGCTCGCCGAAGCCGGCTGGCCCCTGACAGACACCAAGGACCGCGAGTACCCGGTCACCGGCATGCCCAATGGCGACGGCAAGGGGTTCGTCGACTACGTCCTGTGGGGTGCAGACGGTCTCCCGTTGGCGATCGTGGAGGCCAAACGAACGGCTAAAAGCCCGCAGGTCGGCCAGCAGCAGGCCAAGCTGTACGCGGACTGCCTTGAGAAGATGACAGGGCGTCGGCCGGTAATCATCTACACCAACGGTTTCGAGCACTGGATCTGGGATGACACCGGCGGCTACCCTCCGCGGGATATCCAGGGTTTCTACACCCGGGACGAGCTGGAGCTCCTAATCCAACGCCGCGACACCCGCAAGCCGTTGATCGACATGCCGATCGACTCGGCCATCGTAGAACGGCACTATCAACACCGTGCGATCCGCGCGATCGACGACGCATTCACCGAAAAGCAGCGGGAGGCCCTGCTGGTGATGGCAACAGGCTCGGGGAAGACCCGTACCGTGATCGCGTTGGTGAAGCAGCTGATGGAGGCCAACTGGGTCAAACGGGTCCTTTTCCTCGCCGACCGCACTGCACTGGTGACCCAAGCCGCCAACGCGTTCAAGGCACACCTGCCCGATGCCACCACTGTGAACCTAGTGACCGAGAAGATCACCGACGGCCGGGTGTATGTGTGCACCTACCCGACGATGATGAACCTCATCAACGAGACCGACTCTGGCATTAGGAAATTCGGACCCGGCTACTTTGACCTCGTCGTCATTGACGAAGCCCACCGGTCGGTCTACCAGAAGTATGGTGCCATCTTCGACTGGTACGACTCTCTGCTCGTCGGCCTGACCGCCACCCCCAAAGACGAAGTCGACCACAACACCTACCGACTGTTCCACCTCGAAGACGGCGTACCCACGGATGCTTACAGCCTCGACGACGCCGTCAGGGAAGGCTTCCTGGTACCTGCTGTCGGGATCTCCGTGGGCACCAAATTCCTGCGCCAGGGCATCCGCTACGCCGATCTCTCCGAAGAGGAGAAGGACGACTGGGACGCCCTGGACTGGGGCGAGGGTGACCCGCCGGATGAGGTGGGCGCCGAGGAGATCAACCGGTTCCTATTCAACGAGGACACCGTCGACAAGGTGCTCGCCGAACTGATGAGCAAGGGCCACCGTGTAGCTGAAGGCGACCGGCTCGCCAAGACCATCATCTTCGCCAAGAACCAGGCGCACGCTGAGTTCATCGCGCGACGCTTTGACGTCCAATATCCGCAATACGCAGGAACATTCGCCCGCGTCATCACCCACAGCACTGCCTATGCCCAATCGCTGATCGACGACTTCTCCGTCACCGACAAGGTCCCACACATCGCCATATCGGTCGACATGCTCGACACCGGAATCGATGTCCCCGACGTCGTCAACCTCGTGTTCTTCAAGCTGGTCCGGTCCAAGACCAAGTTCTGGCAGATGATCGGCCGCGGTACCCGCCTACGGCCCGATCTATTCGGACCCGGCAAGGACAAGCAGAACTTCTACGTCTTCGACTTCTGCGGCAACCTCGAGTTCTTCAGCCAGGATTTGCCGGGATCGGAAGGCTCGTTCCAGAAGTCCTTGAACCAGCGGCTTTTCGAAACGCGCCTCGGGCTGATCACCGCGATCGACCACGCCTGGCCGCCCTCGGAGCCAGAACCCGAAGAGGGGCAGGGCAGCGAGACCGAACGAGGATTGCGGGTCGATGTCGCGTGGTCGCTCCATCGGGCCGTCACGGGGATGAACCTGGACAACTTCCTGGTGCGACCACACCGCAGGCTGGTCGAGCAATACTCGCAATGGCCGGCGTGGAGATCGCTGACGCCCGACGTCGCCGGAGATGTGGCCGAACACCTGGCCGGGCTGCCGTCAGCCCACAAGGACGACGACGAGGACGCCAAGCGCTTCGACATGCTCGTCTTGCGCCGTCAACTCGCCCAACTCGAAGGCGACGCCGTCGCGGCCGAACGGCTACGCGAACAGATCCAGAACATCGCGACCGGCCTGCTGAGCCAGACAGCGATCCCGTCGGTGAAGGCACAGGAGCGGACTCTCGAAGAGGTCGGCGGGGATGAGTGGTGGGTCGACGTCACTCTGCCGATGCTCGAATCCGCGCGGCGCAAGCTACGCGGTTTGCTCCGGTTCCTGGAGAAGGTGAAACGGAACCAGGTCTACACCGACTTCGCCGACGAACTCAGCGAAGCCACCCTCGTTGATCTTCCAGGGATCACGCCCGGCACCAACTGGGAACGCTTCCAGGCCAAGGCCCGCGCGTATCTCAGACAGCACCAGGATCACGTTGCGCTGCAACGGTTACGACGCAATAAGCCCTTAACCCCCGATGATCTCGCTTCGTTGGAGCAGATGCTTATCGAGAGCGGTACGGGAGAGCAAGCCGACATTGAACTGGCGAAGGAGCAGTCGCATGGCCTGGGGTTGTTCGTGCGGTCACTAGTCGGGCTGGACCGCGAAGCCGCCGCCGAAGCCTTCGGCGCATACCTGGACGGCACGAAGTTCAATACCGACCAGATCCGCTTCGTGAACCTCATTGTCACCGAACTGACAGCCAACGGCTTCATGGAACCCGTGCGGCTCTACGAGTCGCCATACATCGACCACGCACCTACAGGCCCCGACGACGTGTTCGGCGAGGCCGATGTCGACACGATTGTTTCGATTCTGAATATGGTGCGGGATAACGCCGTGCCCGACGACGGAGCAGCATGAATTCCGACCGGCCGGCTGACGCCGACATCGCCCACAGCGACCAAAGTCATGAGGTCGTAGACGAGAGTGCTGATGTCTGATCAAAGCGCGTACTTCAACGAGGTGGCTCATATGCAGCTTCGTGCACCACGCGTTGTCCTCGTCGTGCCGGTCACCGACGACTGGCACCGATTAGCAATGCAAGGGCTTCACCTAGTGACTACATCTTGGGCTGGTGCCGGGTTCGTAGTCGTGCCGACAGAGCGAGGTGTCGTACACCCGGCGATTCTTGCTTCTCTTCGGGAGTACGACCCCGACTGTGTCCTTGCGCCTCCAGCTGAAGCGCTTCCCGCCGACTTGGCGGACGGTGTGACGCGCGCACAGGAAGCAATTTCGGCAATCTGCTCCAACTATCGATCACCTCTGCTGAACCCGCTGGAAGTCGCGAATCCTCGGTTCTCCGCGCTCTGGAACATTTGGTTCTCAACCGCTGGTCACCCGAGCTCCGGTGATCCTGTGGACGTCTCAACTGTCAGTGACGTTCACGACGGCGAGACCTCGATCGGTGCCAATCCAGCTCTTGAAGGCGCCCTTGGCCTAGCGGCAGCAAGTCGCTGGGGGTTAAGTGAAACGCCGAACGACGACACTGCAGACGTCGAAGACTCCGTCAAGAAGGCAGCAGTGCGGCGGCTCTCGTCACACGAATACCAAGCTGGGGGTCTTCCAGGCATTGGCACAGCGGCCACTTTCGAGGGTAGGTACGAGACCTATCTTTCGCGTACGCTCGTCGGTTTGGATGGAGCCCAATCGTACGGTCCTCGACGGTCCGACGCGCTGATCGTCATGGGTGACAAACCGTCGGACTTCGCTCTGGCTATGGTTTGGGACCGCACCTACCGATACGGAATCTGGGTCCCCGAAGAGTGGTGGGCGGACACCGAACTCCGTCCCCACGTCATAGCGGGAATCGACGAACTGGTGCGGCACGCATCGACACAGTTGAAAAGAGTTCTGTTCACATCCACCACTCTCGAAGAGAGCGAAATCGCAGCCCGCGCAAAACAATGGCGCGACCGCACGAGCCTGATCCTCGAAAAGGACCTAGATGACAAGTGGATGGTGGTGGGTGCCGACGCCCTAGCGCCTTCGCGGTACTGGAAGGTCCACTACGTCCTGAAGGAGAACATCTCTCACGAATGGTCGACTGCTGTCACGACAGAGGCTGGCACTGCGAATCTCTCAATGCTCCCGCCCCTTCCTCGGATCGGGGTGCCGGGTCTTGAGCCGCTCGAGCAGTCAACATGCTGGCACGTGGACGTTTCTCTCCGCGGTTACGACCTTCCCGTCTCGACCGCTTTGCCTGAAGATGCGTTGCTGGTCGAAACAACGGAGGCCCAGGCCACTCGTGTTCGTGCGGGCAGAGGGGGGATTTCATACCAGGCGCATCGAACCGACTTCATTCCATCAGGAGCTTCACTTTCGCAATCACTCGCTCGTCCGTTGCTCAGCTTCCCGTCGTTGATCGACTGGGCGAACTCACGCGCAAGTACTCACGCGATGTCCGTTCGGCTTTCGACTGCAGGCACGCAGGCGAACGTGCTGGCTTCAATGATGGGCAGCCGAGAGGCGTTGACTGATCTCGTTGCCAGTGATTTCTTGGCTGCTCTCCTCGCATTCAATCGGTCGCGATCTACGAAAGACGATTACCCCGGGGGCGAGGGATGCGTAGTCAATTCGGAGGGATATTTGCACTTTTCGGGCATATGCGCGATTGCGGGTGTCACGGACACTGCCGAAGCCAGAGACAGGGTAGATGGGTTACTCAAAGCGGGCGTTCTCAGGCGAGGACTGCTTACAAAGTGCCTCTTGTGCCAACATTCTGCATTTGTCCATGTGGACGACCTGGCTTCGATGATCCGATGCGACCGCTGCCTTGGAGTAAACGCCCTCGAGCGTCAACTGTGGCTACATCCGGTCGAAGAACCCACCTGGTATTACGATCTTCATCCCATTGCCCGAAAGCTGCTCCAGGACAATGGAGACGTTCCATTGCTACTTTCTAAGTACCTACGGTCTACTTCTCAGCGCAGTTACACCGACGCAGCCGAGTTTGAGCTATTGGGACCGGAGGGAGACCCCGTATGCGAGACCGATCTACTCGCGCTTACCGATCGGAGGCTATCAATGGCGGAAGCGAAGTCTAGCAACACATTTGGGAGTCGAAAACAACGTATGAGCGGTGCCCGAAAAAGAGTTACCGCCGCGCACGCATTGCATGTCGATGAGATTGTCCTTGCGACTACGGCCGCTCAGTGGGAGGGGGCCACGATCGAAGCGATGAAGACGGCAATGTTTGAACGTGATTGGCGAATGGGGCGAACACCCGATCTGCGAATAGTCTGTAGCCTTGGCGGAGCGGTAACTGACGACACACAACGAGTGCGTTGAAGTTCCGCTGAGGTGAGCCCCTCGTAGTGGTCCAGTCGCTATGCGACTTGGGGGTTGATGGGTCGTGGTCCACTGTAGAGCGAACTCGGCTGGGGTGAGTTCGCCGTGGGCGGAGTGGGGCCCGTTGGCGTTGTAGTCACAGCGCCAGCCTTCGATGAGCACGCGGGCTTCCAGTAGCGAGTCGAAGCGCCACGAGTTGAGCAGCTCATCACGGAACCGGCCGTTGAACGACTCGACCCATGCGTTCTGCCACGGCGATCCGGGATCGATGAAAAGTGAACCAGCACTGTTGAATCGGCACCAATCACTGCTCACCTCATCCGGGCACCCGCGAACCCGACTGCGCCAAGCTAAGCTTACTTAGCGCATATGAGGTGGAGCAGAACTGGGAAAGTGTCGAAGCTCGACGCAAACGTTACCGAAACGCAGTGGCGCCACCAACCGCTTGGAACGCTTGCCGAAACTTGTCCAATCGGTTGATGATCCAGTCCTGCATGGCTGGCCACTGGTCAGTGTCTTCGACCGAAGTGAAAGTAGACGTGGTGAAGATAGCGGCGCCTTTCTTGCCGGGTTTATCATCCCATTCGGCGCTTTCGCCTAACGCGGCCTCAAAGAGTTCCTTTTGTGCGGAGATCCGGTCGAAATTTCGTTCGTTGACCTCCGGTTTGGGACTGTTGAAGTAGAGCTGGGCCCGAAGTCCCGTCGTGGCGAACGAAACGTTGTACACGATAGCGCCGTAACCCGTGGAGAAGTCATACCAGGAACTGGGCGTAGTGGCTTTGGCCCGTGTCCAGGTGGGATGTTCGGAAGCGATGCGGGACAGGAGCAACTCCCAAAACTCCCAGTACAGCTTTGAGCGCTTGGACATTTCGGATGCGCCCGTCGTCGCCGCTCTGACACGTTTTCCCCAATCATTGGGCTGAGCAACCAGTTTGAAGTTGGGAGCTGGTTCGGAGTCGCCGATCTTGACCACCTGGATCTCTACTCCGAAGAACCGCACGTCGGGACCGGTGTGCTCATTGAGCCAGTCCAACGCTGCTCGGTGCTCGGCACGGAACCCCGTCGTGATCCAGACGACTGTCCGCGGTTCGGTGCCCGCCGCGTACGTCAAGATCTGACCGAGGTGACCATGGTCGGATTGGTCGAGTTGATTCTCTACGATCACCACACTGTCATCAGCGAGGTCGCGACCTAAAAGGTCGAGCGAGAATCCCCCCACCGGATGTTCAGCCACCTCGAGTTCCAGCTCCATCCCGAGCAAGTCTGAGAGGACGTCGACATTGCCGAGAAGCCAGGGCGTGAACGCGTGAGCTTCGTGTGGCCAGACGTCGCGTGGATGCACTTCGGCGAGCCGACCGAGTCGCAGTTCGGACATGGTGCCCTTTCGGTGCCTTGTTTGGGACGAAGGCAGTTTGGTCGTACGTTACCCAACGCGCAACGGCTGAAGAGCTTGCCTTCAAGGAGTACGTTTTTCGGCAACACGATGGATGGTGCGTAGCCCAGCCTCAGAAGGCTGCCCATTTGTGAGACGTCGAGGTGACCCCGGTTCGATATCACCTGGATCGACACTGACCGATGGGTGACCTCGCCCTGTGGGGCTCGTTTCCCAAGCCCACACGTGAACTCACAGCACACACAGCCGCCGTTGGGTACCGTGGTCATCGAGGTTGAGTTCACAGCTTCGTCATCTGAGGTCCGCGCGGGGGTCCGCCGGTGTCACCGCAGGGAAATCCGCCACCCCGCCGATTGACGAGGAAAAGTTTGACCATCGATCCCGAACTTGACCGCGCCCCACCCACCCAGACCGGTGATCAGCTGGCCCACGAGGTGGCGACGGTGCTGGGCGGTTCCCTCAATCCGCGGCGCGCCGCGCTGCAACTGGTCAACCTGATCCAACTAAACATGGCTGACTGGGCCATGGTCGTGATTCCGGACCGGCAGACCGGCGCGATGATGCTGGTGGGGGACGCGGCGCCGACCGGCGTCCGGATTGGTCGCGCTGGACTGACGGGACGCCCACTGGACCGGGTGCTGAGTGCCGGCGGCTATGAACACATCGAGGGCAGCGATCTATCCGGCCTGGTGCCGGCGGAGCCATTCCTGCAGGCGGCGGTCGCGTTGGCCCCGGCCGAGGCGGTGGGCGTCGCGCTGACGGCGCGGGGCGTCACATTCGGTGCGCTGGTGCTGCTGCGGCAGGCAGACGCCGGATTCACCGCTGCGGAGATCGGCGCAGCGCAGCGCGTTGCCGACCGGGCGGCGCTGGCCCTGGACTCGGCGCGGATGTATCAGCAGCAAACGCACGTCGCGGCGGTGCTGCAGCAGAGCCTGCGGCCGCCGACCCTGCCCAGCATTCCCGGGCTGCGGCTGGCCGCCTGCTACCGGCCCGCGGCCGAGAACCTCGACATCGGTGGCGACTTCTACGACGTCCTCGGCGGCGACGACGACTGGCTGGTCGCGATCGGCGACGTGTGCGGCAAGGGCGTCGAAGCCGCGGCCCTGACTGGGCAGGCGCGCCAAAGTATCCGCACCGCAGCACATTTCGATCGGGATCCAGCGGCGGTTCTGCGCGTGACCAACTCGGTGTTGTACAACCCGGCGTCGACGCAGTTTGTGACGATGTTGTGTGCGAGACTGCGCCCCGACGGCACCGAGGTCCGGGTGGACCTCGCCACTGCGGGACATCCGCCGCCGCTGGTCTTGCGCGCCGACGGCCGCGTGGAGCAGCTCGCGGTGTATGGCACAGCAGCCGCTCTGGTCGCCGAAGTCCAATACGGCGCAATAACTTTCCGCCTCAGCCGCGGCGACACCATGCTCATGTTCACCGACGGTGTCGACGAGGCCTGGGGAAGCGAAGGCCAGTACGGGCTCGAGCGACTGCAGAAGATGCTGCCCGCCTACGCCGGGGCGTCTCCCGAGGTGGTCTGCGAGGCCGTGGAGCAGGACGTGATGGAGTACCTCGACGGCACTGCCCACGACGACATCGCTTTGCTGGCGGTGACGTGCGGATCTTAGCGGCGGCACCGGTGCTGCGCGAGTACGAGGCGGCCCTGGCCGAATCGGATCGGCCCAGAATCGTTGCGCTCGTGCAGGACCTCCTTGACGATGGGGTCGCGCCGGCGACCGTGCTGACCGACGTCGTGGCGGCCTCGCAACGCGCCATCGGCCAGCGGTGGCAGCGTGGCGAATGGACCGTCGCGCAGGAGCACGCGGCGACGGCAATGGCCATGGCCGCTACCGAAGCGGTCACTCAGCGCGTCGCAGACGTGCCGCTGACCCGCGGCCACGTCCTGGTCACCTGCGCCGAACGGGAGTGGCATTGGTTGCCCGCCGCCATCATCGGCTGTGTCCTGCGCGCTGCGGGCTGGCGGGTCACATCGTTGGGACCGGCGACGTCCCCGCTGCGGCTCAGCCAATACATCCAGGACATCGGGCCCGAGGCGGTCGCGGTCAGCTGTTCGGTGCTGGGAGCACTGCCGACGACACGGAGATTCATCGAGGCGAGCACGTCTGCCGGCGTGCCCGTGGTGGTCGGCGGCCCGGCTTTCGGCTCGGACGCGGTGCGCGCGCAGGCGCTCGGAGCAACCGCGTGGGCCCCGGATGCCTCGGGCGCGCTCACGGCGATGGAAACCCTGCCGGTGGTGGCCTCGGCGGTGCCGCCACTGCCGCGGGCCCCCGCCCAGGAACAGCGTGCCCTCGAGCTGGCGCATGCCGACCTCGTCGCGCGTGTCGTGCGGCGGTGGAGCGTAACATCCAGTGCTGCAACAGATCCCGCCCAGACCGCCCTGCGTGCAGTGGCGCGCGATGCGGCACCTCAAACCCTGCATGCGGTGGGAGCCGCACTGTTGACGGGCGACGTGCGACCGGTGTCCGAGACCGCACTGTGGATGGGCGAGCTGTTGGCTCACCGCAAGGTGGACTCCCAGGCGGCCGTACACGAACTTGCCGCGGTGATCGGTACGACGCTGACGGACTATCCGCTCAGCGTAGAGCTCGTGCGAGCGAACTTCCGGCTGGACCAGGGCTGATTTCGCATCACCGCGCTGTGCTCCCACCGGGTTGACTCTCCACCCACTGGCGAGCCTGCTCGGCGGCCCGGCCCAGCGCGCACCCTTCGCCGAAGTACGACGCCACAGCACCCACCGCGGGCAACATCGCGAGATAGCGGAAGGGCGTGCGCGGATGCGGACGCTTGGCGAGCACGTCGCTGATGGCGTCGAACAACCCCACCAGGCGCCACAGCGCCTTCGCGATGCCCAGCGGCGTGCGGGAGATCGGCTCCGCCTCCTGCGGCTCGCTGACCTCCGTGTCGGTCAGATCGCGGTCGCACAACACCTCGGCCAGCATCCGAGCCTGGGTATCGGGGTCGGTGACGCCGAGTTCGCGGGCCACCGCGCACAGCACGATGGCTTGGTTGACGAAACCCAGCAGGTCCTGAATCGGCAGGCCGCGCGCCACGGCCCCGAGCACGCCCGGGAACGCGACCACCACGGTGTTCAGCGCACCGATGCGCCGAACCCACCAGCGGATACGGGCGTCGACGTCGAGATCTTCCCATCCGCGCGTGCCCGGCACGTCTGCCGCGTTGAGTACCCAAGAGAGCCCGTCGGCCACCTTGTCCAGCGGCCCGGCGTCAGGGTCGACATCGCGTTGCTTCAGTCCCAACGGGTCGGTGCCCCACAGGATGTCGAGCAGCGGGTTGATGATCCGAACCGCGCGCCGCAACGCGTCTTCGACGTCGGAGTCGCTGATCGTCACCGTGGGGCCAGGCAAGAGATTCACCGTTCCATGATGTCCCCATTGCACCGTGCTCAAACCGCGGGGGCGATTCGCTCGCGGCACAGCGTGGCCGTCAGAGCCGGTACATCTCCCGCGCCATCGCCGCGTTCTCGATGAACGCGTCGCGCTGCGGTTGGTAGAAGCGCTTCTCGCGCCGTGCTGCCGGGGTGGCTATTTCTTCCAGCGTCGGCGAATCGGGTGGCCTGAGCAGTTGCAGCAGCCAGGACCGACTCCATCGGGGCCAGGAGCGTAAGCCTGCGATCGATGCCATGTCGTGAACCTCTCTGTGCTGTCGGTGATCGATCGGAAATGCGTCGCCGCGGAGCTTGATTCAGCGATGACCAGTTGCCGCGCCCCTTCGTCCGAGTGAGGCCTTGCACTTCCTGCTCGAAAAAGTAACATAAGATTTAGAAGTGAACAACAGAAAAGTGAGTCGAAGTAGGAATGCGGAGTGAATGAGTACGATGACTGACGTGTCGCGACGGACGTACGGACAGTTCTGCGGGCTCGCCCATGCGCTTGACGTAGTCGGCGAGCGCTGGACCCTGTTGATCGTCAGGGAGCTGGCTTCGGGTCCGAAGCGCTACAGCGAGCTGGCCGATTCACTGGCCGGCATCGGAACCAGCTTGCTGGCGAACCGGGTCCGGCAACTGGAAACGGACGGCGTCGTGCACCGCCGGCTCGCGCTCGATCAACCCGGATCGGCGGTCGTTTACGAATTGTCCGACGCCGGACGGGAACTGGCGTCCGCGTTGGTGCCATTGGCGACGTGGGGCGCACGCCATCAGATGACCGATGCCGACGCCGATACGGAAACTTTCCGGGCCGAATGGGTGCTGGGTTTCCTGGCCGCCGACGTCCGCCGGGCGGGGCCGCATGACCTCGACGCGGTCTTCGAGTTCCACATCGATGACAGCACGGCCCACCTGCGGATGCTCGACGGCAGCGTGACCGTCACCTCCGGGCCCAGCTCGACGCCCGGCGATGTCACCGTCCGCTGCCAGGCCGCCACCATCGCGGCGATCGTGGGCGGCCAGCTGTCCATCGAGGACGCGCTGGACGACGGCCGGCTAGATGTCTCCGGGGATCCGTCGACCGTCACGACCCTGCTCGGCGTCCTCGAGAGGATGCTCGGACGCTGAGGTCCGCGGCACCGATTCGCCACGCGCGTTTTCTTACAGAATTCTTATCTTCCCCCGCGTCTACGGGCCATTCTTGTCAGTAGGTCGAACTAATGTTCGAGTCATGAGTAGGAACGCACTCTTGGACCGGGCCACGGTCTTGGGGTGCCTGGAGGCGATCGAAGCGGCCTGCACCGATCTCGAACAGTGCGGCTTCGACGGCTTCACGGCCGAGGAATTGGTGACGGTGCTGCAGCGTCGCGAAACCGTGGCCTGGCGGGCACCGGTCATCGACCATCGGATCCTGGCCCGGCTGGTCGCCGACGGCAACCCGGGCGAGCTGGGCGCCACGACGCTGGCCGGGGTGTTCGCCGAGCGGTTGCGGATCAGCCTGGGGGCGGCCCGGCAACGCGTCAAGGAGGCCGCGGACCTGGGCCCGCGGGTGAGCGTGACCGGTGCGCCGCTGGAACCGGTGCTGCCGAATCTGGCCGCGGCTCAAGCCGCCGGGCGGATCGGGCCCGAGCATGTCGAGATCGCCCGCAAGGCCTACGCGAAAATCCCGGCCGCGGTGGACGCCGCGGCGCGTGAGCGCGCCGAGCGGGATCTGGCGCAGATGGGCGGGCAGTTCGGCCCGCAGGCCTTCCAGAAACTCGCCGACCACCTGGTCGCCGTGCTCGACCCCGATGGAGATTTCGCCGACCGGGACCGCCAGGCTCGCCGCGGTCTTCGGATGAGCCGTCAACGCGCCGACGGGATGAGCACGATCAGCGCCACCATCACCCCCGAACTGCGCGCCACCCTCGAACCCCTCTTCGCCAAACTGGCTGCCCCCGGCATGTGCAACGCCGCCGACGAGCACCCTTGCATCAGCGGCACCCCCACCGAAGCCCAAATCCTCAACGACGACCGCACCGTCGCCCAACGCCACCACGACGCCCTCCAAGCCCTCGGCCGCGCCGTGCTCGCCAGCGGCGACCTCGGCCAACTCAACGGCCTACCCGTCACCGTCATCGTCACCACCACCCTCGCCGAACTCCACGCCGCCGCCGGACTGCCCGAGCCCGCCGCGCCTGAACCCGAACCCGAGCCCGCAGACCCCGGCAAGGTCGATCCCGACTCCGAGCCCGAGGCGGCAGCTGAACCCCAGGCCGAGGCGCCACCCGAAACCCCGTCCGAGCCACAACCCGCACCCACACCGGACCCAAAACCCTTGACCGGCAAAGCCATCACCGCCGGCGGCACCCTGCTGCCCATGGCCGACCTGATCCGCATGGCCAGCCACGCCTACCACTACCTGAGCATCTTCGACGGCCAAGGCCGCCCCCTATGGCTGGGCCGCACCAAACGCCTGGCCTCCGCCGACCAACGCATCGTGCTGCACGCCCGCGACCGCGGCTGCACCCGACCCGGCTGCACCGTCTCCGGCTACCACACCCAAGTCCACCACCTCGCCGAATGGACCAGACACAGCGGAGCCACCGAAATCAACAACCTCGCCCTGGCCTGCCCCGCCGACAACCGCATGGCCACCGACCAGAACTGGAACACCGAAATCAACACCCACGGCCGCGTCGAATGGATCCCCCCACCCGAACTCCAACACGGCCAACCAACCACCAACCCCTACCACTTCATCGAAGACCTCATCGACTACTACCGCACACCCGCCGGCACCGACCCCGACCCACCCGACAAGCCCGACGACAGCGCGGACCTCAGGCCCGGGGACCGACCACCCGACGACGGCCTTTACCCGTGGTTCGAGCCACCACTGCCCGGCGAACCCGGGTACGACGAAGCCGCAGCGGAATTCGCAGCGGACACCAGTTGGTACCTGGTCGACGAGGGCGCCGAGGCCCAGTTCTGACCAATCGGGGCGGATGGTCTTGCGCTAGCGGCGAATTCAGATTCTGCCCGCTGCAGCGGAGAGGCCGCCGGAGCCGCTACCGACGCGGACCAAGTGGCGCGCTCACCACCAACCGGTGGCCTCCGAGATCTGGCGCGCCAACTCGTCGCTCAACGTCTGCACGTAGGTGGAGGTCAGGTGGTGTGCGTCGTGATACACCAGCACGTTGCCTTCGACCGACCGGCAGAAGTCGGGTCGGCACACGGCGTCGCTGAGGTCCAGCGGTGCAATGCCGGGATATCGGTCGAGGTAATCCAACGTGGGGTTGTAGCTGGCCAGCACTTCGGAGCGGGGAAGTCCGCAGCTTTCCGGGTCGCCACCTTCAGCCAGGCAGTCGACCGGTGAGAACACCATGCCGTTCTGGTACATCCACGGCGTATCCCGGATGCCCAGGATCGGAATTTCATTGGCGGCCAGGACATCCCAGATCCCCAGGTAGCTGTCCGGCACGAAGTCCCCCGGCGCATGCGGACGCGGCCGGGTGGTGGTCATGAACACGAAGTCCGGTCGGTCCTCCACCAGGCTGGCCATTGTTTCTTCCACCCAGTCCCGGCAACCCGGGTAGGGATTGTTGGACACGCTCACCCGGGGAACCTCGTCGGTGTTGAGTGGACAACCCATCTTCAAGTACGTCACCACTTGGAACCCGTGCTGCTGACCGATCTTGTTCAGCGCGGTCAGCCAGTGTTCGGAATGCGAACCGCCGGCAACGGCGATCGTGCGCTGCGCCTTTCGGTTGCCGTAGGTGCACTTGATCAACGCGGCGTTGCCGAAGTCGCTGATGCACTCGTCGACAATGGAGGCCGGCAGATCATCGGAGGCCTCGAGCACGGTCGGCCGGAAGGGCAGTGCCGGCGCCTTCAGACCGTCGAGCAAGGCGCGCGCACCGGGATAGTCGACCGGCGAAAGATGCAGCAGATCGGCACCGTTGGCGCGAATCGTGTTCGTGTACTGGCGCCAACCCGCCGCGCCGAGGGAAACCACCAGCGCGACCGCGACCAGCAGACTGGTCAGAATCAGCGGCGTCGCCGGTGCGGGCGCATGTCGCGCCGAATGCGCCGCGCGCAGCGGGCGCTCGATGAGCCAATGCGTCAGACCGGCCAGCGCAACTGCCCCGATGACGACCACGGTCCCGTCGGTCAGGCCTGCGCTGTCCGCGTCGGTATGCGTGAGCCAGAAGATCAACACCGGCCAGTGCCACAGGTAGAGCGCATACGCTATGGCGCCCAGCGCAACCAGCGGGGTCGCACCCAGCAGGCGGTTCGGCCACGGGAACACGCCGTTGAGATTCGCGGCGCTGCAGAGAATCAGAACGGTCGCCGCCACGGGAATCAGGGCCAGCGGCCCCGGGTACTGCGCCACGCCGTCGACGAGAAACCCGACCGTCACGATCGTCGCCACCCCGACCACCGCCGCGCCGGCCCGGAGCCACCGGGGCCAGCGCAGGTACGGCACCGCCGCCGCCGCCAGTACTCCGAGCAGTGGCTCCCACGCCCGCGCGAGACTGTCGTAGTACGCCAGCGCCTGATCGGTGCGATGGCTGACCACGGCGTAGACGAACGAGGCGACGGCGGCGACGGCGACCACGGCGGTGAAGGCGGCCCGCCTGCGATGCGGCGCTAACACTGCGGCGATGAGCCAGGCGACCACCAATCCCGCGAGGAAGAACTGACCCAGCACCGACACCGCCCACAGGTGCTGCAGCGGACTGACGGCCTCCCCGGCCTTCGCGTACTCGCCCGCGGACTGGGACAGCTGCCAATTCTGGGTGAAGCCGAACGTGGAAAGGCTGTGGTCGGCGAAGGTCTCCCACCGGGTTCGTGGCTGAAGTAACAGCGTCAGTACGCCGGTGGCCGCCACCATCACGACGAGCGCGGGCAGCAGCCGGCGTGCGAGCCACCCGAACTCGCGTCGCAACACCGCCGCGGAGCAGTCCTGCGCCGAGACGCGAAGGAGTCGTCCACCGCAGTAGAAACCGAAGAGCACAAAGAGGACGTCGACGCCGGCGGAGCCGTGACCAGACCAAACGTGGAACAGGACGACCAGCGCGACCGCAAGACCGCGAAGTCCGGTGAGGTCGTCGCGCACCGTCGGGGCCGGGCTTTGCGTCGCGGAGGCCATCGCCTGTGGGGCCAGCACGGTCTGCACGATCACTGTCCAAAATTGGGGGGGCACCGAGTGCCGCTACGGCGCCGGCTCTCGCATTTCGTCCCGCAGCATAACGGCGTCAGGGCGGGGCGGCTCAATCCGGGATCCGGTGCCCGGCTACCTGCTCCGTCGCGCCGAACCCGCCGAGAACTACGCGGCCGGGGCCGGTCGGTGCATCGAGTACACGACCGGACCGTCCGGGATCGCGGTGGTGGCGAAGGTGGCGAATCCGAGGCGCCGGTACAGGCGCACATTGCGGTCGTCCGAGGTTTCGAGAGCGACGGGTTCACCGCGCTGATCGAGCAGGACCAGACCGGCGGTGATCGCGGCCGTTCCCAACCCCGTTCCCTGCCGATCCGGAGCGACGCCCACCGTCGCCAGGGTCCAGGACCCCGCCGGTGGGTCGGGCAGCGCGAGTTCGGCCAGTGCGGTCAGACGCGGTCCGTGCAGCTCCGCCAGCCGTCGCCGCATGTCCTCGCCGGGCGAAGCGACGTTCGGTGGAACAAACGCGGCCACCGCGCGCACCGGTTGCTCGGCCACCAGCACGACGCCGTGTTCCAGGGCATGGGTGAGGTACAGGTGTTGGATTTGTTCGAGGCGCTCCCGGTAACCGTCGGCGGGAATCGTCCAGCGCGTCCAGTCCGAGTCGTCGAATGCTGCGGCCAGGAGCTGTGCAGCCGACGCCAGGTCGGCGGAAACCGCGGCGCGGATGGCGGTACTCACGGACGTTCTCCTGTGGTGCACGGACGGTCCCCAGCTCGCTGCCGGGCCGGCGTTCCAGCATAGGGCCCACGCCTTTCCGGCGGTGCCGCCCTTCATCAAAAGCGCTCGGTAGCAACACCGTCGACGCAACCGGACACAACGGCGCCCGCGTGCCGCGACGGCCGTGTTCGACCCGCGCATTCGGCTGGTGAACAATCAGTTCGAAGGATTCGGAATTGCCAGGGTTACTCCGCTACGCCCACGCCACACCGAGATGAGATGAGTGACCATGTCTGAAACGCCGATGAAATTCGTCGAGGGAACCGATCGCGATGCGGCGACCCGCGCGATCGAAGCCATCATGGCCGACGAGCTGGACCTGGCGAGGCTGACCGCGGGGGTACGCTCGCTGACGCCGGGACAGGTGGTCGACGTCCTGGACCGCGTCACCTCCAAACGGCGCGCGGTGCTCTACCGACTGTTGACCAAAGATCAGGCCATCGAGGTCTTCGAGATCCTGGACCCGAGCCTGCAAAGTGACCTCGTCGGTGCCTTGCAGGACGACGACGTCGCGGCACTGTTCGCGAATCTGGATCCCGAGGACCGGGTCGAACTGCTCGACGAACTGCCCGCCAAGGTCGCCCACCGGTTACTCCAAGGCTTGCCGGCCCGGGAGCGGGAGCTGACCGCGGTCATCCTCGGCTATCCGCAGGGTTCGATCGGCCGGCGGATGAGCCCGAAGACGGTCGCGTTGCGTCCGACCATGACGACGACGGAGGCGTTGGCCCGAATCGATGAGCGTCTGCACGACGCCGAGACGGTTTACACGCTGCCGGTCACCGACGGCCACCGGGTGCTTCTCGGCGTGGTCAGCCTGCGCAACCTGATGGGTTCCGCGCCGGAGGTGACGGTTCAGGAGATCATGCAGCAGCCCTACAGCGTGCGTGCCACCGACGACGAGGAAGAGGCGGCCCGTCGCTGCGCGGACCTCAAGCTGCTGGCGCTTCCCGTCGTCGACAACGAAAGCCGGCTGGTGGGAATCCTGACCGTCGATGACGCGCTGTGGATCCTCGAACACGCGGATTCCGAGGACCAGGCGCGCATCAGTGGTGTGGAGCCGCTGCGCCGGCCCTACCTGACCGCACCGGTGTCGGGACTGGTTCGCTCCCGGGTGGTCTGGCTGCTGGTGCTGGCCATCGGGGCCACCTTGACCGTCCAGGTGCTGGAGGTATTCGAGGCCACCTTGGAGCAGGTGGTCACGCTGGCGCTGTTCATACCGCTGCTGATCGGCACCGGCGGAAACACCGGTAATCAGGCCGCCACCACCGTGACTCGTGCGCTGGCGCTGGGGGACGTGGTGCCCCGAGACCTCGGCAGGGTGCTGTTCCGGGAGTTCAAGGTGGGCCTGTCGTTGGGTGTCCTGCTGGGCGCGGTGGCCTTCGTGGTGACCGGCATCGTCTATGGGCGCGACATCGGCATGGTCATCGGGCTGACCTTCGTCAGCGTGTGCACCATGGCCGCGGCGGTGGGCGGTGCGATGCCGCTGTTGGCCCGCACCCTGCGGGCCGACCCGGCCGTGTTCTCCAACCCGTTCATCTCGACCTTCGTCGACGCGACGGGGCTGCTGATCTACTTCGGCATCGCCAAGGTAGTGCTCGGGATCTGATACCGCCCCAACATATTCCTTGACAGGAATACGTCGTGCGTTTTACGTTGGGGTTATGCAGGCGACGGTGTTCGGGGCTCTTGCCGAGCCCAGCCGGTTGAGGATCGTCGAACTGCTGAGAGCTGGACCGATGTCGGTGGGTGAGATTGCCGAGGCGCTCGACATCCGCCAACCGCAGGTGAGCAAACACCTTCGGGTGCTTGGTGATTCGGGTGTTGTTGCCGGCGCGGCACAGGCGCGACGACGAATCTACCGGCTGGAACCGGAGCCGTTCGAGGAGATCGGCCGCTGGGCCGAATCGTTCGAACGGCTCTGGGAGGCCCGGCTTGACTCGCTGGGCAGTTTTCTCGAGGCCATCAGCGGCGAACACCCGTCCGATGGCGACAGCCAGCGCGCCGAGTAGCCGCGCTGAACAAACCAAACAGGAGCCGAACCATGATTCTGCAGCTGTTCAAGAAGACCAAGGAACTCGATTTCGAACGCACCTACGGCGCGCCGATCGCGACGGTCTGGGACGCCTGGACCAAGCCCGAGATGCTGCGGCAGTGGTGGGGCCCGCCAAAAACCCTGGTGCCCGAATGCCGCCTCGAGTTGAGCGTGGGCGGGGAGATTCACATCGTCACCGAGGCCGGCGAGGCCATGGGTAAATACCAGGGCACCCGGTGGCCAATGTCCGGCACTTTCACCGCCGTCGAGGCGCCGTCGCGGCTGACCTACGACGCCCGCTCGTGGACCGAGGGCGAAGAGGAAGGGTCGATGATCCATCACACCAACGACATCGCCCTGACCGAGAGCGACGGCGCCACCACGGTCAAACTGCACGTCACGATCACCCAGATCGGGCCGAAGGCCAAGCTGGCCGCGTTCGGCATGAAGTGGGGTTACAAGGCGCAACTCGACAAGCTCGAGGCGCTGCTGTCGGCGTGAGCCCAACGCGCCAAGGCCCTCCCCGAATCCCGGGGAGGGCCTATCTGGCGGCAGTTGCGGTGTCGGTACTTACGCCCGGGTCGCCTTGCGCCCCTGGGCGGCGTCACCGGCGGAGGCCTTCTTGCCGGCGGGGTCCTGCACCGAGGCCTTCGGCTTGACCGACGCGAGGTCGCCGGAGGCCTTCGGCTTGACCGACGCCAGCGCGGCCTCGGGCATCAGTGAGGCCAGTGCGGGGTCCTGGACCGAGGCGAGCTTGGCCTTGGGCATGAGGGAGGCCAGTTCCGGGCTCTGCACCGAGGCGAGCGCGGGGTCCTGGACGGACGCCAGCGCCGGGTCCTGCACGGAAGCCAGCTTGGCCCTGGGCATCACCGAGGCCAGCTCCGGGCTCTGCACCGAGGCCAGCGCACCGCCGTCGTGGGCCGGCTCGGTGCTCGCGTTGGCGATGCCGCTCAGGCCGACCGCGGCCGCGCCGAGGATTCCGGCGGAGACGACGGGGACGGCGATGTAGCTGGTGAAGCGGCGGATGATCTGAGTGCTCATGTCAATTCTCCTGTGTGAGTGTTGATTTGGTTTGCTGTTCCGGTGTGCTCCGGTACAACACAAACTGTGCCGTGTCCGAGGTTCGGTGTCTGTCGGGCGAATGGCCGTTGCGGGGGATGAATCCCGTGTCCGCCGATCGGGGGACACCCGGCGATTGCTTTGGAAAGCTATGCAGCATGGTTGGCGCGGAATTCAGCGAGAAGGTACGCGTCGTGGTGGCAGACGATCATCCCCTGTTCCGCGAAGGCGTGGTGCGAGCGCTCACTTCGAGCGGCACGGTGGACGTGGTGGCCGAGGCCGACGACGGGCCCTCCGCGTTGGAGATGATCAGGATCCATCTGCCGGCGGTGGCGCTGCTCGACTACCGGATGCCCGGCATGGACGGTGCGCAGGTCGCTGCCGCGGTCCGGCGCGACGATCTGCCGACCCGGGTGCTGCTGGTGTCGGCGCACGATGAGTCGCCGATCGTCTACCAGGCGTTGGAACAAGGCGCCGCCGGATTCCTGTCGAAGGAATCGACTCGGGCCGAGATCGTCGACGCGGTGCACAACTGCGCGAAGGGCCGCGACGTGCTGACATCGGGCCTGGCCACGGGTCTGGCCGGGGAGATCCGTCGGCGCAGTGAACCGGCGGGTCCGACGCTGAGTCCGCGGGAACGTGAGGTGCTCGGGCTCATCGCGGCGGGCCGCAGCATTCCGGCGATGGCCGAGGAACTATATCTGGCACCCTCAACGGTCAAGACGCACGTACAGCGGCTCTACGAAAAGCTCGGCGTCGGCGACCGTGCGGCCGCCGTCGCCGAGGCCATGCGGCGCAGGCTGCTGGAATAGCGGTGCTGGACTCCCCGGCGCGCGTCGTCGAACACCTGGCGGCCGAACCGGTCCGGGTATGGGCGTGTCTGCGGCTGCCGTTGATCGGCCTGATGATCCTGCGGATCTACCTCGCGGGCGTCGAGCACTGGCTGCCGGTGGTGTACGGCGTGGTGCTCGCGGCATATTGCGGAGCGGCGCTGGCGTGGTTGGTGTTCGTGCTGCGTGCCCCGGTGCCGCGGTGGGGCCCGTGGGTG
The DNA here is from genome assembly GCF_963378095.1 of Mycolicibacterium sp. MU0053. Classification (NCBI taxonomy): domain Bacteria; kingdom Bacillati; phylum Actinomycetota; class Actinomycetes; order Mycobacteriales; family Mycobacteriaceae; genus Mycobacterium; species Mycobacterium burgundiense. The sequence continues at coordinate 50,775 of NZ_OY726397.1, forward strand.
TCGGCGGCCATCGACGTGCTCGCGGTGCTGGCGCTGTGTGTGGCCTCCGGTGGTGCCACCGCGGAGTTGCTGCCGCTGTTTCTGGTGCTGCCCATCTCGGTGGCGTTCCAGGACCGTCCGGCGCTCACCGCAGCCCTCGGAATCAGCACCGCCGTCGGCTATCTGGTGGTGTGGCTGGTGTTCTCCCTGCGCGACGACACCGTCGAGATGACGCGGGTGGTGTATGTCCAGTTCGGCTTCCTGTTGTGGCTGGCCGCCGCGACCAGCGCGCTGTGCTTCGTGTTGACGCGCCGGTCGAATCGTGTCGTCGCGCTGTTGGAGGTGCGACGCCGGCTGGTCTCGGAATCCGCGCGCGCCGAGGAGCGACAGAACCGGGAACTGGCCGAACATCTGCACGACGGCCCACTGCAGACCCTGTTGGCCGCCCGGCTCGAAATCGACGACCTGCGCGAGCGGATCCCGGACCCCGCGCTGGACATGGTGCACACCGCGCTGCAGGAGACCGCGGCGGGCATGCGCTCGACGGTCACGGCCTTGCATCCGCAGGTACTGGCGCAGCTGGGCCTCACCGAGGCGATTCGAGAGCTGGTGCGCCAGTACGACAGTCGCGGCGACTTCATCGCCGAGGCCGAACTGGAGGACGTCGGACGCCCGGGATGTCAGGCAGTGTTGTACCGGGCGGCACGCGAATTGCTGAACAACATCAGCAAGCATGCGTCGGCCACCATGGTGCGGGTGCAGCTGCTGCGCCGCGGCGACCGCATCGTGCTGTCGATCAGCGACGACGGCACCGGGTTCGATCCGGCGATCCTCGAACAACGCGTGGCCCAAGGTCACATCGGGTTGGCCTCGCTGATCGTGCGGATCGACGCCATGGGTGGGTCCATGGACGTCGACTCGGTGATCGGCCGCGGCACCACAATCACCGTGACCTCTCCCGCGGAGGTCTTAGTCAACCAGTAGCTCAAAAGAACTGAGCCTCGGGTGAACCCGCACGGACGAATTTTCTGAAAGACGAGTCCGGCTTCAGCCCTCCGAGTAGCTCCAGGCCCGTAACTGCTCGGCGATATCGTCGAGGGCGGGTTCGGCGCCCGTGGCAACCCGGATCACGAAGTCGAAGCGGTCGTCCTCCGGCGCGCTGATCCACTGGCCGTTGATCGCCAGGAACGTTCGACACGCCGTCCACGCCAGCCGCTTGTTTCCGTCCACCAGCGCATCGTTGCGGGCCAGCGAGTGCATCAGCGCCGCGGCCTTGAGATGAAGATCAGGATAGGCGTCCCGTCCGAACACCGAAGCGCGCGGACGCGCTTGCGCGGACTCGAGCAAACCGTAGTCGCGGACCGTGGCCTCTTCGCCGGTGGCGTGGCGGGCGATCTTCAACAGGTCGGCGACATCCAGGTACTCGATCATGCGTCCTTGAGACGGTCCAGAACGCCGGCCTCCTCCGTCACCACCCGCTGCATCGCGGAGTCGACCTTGCTCTCGTGTGCGCGTCGGGCGATGTACTCGTCGATCGCTGACAAAGCGACAGCCTGCATGGACCGGCCCTCGGCGGCGGCCTGCCGGCGCAACGCTTCGGTCTGCTCGTCATTGGTGCGCAGAGTCATAGCCATGACAGTGATGGTACCGAAGTGATACCACCGAGGAGTTGGCGCAGCCAGCCGCCGGCCGAGGGCCGCGGCGGTCCGCGATGTAGACGCCCGACGCCCGCTATCTTTGCCCTGTGACAGTTCGCACCGCACCCGGCGCCGTCGCCTGATGCTCTCGCCCGGGGATCTGGTGGCGGGGTACCGGGTCGAACGCGTGCTCGGCACCGGCGGCATGGGTGTGGTGTACCTGGTGGCCAACCCGGAGTTGCCGCGTCGCGACGCGCTCAAGGTGCTCTCCGCGGAGCTGTCCCAGGATCCGGATTTCCGGGCGCGTTTCACCCGCGAGGCCGACGTCGCCTCGCGGTTGGACCACCCCAACATCACCTCGATCTACCGCCGCGGCACCACCGAGGACGGCCAGCTGTGGATCGCGATGCAGTTTGTCGACGGCACCGACGCGGACGCCGCTTTGCGCTCGGGCACCATGACCACGCACCGGGCCGTGCACATCATCGCCGAGGTCGGCAAGGCGCTCGACTACGCCCACGCGCACCACGTCGTTCATCGCGACGTCAAACCCGCCAACTTCCTGCTGACCGGTCCGGTGGGGCCGGACGAACGAGTGCTGTTGTGTGACTTCGGTATCGCGCGTGCCCTCGACGACGCCGGCATCACCGTCACCGGGTCGGTGACCGCGACCGTGGCCTATGCCGCGCCCGAGGTGCTCTCCGGTCGGCCCATCGACGGGCGTGCGGACATCTACTCGCTGGGCTGCGCGTTGTTCCGGCTGCTCACCGGCAAGCCGCCCTACCACGACGCGGTCAGCGCGGCGGCGGTGATGACGGCGCATTTGCAGCGGCCGCCACCGCGGGTTACCGATCTGGCGCCGGGGCTACCGAGCGCTCTCGACGGCGTGATCGCCCGCGCGATGGCCAAGGATCCCGCCCAGCGATACCGCACCGCGGCGGACTTTTCGGGCGCCGCGGCCGCCGCCCTCGACGAGCGGACCGTCCCGGCACCGCAACGCCGGTTCGCGCCGCCCGCGCCGCCGCAGCCATCCCTGCCGCCGGCCGCGCCGCCCGCCGGTTGGGCACCGACCTACCCGCAGTACCCGCCGCACCCGGCGGCACCGGTGCGCCGCGGCCGGGTGCTGGGCGTCATCGCGGCGGTGATCGTGCTGGTGGCCGCCGGCATCGTTGGCATCACGGCGCTGTCGAATCGCGGTGGGGGACAAGCCGACACCGCGGCGCCGCCCACCACCACGACCACCACCACCACGACCACCACGACGACGACCACGCCGACGCGCCCGCCCGGCCCGCCGGTGTCCGCGTCCGCGTTGGCCGGACTGCTCAGCGCACCCGAGGAACTCGCGAACCTGGCCGGCGCGGCGGCCGTCACCATCACCGGCAGCGGCCCGGTGCTCTCCGACGATTCCGCGGCGGTGGACATCCAGGAGTGCGTGGGGGCATGGGTTCCGGTGCAGCGCAGCGTCTACGGCGATCAGGGTTGGAGCGCCGCGCAGCAGCAGATGTCCCGCAGCGCCAACGACGGCCCGCCCAGCCACACCATCACGCAGGCGGTGATCTCGTTCGCCGACGCGGCCGCGGCCGGCGCCTCGGTGCAGCGGCAATCCGAGCAGTGGGCCCAGTGCGCGGGACGGGTCATCACGGCCACCATGCCGGACTCGTCGGCGACGGTGCGCTACACGTTCGGCTCGCCGAGCACCGAGGACGGGGTGCTGTCGATGCGCGAGGCCCGCGAGGACGGCAACGGCTGGGGCTGTGAACGCGCGGTCGGCGCGCGCAACAACGTCGTCGCCGACACCATGGTGTGCCGGTACGACCCGGCCGGGCAGGCGGTCGCCGTCGCGCGGGCCATTCTCGACCGGGTGCCGACCTGACACAACCGGTCGCCGCCGAGCGATATCTCACGTTTGAATCCGAACGGACCGTCGGGCGTCCGGTGGTCATCGCGCGCGGGGCCGGCCACAGCAAATAAACGCCGGTGCTGGCGCTAACGGTGCGCCACCACAACAACTCTCGGCTGATTTTCGGTTTGTAAGGTGGAGGGTCGAGGCCGGGCTGCCACGCCCGCCGCGGGGGCCGATGGGCTCCCGCGATCCACACCGAAGTGAAAGGACTCTCCGCATGTCTTCCGCCAACGGTGGCGCCCGAGTGGGGACCCGGTTCGGGCCCTACGAGCTGCGGTCGCTGATCGGCGTGGGCGGCATGGGTGAGGTGTACCGCGCGTATGACACGGTCCGGGAGCGGATGGTCGCGGTCAAGCTGTTGCGCGCCGAACTGGCCGCCGACCCCAACTTCCAGGAACGCTTCCGCCGCGAGTCGCGGGTCGCGGCGCGGCTGCAGGAACCGCACGTGATCCCGGTGCACGATTTCGGCGACATCGACGGTGTGCTCTACATCGACATGCGCCTGGTCGAGGGTGCCAGCCTGAAGGAGGTGCTCAACCGCAGCGGCCCGCTGGAGCCGAAACGCGCGGCGTCGATCATCGCGCAGGTGGCGGCCGCGCTGGATGCCGCGCATGCCGACGGCCTGGTGCACCGCGACATCAAGCCCGAGAATGTGCTGCTCACCCGCGACGACTTCGCCTATCTCGTCGACTTCGGCATCGCCCACACCGGCGGCGATCCGGGCATGACGATGACGGGCATGGTGATCGGCTCCTGTGCCTACATGGCCGCGGAGCGGTTCAGCGGCAGCGGCCCCGTCGGCCCGCCGGCCGACATCTACTCGCTGACCTGCCTGCTCTACGAAACGCTGACCGGTCGGGCGCCGTTCGAGGACAAGGACCTGCGGCAGCTGATGAGCGCGCACATGTTCGCGCCGCCGCCGCGCCCCAGCCTGCAGCGCCGCGGGATCGCCCCCGCCTTCGACGACGTGATCGCAAAGGGCCTGGCCAAACAACCCGGCGACCGGTACTTCTCGGCCGGCGAGCTGGCCCGGGCGGCCACCACCGCGGCCGCGGCGCCGCCGGCGGAGCTCCCGATCGGGCCGCCGGCGCCCCCGCCCGCCCGTCCGACCAGCACCCGACAGTTCTCCACGCTGTATGAGAACCCGGCCGCGACGGGTTACACGCCCTATCCGCCGCCGCCGGCCGAACCGGCACCGGCGCCGCCGATCGCGCACAAGTCGCGGTTCAGCCGCACCCAGGTGGTGCTGGGGGCGGTGACAATAGTGCTGCTGGGGACCGCGGCGATCCTGGCCGCGCTGCTGATCAGCGGCGGCGGGGGCGCCCCGGAGCCGACCCGGTTGGCGGTGCCGCCTGCCCCCAGCACCACGACGACCAGCACCCCGACCACCCCGACCACCACGACCACCACCACGACCTCGCCGACCACGACCACGCCGACCACGACCACCTCCGCCGGGGCAGCGACGATGGCCGGGGCGGACACGCAGGGCTTCGTCGGCCATTCGGCCCGCTGCGACGCCGGGAGCTCGCCCGCGGCGATGATCCGCACGCCGCACTCCCTGGCCGTGATCTGCCAGACCGGTCCGAACGACTTCTACTACCGCGGCGAACGCCTGCGCGACGGCGCCAACCTCGAGCTGGCCGGCGCGACGCGCGCCGGGGGTGGATTCGACGCCGTCAACCCCGCCGACGGCGCGCGCTATCAGGTGCGGCCCGACGGGCTCACCATCATCAGCAGGGGTGGCGTCGATTCCGCGGAGCCGGCGCTGCAGTACGCCGGGGACTGACCGCGGCTATTCGGTCGCACCGGCGGCGCCGACGAACGCGCGGATCCGAGGCACCACCTGGGACGGAACGGCGGCCGCGCCGTTGCGGATCTCCCACATCTGCTCGACGGACAGCCCCAGCAGGTCGGCGACGACGGGCTCGGGCAGCCCGGCGGCGGCGCAGGCCCGGTCGAGTCGGGCACCGAGGCTGTCGCCCAGCCGCGCGAGCAGTGCCCGCCGGGTGGCCTCCAACGACCGCACATGTCGGAGCAGTCCGTCGCCCGGGTCGGCTCCGGAACCGACCGCGACCCGCCAGGAGTTCGCGGCCAGCAACTCGGCCTTGAGGCACTGCGCGATCACGGACCGGACCACGTTTTCGTATGCGGAATCGGAGGGCGGCGGGAGCCGGTCGATGACCGCGTGCAGCGCCTCGAGTTGCGCCTCGGCGTACTGCTCGAACACCGCGGCGTCGGTGCCCCGATCCACCACCACCGGCGCGGTCTCGCGCCGCGGAATCGTCGGCGTCGCCTCGGTGAGCCACTGCGCGATCTCGGCCTGCGGGTCCGCGGCGCCCAGGAGTCGCGCGTAGGTGCCCGGCGGCAGACCTAAACCGTTCTCAACCTTCTGAACTGTGCCTTTGTGGGGCTTTCGGGCGCCGCGCTCGAGATAACTCAGGCCCATGACGCTCACCCCGGTGGCCTCGGCGAGGTCGGCCAGCGACCAGTCCCGGGCTTCGCGGAGCGTCCGCAGCGCCGCGCCGGCGGCCACGCGGCTCACCAGAACGCTCCCGCCATGACGTGAATGCTACACAGCCACCATCCCCGAATGTATATACGTTTCCATCTACGTTTCTCTTGTCAGGATGCCCGTGTCGGTATACGCTTCCGTCACGTTTTCCATCGAGAGGAGCCGAACCATGACCGGAAACCCGTGTGCCGCCGACCCCGACCTGTGGTTCGGCTACTCGGACGACGACGAGGGCGCCGGCGCGGCCAAGGCGCGCAGCTACGAATCGGCGGCCCTGGAGGCCCGCGCGCTGTGCCTGCGCCGCTGCCCGCTGGCCCAGCAGCGCCAATGCGCGCGTCGGGCCGTCGAACACGGCGTGGAGTTCGGCGTCTGGGCCGGCATCAAGCTGCCCGGCAATCAGTACCGCAAACGCGGCGAACTCGCGCGTGCCCACGCCGTCCTGCGCCGGATCGCCGCCGGTGAGATCAGCGCCCGTCAGCTACCCGAAAACGCCGCCCTGTTGGAGCGCCGACAACACGCGGTGATCCCCGAGGTCGCCACCGTCTTTCACCTGACCCGCGCCGCCAGTGCGGTGTCTGCGGCCTGAGTCCCGACCATGACGGAGGTGGACGCCCTGGCGCGCGCGCACCAACTCTTCGCGGCCGCCACGGTGTCGACGGGCCCCGAACTCACCGCGCCTCGCGGTGCCGGCCCGGCCGGCGGCGCCTCCGCCCTGGGGACGGGCCGCAGCCTCGACCGGTACGGCCAGCAGGCCGGTTCCTCGGTCGCGGCGCTGCGGGCCGCGGCTCACACCGACCGGACGCTGGCCGCGGTGATCGCCGATGCCCGCCGCGACCATGCCGACGGCTACACCCGCACCGGGCGGGTCCTCGAGGCCGCGCGCGCCGATACCCGGATGCCGGCGGACTCCCCCGTCGCACAGCGAGAAGCGTTGCTCCGGAGGATCGCTCGGTTGCGGGCGCAGCACGGCCACGTCAGCGCCGCGCGCCGACGCGCGGCTTTGCGGATGGCCCTGCTGCGGGCATTGCGCTACCGGTTGCTACGCCGCGGGCTCAGAGCGGGCGGACCCAAGCTGGCCCCGACCAGCGGCCGCGCCGCGCTGGCCGTGCGCGCCGCGCTGTCCCGGCTCGGCCGCCCCTACGTGTGGGGCGCGACCGGGCCGGACCGGTTCGACTGTTCGGGGCTCATGCAGTGGTCCTACCGGCAGGCCGGAGTGGGGATCGGGCGCACCACCTACGACCAGATCGACGACGGGGTGGCGGTGCCGCGATCGCAGATCCGCCCGGGGGATCTGGTGTTCCCGCATTCCGGCCACGTGCAGATGGCGATCGGCAACGGCATGGTCGTGGAGGCCCCGCACGCCGGCGCGACGGTCAAGATCAGCCCGCTGCCGAACGATGTGGTGATCCGCCGACCGCTGCCGTGAAGGTCTCGGCGGTGAATTGTTGGCGACGTGGCACCCGAGTAACTTGAGGGCATGGCCGAGCCCGGAGGTAAAGCGGCGTCCGCGTTGGACGCCCGCCAGGCCGCCCTGCTGGCCCGCCACAACAGCGTGGCCAATGCCGATCGAGCGCTGGCCGCGATCGTCGCCGACGCGCATCAGGCCACCGTCGCCGCGCGAAAGCGGTTGGACGACATCGAGGCTGAGGTTGAGGCGCTGGTGAGCCAGCAGGACGAGTTCGCGCTGGACACCCCCGCCGGGATGCGCGCGGCCCACCGACTGTTGGCGACCAAACTGCGCGAGATCCACACGGTGGTCGCCGACGCCGCGACCGACGCCGCGGCGAAGACCGCGGTCCTCGACGAGTTGCTGACGCACTACACGGCCGAGCGCACCGAATAGTCCACCGGCGCAGCCAAGGTGAATTGTCGGCCCCGGTGACCCTGCGTACTGTCCGCGACATGGAGGCAGTCCGGTGACGACCCAGCGCGAGTTCCAGGACATCGTCTCGCGTCTGCACGCCGGCACCGGCGACCCGAACGCGTGGATGACGGGGCTGTCCCCGGCCGAGGTCCAGTCGGCGTTGTTCTACAGCATCGGGACCGACGAACCGGCCCTGAACCCGATTCTCGCCAAGATCCGCGCCAACCACCCGGGGTGGTTCGACGGGGCCGCCGCGGCGCCGACCCCGCCCGGCCCGACGGCCGGGGGCCAGCCCCAGACCGGGGCGGCCGCCACCGCCGTCAAGAAGGCCGAAAGCGATCTGGCCCAGCAGAACTCGGCCACCGCCACGTTGGATCTGATGGTGATCTCGGCCGTGCTGAACGCGCACGCGACCAGCACCGAGGGCGCCGAGACCCTGCGGGCCCTGCAACGCGAGATCGATGACGCGGTCCGGACCAGAACCGACCTCGACACCCCGGCCGGCGCCCGCGACTTCCAGCGGTTCCTGGTGGGCAAGCTGCGTCACATCGGCCGGGTGGTGGAGGAGGCCGGCCTCGACGACCGCTCGAAGGCGGCGTTGGCCACGGCGTGGACCGCGCTCTACGAATCCACCAAACGGGTCGACGACGCACCGCCCGCGCCGCCGCCCGACGAACAGGCCCCGGCACCGACCAAACCGGCCGCCGCGGCCGCACCGGCGCCCGAACTGCCGCCCTACGGGGCGGAGCTGCCGATGGACCTGATGGCGGACCCCTTCGCGGGCCTGCTGCCGCCCCCGAGCGCGCAGCCGGCCGTCCCGGCCGCCGCGAGCGTCCCGCCGTCCCCGCCCGCGGTGCCGGCACCGGCGCTGCCGTCGCTGCTGCCGCCGGCGCCCGGTGGCGGTCTACCGGGGGCCGCACCGCCGGGTCTGCCGTTGCCGCGGGGCGAGGATGCCGTCGGCGCGCTGCGCCCGCCGGGGCCGCAGGAGCCGAGTCTGGAGGCGCTCGAAGAGCTTTTGGCAGCGGAGGAGGCCGCGTTGGCGGCGGAGGAATCCGACGCCGAGCCGGACCGAGACGAGCCCGTCGAGGACGAGCAGGCCGAATCCGCGGTCGACGAACCAGAATCCAGTGTCGTCAAACTGCCCGACGGGGAACTGATCAGTGCTCCCACCCCCGCGTTGGCCAGGGTGCTGCGGGCCGCACTTGCCGGCACCGCCATCGTGGACGCGTTTCACCAGCAGGGGCTCGCCATCGCGCCGCCGGGCACGCCCGTGCCGGATCCGGTCGACCCGGCCAGGATCGGTACCGGGGACGTCGCGATGTTCACCGATCGCCAGGGACTCGCGTTGGACCGGCACCGGGCACTGCTCGACGGGCAGATTCGCCCGGTCGACGCCGTCAGCGGCCCCAGTTTCCTAGGCTGGCTGCATCCCCCGGCCGCCGACGACCCCGCGCCGCCGGCCACGACCCCGAACAGTTCGACCGCACCAGCACCGACCCGGCCGGCTGCCACGGCCCAACCCGCACGATAGGAAGAAGCTGATGGAGATCAACGTCGACCTGGAGAACCTGCGTGCGGCCGCCACTCACCACGCGCAGGCCGCCGAGCAGTTGCGCGTCGTGCCGCAGAACCACCCCGGGATCCAGGAAAGCCTGGACTCGCTGGGCCCGATATTCGCCGAACTGCGGGAGGCGGGCCGGGCGCTGCTGGAGCAGCGCCGCGCCTGCTACGAGCAGCAGGCCGACGACCACGTGGACATGGCCCGCTTCCTCGAGCACGCCGCGGCCAGCTGGGAGGCCCACGAGCGGGACGCCGCCGCGCAGATTCAGGCGGTCCGGGAAGATCGATGACCGAGCCGAATCCCGACTTCGATGCCGTACACCCCAGCGGGCACATCCTGTTCCGCAGCTGCCGCGGCGGCTATCTGCACAGTGTCGTGCTGACCGAACCGGCGATGTCCACCGACGCGGACACCCTGGCCGAGGCCATCCTGCGGACCGCCGAGGTGTCCTACCTCAAGGCGCTGATGGAGGTGCGGGCCGAGATCATCGCCGCCGGCCACACGCCCTCGGACGAGGTTGCGGGACCGGCGGAACTGGTGCAGGCCATCGAGCAACTGCGCGAGCATCGACTCAGCGCCGAGCGGTGACGACTCAACGCACCCAGGTGTCGACGGTGCCGGCCGGCGGAACGATGGCGGCTGGCGGTTCGACGGGATTGGCGCCGAACAGTTCCCGCGCCCGGGCGAGCAGGGCGCGAACCTCGTCCAGCTGTTGCTGCAGCACCGAATCTGCCATGGTTGCGACGGTACTCAGACCGGCAACGGCGCACAATTCAGCGCGCAGAAATGTGTGAAGTGACCTGCACAGCAACCCCAGTACGATTGCCCAGTGGCGATCTTCGGTAGGAGGACGGCGCGCCAGCGCATGCGCAGGGCATCTCAGCAGGCCCTGTCGATTCCTGCGTTCCGGACGCCGGTGGACTGCACGCCGTGGGTACTCGGTGGACTGTGGCCCGTTGAACTCAACCAGGTGAGCCCCGAAACCGCTTCGCTTGCAGAGTATCTCCGCAAGGATCTGCAGCGCATCGCGGATTCGGCGAATCAGAAGCTGCGGGAGATCAGCGAGGCACCACTGGAGGAGCCGGTGCGCCAGGCCGAGGAGGCCAGGGTCATCAACGTGGCCCGGGCGTTCGCGGTGCTGCGGGTGGAATCGACGATCCGGCACCTGCGCAAAGAGCCCCTCGGGTTTCAGCCCGAATACCTGAGTCTGGGGGTGGCACCCGAGGAGCCCACCCAGGTGGTCCGGCGCGCCGCGGCGCCTCCGGTGGAGACGACGATCGTGCTCGAGCAGCACGACCAACCGCCGGACCGCACCCCCGAGGCCGCGCCGGTTTCCGAGGCACCGGCAGCCGAGCCCACCCCGGCGCGCGTCGACCCCGAGCCGGTTCCCGACCCCGAACCGCCACCGCCGGTGCCGGTCCCGACGGCCGCGCCCACGCCTCGGCCGCGGCCGGCGCCCGTATCCGTACCGGCCCCGCCGCGGCCCGCCCCCCGGCCCGAGCGGAGCCCGGCCTCGCAGGTCGAGTCCGCTGAGGCGCGGCTGCGGCGGCTGATCGCCCACGTCGCCCGTCAGGAACCGGGACTGGCCTGGGCGGTCGGCGATCGCGCCGATGGTTCCACGGTGTTGGTGACGGATCTGGCGCACGGCTGGATTCCGTCCGGCATCGCCGTGCCCGCGGGGGTGGAACTGCTACCGCCACAACGCCGCCGCGGAAACCCCACCGCTCTCATGGGTCCCACCGAGCGCAACGTCACCTACCGTCCCGGCGACGCATTCCGGCCGATCACCGAGCTGGATGTGACGGCGTCGGACCCCCACGTGCGCGCCGCCGAACCGGTGCCGGACCTCGGCTGGCAGCTCACCGAGGCCACGCATTGGCGCGACGGGCTGCCGCGAATGGTGCACACCATGGCCAAGGCCGGTGCGGCCGGCACCGGGGTTGTCGACGCGGAATTGGACGTGCTGCGGGTGCACCTCGATACCGCCCGCTACCAGTTGTTTGCGCAATATCCGGACGTGACCGACCGGCTGTTCTGTAATTGTCTGCTGCTGGCCGCGACCGAGGCGATCGCCGGTGGGGATCCGGTGGCGGCGAACTACCATTTTGCCTGGTTCCTCGCGGTGACGGCCGCCGACGGGAGCGGTTGGGCCCAATAGCCCTAATCCTGGGGTTATTGGTGACTCCTGAGGTTTGGGTCCGCGAAGTGAATTGACGTTGCTGGGTGGCGCTCTCCATACTGTGTCGGTGTCGGGGCCCCAGGGTGCGGAGGAACGTGCCGACAAGGCTCTGGTCGACGCGGTTCTCCGCGAGTTGAGTGAAGCGGCTGACAAATGGGAAGCGCTCGTGGAAGAGGCCGAGCGGATAACTTTCACGGTGGATTTGGGGGATATTCATGCGGTTGCCAACGCCGACGGAAAGCTCGTGCAGTTGAACCTGCATCCGCGAGCCACCGAATACTCGCATGTCGAACTCGCCGACCGACTCAACCTGGCATTTGCCGCGCTTCGCGACGAAGCGGAGGCCGATAACAGTGCCAGGTACGGCGGCAGCCTGCGCTGATGGGGACGCAGCGCGCCGTGTGCCGCACTGGTGCCCATTCCCGGGCCGGGTCCTGCCCGGCCCGAATTTTGGTGTCACGGGGGGTGTTCGGGCGCGGATATCGTAAGCAGGCAGCCGATGCGCGACCGTTGCGCAGTTCGGTGGCAGGGCATGCGGACGATCCGCCGGAAGGACTTCAACCGTGCCGCTGAATTTGTCGAACCGGGACCAGAACTCAGGTCACCTCTTCTACAACCGCAGGTTGAAGGCGGCGATCACCCGGTTCTCCGTGCGGATGAAGCACGACGATCGCAAACAGCATGCCGCGCTGGCGTTGTCGATCGTGTTCGTCCTGATCGGCGTCGGCTGGATGGCGCTGCTGCACTTCCTGAAGCCGGCCGGACTCGTCGGCGAGTCCAGCATCATCGGGGACCGGGAGACCGGTGCGGTCTACGCCAAGATCGACGGCCGGCTCTACCCCGCGCTTAATCTCACCTCGGCGCGGTTGGCCACCGGTTCCAACGCGGCCCCGACATGGGTGAAATCCGCTGAGATACGGAAGTTTCCGACCGGTCCGCGCATCGGGATCCCCGGCGCCCCGGACGACCTGGCGGTGACCGGCGGCGGCGTGTCGGCGTGGTCGGTGTGTGACACCGCGGCGGCCCGCGGTTCCGCGGCCGGACCGGTGGTGACCTCGATCGCGGGGCAGCTGTCCCGCTACGGGCGCGCCGCGGCGATGGAACCGAATCAGGCCGTGCTGGCCACCCACGGCGGCGCGACCTACCTGGTGTGGAACGGGCAGCGCTCCCGGATCGACCCCCGCGATCGGTCGCTGACGTTCAACCTGGGTCTGGATCCGGGCCAAACCTCCCCCATCGCGATGTCCAATGCCCTGTTCGACGCGCTGCCGGCCACCGAACCCCTGGTGGTCCCGGCCATTCCCGAGTTGGGCCGGCCGTCGCGCTGGCTGCCCGAGGTTCCGGTGGGCACCGTTCTGCAGAGCAAGGACGCCGCGGGCACGGTCAGCGGCTTCTACGTGCTGTTGCCGGGCGGCGTGCAGAAGATCAGCGCGTTCGTCGCCGACCTGTTGCGCACCGCGGTGTCTCAGACGTCGGCCGCGCCGCTGCTGGTGACCCCGGACAAGCTGGTGGGCATTCCCGATGTCAGCGAACTCAACATCGGCTTCTACCCGAGTGCGCGCCTGAACTTCATTGACACCGACGCCAATCCGGTGACCTGCGTGGGGTGGGAGAAGATGGCCACCGACCGGCAGGCAGGAGTCACCGTGTTCAACGGCAAGGGCCTGCCGGTGTCGCCCAGCATGGACTCGCATCTGGTCAAGCTGGTCCGGGACGATCGGCATCCGGATTCGGTGGTGGCCGACCAGATTCTGCTGTTGCCGGGCGCCCCCAACTTCGTCGCCACCACCAGCGGTGTCGTCACCTCGGATACCCGGGAAAGTCTGTTCTGGATCTCCCCGCAGGGGGTCCGGTACGGAATCAGTTGGGATGATCAAACTTTGAACGCCATCGGGCTCAATCCGGGCAGCGCTGTGCAGGCACCGTGGCCGATCATCCGGACCTTCGCGTCGGGTCCGGCGATCAGCCGCGAGGATGCACTGCTGGCCCGGGACACCCTGCCCAGCGGGGGAACGGCCGCACGCATTCCAGGCATGGGAGGGTAACGATGTCCAAACGGGGTTTCGTCCGGGCACCGCGTAAGCCGGCACCATCGGTGCCGCCGGCCCGCGTCGCGGTCAACGCGCCGCTGGAGTTGCCCGAGCGCGAACCGCGCAACATCCTGCTGATGATCGCGATCCCGGCCCTGCTGGTGGGCATCCTGGGAATGCTGGTGGTGATGTACACCTCCGGGGCGCGCTCGATGCGGGGCGGCTTCTTCCCGATGATCGGCCTGATCGGGTTTGCGGCAATGATGTTCAGCGGCCGGTTCGGCCGCGCCCGTAAGATGACTTGGGGCGAGCAGGAGAAACAACGCCGGATCTACCTGCGCCAGCTCGACGAGGACCGCGACGAGATCCAGCGCGCGGCCCACGATCAACGGCACAGCCAGCTGTTCGTCCACGGCGACCCGCAGCAGTTGGACACCGTGATCGGCGGTCCGCGGATGTGGGAGCGGCGCAACACCGACGTCGACTTCCTCGATGTCCGCCTCGGCATCGGCGTCCAGCAATCCAGCGAATCGGCGGTCTCGCTGCAGTGGCCCGAGGTGCCGGTCGGCGAGGAACTCGAGCCCGTCACCGGGCGCGCCCTGCGCGACTTCATCCTGGAGCAGAGCAAGATTCGCGGCATCGGCAAGGTGCTGAGCCTGCGGTCCAAACCGGGGTTCAGCTTTCTCGGGCCGGAACCGGACGAGCTGCGCAGCCTGATGCGGGCCGTGCTGTGCTCGCTGGCGGTGTACCACAGTCCCAGCGATCTGAAGATCATGGTAGTCACGCGGCATCCCGAGGCCTGGCAGTGGGTGGTGTGGCTGCCGCACAACCAGCACGACGAGATGTTCGATGCGTGCGGACTGCGACGGTTGGTGTTCGCCTCGCCGATGGACCTCGAGGTCGCCCTCGATGCCGAACTGCACCGCAAGGGCCGCGGCCCCTGGGCGCCGCCGTCGGGCAGCAGCCCGCTGTCGATGCCCTCGCCGATGGAGGCGACGGGAGGCTCGGCCCTGGGCCCGCACTGGGTGATCATCGACGACAGTGTGGGCACCCCCGAGCAGTGGGAGGGCATCACCGGCCAGAAGGGCATGGCCGGAATCACCGTGCTGCGGTTGGCGACCCGCCCCGGCGTCGGGGTCGGGTTCGCCGAGCAGGACGAGCGCTTCGAACTGCGGGAAGGACGCCTGCGGCATCGCGAGGCCTTCTACGCCGTGGCCGACATGCTGGCCGAGAGCACCGCGGACCGCTATGCGCGCGCGATCGCCCGCTGGTCGCCGACCACCGCCGGCGAGCTTTCCGAGACCGACAGCCAGGGCGGCGAGTTGCTGCGGCTGCTGGGCATCAGCGACCCACGCAAACTCGAGGTGGACCGGCTGTGGGCGGAGAGCCGCGGGCGCGGCGACCCCAAATGGGGCATGGTCCCGGTGGGCGTGCGCCCCAACGGGGAGCTCGAACACATCATCCTGCGCGCCAAGGACTTCGGTGGCTACGGCTTCCACTCGGTGGTGATCGGCACGTCGGGTTCGGGTAAGTCGGAGTACTTCCTGTCGTTGTGCAACGGGATCGCGTTGACGCATTCGCCGGAGACGTTCATCGTCATCTTCGTCGACATGAAGTTCGAATCGGCCGCCCAGGACCTCGAGGGCCTGCCGCACGTGGCCGGCTCGCTGTCGAACCTGGGCAAGGACGACCGGCATCTGGCGGAACGGATGCGCAAGGCGATCAACGGTGAGATCGCCCGTCGCTACCGGCTTTTCAAGGACGCCGGTGCGCGTGACGCCAACGAGTACGAGGAGATGCGGCTGGCCGGCCGGGATCTGGAACCCGTGCCGATCCTGCTGGTCATCATCGACGAATACCTCGAACTGTTCCACCACCATCAGGACTGGATCGACCTCGTCATCCACATCGGGCAGGAAGGCCGCGGCTGTAACGTCTTCTTCACGCTCGGCGGGCAGCGACTGGACTTGTCGTCGCTGAGCAAGGCCAAGAGCAACATCGCCTTCCGGGTCGCGCTGCGCGCCGAGACCGCCGAGGATTCGCGCGACGTGATCGGCAGCGACGCCGCCCTGCACCTGCCGTCGCAGAAGAACGGCTACGCGCTGTTGAAGGTGGGCCCGCGCGAACTCGAACAGTTCCGCTGCTTCTACGTGTCGGCGCCGTTCGTGTTGCCGAAGAAGACCAGCACCGTCGACAAGACGGTGGACCTGAGCTTCGGTCAGCCGCGCGCCCTGACCTGGGAGTACCAGCCGCTGTCCGAGGAGGACAGTGCGGCCCTGGCGGTCGCCGACGATCCCGAGGAACCCGACGAATACCTATATCACGCCGACGGATTCAAGAAGAAGAAACTACTGGAGGTCATCCGGGACTCGCTGCTGGCGCACCCGGCGCGGCCTCCGCATCGGATCTGGCTGCCGCCGCTGGAGGAGTCCGAGTGCGCCGACGCGCTGGTGCAGCGGTTCCGGGGGCGGCCCTGGCACGTCGACTACGGCCAGAACCCCGGGCTGGTGATTCCCGTCGGCGTGGTCGACATCCCCGAGGATCACCAACAGAACGTGCACGTCCTCGATGTCGAGATGGACAACGTGATGGTGGTGGGCACCGCGCAGCGCGGCAAGTCCAGCACGCTGATGACGTTGATGATGTCGGCGGCGCTGATGTATCGGCCGGATCGGGTGACGTTCTTCTGCATCGGCGCCACCCTGTACGCGATCGAGGATCTGCCGCACGTTGCCGGCGTGGTCAGTGTGACTGACACCGAAGGGGTTTCGCGCACCATCGCCACCCTGGAGGGTTTGATCCGGGCCCGCGAGGCGGCGTTCAAGCACTATCAGATCGATATCTCGGAGTTCCGCGAACGCCGGTTCGGCGCCGCCGGTGGCGGCGGAACCGACCCGGACGACAAGTTCGGCGACGTCTTCCTGGTGGTCGACAACTTCGGTGACCTCTACGAAAAGGACATGGCCCTCGGCGACCGGGTGATCGCGCTGGCCCGGCAGGGCCTGTCCTACGGGGTGCACGTGATGACGAGTAGCAACGGGTGGCTGGTCGGACAGCGCCAGGCCCTGGTCGGGGTCTCGAACGCACGAATCGAGTTGCGGCTCAGTAACCCCGACGAGACCGCGATGAACACCGGCATCGAGCACCGCAAGGCGGCTCGGCGGGTGCTGGACCGGCCCGGCTTCGGTATCACCCGCACCAGCCACGAACTGTTGGTGGGCATCCCGGAGATCACCGGCCCGGGCGGGGAGCGCATCGGCACCCGCCAGGTGGGCCGGGTCATCGCCGGGGTGACCGGCGCCGATCGCGTCGAGGCCCTGGTGCGGCTGCCCGATCGCGTCGGCCTCGGCGAACTCGTCACCGCACACCGGGCCAGCCCGGCCGCCGTCGACCCGTGGGCGATCCCGTTCGCGCTCGGGGAGACCGCACTGCAGCCGGTGACTCTCAATACCCGGGTGTCGCCGAACCTGTTGGTGGTGGGGCGGCAGGGCTGCGGCAAGACCTCGACGCTGGCTGCCGTCGGGCAGTCGGTGATGGCCGCGCTGTCGCCCGAGCAGGCGCAAATTATCATCATCGACCCCAAGACCAGCCTGATCGGCAAGGTGCAGGGCCCGCACGTGCGCGCCTACGCCTACACCGCCGAGGACGTCGACCAGGTGCTCGAATCCCTGGCCGCCGAGTTGCAGGACCGGCTCCCGCCGTCCGGACTCAGCCAGGAGGAGTTGCTGAGTCGGACGACATGGCAGGGTCCGCACTATTTCGTGCTGATCGATGACGAGCAGGAGTTGCGCCCCTCCGGCGCGGTGCTGGGCAAGCCCGCGGCGGTGGGTCCGCTGCTTCCGCTCATCGAACGCAGCCGCGAAGTCGGCCTGCACATCGTCGTGTCTCGTTTGCCAGGAAACTGGGCCGGTGCATCGGCGATGAACCCGCTGATGCAGCGGCTGACCAGTTCCCGGACGCCGACGCTGTTCATGGACAACGATCCGACCGTGGTCAAGGTCTACGGCCGGATCTCCGCGCAGCAGTTGCCGCCCGGCCGGGGTCAGCTGGTCTCGACCGAGGGTGAGATCGAGGGGGTGTTGGTGGGCTTTCCGGACCCCGCCACGTCCACATCCGCAGAAATAACGTCCGCACCACAGCCCAGCACACCTTAGGATCATCGATACCGCAGTTGACGGGGTGCGGGGGAAACCTCAGCAACAACAGGAAGGTAATGCCATGACGAACCCGATTGTCGATGTCACGCCACCCATGGTCGGTTTGTCCGCGGCCACCGAGGCGGGCGTCGCCGCCGCCCAGGGGGCCAGCGCGGGGGCCGCCTCGGCGGCGCTGCTGGGCATCTTGGAGATGGCCGGCGATGTCACTTCGATCGCCTTCGCCAACGCCCTACGGGCCTCCGGCGCGGCCTACGTCGCCGCCCTCACGGAACACACCGTGCAACGTGGCATGTTTGCCGGTGCGCAGGGGATCGCGGGTGCCACCTTCGAGGCGACCGAGACCGCGCGCAGCGCCGCAGCCGCCCTGACTTCAGCGGTGTTGTAGACCCGGTCGTCAGGGGGACCAATGATCGACCCAGGCTGGGCGATACGCACGCCCGACCAGAATGATTTGCTGCTCAAGGCGGCCCCGGGGGGCCTCCCGAGCATGATGGCGGCCCTGGCGGCCTACACCGCCGAGATGGCGTCCACCGAGACCGCCGCGGGTGTATCGACGTCGAACATGTTGGCGCTCAGCGCCGAGTTCCAGGGTGCGACCAGCGTGGCCTCGACCGCCACCGTCACCGGGATCAACACCGTGGCGCATCTGCTGTTCGGGTGGCTCGCGGAGAAGCCCCCGCTGATCGGGACCGCGGTCAACGCGTTCACCACGGCCTATTCCTCGATGATCCCGGCCGCACTGTGCGTGCTCAACCGCGAGGAGTGGGGGATGTTCAACGCACTGAACACGGTCCTGCCGGGCATGTTCGTGATCCCCATGGCCGACCGGGACCGCGAGTACTTCGGCCACTTCTGGCCGAACAATGCCAGTACCGGCGCCGCCTACTCGGCGACGTTGACCTCCCTGATGCCGTTGTTGGCGGTGCCGCCGCCGATCACGCCGCAGAACGCGGCCCCTGCCATGCCGGCGGCCGCGGCGTCGGCGATGGCGGAGACCGCCGCCACGACCGCGGCCGGCGACGCGATGCGTGCCTCCAGCAAGGCGGCCGGTCAATTCTCCTCGGCCGGCGGCAACGGCGCGGGATCGTTCATGGATGTCGCCCAGAACGCGCTCGGTCCGGCTCAGAAGGCGTTCGACGCGCTGCCGCAGGCCTTCGAGGGCATCCTCGGAATGCCCACGTCGATGATGCAGCCCGCGATGTCGGCGGTGCAGGGCTTGACCGGAATGTTCGGCGGTTCGTTCAACGGAGCCAATGCGGGCGCCGCCGGGGACGCGATCCGGCCCGGCGGGGCGGGGATGCCGGGCGCCGGTGGACTCGGCGTGGCCACCGGCGGTGGCGGCGGCGGCATCGGATCCCCCGCTGCCGCACAGGGTATGACGAGCTACGTGCGTCCGGCGAGCGGTTTCGCGCCCGAGAACGGCGGCCGCGCGACGGGGCTGCGATCCCCGGGGCTGCTCAACGCGACGGAGATGCGCGGGCCGGCGATGGCGGGCGGCGGCGCGATGCCGATGGGACCGGCCGGCATGCTTGCCCGTGGCCAGGGTGAGGGCGGGCAGGAACAGGTGACCCGCGCGCGCATCGTGACCGAGGGGGACCGGGACAGAACCTAGCCGGGAAACCAGCAGCAGCGCGTCCGACCGCACCCGAGGGAGATAGCCAGCGGAGTGGGGTTTGAGGCGGCTGTTTACCAAATCCCACCATTCACACTGATCACAGGGGTGGAGACTGGGCCCCATCGCGGTTACACTCCAGCAGTCGCATTTGCTAATTGGTGAAGTGACACCGTCCGGAATGCACTTAGACTCACATTTACGTCCCCACAAGCGGGGGGAATAACCAAAGGGAGAGGGACAGAAATGGCATACGAAGTCGGCGGGCAGGGCACGATCGATGTACCCCCGGAGCAGTTGCGGGAGACCATGAACTCGGTGGTCTCGGCCATCATGCAGAGCGGAAACCTGAGCAATGACTGCATCAACCTGATTCAGGATCTGGTGGGCGGGGGCGCATTCCGGGGCCCCGCGGCCGTGATGGCCGGCCAGACCATGAATGAGATCAATGAGGCCATGCAGAAGATCCTCACGCACGGCACCGCGCTGGCCGAGCACCTCGGCGATACCGCTGACTTCATGGACAACAACGAAGGGGATTCGGCCGCTCAGATCCAGGCCGTCCTCGGCAGCATGGCCCGCTAGCTCCCCACCGCCTGATACTTCCAAGGAGACAAGATGACTCAGATCACGTACAACAAGGCAGCCATCGCGGAGGCCGCCGACCGGGTGATTCACAACGCCGCCGGGATGGGCGACGACTACACCGACGTCCACAACCGGACCAGTGCCCTGCTCGGCGAGTTCTCCGGCAAGAACGCCGTGACCTACGCCGAGCATCAGACCCAGTTCATGCAGGGTTTCGAGAGCCTGATCGAAACAGTGATGCAATTCGGCGCGACCGTGCACGCGGTGTTGGGCAATGCGACGGCCACCGACGTGACGCTGGCCAGCAGGATGTGACCTGACAAATCGACCGGTGGGGTGCGCGCCTAGGTGCGCACCCCACCGCATGTCCGGGGGAGAGACTCATGCTGACCACCACGATCGATGGACTCTTTGTCCTGCAAGTGCTTTCGGGCATCGAGGTGCTGGCGCCCGAGCTCGGGCTGCGGCCGCACCTGCCCAGTGTCGAGAGCAAGGAGGCGGCGCTGGAGCTTCCGATCGCGGCCGAGCTGCGGGAGCAGGGCGTCATCGACGAAGCCGGTGGTGTGGACGGGCCGGTGCTGGAATGGCTCACGGTGGTCGCCCGGCGCGACGTCGCACTGCTGCTGCACGTGCTGACCCCGGATCACGACGGCCAGCCCAGGCGAGTGCTGCTGGCGCGGTACGCGCAGTGGTGGGTGGCCCTGGAACGCACGGATCATCTGATCCGACTCAGTCCGGCCGGGACCGCGACGGCCGAAGGCACCGCGAGCACCGTCGTCACCGACCAGCTCAACCGGCTCTGCGGCAGCCAGGCACCGGCCCCGCTGCGGCCGGTGACCCTGGATGCGGCAGCGCTGGTGGAATCCGTACAAGACCGCGACGGGTTGCGGCGCTACCTGATGACGCAGTCCCTCGACGCCGACCAGATCCGGCTGCTGGTATTGGCCGGGGACCCAAGCCAATCGGCGCAGGCGTCGATCGCGGCCGTGCAGTCGGGGGTGGCGACCGAATCGCCGACCCGGGCGGTCAGCGGCGCCGACTCGGCGGCCATCGTGGACACCCCCGAGGGTCGACTGGTCTACGAGACCATCCGGCGCGACGGCAAGAAATGGCTCTTGGTGAGTCCGGGTACAACGAAGTGTATTGCCGATGCCGTGGGCCAGATCCTGCGCGGACTCCCCGCCAGTGCTGACTGGTATTCGTACCGAAAGGTTGTGTAAGTGAGTACCTTCGCGCCCGTGTTAGCGTCGAAACCGTGACGGCTCCATGGGGGAATGAACCGGGCAGTGTTCCGGACAACGAACAATCGAGACACCGCGAATCCGCCGGGGGTTTCCACCGGCACCCGGATTCGGTTTCCGGTTCGTTGCGGATTTCCGACATGGTGGCCCCCCGGAAGATTCCACCGGGCTCGGGATGGCGAAAGTTCGTTTATCTTGCGACGTTCAAGACTGTCAATTTCGGCGAGTCGCCGGCCGAGCGACACTATCGCGAACTCCGCGAACGCATCCGCCGCCACATCCGCAAGCAGTACGTCGTCGGCGTGATCTCCGGCAAGGGCGGGGTCGGCAAGACCACCATGACCGCCTCGATCGGCGCGGTGTTCCGGGAGTGCCGCCCGGAGAACGTCGTCGCGATCGACGCGGCACCGGGTTTCGGCACGTTGGCCGGCCGGATCGACGAGACGCCGCCGGGTGATTACTCGGCGGTGCTCAACGACACCGATGTCCAGGGCTATGCCGATATCCGAGAACACCTGGGACAGAACGCCGTCGGCCTGGACGTGCTGGCCGGCAACCGTGCCTCGGATCAACCTCGACCGCTGGTCCCGTCGATGTTCACCGGGGTGCTGTCGCGGCTGCGCCGCACCCACAACGTGATGCTGGTGGATACCGCCGACGACCTCGAGCACCCGGTGATGAAGGCGGTCTTCGACGCCTGCGACACCCTGGTGTTCGTCTCCGGTCTCACGGCCGACACCTCGCTGCCGGTGACCCGCGCCATCGACCTGCTGCGGTCGCTGGGCTACCACGAACTGGTGTCGCGCAGCATGGTGATCCTCAACGACAGCCGCAACAAATACGACGCCGACGCGCGCAAGTATCTCGTCGAGCGTTTCAGCCAATCCGGCGCGACCGTCGAATTCATGCCCTATGACCCGCATCTGGCCAAGGGTGGAATCATCGACGTGCAACATGAATTGAACAAAGAGACGCGACTGCGGTTGTTCGAGATCACCGCGGCCATCGCCGACAAATACACACCCGATGCCGATCGGCCGCGCTAATGGCGAAGGTTTCCTTTCCCGCGCGGTGCGCCGTCGCCGTGGTGTGCGGCGAACATCTCATTTCGCAGGTGTATCCCGCGTCGGTTCCCGTTGAGGTTTTCCTCGACGACATCGTCGAATTGCTCGACGACGAGTTGAAGCGCCGCGGTCTCGGCGGGTTGGAATCGGGCCTCGGCTACGAGTTGCAGCGCGCCAATGGCACCCGCCTCGAAGTCACCAAGACACTCGACGAACTCGGCGTGGAGGATGGCACCACCCTGGTGCTGGTGCCCGCCGGACAGGGCGATTCCTTTGCGCCGCAATATGAGTCGCTGTCGACGGGCCTGGCCCGGGTGGGCAAGAAGCTGTTCGAACCGGTCACCGCCGCGACCGCGGCGCACACCGCGATCGCGATCGCGGCGATGTGCGCCGCCGCGATCCTGGTGCTGGCCCTGCGTCATCGCACCGTCGACGACGCCCTGCTGCCCACCATCGTTACCGGCGTCTTCGGACTGCTGCTGGCCGGCGGCGCGGGCGCGATGGCCAGCTGGTGGCCGCAGCGCCAGGACCTGCTCAGCGGGTTCGCGTGGCCGGCGATACCGCTGCTCGCAGTCAGTCTGGGTGCCGCCGCCCCGGGCGGGCTCGGGTCCGCCCATCTGTTCATCGCGGGCCTGGCGGTGCTGGCGATGACCTGCGGGCTGATGGCGCTGACCAAGCGCCACATCACCGTCGGGGCCCTCATCGTGACGCTGTGCGCGTTGGGCGGTGCGGTGGCGTTGGCGCGGATGTGGCGGCCGATCCCCGCGCAATGGCTCGGCATGTGCGGGCTGATCGCGCTGCTGCTGCTGGTGACGCTCGCGCCGACGTTCGCGCTGTGGGCGGCCCGGATCCGGCCGCCGCACTTCGGTTCGATCACCGGCCGGGACCTGTTCCGGCGCAGCGACGGCCTGCCCGTGGACGCCGTCGAACCGGTGCCCGACGAAGGCTTCGAGGACGCCGAGGGCGAAGCGGCCGAGGTGAATCCGGACACCACCCCACGGGGCGCGGAGATCGCCGCCGCGGCCCGTCGGGCGAATCAAGTGCTCACCGGGATCTGTGTCGCGGTCGCGGCGGCCCTGCCGATCGCGGTGTGGGCGACGTTGCTGCCGGGACAGGCCAAGAGCACCGCCGCCACCGTGTTGGCCATGCTGTTCGTGTTCATCTTCATCAGCCGCGGCCGCAGCTTCACCGCCAAGCAGCAGGCGGTGGCGTTGGTGTGCGGCGCGTCGGCCGCGGTCTGCGTGGGCGTCGTGAAGTACGTGCTGGCCGCACCGGCGGACTCGGGTTCGGCGGTGCTGTGGGGGACGCTGGCGCTGGCGGTCTTCGCCGGCCTGGGTCTGCTGGCGGGACTGCTGGTGCCGGTCACCCGGTTCACGCCGTTGGTCCGGATGCTGGCCGAATGGCTTGAGCTGCTGGCGATCGTGGCCGCGCTGCCGCTTGCCGCGTGGATCGGGGGACTGTTCACATGGGTTCGAATGCGATGAGGTCGGCGGGCCTGGCCAAGCGGGGCCGCGCGCTCGGGGCGGCGACCGCCGCGCTGCTGTTGGTCGCGTTGAGCACCAATCTTCCTGTCGCCCACGCGATTGCGCCGCCGTCGGTCGATCCGGAGATGGTGCCCGCCGACGGCCGGCCCGGACCCGATCAGGCGATGCGGCAGAGCAACATGTGCGCCCAGACCATCACCGTGGAAGATCCCAACGTGACCGTGACGGCGCCGGGCTTCACGATGCTCAACATCGCCAAGGCGTGGGAGTTCTCCACGGGACACGGTGTCCCGGTCGCGGTGATCGACACCGGCGTCAACCCCCATCCGCGGCTGCCGGTGGTCGCCGGCGGCGACTACATCATGGGTGGTGACGGCCTGCTGGACTGCGACGCCCACGGCACCATCGTGGCCTCGTTGATTGGCGCTGCGCCCCAGGGCAGTCCGATGCCGCCGCCGATGCCGCCGCGGCCGGCCTTCCCGCCGCCCGAGGGACCCGCGCCGGTCACCGGCGGCCCGCCACCCCCGGCCGGGCAGCCCGCGCCGCCGGCGCCGCCCCCGCCGCCGGCGCCGGTCACGGTGACCGAGATCCGGCCGGCGCCCCCGGCCGAACCACCCCCGCCCCCGCCGCCACCGGCACTGCCCGCCAACGCTCCCGGCCGGCCGCTACCGGACCTGCCCCAGAATCCGGCGGTCCCGCCGCCGCCGCCGGACTCGCCCGACGGCGTGGCCGGCGTCGCCCCGCACGCGGTGATCATTGCGATCCGGCAGTCCTCGCGGGCGTATGAGTTCGTCGACCCGCAACCAGGGGACAACGAGGCACGCCGCAAGGCCGGCACCATCCAGTCCCTGGCCCAGGCCATCGTGCACGCCGCGAATATGGGCGCCAAGGTGATCAACATCAGTGTCACGTCCTGTGTTTCGGCCGCCGATCCGCTGGATCAGCGCGCCCTCGGCGCCGCGGCGTGGTACGCGGCGACCGTCAAGGACGCCGTCATCGTGGCGGCCGCCGGCAACGAGGGCGAAGAGGGGTGCGCGCAGAACCCGTTGTTCGATCCGCTCAACGCCGACGACCCCCGGGACTGGCGACAGGTCAAGACCGTCTCGTCGCCGTCGTGGTTCGCCGATTACGTGTTGTCGGTGGGTGCCGTCGACAACTCCGGCGCGCCGCTGCCGAAGAGCCTGGCCGGACCGTGGGTGTCGGCGGCCGCTCCCGGGGTCGGGATCATGGGGTTGTCCCCGAACAACGGTGCCCCGGTGAACGCCTACCCGCCGAGCAAGCCGGGTGAGCCGAACACGCCGTTCTGGGGGACCAGCTTCTCGGCGGCCTACGTCAGCGGCGTGGCCGCGCTGGTGCGCGCGAAGTTCCCGGAACTCACCGCGCACCAGGTGATCAACCGGATCCGGCAGACCTCGCACAACCCGCCCCGCGGCGTCGACAATCAGGTCGGCTACGGCGTGGTGGATCCTGTTGCGGCACTGACCTTCAACGTCCCGCCGGGCGAGCGACTCGCGCCGGGCTCGGAAAGTCGACTGGTGGTGCCGCCGCCACCGCCGGCACCGCCGGACCATCGGGCCCGCAACGTCGCGCTGATCTTCGGCGCCGCCATGCTGGGCGCGGTGCTGCTGGCGTCGCTGGTGGCGCGGGCCAGGCGGGCCCGATGAGCGCCGCCACCCGCATTGCCGTCATTGTCGCGGTGTTCGCCGCGGGCCTGCTGGGCTGGGGCGTCGGCGGTTACCTCGGGGCCGGCATCGGGTTGGTGTTCGGGGTGGCCGTCGCCGTGATCCGGTGGTGGCGGCTGCCGCTGTGGTCGTGGTGGGCGCTGTTCCGCCGGCGCAACCGCGGGATCGAACTCGTCGAACCGATCACCGTCGCCAACGACCGCTCCGGCGGCGGGGTCCGCTATCAGGATCAGGTCGCGATCGTCGCGGTGCACGTGTTGGGCAAGGCCCACACGCCCACGGTGTTCACCGGATCCACCGCGGCTGTCACCGAGAACACCGTCGATCTGGCCGCACTGCGGGATCTGCTGCGGCACAGCCTGGGACTCACGGTCGAGTCGCTGAGCCTGGTGACCGCCGGTGCGCGTCGCCGGGCGACCGGTGACTATCCCCGGGTGTACGACACGTTGATCGGCACGCCGCCGTATGCCGGGCAACGGGAAACCTGGGTGATCGCCCGGATTGCCAGCTTCCCGAACGCCGACGCCCTGCAGTGGCGGATCTCGGCCGGGACGGCCGCGCTGGCCGCCGCGCAGCGCATCAGCGCCGAACTGCGCCACCGCGGTATCCGGGCGAAGGTGGCCACCGCAACCGACATCGTCGAGATGGAACGCCGCATCGGGCATGCGGCGCTGGGGCAGGGCCGGCAGAAGTGGCGTTCGGTGCGCAGCGACAACGGCTGGCTGACGTCGTATTGGTATCGACCGCAGGACATTACGCCGGAAACCATGGATCAGGCCTGGTCGCTGCGCGTCGACGGCGTCATCCAGAACTGGACGCTGTTCGCCGACGGCACCGCGACCGCCACCGTGACGGTGCGCACCACCCAGCCGCCCACCGCGCCGCCGAGCGTCATCATGCGCACCCTGCCGGGGGAGCAGGCCGCGGCCGTCGCCGCGAGCATTTGCGGGCCCACCCGGGCGTTGCGGCGCATCCGGCGCGGACCGGCGCCGGCCGCACTGCCCGTGCCGGTGGGCCCGTCGGGCGTCCTGATCGGCAAGGTGGGCGCCGGCGATCGGTTGCTGTTGCCGTTCGGCGACCCCGGCGAGTTCAGCCGCGTGCACATCGCGGCCGACGACGTGGTGGCCAAACGCCTGGTGGTGCGCGCCGCCGGGGCCGGCGACCGAATCACCATCCACACCCGGGATCCGCAGCGGTGGGCCACCGTGCGGATGCCCGACATCGCGGTCACCGAGGGCACCCGGCCGGCCGCCGGCACCACCGTCAGCGTGACCGACGGTGTGCTCGCGCCGGCGCCGCGGCCCAACACGGTGATCTCGATCGGGCGTCCGGGCGAGCCGGTCCGGGGGACCGCCGACGTGCACATCACCCAGATCGGACCCGCCACCGTCGAGGTGAGCGCGCGCGGCTGGGCGCGGACGGTCGAGGTGGAGCTGTTCCGCGCCGAGAACCGCTACGTTTCGGCCGAACCGACCAGCATGTTCGAGGACCGGGAACTCGTTGAGGAAAGGCGCTGACCCGCAAGCGATGACGACCAGTACCAGCATGACCGCGGCCGCCCGTAGGCACTTCGACCAGGGTATGGCCTTGCTTGCCGCCGAACCGGACGCCGCGCAGGCGAAGTTCCGGGAGGCCACCGAGACCGACCCGGCGATGGCCGATGCCTGGCTCGGGCGGATCGCGGCCGGTGACGACGCGCTGTCGTCCCTGCAGGAGCTCTACGCCTACGGGGCGCGGCTGCACCGCGAAACCAACCGGATCGGCGCGACGCTGGCCGCGCACATCAAGGCCGGCCCGTACCTGGCGATCACCGTCACCGAATCGTCGCACGCCGGGCTCGCGTTGGCCTCGGCGTTGGTCGATGACGGTCAGTTCGAGAAGGCCGAAGCGCTGCTGGGCGATTCGGCGCTGCTGGACACCTGGGAGAACCACCAGTGGCAGCAGTATCTGCGGGCCTATCTGATGTTCGCCACCCAACGCTGGCCCGATGTCATCTCGGTGGCCGCGACGGTGCTGCCGCCGCAGGCGATCATCATGTCGGCGGTCACCGCGGCCACCAACACCCTGGCCGCGCATGCGGCCGCGCACCTCGGGCAGGGGCGGGTCGCGCTGGATTGGGCGGACCGCATCGATCTGCGGGCCCGCGGTGAACATAGCGCGGAGGCGCGGCGTCGGGATCTGACCGACGCGATCGTCGCGGCGATCGACCCCGCCGAATTCCCGCTGATCGCCGCGGATCTGGCCTACGTCCGCGGGATGGCCCACCGGCAGCTCGGCGAGGAGGACAAGGCTCAGGTCGCGCTGTCGAAGGCGACCATCAACGGCGCCCTGATCGCGTGCGCGCAGGAGGCGCTGGCCGATCCGAATCTGCGGCTGGTGGTGACCGACGAGGCCACCATCAACAGCCGCACCAACCGGTGGGACGTCAGCACCGAGCAGAGCCTCGAGGATCGCCAGCAGGAGGAGAACGAGGGCCGCCGCGCCGAACTCCTGGAGGAGGGGCGGGCGCTGCTCAACCATCAGGTGGGGCTGGCCGACGTCAAGCGCGCCGTCGCGGAGCTGGAGGACCAGATCGAGGTCCGGGCATTGCGATTGGCCCACGGCCTGCCGGTCACCAACCAGACCAACCACATGTTGTTGGTGGGTCCGCCGGGCACCGGTAAGACCACCACCGCCGAGGCGTTGGGCAAGATCTACGCGGGCCTGGGCATTGTGCGCCACCCGGAGATCATCGAGGTCAAACGGGCGGACTTCTGCGGCGAGCACATCGGCTCGTCGGGGCCGAAAACCAATGAGCTGATTGATCGTTCGCTGGGGCGCATCCTGTTCATGGACGAGTTCTACAGCCTGGTGGAGCGCCACCACGACGGCCGTCCGGACATGATCGGTATGGAGGCCGTCAACCAGCTGCTGGTGGCGTTGGAGGTGCACCGGTTCGACTTCTGTTTCATCGGTGCCGGCTACGAGCGTGAGGTCGACGAGTTCCTCACGGTGAACCCGGGTTTGGCGGGACGGTTCAACCGCAAGCTGCGGTTCGAGTCCTACAGCCCGGATGAACTGGTGGAGATCGCGATGCGCTACGGGCAGCCGCGCGCCACCGTGATCGAACCCGCCGCGCGCGACGCGCTGAATGCGGCGTGCCGGGCGCTGCGCGCGTACCTGGCCCCGGACGGCAGCCACGGCGTGGACGTCATGCAAAACGGGCGATTTGCCCGCAACGTCGTGGAACGCGCTGAGCGGCTGCGCGATTCGCGGGTCGCCGCCCAGCATCGCACCGACAAGGGGTCGGTCACCATCACCGATCTGGAGACCGTCCGGACCCAGGACGTGATGGCGGCCGTGCGGGATGCCTGCGCCGAGAAGAACGTACCGATCGAGCTGTAGGGGGGCCTAGGGAGTGATCGCGTGCTGTGGGTTGAACGCGTCGGCGGGCTGCGCGAGGGCCAGCGCGACGCTGGTCCCGATCGGCCCCTCGCGGTCGAACAGCGTGGCCGACCCGGTCGCCACCCCGTCGGCGCCGTAATGGCTGTGCGCGGCCAACCCGATCAAGTCGTCGACCGGCAACCGGCCCAGCGTCACCGTGAAGTCGGCGTTGATGTAGCGCAAACCGCCGGTGCCCCAGTGGGTCAGCGAGCTGGTGATATCGCCGACGAAGGCGACGCGGCTGAACGGCGTCAGCGGTTCGCCGGCCACGATGGGACGGTCCAAGCGCACCCAGGCGAATTTCTGGGAGTCCGACTGCTCCCACGCGGCCGGCACCAGCCCGGGCTTGCCCGCGTCGTGGCCCGACCCGTAAGTCCACATCTGGAATGGCAGATCCGGCGGCATGCCGTCGAACACAGTGGGCGGCGGGGGCATGGTGACCGGCGCGCTCCACACCTGACCGTCCGGGTGCTCACCGCGCCGCAGGAACAGCGCGCTGGCGCGGGCCACCGGCCGGCCGTCCTGCATCAAGGTGGCGTCGACGAGCTTGATCCGCCTGCCTTCGCGCTGCACCAGCGTCCGGATCTGCACCGGCTGGAGGAACACCGGTCGCATCAGGTCGATCGTGAAGCGCGCGGGTTGTAGCTCGGCAGCACCGTGCTGATCGAGGGCCCAACCGAGCAGTCCGCCGACGATCTGCCCGGCCATGGTCTGGCCCCAGGGGCCGCGGGCCAGATCGCTGGGCAGGAAGCTGTCGCCGTCGGCGGTGAACAGGGCCTCGGAATCGGTGCACACGGCGCTCAACTGGAGGCACCCGGCACGGGATGCGGGGGCACCACGGAGAAGTGACCGGCGATCGCCGCGGTGATCTCCAGGAAGCGCAACCGGGTGGTCGGCGCCATCTCCCGGGTGACATCGATGACGCCGCCGGGCCGCAGATGCGGGTCGAACGGCACTTCGACCACCACCTGTCCACGGCTGGTGAACTGCTGGGCCAGCGCGGCCTTGGTCTTCTTGTCTGCGTGGCCGTCGGAGTCGTTGAGGACCACGACCGTGCGACGCAGCAGTTCGCCCATGCCGTGGTTGGCCAACCACTCCATGGTCTGGGCGGCGGCGCCGGCCCCGTCGGCCCACGGCGAGGACACCACGATGAGCGCGTCCAGGTCGCGCAGCGCTTCCTGAGTCACGGGCGAGTCCATGGTGGAACCGCAGTCGATGATCGAGATCGTGAAGTGCCGGTCCAGGCGCAGCGCGGCCTCGCGGTAGATCGCCGCGTCCAGCACCCGGCGCCGGGTGCTGGCCGGCTCACCGGCCAGCACGTACAACCCGGCCGCGTTGTTGCCGATCCGGGCCCGCAGGTCGGCGAAGGACTCCAGGTTCCGGTCGCCGGCCAGTTCCCAGTAGGAGCCACGCGCGTTGGGATCCACCCGGCTGCCGAGGCGCCCGAACGCCGTGTCGGCGTCAATGGCGACAACGCGGTCCGACGGTCGCAATTCGGCGAACACGGATCCGACGCTGGCGGCCACCGAGGTCTTGCCGACGCCACCCTTGCCCAGCACGCCGACCTTGTAGTAGCTGCGCAGCGGTGCCTGGATGATCGCCTGCAACTGGGCGGCGCGGCGATCCGAGCGGGACGGACCGAGGTTCACCAGGCCGAAGGTGGCGGCATAGACGGCGCGGCGCCATCCGCGGGCCGGGCGCGGTCGGCGCGGTTGGGGTGCGGGTGCGCCACCGAAGTCGGGCCAGTGCGGCTGCTGCGGGCCGGGGACCTGGGGTGCGGGATATCCCGGCGGCGGGCCGGCCGAATGGGGCGGGGCGGGCGCCGTCGCCCAGTTCTCGGGCGGCATCGTCCACTGCTCGGTGGGTGGGCCCTCGGGCGGGGACGAATACTGCGGCGGACCGGACTGACGATCGCGGAGAAAGTCTTCACGTTCGGTCACTGCAGGAGACCTCCTTGGACGGACTGCGTGGTGCGCGCGGCGGCGGTCCGGCGGGACAGCGGACCAGACCTACCCAGTATCGACTATCACGGTTCGCGGCCCCGCGGGCCTGCTGCGACCGTTCCGGTGCGCGCCGGCACGGAGCGGCGACGGTCGGAAACCGAATCGGTGCTACGACATTTGCGTGGCGTTCGGCCGCTTCGAGCTGCATATTCGCGCACGTCGGCGGCGCCCGCCTGGGCGCCCCTGAGCGTGACATCAGGGTTCAACCTGCACTTCGGCGGTATGGGGGTCTGGTCGAGCGCGACCCGAAGCGCTGCGGTTAAACCGTTGCAGTGCGACGGTTGCGACTGCTACGGTTCAGTCACAGCGACCGCGCCAGAGAGGAAGACTCATGACAAGCGCACTCAGCCCGGGCCAGCCCGGCTACGACTGGGCAACCCCCTACGACGTCGTCGGCGCCTGCGTCACCGACCCGGACCGGTGGGCCGTGGCGGCCGACGAGGTGGCCAAGGCCATCTGCCGGACCTGCCCGCGGCGCTGGCTGTGTGCCCGCGATGCCGTCGAGACGCCGGGCGCCGAGGGGGTCTGGGCCGGGATCGCGATCCCGGAATCCGGTCGCGGGCGCACCTTCGCACTGCGCCAACTGCGGTCGCTGGCCGAACGGGGCGGTTACCCGGTCCGGGCCTCGCGCCGGCGCCGATTCACCGAACCCGACGACACCGGACATGGGCCCGCAGCCGGCTGAGCGATACAGGTAGTGGACTACGCGTGCCGTGTCACTGCGCCCGGACGACAGTGAGATCTCAAGGGGGCGGGCTGATCCGGGAGCGGCCCACCCACCATGAGCCGAGACCGCGGTTGACAGGTCGGCCGGATGACGGCCACCGTCGAGGGGCGACCGCGGTCTCGGCTGCCGTCCGGGGGCCGAACCGGACGCAATCTAAGAATCGGCCTAACTTTTTGCAAACATCCGCTGAACGTCCCAGCTGGGGCGGCGTGGCCGCCGGGGCGGCGGTCATGGGCGCCGAACCGGGGCGCTACCAGGAAAAAAGTTCCGACAGCCGGCACGGGACGCGGGGTCGGGTGTGGTGAAGCACACGCCCCGAATTGAGCCCCCAGCAAACTTCCTAAGAGTTGATCGGCGACGGAACCGCGCCGACCGGAAAATCGAACCGGAACGCATTCGCGACGAAATCGCGTTCGACACAGTAGGATTCGATCCACGGTCGGTCGCAAGGCGCATTGCGGAGCTTGGGGATGGGCAAAGGTTAGTTAGGCTCCACTAAGTTGGCGTGTGGGGCGGTGTTTGCTTTATCGTTTTACAACTTGTTGTGACCTGATGATCGGGCCGCCGTTCAGTGCTGCACGGGCCTTCGTACAACGGTTGGGGTCACGACGAATAACCGAAGGGGCCCAGCCCGCTTCCTCCGAGTTGCGGCGCAGGGCCTGATCAGCACACGAAGAGCTGACGAAGCTCTTCACGAAGGATTCAGGTGGGTTTGCCGGTGAAAAGAGCGCCCAGCACTGTCGGACTGTACAACCCCGCATACGAGCACGACTCGTGCGGCGTTGCGATGGTCGTGGATATGCATGGCCGACGCAGTCGCGACATTGTTGACAAGGCGATTGCGGCCCTGGTCAACCTCGAGCATCGGGGTGCTCAGGGCGCCGAACCCAACACCGGCGACGGGGCCGGAATCATGCTGCAGGTGCCGGACCGGTTCGTGCGCTCCGTGGTGGAGTTCGATCTGCCCGAACCCGGCAGCTACGCCACCGGGATCGCCTTCCTGCCGCAGTCGGCCAAGGATGCGGCCGCGGCCTGCGCGGCGGTCGAGAAGATCGTCGAGGCCGAGGGACTGGAACTGCTCGGCTGGCGCGACGTCCCGACCGACGAGTCGTCGCTGGGAGCGTTGGCGCGCGACGCGATGCCGACCTTCCGGCAGTTGTTCATCGGCGGCGCCTCCGGCATGGAACTCGAGCGGCGGGCCTATGTGATCCGCAAGCGTTCCGAGCACGAATTGGGCACGAAGGGCCCGGGCCAGGACGGCCCCGGCCGCGAGACCGTGTACTTCCCAAGCCTTTCCGGGCAGACCTTCGTCTACAAGGGCATGCTCACCACACCGCAGCTCAAGGCGTTCTACCTCGATCTGCAGGACGACCGGCTCGAGAGTGCGCTGGGCATCGTGCATTCCCGCTTCTCCACCAACACCTTCCCGTCCTGGCCGCTGGCGCACCCCTTCCGGCGGGTGGCGCACAACGGTGAGATCAACACCGTCACCGGCAACGAGAACTGGATGCGGGCCCGGGAATCGCTGATCCACACCGATGTCTTCGGCTACCACAACGACCTGAACAAGATCTTCCCGGTCTGCACGCCCGGCGCCTCCGACACCGCGCGCTTCGACGAGGTACTCGAGCTGCTGCACCTCGCCGGCCGCAGCCTCCCGCACGCGGTGCTGATGATGATCCCCGAGGCCTGGGAGCGGCACGAGTCGATGGACCCCGCCCGCCGCGCCTTTTACGAGTTCCACGACTCGCTGATGGAGCCGTGGGACGGTCCGGCGTCGGTGTGCTTCACCGACGGGACCGTCGTCGGCGCCGTGCTCGACCGCAACGGCCTGCGGCCCTCGCGCATCTGGGTCACCGACGACGGACTGGTGGTCATGGCGTCGGAGGCCGGCGTGCTGGACCTCGACCCCAACAAGGTCGTGCAGCGGATGCGCCTGCGCCCGGGCCGGATGTTCCTGGTGGACACCGCGCAGGGCCGGATCGTCTCCGACGACGAGATCAAGGACGAACTGGCCGCCGAGCACCCCTACCAGGACTGGCTCGACGCGGGGCTGTTCCCCGTCGACGAACTGCCGCAGGGCAACTACGTCAAGATGCCGCACCACCGGGTGGTGGCCCGGCAGCAGATCTTCGGCTACACCAACGAGGACCTGAACCTGCTGATCGCGCCGATGGCCCGCAGCGGTGCCGAGGCGCTGGGCTCGATGGGCACCGACACCCCGATCGCGGTGCTCTCGCAGCGGCCCCGGATGCTGTTCGACTACTTCCAGCAGCTGTTCGCCCAGGTCACCAACCCGCCGCTGGACGCCATCCGCGAAGAGGTGGTCACCAGCCTGCAGAACACGCTGGGCCCCGAGGGCGACCTGCTGAACCCCGACGAGAACTCCTGTCGCCAGATCGTGCTGCCGCATCCGATCCTGCGCAACGCCGAACTGGCCAAGCTGATCAACGTCGACCCCGATCACGAGATCCGCGGTCGCAAGCACGGCATGAGGGCCGCGGTGGTCCAGTGCCTGTTCCCGGTCGCCGACGGCGGCCAGGGCCTGCGGCGCGCGCTCGAGGATGTCCGCACCCGGGTCTCGCAGGCGATCCGCAACGGCGCGCGCATCATCGTGCTGTCGGACCGCGAGTCCAACGAATGGCTCGCGCCGATCCCGTCGCTGCTGTCGCTGGCCGCGGTGCACCACCACCTCGTGCGCGAACGCACCCGGACCCAGGTGGGTCTGGTCGTGGAGTCCGGGGACGCGCGCGAGGTGCACCACATGGCAATGCTGTGCGGCTTCGGTGCCGCCGCCATCAACCCCTACCTCGCGCTCGAGACCATCGACGACATGATCGAGCGCGGCGTCATCACCGGTCTGAGCAGCGACGAGGCCAAGAACAACTACGTCAAGGCCGCCGGCAAGGGTGTGCTCAAGGTGATGTCGAAGATGGGCATCTCCACGTTGGCGTCCTACACCGGCGCGCAACTGTTCCAGGCGGTCGGCGTGTCCCAGCGGGTGCTCGACGAGTACTTCACCGGATTGCACTGTGCCACCGGCGGTATCGGCCTGGACGATATGGCCGACGACGTCGCCGCCCGGCACGATCTCGCCTATCTCGAGCGCCCCGACGAGCGCGCGCATCGCGAACTCGAGGTCGGCGGGGAATACCAGTGGCGCCGCGAGGGCGAATACCACCTGTTCAACCCCGACACGGTGTTCAAGCTGCAGCACTCCACCCGCACCGGCCAGTACCAGGTGTTCAAGGAGTACACCAAGCTGGTCGACGACCAGAGCGAGCGGATGGCCTCGCTGCGCGGCCTGCTGAAGTTCAAAGAGGGTGTCCGGCCGCCGGTTCCGCTCGACGAGGTGGAGCCCGCCAGCGAGATCGTCAAGCGGTTCTCCACCGGTGCGATGAGCTACGGCTCGATCTCCGCCGAGGCGCACGAGACGCTGGCCATCGCGATGAACCGGCTTGGTGGACGGTCGAACTCGGGTGAGGGCGGCGAGTCGGTGGACCGCTTCGAGCCGGACGCCAACGGTGACTGGCGGCGCAGTGCCATCAAGCAGGTGGCCTCGGCGCGCTTCGGGGTCACCAGCCATTACCTGACCAACTGCACCGACATCCAGATCAAGATGGCTCAGGGCGCCAAACCCGGTGAGGGCGGCCAGCTTCCGGGGCACAAGGTGTATCCGTGGGTGGCCGAGGTGCGGCATTCGACCCCGGGCGTCGGGCTGATCTCGCCGCCGCCGCACCACGACATCTACTCGATCGAGGATCTGGCGCAGCTGATCCACGACCTGAAGAACGCCAACCCGGCCGCGCGCATCCACGTCAAGCTGGTCAGCGAGAACGGGGTCGGCACGGTCGCCGCGGGCGTCTCCAAGGCGCACGCCGATGTGGTGCTGATCTCCGGCCACGACGGCGGCACCGGCGCCACGCCGCTGACGTCCCAGAAGCATGCCGGCGCGCCGTGGGAGCTCGGCCTGGCCGAAACCCAGCAGACGCTGCTGCTCAACGGGCTGCGGGACCGGATCGTGGTGCAGGTCGACGGTCAGCTCAAGACCGGCCGCGACGTGATGGTGGCCGCGCTGCTCGGCGCCGAGGAGTTCGGTTTCGCCACCGCGCCGCTGGTGGTCTCGGGTTGCATCATGATGCGGGTCTGCCACCTCGACACCTGCCCGGTGGGGGTCGCGACCCAGAATCCGGTGCTGCGTGAGCGCTTCACCGGCAAGCCCGAGTTCGTGGAGAACTTCTTCCTGTTCATCGCCGAGGAAGTCCGGGAACTGATGGCCCAGTTGGGCTTCCGTACCCTCAACGAGGTCGTCGGCCAGGTGAGCACGCTGGACACCACCCAGGCCGCCGAGCACTGGAAGGCCTACAAGCTGGACCTGTCCCCGGTGCTGCACGAGCCGGAGTCGGCGTTCATGAACCAGGACCTGTACTGCAGTTCGAGCCAGGACCACGGCCTGGACAAGGCGCTCGATCAGCAACTGATCGCCCAGTGCCGCGAAGCGCTGGACCAGGCCACCCCGGTGCGGTTCCGCACCAAGATCGCCAACGTCAACCGCACGGTCGGCACGATGCTCGGCCACGAGGTGACCAAGGCCTATGGCGGGCAGGGGCTTCCGGACGGGACCATCGACATCACCTTCGAGGGTTCGGCGGGCAACAGCTTCGGTGCGTTCGTGCCCAAGGGCATCACGCTGCGGGTCTATGGGGACGCCAACGACTACGTCGGCAAGGGCCTGTCGGGCGGCCGGATCGTGGTGCGCCCGTCGGACAACGCGCCGGAGGGCTATGTCGCCGAGGAGAACATCATCGGCGGCAACGTGATCCTGTTCGGCGCCACCAGCGGCCAGGCGTTCCTGCGCGGTGTGGTGGGCGAGCGGTTCGCCGTCCGCAACTCCGGCGCCCATGCGGTGGTCGAGGGGGTCGGTGACCACGGTTGCGAGTACATGACCGGCGGCCGCGTCGTCATCCTCGGCGAGACGGGACGCAACTTTGCCGCCGGCATGTCGGGCGGGGTGGCCTACGTCTACGACCCGGCCGGCGTGCTGCCGGACAATCTGAACGGAGAGATGGTCGATCTTGATGAACCCGATGACGCCGACCTCGAGTGGTTGCACGGCATGATCACCGCCCACGTGGACGCCACGGATTCGGCTGTCGGGCAGCGGGTGCTGTCGGACTGGGCGGCCCAGAGCAAGCACTTCGCCAAGGTGATGCCGCGCGACTACAAGCGCGTGCTGGTGGCGATCGCCGAGGCCGAAGAGGCCGGCACCGACGTCGGCACCGCGATCATGGCGGCCGCTCGTGGCTGATCCCTACGGCTTCCTCAAGCACACCCAACGCCAGACGCCGCCGCGTCGGCCGGTTCCGCTGCGCCTCCAGGACTGGAAAGAGGTCTACGAGGAATTCAGTCACGAGACCCTGCAGGTGCAGGCCTCGCGCTGCATGGACTGCGGTATCCCGTTCTGCCACAACGGCTGTCCGCTGGGCAACCTGATCCCGGAGTGGAACGACCTGGTGTTCAACGGTCGGTGGCGCGACGGCATCGAACGGTTGCACGCCACCAACAACTTCCCCGAGTTCACCGGCCGGCTGTGCCCGGCGCCGTGTGAGTCCTCGTGCGTGTTGGGCATCAACCAGGATCCGGTGACCATCAAGCAGGTCGAAGTCGAGCTGATCGACAACGCCTTCAACGAGGGCTGGGTGGTCCCGTTGCCGCCGTCGGTGCTCACCGGCAAGAAGGTCGCGGTGGTGGGTTCGGGGCCGGCCGGTCTGGCCGCGGCCCAGCAGCTGACCCGGGCCGGCCATCACGTGACGGTGTTCGAGCGGGCCGACCGCATCGGCGGCCTGCTGCGCTACGGCATCCCCGAGTTCAAGATGGAAAAGCGCCACATCGACCGCCGGCTCGAGCAGATGGCGGCCGAGGGCACCGAGTTCCGCGCGGGCGTCAACGTCGGCATTGATATAACAGCGCAGCACCTCCTCTCCGATTACGACGCGGTGGTGCTGGCCGGCGGCGCGACCGCCTGGCGTGACCTGCCGATCCCGGGCCGCGAGCTCGACGGCATCCACCAGGCCATGGAGTTCCTACCGTGGGCCAACCGGGTGCAGTTCGGTGATGATGTGCTCGACGAGAACGGGCAGCCGCCGATCACCGCCAAGGACAAGAAGGTCATCATCATCGGCGGCGGCGACACCGGCGCCGACTGCCTCGGCACCTCGCACCGGCAGGGCGCGGTCAGCGTGCACCAGTTCGAGATCATGCCGCGGCCGCCCGAGACGCGGGCCGAGTCGACGCCGTGGCCGACGTATCCGCTGATGTTCCGGGTGTCCTCGGCGCACGAGGAGGGCGGCGAGCGGGTGTTCGCGGTCAACACCGAGAAGTTCCTGGGCGAGGACGGCCACGTCACCGGGCTCAAGGCCCACGAAGTGGTGCTGAACGCCGGCAAGTTCGAGAAGGTCGAGGGCTCGGACTTCGAGCTGGCGGCCGATCTGGTGCTGCTGGCGATGGGCTTCGTCGGCCCGGAGCGCGAGGGGCTGCTGACCGAGCTCGGTGTCGAGTTGACCGACCGCGGCAACGTCGGTCGCGACGATGATTTCCAGACCTCGGTGCCCGGCGTGTTCGTCGCCGGGGACATGGGCCGCGGCCAGTCGCTGATCGTGTGGGCGATCGCCGAGGGACGCGCCGCCGCGGCCGCGGTGGATCGGTTCCTGGTCGAGGAGACGGCGCTGCCGGCGCCCATCAAGCCGACCGACGTCCCGCAACGGTAGTCACACCCGTCACTCCAGAATCATCCGATCATTCATCGGCGCGCCTCGAGGGGTTTGCCGGCTCTGCGGTGTTAAATACATCACACCGGGCATTGCGGTATGGTGGTGGCTCGGTCCAGCTATAACGACCGCAGGAGTGATAGCAGTGCACGTCAACCCGATAACTCGGACACGAGTGGGGCGAATCGCCTGGTCATTGTTCCGGCACCCCGTCAAGAGCCGTGAATTCCCGGCCAAACACGAGCGTTTGGTGACCCGGGCCGAACTGCTCCGCTACGGCGTCTAGCAACTTTTCGCGCGTGCTGGACGGTCATCGCTGACGTCCGCGCAACTTTGCCCGCCCCATGGCGGCGCAGTTGCTGGCCGAATTTGCGGCCACCGGCGACGAATTCGAGGGCCGCGCCCAGGTCACGCCTGCAGGCCCGAATCCCGGATGGCCTCGGCCAGCGGTTCCAGCACCGCCGGATCGTGCGGCGGCGGTAGGTACACGATCGCCAGGTCCAGCCCCTCGGCGCCGAGCGCGGCGGCCTCATCAACCGCGCGCTGGTAGTCGAGGTTTGGATTCAGCCGCACATGCGCGGACACCGTGATCTCCGCCGGATCCCGCCCGATGTCGGCGCAGTGCGACGCCAACACGGCCCGCTTGCGGGCGAACTCCTCGGGCGGACCACCGACAAAGTTCCAGTGGTCGGCATAGCGGGCGGTGATGCGCAGCGTGCGCTTCTCGCCGCTGCCGCCGATGCAGATAGGTGGATGGGGCTGTTGCGGGCCCTTGGGCTCGTTGCGGCCTCGACCAGTTGGTAGTAGGTGCCGTCGAACGTGGTGGTCTCCTGGCTCAGTAGGCCTTTGAGCACCTCGCAGGCCTCCTCGAAGCGATCGAAGCGCTCCTTGATCGAGCCGAGTTCGATGCCGTAGGCCCCGGACTCCTCCTCATTCCAGCCGGCGCCGATGCCGAGTTCGAGCCGACCATTGGACACGATGTCCAGCGCCGAGGCCATGTCGGCCAGCACGGCCGGGTGACGGTAATGGATGCCAGTGACCAGCACGCCGACCCGCAGCCGCCGGGTGGCCTGCGCCAGCGCGGTCAGCGTGACCCAGCCCTCCAGACACGGCCCCGATGGGTCGGCGAAGATCGGATAGAAGTGGTCGAACGTCCAGCCGGACTCGTACACGTCGATGTCGTCGGCGGCCTGCCAGACCGCGAGCATGTCGGACCAGGCGGTGTTCTGAGGGGAGGTTTTGAACGCGAATCGCATTGGCTCGAGCTCAGTCCGTCCGCGCCGAATCGAGGCACTATGGAAGGCATGGCACCCCTGGATCCGGCCGCCGCACTGCGTCAAATCGCCTACTTCAAGGACCGCGCGCGCGAGGACAGCCGTCGGGTGATGGCCTACCGCAAGGCCGCCGACGCGGTGGCGGCGCTGACCGAGGAACAACGCGAGAAGCTCGGCCGCACCGACGGCTGGCAGTCGCTGCCCGGGGTCGGCCCCAAGACCGCCAAGGTCATCGCGCAGGCGTGGTCCGGGCGCGAGCCCGACACCTTGGTCGAGTTGCGAAGCACGGCAAAGGATCTCGGCGGTGGAGAGATCAGGACCGCGTTGAAGGGCGATCTGCACCTGCACTCGAACTGGTCGGACGGCTCGGCCCCGATCGAGGAGATGATGGCGACGGCCAGCGCGCTCGGACACCAGTACTGCGCGTTGACCGATCACTCGCCGCGGCTGCGGATCGCCAACGGTCTATCGGCCGACCGGCTGCGCCACCAGCTCGACGTCATCGACGAACTGCGTGAGAGGTTCGCGCCGCTGCGCATCCTGACCGGGATCGAGGTCGACATTCTCGAGGACGGCACGCTGGATCAGGAGCCCAAACTGCTCGACCGTCTCGATGTGGTGGTGGCCAGCGTGCATTCGAAGCTCGCGATGGACGCGCCGGCGATGACCCGCCGGATGGTGCGGGCGGTGACTCATCAGCGGGTCGCGGTGCTCGGGCACTGCACGGGCCGACTCGTGGAGGGCAACCGCGGCCTGCGGGCCGAATCCAAGTTCGACGCCGAAAAGGTGTTCACCGCGTGCCGCGACCACGGTACGGCCGTCGAGATCAACTCCCGGCCGGAGCGCCGGGATCCGCCGTCGCGGCTGCTGAAACTGGCCGCGGAGATCGGGTGTCATTTCTCGATCGACACCGACGCGCACGCTCCCGGCCAGTTGGACTTCCTCGGCTACGGGGCGCAGCGCGCGCTGGATCACGACGTCCCCGCCGAGCGGATCATCAACACGTGGGCGACCGAGGAGCTGCTGGCCTGGACCGGGGGCTGACCGGACGCGTCGTTAGACTCCGGCGATGCACGCCGAACTCGGGATCGACACCACACTGACGCTGCTCGCCGCCGGGCTGATCTTCCTGCTGGCGCTGATCCTCGGGATCTGGAAGTACCGCGAGATGGCGACCTCCGAGAATCATCTGGCCCACCCCTACGTCGACATCGCGCACCGGGCCGCGCTGCTGTACTCGTTCGCGACCCTGCTGGCGGCGGTGTTCGTGGAGTTGAGCGCCTGGCCCACGGCGGTGAACCTGACCGCGGCCGGGGTGCTGGTGTTCTTCTTCGTCTTCGCGATCGCCACCTACATCGTGCACGGAGCCAAGCGCGACACCACCAACCAGTTCAGCCACCCGGACGGCGCGCTGCACGCCGGCATGGCCCTGCTGATCATCGGCGAGGTCGGCGGCTTCGGGGTGCTGCTGACCGGCTTCATCGCCGGGCAACTCCTCTAGTCGGGCAGCTGCGGCACCTCGATTCCCGGATCGCGCCCCAGCAGCACGCCGCGGGTGAGCGCGGCAGTGCCGAACCGGCGCCGCACGTCGTCGACCGCGAGATCCACGGCCAGTAGGTCGGCGCCGGCGTCCAGCGGCAGTTCGAGCTGCTGGGCCCCGCCGCGGTCGATGTTGGACACCGCGAAACCGATCAACGTGAGCCCGCGTTCGGCGGTCACCGGGGTCGCGTCGGCCACCAGGGCGCGAGCGGCCGACAGGATCGGTTCGGTCGACGCGGTCGCGCGCGGCAGGGTGTGGGAGCGGGTGGCACGACCGAAGTCGGCGAACCGCAGTCGCAGCGTCACGGTGCGCCCGGTGCGCTGTGCCGCACGCATCCGTCGGGTGATGCGATCGATCAGGTTGACCACCACGGCATCGACCTCGGCGGCCGTCATGGTGTTCCCGGCGCGGCCCAGTGCGCGTTGCGCGCCGACCGAGCGGCGCCGCACCCCGGTCACGACGCGGCGCCGATCGATGTTGCGCGACAGGCAGTAGAGCTGGTGGCCCATGGCGCCGCCGACCATCGCGGCCAACGTCGTCTCGGTCAATTCGGCGACCTGCGCGACGGTGTGGATCCCGTGCGCCCGCAACTTCTCCTCGGTCTTGGCGCCCACGCCCCACAGCCGTCGCACCGGCAGCGGATGCAGAAACGCGAGCTCGCCCTCGGCGGGGACCAGCAACAGACCGTCGGGTTTGGCGACCTGGCTGGCGACCTTGGCCAGGAACTTGGTGCGCGCGATGCCGACGGTGATCGGGAGACCGACGCGCTCGCGGACCTGTTCGCGCAGCCGCGCCGCGATCGTCACCGGATCCCCGGCGGTCCGCGCCAGCCCGCCCACATCGAGGAACGCCTCGTCCACCGAGATCGGCTCGACCAGCGGGGTGGTGTCGTGGAACACCTCGAACACCGCGGCGCTGGCCTGCGAATAAGCCGTCATCCGGGGCGGGACCACGATGGCATCTGGGCACAATTGCCGCGCCTGCCGTCCGCCCATGGCGGTGCGCACCCCGCAGGCCTTGGCCTCGTAGCTGGCCGCCAGCACCACGCCGGCCCCGACGATCACCGGGCGGCCGCGCAGCGCCGGGTCGTCGCGCTGTTCCACGGCGGCGTAGAACGCGTCGAGGTCGGCGTGCAGGATCGCCACGGGGGCGGCATCGGACACGAACATATGTTCGCATTGCGGTGTGACAGCGCCGCCGAGATTGACGAATTGCCGGAAGCCACTCGCACAAGGTGGCCCAACCGCACCTTTGGGCGTTTTAGGCGGGGCCGTAGATGCTGGTCATCCAGATGTGGGTGAGGGTGTCGACGAGGCGGTCGGCCGGGACGGCGCCCGATTCCTCGGAGATCGCGGCGATCATGGCGCGTTCGTTCATCTGATTGAGCGCGGTCGCGAGTTCCCGGGCGGGCAACGTGTCGGGCGCGGCGCCGCGCCCGCGTTCGGCGGCGATCAGCGCCGCGGTCTGGTCGATCCACTTCTGCATGAACCCCGACCACAGGGCGCGCACCTCGGGGTTGGTGGAGATGGCCTCGGCGCCGGCGCGGGTCAGCACGGGATCGGACGCGAATGCGCTGTAGAACGTGTCGATGCCGTCCCGGAAAGCCCGGCGCGGGTCGGCGGGCACGGCGCTGATGTCGGACAGTCCGGTGTCGGCGTGCTGGATCAGCGGGTCCAGCAGCGAGAGCAGCACCGCCTCCTTCGACGGGAAGTAGAAGTAGAACGTCGGGCGCGACAACCCGGCCCCCTTGGCCAGGTCGACGACCGAGATCTCGGCGAACGCGCGCTCTTCCAGCAGCCGGCGCGCGGTCGCCAGGATGGCCTGTTCGCGGTCGTCGCCCGAGGGGCGGGAGGGACGACGCCCACGGTTCGCCCGGACGGGGCCTACTGTTGTCACACCGGGTACTTTACAGGGTGTCGATGTTCTCGACA
The DNA here is from genome assembly GCF_963378095.1 of Mycolicibacterium sp. MU0053. Taxonomy (NCBI): domain Bacteria; kingdom Bacillati; phylum Actinomycetota; class Actinomycetes; order Mycobacteriales; family Mycobacteriaceae; genus Mycobacterium; species Mycobacterium burgundiense. Next base: position 93,939 of record NZ_OY726397.1, read on the forward strand.
CCCGTTGACGCGATCAACACCCTGTTGATAGGTTGACGTCATGACCGAATTTGTCGACGTTGTCATCGTCGGGGCCGGAATCTCCGGCATCAGCGCCGCCTGGCATCTGCAGGACCGCTGCCCGGCCAAGAACTACGTGATTCTCGAACGCCGCGACGACCTGGGCGGCACCTGGGACCTGTTCAAGTACCCGGGCATCCGGTCGGACTCCGACATGTTCACCCTGGGCTTCCGCTTCAAGCCCTGGAAGTCGGCGAAGTCGATCGCCGACGGCGCCTCGATCAAGGCCTACATCAAGGAGGCCGCCGAGGAGAACGGGATCGACCAGCACATCCGGTACGGCACCACGGTGACCGCCGCCGATTGGTCCGACAGCGAGAACCGCTGGACCGTCACGTTCGAGCGGGACGGCCAGCAGAGCCAGATCCAGTGCGGCTTCGTGTTCGCCTGCAGCGGCTACTACGACTACGACGAGGGCTACACCCCGAAGTTCGAGGGCGCCGAGGACTTCGGCGGCACCATTGTGCATCCGCAGCACTGGCCCGAGGACCTCGACTACGCGGGCAAGCAGATCGTCGTCATCGGCAGTGGTGCCACCGCGGTGACTCTCATTCCGGCACTGGTCAATTCGGGCGCCGGGCATGTCACGATGCTGCAGCGCTCGCCGACCTTCATCGGGACGCTGCCCGAGGTCGATCCGATCGCGGTGAAGGCCAACAAATACCTGCCGGAAAAGCTGGCGCACTTCGTCAACCGCTGGTGGGCGATCGGCTTCAGCACCGGTCAGTATCAGGTGTCGCGGCACTTCCCGGAGTTCATGCGCAATCTGCTGTTGACGCGGGCAAAGCGCCGGCTACCCGCGGGCTACGACGTCAAGACGCACTTCAATCCCAGCTACAACCCGTGGGATGAGCGGCTGTGCCTGGCACCCAACGGCGATCTGTTCAAGGCGATCCGCCGCGGCAAGGCCGAGGTCGTGACCGACACCATCGACCGATTCACCGAGACCGGCATCAGGTTGACCTCCGGTCGGGAGTTGGCGGCCGACATCATCATCACCGCAACGGGTTTGAACATGCGGCTGTTCGGCGGCGCGGCCGTGACCCGCAACGGTGCGCCGGTCGACATCTCCGAGCGGATGACCTACAAGGCGATGATGCTCTCCGACATCCCGAACATGGCGTTCACCATCGGCTACACCAACGCGTCCTGGACGCTGAAGGCCGATCTGGTGTCCGAGTACGTCTGTCGGCTGCTCAACTACATGGACAAGCACGGCTACGACGCCGTGGAACCCCGGCATCCCGGCCCCGAGGTGGAGCCGCTGCCGTTCACCGACTTCTCGCCGGGGTACTTCCAGCGGGCGCTGGACCAGCTGCCGAAGTCCGGCTCCAGTGGGCCGTGGAAGGCCAAGCAGAACTACTTCTTCGACATCCGTGCCATCCGGCAGGGTCGGGTCGACGACGATTCCTTGCAGTTCACCAAGCACCGGGCGCCGCAGCCGATCTCGAGCTGATCGCCCGGGCCGGCGGCCGGGGTCAGACCACCACGATGCCGTCGTCGTCGCTGTAGGCGGTCTGCCCCGGAACGAAGGTGACCCCGCCGAAGGACACCTCGACATCGCGCTCACCGGCGCCGGTCTTGGTGCTCTTGCGCGGGTTGGTGCCCAGCGCCTTGACGCCGATGTCGAGGGTGCGCAGGATCGCGGAATCGCGTACCGCGCCGTTGATGATCAGCCCGGCCCAGCCATTGGAGCGGCCGAGTTCGGCGATGACGTCGCCGACGAGCGCGCTGTGCACCGACGCGTCGCCGTCGATCACCAGCACGCCCCCGTCGCCGGGCTCGGACAGCACCGACTTGAGCAGGGCGTTGTCCTGAAAGCAGCGCACCGTGCTGATGCGCCCGGCGAACATCGACCGGCCGCCGTACTGGCGCAGTTGGAGGTCGCAGCTGCGGACCTCGGGGCCGATGTCGTCGACCAGGTCGGCGGTGGCGCGCGGTTCAACAGTCACGGGAGGAAATCCTAGCGGCCGATCGCCGTGGTCAGTCCTGGTCGTCGCGGCGCAACCGGCGCACCCACAGGATGGCCACCAGCGTCACCGCGAACGCGACGATGAACGGGACCGGCGAGCGGGACCCGTCGTCCAACGGGGCGGGCACCGGCGGCGGCACCGCGTCGGCGGCCCGCTCGACCGCCGACTTTGCCTGCGCGGCAGCCTCCTTGGCGCCGTCGGGTCGCGCCGAGCCGTTGCCGGCGGCCAGCGGGGCCGGGGCCGGCGGGGGCGGGGGCGGGGGCGGAGCGGCCTTCTTGGCCGGGGCTTTCTTGGCGGGAGCGGCCTTCTTCGCCGCAGCCTTCTTGGCGGGGGCGGCCTTGGTGGCCTTCTTCGCCTGGGCCTTCTTGGCGGGTGCCTTCTTCGCTGGGGCCTTGGCGGCCGGTTCAGTGGGAGGCGGGGTAGCCGCAGGCACGTCGGGTGCTTGGGACGCCGGCTCGGGGCGTTCGTCAGGCTGGTCCCGCTGCTCGGCCATGTGGGCTGCTCCTTTGCAGTTCGTCGTCACCAATCACCGCAGTGCCACCCATCATGCCAGGTGGGTCCGCGCGCCCAAGCGCTCAGCCGGTCACCGTCAGGCCGGCGGCCAAGGTGAGCGCCGCGGTGAGCAGCCCCAACTCCACCAGGCAACGGCGCAGCGAATCCCGGGCGCCGAGCCGGTGGGACGTCGCCGCGACCAGCCAGCCGGTGCGGTGCGCCCAGGCCACTGCCAGGACGGCCGCGGTGACGCCGATCTTGGCGAGCAACACCCGGCCGTAACCCGTCTGGACCAGGTCGGCGGCCGAGCCCAGCGCGGTCAACGCGGTCAAAACCCCGGTGCCCACCAGCACCGCCACGGTGGGCAGCGCCACCCGGGAGAACACCGGCAGCACGCGGGCCCACTGACCGCGGGTCGACACCGTCAACGCCAGGGCCGCCAACGTCCCGAACCACAGGGCGGCGGCCAACGAATGCACCACCACCGAGATCGAGGACAGCAGCCCGTCGGCGACATGACCGGTGACCGCGCGCGCCGCGATCCCGGCCGTGACCACGCCGACGGTCGCGGCACCGACCCCGGGCGAGCGGGGGGCCGCCAACACCAGCACGCACACCACCGCCGCCGCGGCGACACTGAACAGCGCGGCCCGGCCGGGCGCGGTGCTGCCGGCGAAGTCGACCAGGGTGGGCAGCGACAGCGCGGTGACGGCGCCGCCGCTGGCCTGGGCGGCCGCGAGCACCAATCGAATCAGCTCGGCGACCAGCCACGTCGCCGCGGCCACCGCCAGCGGCCCGGCGGCCCGGTTGACCACCTCGTCGCGGTAGCGGGGGCCGTCGAGGCGCGCCACGAGCGCCAGGCCGAGACTGGTGGCGGCGGCGAGGTCGGCCACGGCCCGCGCGGCCGTCATCGCCGGCGACAGCTCCGCGCCGCTGACCAGCCACGCCAGCGTCGTGGTGGCCAAGACCAGCGCCACGCCGAACCCGACCGCGACAACCCGCGGCCGGACCCGGCGCTCGGTCACGTCCGGCGCCGGAGGGCCCAGACGACGGCGCCGGCGACGACGGCGATCGCGGCCAACGCGAACGGCCAGACCGGCAGCGAGGAGTCCGCGGGGGCTTCGGCCAGCGGCGGCCCGGGGTCACCGGCACCGGCGGAAGTCAGCTCGAAGGCCCATGAACCCGAGACGACGTGGCCGTCGGCCGAGGTGGCCCGGTAGTTCACGGTGTAGGTGCCGGCGGGTCCCAACGGCCGCACCGGCACGCTGATCACCGCACCCTCGACGACCGGGTCACCGTCGGTCCACAGGTTGCCGTCGGGTCCCACCACCGTCATCGCCGCGAACGTCGGCTGCATCGGCTCGTTGAAGGTCGCGCTGACCCGCTCGGGGCCCGAGGTCAGCGAGGTGCCGTCGACCGGGTCGGTGCTCATCAAGGTCGCATGTGCGGCCGCCACCGCGGTACCGGCGAAGGTCAGCATCGCCACCAGAGCCGCCACCACGCCGAACCGCCGGACGGTCCGGGCGGGGCGGTGCGCACTGATCGGGAGGGAGGTCATGGCCACACTTTCTACGAGCCTGCTACGGCACTTCTCGGGGTTTCGGGATGGGGCGGCGGGACGGCAGTCACAGCACGCCCAGGCGCGCCATCAGGTCGGCGTCGATGCCGTCGAGTTGATCCGAGATCGCCGTGTGCGCGGCCCGGCGCTGGCTCACGGGCATGTTCTCGGCCGCGGCCACCGCCGCGGACAGGTCGGTCAGTCGCCCGGTCATGGCCTCGACGAACTGCTTGGTCTCGGTGTCCTTGGGACTCTTCTGGGCGACGGTGCCCAGCGTTCGCTCGGCGCCGGAAATCCGCGCCGACAGTTCGCCACCGTGGCCGGAGAACTGCCCGATCTGGCTCAGCGGGACGCCGAGGCGCTCGGCGCGGCGCTCGTCGAGCAGCCCGCGAGCGGCGGTGGCGGCCCGGTAGGCCAGCGGGATCAACACCGGGGCCAACAACCGTGCGACGGTCAGCACCCGTCGAACCCGGATGGGGGAGAACAACTTTCCTTCGCGGGCGGCCCGCAATTGGGTCTCGGCGATCTTCAGTGCCGCGCGATCGCTGGCACGTTGGGCCTTGAGTTGAGCCTGCAGCGCCTTGTTCTGCGCGCGCTGTTCGGCCTTGAAGCGGCGTACCTCGTTCTTGGCCTCGAGCTTGGCCTCCAGCCTCGCCTTTGCCTTGAGCGCCTTGGCCTCAGCGCGACGCGTCGCACGACTCTTGCGCTTCTTGAGCAGCGCCATTCCGGCCGCCTTCCGTGTTCATTGCGCACTTTTGCCGGGCCGATGGACAGGCCCGGCAACCCTGTGCCAACCCTAGCGCCTGGCGCTATCCGGCAAATCGCCACCTGCGGATATGCCACAATGTCTGCAGATATTTCTGGGGGCGGACCCGGGTTCGCCGGACGACGAAAACAGGGCAAAGTGGACGGGGCGCGAGTGCAGGGCGCGGCGATCGGCGGGATGGTCGCCTGCGGTTTGCTGGTCGGGGGTGTCGGTGGCCTCGGCGTGGCCGTGGCGTCCGCGGCCCCCGGTGTCACCCGCGATGCCGACAGCACACAGCGCGGCGATCGCACCCCGCGCGCCGAGGACCGCACCAACGAGCAGGACCGCAAGCTCAACCGCCGGGGGCCGGAGCGAGCGCGGCCCGCCGCCGAAGCCGACACGGCCGAGGACGGCGACGCGGACCGGTGGCGCGGATTCACGCGCCGGGCGGTGCGGACCGCGGGCGACGAGAAGTCCGAGGGTTGGTCCAAGCGGAAGGGGCCGCGGGAGTACCCGACCTGGCACCGGCGGCACAAGGATCGGCACGACTTCCCGGACGGCCAGTGGCGGCCGCCGAGGGACTGTGATCACCACGATCCGGATCCGGAGGAGCCGACCGAACCCGAGGTCCCCGACATCGTGGAAAGCGGCGGCTCCGACGGTCCCCGGATCCAGTGGGGCGTCCAGCGCGACCAGCCCGAGGCGGCGGCCGAGGCCGAGACTTCGACGCGGACCCTGGACGCGGAAAAGGTGCTGCGAGCCGCCATGGCGGCCCCGCCGCCCCCGCCGCCCCCGCCGGCGGCCGCGGTACCGGTGATCGCCCCAGTGCCCGTGCCGGTCCCCGTCCCCGTGCTGGTGGTCCCCGGTCCGGCCGCGGCACCGCAACCCGCGGTCCCGCCCCCGCCGCCGCCCGCACCGACGGCGGATCGGCCGGCGGCGGACGCCGACGTGGCCGCGGGCCGCGACGACGACCGGCGGGCCGCCCCGGTCGTGCCCGCGGCGTTCCGCGCCGGTTATCCGGACTATCTGCGCACGGCGGCGATGACCGAGATCGCCGGCTTCGCGCTGACCGGTGCCGCCGGACTGCTGGGCTTGACCGCCGCCGGGGGGTTGGTGGGCTACCGACAGGCCAAGGCGGGCCACGCCGTGCGGGCCGCCGGGACGGCGCGATTCCTACAGTGATGGGCCCCGCCCGGGGCATGAAGGGAGGGGCATGTCGGCGAGTCGTCGCGTGACGCGCGCCGTCGGAGAGGTGCTGGACCTGGCCCCCCGGCGTGGCGAGGTCTCGCTGCACCGGTTGGTGGAAGCCGTCAGCGCCAGCCGCGGCCGCACCATCGAGATCACGATGGCCGATCTGCCCGACGGGGTGTGCGGGCAGTGGCGGCAGTACGCCGACCGCGACGAGTTCCTGATCCAACGGGGGCTGCCGACCTGGGATCGGACGCTGGCCCACGAACTCGGTCATCTGGTGTTGGGCCACGAGGGGATTGCCGTGGCCGAGATGGCCCGGATGTCCTCCGAGGTCGCCAGCGACGACCTGATCAGCTACATGCTGAACCAGCGCACGGGCTGCATGGGCCCCGGCGGCGAGGACATCGAACAGGAAGCCGAGGACTTTGCCGCCCTGCTGATCTACCGGCTGGGCCGCATCCCGTCGGATCGCTCCTCGATTGTGCAGGTCCGACTCGGCGAGGCGTTTGGTTGACCATCTGGGTGATCGCCGGTCTGCTCGCGATGGCGACGGGCGTCCGGATCGGCTGGGCGTTGGTCAACAAGCAGTCCCTGGTGAGTACGGCGATGATTGTTGCGCTGGGCAGTTTGGCGTTGGTGGCCGCACTGAACTGGCCGCCGCTGACGCTGCTGATCGACACCTGGCTGCGCTGGCCGAACCTCGCGGTGGGCCTCAGTCAGCTGGCGCTGATCGCCTGCGCCGCCGGCAGTTGCGTGATGATCACCAGCGTCGCCTCGCCCCGCAGGGCCGACACGGTGCGTCGAATTGCCTTGGCGCAGTATGGTTTGGCCGCTGCCGTGGCGGCTTTGACCCTGGTGCTGTTCTTCCGTGCCGGCCGGCAGCCGGAGATGGCCCCGCAGGAGTATCTCGCGAAGAATCTCGGCTCGAGCGGCCTGGCGCTGCCATGGCTGGTGCCGCTGCTGTACGTGATGCTGGCGTTGACGATGGTGGCGTGGGCGGGGGCGCGCCATTCCAACCGGACCCGCCGGGGGCGGGCGCTGCTCGTCTTCACGTTCGGGATCACCCTGATCCTGCTCGCCAGCGCCTTCTTCCTGATCCGCGCGGTCAGCGCCACCCCGTTGGTGGGCATCGGGACCGCGGTGGTGCTGCTGGGCAGCGCGATGGCGGTGGTGGGCGCGGGGTCGCTGCTGCCGACGGTCGAGGATTGGTTTTCCGGCCGGCGGGAGCTGAAGTTGATCGAGCCGCTGCACACCGAGTTGCAGCGACGCCGGCCCGACATCGGGATCGGGGTGCGCCCGCGCGGTCCGGTGGTGTTCCGGGTGGCCGAGGGCCTGTCCCGGATTTCCGACGCGCTGTATCTGGAGGCGATCGCCGCCCAGCAGCGCCCGGCGAGCCCCGGCGACGGCGCGGCGGCCGAGCGGCCCGCGGTGGCACCGGTTGCGCAGGCGCGCAGGATCGCCGAATGGATCTACTCGGGTCGACCGGCCAGCAGCGAACCGGAACGATTTCCGGGGTCCCGCTGGCTGCGGCAGCCCGACAGCTACTCCGACCGCGAATGGATCATCGAGATCGCGCGGCAGTACCGCGACCTTGCCGAATAGCCGGCGCTGCTAGTCGAGTTGTTCCTTGCGGCGCAGTTCCTCGGCCTTTTGCACCAGATCCTGCTGCGCCTCCGGGGACAGCCCCACCGTGCGGGCAGCGACCCGGCGGACACCCTCGTCCCGCATGTGGGCCAGCCAGGTCAGTTCCTTGTCGAGCTTCTCGTAGTACTCGTCGTCGGTGAAGTAGGCGGGCTTGATCCGGAAGAAGTTGGCGAGGGCGGCCATGGTCGCCGCGGACGGGTTGGTGCGGTTCCCCGAGCGAAGCTGCGAGAGGTAGGGCGCCGACATCGTGACACCCTCCGACTTGAGCGCGCCGATGACCTCGGCCGAGGTGTGCGGCCCCCGACCCGGCGGATATACCGTGTCGAACAGCCTATTCAAGCGCGCAGCGAACGTTGTACTCATTGTTTCTCCGACCTCCACATCCGCACCGCACAGTCGCCCCGACGATGTATTTGCTGATCATCGTAGCGACAGATGCGCTGTTAACCAAGTGCAAACGACCAATAAATTGACGCTCGACGCAACATAAGGTAGCAGCGAAACGCCGAAGCGGGCCGGAACCGCCGAAAACTCGGCTCGTCAGCGTGCACAGCAGCGGAAATGAGGCGCGGGCCCGGGTTGGCGTTTCGGAGCCCGTTCGCCAGCGTGGACGTTCCCAGGCCCAGGATTTTTTCCGGGCAACGATGGTCCGTGCCGGGGGTCTGTGCGGCCAATCTTTGCTGCCGACCGGTTTTGACTGGCGTACGCAGGGTTTTTCCCCGACTTTTCGGTGTTGGCCCGCCGATTTACCCCGCGTCGGTCGCGTTGGCGGGATCGGCGTCGTCGGCGCGCTGCGGCGGCATCGCGGCGCGGGCCCGTCGCCACCGAACCCACCCGACTATTCCCGCTGCCGCCGCCGCGACAGCAACCGACCCCGTGACCGCGACCGCGGCCGTGTGCCACTCCAGGGCACCGTGGAACAGCATCCACAGGCCGAAGAGCAGGAACAGGACGCTGGCCAGCATGTGCAGGAGGCGTTCCGGGAGTCGACGGTGCATCAGCCGTCCGACCACGATCGCGACCGCGTCCGCGAGCACCATCCCGACGGTCGCACCCACCCAGACGCCGGCCCAGTGGTTGTCGCTCGCGAGCGCGACCGTGGCCAGCATGGTCTTGTCGCCCAGTTCCGCCAGCACGAACGACGAGATCACCGCGAACAGGATGAAGCGGGGTTCGGCGACGGGTTTGGCCTCGTCGTCGGAAGTACCGCCGGTGCGCCAGGTCCAGACCGCGAAACCGAGGAATGCGACGGCGGCGGCGAAGGCGATCGGCCGCTCCGGCAGCGCCAGGCCCAGGAAGTGCCCGATGGTCACCGAGATGCCGTGTACCAGGAACGCCGCGATGCCGACCCCGGTCAGCACCACCCACCAGCGGTGGCGCAGCGCAAAGGTCATGGTGATCAGCTGGGACTTGTCGCCGAGTTCGGCAACGAACACCACACCGAGGCTGATCAGGGCCGCCGCAAGCATTGGAACCGACCTTTCGACTGGTGGCGGAGATGCCGAGGCAACACCGGCCATTCGTCGAAGGTCTCACCCACCGAACAATGCGTTCGGTTCGCCGGCCGGGCTTTCGCCAGTATGTCGACACGACGATTGGGGGCTACTCCCCTTCGCTGACCACCACAGCATACGGACGCCCGCACGGTAAGGCGAATGTTCGGGTTGCCGTACTTGGGATTTCGTGCTCTCGGCGATGAATTGGCTAGGCGGCAAGCAGCATTGCCAGGATGGCGGTGTCGGGGTGGCTGATGGGGTCCACTCCGACGCGACTGACCATCGAGGTGACCGTGCCGTCGGATTCGGCCTCGACCCACGCAGCGCGATGTTCGAGGCCCAAATGCGGTAGCCCGGGCAGCAATACACACCCGGATGCCGCACCCGCACACTCCGGCAGTGAGGGCATGGTCTCCGACGGGGGGTGCAACATGAGCAGCGCTGGGGGCAGATGATCGGCGAAATAGCCTGGCGCGATCGCGGATTCGCCGACCACGGGACCCTCGGCGATGACGAGGCCGACGGTGTCCGGCGGCGGCGCCTCGGGGAGTTCCTCTCGGACGCCGAATACGGTTGTGGTGGAGAGCAATCCCGGCAGGGAGGCCACCCGCACCGCGGCCATCAACAGTTGGGCCCATTCCTTGGTGGAATCCGGCCAGCGGCCCGAGACCACGAAGCCCTTCAGGGCGCCACGAGAATGAAAGGGGGCGAGGCCGATAGCCCGCCCGGACCCAGTCTCCATCTCTGCCTCCGCAACTTCGGACTGCTCTGCGCGACACGACTGCGGGTCGGTCTGTTCAGGATGGGGCAAAACCCGCTGGCACGCAAGAGGACACGAGTGCCAGCGCGGAAACGATGCGAAGTCGATAGCGCGTCAACGAGATCGGGGCGCCGCGCAGCGATGCACGACGCCCCGAGGCGGCCAGGTGGGACCGAGCTGAAATCAGGACGGCGGGTAGACGCCCATCGCCTTGGACTTCTCGGTCTGCCAGAAGATGTCGGCGATCTCATCGATGGTCTTGAGCAGCTTCTCGGCGACGGCGATGTCGGTGGACTTCTTGACGTCACCGGCGCCGTGCACGCCGTCCCAGAACAGCTGATGCAGATTCGGGAACTGCTCGAAGTGCTCCGGGGCGAAGAAGTCGGCCCACAGCACCATCAGGTGATGCTTGACCTCCTCGGCGCGCTGCTCCTTGATCAGGACCGCGCGGGTGCGGAAGTGCTCGTCATCGGAGTCGTGGTACTTCTGGAGGGTCTTGAGGCACGACAGCGCCTCGATCTTGGCCTGCGCGGGGTCATAGACACCGCAGTACAGGTCGCAGTGAGCATGGGCGGGTGTGGCGTTGGTGAAAAGTCGATGCAGCATAGCCCTAACCTACCCTCAGGACATGGCGCATAACCATCGACTCTGGCGATGGCCGCTACGACGGTTCGTCGTTGTCGAGGATTCGATGCGGCCGACCCTGAACCCGGGGGACGGCCTGCTGGGCCGGCGCGGGGGGCGCGTCCGCCCCGGTCAAGTGCGCATCTTCCGCGATCCCACGCTGGCCGCGCGCTGGTTGGTCAAGCGCGTCGGGCAGGTGCACGGATCCGGCCCGGACGCGACGTTCGAGGCGTGTTCGGACAATCCTGACGCCGTCGGCGTCGTCGACTCCCGCCGGTTCGGCCCGGTGGCCGCAGCCGACACCTACCGGATGGTGTTCAAGGTGCGCGGCGCCGGCCGCCGGCGCTCGTAGCGCGGATCAGAACAGGACGATCAGGGCCAAGACCCCTAGCAGTACGACGGCGATCACCCCGGCGCGCAGCAGGGCGAGCAGGTAGGACCGGTTGCACGTGGACGAATACCACTGCGACGGCTGCGTGCCCGAGCCCGGGCCGAGCGGTTGAGTGGTCATCACATGCTCCTGACCGGTGGATTCAAAACTGCCCCCAGTGAGATCTGTCACAGAAACGCTGTTGTGACGGCGATCATAACGCCTTGGGTCCCGAAGCGAGAAATTGCTGCGTCCCGCCCAGCCCGCAGGCATTTTCGCACAGCCGCGACGACGGCCCCGGCACCGGATTCCCCGCCCGTCACCGGCTGCGAAACGCGTCGATTTCGCTCGGCTCGGCGGGCGGCTGTTGATGGACGGCCGTCGGCGCCGGGTCGGTTATCCACAGCGGACCCGGGATCGGGCGCAACGTGCGAGGCGGAGCGCATGCGGGCGCCGGGCACGCTGTGGATAAACCTGTGGAAACTGTGGATAGCGGGGGCGGATCCGGGACTTCGCTGGCGTGGACGTGACAGGATCGAGTCATGACTGCCGTACCCCAGGCACACGTGCGTGACCTGCCCACGACGTTCGAAGGCGACGTCGTGCTGCTCGACGTCCGCGAGGACGACGAGTGGCAGCGGGGACACGCGCCCCAAGCCCGCCACATCCCGATGAACGACGTACCGACCCGGCTGGCCGAGCTGAATCCGGGCACCCAGCTCTACGTCATCTGCCAGGCGGGCGGACGTTCGCAGCAGGTCGCCCAATATCTGCAGGCCAACGGCTACAAACCGGCCAACGTCGACGGCGGAATGCTGGCCTGGCAGCAGGCGGGGCGGCCCGTGGTGACCGATTCCGGTGCACCGGGCACCGTCTGATCCGCCGCCGCCGATCCCCCGACCGCCGAAACAACGGCGCGGCCGTCGTTAGGCTGGTGCGGTGATTCAGGTCTGTTCCTCGTGTAGCACCCGGTGGAACGTCCGCGACAAGCAGCGGATGTGGTGCCCGCGGTGCCAGGGCAGGCTGTTGGCGCCGGCCGCCACGGGGGCCGGGGCGCCCCCGGATGTCGCCGGCTGGAGCCGGTCCGCGCAGACCGGCGGCGCCGCGCCACCGACCGGTGGCGCGCCCAAGCTGCCGCCCGGCTTGCGTTGGATCGCCGTGCGCCCGGGTGCACCCCCGAGCCCGCGGCCGCGGCGGCGTCCGCTCGGTCCGACGCCGCGCTACGACTTCATCCCGCGCTGGAGCCTGCCGGACCCGATCACCTACGGCGTCGAGCCCACGGCGCCGGAGCGCACCGGACCCACGGCCGCCCAGGTGCGCGGCGTCCTGACCGTCACGACCGTGGCGTTGGCGGCGGCGGCGCTGATCTACTTGATCCGCTATGTGCTGCTGATGGTGAACCGCACGGTGCTGCTGCCCCCGTTCGTCGCCGCGGGCGCCACGCTGCTGAGCATCCTGGTCAGCCTGGCCGCCCTGGCCGCGGTGATCGCCTGCTGGGTGGTCCTGACGCGGTGGCTCATCGCGCGGCGAGCCCAGCTGTTCGCCCACCTCGGCCGGACCGACCGGCCGACCTCGGCGCTGTGGACCGGCTGCCTGCTGCCGCCGGTCAACCTGTTCTGGGCGCCGGTCTTCGTGATCGAGACCGCCACCCTCGAGGGCCTCTACCGCCGGCTGCGCACGCCGATCATCAGGTGGTGGCTGTGGTGGGCACTGAGTGCGGTGCTGTCGTTCATCGCCGTCGCCTCGCTGTTCACCTACGGCTGGTTCAGCATCGGTTTGAACTCGTCGGCGCAGGGCGTCGCGGACAACACCGTGGCGATGATCTGCGCGTACCTGGCGGCGCTGGCGACGGTCGTGGCCGTGCGCCGGGTCTACCAAGGATTCGAGGACAAGCCGGTCGAGCGGCCCGCGCACCGCTGGGTGGTGGTGGCGGCCGGTCCCGCCGCCGGTCCCGCCGCCGGGGAGGCCGACGGCACCGGGGCAGCGGCGGGCGACTTCGCCCGTCCGGTTGAGCCGACGGGCCAGGAACCGGCAGCATAGGGCCATGGAACCGGGTGGCGAAGGGCTCGCGGGGCATCCCTTTGTGGTGGCGCACCGCGGCGCGTCGGCCCACCGCCCGGAGCACACCCTGGCCGCGTACGAGTTGGCGCTGCAGGAAGGCGCCGACGGCGTCGAATGCGATGTCCGCCTGACCCGGGACGGTCACCTGGTGTGCATGCACGACCGCCGGATCGACCGCACCTCCTCCGGCAGCGGTGTGGTCAGCGAGATGACGCTGAATGAGTTGCGGCAGTTCGACTATGGCTCCTGGCACGGTGGCCGGCCCACCGACGGCGACGGGGCGGACACCGGCCTGCTGACCCTCGAGGAACTGGTGATGCTGGTGCTGGACTTCAAGCGCCCGGTCAAGCTGTTCATCGAGACCAAGCATCCGGTGCGCTACGGCGGCCTGGTGGAGAGCAAGGTGCTGGCGCTGCTGCACCGCTTCGGGATCGCGGCGCCGGCCTCGGCGGATCTGTCGCGCGCGGTGGTGATGTCGTTCTCGGCGGCCGCGGTGTGGCGGATCAGGCGGGCCGCGCCGATGCTGCCCACGGTGTTGTTGGGCGAGGCGTCTCGCTTCCTCGGTGGCGGGGCGGCGACCACGGTCGGGGCCACCGCGGTGGGGCCGTCGATCGGCACGCTGCGGGAGCACCCCGAGTTGGTCGACCGTGCCGCCGCGCAGGGCCGGGCGCTGTACTGCTGGACCGTCGACCACTACGAGGACGTCCGGTTCTGCCGGGATCAGGGCGTCGCGTGGCTGGCCACCAACCACCCCGGCCGCACCAAGGACTGGCTGCAGAACGGACTGACCGGGGCGGGGCGGGACTGACCGTCAGAGCGCGCCGGCAACGGGCGGCGCGGCGGGGTCCGCGGATCCGGCCGCCAGCTCGCGCGCCACGTAATCCTCGAGGTCGAACAGGTTGTCGCCGGCCCGCTCGGTGACGCGTAGCAGCGTCGTCATCGCGGCGACCTCCTCGACCTGCTCCTTGAGGAACCAGCCCATGAACTGCTCGCCGAGGTAGTCGCGCTCGTCGCGGGCGGCGGCCGCCAGCGCCACGATCGCATCGGTGACGTCGCGCTCGAGTTCCAGGGCCCGGGCCACGGCCTCGCGCGCGGAGCCGAAGCCGTTGCGCACCGAATCGACGCCCGGGATCTCCACGTCGACCCCGCGGTCGAGCAGATAGCGCACGAACATCAGCGCGTGGTTGCGTTCCTCGGCGGCCTGGCGGTAGAAGAACTTGGCCAGCTGCGGCAGGTCGGCACCGTCGAAGTGGACGGCAATCGCGACGTATTGCTGAGCGGCGGTGAACTCGTCGCGGATCTGGTCCCGAAGCAGGCCGTGGAATTTGGTGTCGAGGCTGTCGTCGCGAGTCATGATCGCCACCATACTGACTGGTCAGAGGGGTTGTCATGGAAGGTAACACTTACTTCGGGCAGCGTTGCCTAACTTGAACGGGCCCGGCCGGACCGCGCGCCGCCGCCCGGTCGGGAGTTAGCTGGATCACTCCCGGGCGCGGTGTCAGGGCTGGGCCTCGAGCACCGACTGCGGGATCGGGGCGTCGGTGGCGAGCGCTTCGAACAGCGCGCCGGCGGCCGCGTCGTCCCAGGTGACCACGGCGCCCGAACCCGTCGAGGTGTAGCTGCCGATCGGCACCGTGACGGTGACCGGGGAACCGCGCAGCGCCCAGCCGAGGCGGGCCAGATCCCACACGTGGTCGTCGGTGTCGACGGTGACCGCGTCGGCGGCCGCGCGCGGCACCGCGTACCAGCGCCACGGGTTCAGCCAGACCGCGGGGCTGGCGGCGCGATTGAGCAGCGCGGACATGAACTGGCGCTGGTTGACCATGCGGTCCAGGTCGGCGCGCGGGGTGGCCCGGCTGCGCACGAAACCCAGCGCGGTGCGGCCGTCGAGCTGCTGGCAGCCGGCCGGCAAGTCGATGCCGGCCAGCGGGTCGCTGATCGGCTCGGCCGGACACGCCGTCACCCCGCCGAGCGCGTCGACCAGCACCGCGAACCCCGCGAAGCCGATCTCGGCGTAGTGGTCGATGCGGAGCCCGGTGGCCTGCTCCACGGTTTGGGTCAGCAGCGGCGCGCCGCCGAAGGTGTAGGCCGCGTTGATCTTGTCGCTGCCGTAGCCGGGGATCGGCACGTAGGAGTCGCGGGGAATCGAGACCATCGTGGTCGGCGCGCTGGAGCCGAGGCCCGGCAGGTGCACCAGCAGGAGGGTGTCGGTGCGGCCGGAGCCCAGGTCCCCGCCGGTGGACAGCTCCGCCTGTTGCTCGGGGGTCAGATCGTGGCGGCCGTCGGAGCCGACGAGCAGCCAGGTGGTGCCGCGGCCCGCCGCGGGCCGGTCCGGATAGCTGGTGATCGCCGGGATCCGGTTTAGGGCGCCGTCCAGCCAGACCCCGGCCCCGATCACGCCCGAGCCGGCCAGCAATAGCAGCACCAGCAGGATCCGGCCCCAGGGCCGGCGCTTGCGGGTCTTTCGGGGTTGCGGCGCAACGGGTTTGGGCGCGGGCGGCGCCGGGCGGTCGCGGGCCGCGGGCACCGGGCGGCGCGGCGGCGCGGACCGAACCGGCGGGGGCTGCCGGGGGGGGGGTGGCCGCCGGGGCGGTGGCGGGGGAGGGCGCCGCGGCGGCAGCGGTGGCGGTGGGGCCGCCGGCGGTGGTGGGCGCTGCGCGGGAAAGCCGCCGGGCATCGGCCGGTGCTGGGGGTCCCGCCGGATCACCTGCGACGGTTCGCCGGGTGGGGGCGGCCGACGGCCCGGGCCGGGGGGCTGCCCGTGGCGGGGCCGGTCGTCGCTCACCAGGCCAATTTACGTGCCGGCCGGCGGTTCGATGCCCAGCCAGCCCAGGTGCGGCGCCAGCAGCGCGTACCCGACGAAGGCCACGGCGTCGATCAGAAAGTGCGCGATGATCAGCGGCCACAGCCGGCCGGTGCGCTGCCAGACGTAGCCGAAGATCAGCCCCATCACCAGGTTGCCCAGACCCGCCCCGAAGCCCTGGTACAGGTGGTAGGCCCCGCGGAGCACGCTCGAGGCGACCAGTGCGGTGACCGGGTTGACCCGGAACTGGCGCAGCCGGGTGAGCAGGTAGGCGACCACCACCACCTCTTCGGCCCAGCCGTTGGCGAAGGACACCCCCAGCAGCACCGGGATCCGCCACCAGGTGTCGCCGAGCTCGGTGGGGACCACCGCGGCGCTGAACCCCAGCGCCCGGGACGCCACGTACAGGCCCAGCCCCGGGATGCCGATCAGGGCCGCCAGGCCCAGACCGCCGAGCAGGTCCGGGCGCACTCGCAACCGGCCCAGGCCGATTCGGGTGGGGCCGAATCCGCTGCGCCACAGGAGGTAAACCGCGAGCGCGCCCCAGGCGAGCAGCTGGGTGAGGTAGGCCAGGTTCAGGCCCAGGTCGATCAGGTCGAAGTAGGAGCGACGGGGGTTGAGGGCGACTGTCTGGCCGGCCAGGCCGCGCAGCACGAAGTCGATCAGCTGCAGCGTCGCGGTGACGGCACTGAGGCCGAAGGTCACGACCAGGACGACACCGACCTCGATGCGCAGCGCGCGGCGGTCGTGGGCGCTCAGGGCCTCAGATGCGCTCGGTGCGCTCACCCCGACACGGTATCGCCCGAGCGAGGGTCAGGGGGTGCGGCGGGCGCGCAGTCCGTTGACGAAGGGGCAGCCCAGCAGGATGCGGATGGCCCGGCTGAGTCCGGTCACGTCGTCCACCGGCTGATTGAACGGAAGCCGCACGTCGTGGTCGCCGTCGGCGCCTTCGACGCGCAACCGCACGCCGTAGCGGTCCAATCCGAGCGGGCGGACCTGACCGCCGCGCAGCGGCCGCGGCAGCTTGGTCGCGAGCCGGTCGATCAGGTCGCGATGGTCGGAGTCGAGGTGACGCAGCCAGCCGGTCTCCAGCGCGCAGAACGGGTCGGGACGGGCCTCAAGCAGCGCGCTGGGCGCCACCGCTTCGGCGCCCGAGGAGTCGGCGACGACCACCGACTCGATCTCCAGCCGCAGCAGCGCGGACTCGGTGCCGACCTGCAGCAGGGCCGGGTTCGGGTCCTCGGCCGCCACCACATCCAGGGTGGCCCGCAGCATCGAGTCCGGGACCCGGTGCAGCCGGCCGCGGATCCATACCAGCGAGCGCACCGGCTCGCGCAGCGGCAGCGGCGCGTAGTCGGTCAATTCGAGGAAAGCCTGGACGCCGGCGGCCCCGGACGCCACGACGTTGGCCGCCGCCACCCCGTTGATCGGCACCGCGATCGCGACCGAGCCGTCGGGCAGCAGATGGTGCACGCTCACCGTCTCCGGATCGGCGCCGTCGAGGGCGATCAGGGCGCTTTGGGCGCGGATGCACGCGCTGCGGATGCGTTCCGCCGTCGTCGGCCCGGAGATCGTCGCCAGAGTCATAGTGGCCCTTCCGCATCCCGGTCAGGCTCCCGACCAGGCTCGATGTAAGTGAGGTAAGGCTAACTTAACCAGTGTCGGCGGGGTGCGCAAGGCCTTCGGCGTTAAGGTTTGGCGTGTGACCGCCATCGCCTACCTCGGTCCCCGGGGCACGTTCTCCGAAGCGGCGCTGGGCGGCATGACCGCAGCAGGGCTGATCCCCGGCCGGCCCGAGGTGCATCCGCTGGCCACCGACAGCACCCCGGCGGCGCTCGAGGCCGTCCGGGACGGCCGCGCCGACTACGCCTGCGTCCCGATCGAGAACTCGATCGAGGGTTCGGTGCTGCCGACCCTCGACTCCCTGGCCGCCGGCGCCCCGCTGCAGGTGTTCGCCGAGCTCACCCTCGATGTCGCGTTCAGCATCGTCGTCGCCCCCGGCACCCGCAGCGCCGACGTCCGCACGGTGGCCGCGTTTCCGGTGGCGGCCGCCCAGGTGCGCCGCTGGCTGCGGGAGCACCTGCCGGCGGCCGAGGTGGTGCCGGCCATCTCCAACGCCGCCGCGGCCGCCGACGTCCGGGCCGGGACGGCCGACGCCGGGGTCAGCACCGCGCTGGCCGCCGCGCACTACGGCCTGGCGACGCTGGCCGAGGGCGTCGTCGACGAACCGAACGCCCGGACCCGGTTCGTGCTCGTGGGCCCGCCCGCTGCGCCCCCGGCGCGCACGGGGGCCGATCGCACGTCGGTGGTACTGCGGCTGGACAACGTGCCGGGTGCCCTGGTCAACGCCCTGACCGAGGTCAGCATCCGCGATATCGACCTGACCCGGATCGAGTCCCGGCCCACCCGCGTCGAGCTCGGTACCTATGTGTTTTTCCTCGACTGGGTGGGGCATATCGAAGACACCGCGGTCGCCGAGGCACTAACCGCGCTGCACCGTCGTTGTGCAGATGTGCGATATCTCGGATCATGGCCCACAGGATCGGCGGTCGGCGCTGCGCCGCCGCAACTCGACGAGGCGGCGCGTTGGCTCGCTCGGCTGCGCCAGGGTGAGCAGGCGTGAGCGGACGGCTGGTGCTGGTCCGGCACGGACAAACCTATGGCAACGTCGAAAAGCGGTTGGACACCAAGCCGCCCGGCGCCGAGCTGACCCCGCTGGGCCGTGATCAGGCCCGCACGTTCGCCCGGACCGCCCCCAAGCCGCCGGCGCTGCTCGCCCATTCCATCGCGATCCGCGCCCGGCAGACGGCCGCCGAGATCGGCGGGCTGTTGGGGGTCGACCCACTCGAGTACCCCGACATCCACGAGGTGCAGGTGGGCGAGCTGGAAAGCCGCAACGACAGCGACGCCGTCGACGAGTTCACCCAGATCTACCGGCGCTGGCACGAGGGCGACCTCAAGCTGCCGATGCCCGGCGGGGAAAGCGGCGTCGACGTCCTGGATCGCTACATCCCGGTGGTCAACGACCTGCGGATGCGCTATCTCGACAACGACAGCTGGACCGAGGACATCGTCGTGGTCAGCCACGGTGCGGCGATCCGGTTGGTGGGCGCCGTGCTGGCCGGGGTGGACCCGCAATTCGCGCTAGACAACCATCTGGCCAACGCCGAATCAGTGGTGCTGGCGCCGATCACCGACGGGCGGTGGAGTTGCGTGCACTGGGGCGCGGTCGGTCCGCCCCTGACCCCGCAGCCCAGCGTCGCCGCGCAGCCTCACGCGGGCGACGACGCCCAGCGGGCGCCGGACCCGATGGGCTGATCGCACTCGCACCCCACCGCAACGCATTCGACGTCGAAAGCGTGCACCGTCAACTCCGGGCTCCAACAGTCGTCGTCGGTGCACTCGGGGCGGCCGTGCCAATGTCGGATGAGCGTGCCGTGACAGTGCGCGGCACCGGTGGTGCATGCTCGGCAACCTGTCTCCATGGACACGTTCCTATCACCGACCGCCGACAAAGCGGTGGTGCCGCGCGCAGCGCGACCCGAGTGAGTTCAGGCCCAACCCAATTCGTGCAGGCGCTCGTCGTCGATGCCGAAATGGTGCGCGATCTCGTGGATGACGGTGATCGTCACCTCGTCGGTCACCTCGGCCTCGGTGCCGCACATGTCCAGTAGCGCGCCGCGGAAGATCGTGATGCGATCCGGCAACGCCCCGGCGTAGGTGCTGTCGCGTTCGGTCAGCGCGGTGCCCTCGTAGAGCCCCAGCAGGTCGGGTTCCTCGGGGTGGCGATCCTCGACCAGCACCACGACGTTGTTCAGCGCCCCGGCCAATTCGGGCGGGATCCGATCCAACGCGTCGGACACCAAGTCCTCGAAGCGCTCGGCGCTCATCTGTACCGGCATCGATCAGGCCGGCGGCGGACCCTCGTCGGGTCCGGGTGGCGGACCTGCCGGGGGCGGCTCAGGCGCGGGTGCCGGGGGCGGCGGCAGGCCCGGCGGCGGCGGCGGTGGCGGGGGCGGCGCGCCCGGCGGCGGGGGGCGCGGGCTCGGGCCCGGCCGGCGGCGGGTTGGCCGGCTCGGCCGGTTCGGGCGCCGGGGTCTGGGTCTGGGTGGCCGTCGCCTGCTGCGGCAGATGCTGGCCCGAGCCCGACGACCCGGACGAACCGGAGCCGGAGGAACCGGAGCCGGACGAGGACCCCGACGACTGCGACGAACCGTAGTTCTGTCCGCTCGACGAGCCGGGCATCGGGATCGGCGGCAGGTTGAGCCGCTCCGGCGGGATCTCCGGCGGCGGGATCGGCGGATGGCCGTTGATGAGCAGCGGACCCTTGGCCTCGTTGAGCAGCGTGGCCCACCCGCCGTTGCCGAGCGTCGCGCCGATGCTGCAGGCCACCTGGTGGCTGCCGGCCGACCAGCTGGGCAGCGAGATGGTGCTGTAGATCAGTGTCAGCGTGGTGGTGCGCAGCTGCAGCGGGGCCAGGTACTCGTCGGTCAGCCGGGTGCAGACGTCCTTGATGAAGCCGTCCTGCTCGGCCTCGGGCGGCAACCCGCCCGGGAACCGCTCGGCGAGGTTCACCGAACCGGTGACCTCCATGGCGTGCGGGGTCGTGCAGTCCACCGGGATGTCGGTGGGCTGGTTGCTGGTCGGGTCGATCCCCAGGCAGGTCCCGGCCGGCCACACCTTGGACTGGTCGATCTCGGCGACCTTGCCCTGGAACGCGAGCTGTCCGCCGTCGGCGCCGGGCAACTGCAGGCCGCAGAGCATCCGACGTTCGCCGTGCTTGCTCCAGGCCTTGTCGCCGGACCACAGCATGCTGGTGGTGAAGCGGCTGTTGGGGTCGTAGCGGGTGCCGAGGTAACGCTGGACCGCGGCCTGGCACTGCTCCTGGCTGATCTGCTGGATGCGGGCCGGGGACGGCGGCGCGGCATCCGGGCCGTACTCGGAGCCCGGGAAGGTCCGCATGTCGACGGATTCGGCGACTTCGAAGCGGTGCTCGTCCTTGCAGTCCACCACGGTGGCCTCGTCGGGAACGCCCTCCGGCCAGTTCAGGCAGTCGCCGGGCTGGGCGTTGTTGAACGCCTCGGTGCCGCGGGTGCCGGTGCTGGGAACCGGGTTGGCCTCCAGGTAACTGGCCAGCCCGCCGCGTTGGGTGCCGACCGGCAGCGCCGTGATGAGGCCGGCGATCAGCAGGGCGCCCAGCGCGGTGAGGACCAGCGCGCGCCGGGTGGACCGGGCATGCAGGGTCTGCAGCCACGCGAACCGTTCGCCGCGCGCTGCGGGCGGCTCATCGATGGTCGGTTCGGCGTCGGGCGCGACGGCTTCGGTCTCGGCGGTCTCGGTCTCGTCGACTTCGTCGGTCGCGAGGGTTTCGTCGAGGGATTCGCCGTCCCCGGTGTCGACGGAGTCGGTGGTGGCCGCTTCGTCGACCGGGTCGCCCTTTTCAGCCGGGTCGTCCTGCTCTGGTACTTCGGACATTGGATCTATTGTGACAGGCGCGCCGGGGGGTGTGACAACTGTGGCAGAAGTAGCGTTATGTGGTTGTGTCCCGGGGCCCCGGCCGGCAATGACGACCTCGGCGACGTCGGCCGCCGACGGCAAAAGTAGTGTTGACGGGCGTGATCGACCTCAAGACGCTCCGCGAAGACCCCGATGCCGTTCGACGGTCGCAGCGCAGCCGGGGGGAAGACCCGGCCCTAGTCGATGCGCTGCTGGCCGCAGACACCGCTCGCCGCGCCGCGGTGTCCGCCGCGGACAACTTGCGCGCCGAGCAGAAGACGGTCAGCAAGCAGGTCGGCGCGGCCGGCCCGGAGGAGCGGCCGGCGGTGCTGGCCCGGGCCAAGGAACTCGCGGCCGGGGTGAAGGCCGCCGAGGCCGCCCAGGCCGAAGCCGAGCGGGCGTTCACCGCCGCGCACCTGGCGGTCTCCAACATCATCATCGACGGGGTGCCCGCCGGGGGTGAGGACGACTTCGTGGTGCTCGACACCGTGGGGGAGCCGCCCGCGATCGCCGCCCCCAAGGACCACCTCGAACTGGGGGAGTCCCTGCGGCTGATCGACATGGAACGCGGCGCCAAGGTGTCGGGTTCGCGGTTCTACTTCCTGACCGGCCGGGGCGCGCTGTTGCAGCTCGGGTTGCTGCAGTTGGCGGTGCGGGTGGCCTGCGACAACGGCTTCACGCTGATGATCCCGCCGGTGTTGGTGCGCCCCGAAATCATGTCCGGCACCGGGTTTCTCGGCACCCACGCCGACGAGATCTACCGGGTGGACTCCGACGACCTGTATCTGGTGGGCACCTCCGAGGTCCCGTTGGCCGGCTATCACTCCGACGAGATCCTGGACCTCGCTGCCGGTCCGCTGCGGTACGCCGGCTGGTCGTCGTGCTTCCGGCGCGAGGCCGGCAGCTACGGCAAGGACACCCGCGGCATCATCCGGGTCCACCAGTTCGACAAGGTCGAGGCGTTCGTCTACTGCAAACCCGAGGACGCCGCCGCCGAGCACGAGCGGCTGCTGGGCTGGCAGCGGGAGATGCTGGCGCTCATCGATGTTCCGTACCGGGTGATCGACGTCGCCGCCGGGGATCTGGGGTCGTCGGCGGCGCGCAAGTACGACTGCGAGGCGTGGGTGCCCACCCAGCAGGCCTACCGCGAGCTGACTTCCACCTCGAACTGCACGACGTTCCAGGCGCGTCGGCTCGCCACCCGGTACCGCGACGACAACGGCAAGCCGCAGATTGCCGCGACGCTGAACGGCACCCTGGCGACCACCCGGTGGCTGGTCGCGATCCTGGAGAATCACCAGCAACCTGACGGCAGCGTGCGGGTGCCGCCGGCCCTGGTGCCCTACGTCGGTACGGAGGTACTGGAACCGTGATCACCCTTGATTTCGACGAGATGCGCAACTGGTTCGGTCTCGGGGTGGCGGGCAACTTCGCCGGCCACCTGGAGCAGGCCGGCGAGGCCGCCGACTTCGTCAGCGTCGTCTCGGAGGGCAATGCGCCCAAGGGCATCTTCCCTTGGTACGCCCCCGGTAACGACGGCTTCCTCGGTGAGTTCCCACTGTCCAGCGACCGTATCCAGTTGCCCGCCGAGAGCCCGGACTTCGACGGACCGCTGAACCTGCAGATCGAGCCCGAGGTGGGTCTGGCCTGCCGGGTGAAGTGGAACGGCGATACCGTGGCGACGTTGGAGCCGTTCGCGTTGGGCGCGTTCAACGACTGCTCGATCCGACGCCCGGGCGCGCCGAAGATCAGTCACAAGAAGAATTGGGGCCCCGCCTCCAAAGGTGTTGCCGGACAGTTCTTCGAGATCAGCGACCTCACCCCCGACGGGCCCACCGCGACCCTGCGCCTGGTGTGCTTCCTGCACGGCCCCGACGGCAAGGAACACGCCTACGGCGTGGACAGCCCGCTGCTGGGCTACTCGTACTACGGCGAGGTCCTGCTGGACTGGGTGGTCGAACGGCTGGCGAATCAGAAGGGCGCCGCGGACACCCCGCTGGAGGACGTCGGCGCGCTGATGGTCGCCGCCGGCCGGCCGGACACGGTGCTGATCGGGATCGGGGCCACCCGCTACACCGAACTCGGGGAGTCGACCTACCTGCAGGGCGGCGACGAGGCCGTGGTCCGGGTGTACGACACCGCCTCAGAGGCGGCTTCGGAACTGCGGCAACGGGTTTCGACGCGCTGACGGTCAGCGTTGCGCAAGTACCTCGTCCAGGCCGGTGAGGAACTCCGCGGGCCGCAGCGGCGTGAACGCGGGCTGCCGTCGCTCCCCGGCGACCTCCAGGGTCACCAGCGTCGACTTGATCGGCCGCCACACGTCCAGCGGCAGCCAGCGGCGAAGATCCAGATCCGAGCTGCCCCAGATCCGGAACCGCTGGGTGAAGTAGCCCAGCGGTTCGGCGCGGTAGCCGCGGATCGAGGCGATGGGGATCACCTTCGAGGTGCCCGACGGGAAGTGGTAGCGCCGCAGCGTGATCGCGTGCCGGTCCAACTGGACCAGTCCGTCGTCGTAGTACTGCCGCGGCGGCGCGCTCATTGCCGCGACGCCCGCAGTTCGTGACCCTTGGAGGTCAGGCAGCGCCCGTTGGTCAGATTCCACTGCCAGCCGTGCAGATTGCAGGTCAAGGTGTTGCCGTCGACCACGCCGAACTTGGACAGGTCGGCCTTCAGGTGCGGGCACCGACGTTGAATCTCCCAGCCGTCCAACGTGATCGAAGCCGAGTCGTCGTGGGCCTCGGCGAACCAGCCGTCGGCGTAGGCAATCCGCTCGTCGGTGAGGCACTTGAAGAACGTGTAGAGATACTCGTTGTAGCCGCCGACCCGCCAGGCCTTGAACCGGGTGGACAGGAAGATCGTGTTGACCCAGTCCGGCTCGCGGTCGCGGACCACGGTGCGCACCAACTCGGTCGGGATCTCGAACCCGTAGCGGAACTTCTCATCCGGGATGGGTTCACGCACAGCGCGTTTCGGAAAATCGAGGACCACGGTCTCCTGATGGTCGCGGGACTGCAGCCGCAGTTCCACCGGGTAGCCGATGCCGTCACAGATCTGGTCGGTCTGCAGCATGATGGGCTCGAACAGGGCCCGCAGCGGCTCCAGCAGCGGTTCTCCCGCCGCGGGCGCCCAGCGCGCCTTCTCGGCCGCCAGCACCGGCGCCATCCGCCGCGCGTAGTCCTCGATGTAGGCGGCCTTGTCGGTGGTGAAGATGGCCTCCACCTGCGCGGTCGGCAACGGGTGGGCCAGCGAGTTCAGTTGTGCGCCGGTGAAGTCGGCGACCGTGCCCGGAATCATCAGCAAGCCGGCGTCGTGCCCGTGCCGGCGCATCTGGTCGAGGAACACCATCTGGTCGGGAAAGATGTTGGCCGGGTCGCCGTGGTCGTCGTTGAGGTCGCGCAGTTCGGCGTCGAGGAAGCACGGCGGGCCCGCCGAGGGGATCACCCAGGTTGCTCCCACCTGGGCGATGTATTGCCGGCACCGGTCCATTTGGCGCTGGCGCTTCTGCACCCCGAACGCCTCCTTGGCGCGCGCGGGCATGTCGTAGACCATCGGGTACCAGATGGCGCCCGAGTACTGCAGCATGTGCACGTCGATGTGGCCGAACTCGGCGTGGACCATGTCCAGATCGATGGGCCGGGCGTCGTTCATGTTGAAGGCCGTGGTGGTGCGGTCCGAGACCACCAGCCCGGAATCGCCGATCGGGCCGTCGGCCGGGGCCCGCAACGCGATGATCATGATGTCCAGTTCGCCCTTGGGCCCGGACACGGTGTGCCGTTGCGAATCGGTGGTCTCGAAGAACCGGTGAAAGCCCAGCTTCTCCAACTCGCGTTTGAGGTCCGGGACGGGGAAGTCCGGCAGCAGCACCACGGCGTCCTTGTTGACGTGGGCGCGCAGCGTCTCCGGATCGAAGTGGTCCTTGTGCAGGTGCGACACGTACAGGTAGTCGCAGTCGCCGAGGGCGTCCCAGTCCAGTTCGCTGTTGTCGGGGAAGACGAACCACGAACCGAAGTACGCCGGGTTGACCCACGGGTCGCACAGGATGGCGCCCGCGGCGGTATCAATCCGAAAGCCGGCGT
Organism: Mycolicibacterium sp. MU0053; assembly: GCF_963378095.1. Lineage (NCBI taxonomy): Bacteria > Bacillati > Actinomycetota > Actinomycetes > Mycobacteriales > Mycobacteriaceae > Mycobacterium > Mycobacterium burgundiense. The sequence continues at coordinate 119,288 of NZ_OY726397.1, forward strand.
GGCCGACGCTCGTGACCTGCACTAATACACTCCGAACGGTAATTTTGCGCGGGCTTTTCCGCGCCTTCTGCTGTGCCGAGCTTAGTCGCCGGCGGCCGCGGCGGCCGCCGACAACCGCCGGTGTCGGTCGATGCGGTGCGCATCGGCGACGTCGGTGCCGAGGTCCGAACGGCCGGCGGACGGCGCCTACGTCCTGAGGGCGCGCCACCCGCCCCGGCTAGGCTGGTTGCTGTGGAACCCGTATATGGCACCGTCATCCAGCTGGCCCGCGCGGCCTGGCGTGTACAGGGCCTCACGTTCACTGTGACGGGCGTGGAGAACTTGCCCAAGACGGGCGGTGCCGTCGTCGCCATCAACCACACCAGCTATTTCGACTTCACCTTTGCTGGGCTGCCCGCGTACCGACAGGGCCTGGGCCGCAAGGTCCGGTTCATGGCCAAACAGGAGGTATTCGACCACAAGGTCGGCGGCTTCCTGATGCGCAAGCTGCGGCACATCCCGGTGGACCGGGAGGCCGGCGCCGACTCCTTCGCTGAGGCGTGCCGCCGGCTCGAGCAGGGCGAACTCGTCGGCGTGTACCCCGAGGCCACCATCAGCCGCAGCTTCGAGATCAAGGAATTCAAATCGGGTGCCGCGCGGATGGCGATCGCGGCGGGTGTCCCGATCGTGCCGCACATCGTCTGGGGCGCGCAGCGGGTCTGGACCAAGGGGCATCCCAAGAAGCTGTGGCGACCCAAGGTGCCGATCTCGGTGGCGGTGGGCGAACCGATCGCCCCGACGCTGCCGGCCCCGGAACTGACCGCGCTGCTGCACAGCCGCATGCAGCATCTGCTGGAACAGGTTCAGGACGCCTACGGGCCGTATCCGCCCGGCGAATTCTGGGTGCCCAAACGGCTCGGCGGCGGCGCGCCGTCCCTGGGTGAGGCCTCCCAACTGGATGCGGAGGAGGCCGCCGAGCGGGCCGCGCGACGGGCGCAGCGGTCGGAGTAGTGGGTCATGGAGCCGGTTTTCCGCACCCTGGAGATCGCGGCCGGGCTGGCTCGACGCGTCGTCGGAACAAAAATCAGCTTTCACGGGTTGGACAACATGCCGACGCGCGGCGGCGCGGTCATCGCGATCAATCACACCAGCTACATCGACTTCCTGCCGGCTGCCCTCGCGGCCACCGAGCGCAGGCGGCGGATGCGGTTCATGATCAAAGCGGAGATGCAGGAGGTGAAGTTCATCAACTTCCTGATCGCCCACTCCGGAACCATCCCGGTGGACCGCACCGCGGGCGCGGGCGCGTATGCCGTTGCGGTGCAACGACTCCGCGAGGGTGAACTGGTCGGCGTCTACCCGGAAGCCACCATCAGCCGATCGTTCGAACTGAAGGAGTTCAAGTCGGGTGCGGCCCGGATGGCGCTGGAGGCGCAGGTGCCGCTGATCCCGATGATCGTCTGGGGCGCGCACCGGATGTGGACCAAGGACCACCCTAAGAGATTGGGCCGCAACAAGATTCCGATCACCGTGGTGGTCGGCGCACCGCTGCCACCGGTAGGTCACGCCGGCCAACTCGAGACCACCCTGCGGACGTCGATGACGACGATCCTGCACGACGTACAAGCGCGCTACCCGCATCCCGCCGGCGCCTATTGGGTGCCGAAGCGGCTCGGCGGCGGCGCCCCCACCCTTACTGAAGCCAAGCTGCTCGACGAGGCCGAACTGGCCCAGCGGGCCCGGAAGCGGAGTGACCACCAATGACATTGCCAGCCCTGATTGCCACCGATGTGGATGGCACCCTGCTCGACGAGGACGAGAAGATCACCCCCCGCACCCTGGAGGCGGTGAACGCCGCGGTGGCCGGCGGCGCGCAGTTCATCCTCGCCACGGGCCGCCCGCCGCGTTGGGTGGCGCCGGTCGTCGACGAGCTGGGGTTTGCCCCGATCGCGGTGTGCGCCAACGGGTCCGTGCTCTATGACCCGTCGACCGACCGGATCCTGTCGGTGCGGACGCTGTCGGTGGACGCCCTGGCGCGGCTGGCCGACATCGCCGAACGGGTGATCCCCGGCTCCGGCCTGGCGGTCGAACGGGTCGGGGAGAGCGCGCACGACGCCGCGACGCCGCAGTTCGTCAGCTCGCCCGGCTACGAACACGCCTGGCTCAACCCCGACAACACCGAGGTGTCGCTCACGGACCTGCTGTCGGCCCCGGCGATCAAACTGCTGATCCGCAAGACCGGCGCGACCAGTGCGGAGATGGCGGCCGAACTGGGCCCACACCTCGGCAGCGATGCCGATATCACCTACAGCACCAACAACGGTCTGATCGAGGTGATGCCGTCGGGGGTCAGCAAGGCCACCGGGATCGCCGAATTCGCCGACCCGTTGGGGATCGGTGCGGACGAGATCATCACCTTCGGCGACATGCCCAACGATGTGTCGATGCTGGCCTGGGCCGGCCACGGGGTCGCGATGGGCAACGCGCATCCGGCGGCAATAGCCGCGGCCAACGAGCTGACCACCCCGAACACCGACGACGGGCTGGCGCGCGTACTCGAACGCTGGTGGCTCTAGCCCCCGCCGTTCTCCCGCCCAAAGGTGAGTTTGGGCCACTTTGTGCGGGTGGCTTTCGGCATTACGCCGATCTCGGCGCCCGGCCGGCGTCGCTCAGTTGGAGATCCGGGTGAACCGCTCCAGCTGGACCGGTGGTCCGTCCGGGGGCGGCGGCGGCAGCCGTTGCGCCACCCCGTCGACCACCCGGGTCACCAAGCCGGATTCGCGGTCGAAGTTCAGCGTTCCGCGTTGGAAGTTCTGCACGATCCACAGCGGTTCGTGCATCTCGGCGCTGGTCGGCAGGCCCAACAGCCCGCGCTCGTAGCCCAGCGACGCCCAGGCGGCGTAGATGGCGCCGGTCACCGGTTCGGCCCCGCTGTCCGGCGACCAGTACATCGCGCCGTGCTCGAAGGTGGCGTAGCGGGCGTTGCGGTCGGCGAAGGCCTCCGGGGAGGTCGGCGCGCCCAGGGGTGAGGCGGCCCCGCCCATCGACTCCCACTTGGTGAAGATCGCGCCGCCGCGCAGCCGGTCCTCCAGCGTCAGCGGGGGCGCGGGCTGGTTGAAGCGGGCCGCCAGGTTGCGGATCTCGTCGAGTGCGGCGTAGGCGGCGTCGCCCGGGCAGTCGGTGTTTCCGACGTCGCGGTGGGTGAAGATCGTCGGCAGCGTGGGCATGGAGCCGCGCGCGAAGTGCGTGAAGCGGCCACCGGCCGAGGGCAGCACCACGGTGCCGCGGGGATCGACATGGTCGAGCCCGAGGCGCCAGCCCAGCAGCCGGCCCATGGTGCCCAGCAGAATGTCCGGCGGCCGAAACTCGTTGAAGTTGCCCAGCATCGCCACCCCGAAGGTGTTGTGGTTGAAGCCACCGGAGTGCGAGCCCTCGACCGGGCGGTCGGTGCCCCCGGCGCGGCCCTCGAAGACCTGTCCGTACTTGTCGACCAGCGCGTTGTAGCCGATGTCGCACCAGCCCAGCGTCTGGGTGTGATACGCGTAGATCGCTCGGATGATCGCCGCGGAATCCTCCGGGGCGTAGTCGTTGTTGCCGGCGGTGTGGTGGACCACCCCGGCGCGCACGGTGTCGCCGTAGACCGGCGGCCCGCAGCGTCCCGTCGGTCCGGCGCCCCACTGCGCGCGGCTGATGATGGCCGGCGGCTGGCCGGCCGGCAGCGCCGCGGTCGGCGGCGTCCACTGGATGTCGACCGGCGCCTGGGGCGGGCTGATGAGCACCGCCGAGAGGTTCTGGCCCAGCGGTTGTTCGACGTTGGCGGGCCGGTAGCCGAGTTCGTCATCGTGGTTCGGCGCCGAGTCACCGGGCGTCGCGGCGGTGGTCACCGGCGCATCGGTGGGCCGGTGGACCGCGATCTGCACCCGGGTGGTGTTGCCGACGAACACCGGGTCGGTGCCGCGCGGCGCGCTGTCGATGCTGTCGTCGGCGGCCGAGCGCAACGCCTCGGCCTCGTACCACGGACCCCAGCTGCCGTCGGCGCGTTTGGCGCGGATGCGCGCGGAGGTGTCGGTCAGATCGTCACCGGTGAGCGCCACCATGGAAAACGGTGTCGGCTGCGACAGTTCGCGCACGGTGACTCCGCCGCCGATACCGTCGAGCGGTTGCTCGGTGAGCCGGGTGTCCTCGGCGCTGGGGCGGTCCTGCTGGGCAGGTGAGCCGTCGAGCGCCCACGGGAGGATGACAACTGTCGCCGCGATTGCGGTGAGCAGCAGGGCCGGCGGCGGCCGGCGGCCGAAGCGGCGGGGCACGGCCTGATGTTACGTAAGTGTCGTGTGTTGCTCGTGTTTCGACACGGTACGAAAGTGAACAAAGTGATTACGTGCAACGGCACCGCAGGGACTCGGGCTCGATGGGGGTCGAGTGCGAGCCCACCCTGCGGTGCCGTTTGGTTACAGGATTCGGTTGGGTGCTTATCCCGCAGCGGCCGGGATCGCCTCGGCTGCGCCCGCCGCGGCTCCCGCGGCAGCCTCGGCGGCCGGAGCCGCCGCGCCCTGCGCCGCCGGCGCCGCGGACTGCACGGCGCTCATGATCGACGGCATCACCACGCCCTTGAGCAGGTCGATCGCCTGGCCGGCGCCGAGCTGCTGAGCGGCGCTGCTCAGGTCGCTGATCAGGCCACCGCCGCCGCTCGAGGCCACCGGCATCGCCGACAGCGACGGGTCACCCAGAATCGGGTAGGTGCCCGCCATCGGGTCCAGCCCGATCGGCGCGCTGATCGGCATCTCGTTGGGCAGGCCCAGGCCGGGTGCCGCGCCGGGCACCGCGGCCAGCGGATCCGGTGAGGTCAGCGACGGGTTGAGGCTGACATCGGTCAGGCCGGGGACCGTGGCGGCCGGGCTGGTGAGCTCGGGCGTGAGCGCCGGGTTGGCCAGCGCGGGATCACCGAGTGCCGGGGTGGTCAGGCCGGGAGTCGCCGGCGTGGTCAGGCCCGGGGTGGTCAGGCCGGGGCTGGTCAGGCCCGGGGTCGTCAGGCCGGGGGCCGTCAGACCCGGCGTGCCCAGGCCGAGGCCGGGATTGGTCAGCGCCGGGCTGGTCAGTCCGGTGCTGGGCATGGCGCCCGCGGGGCTGAGCCCGGTGGGCATCGGGGGCAGATTGATGCCGAACTGCGACAGCCCCTGCTGCAGGGCGGACATCAACTCGTTGGGCAGGTCGGTCACCACGGCTGCCTGCTGGAAGTCCCGCTCCTGCGGGGCCGGGGACAGCTCGGAAAGTGCGATCACGGCAAAAGGACTCGCGACTGCCAGGGCGGCGACTGCGCTCATGGCTGTCGAGAGCTTGCGTCGACGTCGGTTTGGCACGGAAGTCTCCTCAATCTGGACTACGTGTGTGCATCTGAAAACTACTGAATCGACGGTACAGCTGAGACTGGTGTGACTGGAGTGACGATGCGCAATCGTGAGCTAATCGCGACACGGCAGAGTTGTGGTCGCGGTCGCGGCCGCCAACGCCGGCAGCGTCCAACCCGGTGCCCGAAGCGCCCGCCGGCGCTGGCCGAACGGACCTCGGGGCCGTTCCCCGTGGCGTCGGGCCGGGCCAAGTTGCTGCGGTCCGATACCCTTGCTGCCGATGACCTCACCTCCTTCCGGTCGCTACGACCTATTGGTCGTCGGGTCCGGTTTTTTCGGCCTGACGATCGCTGAGCGCGTGGCCACGCAACTCGGTAAGCGAGTGCTCGTGGTCGAACGCCGCCCCCACATCGGCGGCAACGCCTACTCCGAGGCCGAACCGCAGACCGGGATCGAGGTGCACAAATACGGTGCGCACCTGTTCCACACCTCCAATCAGCGGGTGTGGGATTACGTGCGGCAGTTCACCGACTTCACCGACTACCAGCACCGGGTGTTCGCGATGCACAACGGGCAGGCCTATCAGTTCCCGATGGGCCTGGGCCTGGTGTCGCAGTTCTTCGGCCGTTACTTCACCCCCGACGAGGCGCGCGCGCTGATCGCCGAGCAGGCCGCCGAGATCGACACCGCCGAAGCCAAGAACCTCGAGGAAAAGGCGATCTCGCTGATCGGCCGGCCGCTCTACGAGGCGTTCGTCAAGCACTACACCGCCAAGCAGTGGCAGACCGATCCCAAGGAACTGCCCGCGGCCAACATCGCGCGGTTGCCGGTCCGCTACACCTTCAACAACCGCTACTTCAACGACACCTACGAGGGTCTGCCCGTCGACGGCTACACCGCGTGGCTGGAGAACATGGCCGCCGACGAGCGCATCGAGGTGCGCCTGGACACCGACTGGTTCGAGGTCGGCGACGAGCTGCGCGCGCAGAGCCCGGATGCCCCGGTGGTCTACACCGGCCCGCTGGACCGGTACTTCGACTACGCCGAGGGTCGGCTGGGCTGGCGCACGCTGGACTTCGAGCTCGAGGTGCTCGACGGTTGCGGGGACTTCCAAGGCACCTCGGTGATGAACTACAACGATGCGGACGTGCCCTACACCCGCATCCACGAATTCCGGCACTTCCATCCGGAGCGGTCCTATCCGAGCGACAAGACCGTGATCATGCGGGAGTTCTCGCGCTTCGCCGACGCCGATGACGAGCCGTACTATCCGATCAACACCGACGCCGACCGGGCGTTGTTGACGGCCTACCGGAGCCGCGCCAAGGCCGAGACCGCCACCGCCAAGGTGCTGTTCGGCGGCCGATTGGGTACCTACCAGTACCTCGACATGCACATGGCCATCGCCAGTGCGCTCAACATGTACGACAACACGCTTGTCCCGCACCTCGTTGACGGGGCCCCTCTGACAGACGAAAGCAGTACCGCATGAGTGACATCCCCTCCGGCCCGCTCGATGCAGCGGAGTCCCGGGCGGTCAGCCTGCTGTCCCGGGTCATCCTGCCCCGACCCGGCGAACCCCTCGACGTCCGCAAGCTCTACATCGAGGAATCGAGCACCAACGCCAAGCGCGCGCACGCCCCCACCCGCACCTGCCTGGAGATCGGCGAGGGTTCCGAGGTGTCGTTCGCGACGTATTTCAACGCGTTCCCGGCCAGCTACTGGCGCCGCTGGTCGACGCTGGAGTCGGTGGTGCTGCGGGTCGAATTGTCCGGCTCGGCCCGGGTCGACGTCTACCGCACCAAGGCCACCGGTGCCCGGATCACCGTGGGCGGGGCGCCGGTGACCAGCCCCGGTCCGTCCACCCCGGCTGGGTCCGATGTCGGCGGGCCTCGTGCTCGCGGAACTACACCGCTCGCCGAACCCGCTGGGTCCGATGTCGGCGGGCCTCGTGCTCGCGGAACTACACCGCTCGCCGAACCCGCTGGGTCCGATGTCGGCGGGCCTCGTGCTCGCGGAACTACACCGCTCGCCGAACCCGCTGGGTCCGATGTCGGCGGGCCTCGTGCTCGCGGAACTACACCGCTCGCCGAACCCGCCTGGACCGAGTTCGAGATCGGTCTCGATCCGTTCGAGGACGGCGGCTGGATCTGGTTCGACATCACCACCGACACCGACGTCACGGTGCACAGCGCGGGCTGGTACGCCCCGGTGCCCGCGCCCGGGCGGGCGAACATCGCCGTGGGCATCCCCACCTTCAACCGGCCCGCGGACTGCGTCAACGCCCTGGCGGCGCTGACGTCGGATCCGCTGGTCGACGAGGCGATCGGCGCGGTGATCGTGTCCGATCAGGGCAACAAGAAGGCCGTCGACCACCCGGACTTCGCCGACGCCGCGGCCCCGCTGCAGGGCCGGCTCACCATCCACAACCAGCCCAACCTCGGCGGTTCCGGCGGTTACAGCCGGGTGATGTACGAGGCGCTGAAGAACACCGACTGTGAGCAGATCCTGTTCATGGACGACGACATCCGCATCGAGCCCGACTCGATCCTGCGGGCCCTGGCGCTCAACCGGTTCGCCAAGTCGCCGACCCTGGTCGGCGGCCAGATGCTCAACCTGCAGGAGCCCTCGCACCTGCATGTGATGGGCGAGGTGGTGGACCGCTCGAACTTCATGTGGACCAACGCGCCGTTCACCGACTACGACCACGACTTCGCGAAGTTCCCGTTGGCCGCCGAGGCCGACCGCAGCAAGCTGCTGCACCGCCGCATCGACGTGGACTACAACGGCTGGTGGATGTGCATGATCCCGCGGGTGGTGGCCGAGGAACTGGGCCAGCCGTTGCCGCTGTTCATCAAGTGGGACGACGCCGAGTACGGGTTGCGCGCGGCGGCCCGCGGCTACGGCACCGTGACGATGCCCGGCACCGCGATTTGGCACATGGCGTGGAGCGACAAGGACGACGCCATCGACTGGCAGGCCTACTTCCATCTGCGCAACCGGCTGGTGGTCTCGGCGCTGCATTGGGACGGCGACGCCAAGGGCCTGGTCAAAAGCTCGTTGAAGGCGACGCTGAAACACCTTCTGTGCCTTGAGTATTCGACGGTGGCGATCCAGAATCGGGCCATCGAGGACTTCCTGGCCGGCCCCGAGCACATCTTCTCCATCCTGGAGTCGGCGCTGCCGGAGGTGCACCGGATGCGCAAGCAGTTCCCGGACGCGGTGTCGCTGCCCGGGGCCACGTCGCTGCCGGCGCCGTCGGGCCGGCGCGCGGTGCACAAGCCGCCGGTGTCGCTGCCCGCGATCGGGGTGCGCCTGGCCCGCGGCGTCATGCATCAACTCAAGAAGGAAGACCCGGCGCATCACGTGCGGCCCGAGTTGAACGTGGCCACCCAGGATGCGCGCTGGTTCCTGCTGTGCCGGGTCGACGGGGTCACCGTCACCACCGCCGACGGGCGCGGCGTGGTCTACCGGCAGCGGGACCGGGCCAAGATGTTCGAACTGCTGCGCGCCTCACTGCGCCAGCACGCCCGCCTGGCCCGCAAGTACAACACCATGCGTCGGGTCTACCGCGAGGCCGCGCCGACGTTGACCAGCAAGCAGAAGTGGGAGTCGGTACTGCTGGAATCCAGCCCGGAAACCAGCAATGCCTGACGGATCCGGCACCGCGGCCGCGGAGGTGCCGCCGCCCGCCGCGGAGGAATCCGCGCTGATCGCCGTGCAGGCCGTGCTGGCGAACAAGCCCGCGGTGCTGCCGATCGCGCGCGCGATGTCGCACTTCGGCGAGCACAGCCTGGGCTGGTTGGCCATCGCCGGTATCGGTGCGCTGGCCGCGCCGCAGCGCCGCCGCGAGTGGGTCACCGCCGGTGCCGGCGCGTTCGCCGCGCATGCCGCCGCGGTGGTCATCAAGCGGGTGGTCCGCCGCACCCGGCCCGACCACCCCGCGATCGCCGTGCATGTCGGCACCCCGAGTCGGCTCAGTTTCCCGTCGGCGCACGCCACCTCCACCACCGCGGCGAGCATCCTGATGGCCCGCGCGACCGGGCTACCGCTGCCCGCGCTGCTGGTGCCCCCGATGGCGCTGTCCCGCCTGGTGTTGGGCGTGCACTATCCCACCGATGTCGCCACCGGCGCCGTCGTCGGCGCGTTGGTGGCCAAGGGCGCCGAGGCCGTTTCGGTCCGGTTGGACCGCCGTAGCAGAGGAGATCGATGACTGAGACTCCCGAGGTGGCCGGCCCGCCCAAGAACCTGACCGCCGGTGTGATCAAGGCGCTGCGTCCGCGGCAGTGGGTCAAGAACCTGCTGGTGCTGGCCGCGCCGCTGGCCGCCCTCGGCGGCGAGGCCACCTACGACTACAGCTTTGTCCTGAGCCGGGTCGCGATCGCCTTCGCGGTGTTCTGCATGGCCGCCTCCTGCATCTACCTGGTCAACGACGCCCGCGACGTGGAGGCCGACCGCCAACACCCGACCAAACGGTTCCGGCCGATCGCGGCCGGGGTGGTCCCCGAGGGCCTGGCCTACGCGCTGGCCGGGGTCCTCGGTGTCGCGGCCCTCGCGGTCTCCTGGTTCGTCGAGCCCAACCTCGCGCTGGTGATCGCCGCCTACCTCGTCATCCAGCTGGCCTACTGCTTCGGCCTCAAGCATCAGGCCGTCATCGACATCTGCATCGTGTCCTCGGCGTATCTGATTCGTGCCATCGCCGGCGCCGCGGCCGCGCAGATCCCGCTCTCGCAATGGTTCCTGTTGGTGATGGCCTTTGGGTCGCTGTTCATGGCGGCCGGTAAGCGCTACGCCGAACTGCAGTTGGCCGAGAAGACCGGCGCCAAGATCCGGAAATCGCTGGAGAGCTACACCAGCAGCTACCTGCGCTTCGTCTGGACGCTGTCGGGCACCGCGGTGGTGCTCTGCTACGGACTGTGGGCCTTCGAGCGCGACGGCAACGCGGGCTCCTGGTTCGCGGTGTCGATGATCCCGTTCACGATCGCGATCCTGCGCTACGCCGTCGACATCGACGGCGGCATCGCCGGTGAACCCGAAGACATCGCCTTGCGAGATCGAGTGCTGCAATTCCTTGCAGTCGCGTGGATCGGATCTGTCGGTGCCGCGGTCGTCTTCGGCTGAGGCCACACCGACGCTGCGGCGGGCGCCGTTGCGGACCGAGGGGCCGTCGTCGTCCGCCGAGCCCGCTTCGCCACCGTCGCGGCCGGACCCGGCCCCGCCAGTGAGGCGGCGGCCGCCGCTGCTACCGCGGTTCCCGCTGCCGATGTCGGCGCGAATCAGCCTGTGGTGCAGCGTCGTGGTGGTCGCGGTGTTGTTCGGCTGGGGCGCGTGGCAGCGCCGTTGGATCGCCGACGACGGCCTGATTGTGCTGCGGACCATCCGAAACCTGTTGGTCGGCAATGGTCCGGTGTTCAACGCCGGGGAACGGGTGGAGGCCAACACCTCCACGCTGTGGACCTACGTGATGTACCTCGGCGGCCTCGTCGCCGGGCCGGTGCGGCTCGAATTCGTCGCGCTGGCAGTGGCATTGACGCTGTCGGTGCTGGGCGTGGTGCTGCTGATGCTGGGCGCCGCCCGGTTGTACGCGCCGAGCCTGCGGGGCCGCAGCGCGCTGCTGTTGCCCGCCGGTGTGCTGGTGTACATCGCGATTCCGCCGGCCCGCGACTTCGCGACCTCCGGTCTGGAGAACGGCATGGTGCTGGCCTATGTCGGCCTGCTGTGGTGGATGTTGGTCTGTTGGTCGCAGGGACTACGCACCGGGGGTGATCGGCCGGCCGCGCGGTGGAGCGTGAACGGCACGGGATTTGTTGCCGCCCTTGCCTTTGTCGCGGGCCTGAGCGTCCTGGTGCGGCCGGAGTTGGCGTTGATCGGCGTCGGCGTGCTGGTGCTGATGCTGGTGACCACCCGCGGTTGGCGACCCCGGGTGCTGATCATGGTCGCCGGCGGGCTGCTGCCGGTGGCCTATCAGATCTTCCGGATGGGCTACTACGCGTTGCTGGTGCCGGGCACCGCGGTGGCCAAGGAGGCCTCCGGTTCTCGCTGGGAGCAGGGCTTCCTGTACCTGGCCAACTTCAACAATCCCTACCTGTTGTGGATTCCGGCGGTTCTGCTGATCGCGTTGGGCCTGCTGCTGGTGTCCACCCACACCCGGCCCTGGTGGATCCACCACGAGGTGTCCGGTGAGCGCAGCCGACTGGTGCGCACGCTGCGGAGCCCGCCGGCGGTGGTGGCGTTCTTCGTCCTGAGCGGGTTCATCCAGGCGGTCTACTGGATCCGGCAGGGCGGCGACTTCATGCACGGCCGGGTGTTGCTGACCCCGCTGTTCTGCATGCTGGCGCCGGTGGCGGTGATACCGATCATCAAGCCCGACGGCACCCGATTCTCCAGGGAGGCAGGCTATTTGCTGGCCGGGGCCATGACGGTGCTGTGGGGCGCGGTGGTCGCGTGGGCGCTGTGGGCCGCGAATTCACCCGGCATGGGCGCCGACGCCACCCGGGTCACCTATTCCGGGATCGTCGACGAGCGCCGGTTCTACTCGCAGGCCACCGGGCACGCGCACCCGCTGACCGCCGCCGACTATCTGGACTATCCGCGGATGCGCGCGGTGCTCGCGGCGCTGAACAACACCCCCGACGGGGCTCTGTTGCTGCCGTCGGGCAATTACGACCAGTGGGACGTGGTGCCGGCCTTCCCGCCCCCGCTGCCCCCGCCGCTGCCGGGCGAGGCGCCGCGCAACCCCGAAACCGTGCCGCACACCGTATTTTTCACCAACCTCGGCATGCTCGGGATGAACGTCGGACTCGACGTCCGGGTGCTGGACCAGATCGGGCTGGCCAACCCGTTGGCCATGCACTCCGACCGCCTCGAGGACGGCCGGATCGGCCACGACAAGAACCTGTTCCCGGACTGGGCGGTGGCCGAGGGGCCCTTCCTCAAGGAGCCGCCCTACATCCCGGCCTACCTCGACGAGGGCTGGGTGCGGCAGGCCGAGGCCGCGCTGGAGTGCCCGGCGACCGAGATGATGCTGAAGTCGATCCGCGAACCGATGGGACCGCGCAAGTTCCTGTCCAACGTGCTGCGCGCCTACGACTACACCAAATACCGCATCGACCGGGTGCCGCTGTATGAGTTGCAACGCTGCGGTCTGGAGGCGCCCGAGCTGCCCGAAGCCCCCTACACCGGGCTGCCGGCCACCGGCCCGTAGGAACCGGTGGACGGCGACGGTAACGCTGTGGCGCCCCCGCAGCGATACCCACTCCGGGTGCGTACCCGCGCACCGGCCGCGTCGTGCCCTGAACACGAATCGAGCCACGAACGAACGGACGGATCGCCACGTTGAGGACGAACCCGCGACGGGCGCCGGCGGCGGCCCCCCGCCTGAGCGCCCTGCTGGCTGCGGTCTTGCTGTTGCCCGCGCTATCGCTGCTGGTGGGCGGTGCGCCCGCAGCCAACGCCTTCTCCCGCGAGGGCCTGCCCGTGGAGTACCTCTCGGTGTACTCGCCGGCGATGGGCCGCGACATCCAAGTGCAGTTCCAGGGCGGCGGCCCGCACGCGGTCTATCTGCTCGACGGCCTGCGCGCCCAGGACGACTACAGCGGTTGGGACATCAACACCGCGGCATTCGAGTGGTTCCACGACTCCGGTGTCGCCACGGTGATGCCGGTCGGCGGGCAGTCCAGCTTCTACAGCGACTGGTACTCGCCGTCGAACTTCAACAACCAGTCCTATACCTATAAGTGGGAGACGTTCCTCACCAGCGAACTGCCGGCCTATCTCGCGGCCAACAAGTCGGTGTCGACCGGCGGTAACGCCGTCGTCGGGCTGTCCATGTCCGGCGGCGCGGCCCTGATCCTGTCGGCCTACTATCCGGGGCAGTTCCGGTATGCGGCCTCGCTGTCGGGCTTCCTGAACCCGTCGACGCCGTTCATGAAACAGGCCATCCGGGTGGCGATGCTCGACGCCGGTGGTTACAACGTCGACAACATGTGGGGCCCGCCGTGGGATCGGGCGTGGAAACGCAACGACCCGGTGGTGCAGGTGCAGACCATCGTCAACAACGGGACCCGCCTCTGGATCTATTGCGCCCCAGGCGGTTCCACCGAACTCGATGCGAACGGGGACCCGAACCAGGCGCTGAGCGCGACCAGTTTGGAGACCCTGGCGATCGGGAGTAACAAAGTGTTCCAAGAGAAATACCTGGCTGCCGGCGGCAACAATGCCACCTTCGACTTCCCGCCCGCCGGCAATCACTCCTGGGCCTACTGGGGCCAACAGTTGCAGGCCATGAAGCCTGATCTGATCGCGACGCTCAATGGTTAGTCGAGGTTCCGCCGACAAGGGTCGGACGGCGATTTTGTGGTTGACTACACGAGCGCGTGGACATAGTTGTCGGCGGCCCAGTGCCGCGACGGGATTGTCAGTGACGCTGAATACGTGCGGCATATGAAAGAGATGGGATGGGTAGTTCTATGAGTTTTGTCGAGAAGATGCGCGGTGCATGGGGGCGCCGCCTCGCAGCCGGAGCCGCTGCCGCGGCCCTGCTGCCCGGTCTGATCGGCGTCGCCGGCAGCACCGCGACCGCTGGGGCGTTTTCCCGCCCGGGTCTGCCAGTGGAATACCTGATGGTTCCGTCTGCCGGAATGGGCACGGATATCAAGGTGCAGTTCCAGAGCGGCGGCGAGAACTCCCCGGCCGTGTACCTGCTTGACGGTCTGCGTGCGCAGGAGGACTTCAACGGCTGGGACATCAATACCCCGGCGTTCGAGTGGTTCCACGGCTCGGGGCTGTCGGTGGTCATGCCTGTCGGCGGCCAGTCCAGCTTCTACGCCGACTGGTACAAGCCGGCCACCAACAAGGGGCCGACCAAGACCTACAAGTGGGAGACCTTCCTGACCCAGGAGCTGCCGACGTACCTGGCCAGCAGGGGCGTCGATGGCAGCCGCACCGCGGCGGTCGGTCTGTCGATGGCCGGTTCGGCCGCACTGAACCTGGCGATCTGGCACCCCAACCAGTTCCAGTACGCCGCCTCGCTGTCGGGCTACCTGAACCCGTCCGAGGGCTGGTGGCCGTTCCTCATCAACGTCTCGATGGGTGACGCGGGTGGCTACAAGGCCAACGACATGTGGGGTAAGACCGAAGACCCCAACAGTGCCTGGAAGCGCAACGACCCGATGGTGAACATGGACCGCCTGGTGGCGAACAACACCCGGGTCTGGATCTACTGCGGTGACGGCAAGCCTGCCGAGGTCGACGGCAGCGTCGCGGGCGACAACTTGCCTGCGAAGTTCCTGGAGAGCTTGACGCTGCGCACCAACAAGACGTTCAAGGACGAATACGTTGCTGCCGGCGGCACCAACGGTGTGTTCAACTTCCCGGCAGGCGGAACGCATGACTGGCCCTACTGGGGACAGCAGCTGCAGTCGATGAAGCCGGACATCCAGCGGGTGCTGGGTGCGGTTCCGCAGGACCCGGCTGCCCTGGCGGCTGCCGCGGCGGCCGAAGGCGAGGCGGTTACCGCTGAGCCGGTCGGCACGGGCGGCTGACAAGTACTTGACGCCAAACGGCGGTGGACCCTCGAGGTCCGCCGCCGTTTTGCGTGCCGCGGCACCGCGATTGGGCGGACCCAAACACCCGGTGTCTGGTGATGTGGTTCACTACGTTGCGGACGGGGCTGTCATGACAACCGGCGAGGATGGCACAAAGGTGGGTACGACAATGTTGGCAGCGGTGACGCGGGTGTTGTGTGCGGCGGTCCTCGGCGTGGCGCTATGGGGTGTCGGAGCGGTTCAGGCCGCCCCGGCCGCCCAGGCCGACACCGTCGAGTACCTGCAGGTGCCCTCGGCGGCGATGGGCCGCGACATCCCGGTGGCGTTTCAGGCCGGCGGCCCGCACGCGGTGTTCCTGCTGGATGCCTTCAACGCCGCTCCCGACGTCTCGAACTGGGTCACCGCCGGAAACGCGATGAACACCCTCGCCGGCAAGGGCGTCTCGGTCGCCGCGCCCGCGGGCGGCGCCTTCAGCCTGTACACCAACTGGGAGCAGGACGGCAGCAAGCAGTGGGAGACGTTCCTGAGCACCGAGCTGCCGGACTGGCTGGCGGCCAACAAGGGACTCTCGCCCACCGGACACGGCATCGTCGGCGCGGCCCAGGGCGGCACCGCCGCGGTGACGCTGGCCGCGTTCTACCCGAACCGGTTCCGCTACGCGGGCTCGATGTCCGGGTTCATGAACCCGTCGAACACGTTCCTCAACGGCGCCATCCAGGCCGGGATGATGCGCTTCGGCGGTGCCGACGCCAACCGGATGTGGGGACCCGCGCAGCTCGGCCGGTGGAAGTGGCACGACCCCACCGTGCATTCGCAGCTGCTGGTCGACAACAACACCCGGCTGTGGGTCTTCTCACCCCAGACGCTGACGGCCAGCGATCCCGCGGCCATGATCGGCTACGCCGACCAGGCCCAGGGCAGCAACCGTTCGTTCTACTCGCAGTACCGCTCCAACGGCGGCTCCAACGGGCACTTCGATTTCCCGACCAGCGGTGACCACGGCTGGGGATCCTGGGCTCCGCAGCTCGGCGCGATGTCGGGCGACATCGCCGCGGCAATCGGCTAGCAGTTAGCCGGCCGACCCACCGGGGTACCGGGCGTTCTTGTGGCAGAGCAGGTTCGCCGAGCCGGTACCGTGGAGTCGTGTTGCAGCCGACCAGGTGGTTACTACCAGGACGTGCGCCGTGGATGACGGCGTCGTCGTTGTTGGTGGCCGCCACCACCGCGGTCACGGTGTGTGCTTGCTCACCCGGGGAGACCGTGATGACGTCCTCGGTGGCACCGCAGGAGCCCGGCGTGGCCGCCGCCTCCCCGCCCAGCAACCTCGCGACCACCGTCGAGCAACGGGAGTACCTCGAGGCGCTGGCCAAGGCGGGCGTCAACCCGTCGAGTGATCTGATGGCGCTGTCGATAGGCTCCTACATTTGTCAGGCACATGGAGCGGGCCAAAGCGATCAGGCGGTACGCGATTTCGTACTGCCGCTGATCCGCGGCGACCTGCGCGATGCGCAACCCGATGTTGCGGCCGCGGCGATGGCCAATCAGGTCGACGCCGTGACTTCTGCCTACATGCGTATCGCAACCGACCGACTCTGCTAGCAGGAGAAGATGGCTCGCACAACGAAGGCCGCGCGACGTCGTCGGCACCGCATCCTCGGACTCATCGCGGCCGCGGCCGTCGCCGTCGTCATCGCCCTGATCGTGACCATCGTGGTGGTCATCGTGCGGCGCCCCGAGGCCCCGCCCACCGCCGTGCCGCCGTCGGCGGTGCCGCCCACCTCGGTCTCGCCCGAACGCAAACCGCGGCCGGAGTTCCAGGACGCCAGTTGCCCGGACGTGCAGGCGCTGGTGATCCCCGGCACCTGGGAGTCCTCCCGCACCGACGACCCGTTGAACCCGACGCAGTTCCCGATCTCGTTGATGCTCCAGGTGAGCCGTCCGCTGCAGGAGCAGTTCGGCGCCGACCGGGTCCAGGTATTCACGGTGCCCTACACCGCGCAGTTCCATAATCCGTTCTCCAACGACGGGCAGATGTCGTACAACGACAGCCGCGCCGAGGGCACCCGGGCCGCCGTCAAGGCGTTGACTGACATGAACGAGAAGTGCCCGCTGACAAGCTATGTGCTGATCGGTTTCTCGCAGGGCGCGGTGATCGCCGGCGACATCGCCAGCGACATCGGCAACGCCCGCGGGCCCGTCGACGAGGATCTGGTGCTCGGGGTGACGCTGATCGCCGACGGTCGCCGCGAGATCAACGTCGGCAAGGACGTCGGCCCCAACGCCCCGGGGCACGGCGCCGAGATCACGCTGCACGAGATCCCGATGCTCTCCACGCTGGGACTGGCGATGACCGGTCCGCGGCCCGGCGGCTTCGGTGCGCTCAACGATCGCACCAACCAGATCTGCGCGGCCGGTGACCTGATCTGCGCTGCTCCCGACGGCGCCTTCAGCATCACCAACCTGCCGCGGACGCTGGAGACCCTGGCCGGCGGCGCGGGTCAGCCCGTGCATGCGATGTACGCCACTCCGCAGTTCTGGAGCGTGGACGGCCAGCCCGCCACCGAATGGACGCTGAACTGGGCGCGCGGGCTGATCGAGAATGCCCCGCACCCCAAACACGGTTAGCGGGGGTTGCGCCCGGCTGTCACAACCGGATCACGAGGGGTGGGGAAATTTGGCATCCCCCCTACCGGCCCGTAACATTAAGAGCAGACTAAGACCTGCGGGCCGGCAAGCCTCACGGCGTCTGTACGATCTGTGAGGTTCGGGGTCGCGTCGCGCGGGTCGGCCACGCTGGTCGATGCGTCACCTCAGATGACGGCCTCGGCTGACCCATAGCAGTTTCGACAGGAGAGATGCATGCCGTTCCACAACCCATTCATCAAGAACGGGCGGATCGTCTTTCCCGATAACGCCAGCATCGTCAAGCACGTCGAGAAGTGGGCCAAGGTGCGCGGCGACAAGCTGGCGTATCGCTTCCTGGACTTTTCCACCGAACGTGACGGCGTGCCGCGCGATCTGAACTGGGCCGACTTCTCCGCCCGCAACCGCGCCGTCGGCGCCCGGCTGCAGCAGGTCACCGAGCCCGGGGACCGGGTCGCCATCCTGTGCCCGCAGAACCTCGACTACCTGGTGGCGTTCTTCGGCGCGCTGTACGCCGGCCGCATCGCCGTCCCGCTGTTCGACCCGTCGGAACCCGGCCACGTCGGACGGTTGCACGCCGTGATCGACGACTGCCAGCCGTCGGCCATCCTCACCACCACTGAGGCCGCCGAGGGAGTGCGCAAGTTCTTCCGCAGCCGGCCGGCCAAGGAACGTCCCCGCGTGATCGCCGTGGACGCCGTGCCCAACGAGGTCGCCGCGACCTGGATCCCGTTCGAGGACGTCGACGAGACCACGATCGCCTACCTGCAGTACACCTCGGGCTCCACCCGGATCCCGACCGGCGTCCAGATCACCCACCTCAACCTGGCCACCAACGTCGTGCAGGTGATCGAGGCGCTGGAGGGCGAGGAGGGCGACCGCGGTGTCACCTGGCTCCCGTTCTTCCACGACATGGGCCTGATCACCGCGTTGATCGCGCCGATGATCGGGCACAACGTGACGTTCATGACGCCCGCGGCGTTTGTGCGCCGGCCCGGCCGCTGGATCCGCGAGATGGCCCGCAAGCCCGACGACACCGGCGGCGTCATCTCGCCGGCGCCGAACTTCGCCTTCGATCACGCGGCCGCGCGCGGCGTGCCCAAGGAGGGTGAGCCGCCGCTGGACCTGTCCAACATCAAGTCCATCCTCAACGGCAGCGAGCCCATCTCGGCGGCCACGGTCCGCCGCTTCAACGAGGCGTTCGGCCCGTACGGGTTCCACCCGCAGGCCATCAAGCCGTCCTACGGCCTGGCCGAGGCGACGCTGTTCGTCTCGACCACCCCGCTCAACGCGCACCCGACGATCATCTCGGTGGATCGCGACGAGCTGAACAACCACCGCTTCGTGCAGGTACCCGACGATTCGCCGAAGGCCGTCGCGCAGGCCGGTGCCGGCAAGGTCGGCGTCGCCCAATGGGCGACCATCGTCGATCCCGAAACCGCCACCGAACTGCCCGACGGGCAGATCGGTGAGATCTGGATCAGCGGCCAGAACATGGGCACCGGGTACTGGGGCAAGGAAGAGGAGACCCGCGAGGTCTTCCAGAACATCCTCAAGTCCCGGACCGAGCCGTCGCACGCCGAAGGCGCCGCCGACGACGCCACCTGGGTGCGCACCGGCGACTACGGCGCCTACCACGACGGCGAGCTCTACATCACCGGCCGCGTCAAGGATCTGGTGATCATCGACGGCCGCAATCACTACCCGCAGGACCTGGAGTACTCGGCGCAGGAGGCCAGCAAGGCCCTGCGCACCGGCTACGTCGCGGCCTTCTCGGTGCCGGCCAACCAGCTGCCCGACGAGGTCTTCGAGAACGCGCACTCCGGACTCAAGCGCGACCCCGACGACACCTCCGAACAACTGGTGATCGTCGCCGAACGCGCTCCCGGCGCGCACAAGCTGGACATGGCTCCGGTCACCGACGACATCCGGGCCGCCATCGCGGTGCGGCACGGCGTCACGGTGCGCGACGTGCTGCTGACCCCCGCGGGCGCCATTCCGCGCACCTCCAGCGGCAAGATCGGCCGCCGGGCGTGCCGGTCCGCCTACCTGGACGGCACCCTGCGGTCCGGCAAGGTGGCCAACGCCTTCCCCGACCAGACGGATTAACAACCGAGGCGAACCAGAGACCGAACCGAGCTGGGACGCATCCGCCGGGGAGACTCTCCGCCGAAAGAAGATGTGAGGCCTTCGATGTCTGAAGACAACGCGAATCCCGACGACTCGAATCGCGACAACTCCACTCCCGACGGCGAGGTCGCCACGCCCAACGGCGAGGTGGTCCCGGCGCGCTCGGACCTGACGGTCCCCGAGATGCGAGCCTGGCTGCGCAACTGGGTGGCCAACGCCACCGCGCAGCCCGCCGACTCGATCAACGAATCGGCCCCGATGGTCGAACTCGGCCTGTCCTCCCGCGACGCGGTCGCGATGGCCTCCGACATCGAGGACCTGACCGGCACCACCCTGACCGCGACGGTGGCCTTCCGGCACCCGACCATCGAGGCGCTGGCCCAGGTGATCGTCGAGGGCGAGCCCGAACAAGAAGGCGGCGACGGCGCCGACGAGGACTGGTCGCGCCCCGCCGAGATCGACCCGGAGACCGCCGACATCGCGATCGTCGGGGTGGCGACCCGGCTGCCCGGCGACCTGAACAGTCCCGACGAGTTGTGGACCGCGCTGCTGGAAGGCCGCGACGCCATCACCGACCTGCCCGAGGGCCGGTGGGAGGAGTTCCTCACCGAGCCGCGCATCGCCGAGCGCGTCGCCCGGGCGCGGACCCGCGGCGGTTACCTGACCGACATCAAGGGCTTCGACGCCGAGTTCTTCGCGCTGTCGAAGATGGAAGCCGACAACATCGATCCGCAGCAGCGCCTGGCGCTGGAACTGACCTGGGAAGCCCTGGAGCACGCCCGGATTCCGGCCTCGAGTCTGCGCGGCGCACCCGTCGGGGTGTTCGTCGGCAGCTCCAACAACGACTACATGTTCCTCGCGGTCGCCGATCCGACCACCGCGCACCCGTACGCCATCACCGGCAACGCAAGCTCGATCACCGCCAACCGGGTGTCCTACTTCTACGACTTCCGCGGCCCGTCGATGACCATCGACACCGCCTGCTCGAGCTCGTTGGTCGCCATCCATGAGGGCGTGAAGGCGTTGCGCGCCAAGGAAGCCGACGTGGTGGTGGCCGGCGGCGTCAACGCGATGATCACCCCGATCGTGACGATCGGTTTCGACGAGGTCGGCGGCGTGTTGGCGCCGGACGGCCGGATCAAGTCGTTCTCCGCCGACGCCGACGGCTACGCCCGGTCCGAGGGCGCGGGCATGCTGGTGCTCAAGCGGGTCGCCGACGCGCGCCGCGACGGCGACGAGATCCTGGCCGTCATCGCGGGCAGCGCAGTCAATCACGACGGCCGGTCCAACGGCCTGCTGGCGCCGAACCCGGACGCCCAGGCCGAGGTGCTGCGCAAGGCCTACAAGGACGCCGGCATCGACCCGCGCACCGTCGACTACATCGAGGCGCACGGCACCGGCACCATCCTGGGTGACCCGATCGAGGCCGGCGCGCTGGGGCGCGTCGTGGGACGGGGCCGTCCCGCCGACCGGCCGGCGCTGCTGGGCGCGGTGAAATCCAATGTGGGCCACCTGGAGTCGGCCGCCGGCGCGGCCAGCATGGCGAAGGTGACGCTGGCGATCTATCACGACAAGATCCCGCCCTCGATCAACTACGCGGGCCCCAACCCGTACATCGACTTCGAGAACGAGCGGCTCAAGGTCGCCGACACCGTCACCGAGTGGCCGCGCTACAGCGGACACAAGATCGCCGGGGTGTCCGGCTTCGGCTTCGGCGGTGCCAACGCCCACGTGGTGGTGCGCGAGGTGCTGCCCTCGGACCTGGTGGAACCCGAACCCGAGCCGGAAACCGCGCCCGACCACGTCGACAACGACGACGCGAACGCGGTCTACGTCGGCGGCGTCCGGATGGACGAGTACGGCGAGTTCATCGACGAGGACGACTCCGCGCAGGGCGACGCCGAATTCTTCGGCCACGCCGAGGAGCAGGACCACGACCTGCCGGAACTCACCGACGAGGCCAAGCGCCTGCTCGAGGTGGCCCGCGCGGAACTGGCGGACCAGCAGGCCGAGGAGCCGGTCAAACCGATTGTGCCGCTGGCGGTATCGGCGTTCCTGACCTCGCGCAAGCGGGCGGCGGCCGCGGAGCTGGCGGACTGGATCGACAGCGCGGAAGGCCGCGCGGCCTCGCTGGAGTCCATCGGCCGGTCCCTGTCGCGGCGCAACCACGGCCGCTCCCGCGCGGTGATCCTGGCCCACGACCATGACGAGGCGGTCAAGGGTCTGCGCGCACTCGCCGAGGGCAAGCAGAGCCCACTGGTGCTCGCGGCCGACGGCCCGGTGAGCAACGGACCGGTGTGGGTGCTGGCCGGCTTCGGTGCGCAGCACCGCAAGATGGGCAAGAGCCTCTACCTGCGCAACGACGTCTTCGCCGACTGGATCAACACGGTCGACGCCCTGGTGCAGGACGAGCTGGGCTACTCGATCGTCGAGTTGATCCTCGACGACTCACAGGACTACGGCATCGAGACCACCCAGGTGGTCATCTTCGCCATCCAGGTGGCCCTCGGCGAGCTGCTCAAGCACCACGGCGCCAAACCCACTGCGCTGGTGGGACAGTCGCTGGGCGAGGCGGCCGCGGCCTACTTCTCCGGCGGCCTGACGCTGGCCGACGCCACCCGCACCATCTGCTCGCGCTCGCACCTGATGGGTGAGGGCGAGGCGATGCTGTTCGGCGAGTACATCCGCCTGATGGCACTCGTCGAGTACTCCGCCGACGAGATCAAAACCGTGTTCTCCGACTATCCGGATCTCGAGGTTTGCGTGTACGCCGCCCCGACCCAGACCGTCATCGGCGGCCCGCCCGAGCAGGTCGACGCGATCATCGCCCGCGCGGAATCCGAGGGCAAGTTCGCGCGCAAGTTCCAGACCAAGGGCGCCAGCCACACCCAGCAGATGGACCCGCTGCTCGGCGAGTTGGCCGCCGAACTGCAGGGCATCGAGGCCCGCCCGCTGCAGACCGCCTACTTCTCGACCGTGCACGAGGGCCAGCTGATCCGCGCCGGCTCCGAGCCGATCCACGACGTCGAGTACTGGAAGAAGGGCCTGCGCCACAGCGTCTACTTCACGCACGGGGTGCGCAACGCCGTCGACAACGGGCACACCACGTTCCTGGAGTTGGCGCCGAACCCGGTCGCGCTGATGCAGGTCGGGTTGACCACCGCGGCCGCGGGACTGCATGACGCGCAACTGATTCCGACGCTGGCCCGCAAGCAGGACGAGGTGGACTCGATGACCACCGCGCTGGCCAACCTCTTCGTGTACGGCCACGACCTGGACTTCCGGACCCTGTTCCCGGTCCCGTCGGACCGGCCGTTGGACCCGGCGCACGACTACGCGAAGATTCCGCCGACCCGGTTCCGGCGCAAGCCGCACTGGCTCGACGCGCGCTTCTCGGGCGACAACACCGGCGTGGTGCCGGGCTCGCACGTGGCGCTGCCGGACGGCAAGCACGTGTGGGAGTACGCCCCGCGCACTGCGATGGACTCCGGCAGCCTGGCCGCACTGGTGAAAGCCGCTGCCATTCAGGTACTTCCGGATGCCCAGCTGACCGCGGCCGAACAGCGCGCCATCCCGGCCGAGGGGGCCCGGCTGGTCACCACGCTGACCCGCCACCCCGGTGGCGCGGCGGTGCAGGTGCACGCCCGCATCGACGAATCCTTCACGCTGGTCTACGACGCGCTCGTGGCCCGGGCCGGTCAGGCCGGCACGCTGCCGGCCATGGCCGCCGCCGGTGCCGCGGTCGCACAGCCGACCGGCGAGACCGCACTGCCGGCCGGCGAGACCGGTGCCGCGCCGCTCGCCGGTGACCCCGTCGACGCCGAGATCCTCAGCGACAACCTGACCCAGGGCGCCAATCTCGGTGCCAGCTTTGCCAAGTGGACGCCGGACTCGGGCGAGAGCGTCGGCGACCGGTTGGCCGCGATCGTCGGCGGCGCCATGGGCTACGAGCCCGAGGACCTGCCGCGCGAGGTGCCGCTGATCGAGCTGGGCCTGGACTCGCTGATGGCGGTGCGCATCAAGAACCGCGTCGAGTACGACTTCGACCTGCCGCCGATCCAGCTGCAGGCGGTGCGCGACGCCAACCTGTACAACGTCGAGCAGCTGATCATCTACGCGATCGAGAACCGCGACGAGGTGGCCCAGCTGCACGAGTTCCAGCAGACCGCCAGCCCCGAAGAGGTCGCCAAGGCGCAGGCCGAACTGCTCGGCGGGGCCAGCACGGCCGCCGAGATCGAGCAGCGCCTGGCCGAGGTGAAATCGGAGACCGGCTCGGACACCGAGCCGTCCGCCGGGCCCGCCGACGCGGCCGAGCTCAACGCCAAGGCCGCCGAGACCGCGGCGACCGTGCCCGCGCCGCCGCCGCCCACGAACCCGGCCGGCCCGGGTGCCGTCCCGCCCCCGCCCACCAACGCAGTGCCGCCCCGGCCCACCAACGCAGTGCCGCCCCCGCCCACCAACCCTGAGGGCCCCGCCAAGGCCAAGGCCACCGCAGCCGCCGCGGCGGCCAAGGTCCTCACGCAGGAGGCCGTCACCGAGGCGCTGGGCGCCGACGTGCCGCCCCGGGACGCGGCCGAACGCGTCACGTTCGCGACCTGGGCGATTGTCACCGGCAAGTCGCCGGGCGGCATCTTCAACGAGTTGCCCGCACTCGACGACGAGACCGCCGGCAAGCTCGCGGAGCGGTTGACCCAACGCGCCGAGGGTGAGATCCCCGTCGACGCCGTGCAGTCGGCCAAGACCATCGAGGAGCTGGCCAGCGTCGTGCGGGAGCAACTCGAGGAGGGCGTGGTCGACGGCTTCGTCCGGACGCTGCGGGCCCCCACCGAAGGCCCTGAGGGCAGTTCCGCGGTCCCGCTGTTCGTGTTCCACCCGGCCGGCGGGTCGACGGTGGTCTACGAGCCGCTGCTGAAGCGGTTGCCGGCGGACATCCCGGTCTACGGCATCGAACGCGTCGAGGGCTCCATCGAGGAGCGCGCCGCCGAGTACGTGCCCAAGCTGCTGGAACTGCACCAGGGCCCGTTCGTGCTGGCCGGCTGGTCGCTGGGCGGTGCGCTGGCCTACGCGTGCGCGATCGGCCTCAAGCAGGCCGGCGCCGATGTGGAGTTCGTCGGCCTGATCGACTGCGTGCGCCCCGGTGAGCCGATCGATCAGAGCCAGGAGGGGATGCGGGCCCGCTGGGACCGCTACGCCCGGTTCGCCGAGCGCACCTTCAACGTCGAGGTGCCGGAGATCCCGTACGAGGAGCTCGAGAAGCTCGACGACGAGGGCCAGGTCAAGTTCGTCCTGGACGTGGTCAGCCAGAGCGGCGTGCAGATCCCCGGTGGCATCATCGAGCACCAGCGCACGTCCTACCTGGACAACCGGGCGCTGGACACCATCGAGATGCAGCCCTACGACGGCCACGTCACGCTCTACATGGCCGACCGCTATCACGATGACGCGATTGTCTTCGAGCCCGCGTATGCCACCCGCGCACCCGACGGCGGCTGGGGCGAGTACGCCCCGCAGCTGGAGGTCGTGCACATTGGTGGCGAGCACATCCAGGCCATCGACGAGCCCTATATCGCTAAGGTCGGGGCACACCTGAGCCAGGCGATCACCGCGATCCAGGCCCAGCAGGACAAGTAAGGAACTCAGCGACGTGACCGCAGAATCTGTGCCCCAGCCGGCGACGGCGACCACCGCCGAGAAGCTCGCCGAACTGCGGGCCAAGCTCGAATTGGCCAAGGAGCCCGGCGGCGAGAAGGCCGTCGCCAAACGGGCCAAGAAGGGCATCCCGAGCGCGCGGGCGCGCATTCATTCGCTGCTGGACCCCGGCAGCTTCCTGGAGATCGGCGCGCTGGCGAAGACGCCCGGCGACCCGGATGCGCTCTTCGGCGACGGCGTGGTCACCGGCCACGGCACCATCAACGGCCGCCCGGTCGGCGTGTTCAGCCACGACCAGACGGTGTTCCAGGGCTCGGTCGGGGAGATGTTCGGCCGCAAGGTCGCCCGCCTGATGGAGTGGGTGGCCATGGTCGGCTGCCCGATCATCGGCATCAACGATTCCGCGGGGGCCCGGATCCAGGACGCGGTGACCTCGCTGGCCTGGTACGCCGAGCTGGGCCGGCGCCACGAACTGCTGCGCGGCCTGGTCCCGGAGATCTCCATCATTTTGGGCAAATGCGCCGGCGGAGCGGTGTATTCGCCGATCCAGACCGACCTGGTGGTCGCGGTCCGCGATCAGGGCTACATGTTCGTCACCGGCCCGGACGTCATCAAGGACGTCACCGGCGAGGACGTCAGCCTCGATGAACTCGGTGGCGCCGACGCGCAGGCCCGCTACGGCAACATCCACCAGGTGGTCGACGACGAGGCCGCGGCGTTCCAGTACGTGCGGGACTACCTGCAGTTCCTGCCCGCCAACACCTTCGACGACGCGCCGACCATCAACCCGGGCCTCGAGCCGGAGGTCACCCCGCACGACCTCGAGCTGGACTCGATCGTGCCGGACGCCGACAACATGGCCTACGACATGCACGAGATCCTGCTGCGGATCTTCGACGACGGCGACGTGTTCGACGTGGCCCAGCAGCAGGGCCCGGCGATCATCACCGCGTTCGCGCGGGTCGACGGCCGTCCCGTCGGGGTGGTCGCGAACCAGCCGATGCATCTGTCGGGGGCGATCGACAACGAGGCCTCCGACAAGGCCGCGCGGTTCATCCGGTTCTGCGACTCCTACAATCTGCCACTGGTTTTCGTGGTGGACACCCCCGGTTTCATGCCGGGTGTCGAGCAGGAGAAGGGCGGCATCATCAAGCGCGGCGGCCGCTTCCTGAACGCCGTGGTGGAGGCCGACGTGCCCAAGGTGACCATCACGATCCGCAAGTCCTACGGCGGGGCGTACGCGGTGATGGGCTCCAAGCAGCTCTCGGCGGACCTGAACTTCGCGTGGCCGACCGCGCGCATCGCGGTGATCGGCGCCGAGGGTGCGGCCCAGCTGCTGGTGAAGCGCTTCCCGGATCCCACCGCCCCGGAGGTGCAGAAGATCCGCGACGAGTTCATCGAGGGGTACAACCTGAACATGGCCACGCCGTGGATCGCCGCGGAGCGGGGCTTCATCGATGCGGTGATCGAGCCGCACGAGACCCGGCTGCTGCTGCGCAAGTCGCTACAGCTGTTGCGGGACAAGCAGATCAGCCGGGTGCAGCGCAAGCACGGCCTCACCCCGATCTAAGGGCCGGGGCTCCCCCCACACCCCCGCGAGCGTGCGTGTTCGCGGGCAACACGCCGGGCGATCCCCGTATTTTGCGCCCGCTCGCCGGGCCGAGACGGTTGGATGGACCTCATGTCCAACCACTTCACCGGGCTGAGCCTGGGCCCACCGCTGGGGGACCAGCGTCTCGACCTGTGCGATCTGTACGCGTTCCCGTCGCCCGCCGAACCGGCCAACACGGTGCTCATCCTCAATGCGAACCCCACCGCAGATGCGCTGCACCCAGACGCGATCTACCGGTTGGCGATCGACAACGACGGCGATCTGCGCACCGACATCGCCTTCAGCTTCGTGTATTCCGAACCCCGCGACGGGCGCCAGACGGTGGACGTCTTCCTGGCCGTCGACGGTGACGCCGAATCCGACGAGGCCGTCGGGTCGAACCTGTTTTCCGGCGTCGAAGTGTCCTTCGGCAAGGAACCCCGCATCCACACCTCGGGCAGTTTCACCTTCTTCGCCGGCGCCCGCAGCGACGCGTTCTTCTTCGACTTCGACGGCATCAAGAACCTGTTCGACACCTCCGGCGGCCGCAACTTCACCGCGCCGCACCTGGGCGGCACCTCGCCGTGGACGGGGGTGGACTCCAACCTCGAGGCCAACGTGTTCTCGATGGTGCTCGAGATGCCGACCTCGGCGCTGGGGGCCGACCCGGACCTGGGGATCTGGGGCCGCTGCAGTGTCCGCCGCGACGGCAAACTGCTGCACGTCGACCGCGCCGGGCATCCCTCGGTGAGCAGCTTCTTCAACACCGACGAAACCAAGGAGGAGTACAACGCCGGCGAACCCGTCCGGGATCGGGAACGCTGGATCGGCATGTTCATCCACCTGATGGGACACACCGGCGGTTACACCCGCGACGAGGCCATTGCGGCGATCGACAACGAGGGCACGCTGCCGGACATGTTGACCTACAACCCGGCCAAACCCGCAAAGTACCCCAATGGCAGGACCTTTCACGACGATGTCATCGACTACCGGCTGGCGTTTCTGACCAAGGGCGAATGCCCGCCCAGTGGCCTGCGCCCGCACGTCGACACCCTCGGCGAATTCCCGTATCTGGGGCCGCCGCACTGACATCGGCTCAGATGGGCTCCAGGCCCAGCCAGTTGTCGACCGTGAAACGGTCCCCGCGCGCGACGATCCTGGCGCCGCCCGGCCCGGGGTAGTGCGCGGGAACGACGGCGGCACGGCGCCGCGCGGCCTCGGTGAACACCCGCTTGCGGGTGACGGCCGCCTCGCCGGCGTTGAGGTCGAACGCGCAGGCGTCGCCGGGGCGCGGAATCTGGATGGGGCAGTGCGTCAGGTCCCCGACGAACACCGCGGGCACGCCGGCGTCCAGCCAGACCACCGAGGATCCCGGCGTGTGGCCGGATGCCGTTCGTAGCCAAAGGGATTCGGACAGCTGATAGTTGTCGTCCCAGAGCTGCACCTGCTCGGCCACCGGGTCGACGCTGTCGGCGAACACGTGGGCGGCGCCGTCGTCGTGGCCGGCGCCCTCGGGCCCGAAGTGACGATGGTCGGCGTCGTGCATCAGGTAGCGCGCGTTGGGGAAGGTCGGGACCCAGGCACCGTCGACGAGGTGGGTGTTCCAGCCGACGTGGTCGGTGTGCAGGTGAGTGTTGATCACGACGTCGACCGCCTCGGGTTCGACGCCGGCGCGCCCGAGCGCACCCAGGAAGTCGGTGGACAGGTTCGACAGCGGCGGCAGATGGGGCCGGTCGCGGTCGTTGCCGACCCCGGTGTCGACGAGCACGATCAGGCCGTCGACCTCGATGACCCAGCTCTGTATCGCTAGCCGGAACTGTCCGGCGTCGGGGCGGTAGAAGTTCGGCACCAGTAGGCCGGATTCGTCCTCCCACGCCTGGGCCGGGGTGCCCGGGAACAGCGCGGTGCCGGCCTCGAATTGATGCTCGACGACGCGGCTGAGGACCGCCTTGCCCATCTTGATGCTGCCGGTCATGGCTCGACCGTACGATGCGAGCCGTGGTCGGCGGGACTTTTAGCGCGGGTGGGTGAGTCCCACAGCACGGATCAGCGTCCACCTAGGTACTGATTCAGCGGCGAAATGTGTACCGGGCCGGCCGCTCGCGCCTGGAGATCGGGAGCTAACTACCCCCACCCACCTCGGCGGGCAGCGGCGTGATGGGTGCCGACTTCGTCGTCGGCGCACTGGCGGTGCCTGCCACGTGGAAGTCGATCCACGGTTCCTCCCGGATCACCTGCTCGCCCTCGCTGATGATCAGCGACTTCGCCGCCACGGTGTACTCGATGCCGTAGTTCTTGGCGATGAACGCGCCGTCGTCGGCGCGGGTGGCGGACAGGATCATTTTGGCGCCGTCCCGTAACCGAACACCCCGGTACTGGTAGCCACCTTCGGCCGACGTGCAGATCGCCACGCGGGACTTGTCCGTGCTGCCGAACTCGACCACGGTGTTCGGCGGGGCGCACCGAGCGGTGGAGTCGACGTAACCCTGGGCGTCGGTGGCGGGCGCGGCGCCGGCAACCGGCGCGCCGATCGCAAGCAGCGCGACCCATCCTGCGGCGGCGCAGAGGCGGGGGGAAATCCGGAATGAAGGCATCGACATCCACCTGACCACGTTCCTGATACTTGCGCGACCGACGACGCCGAAGCTCGGCTGATTCGTTAGGTCACCGAGACACTGACCATGGCGGCACACAGCCGGGGCTGCTCGCCACGGCTGGGCGTCCAGTGCTGTACCCGACAGTGCGAGTGCGAGCCGACCGCGAGGGTGCGCAAACCACGCTCTCGCGGCGGCGTGTCGGCCGGGGACCCGCCCGCTCGCGGGTAAGGGGTAAGGCGGGTAGGCGGGTAAGGGGGTAAGGCGGGGAAAGGAAGGGGCTAGGTGTAATGACCAGGCAGGTTGTGAACGCGTAGGCGCTCGATGGGGGTCTTTCCTCCGATACCGGTGTGGGGTCGGTGGTGATTGTAGTGATGCAGCCAATCTTGGTAGGTCTGCGCGCGGGCGTCGTTGGACCGGTAGGTCTGGGCGTAGGCCCATTCGGCGGCCAGGGTGCGGTTGAAGCGTTCCACCTTGCCGTTGGTCTGCGGCCGATACGGTCGGGTTCGCTTGTGCGTGATCACATCGCCTAGTGCTTCGGCGAAACACTTTGAGCGGTAACATGATCCGTTGTCAGTGAGGACGCGCCGAACGATGATGCCATGGTCTACGAAGAAGGCGTTGGCGTTGCGCCAGAACGCTGCGGCGGTCTCCTTGCGTTCGTCGTCGAGTTCTTCGGAGTAGGCCAGTCGGCTGTGGTCGTCGACCGCGTGGTGCAGGTAGGCGTAGCCCATCCCGCTGCGGGTTTTGCGCCCCGCTTGCCGGCCGAGCTTGCGGTGCCCACCACCATCGGGGATACGGCCGAGCTTTTTGATGTCCACGTGCACCAGATCGCCCGGCGCCGCGTGCTCGTAGCGGTTGGGCTTCGGGCGGCGTACCGGCAGGCCGGTGGCCTGATCCAGGTGCCTCAACAGGGGCATCTTGTAGCGCTTGAGCACCGCCTGCACCGTTGATCGCGGCACGTGCAGGTGTGCGGCGATCCGATCGGGCCCCCAGCGGCGGGTGAAGCGCAGCTTGACGATCCGACGCTCCCGACGTGCCGGCAGCCGGTTGGGGCTGTGGCGCGGACGGCTGGGTCGGTCGAACATCGCCTCCGCGCCACCGACCCGGTAGCGATCGGCCCACTTCTTCGCTGTGGCCGGTGAGCACTGGAACCGCTCAGCAGCACGTCGGATCGACCAACCCTCATCGACAATCAGCTTGGCGAGTTTCAATCGCCCCTTCGGGGTCAGCGAAGCATTAGCGTGGGACACGAGGACCTCCTGGTGATCGGCGTGTGTGTGGTAACCACACCGATACCGGAGGTCCTCACCTACTTCCGCGCACCACGCCGTTCACAACCTCCCTGGCCATTACAGCTAGGGCTTGATGCGGATCTGGCCCGGCTTCCACAGTCCCGAGCGGGTCGCGTCGCCCAGTTCGATCTCGGCCGGCGTGGCCTCGACCACCGTCTCGAACCGGCGCAGCGAACCCCAGTCGCGGCCCCAGTCCTGCGACAGATACGTCGCCATCACGTGCTGGCGCAGCAGCAGGTCGGAGATGCCCAGCAGGCCGCCGTTGATGCCGTCCTGCCAGGTGTCGGTGTCCAGCCGTTTGGCGTTGTAGTCCGGGGTGATCCGGTAGTTGGGCACCTCGGTGACGCCGTTGGCGTGCAGCATCGGCTGCTGGCACGGGAAGGCCAGGCCCACCGCCCAGTCCATCAGCACCGGCTGATCGGAGCCGACGTACTCCTGGATCGAGCGCAGTTCCGGCACCCGCGGCGGCGTGACGGCGATCCAGTCCCCGGGTGTCAGCGACGCGTCGTCGGCGACCACCCGGACAAACGTTGCATCCGTGGGGATCTGGGCCCGCGGAAAGCGCAGATTGCGCCAGGACGGGGCGGGACCCAGATCGTAGGGGGTCATCCGCCCGGTCGCCATCGGGGCGCCGTCGGGGCCGGGGCGGCCGTATTCGAGTTCGACCGCCTGCCCCTCGGTGCGGCCGTTGAACACGCTGTTGCCGGTGATGGTGCCGGCGGCGGTGATGACCACCAGCGGCTGCGCGTCGTTCTCGGCCGGCAGTTCGTACCATGCCGAGGTCAGGGTGCTCGGCTGCTGCGGCCCGGTGGCATAGCTGCCGGCCAGCGGCACCCGCGCCGGGTCCAGTCCGTAGGGCAGGGGCACGGTGGACCCGTTGATCCCCGGCCGCTCGAGTTGCTCCGGCTGATCCCAGTCGTAGTCCGAGCCCGGCACCACGCGGTTGAGCCGGATCGCCTCCGCCACAATCTTTTCGGGCACGCCGTCGGAGGTGAAGCCCACCGGACGCTCGCCGCCCAGCGGGCCGAGGGTGCCGGCCGGGCCGCCCACCGGGGTCAGGAATCCGTTGTTGGGGTCCGGTTCCACCAGCACGTC
This sequence comes from Mycolicibacterium sp. MU0053, assembly GCF_963378095.1. Taxonomy (NCBI): domain Bacteria; kingdom Bacillati; phylum Actinomycetota; class Actinomycetes; order Mycobacteriales; family Mycobacteriaceae; genus Mycobacterium; species Mycobacterium burgundiense. Next base: position 151,157 of record NZ_OY726397.1, read on the forward strand.
GTCGGCCAGCCCGCAGCCGCCGGCGAAGGCGCGGAGGTTGGCCCAGGCGTTCGAGTACGTCGGGTATTGCCGCACCACGCCGATCAGCATGGAGGCGATGAACACCAGCACCATGAAGCCCGCGGCAAGCGGGATCGGAGCCGCGGTCACCGCGCGGGCAATCCGGCCCTCACCGCGGTCGCGGGGCGCGAAGTGCAGCCACGCCGTGTAAACGGCCGAGATCGCGAACAATGCGAAAAACATTGTGCTGACCGTGATCCCGCCGATTGCGGGTTTGTCGTTGTTGAACGGCACGCCGAAGCTCGACACGTACCACCAGCCGTTGGTGGTCGACCAGCACAGCGCCATCACGAACAGCAGCGCGGTCACGAAGGCCATCCGGTTGCGGGACCAGCGCAGCACCGTGCGCGACACCAGCACGGTCGCCAGCGCCGCCACCGCGGCACCCACGGCGGCGAACAGCCCGAAGTGGTGCACCCACTTGGTGGGGGTGAACATCAGCACGAAGATGGTCGCGAAGATGACGCCCATCAGCCGCCAGGCCGGCCCGCGGGCCACCCCGGAGATCCGCTTGCGGCGCAGCATGATGAACATCGCGGCGAACAGCGACAGCGCGGTGATCAGGAACCCGAACCGGCGCGACAGCGACCCGTCCACGGTCGGCAGGATCAGGTAGTAGTAGCGCAGGTTCTCGGTGTACCACTCCTGACTCGGGCCGATCGCGGTGCGAATCCGGGTGGCCTCCAACACCGTTGCCAGGGTCTGGTCGGCGAAGACGACCGTGAGCACCACGGTGCCGGCCGCCAGCAGCGGCAACAGCAGCGGCCAGATCCCGACCACCTGTCTGCGGCGCACCAGAATTCGCAGGATCGGGCGGCCGCCGGCGATGAGCGCGGCCACCGCGATCAGACCGGTGGGCTGGATTCCGAGCGTGAAGGCCGCGGTGATGATCGCCAACGCCGCCGGGGTCAGCCGGCCGGAGGTGATCGCGCGTTCGATCAGCACGTAGGTGATCAGGGCGCCGGCGGCGATCTGGCCCTCGGGGCGCAGCCCGTTGTTGAACGGCATCCAGGCCGCGAGCAGCACCATGCCGGCCGTCCACAGCGCGGGCCGGCTGGCCAGTACCGCGGGCCCGAGCCGGGGCAGCACCTCGCGCGACAGCAGCAGCCAACACACCAGGGCGGCAACCAGATCGGGCAGCCGCATCCAGATGCTGGCGGAGCTGACATGCGTCATCAACGCCAGCAGGTTGTAGTACCAGCCGAACGGGTCCTCGGGGCTGCCGAACCAGCGGAAGTAGTTCGACATGTAGCCAGCGTGGTCGGCCACCCGCGCCATGCCCAGGATGTAGCCGTCGTCCGACGAGTTGGCCCCGGCGACGTACCAGAGCAGGAAGGCGCCGATCACCGTGGTGTCGACGGCGGTGAAGGTGCGCCAGCGGCCCGGTATCAGCCGTTGCATGCGGCGGCCGTCGAGGCGGTCCAGCCGCCACAACGCCAGCACCGCGATCACGGTGGCGAAGATCGCCAGCAGGATCGCCGCGAGCTTCAACGGGGTCGGGGTGCTGGAGAACCGGGTGTCGATGGTCGCCGAGAACGACAGGCCCGGCGGCGCGGGGCCGGTCAGCTCGGTGAACACGCCGACGATCGCCGGCCGCAGGTTCGGGTCGGCGAAGCCGGTGCGTTGCGCGGTGCCGTCGGGCCGGGTCAGACCCACGAACTCGGCGAAGGTGCCGTCCTCGGACGAGGTGATCTCGATCCGTTGGCAGGCCGCGCTTTCGACCCGTTCCCGGCGCAGGCTGGCCACCACCACGTTGCGGTCGGTGATGTCGACGCGCTGCGCGCTGACGTTGACGAACAGGCCGTTGAGCGCCGCGTCCTTGCCCTCGGCCGGGGCGGTGCCCAGCACCAGCGCACCCGCGGCCGGCACGTCACGGATCACCTGGCACGGGATGGTCGCGGTCAACGAGACCGGGGCTTGGGAGATCAGCGGCGAGGTGACGTTGCGGTATTCGTCGCCCTGCGGCCAGTTCAGCGTCGCCGTGGTCTGCACGACCGGCAGCAGCGGGGTCGCGACGGCCAGCACGAAGCCGATCAGGCCGGCGACCATCGCGATCCAGCGGGCCAGCGTGACGTCCTTGGCGGCGGAGCCGGTGCTGTTCGGCACCGGGGCGGCGGTGTGCGTATCGGTCATGGCAGCGCCCTGATCGGTCCGGTGCGGTGCCAGCCGGAGACCCGCTGGGTGCCGGTGTCGAGCACGGCCTCGGGTGCCTGCTCGGCGGGTACCACGCGGATGAAGCGTTCGATGGAACCCCAGTCGCGGTACCAATCGTCGCGCAGATAGGTCGGGACGGTGGCGGTGCGCAGCAGCGCCTGGATGAACAGGAACGGACCGCCGTCCTCAGCGGACTGCCATTGGTTCGACGACGTCACCACCTGCTTGAAGTTGGGCAGAATGCGGTACTCCGGCAGCTCGGCAACGCCGAGACGCTCGGCGAAGGGACGTTGGCAAGGGAAGTTCGCGGCGGTCGCGATGTCCATCAGCACCGGGGTCGACGAGCCCAGGAACTCACTCGCGGTCTGCAGCACCGGGACTCGCGGCGGCGTGAAACCGAACCACTGGTCCTCGGACAGGTTGGGGTCGTCGGCGACGATCCGCGCGACGTTGGCCTCCGGCGGCGCCCACGCCAGCGGGAAACGCAGGTTGCGCCAGGCCTTCTGGGCGACGATGTCGATGGGCTGGACCTCGGCCAACTCGGTGTAGCTGCCGTCGGGATGGTGCACACCCCACTGCAGCTTCAGCGACTGGCCGTAGTTGAACCCGCCCTCTTCGTCGTAGTACCAGATCGCGCCCGCGGCGGCGACCGTCACCAGCGGGCGGTCCGGGGTGCGTGGCGGCAGCTGGTACCAGGCGGAGGTGGCCTCCGCGGCGACGCGATTCTCGCCGTAGCTGCCCAACACCGGGGTGCTCTCGGGGTCCAGGCCGAACGGCAGGAACACCCGCGAGCCGTTGACCCCGACCGGGCCGTAGCCGCCACCGGTGCCCGCGGCGTAGCCCACGCCGACGTTGGGCTTGTTGGGGGAACCGTCGGAGTTCACCAGTCCCGGGTTGGCGGTGACGGGTTCGGCCGGCTCCAGGATTTCGCTGATGCCGTTGGGGGTGAACCCGATCGGGTCTGCGCCGCCCAGCGGACCGTACTCGCCGAACTGCTGGCCGGGCACCGGTTGCAGGATCCCGGCGTTGGTGTCGGGTTCCACCAGCACGTCGTCGGCCATGGCGCAGCTGGATCCGGTCAGCGCCGCGACGTTGGCCTTGCCGGTGGTGTAGACCGGGTAGCGCTGCACGAAGCCCTTGGCCATCGAGCCCACCTGCAGCAGCACCATGAGCATCGCCACGATCAGCATCGGGGTCGAGGCCAGCACGCGGTTGCGGCGGGTGTTGGCCACCTCGGTGTGTCCGGCGTAGTCGATCCGGAAGTGCAGCCAGCCGGCCAGCAGCGCGCCCACGATGGCCAGCACCAAAAACATCGTGGTGACCGGTTGGCCGGCGAGCACCGGCTGCCGGTCCCACCACGGCACGCCGTAGTTGCCGGTGTAGAACCAGCCGTTGATGCCCGAGGTCGCCCAGGCCACCACGAACAGCAGCGCGGTCACATACAGCGCCAGGTTGCGGCGGCTGTGCAGCCCGACCCGGGAGAACGCGAAGGCCGTGACCCCGCCCAGCGCGCCGGCCAGCCCCGCGAACGCGCCGAACTGCACCGCCCACTTCGTCGGCGTGAACGTCAGCAGCAGCAGACCCACCGCGGTGGAGCCGATCAACCGCCACACCGGGCCGTTGGCGGCGCCGGGCACCTTGCCGCGCCGCAGCAGCACCGCAAGCAGACCGAACAGGCACAGCAGCATCAGCAGCACCGCGAAGCGGCGCGCCAGCGAGCCGTCGACGCTTTCCTCGACGGTCAGGAAGTAGTAGCGCAGGAAGTCCTGATACCAGGCGATGGTCGGGCCGACGACGTATTTGATGCGCGCCGATTCGGCGACCGTCGCCAGGGTCTGATCGCGGAACACCAGCACGAAGATCAGCGACAGCGCGGCCGCCAGCGGCGCCAGTTGGGCCACCAGCCCGTCGACCGGACGCCGGTCCCGCACGATCCGGGCGATGGCGCGGGCGCCCACCAGCAGCGGCGCCAGCGCGATCAGCCCCTGCGGCGCGGTGGTGACAGTGAACACCGCGACCACGATGGCCAGGGCGGCCAGCCACAGCCGCCGGGTGCCGATCGCGTTCTCCACCAGCGCCCAGGCGGCCAGCGCACCGAACGCGATCAGCGGTTCGGGGCGCAGCCCGTTGTTGAACGGCAGCCAGGCCGCCAAAAACACCGCGCCGGTGGTCCACACCGTGACCCGGTTGACGGCCAGCGCGCGGCCCAGCCGCGGCAGCGCCCAGCGGCTCAGGATGAGCCAGGTCGCGATGCCGGCGATGGTCGCGGGCAGCCGCAGCCACACCCCGTGGGTGCTGATCGCGGCCAGTTGCGCCAGCACCGACTGGTACCAGTCGAAGGGCGCCTCGCCGGCGCCGAAGTAGCGGAAGTAGTTGGCGGTATAGCCGGCCTCGCCGGAGATGCGGGCGATGGTCGCGTTGTAGCCGTCGTCGGAGGACGTCGCGCCGATCAGATGCCACACCAGCAGCGTGCCGATGACGCCGACGTCGGCCAGCCAGGTGGCCAGCCCCACCCGGGTCAGGCGGCGCCAGGCGCGCCGGACGGGATGCGCCGAGCGCCGATTCAGCCACGCCAGCGCGACGATCGAGGCCAGCACGCACCCGACGCCGAGCACCATCACCGCGAGCTTGAGCGCGGTCGGTGAGCTGATGAACCGGGTGTCGATGTCCACCACTGCCGACAGGCCGGGCTGCGGCGGCACCCGCAGGTCCGTGAACAGGCCGGCTACCTGGGGCTTCTTCTCGGCGGCCAGGGTGCCGGCGGCGCCGGGCAGGCCGATGAAGTCTGCGCCCACCTCGCCCGCGTCGGCCCAGATGTGCAGGGTGCTGCAGGCGCCGGCGTCGACGTCGGCGCGCGGGGCGGCCGCGGCCACCGAATCCCGGAACGCGACGAAGACGACGTCGGCGTTGGCGCGGACGAACAACCCGTTGCGGCTGGCGTCGATGCCGCGCTCCGGAATGGTGGAGAACACCAGTCCGCCCTCGGGACCCAGGGTGGCGACGGCCCGGCACGGGATGGACACGTCGAGGCTGCGGGGCGCGCCGGACACCAGCGGCGCGGTGACCTCGCTGACGAAGCCGTCCGCGGCCGGGGCCTGCGGCCAGGCGATGGTCGCGGTGGTCTGTTGCACCGGCAGCAGCGGAACCAGCCCGCACAGCAGGATCCCGGCGATCCCCGCGACGACGGCGATGATGCGAGCTGTGCCGATGGCGCCCGGCCTCTTCCTCGCAGAAGTACGCTGCTCGTCGAACCGGTCGGGTGGGAGATCTGGCACGAGGGTCGATGGTATGCGACCGGGCTAGGACGCCCCTAAGGGCCGCGCCGAGTCAGGACTGGCGCAGCGGTGCCGGGCTCCACAGTCCGCTTCGGGTGGCGGTGCCGAGGTCGATGTCGGCGGGTTCGGCGTTCGGATAGAACGGCAGCAGGCGCTGCAGCGAACCCCAGTCCCGGAACCAGTCGTCGTTCAGGTACGTCGGCACCGTGGACGCCCGGAACAGCAGTTCGCTGATGCCCAGCGGCCCGCCGCCCAGGTAATCCATCACCGGGGAGTTGGCCTCGGCGCCGAACCGGTCCGGCAGGATGCGCCACTTGGGCACCTCGGTGACGCCGTTCTGGTGGCCGAACGGCCGCTGGCACGGGAACGCCAGGCCCACCAGCCAGTCCAGCAGCACCGGGTCCTCGGACCCGACGACGTCCTGCAGGGTCTGTAGCTCGGGGATGCGCGGCGGGGTCAGCGCAATCCAGTGCGTCGGGGCCAGGTCGTCGTCGGTGGCGACCAGCCGGATCTGGGTGGCCTCGCGCGGGATCGCGTCCAGCGGTGCGCGCAGGTTGCGCCACGCCGGTGCCGCGCCCACGTCGGCGAAGCCGATCGAGCCGCCGGTCTTGCCGTCGGCCAGGTCCTGATCGGTGGCCCACTGCACCATGACCTCGCCCGGATCGAAACGCCCGGCGGCCGAGACCACCAGCAGCGGTCCGGACTCCTGGCGCGGCGGCAGCCGGTACCACGCCGAGCGCAGCACCGCGGGCTGCTGCGGACCGGCCCGCCAGCTGCCGAGCACCGGGGTGGTGGCCGGATTCAGGCCGAAGGGCAGCCGCGCCCGCGACCCGTTGGCGCCGGTGGTCGCGATGGTCCCGCCTTCGGTGCCGGCCTCGCTGGTGGCGCTGTCGTTGGCGCCGGTATCGGCGAAGTTGGTGGCGGCCGAGGTGTCGGTGACGTCGTCGGCGGAGACATCCGACGGAATACCGTTGGGGGAGAAGCCCGTTGCGATCACCGAGCCCAGCGCGTCGCCGACGCCGACATTGCCGGCCGGGGCCAGCATCCCGGCGCCTGCATCCTGCTCGACCAGCACGTCGCTGGCCAGCCCGCAGGTCTTCCCGGTCAGGGCCTGCAGATTGGACCGTCCGACCGACCAGGCCGGGTACTGCGCCGTCATCCCGAGCGTCAGGGACACCACCTCGAAAAGCACCAGCCCCCAGGACGCGAGGGCCAACGGCGAGCGCAGCAACCGGCCGGCCCTGGTGGACCGCCACGGGGTGTCGCCGTTGTGCGGCGAGGTGAACTTGAAGTGGAAATAGGTCGCCAGCAGCAGCGTCAGCACCGACAGGCCCAGCAGGATCGTGGTGAAACCGAAACGGTACTCGGGGAACTGGTTTGACCAGGGCACCCCGAAGTTCGAGACGTACCACCAGCCGTTGACCGTGGCGAACGACAGCGCCACCACGAACAGCACCACGGCCGCGAAGATGGTCCGGTTGCGTCGCGACTTCATGGCGTGCGCGGTCACCGCGACCGCGGCCAGCGCGCCCAGCGAGCCGGCCAGGCCGGCGAACACCCCGAAGTGGTGCGTCCACTTGGTCGGGGTCAGCATCAGCGCCAGGAACGACACGATGGTGATGCCGATGATGCGACGGCTGGGCCCGGCCGCGGTGCCCGGGATTCGGCCCTTGCGCAACGACATCGCGACCGCGACGCCGAGCGCGAGCAGCACCGAGAGCACCGCGAAGCGGCGCGCCACCGAACCGTCGGGGCTGGTGGTGAACAGCCGCGAGTAGCGGATGTGTTCGTCGAACCAACTCAGGCTCGGCCCGATCGCGGACTTGAAGGTGCTGGCCTGGATCTCGCTGGCGAAGGTCTGGTCGCGGAAGATCAGGATCACCGCGACGGTGGCGGCCGCGGCCACCGGCGCCAGCAGCGCGAGCCGGCCGAACCGTCGGGACCGTCGATGCAGGATGGTGCGCAGCGGGCCGATCGCCACCAGCAGCGCGCCGATGGACGCGACGCCAGTGGGCCCGGAGAACAGCGTGAGCGCGCCGATGATGCAGGCCACCGCGACCGGCAGCAGCCGGCTGGTGGCCACCGCGCGTTCCACCGAGCACCACGTCAGCAGGATGCCCAGGGCGATGATCGGCTCGGGGCGCAGCCCGTTGTTCAACGGCAGCCAGACCGCCAGGAACATGCCCGCGGCGGTCCAACTGGCCGCGGTGCTGCTCTTGACCGCGCTGCCCAACCGGGGCAGCACCTCCCGGCTGATGATCCACCAGCAGGCCAGCGCCATCAGCAGGGTCGGCAGCCGCATCCAGATGCTGGCGGTGGACACGTGCGACCACAGCGCGAGCAGGTCGTAGTACCACCCGAACGGCGCCTCCGGGGTGCCGAACCAGCGGTAGTAGTTCGCCATGTAACCGGCGTTCTCCGAGACCCGGGCCATGGTGAGGATGTAGCCGTCGTCGGCGGTGTTGGCCCCGACGAAGTGCCACCACACCAGTACCGCGCCCACCAGCGCGTCCAGGCCCGTCATCGACCACCAGCGCGACGGCAGGAAGCGGCGGTGCCGGACCCCGTCGGCGGTGTCGAGGACGTGCAACGCGATCAGCGCCGCGATGGTCATCAGGACGCCGAGGATCATCGCGATGAGCTTGAGGGTCGTCGGCGCGGTGCTGTAGCGGCTGTCGATGGTGGCCGACAGGCTCAGGCCCGGCGGCGCGGGCCCGGTGAGGTCGGTGAACACCCCGACGATCTGCGGCCGGAAGTCGTAGCCGCTGCGTTCCCCGCGCAGCGGGCCGGTCGGGTCGTCCGGGGTCAGGTCGGTGCCGTCGGCCTCGGTGAGCCCGACGAACTCCGCGGTCACCTTGTCGGCGTGCGCGGTGAACCGCAGTTCCTGGCAGGCCGGACTCAACACCGCGCTCATCGGGGCGACGACCACCGGGGTGTTGCGCACCACGACGTTGAGGTTGTTGTTGGCGCGTTCGATCAGCAGTCCGCGGTCGACGGCCTTGGGCGCCTGCTTGGGCACCGTCGAGAGCAGCACCGAGCGGCCGGCGGTGCCGGGATCGTCGAGTCCGGCGGCCACCTGACACGGCACGGTGATGTCCAGATCGGTGGCCACATAGGAGATCAGCGGTGCGGTGACGCTGTCGAGCCGATCGTGCTGCGGCCAGTTCAGCTCCGCGGTGGTCTGCTCCACCGGCAGGAACGGGGTGGCGATCGCCAGTAGGACGCCCAGCAAACCGGCGACGATGGCGACAGTGCGCGCAGTCCGGAATCTGGGCGCCGTGTCATTCACGGACCTAGATGGTAATGCGCCCGACACCTGCGGCTGCGGGGTCATCAGTGCTGGTTCCTGATCGCCAGCACGAACGGTCCGAAGGTCTCGACCGTGAAGTGCGGTTCGGCGAACAGCTCCGAGCCCAGTTCGACCGTGTAGCGGCGGACGTTCGGCTGGTTGGGATAGACGTCCTCGGCCAGCCGCAGCGTGTAGGTGTCACCGGCGCCGCGGCGCATCAGGAACACCTCCGGCGGCGCCCAATCCAAGGCATCGAGGTCGGCGACGAACTCCTCGGCGGTCTCCAGTTCGGCCCAGTCCTCGATGGCCGCCGCCCGCTGGTCGAACTGCGCCAACGGGTTGGCGTAATGCGAGGTCAGGCCCTGGAAACCGAAGTAGGGGTAGTACGCCAGGAAGCTGTAGTCGGCGGTCAGCACCACGGTCTCGGCGCGCGGCTTACCGGTGGCCGCCAGGATCGCCGCGTCGATCTGCCCGTAGTACTTCTCCGAGCCCGGGGGCCGGCGGTCGCCGCGCTGCCCGTCGCCGTCGGTGTCGGTGTAGGCCACCGCCAGGTCGGGGCGCAGCACATCGGGAATGTCCTGGCTGAACGCCATCCCGCCGGCCAGGCCGAGTACCGCGGCCACCGGGATCAGCGTCCGGTTCCAGCGGCCGGCGGCGGCGAGGGTGACTTCGATGAAGCCGAACGCCCCGGCGGCGGCCAGCAACGTCGTCAGGGTCGGCTGCAGACGGAACGACAGCAGCGTGGTGCCCGCCAGCGTCGTCAGCATCGACAGCAGCGACCACAGGTAGATCGTGAGCACACCGACGGCCAGCGCCCCGGCCCGCACCGAGGACCGGGCCCGGACGATCAACCACAGCGTGCCCAGCATGCACAGCGCGCCCAGCAGCGAGAACTGCAGCATCGGGAATGTCAACACCGCGCCGTCGGCCGGCAGATAGTGCTGGGCGCTGCCGGTGTCCGACATCGGGTCGCGGGTGGCGCGCAGCACGAACGGCAACCAGGTGATCAGCGCGATCGGGATGGCGATCGCCGCGCACACCGCCAACCGCAGCAGGGGTTCGAGGCTGCGCCGGCTGACGGCCAGCACGACCGCCATGACGGTGACCGTGAGTGCGGCCAGACCCAACAGCAGGGTGTAGAACGTCGCGGTGACACCGAGGAAGATCCCCACGCCGATGATCGCCGCCCACCCCGAGTGATTTCGGCGCGGTTCCGTGCGCTCAGCGCCGGAAACCGCGCCGAAATCGCGGGCTTGGGCGCGCAGACCCGACCAGGCCAGCACCAGCACCGGCGGCAGCAGCACCGTGATCACCGCCGCGTAGGGCTCGGGGGAGGCGTAGGCCAGCATCACCGCGGCCGTGGTGACCGTGACGATCAGCGCGTACTCGAACCGGATCAGCGCGCTCCACAACGCGAATGCCAGCACCACCGCGATCGCGATCGAGGTGATGGCCCACGGCTTGTACATCTCCCAGCCCGGTGTGCCGGTCAGGGCGGCCGCCCGCCCGCCCAACCAGAACCAGCCCGGCGGGTAGAACGGCGGCAGCCCCGCGTAGGTCATGTCGCGCAGCGCGGCGCTGTCGGTGAACCGGGTGAGGTACTCGGTGCGGAACTGCTGATCCACCGAGATACCGAACAGGTACAGCTTGGTGGCGCCCAGCGGCATGCCGAGCGTGGCCACCACGAACGCGGCCAGAAATGTCGTCGCACCCAGCTGGGCCAGCACTCGCCGGCCCCGCCGCCACAGCCAGCCGGCGCCCAGCAGGGCTGCCAGGCAGGCGAATTGGCCGACGGTGGTCAGGGCGTGCAGTTGGTTGCTGGACGGGAAGGCCGGCCACTGCACGCGGCTGATGGCGATCAGCGCGATCGCGCAGACCACCACGGCGATCGCGGCCGCCAGCACCATCCGGCCGCCCGCGCTGGCGGCGCGGAGTAGCGCTGTATTCATGATCAGATGGGCAGCTTGCGGAAGATGGGCCGCGGGATGTGGCGCATGACCGACATCAGCACGCGGACCGGGGCGGGCGCCCAGACCAGGTCCTTGCCCTTGGCGGCCGAGGCCACCGCCAACTCGGCGACGTCTTCCTTGTCCACCGTGAACGGCGCCTCCTTGGCGCCCGTCGCCTTCCAGTGCTCCAGGGTGGTGGTCGTGCGGACCTGCCCGGGCCGAATGACCAGAACCCGAACCCCGAACTCGCGCAACGCCTCTCCGAGGCCCAGGTAGAACCCGTCGAGGCCGGCCTTGGTGGAGCCGTAGACGAAGTTGGACCGACGGACCCGTTCGCCCGCCACCGACGACATCGCGATGATCTGGCCGCTGCCCTGCGCCCGCATCTTCTGGCCGACCAGCACGCCCACCGAAACTGCGGCCGTGTAGTTGATCTGGGCCGTCAGCACGGCCTTGGCCTGATCCTGCCAGAGTTCTTCGGCATCGCCGAGCACCCCGAACGCCACGATCGCGACATCCACATCGCCGCTCGCCCAAGCGGAGTCGATGACCGCGGGATGGGCCCCCGTGTCGAGGGCGTCGAAGTCCAGGTACTTGACCGAGCTTGCGCCGGCGGCCCGCATCTGCTCGATCGCGGCCTCGCGGCGCGGGGCGTTCGGCAGGTCGGCCAGAATGACGCGCGCCTGGGCGTCCCGCAGATAGCGGGCGCAGATCGCCAGACCGATCTCGGACGTGCCGCCCAAGAGCAGAATGGTCTGCGGGTTACCTACAGCATCGAAAACCACTACTGAAGCTCCAGACGTCGGGCCATGTCGGACATGAACACTCCTTCGGGATCGACCTTGCGGCGCACAGCGATCCATTCGTCGATCCGCGGATACATGGCGTGAAAGGTTGCCGCGGTGGTGCGGGAATCCTTGGCGGTGTAGAGCCGGCCGCCGAACTCCAGCACCCGTTTGTCGAGCCCGGTCAGAAACTCGCCGAGGCCGGCCTTGATGGGGAAGTCCACACAGATGTTCCAGCCCGGGATGGGGAAGCTGAGCGGGGCCCGGTTGCCGGGGCCGAACAGCTTGAACACGTTGAGGAATGACACGTGCCCGCTGGCCTGGATGTCGCGCACGATGGCCTTGAACTCGTCGACGGCCTCGGTGGGGACCACGAACTGGTACTGGCCGAAACCGGCCGAGCCGTACGCCCGATTCCACTCACCGACCATGTCCAGCGGGTGATAGAACTGCGTCAGGTTCTGGGCCTTGCCGCGGTAGGTCTTCCCCATCCGGTACCACAGCTCGGTCATGGGACCGAAGGTGAACTTGTTGGCCAGGCCGTTGGGGAACACGTCCGGGGCCGTGAAGTATTGCGGCGCATCGAATCTCAACGGATTCTTGGCCAGCGACTCGGGCAGCTGGTCGACGGTGGCCAGCGAGCCGCGGGAGATGACGGCGCGGCCGAGTTTCGGTGGGGCGCTGATCGCGTCGAACCAGGCGCTGGAGTAGGTGTAGTTGGCCTCGGTGCCGTCGCTGTGGAAGGCGATGGTCTCGTCGAGCCCACCGGTGACGTCGCCGTCGGCGATGAAGTAGGCGGTCTCGGTCGGGGTCATCGCGATGGTGGCGCGCAAAATGATGCCGGTCAGGCCGTTGCCGCCGATGGTGGCCCAGAACAGCTCGGCCTCGGCGCCGTCGGGCGTCAGCGGGTGGACTTGGCCGTCCGCGGTGAGCAGGTCCATGCTGCGCACGTGGTTGCCGAAGCTGCCGGCGCTGTGGTGGTTCTTGCCGTGGATGTCGCAGGCGATGGCACCGCCCACGGTGACCTGTCGGGTGCCCGGCAGCACCGGCACCCACAGGCCCAGCGGCAGCGCGGCACGCATCAGCTGATCCAGGTTCACCCCCGCGTCGACGTCCACCAGGTGGGTGTGGGAGTCCATCGAGTGGATCCGGTTGAGCACCGACATGTCGACGACCAGGCCGCCGCCGTTCTGGGCGTTGTCGCCGTAGGAGCGGCCCAGACCGCGCGCGATCACGCCGCGGCCGGCGCCGGCCGCGGTCCGTGCGACCGCCTCGACGACTTCCTCGGAATCGCGGGGGGCGAGCACCTCGGCGACCGAGGGTGCGGTGCGCCCCCACCCCGTCAGGCGCCGCGTCGTAACGGTAGACATCGCTGGCAAGGGTACCGCGCGACCTGCGACGCTCAGCGCAGCCGGAAGATCACGGCCCGCTGCACCACGAAGTTGATGACGGTCGCGGTGCCCTGGGCGATCACAAACGCCAGCGGCACCTGCCAGGGGCGACCGGCGAATTCGAGGTAGAGCACGTAATTGATGCCGACCTGGACCACGTAGGTCAACGCGTAGAGCACCATGACCGCGATGAACCGGGCCGTGCTCGGCGGCGCCTGGAACGTCCAGCGCCGGTTGATCAGGTAGGCCGTCATGGTGCCGGCGATGAAACTCAGCGTCTTTGCCACGTTGACGTGCAGGCCGACCGCCAGCAGCGCGATGTAGAGGCCGAAGTCCACGACGGCCGAGAACCCGCCGGTGACCAGGAAGCGCAGCACCTGCGTCTTGAGGGTCAGCGGGGAGCCTGACGGAACGGTCTCGGACATCGCCGGGAAGCTTACGGGGCGGGGAGGCTGCGACAATGGTCGCGTGGAGGATTTGGTCCGGGCTTGGCGAGCCCTGATTGCGCCGCACACGTCGTCGCCCGAGGCCGACGACATCGGGCGTGCGCTGCTGGCGAGTTGGACCGAGCCGCACCGGCGTTACCACGACGTGGTGCACCTGCGCGGGGTGCTGGCCGCGATCGACGACCTCGCGCCGTTGGCCGCCGATCCGGACGCGGTCCGGCTGGCCGCGTGGTACCACGACGCGGTGTACGCGGGCAGCCCCGACGACGAGGAGAACAGCGCCCGCAAGGCCGAGGCCGAGTTGACGGCGCTGGGCGTGCCGGCACCCTTGGTCGCCGAGGTGGCCCGGCTGGTGCGGATGACCGTCGAACACGACCCCGCCCCCGGGGACAGCAACGCCGAGGTGCTCTCCGATGCCGACCTCGCCGCGCTGGCCGTCGCGGCCGAGGACTACCGCCGCAACACCGCGGCGATCCGGGCCGAATACGCGCACGTCCCCGAGGAGGCCTTCCGCGCCGGCCGGGTGCGGGCCATCGAGGCGCTGCTGGTGGGGCCCTGGCTGTTCCGCACCGAGATCGCGCGGCAGCGGTGGGAACGGCAGGCCCGGGCCAATCTGCGCGCCGAGCTGGCGACGCTGTAGCCCGGAGGCTCCCGGGCCGGTGTCAGCGCCGCGGTTCCAGCGTCGTCCGGATGATCGCGACGAGCGCGTCGACCGCGGCGGCGAACGCGTGTTCGGCCGGGGTGCCGAAATTGACGACGATGCCGTCGGGCCGCTCGACGTGCGGGCTGGCGTGCGGGTGCCGCGCCCGCGACAACCCCTCGAGCGCCACCCCGGCGTCGCCCGCGCGCTGCAGCACCTCGTGTTCGGTGCCCGCGGGTAGCTTCAACAGCAGGTGCAGACCCGCCGGCACCCCGCTGACCTCAAGCGCCGGCGCCGCCTGCCGCAGCCGCTCCACCAGCACCGCGCGCCGCCGTTGATAGCTCGCGCGTTGTCGTCGAATGTGCTTGTCGTAGTTGCCGTTCCGGATGAATTCGGCCATGGTCAGCTGGGTCAGCGCGTCGACGTACCACTGCTGACCGCCGGCCGCGGCCAGCACGGCGTCCAGCAGTTCGTCGGGCACCACCATCCAGCCGAGTCGCAGCACCGGCGAGAGGCTCTTGCTCGGCGAGCCCAGGTACAGCACCCGGTCGGGCGCCAGACTCTGCAGTGCCCCAACGGGTTGCCGGTCGTAGCGGAATTCGCCGTCGTAGTCGTCCTCCAGCACGTAGCCGCCGGTGCGCTGCGCCCAATCGATCACCGCGGAGCGTCGCGACGGGTGCAGCGGCACGCCGTGCGGGTAGTGGTGGGCCGGCGTGAGCAGCGCGGCGGCGACGTCCACCTGGTCCAATCCGGCTACCACGGCGCCCATCTCGTCGATCCCGATCGGGACCGTCTGCGCCCCCGCCGCAGTGAGGCAATCGCGAAAGAGGAAGAGCCCGTAGGCCTCCACGGCGATCCGCGCGGACGGGCCGAACACCCGGGCCAGTAGTTCGATGGCATGTCGGGTGCCGGCGCAGATCACGACGTTGTCGGCGGAGAGGTGCACGCCGCGGGCGCGGGACAGGTACTCGGCCAGGGCGGCGCGCAGTTCGGGGCGCCCGCGTGGGTCGCCCATCCGCAGCGCCTCGGTGGGCGCGGCGTCGAGCGCGCGGCGCGCCGAGGCCAACCAGGCCGACCGCGGGAAGGCCGACACGTCCGGCGAGCCCGGCATCAGATTGTGGGTCGGGGTGGCGCCGGTGCCGCGCGGCCGCGCCGGGAACTGCGGACGCCCGGGGTTGACCACCCAGGTCCCCGCGCCCTGACGGGACGCCAGCCAGCCCTCGGCGACCAGTTCGGCGTAGGCGTCGGCGACGGTGTTGCGCGAAATCCCCAGGTCGGAGGCCAGCGTGCGGGACGGCGGCAGCACCGTGCCGACCCCGAGGCGGCCGGATCGCACCGCGTCGCGCAGCGCGGTGAGCAGGACGTCGCGCACCCCGCGCGTGCCCGGGACGATCGACTCCCGCAGGTCCAGATGCAGGTCTCGCGTGCCCGTATTGGCCCATGAACTCATGCCTGAATTGCACCACACAAACATGCCGATTCGGGCCTAGCGTGGGTGCCATGACACAAACGCTGGAAGTCACCCGCATCAACATGAACCGCGTCTCCCCCGAGCTCTACGCGGCGATGATCGCGCTCGACAACGCCGCGAGCAAGGACCTCGATCCGACGCTGGCCGAGCTGATCAAGATCCGCGCCTCGCAGCTCAACCACTGCGCGTACTGCATCGACATGCACACCCACAGTGCGCGCAAGCGCGGCGAGACCGAGCAGCGCATCTACCTGCTCTCGGCCTGGCGGGAGGTGCCCGATCTCTACACCGAACAGGAGCAGGCCGCGCTGGCGCTGACCGAGGAGATGACCAATCTGTCCGGCGGCGAACACGTCTCCGACGCGGTGTATGCGCGCGCCGCGGCGGCCTTCACCGAGCGCGAACTCGGTCAGGTGATCGCGATGGCGTTGGCCATCAACGCCTGGAACCGCATCGGCGTGACCACCCGCCTGCAACCGCCGACGCGGCGCTAGGGTCGTTCGGCCCGTCGGCCGATGCCCGGTGTCCCTGGCACGTTGTGGGCCACCGCACGACAATGGCGTCATGAGCGCTGAACCCCAACCGGTGACCACGCTGACCGACCAGGAGAGCTGGGAACTGCTGTCCGGCGTGTACCTGGGTCGGTTGGTGACCACCCTCGGTGGGCGGGCCGAGATCTTCCCGGTGAACTACGTGGTGCAACGCGGCACGATCCTGTTCCGCAGCGCCGAGGGCACCAAGCTGTTCGGCACGGTGATGAATGAGAGGGTGCTCTTCGAGGCCGACGATCACAACGCCGTCGGCGGCTGGAGCGTCATCGTGCGCGGCAACGCCGAGGTGCTCTACGGCTCCGAGGACATCGAGGAGGCCGAGCGGGCCGGCCTGTACCCCTGGACCGCGACGTTGAAGCTGCGCTACGTCCGCATCACCCCCACCGAGACCTCGGGCCGACGCTTCGTGTTCGGCCCCGAACCGGACGGTGGCCACGTCCCGGGATAGTTCCCCCCACTCGCCACTCGCCACTCGCCACTCGCCGCGAGCGGCTCGCCGCGAGCGGGCGTGTCCCCGGCCGACACGCCGCAGATTTCACCGAGTTTGCGCACCCTCGTCGCAGAGGTGGTGACGGCGGCGGTGCTCGCTGGCCCATATTGGGGCGCTGTCACGGCTAATGGGCGTCGAGATTGTGGTGGCAGCACCGAGATCGCTGTGGTGGCGACGAGGTTGTGCTGGTGGCGGTGATTGGTGCGAATTCGCGCAAAGGAGTCAATCCCAGCGCCGTGAATGCAATCTCGGGTGGGGCGCCCCGGTGCGAGCGCTCCGCGCCGCCTACACCCAATAAGGGACCCGTGCCCGGTACTGGCGCATCGCGAGCATCGCGACCGTCCAGCCGACGATCGTCAGCACGATGACCACGACCCAGTGCCGTAGTTCTTGGGTGTCGCCGAGCAGTGGGGCGCGCACGATGTCGAGGTAGTGCAGCAGCGGGTTGAGTTCGACGATCTTCAGCCAGCCCTCGGCGCCCTGCTGCTGCAGGGTCTTGTCGTTCCAGATGATGGGCGTCATGAAGAACAGCAACTGCGTGATCGAGAACAGCAGCGGCCCGATGTCGCGGTAGCGGGTGGCGAGGATGCCGAAGCACAGCGACACCCACACACAGTTCAGCGTGATCAGGCCCAGCGCCAGGATGAACGAAAGGTCGGCCCAGGACCAGGGTTTGGGGAAGATGATCGCGATGATCACGTAGATGATGATGTTGTGGCCGAACAGGATCATCTGCCGCCACACCAGCCGGTAGACGTGCACGCTCAACGGGGTGGGCAACTGCTTGATCAGGCCCTCGTTGGCGACGAACACCTCCGAGCCCTCGATGATCGACGCGTTGATCAGATTCCAAATGATCAGTCCGAGCGTCACATAGGGCAGGTGCTCGGACAGTTCGAGCTTGAACAGCTTGGAGTACAGCGCACCCATCGCGACGGCGGTCGTGCCGGTGGCGATCGTGATCCAGAACGGGCCCAGCACCGAGCGCCGGTAGCGCTGTTTGATGTCCTGCCAACCCAAGTGCAGCCAGAGTTCGCGCCGGGCGAACCCGTCGGCGAGATCGCGGCGGGCCCGCACGAACGTCCGGGACTGCGCGGTGGCGTCGGTGAAGGTCATCCTTCTGTTCTCCCGTTGCTTCGCTCGGCCCTGACGAACCGCTCGCGTCGGCCGAGTCGGCGCAGCCGCACCCAGTCCCGAAATCCCGCAGGGTCCCGACGAGATACCAGAAAGTACCAGCCGAACCGCACCCATTCCTGCGGCAGCAGCTTGCGCAGACCGGGTTGGGCCAGCAAGTAGCCGCGGTTGCGGTAGGTGAAGAAGCGTTTGGTCTCGTCGTCGGGATATTGGGTGTGCATCCGACCGCCGAGGATGGGCTTGAACTCGTCGCTGCCCTGCGGGTGCAGATACACCGCGTCCAGGCAGGTTCCGAATGGCAGCCCGGACCGCACCAGGCGGCGATGCACCTCGACCTCGTCACCGCGGAAGAACAGTCGAATGTCCGGCACGCCAACGGCTTCCACGGTCTCGGCACGAAACAGCGCGCCGTTGAACAGCGAGGCGATGCCGGGCAGCAGATCATCGGCCCCGTCGCTGCGCAACTCGGCGGCGAACCGGCGCCAGACCAGGCCGCGGCGCAGCGGGAACGCCAGTCGCGCCGGATCATTGAGGTCACACACCATCGGCGAGACCTCGGCCAGGCCGTGGCGCTGGGCGCAGTCGAGCAGCGTCGTCAGCACCTCGGGGCCCTCGGGGCGGCCGTCGTCGTCGGCGAGCCAGATCCAGTCCGCCCCGGCCGCGAGCGCATGCAGCATGCCGAGCGCGAACCCGCCCGCCCCGCCGAGGTTGCGTCGCGAGCCCAGGTAGGTCGACGGGATCGGTTGTCCGGCAACAAGTTCAGCCACTCGGCCGTCGTTGTCATTGTCGACGACAATGAGCTGGTCGGGACGACGACGCTGGGCGGCCAGCGCATCCAGCGACTTGGCCAGTTCGTCGGGGCGACGGTGGGTGACGACCACCGCGCAGACGCGCTCACTCATACCGGCGGTGACTCTCGGGCGACCTTGTCGAGGACCTCGCGGACGGTGCGCGCCGCGTCGGGCCCCTCGTAAGCGTGCACCACCTCTTCGATACCCCCGGTCATCCGGATCGTGCCGTGGTCGATCCACATGGCCGTCTTGCACAGCCGCGCCAGAAATTCATTGGAGTGGCTGGCGAACACCAGGATCCCGGAGCGCTCCACCAGGCTCTGCAGCCGCGTCTGGGCCTTCTTCAGGAAGTCGGCATCCACCGCGCCGATGCCCTCGTCGAGCAGCAGGATCTCGGGGTCGATGCTGGTGACCACGCCCATCGCCAGGCGCACGCGCATACCGGTGGAATAGGTGCGCAGCGGCATCGACAGGTACTCGCCCAGTTCGGTGAACTCGGCGATCTCGTCGACCTTGGCCATCATCTGTTTGCGGGTCTGTCCGAGGAACAGCCCGCGGATGAGGATGTTCTCGAAACCGGAGATTTCCGGATCCATCCCGACGCCGAGGTCGAAGACCGGCGCCACCCGACCCCTGACCCGCGCAATCCCGCGGGTGGGCTCGTAAATCCCCGACAGCAACCGCAGCAGGGTCGACTTGCCGGCGCCATTGTGCCCGACCAGGCCGACGCGGTCGCCCATCTCGAGCGACATCGTGATGTCGCGCAGCGCCTCGATGACGACGACGTTGGAGTCGTTGCGGCCGATGCTGCCGCCGGCCTTGCCGAGGAAGGCCTTCTTCAGCGAGCGCGACTTGGCGTCGAAGATCGGGAACTCGACCCAGGCGTTACGGGTCTCGATGTGGGGAGCGACCATCGCCGGTGGCTACAGGTACTGTCCGGTGCCCGGGTGCGATCCGCCGGGGCGACCCGGCACACCGACGCCGGGGGGCAGCGCGCCTTGGCGCATCTGTTCCAGCTGGGCACGCGCGGCCATCTGCTGGGCGAACAGCGCGGTCTGGATGCCGTGGAACAGCCCTTCCAGCCAGCCGACCAGCTGGGCCTGGGCGATTCGCAGCTCGGCATCGGAGGGCACCGCGTCCTCGGTGAACGGCAGGGCCAGCCGCTCGAGTTCCTCGCGCAACTCGGGCGCCAGGCCGTCCTCCAGCTCGCTGATCGAGGTGCGGTGGATGTCGCGGAGGCGGTTGCGGCTGGCGTCGTCCAACGGCGCGGCCTTGACCTCCTCCAGCAGCTGTTTGATCATGGTGCCGATCCGCATCACCTTCGCGGGCTGTTCGACCAGGTCGGTGATGGGTTTGTCGTCGTCGTTCGGGCCGCCGGCCATCAGCTGGGGGTCTTGGGCCCCGATGATCTCGATGTTGTCGTCATCCGTGCTCACGTTCGGTGTGCTCCTCCGCGCATTCGTAGAGGCGGTACTCGCCAGTGCAGTTCTTGTCGTGAACCTTCGCGTCCACGCCTCGGACTCAACTAGTGACACTAGACCGTCGGGCATGGGGCGCTGCTGCGCTACCACTGGCACGCCGGGCGGCCTGGGCGTGGTTTCGCAAACACCACGAGGCTACCTCCCGAGCGGCCCCGGGCTCAGCGGCGCCAGCCAGGGTCCGCGGCCCGGGCGGTACCTTTGACCCGCGCCGCGCCGATGGTTGCCGGACGCAGCCGCCGGCAAATGTTTTGCCGCTGTCGTGCCTGCGGGGCCGACCGGGCGCCGCCGCTGTAGCGCAGGCGATTCCCAGTAGGCCGACCCGTGAATTCCCGGATCCGGGACGGCACTTCCGGGGCCTCCGCCAACTTGTCGGTGGACGGTGGAGTTAGCCGGACGGGGAGGCCCGTCGAAACAGGGGACTCACCAGCAACGATCGGGCAAACAGCACTCGGCCCGCGAAGCGGCCTGCACTAGTATGGCTGGCCAGGTGGCCCGGATCGGATGTGCGCTGGCGGAAAAATCCCTAGCGCCGCGGCAGAAGGGTGAATTGCCTGGACCTTCTAAGGACGGCTGGGATGGCATTTGACGTTGCCAGGGTGCGAGGATTGCACCCGACGCTGGGTGACGGTTGGGTGCATTTCGATGCGCAGTCGGGGATGCTGATCCCCGACGCGGTCGCCACGACGGTCTCGACGGCGTTTCGCACGTCGGCCGCCAGCACCGCTGGTCCCCACCCGTATGCCCGCCGCAGCGCGACGCTGCTGAACGCGGCGCGCCAAGCGGTCGCGGACCTGGTCAACGGCGATCCTAGCGGGGTGGTGCTCGGCGCCGACCGCGCCGTGCTGCTGGGGTCGCTCGCGGATGCGTCGTCGTCGCGGGCCGGATTGGGCTACGAGGTGGTCGTCAGCCGGCTCGACGACGAGGCGAACATCGCCCCGTGGCTGCGTGCGGCAAATCGGTACGGCGCCAAGGTCAAGTGGGCCGAGGTGGACATCGAGACCGGTGAGTTGCCGTCGTGGCAGTGGGAGAGCCTGATCTCCAGGTCGACCCGGCTGGTGGCGCTGACGTCGGCCTCGTCGACGTTGGGGACGTTGGTCGACCTGCGCCCGGTCAGCAAGCTCATGCACGACGTCGGCGGGCTGGTTATCGTCGATCACACCGCCGCTGCGCCCTATCAACTGATCGACATCGCCGAACTCGGCGCCGACGTCATTGCGCTCAACGCCGCGAGCTGGGGCGGCCCGCCCATCGGTGCGCTGGTGTTCCGGGATCCGAGCCTGATCAACTCGTTCGGTTCGGTCTCGCTGGACCCCGACGCCAGCGGCGCGGCGCGGCTCGAAGTGGGCCTGCATCAGTACGGGCTGCTGGGCGGCGTCGTGGCCAGCGTCGAATATCTAGCGGGGCTCGATGAGGCGGCGGTGGGCACTCGACGCGAGCGGTTGGCGGTGTCGATGCAGTCGGCGGCCCACTATCTGGACCGGCTGTTCGACTATCTGGTGAGTTCACTGCGGTCGCTGCCGCGGGTGATGCTGATCGGTCAGCCGGAGGCGCGCATCCCGGTGCTCAGTTTCGCGGTCGCCGACATCGACGCCGACCGGGTGGTGCAGCGACTCGCCGACAACGGCGTGCTGGCGGTCCCGAACGCGCACTCGCGGGTGCTGGAGGTCATCGGGGTCAGCGACGTCGGCGGTGCCGTCACCGTCGGGCTGGCGCCCTATTCCACGGTCGCCGAGGTGGACCAGTTGGTCCGCGCGCTGGCCTCGCTCGGCTGAGTACCGGCAGCGGCCTCAGTCCAGCGTCAGCAGCACCTTGCCGGAGACCGCGCCCGAGGACAGCAGTCGATGCGCCTCATCCGCGCGTTGAATCGGAATTCGTTCTCCGATAACGGGTTTGACCCGTCCGTCGGCGACCATCGGCCAGACCGAATCCACCACGGCCCGGACGATGGCGCCCTTGCCGGCGGGACCCTCGACCGGGCGGCCGCGCAGCGCGGTGCCGATCACCCGGGCGCGCTTGCCGATCAGTTTGCGCAGGTCCAGTTCGGCCTTGGTGCCGCCCTGCATGCCGATCACCACCAAGCGACCGTCCAGGGCCAGCGCGTCGATGTTGCGGCCCAGATACGCCGCGCCCATGATGTCGAGGATCACGTCGGCGCCGGCACCGTCGGTTTCCGCCCGGATTCGGGCCACGAAGTCCTCATCGCGGTAGGCGATCGTGAAGTCGGCCCCGAGGTCGCGGCACAGGTCGAGTTTGGCGGACGATCCGGCCGTCACCGCGACGCGCGCGCCCAGCGCCTTGCAGATCTGAATTGCGTTGCTGCCCACGCCACTTGAGCCGCCGTGGATGAGCACGACCTCGCCGGAGGTCAGGCCGGCGGCCATGGCCAGGTTGGACCAGACCGTGCAGGCGACCTCGGGTAGTCCGGCCGCGTCGACAAGGTCGACGCCGTCGGGCACCGGCATGACCTGGGCCGCGGGCACCGCCACGAACTCGGCGTAGCCACCGCCGGACAGCAAAGCGCAGACCGGTTGCCCCACCGTCCACTCGGTCACCCCGGGACCCAGCTCGGCCACCACGCCGGAGACCTCCAGCCCGAGCACCTCGCTGGCCCCGGGCGGCGGTGGATAGTGACCCGCCGCCTGCAGCAGGTCCGCGCGGTTCACCCCAGCCGCGGCGACTTTGATCAGGATCTCGTCCGGCCCGGGCGTGCTGTCGGCGATCTCGCGCCAGAACAGGCGATCGGCGGACTCCGCAATTATCGCGTGCATGGCCGCCACCGTATCCGGCCGATGCGCCGGACCGATCGGCTGCCAGGTACTTCTCAGGTTCGCCGGTAGGTTGTCGTAGGCGTCACTTAATATGTCGCCCATGGAGGGGATGATTGCGGGGCGGACTGCAAGCGATATGCCGGGACTAGATATTGCGGAGCAGCGATCATGGCAGAACTTTCTGGACGCGGGACTCCGCGTCTACGACGCATTGAATAGGGGATTGACTCAGGCGCACGAGCTGACTCTGGACGATCTGCGGCTGCTCGACAAATTGGACAAGTCGCCGACGGGCGCGCTGCGGATGGGAAGCCTCGCCGAGTCGTTGATGGCGTTGCCGAGTCGGGTCACCCGGCAGATCCGCCGTCTCGAGTCCGCGGGGTTGGTGACGCGCACGGAGAGTCCCGAGGATGGTCGCGGCGTGCTCGCGAATCTCACCCAAGAGGGGAGCCAAGTCGTCGCGAAGGCGATGGTCACCTACTCCCAGGGGGTGCGGACGCACTTTCTCGGGCATTTGTCGCGGCCGCAGATGGCGGCGATGGGCGAGAACTGCCGGCGCATCAGTTCGGCGCTGAAGGGAAACCCGCCGCCACGCGGCTACGGGCGCGGCTGAGGCCACCCGAGTGCACCGCTAGTCTTAGCGGCGGTGGCGTGGCAGAGCGGCCTAATGCACTCGCCTTGAAAGCGAGAGGTGTCTAACCGCACCCGGGGGTTCAAATCCCTCCGCCACCGCAGCTCAGAGGCGGTTTCCGGGGCGCGTCGTCGGCAAGTTGACGGCGCGTGCACCGAAAAGATGTTCGGTAAGGCGGTTACCGCTTCGGTGCACGGCCGTGATCTCTTTGCACACCGCGGGTCGGAATAATCGTGCTTTCAAGGGCGGGTCGGCACCCAAGTTTCGGCCCGCCGCCGGACACCTTCTCCGGCGGTACCGACGGGTATCCCTTGCCGAATGCTCACAGATTGATACCCTCAGCGGACAATCGGACTTTACGGACGGAAAATGACCGCGGTCAACGACGCAGATGGCCAGCACGAGGGTCTCTACCTCGATAGAGTGGAGGCCCTCACTCGTGCGACGGCGCGGTTGCGTTTTGATCCGGATGTCGACATCGACTGGGACGCACCCGAGAATGCGTTGGACGACGCCGATCCGCGGTGGCAGTTGGACCCCGCCAGCGCTCCACTGGCGGCCACGGACTGGTATGGAAAGCAGCCATTGCAGGCCCGCATCGATATGGGCCGCTGGGTTACCGCGAACACTCTCAAGGTCACGCTTCAATTCGAGATGATGTTGATCCGCGGGGTGGTGCATTACGCGGGTAAATTGCCGAATGGCTCGCCGATTTTCCGGTATCTCCTCCACGAACTGATCGACGAATGCAACCACATTCAGATGTTCCAGGAATTCATCAATCGCACCGGCGAGGATGTTCCCGGAATGCGGCGGGGCTCCCGGGTGATCGGCCCTATTTTGGGCTTCATCGGCGGATACGCCAACCTGATCCATTTCATCGGGGTGCTCTGTGGCGAGCAACCGCTGCACTTCCAGCAGACGCTGCAGCATCGCGGCGCAGCCCAGGTGCCCCCGCTGCTGAACAAGATCACCTACATTCACCTGGCCGAAGAGGCCCGCCACATTTCGTTTGCCGACGATCATCTGGCCGAGCGGTTGCAACGTAGTTGGCGTTTGAAGCGGGCGTGGTACGCGTTCCTGTTCCCATTCTTCCTGCGGTGGTTGATCGGGGAGATGATCGCGCCGCCGCGTACTTTCGCCAGGGAGTTCGGGATTCCGCGACGGGTGTTCAAGACCGCGTACTGGCGGAGCGCTCAATCACGCCAGATGATGGCGGAATCGGCGGCCGATGTCCGGCTGATTGCCGAGGACCTGGGTCTACGGCCGGCATGGGCGCGCTGGATATGGCGACTGTTGGGGGTCGAGGGGCGGCTACCGCGGTACCGCGGGGAGCCGGATCGCGGCCCCGCGCCCGCCCGGGTGGCCGGATTTCGTGCCGTGGTGTGGGCCCGCGTGGTGGCCGCCGCGACCATGGCCGGTGTCGCTCTGGTCTGCACGCCTGATGGATTACGGATCATTGCCGCTGCCGCGGCCGGGGCCGGAGTGTGGGCGATCTACCACGCGCTACGCGCGCGTCGTGGCGGTGTGGTGGGGAATCAGTCGTTCGAATGGCCCAGGCTGCTGGTCTGGGTGGTGGTGTGCGTGGCCATGATCCCCGTCGGGGGGCTGATCGGGCTCGCGCTGGTGGTGCTCATGATCCTCGCGCTGGCCGAATTCACGCGCACCATTTGACCTGCGAAATCCCCGGTGGGGGCAGGGCCGCGGCGGCGGTTCGGTCATTGCCGCCGAGCGGCTCGGCGCCCCGGTCAGCAGCCCTTTTCGTGGTATCGTCCGCGCATGGCTGACCTGCCCTACTTTGACCTGCTCATCGACGAACGGCAGGACGGCGGTGAAACCGCGCAGCTGTGGGAAAACGAGGTGCACTGGGGGTACTGGGAAGACCCCAAGTCTGCCGAGGGCACCCGCGCCGACTACATCGCGGCCATGAAGCACATGAACGGCGAGCTGCTGAAGGCCGGCAAGGTCGCCGACGGGCAGCGCTTGTTGGATGTCGGCTGTGGATTCGGCGGAACCATCCAACAGATCAATGCCGGGCATTCCGGTATGCACCTCACCGGTCTGAACATCGACGCGCGCCAGCTCGCCGCCGCCGAAGCCCAGACCAAGGCCGCCAACGGCAACCGCATCGAGTGGGTCGAGGCGGACGCATGTGACTTGCCGTTCGAGGACAACTCCTTCGACCGCCTCTTGGCCGTCGAATGCGTCTTTCACTTCCCGTCCCGGGAGCGCTTCCTCGCGGAGGCCGCGCGGGTGCTCAAGCCGGGTGGCTACCTGGCGGTGTCCGATTTCGTCCCCGCCGTGGCATGGTTCGGCAAGACCCCGTTCTGGATGGCGATTCGCACCCGGATTGCGAAGTCGTACGGAACGCTCGGAAACGTGCCCCTGCGGTCCTACAAGAGCCAGGGCAAACGCGCCGGACTGGTGTTGGAGGCAAGTCGCAACATCCGGAAGAACACGATGCCGACCTACCCCTTCCTGATCAAGTTCTTCCGGGAACAGGGTTCATCGGACGCCCAGAAGACGATGATTGTGGGCACTCGGTGGATGAAGTGGTTGTCCAAGCTCGGACTCATTCAGTACCGGGTGTACACGTTCCACAAGCCAGCCTGATCTCAGCGCGCCAACCGTTGTCGACCGCCGGCGCCGAAATCCGGGCCTGCTGACCGAAATTCGAGTCACACCCGCGGCGTGATCTCGGCGTTGATCCGGTCGAGCAGGGCCGGGTACCGCTTGGCTTCGGGATGCCCACCGGGCTTACCGCTACTGACCACGGCCGCCGCCAACGCACGCTCGGGGTCCGCCCACAGCGCGATGTCGACCAGGCCGGTATGTCCGAACGCCGCCGGGGTGTTGCGCCCGAACGGACTGAACCGCTTGGCGCCCAACATGTATCCGGTGCCCCACCGCATCGGCATCAGCCCGGTGGCCACGTCGGGACGTAGCCGGCGGGCCTGCGCGGTCGCCGCCTGCAACGTCTCGGGCTGCAGCACTCGGACCCCGTCGAGTTCCCCTCCACGGCAGAGCATCTCGGCGAACCGCGACAACTCCTGGGCGTTGGATACCGTGTTCGACGACGGCACCACACTGGTGAGGAATTCCGGGGTGTTGGTGAACGGGATGATCTGCTGCATGGTCCCGCCGACCGCCAAGCGGAACGCCCGCGCGACGGCGGCGGGCAGCGGCTTGCCGGTCGGGTGGCTCGGCGCCACCCGCGGCACGTCGGCCGCGGCCACCCCGAAGTTGGTCCACCGGAACCCGAGCGGGTCCAGGATCTCCTCGGCGAGGATGTCGCGGATGCTGCGTCCCGTTGCGGCAGAGACGATTTCACGGATCAGCGGACCCCAGGTCAACCCGTGGTAGATGTGCACCAGGCCGGGGCGGTAGACGGGTTTGAGGGCGGCGAGCATCTCGCGGGCGTAGTCGCTGTCGTTCATCCGGCGCAGGTCCGGTCGCGGTCCGGTCGCGAATGGCACACCCGCGCTGTGCGTCATGACGTGCCGGATTGTGGTGCGGTCCTTGCCGTGGCTGGTGTAGGTCGGCAGATAGTCGCAGACCCGGTCCTCCAGCGAGAAGTCGCCACGTTCGACGAGTCGGTGCACCACCGTGCTGGCGATCGCCTTGGCCGCCGAGTACACGCAGAACGGGGTGTCCGGCGTGGCGACCACCTGCTCGGCGTCCGGCGGGTCGTCGGGGGCGTTGCCCCAGCCGTGTCCGATGGCCCGGTTGAGCACGATCTTGCCGTTGCGGCGCAGGCACACCTGGATGGCGGGGTGCATGCCCGCGGCGTACCAGTGCCGCGCCGCCTGCCAGATCCGTTCGACGGCCGCGCCGTCGATGTCCGAGTGGTCCTCGGCGGCGATGGTGGTCACGGCGTCGAGGTCCGCAGGTACGCGAATTCTGCCGTCGGACGTCACTTCAGCAGGGTACGTGGTGGTTGGTTTCACGCCGCCGAACGCTTCACCGGAATCCGGCCCGGCGGCTAGCGTGGGATTCGTGGCGCGTGCACCGACCGACCACCGCAGCCGCTTCGTCGTCATCGTGTTGACGGTGTTCGGGCTCTACTCGGTGCTGCTCGGCTTGTTCATGTTGCTGGCCCCCGAGGCATTTTTCGACTCCTTGGGCGCGTTCGGGGCGCGCAACAACCATTACATTTTCGACAACGCCAGCTTCGAACTGCCGCTCGGACTGTTGCTGCTTGCCGCCATCCGCTGGCCGAGTTGGCGGCTACCGGCACTGAGCTTCGCCACCGTCCACTGGGTTTTGCACACCGTGAGCCACCTCATCGACACCGACCATGCCGCCGGCCGGGCGGTGGGATTGATCGAGGCTGCCGGGCTGGCCCTCGGCACCCTGTGGCTCGCCGTGTCCCTGTGGTTCACCATCCGCGCCGCCGGCGCACCGAGCCAGAAGGAGAACTGACCATGCGAGTGCTTGTCGCCGGCGCCACCAGCGTGCCGGGCATCCCCGTCGTGCGGGAGCTCATCGCTCGCGGCCACGACGTCGTCGGACTGACCCGCGCGCCCGGCTCGACGGGCGCGATCGCCGAGACCGGCGCCCACCCGGCCGTCGTCGACGTTTTCAACCCGGCGCAACTCAACGTCGTGCTTGCCGAGCAGCGACCCGAGGTGGTGGTCTCGCTGCTGACGACGTTGCCCAAGCGCGGCCCGATGCGGCTGACGGATTTCGAACCCGCACGGCGGTTGTGGAGCGAAGGGGTCGACAACCTGCTGGCCGCCGCGCGGCGCAGCGGAGTCCGTCGGGTGGTCGCGGAGTCGGTGATCTTCGCCTACGGCTACGGGCCGGTGGGGCCGCCGCTGCTCGAGGAGTCCGAGCCGTACCCGATGCCGCCGCCCAAGGGCGGCGAGGCGATGCTGGCCGCGTTGCGCGGGATGGAGCAGAACGTGCTTGGCGCCGACGGCGTGGTGTTGCGGTACGGGTTCTTCTATGGCGACGACGTGGCGCACATCCAGACGATGCGGCGGCTGGTGAAGTTCTGGGCGCTGCCGGTCCCCAGCGGTCACAGCATGCTGTCGTTCATCCACATCGACGACGTCGCCCGCGCGACCGCCGACGCGGTCGAGCGCGGCCCGGGTGGCCAGCTTTACAACATCGTCGACGACCGCCCCGAATCTTTCGGAGATTTCATCCGGGCCCTGGCGAAGCGCGCGGGCGCGCCGCGGCCGCTGACCGTGCCCAACCGGTTGTTCGCGCTGGCGGCCCCGTATGCCGCCCTGGCGATGGGCAACACGTGGCTGCCGCTGTCCAACGCCAAGGCCAAGGCCGAACTGGGCTGGGCGCCGGTTACTCGCCGGTGAACTCGGGCGGGCGCTTGGCGAACATCGCGGTGATGCCCTCGGTGAGGTCCTTCGAGGGCAGGAACGCCGCGTTCCAGGCCGCGACGTAGCGCAGGCTGGCCGCCACCTGGGCGGTGCGCTGCTCGTCGAGCACATCTTTGATGCCCTGCACGGTCAGCGGCGGGTTGGCGGCGATTTCGGCGGCGGTCGCGCGCGCGGCCGCCAGCGTGGCCGCGGCGTCGTCGAACACGTCGTTGACCAGACCGATCTTCTCGGCCCGGGCAGCGGTGATGTCCTTGCCCGTCAACGCCAGCTCGCGCAGATGACCGTCGTTGAGGATCAGCGGCAGGCGTGCCAGGCTGCCGACGTCGGCGACGATCGCCAGCTTGACCTCGCGCACCGAGAACTTGGCGTCGGCGCTGGCGTAGCGGATGTCGACCGCGCTGATCAGGTCGACGCCGCCACCGATGCACCAGCCGTGGACCGCGGCGATGGTCGGGGTGCGGCAGTCGGCCACCGCGGTGATCGACTGCTGCATGCCCTTGAGGTGGCGGTGGAACGCCGCGCGGGGCCCGGCCATCGCACCCTCGGCCATCATCGGGGCCAGGGTGTCGCCGGAGGCCGCGAGATCCAGGCCGTAACTGAAGTGCTTGCCCGAACCCGTCAGCACGATCGCGCGCACGTCGGGGTCGGCGTCGAGGGCCTCGAAGGCCACCGGCAGTTCGGCCCAGAACGCCGGGCCCATCGCGTTGCCCTTGCCGGGACCGAGCAGGGTCACCTGCGCGATGTGGTTGTCGATCTCGACCGAAAGGGACTCGTAGCTGTCAGCCATAACCATGGAGGCTAATCCGCGCGCGCTAACCCAGCCTCAGCAGCACCTGTTTGACCGGCTTCTCCGGCGCGCGTTCGCAGAGCAGGACCGCGATGGCCACCAGGAAGTAGGTCGGCTTGTCCGGCGCGGCGCCGAGAATCTCGTTGACCACCGTCAGCTGGTCGCTGGCGCTGAGAATGCCGAACTCCGAGCAGGTGATGTCGGGGGATACCGGCTCGATGGTCATGGCCAACTGGCCGGGTGTGGTCTGCGTGCACCCGGCGAGCAGCGAACCGGCGATCAGGGCCGCCGCGACCGTCCGGCCCGCGCGTGCCAAGGACCGCCGGCCCGGTCGAGTCGTCATGTCAGATCCAATCGGTTGCGAAGGCCAGGAATGCGTCGTTCTCGTGCGGTGCGCCAATGGTCACCCGCACCCCGTCGTCCCCGTATGGCCGGACCAGGATGCGGGCCTTGGCGGCCTGCGCCACGAAATCAGCGGTGCGCTCGGGGCCCAACGGTAGCCACACGAAGTTGGCCTGCGATGGCGGGAGTCGGTAGCCGGCCGCGCGCAGCGCCGCGCTGACGCGGCCGCGCTCGGCCACCACCGCGTCGGTCCGCGCCAGCAGTTCCTCCGCGGCGTCCAGGGAGGCGATGGCGGCCGCCTGGGCCAGCGTGCTGGCGGTGAATGGCACGTAGACCTTTCCCAGTGCGGTGATGAGGTCGGGGTCACCCACGGCGTAGCCGACGCGGGCGCCGGCCAGCCCGTAGGCCTTCGAGAAGGTCCGCAACACGATGACGTTCGGGTGGTCACGCGCCAGGGCCAGGCTGTCCGGTGCCAGGCCGTCGCGGATGTACTCCACGTAGGCCTCGTCGATGCAGATGACGATGTCGGTGGGGACGGCGTCGACGAACCGCGCCAGGTCGTCCGGTGCCACCACCGTCGACGTCGGGTTGTTCGGATTGCAGATGAAGATCAGCCGCGTCCGATCGGTGATCGCCGCGAGCATCGCGTCGAGGTCATGGGTGTGATCGAGCAGCGGAACCGGCACCGGCGTGGCGCCGGCGACGCGGACCTGCAGGGGGTAGACCTCGAACGCGCGCCACCCGAACAGCACCTCGTCGCCGACCGTCGCGGTGATCTGGACCAGTTGTTGGCACAGGCTCACCGACCCGCAACCGACGGCGATGTGCTCGGGCGCGAAGTTGACGTGCTTGGCCAGGCGTTCCTTGAGTTCGACGTAGCCGTTGTCCGGGTAGCGGTTCAGGGTCTCGGCGGCCCGGACGATCGCGGATCGCACGCTGGGCAGCGGACCGTCCACCGTTTCGTTGCTGGCCAGCTTGATCGCGCCCGGCACCGTCCGGCCTGGCGTATACGCCGGGAGGTCGGCCATCAGGGGTCGTAAACGGGCGGTCATTTGGCCAGCATAAGTGAGGCTGTGTACTCTGTGCCCTCGGCGGTTCCGGTACCGGAGATCGGGTCCGGTAACCTCTGAGAAGTTCGAAGGAGGCGTGCCAGAGCGGCCGAATGGGACTCACTGCTAATGAGTTGTCCCCCTTAAAGGGGACCGGAGGTTCAAATCCTCTCGCCTCCGCCACACAATTGAATACCCAGCGCCCGTAGCTCAACGGATAGAGCATCTGACTACGGATCAGAAGGTTAGGGGTTCGAATCCCTTCGGGCGCACTTCCCAGAGACGGCCTCCCCCGGGAGGCCGTCTCGTTTTTGGCGACAGCGCGCCCGCTACGGATGGCCCGACATGGGCTTGGGCTGGTCATCCCGGGACGCTGCGGAGCCCGTACACGACCAGGTGCGGTTCGGCAGGTCGCCTCGACCGGATGCGCGAGTCCCGGGTTCGGTCAGCTGCTGACGTTCAGCGGCAGCGAGACGAAGCCGTTGTTGCTACTCACCGATATCAGGTAGCGCCCATCGACCGGTAGCGGTACTTGCATCGGGAAGAAGACGAATCCCACCTCGCCGCCCAAGCTGGACTCCGGGACGTCGAGTTGGGCGTTCTCGGAGTTGCCGGTCGGGCCGGTGACCTTGACGTCGATCTTGGGGGACCGGTCCGACGGTTCGGGTTGGATCAACACCACCAGGGTCGCACGCGCGGCGCGCTCCGGGCCCACCCGGCAGGCGCTGATCACGCCGCCCACGATGTTGAGCTTGTTGTCCACGACCGAGGCGGATTCGGCGAGCAGTGCGCCAGTGACTATCACCGGCCCAACATACAACGGGACTACGACACCAGGGTGAAAGTCTTTGATACTGCATGGAATTCTGCGCTGCCGACGCACAGCTTCCGGTTGTCGACCGGTCGATCGCCAACCGGGTGAGGTGCGCAGCTCGGATGACATTGCGCCGCACTGAAGTCCGGCGGGGCCGGATGTTGGTGCGCATTTCGGAGCGTTCCCGCGGGTCAATGCAGTTAGGATCACGCAATGTCGGAACGCGCGGGAACGCCGCAAAATGTGCCGGGGGCGCAGCCTGTCCCGAACCGTGCGTACCGGGGATGGTTGGCTCCGGCAGCGCTGATCGTGGCGCTGCTGGCGGCCGGAATTTCGATTTGGTCGGTCGTGGAGTCATCCGATGCCCGCTCGTCTGGCGCCGAGGTGCTGAGTGCCGACGAAGCAAAGTCGAAGGCCTGTTCCGCTTTTGAGATTGTGCAACGCGCGGTGAACCTGCAGACCAACGCCGATTTGGGGCCCGAGGTGGTGGCGCGTGAAGTGGTGGCAGCCAATGCGCGGCTCGCCACCATCGGAGGCGGGCAGTACCTGTTGCACAACCTGAATGCGGGCGCGCCGGCGGAACTCGGTGACGCGATGCGCAGTTTTGCGAACGACCTGCTCGAGGTGGGCATGGGTCAGCTTGCCGGGTTGTCGAGCCACAGCCCGGATCAGGCCGGCCGACTGGCGTACCTGGAAGCGATGCGTCCGCAGATCGTGGAGCTGTGCCGGTAGGTCGCCGCACGTTCGGCGACCTGTGCTGCCTCTCGTATTAGGTCGACCGAGCCTGCTTTCGGGTCTGGGACCGGTGTCTCACTCATCTGATTCTCAGCTTGGCACCTGCGGTGCGCGGGCCGGCGGTGGCGTTGCTACCGGCGCTGGGGAGCCCAACGGGGCGCACCCGGAACGAATTAGCTGTCAGCACCATTGGCGGCTGTCCGGCGCCGGGTGCGGCGCGTCGGAGCAGTCGGGCTGGACGGAGCTGACCAGCAGGTGCCAGCCGAGCGGCCGGGCGCTGCCGGTGGCTTCCGGCGGGTCTAGGTGTGGTTGCTGCGCGGTGCACCGGGTGGTCCCTGGCGGCCGGTAGCGGGCTCGTTGGGATCGAAAACAAATGTGTTTGCGGGTGCAATCACGACGGGTTGTCGTACCCAGAATGCATCCCACCCTCAGCAAGTTCTCAGTTAGGCTGCCGTCCAAGTCGCAGGGGGTCTGCGAGCTGACTGAAATCTCAAGTGACGGGGGATCTTTCGATGGGCTATGCCAATTACGTGGGCCGGGTTGGTGCGCTGGCGGTTGCGCTGGGTATCGGTACGGCGATTGGCGGCCCGCCGGGAGTTGCTTGGGCGGAACCGGATAGCGGCAGTGGTGGGACTTCGCAGAGTTCGGGCTCGGAGTCCTCGGAGGGCGCTGGTGGAGGTGCGGGATCCGACGAGTCGGGCCCGGCGGCCGGTTCGGCCGGCAGCAGCGATCCGAAAAAGAACAAGCTCCAGGTCACCATCAGGGAGCGGGCGGAGTCGATCGCCAAAGACTTGGAGAAGCGGTCTCAGGGAATCGAGAAGCGCGCCGCAGTTCTTGAGAAGCGGGTCAACAGTTTTGAGGAAAAGGCCCGGCAACTCGCCGAGCGGCTGCAGCCGCGGTTGCGGGTTTCCGGTGGCAGCGGTGCAAGCGGCGGTGTAAGCGGGGCGGAATCCGGAACTGCTGGTTTTGAGCTGGGCGAGGGCCTCACCGACGTGCCGGTTGCAGACCCCGGAACCGTCGGCACGATCCCCCCGGTCGAGCCGACTGAACCCGTGGATGCCGCCCAACCCGGTGGCGCCGGTACCGACGAAGATGACGCGCCGCCAACCAATTCCGGCGATAGTACTGATTCGAATCCGCGGGTGCTGCGCTCCGCTGTGCCCGGGGAGGGGGCGGTTTCCGCCGAAAGTGCGTCGCTCCAGGACATTCCGGCAGAGCTCAAGCATGGCCTGGAAACGTTCGAGGTGTCCGTCACCACCGTTGCGGAGGCAGGCGCGATCACGGCGTTGATCGTTGATCAGCCTATCGAGCCGGACGAAGTCCTGCTTCCGGTGCCTGCGGTGCCTGAGCCGGGGGTTGTCGGGGGCAGTGTTGTTTTGAGTGGGTTGTTGGGTGCGTTTGGTTATACGTCCTCGGCGGCCGGGGGTGAGGTGCCGGCGGCGCCGAATCCGACGTTGGCCTTGTTGTGGGCGGCGTATCGGCGGTTGGAGGTCACGCAGGCGAGCCCGGGGGCGCAGTCTCTTGGTGGTGAGGTGGCGACGTTCAGCACGGGTCAGTCGGGTCCGGTGTCGGCGTTGGCGACTCCGGGTGGTTCGTTGTTCTCGTTCACGGTGGGGCCGTTGGGGCTGTTCGGTAATGGGACGGCGGCCAATCCCAATGGTGGTCTGTTGATCGGTAATGGTTATTCCTGGACTGCGGATACCTGCAATGCCGGTGCTGCGTGCCAGGGCGGCAATGGTGGGTTGTTGGGCAATGGTGGCGCTGGCTTCAACGGCGGAAACGGCGGTGCAGCGGGCTGGATCGGCGATGGGGGCAACGGCGGCGCCGGCGTAACGGGGCTCAACGCCGGTGCCGGCGGCAACGGCGGTACGGGCGGCTTGTTCATGGGCAACGGCGGGAAGGGCGGCGTCGGCGCATCCGGGACTGCTGGCGGTCCCGGTAGTGCGGGCGGCGACGGCGGCAATGTAGGCCGGTTGTCGGTGTTGGGCAACGGCGGCAAGGGCGGTGCGGGCGGTGCGGGCGGTGCAGGTGCTGCGGGTACTGCGACCACCGCCGCCGTGGTCGGTGGTGTTGGTGGTACGGGTGGTGCCGGGGGATCGGGCAGCTTGCTGTTCGGCCGCGGCGGCGACGGCGGCAAGGGTGGCAACGGTGGTGCCGGCGGCGCCGGTTACAACGGGTTGACCGGGACCGCCGGTGGTGGCGATGGTGAAAACGGTGGCAATGCCGCCGCTGGTGGTGCCGGTGGCGCCGGTGGCGCTGCGGGTCAGGGGCGGTTCCTGTTCCTGTTCGAGAACAGTGGCACCGATGGTGACGGCGGGAACGGTGGTCGCGGTGGTCGGGGCGGCAACGCGGGCAACGGCGGGGTGGGCACTGATGGTGATGCCGTCAATCCCGATGGTGGTCGGGGTGGTGATGGTGGTGAGCGCGGTGTGGCCGGTGCCGGTGGTGCTGCTGGTGTAGCCGGTGGTTCGACGGGTGTCGACGGGAATGTCGGTGCCGTGGGTGCAGCCGCCACCGGTGGCAATGGTGGCCGCGGTGGTAACGGCTGGGACAGCGATGATGTGAACATCGCCGGCGGCAACGGTGGCGACGGCGGTAACGCGGGCAGTCAGGGCAACGGTGGTGTCGGTGGCCAGGGCGGTGCCGGTGCGGCGGGGGTCGACGGTGAAAACGGCGTAGCGGCAGGCGAATCCGGCGAGGACGGCTCGATCGGCGGGGCGGCCGGCAGTGGCGGCAACGGCGGTTCGGGTGGTTCGGTCTCCGGTAACGGCGGTGCGGGCGGCAAGGGCGGCACGGGTGGTGTCGGCGGCAGCGGTGGTGACGGCAGCACCGCGCCGGGTGCCGACTTTGCCGGCAGCGGCGGTGACGGTGGTGTCGGCGGCGCCGGCGGTGAAGGTGGTCTCGGCGGTACCGCGCTCGGTGTCGGGGCCGACGGTCTCGATGGCGCCTTCGGTGACGGCGGCGCCGGTGGCAGTGGTGGTCTCGGCGGCAGTGTCGGCGACGGTGCAACCGGTGGTGCCGGTGGTGCCGGGGGCGCCGGCGGTGTGGGTACCGCGGCCGGGCCCGGTCTCGGTGGCGGTGGTGGTGGCGGTGGCGGCGGCGCCACTGTCCAAGAACTCAACGGCGGCGAAATCACCGACAGCACCGCGCAAGGTGGGGCCGGTGGGGTCGGCGGCGCCGGATCCGTCACTGAGTCCGGTGGGAGCGGCGGTACCGGCGGCACGGCCACGGTGATCGCCGACGGCACCGACAGCACCGTGACGGACAGTCATGCCATCGGTGGTGCCGGTGTCACCGGAGATCCCAACGGCGGCAAGGGCGGAGACGGTGCCACGGCATTGGTGCAAGCCAGCGGTGGCGCCGCGATCGAGGGCAGCACCGCGACCGCGGGCAACAGCTCCAACACCGCCGTGGGTGGTTCGGCTGTCATCGAGGCTGACGGTGCGGACAGCAGCGTGACCGACAGTGCGGCCACCGGCGGCAACGCCGGTAGCGGCGATACCGCCGGCGGTATCGGTGGTGCAGGCGGCGATGCCTACGTCTCTGCGACGTATGGCGGCGCCGTCCAGAACGGGACGGCTCAAGGTGGTAACGGTGGCGCCGGCACCAATGATGGCGAGGGCGGCGCCGGTGGCGCCGGCTACGTCTACGCGGCGGGCGCGAACAGCTCCGTCGCCGACGGTCTCGCCACCGGCGGTGACGGCGGTGACGGTACCGATAGCGGCACGGGTGGCGACGGAGGTGTGGCCTCGGTCACCGCCGGCATCGATGACAACACCGTCCAGCTTCCCAACAACACCGTCAGCAACGCTGAGGCCACTGGCGGTGGCGGTGGTGATGCCACCGGCCTGGACAGCACCGGAGGCGATGGGGGCGCCAGCTACATCCAAGGTGGAAACGGCAAGGAGATCGCCGATGGCGTCGCGACCGGCGGTGCAGGCGGGGACGCCTCTGCTGGTGGCGCTGGCGGCACGGGGGGATTGGCCCAGCTGATTTCCCTGTCTCAGGGCGTCGTCGACGACGCCACCGCCCTCGGCGGCAACGGGGGCGTAGGCACGGCAGGGGCAACCGGCGGCAACGGCGGCTTGGCTCAGGTAATCGGTTGGCAGCAGAACGCCACCGGGAGCGGCGTCGCTACGGGCGGTAACGGTGGCGCCGGCAATGGTGGCGATGGCGGCCACGGCGGAATGGGTTCCATCTATGCCAACGGAGCCAACAGCACTGCCGAGGGTTCGGCGACCGGAGGCCACGGCGGCGACGGCGGCGCCAGCGGCGGAGGTCGCGGCGGCGACGGCGGCGTCGGGTCGATCTATACCGTGACAGGTAACAGCAGCGCTGCGGGCACCGTGCTTGGTGGCCAGGGCGGTGCCGGCGGCGCCAACGATGGCGGCGGCACCGGCGGTGCGGGCGGGCGCGCCGATATTCGGATCGGCGGCGGCGGTAGTGCCACCGGTGAGGCCACCGGCGGTGCCGGTGGTCAGGGCGGTGACGCCACCGAGACCGAGGACGGCGGCGATGGTGGTGCCGGTGGCTGGGGCGGCCTCGGTTCAGCCTGGAACGGCACTGGGTGGACGGTCGGTGTCGGCACCGCCAGCGGTACCGCGACCGGCGGCGGCGGCGGCAATGCCATCGGCACCGGTACCGGCGGCGCCGGTGGCGTAGGCAAAGTTCTCGCCACGGCTGCGGGCAGCAACGCCAGTGGCACCGGCACCGGTGGTGCCGGTGGAGATGGCGCCGACGGGGGTATCGGTGGTGCCGGTGCCGAGGGCGGGGTCATCGCCCAGCGGGTCGACAGCACGGCAACGGGCACAGCTATCGGTGGTGCCGGCGGGCACGCGGACGGTGTCGGCAGTACCGGTGGCGCGGGCGGCGGTGGCTGGGTCGAGACGGGTTATTCCGCCGGCATCGGTGACAACGGCAAGGCGAGCGGGGCCGCCAGTGGCGGCGACGGTGGCGACGCGACGACCGGCGGTCACGGCGGTGTCGGCGGCTTCGCCACCGTGATCGCCAGCGGGACCGACTCGGTAGCCGAGGGCTCCGCATCCGGTGGTGCCGGTGGTGTCGGCGCGGCCGGCGGCACCGGCGGCGCGGGCGCGCGGGCGCAGATCACAGCCTTCGGCAACGCATCCAACGCCGGTGGTACCGCCGTTGCCGGCGACGGCGGCAGCGGCACCGGTCCCGGTGTGACGGGTGGCTCGGGCGGTCAAGCGATCATTGGGTCGGGGCAAAGCTCCGGCGCTGGTGTCAACAGCACCGCCAAGGGCAGCGCGACCGGTGGCACCGGAGGCGCTGGCGCGAACGACGTCGATGGCGGCAACGCAGGTGGCGCCACAATCACCGCCAGGCAGAACAACGACTCCATCACCGGCGGCATCGCTACCGGCGGCCACGGGGTCACGGGTATCAACGGCAACAACGCGAGTCTCAACACTGCCACGGGCACGATCATCGACAGCTCCGCGATCGCCGGCTCCCACAGCGAGGGGGCCGTTGGTGGCGGCGCCAGCATCGCGGCGAGCGGGGGCGGGATTGTCAGCAAAACCCACGTCACCGGCGGCGACGCGGGAATCGGTGGTGCCGGAGGAGGCGCGTCGGCGACCGCCGCCACTGGTGCCGCCATCCTTGACAGCTCCGCGACCGGCGGGGCGGGCGGTACCACCGCGGTCGGTGGTGCGGCCAGCATCGTTGCCGCGGGGGCACAGACGCTGGTCTCCGACAGTCACGTCACCGGCGGTGCCGGCGGTGCCGGCAATGACATCACCGGTGGTGCCGGTGGTGCCGCAAGAATCGAAGCTAGCGGTGCCGGTAAGGTCCAAAACCTCACCGCTGAGGGCGGTAGGGGCGGCGCCGGAAGCAACGGTGGCGTCGGCGGCGCCGGTGGCCTTGCGGATGTTCAAGCGCACCGGGGTGGGACGGCTCACGACGGGGTTGTCCGTGGCGGCGACGGTGGCAATGGCGACGCCGGCGGCCACGGAGGTGCCGGAGGCGAGGGCCAGCTGAAGACGCAGTACGACGCAACGGGCCTCACCGGTGGCGATGCGAGCGGTAATGCCAGCGGAGGCAACGGTGGTGACGCCACCGGAGTGGATAGCAGCGGTGGCGATGGCGGTGACGGCAGAATCTCCGCGCAGAACGAGGCCACCGCATACGGCGTCGCCACCGGCGGCGACGGCGGCGACGCGAGCGGCCCAAACGCGATCGGCGGCAACGGCGCCACCGGTGACATCAGTGCCGGAAGACATTTCGGCGTTCCCGGCGCCAGCACCGGCGGGACATCGCACGGCACGGCGCAGGGAGGCCACGGCGGCAACGCCGTCGGCGATAACTCGCGCGGCGGGAATGGCAGCAACGGCAGTTTCCAGGCCGCCGGCCAGGGTGCAGAGGCCAGCGGTTCGGTCACCGGTGGCAGCGGCGGTGACGGCATCAATGGCGGCATCGGTGGAGATGCCCCGTTCCATTCCCAGAACACGGCGCTGGGGGTGAACGCCAAAGCCACCGACAACACCGTGATCGGCGGCACCGGCGGCGATGGTGTTGACGGGGGCGTCGGTGGGGCGGGTGGATTCGTCCACGTCGGAGCCCGGGGCCCGGATAGCTCCTACACCAACGGAAATGCCCAGGCTGGCAACGGGGGTAGCGGCACGGGCGCGGGGAGCACCGGTGGAGATGGCAGCTCTAACGAGTTGATCAATAACCCCGGCCAGCACACCGACGGTGCGGAATGGAACGGCACCAACGGCGCGAACGTGCCGTAGCAGCCGGCGCACGGCAACACGCAACCAACTGCGGCCCGGTCGAAAGACCGGGCCGCAGTTGTGTTTTGCGCGGGGGGAACGACGTCGAGACCGTGTTCAGCGCGCCAACGTCCGAGAGGGACCCCCACGCTGAGCGCAGCCTCGATGCACGCCTGGCTAGGTGAGGGCGTAGGTCGTGGCAGTCCTAGACTGGGCCGTCACGAAGCCACCGCCGCGGACCGCCGACGCGCCCCGGGGCGGCCAAAAGACCCGCGGTTCAACGGATGGTGCTGTGCCGACGCTCGGTTCATGGGCCCGAACCCTCTCGGAGTGCTTACTGAAGGCTCGGCCTCAGTGGTCCGGGGGTGCTTCCCTCGAGTGTTGTGCTGCTTGAACTCATCCAATTCTCAGAGTAAATCCAGCGTCTGGCGCCCGACGGCGACGTTGCTGCCGGTGGCTGGGGCGGGCGACCGGATCCACCCGGGATGTATTTGCTGTCAGCGGCACCGGTGGGGTGCCCTGGTGGGCGTCCGTGTAAGCGTCGGTCATCCTCTCTGCGACTTCCGGGCCGATTGACCAGCCGGTATGTGGATCGTGGGAATGCCTGGGCCGGCGCCGCCACGCGTCGTGCACCGCAGGGGTGTGCTTGCTGGTCGTTGCGGGATAGCGCCGTCGGGGTGATGGCGGTGATCGGTAGCGGGATAATTCGAATCGCAAACAAATGTATTTGCGCGTTTAACCACGTCGCGTAGGCGCCCGTGAAATGCCGCCCGCACTCAGGAAGTTCTCAGCTAGGCTCCGGCGAACTCGTAGTACGTGCGCGAGCTGACAAGCTGACTGAAATCTCAAGGGATCGGGGATCTTTCGATGGGCTATGCCAATTATGTGGGCCGGGTTGGTGCGCTGGCGGTTGCGCTGGGTATCGGTACGGCGATTGGCGGCCCGCCGGGAGTTGCTTGGGCGGAACCGGATAGCGGCAGTGGTGGGACTTCGCAGAGTTCGGGCTCGGAGTCCTCGGAGGGCGCTGGTGGAGGTGCGGGATCCGACGAGTCGGGCCCGGCGGCCGGTTCGGCCGGCAGCAGCGATCCGAAAAAGAACAAGCTCCAGGTCACCATCAGGGAGCGGGCGGAGTCGATCGCCAAAGACTTGGAGAAGCGTAATCAGGGCTTGGAGAAGCGTGCTGCAAGTATTGAGAGGCGGGTCAACAGTTTTGAGGAAAAGGCCCGGCAACTCGCCGAGCGGCTGCAGCCGCGGTTGCGGGTTTCCGGTGGCAGCGGTGCAAGCGGCGGTGTAAGCGGCATCGGAACGGATGACACTGACCCGGTGGCGCCGGTTGTCGGCCCAGTGGAACC
Source organism: Mycolicibacterium sp. MU0053 (assembly GCF_963378095.1). Classification (NCBI taxonomy): domain Bacteria; kingdom Bacillati; phylum Actinomycetota; class Actinomycetes; order Mycobacteriales; family Mycobacteriaceae; genus Mycobacterium; species Mycobacterium burgundiense. The sequence continues at coordinate 191,618 of NZ_OY726397.1, forward strand.
CGTGGATCCGAGCCTGCCGGCGGAGTCCGGCCCCGGTACCGGTGGTAATTCCGGCGGCACTGCGGGTGATTCCGGCGATGCCGCTGGTGAGTTGGGCGAAAGCACTTCCGCCCCAGCCACTTCCGGTGGCGGTGGCGGCGATGCCGACGGACGGCTGTCGAGGTCGTCGTTGGCGCAGTCGTTCACCGTCTCTGGTGAGAACGCCTTGGCTGCCTCGGTTGCCGGGTTGGACGGAGCTGACGTGGGCCTCGGTGCGGCCCCGGAGGCGGCGGCGGTCCCTGCTTTGGTCGTCGAGCAGTCGGTGGAACCGGTTGAGGCGTTGCTTCCGGTGCCTGCGGTGTCTGAGCCGGGGGTTGTCGGGGGCAGTGTTGTTTTGAGTGGGTTGTTGGGTGCGTTTGGTTATACGTCCTCGGCGGCTGGGGGTGAGGTGCCGGCGGGGCCGAATCCGTCGTTGGCCTTGTTGTGGGCGGCGTATCGGCGGTTGGAGGTCACGCAGGCGAGCCCGGGGGCGCAGTCTCTTGGTGGTGAGGTGGCGACGTTTGGCACGGGTCAGTCGGGTCCGGTGTCGGCGTTGGCGACTCCGGGTGGTTCGTTGTTCTCGTTCACGGTGGGTCCGTTGGGGCTGTTCGGTAATGGGACGGCGGCCAATCCCAATGGTGGTCTGTTGATCGGTAATGGTTATTCCTGGACTGCGGATACCTGCAATGCCGGTGCTGCGTGCCAGGGCGGCAATGGTGGGTTGTTGGGCAATGGTGGCGCTGGCTTCAACGGCGGAAACGGCGGTGCAGCGGGCTGGATCGGTAATGGTGGCAACGGCGGTGTCGGGGTGACCGGACTCGCCGCTGGTGCCGGCGGCAACGGCGGTACGGGTGGGCTGTTGATCGGTAATGGCGGCGCCGGTGGCGCGGGTGCTGCCGGCGTGAGCGGGCTCGACGGTGGTGTCGGAGGTGCGGGCGGCAATGTGGGCCGGTTGTCGGTGTTGGGCAACGGTGGTGCCGGTGGTGCGGGCGGCAACGGGGGCGCCGGTACGGCCGGCACCTTGACGTCGGTGGCTACGGTCGGTGGTGTTGGTGGTGCGGGTGGTGCCGGGGGATCGGGCAGCTTGCTGTTCGGCCGCGGCGGCGACGGCGGCAAGGGTGGCAACGGTGGTGCCGGCGGCGCCGGTTACAACGGGTTGACCGGGACCGCCGGTGGTGGCGACGGTGAAAATGGTGGCGATGCCGCCGCTGGTGGTGCCGGTGGCGCCGGTGGCGCTGCGGGTCAGGGGCGGTTCCTGTTCCTGTTCGAACGCAGTGGCACCGATGGTGACGGCGGGAACGGTGGTCGCGGTGGTCGGGGCGGCAACGCGGGCAACGGCGGGGTGGGCACTGATGGTGATGCCGTCAATCCCGACGGTGGTCGGGGTGGTGATGGTGGTGAGCGCGGTGTGGCCGGTGCCGGTGGTGCTGCTGGTGTAGCCGGTGGTTCGACGGGTGTCGACGGGAATGTCGGTGCCGTGGGTGCAGCCGCCACCGGTGGCAATGGTGGCCGCGGTGGTAACGGCTGGGACAGCGATGATGTGAACATCGCCGGCGGCAACGGTGGCGACGGCGGTAACGCGGGCAGTCAGGGCAACGGTGGTGTCGGTGGCCAGGGCGGTGCCGGTGCGGCGGGGGTCGACGGTGAAAACGGCGTAGCGGCAGGCGAATCCGGCGAGGACGGCTCGATCGGCGGGGCGGCCGGCAGTGGCGGCAACGGCGGTTCGGGTGGTTCGGTCTCCGGTAACGGCGGTGCGGGCGGCAAGGGCGGCACGGGTGGTGTCGGCGGCAGCGGTGGTGACGGCAGCACCGCGCCGGGTGCCGACTTTGCCGGCAGCGGCGGTGACGGTGGTGTCGGCGGCGCCGGCGGTGAAGGTGGTCTCGGCGGTACCGCGCTCGGTGTCGGGGCCGACGGTCTCGATGGCGCCTTCGGTGACGGCGGCGCCGGTGGCAGTGGTGGTCTCGGCGGCAGTGTCGGCGACGGTGCAACCGGTGGTGCCGGTGGTGCCGGGGGCGCCGGCGGTGTGGGTACCGCGGCCGGGCCCGGTCTCGGTGGCGGTGGTGGTGGCGGTGGCGGCGGCGCCACTGTCCAAGAACTCAACGGCGGCGAAATCACCGACAGCACCGCGCAAGGTGGGGCCGGTGGGGTCGGCGGCGCCGGATCCGTCACTGAGTCCGGTGGGAGCGGCGGTACCGGCGGCACGGCCACGGTGATCGCCGACGGCACCGACAGCACCGTGACGGACAGTCATGCCATCGGTGGTGCCGGTGTCACCGGAGATCCCAACGGCGGCAAGGGCGGAGACGGTGCCACGGCATTGGTGCAAGCCAGCGGTGGCGCCGCGATCGAGGGCAGCACCGCGACCGCGGGCAACAGCTCCAACACCGCCGTGGGTGGTTCGGCTGTCATCGAGGCTGACGGTGCGGACAGCAGCGTGACCGACAGTGCGGCCACCGGCGGCAACGCCGGACATGGCAGCAACGGCGGCACCGGCGGCGCAGGCGGTGCCGCGTTCGTCCAGGCCGACGGCATCAACTCTGCGGCCAGTGGTTCGGCGAGTGGTGGTGCTGGTGGGGCTGGTAGCGATGGCGGTAAGGGTGGTGCCGGTGGCAGCGGCTCCGTTTATGCTTTCGCTCACGGTTCTGCTGAGGGTTCTGCTGCTGGTGGTGCCGGCGGTAGTGGTGTCGGTGTGGGCAGCCAGGGTGGTGCCGGTGGCACGGCCTGGGTTCAGGCGGGCTACAACGGTGTCAACGGCGGCACTGCGAGCGGGTCTGCGTCTGGCGGTATCGGTGGTGATGCTTCCAACGGTGGTACCGGCGGCATGGGTGGCAACGCGTTGGTGATGGCGGCCGGGGCGGCCGGGGTGGCCACGAACAACATCGCTGTCGGCGGTGATGGTGGTGCGGCCACGGCAAGTGGTGCCATCGGTGGTGCGGGTGGTTTCAGCAATATCGCCGCCCAGGATGGTGAAATCACTGGCAGCACGGCGACTTCGGGTCACGGTGGTGCCGGTCACGGCGGCCACGGCGGCAAGGGCGGCGACGGCTGGATCCAGGTCAGTAACGCCGGGAACCCGATCGGCACTTCGGTCACTGACAGCTCGGTGGCCGGCGGTGCCGGCGGCGATGGTGGTGCCGACGGAACTGGCGGTGCGAGCGGTGGCGATGGCGGCACGGGTGGTTCCAGCGTTGTCTTCGTAGCTGCTGGTCAGCAGCTCACCGGGGTGAACGGTGCCGGCGGTGTCGGTGGCGATGGTGGTGCCGGCGGCACCTACGTCGACGCGGTCGCGACGGGTAACGGCGGTGCCGGCGGTGCCGGCGGTCACGATGAGGGCTTCGGCGGCACGGCGGGTGCCGGTGGCAACGGCGGGGATGGCGGCGTCGGTGCGCTCGGCGGCGCTGGCGGTGCCGGTGGCAACGCTCTTGGCACGGGCGGCCAGGGCGGTGCCGGCGGTGACGGTGGTGCCGGTGGCACCTACGTTGATGCCACCCACACGGGCAGCGGCGGCGCTGGTGGTGCCGGCGGTGCGGGTCGCGTCCGGGTCAACAACGGCACCGCGGACGGTACGGCCACCGGTGGTGCCGGCGGTGCGGGCGGCGACGGCGATGTCGACGGCAACAGTGGCGGCAGCGGTGGGACCGGCGGCGACGCGCTGATCAGAGCCACTGTCATCGGCAGCGAGGCCAGCGGCACGGCCACCGGTGGGGCCGGTGGTGCCGGCGGAACCCTTGGTGCCACGGGCGGTGCCGGTGGTGCGGCGACGATCGAGGCCTACAACGTGGTCGCCACCAACACGACGGCCAGCGGGACCGCAATCGGCGGTGCCGGTGGCGCCGGCAGCACTGGCGGCACCGGCGGTGCCGGTGGCTCGGCGTTCATCACAACCAGTGGCACCAACTCTGCGGCCAGTGGTTCGGCGAGTGGTGGTGCTGGTGGGGCTGGTAGCGATGGCGGTAAGGGTGGTGCCGGTGGCAGCGGCTCCGTTTATGCTTTCGCTCACGGTTCTGCTGAGGGTTCTGCTGCTGGTGGTGCCGGCGGTAGTGGTGTCGGTGTGGGCAGCCAGGGTGGTGCCGGTGGCACGGCCTGGGTTCAGGCGGGCTACAACGGTGTCAACGGCGGCACTGCGAGCGGGTCTGCGTCTGGCGGTATCGGTGGTGATGCTTCCAACGGTGGTACCGGCGGCATGGGTGGCAACGCGTTGGTGATGGCGGCCGGGGCGGCCGGGGTGGCCACGAACAACATCGCTGTCGGCGGTGATGGTGGTGCGGCCACGGCAAGTGGTGCCATCGGTGGTGCGGGTGGTTTCAGCAATATCGCCGCCCAGGATGGTGAAATCACTGGCAGCACGGCGACTTCGGGTCACGGTGGTGCCGGTCACGGCGGCCACGGCGGCAAGGGCGGCGACGGCTGGATCCAGGTCCCGGAGCCGAACGCCCCCGCGGGCACCGTCATCTCCAACGCGACCGCCGCCGGCGGCGACGGCGGCGACGGCGGGGTGTCTGACGGGGCCAACGTCGGCGGTGACGGTGCTGCCGGCGGAATTGCCGGCGTCTACGGATTCTCCGGCGGCGAGGTGTCGGGCTCCAGCGCGACCGGTGGTGCCGGTGGCGCCGGCGGGGCAGGTTCGGCTGCCGGCCCGGGCGGCCATGGCGGTACCGGCGGCAACGGCGCAGTCACGGCCATCGAAGGGGTCATCACTGATGGTCACGTCACCGGCGGCGACGGCACCGCCGGTGGTCCCAACGGCGTCGACGGCAATCCCGGAGCCGACAACTCGTTGTATGTCCTTAGCGCCGGCAGCGTCACCGACACGGTGGTCACCAGTGGTCAGAACACCGAGAACTTCACCGGTGGTGCGGTGACCGTGACGGTCGGTGCCGGCGGCGTCATCTCCGGCAGCACGGTGACAGGTGGCAACGCCAGCGACACCGCGGCCGGTGGTGCGGCGAGTATGTCGGCGACCGGCGCGGGCAGCACCATCACCAACAGTTCGGTCACCGGTGGCGACGCCGGGGTCGGTAGCACCGGCGGAAGCGGCGGCACCGGTGGTGCGGCCACCATCGAGGTGACCAACGGTGGCACCGTCGATGGAGCCGAGGCCGTCGGCGGTGAAGGTGGCGACGGTATCAACGGAGGCGTCGGCGGTAACGGCGGTCTCGCCATGATCACCGTCGACGACGGCACGCTCACAAACGTCGTGGCAACCGCGAATCGGGGTGGCGACGCGGACGGTGCTGACAGCACTGGCGGTAGGGGCGGCGGCGCTGTTGTGGAAGTCCTCAGCGGCGCCACGGTGGAGAACTCCACCAGCACCGGTGGCGTCGGCGGCGACGCCACAGCCGGGGGCACCGGCGGCAATGGGGAAAGGGGCTACCTCTGGGCTATGAATGACGGCACCGTGACGGCGGGTCATTCCTTCGGTGGTGACGGTGGCTACGCCGAGGGTGAGGGCGCCGTGGGTGGCAATGCCACACTCAGCTACATCTCGGTGGGCCGCACCTTCGGCGGATTCACCGGGGGCACCGCGTCCGGGACGGTGTACGGCGGCGACGGCGGTGACGCGATCGGAGTCAACGCCAAGGGCGGCAACGGGAACCGGGCCGCCATCCAGGCGACCGGCGACGGAGCCGAGGCCAGCGGCACGGTCTTCGGCGGCAACGGCGGCAACGCCATCGGGGACAACAGCATCGGCGGCAACGGCAGCACCCTGGTGAGTCAGATCACCGCGCTGGCCGATGGGGCTACGGCCACCGGTACCACGGTCACCGCTGGTAATGGTGGCGACGGCGTCGACGGCGGTACGGGCGGCGCGGGCGGATACGTCAACGTCGGCGTCAACACCGGATCCGTCAACGGCCAGTGGACCAATGGGACCGTCAGCGGCGGTAACGGCGGCACCGGTACGGGAGCCGGTCATACCGGCGGCGACGGACAATCCATCGAAAGGTTCGCTGCCAGTAATCAGGTGCGGGACGGGGAGACTCTGACCGGTACCGACGGCGCGGACGCACCGTAACTGCCGCACGGCATTGCACAACAACTGCGGCCCGGTCGAAAGACCGGGCCGCAGTTGTATTTTGAGCCAGAAACTGCGCCCACCGCGCAAAAGTGCGAGAAGCACTCCCGCTCAGCGCAGCGTCAACGAAACACTCAGGTGATGGTGATCCCACCGTCGACGGCAATCGTCTGGCCCACCACATAGCCACCGGCCGGCGACGCCAGCCACACCGCGGTGGCGGCCAGTTCGGCCGGATCGCCGGTGCGGCCCAGCACCACGCGGGGCATCTGCGAGTCGAGGTAGCCCGGCTTGTATTCATCGGTCATCTCCGAGAGGAAGAATCCCGGAGCCAGGGCGTTGACGCGAATTCCCTTGCGGCCGCCCCATTGCTGGGCCAGGTCCCGGGTCATACCGATGACCCCGGCCTTGGAGGCCGCGTAGGCCGCCTGCGGCAGCTCGGCGGTGGTGATCCCGAGGACGCTGGAGATGTTGATGATCGAGCTACCGGGTCCCATCACCCGGCCGCAGGCCTGCGCCATCCAATACGAGCCGTTGAGGTTGACGTCGATCACGTTGCGGAACTCGTCGGGGGTCTCGCGGGTGGCGGGCACCGCGGTGCCCACGCCGGCGTTGTTGATCAGCACGTCGACACGGCCGAACTTCTCCATCGCGGCGTCCACCAGGGCCTGGCACTGCGCGGGGTCGCTGACGTCGGTCGCCACCGACAGTGCCCGCCGGCCCGTCTTCTCGACCAAAGCCGCGGTGTCGGCCAGCTTTTCGACCCGCCGCGCACCGAGCACGACGTCGGCGCCGGCCTCGGCGAACGCCTGGGCGAACGACACTCCGAGCCCCGACGAGGCGCCGGTAACGATGACGACCTTGTCGTCGAGTTTGAACGAATCGAGAACAGTCATGGAATTTCCTCGCTCCTCCTCGGGGCTCGTACCTCGCCCCGCATTGTCGACTCGGCTCATTTGGGATCCCTCAATACTTGGCGGGCGATGGCGTACTTGTGCACTTCGGTCGGTCCGTCATAGAGCCGGAAGGCGCGGATGTCGGAGAAGATCATCCCGACCGGGGTTTCATCGGAAATACCCATACCGCCGAGGATCTGCACGCAGCGGTCGGCGACCTTGAACAATTCCTCGGAGACATAGGCCTTGACCATGGAGCTTTCGTGGCGGCCCTTGGCGCCGCCGTCGAGTGTCCAGCAGGCCCACCAGATCGCCAGCCGGCATTGCTGCAGGGCGATCTCGTTGTCGGCGATCATGAAGCTCACACCCTGGTGTTCGCCCAGCGGCTTGCCGAAACCCGTTCGGGTGCGGGCGTGTTCGATCGCGATGGCCTGGGCCCGCGACGCCGCGCCGAGCCAGCGCATGCAGTGCGTCAGCCGGGCCGGGGCCAGCCGCAGTTGGGCGTAGCGCAGCGCCTGTCCCACCTCGCCGAGCACCGCCGACGCCGGCAGCCGCAGGTCGTTGAACACGACGACGCCGTGGCCCTCGACGTAGTTGCGGTCCATGGTGTTCATCACGCGTTCGATCTCGATGCCCGGGGTCTGGCCGTCGCACAGGAACAGCGTCGGCCCGTCGGCACCGTGCTCGTTGGGCGCGACCCGGGCCATGATGATCCAGCTCCGGGCACCGTTGGCGCCGGTGATCAGCCACTTGCGGCCGTTGATCACGTAGTCGGTCCCGTCGAAGACGGCCTCGGTGTTGAGCTGGTTGGGGTCCGAGCCGGCGCCGCCGGGCTCGGTCATCGCGAACACCGAACGCTGCCGCCCGTCGATCACCGGGACCAGGAACTTCTCCACTTGCTCCGCGTTGGCGATCTTCGACAGCAGGAACATGTTGCCCTCATCGGGTGCCGCGCAGTTCAGCGCGACGGGGCCCAGGGTCGACCAGCCGGCCGCCTCGAACAGCACCGCCTGCTCGATGTGGGACGGCTCCCGGCCGCCGAATCGGCTGGGCGCCTGGAAGGTCAGCAGTCCGGCCGCCCGCGCCAGCTCCACCATCTCGGTGCGCAGCTCCTCGGTGGGGCCGTGCCGGGTAAGCCGGGGATCGGTCTCGTAGGGAACTATCGTCTCGGTGACGAACGCGCGGATTTCGTCCCGCAGGGCCGCCAACTCGTCGGAGATCGCGAAGTCGATCACTGTGCACCGTCCATCAATCGTTGGGCTCTTTCGAATAGGAGAAGCGTCGCGGCGTGCAGGTGGTCTCCGACCTCCTTGGGGGCCAGGCCGGCCCCGGCGCGCGCATGGGTGCCCTCCAAGATGATGCCGAGCTTGAAGCAGGCCAGCACTCCGTACCAGTTGATGTTGCTCAGGTCCCGCGTGGTGTTCTGCGCGTAGCGGTCGATCATGTCCTGGGGCGTGCACAACCCGCCGGCCCGGCTCAGGGCGTGGTCGAGGACGTCGCCGCCGCCGTCCTGCCAGGTCGCCACCAGCCAGCCGAGATCCAGCAGCGGATCGCCGATGGTCGACATCTCCCAGTCGACGATCGCGACCAACTCGGGTCCGGTGTGCGAGAACATCACGTTGGCGGCGTGATAATCGCCGTGCATGATCCCGGGTTGCCAGTCCTTCGGCAGGCGTTCCTGCAGCCAGCGCGCCACGCCGTCGACGTCGCCGATGTCGGGGCCCGGATAGTTCTCGATCTTCGAGTAGGACTCCAGTTCCGAAAGCCACCGCGGCACCTGGCGTTCCAGGAAGCCGTCGGGCTTGCCGTAGTCGGACAGGCCCACCGCGACGTGGTCGACGGCGCCGAGCTTGGCCAGCGAGTCGGCCATCGACAGACCCATCTGGAACCGGATGGCCGGATCGGAGGCGTGCAGTTCGGGCAGTTCGGCCCCGGCGTTGAAGCCGTCGATGGGTTCCATCAGGTAGAACACGGCGTCACCGAGCACCGCGGTGTCCTCGCACACCGCGATCAGCCGGGGGTGCGGGACGTCGGTGCCGGCGAGCGCGGCGAGCACCTTGGTTTCCCGCAGGATCACCTTGTTGCTGATGGGCCGCAGATGCTGGGGTCCGCGCCGGAACACATACGGTCGGCCCGCGCGCTCGAATCGCAGCATGATGTTCTGGGTGCCGCCGGTGATCTCGGTGATGTTTTCCAGCGGGCCCTCGCCGAGGCCGTGCGCGGTCATCCAAGCAGTGACTTTTTCCTGGTCCTCCACGAGGCTCAACCTACCGGGGGGTTGGTTGGCGGGGCCGAGGGGTCCATCGGCCTCAGTCCAGGGAATCCCAGAACCGCGTGAGCACCTCGGCGGCCCGGTCCGGGTCTTCGAGCATCCACCAGTGCCCGAGTCCGTCCAGCACCTCGATGCGCGCTCCGGCCCGTGCGGCGGCGCGGCGCTTCATCTCCGCGGAACCGACAAAGGGGTCCTCGGTCGCCAGGATCGCCAGCCCGGGTTTGGCCGCCGCATTCGGGAGGCTCCGACCCGCCTCGGCCAGCACCGGCTGGGCCGCCGACCGGTACAGCGCCAGGATCGCCGTACCCATCTCCGGGGTCTGCCCCAGCGCCAACTCCGCGGCGACGTCGGCGGGGATTCCGAGCGCGGTGTTGCGTTCGGCGCGCTCGGCGGCGTCGCCCGCCAGCATGGCCGCGACGAAGTCTTCCCCGGCGCCGGGTGTCTGCCAGATCTGCGCCATGTCGTGCCAGACGTAGTCGGGGTCGAAGAGTCCGATGACGTCGGTGGTCCAGCTGCGGACCAGCTCCGGCCGGTGCATGACGACGTTGACGACGTGCCCGCCGCCCCAGTCGTGGCCCACCAGATCGACCGGCCCGTCGATCGCGACCAACTCGGTGGCCAGCCAGTCGCGGTAGGCCTCGTGGGTCGCGGGAAAGCCGTCGGGCAGTGGGGCGCCGAACCCCGGCGGCGACAACGCGATCACGTCGTCGCGCCTGAGTCGCTCGCGCAGCGGTTGCCAAATGGCGGGGGTTTCGGGGTTGCCGTGCACCAGTACGACCGTCACCGGGCCATCCTGACACGAATGCTTCTCACAGCGGGCGCACAGGATCTGCATAGGGTTGGCCCATCGCGGGGCGGGATACTGGACTGCCATGGCGTCTTCAGGAGCCGAGCGGGTCGTGATGCGGCGAGCCGACGGCAGCCCCATCAGTGTTCTTGTCGTCGACGACGAGCCCGTGCTCGCCGAGATGGTGTCGATGGCGCTGCGCTATGAGGGCTGGACGATCACCAGCGCGGGCGACGGCGGCAGCGCCATCGCCGCGGCCCGCACGGCCCGCCCCGACGTCGTGGTCCTCGACGTGATGTTGCCCGATATGAGCGGCCTTGACGTGCTGCGCCGGCTCCGGGAGGCCAATCCGGCCCTGCCGGTGCTGCTGCTCACCGCCAAGGACGCAGTCGAGGATCGAATCGCGGGTCTGACCGCCGGCGGCGACGACTATGTGACCAAGCCGTTCAGCATCGAAGAGGTGGTGCTGCGACTGCGCGCGCTGCTGCGCCGCACCGGGGTGACCACCGAGGACAGCGGCGCTCAGCTGGTTGTCGGAGACCTGGTGCTCGACGAGGACAGCCACGAGGTGACGCGCGGCGGCGACCCGATCACGCTGACGGCCACGGAATTCGAGCTGCTGCGCTTCATGATGCGCAATTCCCGGCGGGTGCTGTCCAAGGCGCAGATCCTCGACCGGGTGTGGAGCTACGACTTCGGCGGGCGGTCCAACATCGTCGAGCTCTACATCTCCTATCTGCGTAAGAAGATCGACCACGGTCGCGCGCCGATGATCCACACCCTGCGGGGGGCGGGGTATGTCCTCAAGCCGGCCGCCTGAACAGGGCTGGCGTTCGCCGGGCCGCTGGTCGTTGACGGCGCGCCTGGTGGTGGGTCAGGTGCTGCTGTTGGCCCTGGTGTGTATCGGCATCGGGGCCGCCACCGAACTGGCGCTGCGTCAGTATCTGATGACGCAGCTCGACCACAGTCTCAATGACTCCTCGCGCCGCTCGGCGATGATGGCCGGCCTCCCGCCCCCGTCGCCGCCCCCGGGCGTGCGCCCGTTCCGGCAGCCCGGTCCGGGACCGGACTTTCTGGACGCGCCCGGTCAACCGGTGGGCCTGATCGCCGCGGTGCATCGATTCGACGGTGCGGTGACGGCCGGGGTGCTGACCACTACCGGCGGGCGCGGTGCCTTGTCGCCCACGGCGATTCAACAACTGGCTGCAGTGGAGCCAGGCGCCGCCCCGGTCACGGTGGACCTCGACGGCGTGGGTGACTACCGGTTGGTCGCGACCGGCAGCCGCGTCGGCGACGTCATCGTCACCGGGATACCGATGGCCGAGGTCAACGACACGATGCTGCGGGTCCTGCTGATCTTCGCGGTGGTGGCGGCCGCGGCGGTGCTGGCCGCGTCGACCCTGGGCATCGTGATCACTCGGCGCGCGCTGGCGCCGCTGAACCGCGCCGCGGCCACCGCGCGACAGGTGGCGCATCTGCCGTTGGACCGCGGCGAAGTGGAGCTGCCGGTTCGGGTGCCGGAGGCGGATACCAACCCGAATACCGAAGTGGGGCAGATGGGTTCGGCGCTCAATCGCATGCTCGACCACATTTCCACGGCGTTGTCGACGCGGCAGGCCAGCGAAACCCGGGTGCGCCAATTCGTCGCCGACGCCAGCCACGAACTGCGCACCCCATTGACGGCGATCCGCGGCTACACCGAACTGGTGCAGCGGCGGCGAGACGAGTTGCCCGACGAGGTAGCGCACGCCATCGGCCGGGTGGCGTCCGAGTCCGAGCGGATGACCAACCTGGTCGAGGATCTGCTGCTGCTGGCGCGGCTGGATTCCGGTCGTCCGCTCGAGCGCGCCCCCGTCGACCTGTCCCATCTGGCTATCGACACGGTGGCCGACGCGCACATCGCAGGCCCCGAGCACCAGTGGAATCTGGATCTGCCCGACGAACCGGTGGTGGTGCTCGGCGACGACGCACGACTGCGCCAGGTGCTGGCCAACCTGCTGGCCAATGCGCGCGTGCACACCCACGCCGGTACGACGGTGACCGTCGCACTCCACGATTCGGGCGCCGAGGCCGTGGTGCGCGTCAGTGACGACGGGCCGGGTATCCCCGCGGACCTACAATCCGAGGTGTTCGAACGATTCGCCCGCGGCGACTCGTCGCGCTCCCGCAACGGCGGCGGCACCGGGCTGGGGCTGGCGATCGTGGCCGCCGTCGTCAGGGCCCACCACGGCAGCATCGCGGTGCGTAGCGTGCCCGGCGACACCGAATTCACCGTTCGGCTGCCGCTCACAGCCGGCACCTAGGTTGTGCCCACATCCGGCCCATCTCCGCACCCGAGGATCAGGGTATGACCATCGCTGTTGACTTCGGCGCCGATCCGATTCGACCCAAGCCGATTGCGGTGGGCGAGGCCGCGCGGCGCAGAATCCCGGTGCTGGATGTGGTGGTTCCGGTTCACAACGAGCAACGTGCGCTTGCCGATTCGGTTCGCAGGCTGCACCGGCATCTGAGCGAACAGTTCCCGTTCTCCTTCCGGATCAGCATCGCCGACAACGCCAGCCTCGACGCTACGCCCCAGATCGCCGCTGAACTGGCCGTCGAATTCGACGAGGTGCGGGTGTTCCGACAGGAGCAGAAAGGGCGCGGCGGGGCGCTGCACGCGGTGTGGTCGACCTCCGATGCGCCGGTCCTGGCGTATATGGACGTCGACCTCTCGACCGATTTGGCGGGCCTGCTCCCGCTGGTGGCCCCGCTGATGTCCGGGCACTCGGATCTCGCGATCGGCACCCGACTGTCCCCCCGGGCCCAGGTGGTGCGCGGGCCCAAGCGCGAAATCATCTCGCGCTGCTACAACTTCATTCTGCGCTCGACGCTGACGGCCAGATTCTCCGACGCACAATGCGGCTTCAAGGCCATCAGGTCCGATGCGGCGCAGGCCCTGTTGCCGCATATCGAGGACACCGAGTGGTTCTTCGACACGGAACTGTTGGTGCTGGCCGAACGATGCGGACTGCGGATTCACGAGGTTCCGGTCGACTGGGTCGACGACCCCGACAGCCGCGTCGACATCGTCGCGACCGCGATGGCCGACCTCAAGGGCATCGCCAGGCTGGTGAGGGGGTTCGGCTCCGGTGCGATCCCGGTGGCGGCGATTGCCCGGCAGTTCAACCGGTCGCAGCAGGATTCCACTCCGAGATCGCTACTGCGCCAAGGCGTTTACTTCGCCACCGTCGGAACCGTCAGTACCGTCGCCTACCTGCTGCTCTACCTGGCATTGCGGAACGGACTGGGCGCGCAGGGGGCGAATCTGGTGGCACTTCTGCTGACGGCGATCGGTAACACCGCGGCCAACCGGCGGTTCACCTTCGGGGTACGCGGACGGGCTGGGGTGGCGCGGCATCAGTTCGAGGGGCTGTTGGTGTTCGCCATCGGCTTGGTCCTGACCAGTGGGGCGCTGGCCCTGTTGTACGCCGGGGGCGAACCTTCCCGGGCCGTCGAACTCGTCGTCTTGGTCGCGGCCAACCTGTTCGCCACGGTGGTCCGTTTCGTCCTGCTGCGCGGCTGGGTCTTCCACCCGCGCCGCACCCGGGGGGCCGCCCAGTGATCACCGGCGAGCCGACCGCGCCAGCCGATGGGGAAGTCCATGCGGGCGCCGAGGAGCCCGCCGTCGGCACCCCCCGCTGGCAACGCCCGGCGCTGCTGGCCCTGCTCTCGGGCACCGCGGCGCTCTACCTGTGGGCGCTGGGGTCGTTGGGCTGGGCCAACGAGTTCTACGCCACGGCGGTGCAGGCCGGGACGCAGAGTTGGACCGCCCTGTTGTTCGGCTCTCTGGACGGCAGCAATGCGATCACCGTCGACAAACCACCGGCCGCGCTGTGGGTCATGGGTCTGTCGGGCCGGCTGTTCGGATTCAACCCGTGGAGCATGCTGGTCCCGCAGGCCCTGATGGGCGTTGCTGCGGTCGCCCTGCTGTATGCCGCCGTGCGCCGCACCTCCGGGCCGGGCGCGGGATTGCTGGCCGGTACCGCGCTGGCACTGACGCCGGTGGCGGCGTTGATGTTCCGGTTCAATAACCCCGATGCGCTGCTGGTCCTGTTGCTGGTGGCCGCGGCCTATTGCGTGCTGCGTGCACTCGACGCCGACCGTGCGCGGTCAACGCGGTGGATCGCTCTGGCCGGCGTCGCGCTTGGCTTCGCCTTCCTGGCCAAACTGCTGCAGGTATTTCTGGTGGTGCCGGCGTTGGTCCTGGTGGTCCTGGTGGCGATGCCCGGCGGGGCCTGGAAGCGCATGCGCGACCTTCTCGTCGGCCTGGTGGCAATGGTGGTCTCAGGCGGCTGGTTCGTGGCGCTGGTCAGTCTGTGGCCCGCCGACTCACGTCCCTACATCGGCGGTTCGACAGATAACAGTCTGCTGCAGTTGACCCTGGGGTACAACGGAATCGGTCGTATCCTCGGTGGCGACGGAAACCCCACCCTCGGCAGTGGCCCCGGAGTTTCTGGTCCGGGCCCGGGCGGCCCCGGTGGCCCCGGCGGGCCCGGCGGGCCCGGGGGCGTGGCATTCGGCGGCCACCCCGGGTGGTCGCGGATGTTCGGCGAGTCGATGGGAACCGAGATCTCCTGGCTGCTGCCTGCCGCGCTGATCGGCCTGCTGGCCGGGCTGTGGTTCACCCGCCACGCGCCCCGCACCGACCTGAACCGCGCCGCCCTGCTGGTGTGGGGCGGCTGGACCGTGGCCACCGTGGTGGTATTCAGCTACATGAAGGGGATCATGCATCCCTACTACACCGTTGCACTGGCCCCGGCCATCGCCGCGTTGGTGGCCATCGCGGTGCGAGAGTTGTGGCGCAACAGGATGTTTCGTAGCACACGGGTGCTGCTCGCAGCGATGCTGGCGGCCACCGGAGCATGGAGTTTCGCGCTGCTTGATCGGACACCGGACTGGCAGCCGTGGCTGCGTTGGACGGTGCTCTTCGGATCCGTGGTGATCGCGGCTCTTCTGATGCTCGATGCTTGGTTACGACGCGGCTATTCGGTGGCCGTCGGCGTGGCAGCGTTGATACTCGGTCTGGCACCCACGGCCGCCTACACCGTGGAGACCGTGCTGCAGCAACCTGGCGGCCCGATCCCGACCTCGGGACCGGCTCGTTTATCCGGACCGGGCGGACCAGGCTTCCCGGGCGGTCCGCCCGGACCGGGTGACCTGGCCTCCGTGCGGGTGGAGTCTTTGCTGGCCGCCGCCGACAACCGGTGGGCCGCGGCCACAGTCGGATCACATGTGGCGGGCACCCTCATGCTGGCGACCGGTGCTCCCGTCATGGCTATCGGCGGATTCAGTGGCGGCGACCCCTCGCCCACGCTTGAACAGTTCAAACAGTATGTGCGCGCCGGTCAAGTGCGCTATTTCATCGCTGCCGAGTTCCCGGGTGGCCCAGGTATGCCCCCAGGTCCGCCGCCCGGCTTTGGCGACGCGGGCACCGGACCCGAGATCACCGAATGGGTAGAGGCCAACTTCGGCGCCGAGCAGATCGACAAGATGTCGGTCTACGACCTGCAGAACTGAACTGCCGAGGAAGGGGCCCCAAACAGCAACCGCGAGCCCGGTCACCGCGAGACACTGAGCCCATGAAACCTCAGGCACCGGCCCCGAGCATCGAGGCCGCCCACCGCGAGCACCTCGGCACGCTGCCGTTCGAGGACACCCGGGATTTCGAGGACGCGGACCGGGGGTTCCTCGGCGCGCTCGAACCCTGCGTGGTCCGCGCGGCCGACGGGCGGGTGGTGTGGGACAACGACAGTTACGGCTTCCTGGCCGGCGAGGCGCCACCCACGGTGCACCCGAGCCTGTGGCGGCAGAGCCGACTGTGCGCCAAACAGGGCCTCTACGAGGTGGTCGAGGGCATCTACCAGGTCCGCGGCCTGGACCTGTCGAACATCACCTTCGTCGAATCCGACACCGGCATCATCGTCATCGATCCGCTGGTGTGCACCGAGACCGCCGCCGCGGCCCTAGCGCTGTACCGCGCGCATCGCGGCGATCGGCGGGTGATCGCGGTCATCTACACCCACAGCCACGTCGACCATTTCGGTGGCGTGCTCGGCGTGACGACCCAGGCCGAGGTGGACGCGGGCCGGGTGGCGGTGCTCGCACCCGCCGGTTTCACCGAACACGCCGTGCAGGAGAACATCTACGCGGGTACCGCCATGGCCCGCCGCGCGGGCTACATGTACGGCGCGGCGCTGGACCGCGGACCGCACGGCCAGGTGGGCTGCGGTCTGGGCCAGACGCCGTCCACCGGCGAGGTCGCGCTGATAGTCCCGACGCTCGACATCACCACCACCGGTGAAACGCACAGCATCGACGGCGTGGACATCGAGTTCCAGATGGCGCCGGGCACCGAGGCGCCGGCCGAGATGCATTTCTACTTCCCGCAATTCCGGGCCCTGTGCATGGCCGAGAACGCCACCCACAACCTGCACAACCTGCTGACGTTGCGCGGGGCGCTGGTACGCGATCCGCACGGCTGGGCCGGCTATCTCACCGAGGCGTTGGACTCCTTCGCCGGGCGCACCGACGTCGTGTTCGCCTCCCATCACTGGCCGACCTGGGGCCGGGACCGCATCGTGGAATACCTTTCGCTGCAACGAGATCTGTACGCATACCTGCACGACCAGACACTGCGACAACTCAATCAGGGCTACACCGGCATCGAGATCGCCGAGCACTTCGAGATGCCGCCGGCGCTGCACAGGGCCTGGCACACGCACGGCTACTACGGCTCGGTGAGCCACAACGTCAAGGCGGTCTACCAGCGCTACATGGGTTGGTTCGACGGCAATCCCGCGCGGCTGTGGGCGCATCCGCCCGAGGCCATCGGCCCCCGCTATGTCGCGGCCATGGGCGGTGTCGACCGGGTCGTCGAGATCGCGCAGCAGGCCTTCGATGACGGTGACTTCCGGTGGGCGGCAACGTTGTTGGATCACGCGGTGTTCACCGATGCCGAGCATCGCGGTGCCCGGGCGCTCTACGTCGCCACCTTGCAGCAGCTGGCCTACGGCTCGGAGAACGGACCGTGGCGCAACTTCTTCCTGGCCGGGGCCACCGAGCTGTCCGACGGCAACTTCGGCACGCCCACGCAAGCGGCCTCCCCCACCATGCTCGCGCAACTCACCCCGGAGCAGGTCTTCGATGCGCTGGCGATCAGCGTCAACGGTCCCCGGGCGTGGGACCTCGACCTGACGTTCGACGTCACCTTCGGTGATCTGGGCGTCAACTATCGGCTCGCGCTGCGCAACGGCGTGCTGGTGCACCGGAAGGTGCCGGCCGAACCGGCCACTGCGACAGCCACCTTGACGGTCGCCGCCAAGGCGCGCCTGTTGGCCCTTGCCGGCGGTGACCTGAGTTCACCGGGCCTGGGGATCGACGGCGACACCCAAGCGCTGCAACGGTTCATCGAGGTGCTCGACCGGCCCGACCCGGCCTTCAACATCGTGACGCCCTGAGCGCTCGGGTCTAGCGTGCGCCGATGCCGCGCAGGCAGAAGTTCACCACATGCGCGATGTCGCGCGGCGTCGGCCGCTGACCGGCACCGAAGTAGCGCCGCATGGTGCCCGTGGTGCACTGGAACACCAGCTCGGCGTCCAGGGGCGGGCGCCCCAGCGCCGCAATGGGTTCGGCGAGCAGGTCCCGCATCGGCGCCATGATCGCGCTGTTGGCCACATTGCGGTTGGCCGAGGCCGACATCTGAGCGGTGGTGGCGCGGCTGGTGCTGAGCAGATCCGGGTCGGCCACCTGCTCCAGCACGCCCTCGATCCAGCGCGCGATCTTCTCGGTCGGCTCGGACTCCTGCGCCATCTGACGTTCCAGCGAGGCCACGGTCAGCGCGACCCCGCGCTCCATCACCGCGACGAACAACTCGTCCTTGCTGGCGAAGTACCGGTAGAACGCCTTGTTCGACGAGTTCGCCTCGGCGACGATATCGCTGACCCGGGGCGTGGCCGGGGCCACCCGTTGCATCACCTCGACCGCGGCGCCGAGGATGCGCTCGACCTCGTCGGTCACCTGATCGGCACCGCTGTGTTCGGTCATCGTCTGCTCACCACCCCGGGGTCCGCGCACGCACGGGCTTTATGGTTGCACGGGCGAACGAGCGCCCCTGGACCGAGCGGAGGTTGATCGGGATGCAACTGCTCCTCATCCGACACGCCCTGCCGCACCGCAGCGAGCACGGCGACGGTTCGGATCCCGAGCTGGCCGACGCCGGCCGGGAGCAGGCACGGCGGTTGCCCGAGGCGCTGGCGCGCTTCCCGCTGGCGCGGGTGATCAGCAGCCCGCAGCGCCGCGCCATGCAAACCGCCGAACCGGTGGCGACGGCGCGGGGCCTCGAGATCGAGGTCGAGGCGCGGCTGGCCGAGTACGACCGCGACATGGCGGGTTACGTGCCCATCGAGCAGCTGCGCAGCGAGCGGCCCGAGGACTGGGCCAGGATGGCCAACGGTCATCTGCCCGACGGGGTCGACGAGGCCGAGTTCCGCGGCCGGATCAGCGCGGCGGTGACCGACATCGTCGCGGCCGCGGAGCATGAGCACACGGTCGCGGTGTTCAGCCACGGCGGCGTCATCAACGTCTTGTTGCACGAGATTCTGGGGACCCGGCGGCTGCTGTCCTTCCCGATCGACTACGTGTCGGTGACCCGGCTGCTGTTCTCCCGCTCCGGGCAGGCGAGCGTCGATGCCATCAACGGCACCGAGCACGTCTGGGATTTGTTGCCGCGCACCAATCGGCGCTAGCCGGAACCGAGCTTCAGATTGCTCCTGGCCGCCCGCCGCAGCTGGAACATCCGCACCGCGCCCACGGCGACGGTGATCAGCCCGCCGGCCACCGCGGCGAACAGGATGGCCACCCCCAGCGGCAGCGTCCAGTGCCAACCGAGGAAGGCGAACGCCACCGATGTCGTGTTCTGCGCGATGAAGATCAGCAGCACGATCAGGATCAGGAAGCCCAGGATCAGCGCCGTCCACAGCGCGGCGGCCTTGGTGAATTTCGCTTCGGCGCCCGGCCCGTACGCCGCCCCCGCCGGCGGCGGCAGGTCGGGTGACGGCGGCACACTCGGATCGCTGCTCATACCGCCATCTTTGCCCTTTCGGGCAAAGAAGCAAACAGCTTTGCGGTGTGTTCCCGCTGAACCAAACGGCTCCACAGTCGACGGTGGCCCGTTAGTGTCGGCCGAATGACCCCGCCGACGCGTCGTTGGGCCGCGGTTCTGGTTTGCGTGCTGGCGTTCCTGGTGCCGGCCTGTGGCAGCTCCAACCCGCTGGGCGGCGGCAGCGCCTCCGGTGACCTGAAGTCGGTGGTCGTCGGTTCGGCCGACTTCCCCGAGTCGAAGATCATCGGCGAGATTTACGCCCAGGCGTTGGAGGCCAACGGATTCACCGTGGGCCGGCAGTTCGGTATCGGCAGCCGCGAAACCTACATCCCCGCGTTACAGGACTACTCGATCGATCTGGTGCCCGAATACACCGGCAACCTGTTGAATTACTTCGACCCCGAGGCCACCGCCGCCACCCCGGCGGCGGTCGAGTTGGCGCTGCATCGGGCGCTGCCCGGCGGACTGGCGATGCTGACGCCCTCCCCGGCGGCCGATGTCGACACCGTCGCCGTCACCGAGGAGACCGCCCGCAAGTGGAACGTCACCAGCATCGGCGACCTGGCGGCGCACTCCGCGGAGGTCAAGTTCGGCGCTCCCTCGGAGTTCCTGACCCGCAAGGAGGGTCTGCCCGGGCTCAAGGCGATCTACGGCCTGGACATCGCGCCCGCCAACTTCATCGCGATCAGCGACGGCGGCGGTCCGGCCACGGTCCGTGCGCTCGTCGACGGCACCGTCACAGCCGCCAACATCTTCTCCACCTCACCGGCCATCGCGCAGCACAATCTGGTGGTGCTCGAGGACCCCGAGAACAACTTCCCGGCCGCCAATGTGGTGCCGGTGGTCAACGCCCAGAAGATGTCCGACCAACTCAAACAGATCCTGGATGCGGTGTCGGCCGAACTGACCACCGAGGCGCTGATCGAACTGAACACCGCGGTATCGGGCAACGCCGGTGTCGACCCCGACGAGGCGGCCCGAGAATGGGTGCGCAACCACGGCTTCGACCAGCCCCTCGGGGACCGGTGAGCCGGCCTTGATCACGTTCGAGGACGTCACCAAGCGCTACCCGGACGGCACGGTCGCCGTCGACCGGCTGACATTGCGGGTCCCCACCGGGACCCTCGCCGCCTTCGTCGGTCCGTCGGGATGCGGCAAGACGACGTCGATGCGGATGATCAACCGGATGATCGAACCGACCTCGGGCACGCTGACCGTCGACGGCCGCGATGTCGCGACCGTCGACCCGGTGAAGCTGCGACTCGGCATCGGCTACGTCATCCAGAGCGCGGGACTGATGCCGCATCAGCGGGTGATCGACAACGTCGCCACCGTCCCGGTGCTGCGCGGGCAGTCGCGCCGCAAGGCCCGCCAGCAGGCCTACGGCGTGCTCGAGCGGGTCGGCCTGGATCCCAAGCTGGCCAGTCGGTATCCCGCGCAGCTCTCCGGCGGTCAGCAGCAACGGGTCGGGGTGGCGCGCGCGCTGGCCGCCGACCCGCCGATTCTGCTGATGGACGAGCCGTTCAGCGCCGTCGACCCGGTCGTCCGCGACGAGTTGCAGGCCGAGATCCGGCGGTTGCAGGACGAGTTGCGCAAGACCATCGTGTTCGTCACCCACGACATCGACGAGGCGCTCAAGCTCGGCGATCAGGTGGCGGTGTTCGGCCGCGGCGGGGTGCTGCAGCAGTACGACCCGCCGGAGCGGCTGTTGTCGAATCCGGCCAACGACTTCGTCGCCGGGTTCGTCGGCGCCGACCGCGGCTACCGCGGCCTGCAGTTCTTCGCCGCGACCGGCCTGCCGCTGCACGACATCCGCCGCGTCGACGAGGACGGCACCGCCGCGCTGGAGCTGGCGCCCGGCGAGTGGGCGCTGGTCACCAAACCGGACGACACCCCGTACGCGTGGATCGATGCCGCGGGCGTCGCGCTGCGCCGCGCCGGCAAGTCGTTGTACGACAGCACGATCGCCGGGGGATCGCTGTTCCGGCCGGGCGGCTCGCTGCGGCAGGCCCTGGATGCGGCGCTGTCCGCGCCGTCGGGGCTGGGCGTGGCCGTCGGCGACGACGGTCGGGTCCTCGGCGGCGTGCGCGCCGAGGATGTGCTGGCGGCGCTGGCCGAACAGCGCCGCCACCGTGAGCCGCGGCAGGACTAGGCATGCGTTATCTGCTGGCGCACCTCGACACCGCCTGGGCCCTGACGGTGGTGCACCTGCGGCTGTCGCTGGTGCCGATCGTGTTCGGTCTGCTGATCGCGGTGCCGATCGGTGCGCTGGTGCAACGCACCACCACGTGGCGGCGGTTGACGACGATCACCGCCAGCATCGTCTTCACCATCCCGTCGCTGGCGCTGTTCGTGGTGCTGCCGTTGGTCATCCCGACCCGGATCCTGGACGAGGCCAACGTCATCGTCGCGCTCACGCTCTACACCGCGGCGCTGCTGGTCCGCGCGGTGCCCGAGGCCCTGGACGCGGTGCCCGACCACATCCGCGACGCCGCCACCGCCGTCGGCTACCGGCGCCGCACCCAGCTTCTCAAAGTCGAACTGCCGCTGGCGATCCCGGTCCTGGTGGCCAGCCTGCGGGTGGTCGCGGTCACCAACATCTCGATGGTGTCGGTGGGTTCGGTGATCGGCATCGGTGGGCTGGGCACCTGGTTCACCGAGGGGTATCAGGCCGACAAAAGCGATCAGATCATCGCCGGCATCATCGCGATCTTCGTGCTGGCCGTCGTCATCGACGCGCTCATCATGCTGCTGGGCCGGGCGATCACGCCCTGGGTGCGGGCCACCCGCGCGCCGCGGCGCCGGGTTATGGCCGCGAGCGGGGGGTCTGGATGAACTTCCTCTCCGAGGCGCTGTCGTTCATCTTCACCGCCGCCAACTGGGCCGGCCCGGCGGGAATGACCGCCCGCACCCTCGAGCATCTGCACTACACCGTGCTCGCCTTGCTGTTCTCGGTGCTGATCGCGGTTCCGCTGGGGATGCTCATCGGTCACACCGGCCGCGGCACGTTCCTGGTGGTGACCGGGGTCAACGCGCTGCGCGCGCTGCCCACCCTCGGCGTGCTGCTGCTCGGGGTGCTGCTGTGGGGACTGGGGCTGGTGCCGCCGACGGTCGCGCTGATGTTGCTGGGCATCCCGCCGCTGCTGGCCGGCACCTACGCCGGGATCGCCAATGTCGACGCCGGCGTGGTCGACGCCGCCCGCGCGATGGGGATGACGGAGTCGCGGGTGTTGCTGCGCGTCGAGACGCCCATCGCCCTGCCGCTGATCCTGAGCGGGCTGCGCACCGCGACCCTGCAGATCGTCGCGACGGCCACGGTGGCGGCCTACGCCAGCCTCGGCGGACTCGGCCGCTATCTGATCGACGGCATCAAGGTGCGTCAGTTCCATATCGCGCTGGTGGGGGCGCTGTTGGTGACCGCGCTCGCGCTGATTCTCGACGCCGCGTGCGCGTTGGCGGTGTGGCTTTCGGTGCCGGGTTCGGGCCGGCTGGGCCGCTGGGGTGGCCGCATGCCGCAGCCGTTGTTGAGCGATGAGGTGGCGTTGGAGTCCGGCCGCCGGCCCGGCTTAGTCGCCGACCGGGCTACGAAGCCGCGGCCTCGTCGCTTACGGTAGACGCGTGAGTGCCCCCGAGAGTGCCAAAGACAGCGCCTGGCCCGCGATCTTGACGTGGCGGGGCCACAATCTGCCGCGAATGGAATCGGTGCGGGTTCAACTGTCCGGGAACCGCATCAAGGCCTACGGCCGGATCGTGTCGGCCGCGACGCCGTCGACCCCGGCCTTCGGCGCCTCCTACGACCTGGTGACCGACGAGTCGGGGGCCACCAAGCGCCTGTCGATGACGGTGACGTTGGCCGAGCGTGAGCGCCAGCTGTCTATCGCGCGCGACGAGGAGAACATGTGGCTGGTGCAGGATCACACCGGCCAGACATCGCGGGCGGCGTTCGACGGCGCCCTCGATGTGGACGTGGTGTTCAGCCCGTTCTTCAACTCGCTGCCGATCCGCCGCACCGGGTTGCACCGGCGCAAGGACTCGGTGACGTTGCCGGTGGTCTACGTGTGGTTGCCGGAGCTCACCGTCGAACCCGTCACCATCGGGTATGCCAGCGCCGCCAGCGGTATCAAGCTGCAGTCGCCGGTGAGTCAGACCACGATCACCGTCGACGACGAGGGTTTCCCTATCGACTATCCGGGCCTGGCAGCGCGGATCTGATCACCCAGCCGGCGCGGCCGGCGGCGGCGAGTTGGTCTCGCCAGTTCTGCTCGCCGACCGCGATGCCGACGATGTTCGGGCGGGTGAAGCTGTCGTAGCTGACCCGCGCGGCGTGGCCGGCTTCCACCAGTTCTCCGACGGAGTCGTGTTCGGCCAGCGTGCGCCGCGCCGCGGTGAGCAACTCGATGGTCTGGTCCAGCAGCGGAATCAGCTCGGTGCTGTTGGCCTCACACATGGCGCGGACCAGATCCGGTGCCGTGGCCGCGACCCGGGTGCCGTCGCGGAACGAGCCCGCGGCCAACGCGAAGGCCAGCGGCACCCGGGACGCGGTGATGGCCAGCGCCTCGGCGGCCAAATGGGGCAGATGTGAGATGGCCGCGGCCGCGGCGTCGTGTTCGTCGGAACGCGCCGGCACCACGAACGATCCGCAGTCCAGCGCCAATCCCAGCACCTCGGTCCACGCCTGCGGGTCGACGTGGTCGTCGACCGTGACCACCCACGGCGTGTCCACGAACAGTTGGGCGTCGCCCGCGGCCCAACCGGAGTGCGCGGTGCCGGTCATGGGATGCCCGCCCACGTAGCGGGTCAGCAGGCCGGCGTCCCGGACGGCGTCGAGGACCGCGGATTTGACGCTGATGACGTCGGTCAGCGCATTGTCGGGGGCGGCCGCGGCGACGTGCGTCAGC
Source organism: Mycolicibacterium sp. MU0053 (assembly GCF_963378095.1). Taxonomy (NCBI): domain Bacteria; kingdom Bacillati; phylum Actinomycetota; class Actinomycetes; order Mycobacteriales; family Mycobacteriaceae; genus Mycobacterium; species Mycobacterium burgundiense. The sequence continues at coordinate 215,647 of NZ_OY726397.1, forward strand.
ATCGTGGGCAGCGCCGGCATCGGAACCGCGACGACGATCAGGGCGCCGGTCTCGGCCGCGCGCAACAACGTGGCGTCGAGGTCGTCGGAGGCGTCGAAGCCGTCGGCCTGCGCGCCCTGGACGCCCTCGATCGAACGGTTGTAGCCGAACGCCGGACGGCCCGCGTTGGTCGCCGCGCGCAGCACCGAACCCCCGATGAGGCCGAGGCCGAGCACGCACACCGGTGTCGCTGTCACGTAGTCCAGATTGGCATACCGCGGGGCCCGGCACCGACTGCCTGGTCAACCGGTACGTCTGGGACTACCGTTAGCCCGCATGGGACCCCAGCGGTCGAAGCAGGACGTATCCACCGAGGCCGCCACCCCCGACGGGTTCGGGGTGGCGGTGGTCTACGAGGACGGTAAATGGCGATGCACGGCGCTGCGGTCGAAGGCCTGGATCAGCCTGACCGCGGCCGAGACCGCGCTGCGTGAGCTGCGCGCCGCCGGGGCGGTGTTCGGGCTGCTCGACATCGACGACGAGTTCTTCATCATCGTGCGGCCCGCCCCCGGTGGGACCCGGCTGCTGTTGTCGGATGCGACGGCGGCACTCGACTACGACATCGCCGGCGAGGCGCTGGACACCCTGGATGCCGATATCGACGACGACGACCTCGAGGACTGCGACCCGTTCGGCGCCGGGGACCTGGGGGTGCTGTCGGATCTCGGGCTGCACGACGACGTGCTGGGCGCGATCCTGGCCGAGACCGACATGTACGCCGACGAGCAGCTGACCAGCATCGCGCGCGAGATGGGTTTCGCCGACGAGCTGTCGGCGGTGCTGGACCAACTCGATCGGTGAGTGCGCTCTCCGACGACGAGACGCTGATCCGGTCGGCGCTGGCCGCGGCCCGGGAGGCGGGCCCGCGCGACGTGCCGATCGGTGCCGTCGTGTTCTCGGCGTCCGGTGTGGAGCTGGCCCGCGCCGCCAACGCCCGCGAGGCGCTCGGTGATCCGACGGCCCACGCCGAGATCCTGGCGCTGCGCGCGGCCGCCGGCGTCCTCGGCGATGGCTGGCGGTTGGAGGGCGCGACCCTGGCGGTGACGGTGGAGCCGTGCACGATGTGCGCCGGCGCCCTGGTGATGGCGCGGGTCGCCCGGGTGGTGTTCGGCGCGTGGGAACCCAAGACCGGCGCGGTGGGCTCGCTGTGGGATGTGGTGCGCGATCGCCGGTTGACGCACCGCCCGCAGGTCCGCGGCGGGGTGCTGGCCGCCGAATGCGCGGCCCCCCTCGAGGACTTCTTCGCCCGCCAGCGCTGAGCCCCCACACCGCCAGCGCTGCCCCCCATACCGCGAGCCCCCATACCGCGAGCGTGCGTGTTCCCGGCCGACACGCCGGACTTTTTTCGTAGTCTGCGCACCCCCGTCATACACCGCTGCGCTCCCGCAATTAGGGCCTGCGGACCCCGACCGGTAAAGTGCCTCCCGGTGGCGTGTCCGAGCGGCCTAAGGAGCACGCCTCGAAAGCGTGTGTGGAGTAACCCTCCACCGTGGGTTCAAATCCCACCGCCACCGCCATAGCACTCCAAGCGCCCAGCATTTCGGTTAGCCCCGACGCGCTGGGCGTTTTTTCGTCGGCACGACACGCCACAGCGTCTGCGAACGACAACGCCGCGGTTGACAGCGCTCACTGCCGCGTTTGACCTAAGGCTGAGCTGAGCGCCTCGAAGAAGTACTCGATTTCAAGGGCAATGTCGCGGAACCTCGATTAAGCCAGGCCGGTGGTGGCCCGCCACGCGCGGACTCAGCTCTCCGCCGCCTTGATGCGATCAGTGAGGTCGACTGGCGCAGTCCACACAAACTCGCGCCCGATCTTGTCTCGCTCCAAGAGCATTCGGTCCTGCAATTCATAGAGATCGTTCCTCGCAGCCTGCTCCGAAACCCCGTGGCTCTTCGCGTGTGACTTGACGGTGTAGTACTCACCTGGGTGCTTGATCGCGAACTCCAGAAGCGAAACCTGTCGATAGTTGAAATTTCCGGCCGTGGGCGACAGGAGCTTTCGGGTGCTCTGGAGCTCTTCCGACTTGCGTGCCAAGTACTTGTCGAGATCGTTGAGTGCGCGCTGGATGACCTTGAGTTGGTAGATCAAGAAGTAGGTCATGTCGCCACGGTCCTGCTCAGTGAAAATGAACGATCGTGTGTACTTCGCGGGCGCCTGCTTCAAGATCCGCGAGATCGTCAAGAACTCAGAAAGCCAGTACCCTTGTTTCAGCATGCTCCAGTAGAAAAGCGCGCGTGCAGTGCGGCCATTGCCATCTTCGAAATAGTGGTCATATCCCACCATGAAATGGATTGCCAACGCGCGGACCACCGGCGGAACGTACACACCCTGACCGTCTTTCCCATTTGCGAAGTCGCATAGTTCTTGAAGTCGAGCGGGCAACTCCCCGACGGGCGGCGGTGTATGCAACACGTTGCCTTCGCCGTCGAAAACCTTCACCCTGTCATCGGGATCCGGGTTCGTCTGGATCTTCCCGGCGCTTTCGGGGGCGTCCAAGGTGTTGTAGGTGACAATCTCGTGCAGTTGGCAGATCGCGCCTGGCGTGAAGTCGACATTCCGGTTGGCGCTGACATGCTGCATCGCGAGGTAGTTGTTCATGATCATCTGCTCGCTGCGGGTAGTCGGCTTCCGGTCGTGGCGGATCATTTCCTTTGCCCGCTTGCGACTTGTGGACGCTCCTTCGAGTTGGCTGCTGGTGATCGCTTCCTCGATGAGTGAATTGATGACGTAACGGTCCTTGGTAGCCGCGTTAGTGACCTGCTCAGGAACGGCAATCTGTCCACTGGCTCGTTGCGTGACCTCATCAAGCAGTCGCAGTACCTCGTCTGGCAGGGCATAGCTGAAATTGCCCTCACTATCCAACATCCTGAGCGGAAGAGCACGCTTGATGCTGTTGCGTGCCATTCTCGTGGCCAGCCACCACTCCTCAGTCGTAACTCCCTCTGGAGGCTTGCGGTAGCGGAGTTCGTCCCAGGGAAGATACGGGTCCGTCGAGACATTGACCTCCTCGAACATGACCTTCATTAGTCGGTGTCCGCCCACGACTCTGAGAATGCTCTCGTCGGTGGGTGGCGGCATCGGCTTCTTCATAGCGGACCTCCCCTGGCGGTCTGAGCAAAAGTACACATAAAGTCAAATAAAATCAAAGCTTGACTTTCCTGCCACCTCGAGTTGGGTGTCGCTCAACTTAGCGCGGGCATCGGAGCGGCATCAGTGCAGCTACGGTTGCGGCAACCCCAGTCTAACTTCAAAGTTTGGAGTAATTTGACGATACGTTGACGTTTGAGGATGCACCACAAGATCGAAATGAAGCATGCGCTAGCTAACCTGGACCTCAGGTTGGAAGCACCCCGTGAGGAGTGGCCATCGAGGGATCTGTCGATGACGGGCTGGGTTAGATGGGACCACAGCCCCTGCGAGACACCCCCGACCAACATCGCGTAGCCGATTACGCGTGGCCTGCCCGCGCGCGCGGACCAGCATCGGTGCTGCGCTGATCGGCGCAGCACGGACTATCACCAACAGGAGCGCGCGATGTCTCAACTCATCGAAGCAACCGGCAGGTCCTCGGATACCCAGTACGAGTCGGTGGGCGTGATCGCGCCGCCGACGGTCCAACCATCGCCGGAATCCGCGACCGAGTACGAGTCGCCGAACGGGCTGGAACTCAACAACCCGACGCCCGACGAGGAATCGTCCGGCGCAACGGCGCTGTCGGTGGGGGAGGATGCCGAGATCGAATTCGGGTCGCCCGCAAAATCCGGCCCCGGCTTCGGCGCCGCGGTCGAGGTGTTGCCGGACGCCATCCTCGGGAGCTATCCCGAACTCACGGATGTCGCTGGCACACACGGTCGCCGCCGACCTCCGGTCCGACGAGGGCGAGCAGACCCTCGTTGTCCGGTGAGTGCGGGCGGCGCGACCTACCAGATGACGGCGATACCGGCCGCGGTCAGCACCAAAGCGCCCACCGCGTAGAACATCCCGCGCGGCACGGCCTGCCCCGTGCGTTTCTGCCGGGCAGCGCCCATCCCGATCAGCCCGCCGATCACCACCAGCAGTACCAGCTTGATGCCGAGCTTCGGATAGTTCAGGTCGATGCCCGCGGGCCACGGCGCCGCCAGCGCCGCCCCGGTGAGCAGCGACACCAGCAATCCGTAGTCCATCACCCGGCTGACCCGGAATTGCTTGGAGACCAACTCGGTGACCCAGGCGCCGAAGAGCGTCGCGAAGCCGATCAGATGAACCAACACAACGACGTCGCGTAGTACTTGCACGTGCCGATCTTAAACGGCCGCGCCACCCTTGCCCTGATTACGTTACGTACTGTAAAGATAATCGCGTGTCCGTCGACGAGGCCGCCGCGCGGGGCCGCCCCCGCGATCCCCGCACCGATCGTGACGTCATCGCCGCCACCCGTCGCCTGCTGGCCGACGACGGCTACGAACGGGTCAGCATCGAGGCGATCGCCAAGGCCGCCGGGGTCAGCCGGCCCACCATCTACCGCCGCTGGCCGTCCAAGGCGCATCTGGTCTTCGACGCCGCGTTCGCCGTGCCGACCGGTGCGGACCTGCCGACGCCGTCCGGGGACTTCGACGCCGACCTGCGCACCTTCGTCCGCGCGGCGCTGCACTTCTGGGGCGATCCCGTGGTCGAGGCCGCGGCCCTGGGCATCCTCGCCGAGCGGCATCGCGACCACGAGTTGCACATCCGCACCCAACAACTGCTCGACGAACGCACCCTCACCAAGTTCCGGGAACTCGTCCGCGCCGGCATCGAACAGGGCGTCGTCGACGCCGGCGTCGACACCGACACCTGCTATCACGTGCTCATCGGCACCACCTTCTACCACGCGCAGCTCGGGGCCACCGCGGACACCGATGAACTCGCAGAGCGCCTGTGCGCCCTGGTGATTCAGGGAATGCGTCCCACCACCAAACGAAAGAGGAACCAGCGATGACCGCAGCACCGGAGCTCTCGGCCGCCTTCAACGAACTGCTCGATGAGCTGCGCGCCTTCGAGCAGAAGCTGCTCACCGCCGAACCGGCGCTGAGCGAACCCGACCTGCTCGACGGCTATCGGCTGACGTTCAGCCTGCTGCGCGTCACGGTCGACGCCTACGTCTGGGGTGACCGCGACAACCCCGTCCTGGTCGACGTCATCGGTCCGTATCTGAAGTGGGGCGGCGACAATTCCGACGCCTATTACCAACTCGCGCCGCTGGATCCGGCCCGTACCTACCGCGTCACCGGCAACCGCGGCGATGCCGTCTACCTGTCGATGACGGTCTACGGCGGCCCCGGCGGGGGCCAGTACAGCAACCGCATTGTCGGCACCATGAACGACCGCAACTTGGAGTTCGACGCCGCGGGCAACTTCGAATTCCTACTCGGCCCCGAACCGCGGGGCGGCGCGTGGCTGCGTCTCGATGCCGACGCGGAGTTCGCGCTGACCCGCGACTACCTGACCGAACCCGGCGTGGGGCGTCGACCCGTTTGGAAGATCGAGGCGCTGGCGCCGCCGGCCCGTCGTCGCGACAGCGCCGAGGATCTCACCCGTCGGCTCCGGTCCGCCAAAACCTGGCTGCGCGAGCAGGTTTCGTTCGTGCCGAGCCGGATCGGTCCGCCCAACGAGATCCACGAGCCGTTCCCGGTGCCCGAGCACGCTTACGGCTGGTCGGCCGCCGACGCCGCCTACGCGATGGGCGCCTACGAACTCGATCCCGGCCAGGCGCTGGTGGTGACGGGAACCTCGCCGGAGTGCGCGTTCTGGAACCTGTGCCTGTGGAATCCGTTCCTGCACACCTACGACTCGTCCTACGAGCGCGTGACGATCAACGGTGCGCACATCAGCTACGAACCCGACGGCTCGTGGGAGATCGTGATCAGCGATCAGGATCCGGGGCACCCGAACTGGGTGTCCACCGCCGGGCGGACGACGGGACTGATCTGGCTGCGTTGGTTCCTGCCCGAGCAGACCCCCGCGCGCCCACAGTGCCGCGTCGTCGACGCGGACGAGCTGGCCGGCGGGAGCACGCGGTGACCACGCGGCCGGCGCCGGTCCGGTTCACCGATTTCGCCGACCCGACGTATCCCGAAGCCGCCCAACCGATCCGCGACGGGCTGGCCGGTTACGGGGCCACCCTGGTGCTGCGCCCCGACGCGTTGTGTGCGGCCGCCGAGCAGCGCACCGGTCTGACGGCATGGGGGGATCCGGCGTTTCGTGACCGCCTCGACGCGTTGTGCACCGCGCTGCGCGAGGAGGCGGACCTGTCCGGCGCGGGTACCGCCATCGCGTTCGAACAGCTGACGGGGCACCTGGTCAACCGGCTGCGGCTCGAGGCCTTGGTGGCCGCGCACCCCGAGATCGAGCAGGTCGCGATCGAACGGCCGATCATCATCTGCGGACTGCCGCGCACCGGCACCACCCACCTGCACAATCTTTTGGCCGCCGACCCATCGCTGCGGCACCTGCCGTACTGGGAGAGCCTCGAACCGTTCCCGACGGGCGAACCCGACGATCCCGAACCCCGGCGGCAACGCTGCGCCGCGGGCCTGGAACTGGTGCACACCTCGATGCCGGAGTTCCGCCGCATGCACGACATGACCGTTGAGCACGCCCACGAAGAAATCCAACTGCTGGGCAACGACATTGCCGGCATGCTGTTCGAAACCACGCACCACGTACCGAGTTTCGCGGCCTACTACAAGTCGCACGACCAGGCGGCGTCCTACGCGTACCTCAAGCGAACGCTGCAGGCCCTGCAATGGTTGCGCGGCGGCACCCGGTGGGTGCTCAAATCCCCGCAACACCTCGAACAGTTCCCGACCCTGGCGGCCACCTTCCCGGACGCTACCTTCGTTGTCACGCACCGGGATCCCGTCGCGGTGGCCACCTCGATGCTGACCATGATCTGCTATGCGGCGCGGATGTCGTCGGCCCGGCCGGACCCGACGATCCTGACCCGGCACTGGGTGGCGCGCATCGGGGATCTGCTCGACGGATGCGTGCGCGAGCGCGACGTGCTGCCGGCCGCGCAGTCGATCGACATCCGGTTCGAGGACTTCATGGCCGACGAGGAGGGCACGCTGCGCGCCATCTACGAGCGCGCGGGCCATCCGTTCGACGACGGTGTCCGCGCGGCCATGCGGGACTTCCTGCGCGCGAACCCGCGCGGCCGCTACGGGGAGGTCGACTACGACCCCGCGGTGCTGGGGCTCGATGTCGACGCGGCGGCCGAGCGGTTCCGCGCCTACCGGGACCGCTTTGTCCCATGATGAGGGGATGACGGTGAAACTGGACCTGCTGACCCCCGGGATCGAGGTCGCGTTGGTGACCACCCGGCTCGACGAGATGACCGCGTTCTACGAAGGCTTCCTCGGGCTGCAGCCGCAGGGCGAGGTGGAGTTTCCGGGCGGTTCTCAGCGTCGTTACGCCGTCGGCAACAGCGTGGTCAAACTCGTCAGCTACGACATCCCGCCGGAGCCCGCGGCACCGGGTGGCGGCCCGCGGACCGGGATTGGCTACTTCACCATCGGGGTAAAGAACCTTCGTGCACTTGCGCAACAGATTTCCGAATCCCCGTACGAATTGCTGGAACCGGTGACCGAGTTCGCGCCGGTGCCCGGGATGGGTTGGCTGTTCGTGGCCGACCCGGACGGGAACCGGCTCGAGTTCTTCGGAACGCTGTGATTCCGACCGCGCCGGGGTCCGACGCGAGTAGGAATGGCCCATGGAGCTGATATCGCCCACCGACCTGATCTTTCTGGCCGGCGAGAGTCGCGAACACCCGATGCATGTCGGCGGGCTGTCGCTGTACGAACTTCCCGAGGGTGCCGGTCCGGAGTTCGTCCGCGAACTCTACGAGCAGGTCGCCGCCGTGGGCGATTTCCAGCCCACGTTCCGCAAGCACCCCGCGGCGCTGCTCGGCGGCATCACCAACGTCGCGTGGAGCTACGACAACGACATCGACATCGATTACCACATGCGGCGTTCGGCGTTGCCGAACCCCGGTCGGATCCGTGACCTACTCGAGCTGACGTCGCGGTTGCACGGCACGTTGCTGGATCGGCATCGCCCGCTGTGGGAGGCCAACATCATCGAGGGTCTGCCCGATCGGCAGTTCGCGGTGTACACCAAGATCCACCACGCCCTGCTCGACGGCGTCTCGGCGCTCAAGCTCACCGAACGCACGCTGTCGACCGACCCCGACGACACCGAGGTCCGCGCCCCATGGGCGCTGGCGCCCAAGAAGCGCGACAAATCGGGGGGCGGCTCCTCGGCCGTGGGGAACCTGCTGCGCACCGTCACCGACACCGCCGGGTCGGTGGCCGCGCTGGCACCGTCGACGGTGAAACTGGCGCGTGCCGCGTTGATCGAACAGCAACTCACCCTGCCGTTCGGGGCGCCCAAGACGATGTTCAACGGCAAGATCGGTGGCGCGCGCCGGGTCGCGGCGCAGTCCTGGCCGGTGGAGCGGGTCAAGCGGATCAAGCAGGCCGCCGGGGTGACGCTCAACGATGTGGTGCTGGCGATGTGTTCCGGGGCGCTGCGGGCCTACCTGCTGGAGCGCCACGCATTGCCGGAGGCCCCGCTGATCGCGATGGTGCCGGTCAGCCTGCGTTCGGAGGCCGACGCGCACGCCGGCGGCAACCAGGTCGGGTCGATCCTGTGCAGCCTGGCCACCGACGTCGAGGATCCGGCGGTGCGGTTGGCCACCATCCGCGATTCGATCTCCGGCAACAAGAAGGTGTTCTCCGAGTTGCCGAAGATGCAGGCGCTGGCACTGTCGGCCGCCCTGCTGTCCCCGTTGGGTCTGGTGCTGCTGCCGGGCATCGTGGGCAACACGCCCCCGCCGTTCAACATCGTGATCTCCAACGTCCCGGGCCCGCGGCAGCCGATGTACTGGAAGGGCGCCCGGCTGACGGGCAACTATCCGTTGTCGATCGTGCTGGACGGCCAGGCCGTCAACATCACGCTGGTGAGCAACGGCGACCAACTCGACTTCGGCATCGTCGGCTGTCGGCGCAGCGTGCCGAGTCTGCAGCGGTTGCTCGGCCACCTCGAGGATGCGTTGAAGGACCTCGAGCGCGCCGTCGGCGTGTGATGGCCAGGCTCAGCGCCGGTGTGCTGCTGTACCGCGACGGGCCGGGCGGGGACGTCGAGGTCCTGATCGCGCACCCCGGCGGCCCGTTCTGGGCCCGAAAAGACAACGGCGCCTGGTCGATTCCCAAGGGTGAGTACGGCGTGGGGGACGATCCGTGGGAGGCCGCGCGCCGGGAGTTCGCCGAGGAACTCGGACTTCCGGTGCCCGATGGGCCGCGCCTGGAACTCGGGGCGGTCAAACAGGCCGGCGGCAAGGTGGTGACGGTGTTCGCGGTGCGCGCGGACCTCGATGTGACCGAGGCCCGCAGCAACACGTTCGAGCTGGAATGGCCCCGGGGATCGGGGCGCATGCAGGAATTCCCCGAGGTGGACCGGGTGGCCTGGCTGCCGGTCGAGGCCGCGCGGGTCAAGCTGCTCAAAGACCAGCACCCCTTCCTCGACCGCCTCCTCGCCCACCCGAACGCCCACCCGAACGCCCAAAGGTGAGGTTGGGCCGGTTTGTGCGAGTGGGTTTCGGCATTTCGTCGAACTCGGCGCGCCGGCCCGGCGGTCCGCCGGCGCGCCGGAAACTAGCGCGGCGACGCACCCATTGGGCGCGCCGCCGCTGGTAGGACCTGCGACTACGGGCAGGTCACCTTGATCTCGAAGGGTTTGGTCACCATCTCCATGGGGTTGGCCATGTCGGCGCCGGTGGCGGTGCCCTTGATGGTGTAGGTGTTGCCGTCCTTCTCGGCGGTGGCTTCACCGCCCGGCGCGCCCTCGGCGTAACCGAGCGCGACGCCGTTGACGTTGCCCAGACCGACCGACCGCACGACGGGTTCGTCACCCTCGCTGACCTGGGCGCCGACTCCGGTGGTGGCGTCGCCGATAGCGATCTGAATGTTGCCGCCCATCGCGGCGCAGGTGACGTTGCCCTCGACGTTCTGATCCTCACCGTCGATGCTGACGCGGGGGCCGTCCATCGCCTCGCGGGCGGCATCGGTGGCGGAAGTGACCGCGCTCTTGGCGGTCTCGGTGGCCTCGTTGATCGCGCTGCGCGCGCTCTCGGTGGCCTCGTTTACCCGATCAGATCCGGAACCGTCATTGGAACAGCCGACCAATCCACCGATCAGGATGGCCGCCCCGCTGACAGCGACTGCTAACGCTCGCTTCACCACTGTTCTCCTTTTGTCGTTGACCCGTCTCAGTAGGCGGATCACTCAAAAAGTATGGTCGGGACCCGGTGGATCCTCCGGAAAATCGGCAAAATATTTGCTGACCCTTCGAACAATGGCGAAAACGCCGCTCTAGGCGTTTGCTGACCGCCCCTGTCAGCAGGCCACCTTGATGGTGAACGTGCCGGTGGTCCGGAAACTGGGCTTGTCGGTGGCGAACCCGTCGGCGGTGCCCGAGACCGTGTAGGTGTTCCCGGTCATGCTCACCTCGGCCTCGTCGCCCAGCCCGCGGTTGTAGCTGCCGGTGAAGCCGCCGAGTTCGCGAATCGACACCGACTCGGTGATCAGTTCCTCGGCGTTCGAGATCACCACAGTGCTGCCGGAGGCGTCGTCGCCGGTGGTGATCGTGGTCAGCGACCCGGCGGGGGCGCACGACACCGAGTCGAACTCGCCGAGATCGGTGCCGTTGACCGTGATCTCGGCGGTCCCGCTCACCAACGTTCCGGGCTGCGGTTCGGCCTGCTCGGAGTCGGAGGAACAACCCGCGGCCACGGCGGTCACGGCCGCGGCGGTGACAAGCAAATAGGAAATCTTCACGACAGGAATGTAGCGGGACCGACCTCGTCCCGGCCCGGATTCGGCGCAGCGCCGGTCAGGGGCAGCTCACCGCGACCTCGAAAGGCATCTCCACGGGTGTGCCCGGATCGCTGGTCTCCGCGGAATCGGTGCCCATTCCGGATCCGGTCACCGTGACCCGGTTGCCGTCGCGCTTGGCTTCCGGCGTCGGCGAGACACCCTGCAGGAACACCAGGGACGGTCCGTCCGAGCCGGCCTCCCCGATGCTCACCGACTTGACCGCCGGTGTCTCCTCGTCGGTCAGCACCACGGTCGCGTCCTGATCGGCCTCGACCGTGATCGTGGTGACCCCGCCCTCGCTCTGGCAGGTGACCGACGAGATTTCGCCGACGTCCGAACTGCCGAACTTGATGTGGTCGGCGGCCGCGCCGGCCGGCGCATTGCCCGATTCCGCCGGCGCGTCCTCGACGGTCGCCGAGGTCGCGGTGGTGCTTGCGGTGTCGTCCGGGGTGTCGGCGTCCTGCGAGGAGCAACCGGCCAGGAGTACGAGTGCCACGGTGCAACCGCCGGCAAGAACTGATGACTTCATGGGTCGAGTATGACCGTGCTGCCGACGCCGGATCGGCGGGAAGGCAGACTCGCCTAAACTGGCCGCGTCGGAAGGGGTCGACAAGCGTGACGGATCTGACCGCCGAGGTGGCCGCGGGACCACCGGGCGCGCGCATCGGGGCGTTTTTCGATCTCGACGGCACCCTGATCGACGGCTTCACGCCGTCCGCGCATGCGCGCCATCGAATTCGGAACCGCCAGGCCAGGATTGGCGAGGTGTTCGGCATCGCCGAAGCCGCGTGGCGATACAAGTGGGGCCGCATGGAGTTCGACCGGCTGCTGGTCAAGGCCGCGGGCTTCCTGCGGGGCACCCCGCTGGACGAGCTGGAGGCGCTCGGCGAGCAGCTGTTCGCGCAGAGCATCCGGCCGCGGTTGCACGCGGACATGCTTCGGCTGATCCGCACCCATCAGGACCTCGGTCACACCGTGGTGCTCAGTTCCTCGGCGCTGACCATCCACGCCGGCCCGGTTGCGCGGGGACTGGAAATCCCCCATCTGATCTGCAACCACTTCGAGGTCGACGAACGCGGCCGCCTCACCGGCGGGATCGTCACCCCGATCATCTGGGGCCAGCGCAAGGCCGCCGCGGCCACGGAGTTCAGCGCGGCCCGCGGCGTCGACCTGGCCGACAGCTACTTCTACGCCGACGGCGACGAGGACCTCGCGTTGATGCGGTTGGTGGGCAATCCGCGACCGGTCAACCCGCGGCCCGGGCTGGCGGCGGCCGCCCTCGCGCAGGGCTGGCCGGTGCTGCGGGTGAGCGGCCCGCGTCGGGGTGCGCTGCGCGTCGGGTTGAATACCTGGCGTGGGCGAACTCTTCGAGGTGCGTGACACGCTGCCGGATGGCCGCGGTCGCGTTGGGGTGATCCACACCCCGCACGGTGAAATCCAGACCCCGGCGTTCATCGCCGTCGGCACCAAGGCCACCGTGAAGGCGGTGCTGCCCGAGACCATGAAATCTCTTGGCGCGCAGGCAGTTCTGGCGAACGCCTACCATCTGTACTTGCAACCCGGCCCCGACATCGTCGAGGAGGCCGGCGGCCTGGGCACGTTCATGAACTGGCCCGGCCCCACGTTCACCGACAGCGGCGGGTTTCAGGTGCTGTCGCTCGGCGCCGGATTCCGCAAGGTGCTGTCGATGGACGCCAACCGCGTCCAGGCCGACGACGTCATCGCGGCGGGCAAGGAGCGGCTCGCCCGGGTCGACGACGACGGCGTGACGTTCACCTCACACCTCGACGGGTCCCGGCACCGGTTCACCCCCGAGGTGTCGATGGGCATTCAGCATCAACTCGGCGCCGACATCATCTTCGCGTTCGACGAACTCACCACGCTGGTCAACACCCGCGGCTATCAGGAGCAGTCGGTGCGGCGCACCCAGGCCTGGGCCGTGCGGTGCGTGGCCGAACACCAGAAGCTCACCCGCGGCCGCCCCGACAAGCCGTATCAGGCGCTGTTCGGGGTGGTGCAGGGCGCCCAGTACGAGGACCTGCGCCGGGAGTCGGCGCGCGGTCTGGTGGAAATCCGCGGCGAGGACGGCCGGGGTTTCGACGGGTTCGGCATCGGGGGCGCGCTGGAGAAGCAGAACCTCGCGACCATCGTCGGCTGGGTCACCGACGAGTTGCCTGAGGACAAGCCGCGCCACCTGCTCGGCATCAGCGAACCCGACGACCTGTTCGCCGCGGTGGCCGCCGGAGCCGACACCTTCGACTGCGTCTCGCCGTCGCGGGTGGCCCGCAACGCGGCCGTGTACTCGATGACGGGGCGCTACAACATCACCGGGGCGCGCTACAAGCGGGACTTCACCCCGATCGACGCCGAATGCGATTGCTACACCTGTGCGCATTACACCCGCGCCTATCTCAACCACCTGTTCAAGGCCAAGGAAATCCTGGCCGCCACGCTGTGCACGATCCACAACGAGCGCTTCGTGATCCGCCTCGTCGACCAGATCCGCGACTCGATCACCGACGGCCGCTTCGACGAACTGCGCGAGCACGTCCTCGGCCGCTACTACGGCACCTGACCCACTGCGCCGAGATCGACGAAATTCCGGAAGGCACTCGCACTTTCCGGCCCACACTCACCGTTGGGCGGGGGGTGGGCGTCGGCGTGCACAATGAGAAGATGCAGGGACTCGCCGAACCCAAGCAGCTGCTCCTTCGCCTGCTCGACCCCGCCAGCCGGGTCGACCCCTACCCGCTCTACCGCGAGATCCGCGAGCGTGGGCCCATCGCGATGCCGGAGTCGCACTTCGCGGTGTTCGGCACGTTCGCGCAGTGCGACGAGATCCTGCGGCACCCGGCCTCGGCCAACGACCGGCTCAAATCCACCCTCGCGCAGCGGGCCGTCGCCGCCGGGCAGCCGGCCCGACCGTTCGGTGCCCCCGGCTTCCTGTTCCTCGATCCGCCCGACCACACCCGGCTGCGCAGGCTCGCCCAGCAGGCGTTCGCGCCCAAGGTGGTCCGAGCCCTGGAACCGGAGATCGTGGCGCTGGTCGACGGACTGCTCGACGCGGTGCGGCCCGGGACCGAGTTCGACGCGCTCACCGGCCTCGCGTACCCGCTGCCGGTCGCGGTGATCTGCCGCCTGCTGGGCGTGCCGCTGTCGGACGAGCCGCAGTTCAGTGCGGCCTCGGGGCTGCTGGCGCAGGGCCTGGACCCGTTCATTACGTTCACCGGCCAGGTGTCCGACTCGTTCGCCGAACGCCTGGAGGCCGGCCGCTGGTTGCGCGGCTACCTGCGGGACCTGGTCGCCCGTCGCCGCGCCGAGCCGCGCGAGGATCTGATCTCGGCGCTGATCGCCGCCGAGGAGGACGGCGATCAGCTGACCGAGGACGAGATCGTCGCGACCTGCAATCTGCTGTTGATCGCCGGGCATGAGACCACCGTCAACCTGATCGCCAATGCGATCCTGGCGATGCTGCGCGAGCCCCGGCACTGGGCCGCGCTGAGCGCCGACCCGACCCGGGCCGCGGCGATCGTGGAGGAGACGCTGCGCTATGACCCGCCGGTGCAGCTGTCGAGCCGGGTGGCCACCACCGACATGACGATCGGCGGGGTCACCGTGCCGGCCGGGGACATCATGATGGTGATGATGGCCGCGGCGCAACGGGATCCAGACCTGTACGACGATCCCGATACCTTCGACCCCGGCCGCGGCGCCATCCGGCACCTGGCATTCGGGCTGGGCCCGCACTTCTGCCTCGGCGCGCCGCTGGCGCGGCTGGAGGCCACAATTGCGTTGTCCGCGTTGACGGCTCGCTTCCCGCATGCACGGCTGGCGGGCGAGCCCGCCTACAAGCCCAACGTGACGTTGCGGGGCATGTCGAGCCTGCCGCTGACGGTGTGAGTCAGGACAGCTCGGCGACGACGGCCCGGGCCGCCCGTTCGCCGGCCTCCACCGCCCCCTCCAGGTAGGCGCTCCACTGGGTGGCGGTATCGGTTGAGGCCCAATGGATCACCCCGATGGGTTCGGCCAGCGCCGGGCCGTAGCCGGTCCAGCCCAGCGGCCCGAAGTTGGCGTTGTAACAGCCGCGGGTCCACTGCCGCTCGGACCATTCGCCGTCGACGTAGCACTGCGGGTCGGCCGCCCGCGGGCCGAAATGCCGCACCAACTCCGCGGTCAGCGCCGCCCGCCGCTCGGCCTCGGGCCACGATCCGTACCGCCGGGCCTGCGCGCCCTCCAGGAACAACAGGATGACGCCATGGTCGGCGCCCGGGAGGCAGCTGTCGTTGGACATGCGGGCCGGGCCGAGGTCGGAGATCACCTGACCGTTGAGGCCCTCGGCCCGCCAGAACGGTTCGTCGTAGACGAAGAACGCCTTCATCGCGGCGCCGTTCGGCAGCCGCTGGGTCAGCTGATCGCGGCGGCCGGGCAGCGGCGGGTCGTACATGATGCGCCCGGCCAGCGCCGGCGAGATCGCGACGATGACCCGGCGCGCGCGGGCCACCAGGCCGCCGCGGCAGTGCACGGTGACACCGTCGGGCCCGTGCTCGATCAGTTGCACCGGCGCGCCCAGCACAATGTGCTCGCCGATCAGCGCCGCCAGCCGCCGCGGGATCTCGCCGGTGCCGCCGACAAACCGCGTCGTCTGCGCGCCGCCCTCGGATTCGGCGAACAGTTCGGCGCCCACCCCGCAGGTCTGGATCGTGAACAGCAGATGCAGAAAGGACACCTCGACGGTGGGGACGGACAGGATGCCGACCGTGCAGATTTCCAGCAGCGTGCGGGCCACCGGCGACAGCCCTTGCCCGTCGTACCAGGCCCCGGCGGTGATCGCGTCCCACTGCGCGGCCCGCGGCGCCAGCCAGGGCGCCTCCGGCGGCACCTCGGCGGCCAACTCGTCGAGCAACCGCAGCACCCGTTCCAGCTCGGCGAGTTCCGCGCCGAATCGCGCGTGAAAGTCCCTCTCCCGCAGCACACCCGAACCAACCAACTCGTAGGAGGTCTCGCCCTCGTCGTACTGCGGGAAGGTCGGCACCCCCAGCTCATCGGCCAGGGCGAACATCCGGTGGTGGGTGTCGCCGATCCACTGGGCCCCGATCTCGACCGACACCCCCGGCAGCGCCTCCTCGGTGAGGATGCGCCCACCCACCCGGTCGTCGGCCTCCAGCACCAGCGGGCGCAGCCCCGCCGCCAGCACCGTGCGGGCCGCGATCAACCCCGAAAGACCGGCCCCGACCACGACAACGTCCGCCTCGCGTGGCGTGGCACCTGTCATGAAAGACACTGTCGCACCCCACCCCCAACGCGAGCGTGCGAGTCCCCGCCCGACACGCCGACGAAATCGGCGGGACTGCGCACGCTCGGCGATGCAGTGAGGCTCGGGACTGCGCGCGCTCGGCGCGGCTGCGATCCGCTACAGCGGGTTGAGGATTCGCTGCAGGAACTGCCGGGTCCGCTCCTGCTGCGGATTGCCGATCACCTCCGCCGGCGACCCCTGCTCCAGGATCACCCCGCGGTCGGTGAACAGCACCTGATCGGAGACCTGCCGCGCGAACTGGATCTCGTGGGTCACCACCACCAGGGTCCAGCCGTCGACCGCGAGGTCCTTGATGACCGACAACACCTCGCCCACCAGTTCCGGATCGAGCGCGGAGGTGGGCTCGTCGAACAGCACCACCTTCGGCTTCATCGCCAGCGCCCGGGCGATCCCGACCCGTTGTTGTTGACCGCCGGACAGTTGGTAGGGGTATTGGTCGCGCTTGTCGGCCAGACCCACCTGGCGCAGCAGTTCGAGTCCCTCGGCTTCGGCCTCGGCGCGGGGACGCTTCTGCACGACCAGGGGCCCCTCGGTGACGTTCTCCAGCACCGTCTTGTGTGGGAACAGGTTGTGCGATTGGAACACCATGCCGCTCTGGGCCCGGTAACGGCGCAGCTGATCGGCCGAAATGGGTTGGGCGAAGTCCAGTTCGACGTCGCCGACCTGGATGGTGCCCTTCTCAGGCCGGTCGAGGGCGTTGAGCGCCCGCAGCAGCGTCGTCTTACCGGAACCGGAGGGGCCGATGATCGTCGTCACCGAACCCTGCGCCACGCTCAGCGAGACACCCTTGAGAACCTCGTTGTCGCCGAACGCCTTCCACACATCGTGGGCGGCCACCCGGATCTCGTTCGATGCAGTGCTCACTTGGCGATGAACCTTTCCAGTCGATGTTCGACTCGACCCTGACCGAAGGACAGCGCCAGGCAGATCACCCAGTAGTAGGCGGCGGCGGTGCCGTACAGCGCGAAGAACTCGAACGTGGGGGCCGCGGCGATCTGGGCGGTGCGCAGCAGTTCGGTCACCAGGATCGTCGAGGCCAGCGAGGTGTCCTTCACCAGGGAGATCAGCGTGTTCGACAGCGGCGGCACGGCCACCCGGGCGGCCTGCGGCAACACGATGCGCTGCAGGGTGGTCGAGTACCGCATGCCGATGGTCTCGGCGGCCTCCCACTGGCCCTTGGGGATGCTCTGGATGGCGGCCCGGATGATCTCGGCCGCATAACCGCCCACGTTGAGGCTGAACGCGATGATCGCGGCCGGAAACGGGCTGATCTTCACCCCCAGTTCGGGCAGCGCGTAGAACACGATGAACAACTGCACCAGCAGCGGGGTGCCCCGGATGATCGAGATGTAGAGCCGGGAAGCATTGCGCAGCAACCGGTTCGTCGAAAGCCGCGCCAGCGCGACCAGCAGCGCGAGCACCAGGCCGATGGCGAAGCTGATGATCGTCAGCGGAATCGTCATGGTGATGGCGGCCTTGGCCAGCGGCCACAGGTTGGCGCCGATCAGCTGCCACACCGACCGCGGCGCAGCGTCGGCCGCCGCTGCCGCTGCCGTCGTGGCGTCTGCGTTCAGATACTTCTGCGATATCGCGCTGAGCGTCCCGTCCGCGCGCAACTCGCTCAGCGCCGCGTTCAACTCCGGCAGCAGACCGCTGTCCTTGCGGGCGGCGAACCCCTGTTCGCTGGTCTCACCCGTGGTGGCGGCGATCTTGACCCCGGTGTCGCCGGTTTCGGCGAGGTAGGCGTACACCGCGATGCTGTCGTTGATCACCAGGTCGACCCGGCCCTGGCTGAGCAGCTTGATGGCCTGGGTGAACCCCTCCACGGCCTCCACCCGGGCGCCGTTGTCGCGGGCCACCTGCGCCCAGTTGCTGGTCACCGTCTCGCCGGCGAGCCTGCCCTCGATGTCCGCCAAGGACGTGATCGAGGCGTCGTCGGCTCGGGTGACGATCACGCCCTCGCCGACGGCGTAGGGCTCCGACAGGTCGTAGCGGGCTTGGCGCTCGGGTGTGATGGTGACCTGGTTGGCCACCACATCGAAGCGGTTGGCCTCCAGCGCGGCGAAGATCGAATCCCAGGGGGTCTCGACGAATTCGACGCGCACACCCAGGCGCTCGCCGACCGCCTGCGCCACCTCGACGTCGTAGCCGGCGAGCGCACCGGTGGCGGGATCGTGATAGCTGAACGGGGCGTAGACGCCCTCGGTGCCGACCCGCAGGACGCCGGCGGACGCGACGGGGTTGTCGCTGTTCGTCGGGGCGGACCCGCACCCGGCCAGCAGCGCGGTCAGGAGCGCGACGAGCACGACGATCGGCAGCAGCGCTGTTCGCCGCGCGGAGTAGCTCACGGGCGGACCGTAACAACCGGGGCCGACCGCGGGAAGGGTTCCGCGCAAGCAGAGTCAGCCGGGCCGGTAGATCCACGGTGCGCGCGGCAGCCGCCCCGGGTCGAATTCGGCCAGCATGTCCGGCAGCGTCGCGGCCCGGTATCCCAGCGAGTCGGCGATCTGGCGCAGCGCCCGCTCGACGCCGATGTCCGCGAGTGTCACGGCGCCGTCGCGTTTGGCCAGCCGCTTGCCCTCGTGGTTGAGGACCAGCGGGACGTGGGCGTAGCTGGGGGTCGAAAATCTCAGCAGCGCACCGAGATACGCCTGCCGCGGGGAGGACGACAGCAGATCGTCGCCGCGCACCACCTGATCGATGCCGTCGGCGGCGTCATCGACCACCACGGCCAGGTTGTAGGCCGGCACCCCGTCCCCGCGGCGCAGCACCAGATCGTCGACGACACCGGTGTAGCTACCGTGCAGCACGTCGGTGACGGTGTACTCGGTCACCGCGGCCCGCAGCCGCAGCGCCGGCGGCCGCCCCGCGGCCCGGCGCTGCTCGCGCTCGGCCGGCGTCAGCTCCCGGCAGGTGCCCGGATAGGCCCCGGCCGGGGCGTGCGGGGCCCGCGGCGCCGACTGGATGTCCCTTCGGCTGCAATAGCATTCGAAGGTCAGGCCGCGTTCGCTCAAGCCGGCGATCGCGTCGTCGTAGCGGCTCAGGTGAGCGCCCTGATACCGCGTCGGCCCGTCCCAGTCCAGCCCCACGGCTTCCAGGTCGGCCAGCTGCCGGCCGGCCACGTCCGCGGAAGCCCGGTCGTCGAGGTCCTCGACCCGCAGCACGAACCGCCGCCCCGTGGCGCGGGCGAACAGCCAGGCCAGCATCGCGGTGCGCAGGTTGCCGATGTGCAGGTCGGCCGACGGGCTCGGCGCGAACCGGCCCGCGCCGGGGGAGCGGGACACGCGGTGAAAGTTACCCGACCCGCGCGGCCGCCAGGCCCTCGAGCGCCTCCTCGACGCACTCGGTCCACCGCCGCTCGCCCAGTTCGTGTGCGCCGTCGGTGCCGGCGAACGCGCTGGAGATCACGACGTCGGGTGTCAGGGTCGCCAGCAGGCGCAGACTTTCGGCCAGCGGTTCGGCCTGGCTGACCGGGGCGATGAAGCCGGCGAACCACCGGCCGTCCGCGCCGAGCAGCACGGTGTCGCCGGTGAATAGGTAGCGGGCTCCGCCGGCGCCGGGGACCAGGTAGCAGGTGCTGCCCGGGGTGTGCCCCGGCGTCGGGATGACCTCGATGCCGTTGGCATCGACATGGCGGCTTGCCAGCGGCACCCCGATGCGCGCGTGCCGGCCGATGTCGGCCCGTTCGACGTCCGGGGCGTGCAGTTGCGCACCGAAGTGCTCGGCGATGGTGGCCAGCATGGGCCCGGCCTCGTCGCGGTGGGACAGGTATTGGTGGGCCGCCCCGCCGAGGCGGTCGATCTCGGCGAAGTCCGCATCGGTCAAAGTCGAGTAGAACAGCACGTTGCCGCTGGGGCCGCCGGTCCACAGATAGGCGTGGGTGGTGAGACCGGGAAACGGGGAGTCCGCGCGGGTTTCCCAGAGGTCAGGTCGAAGCTGTCGCATGGTTCCTCCTGGTGTTGGCGGTGTGCGATCCACCGTGGCACCTGAAGCAATGTTGAGGTCAAGAGGTCGATGACTTTCGCCGCGCGGCCGGGTCTGAATACGGCCGGGTCTTCTCAGACCGGGCCATTTCGATGGAGGATGGTTGGCGTGGACCTGCCCGTAGTAGCCCCCGTGGACCCGATGCTCGCCAAGGCCGTCACGTCGGTGCCCGACGACCCGGGCCGCTGGTCCTACGAGCCCAAGTGGGATGGCTTCCGCGCGCTGGTGTTCCGCGACGGCGACGACGTGGTGCTGCAGTCGCGCAACGGCAAGGACCTGGGACGCTACTTCCCGGAGCTGCTCGAGGCGCTGCGCGCCGAGGTCGCCCCGCGTTGCGTGCTGGACGGCGAGATCGTCGTCCCGCGCGAAATCGACGGCCGGACCCGGCTGGATTGGGACTCATTGTCGCAGCGCATCCACCCCGCGGCGAGCCGCATCGCGATGCTCGCCGAGCAGACGCCCGCGCACTTCATCGGTTTCGATGCGCTGGCCCTCGGGGACAGCTCCCTGATGAACCAGCCGTTCCGGGATCGTCGGGCAGCGCTCGTCGAAGCGGTCAAGCCCGCCGGGTGGTGCCATGTCACCCGCACCACCGAGGACCCCGAGCTGGCGACGCACTGGCTGACGACGTTCGAGGGGGCCGGCCTCGATGGGGTGATCGCCAAACGGCTCGACGGCGTCTACCTGCCGGGCAAGCGCGACATGGTCAAGGTCAAACACGCCCGCGACGCCGACTGCGTGGCCATCGGCTACCGCATCCACAAGAGCGGCGAGGGCGTGGGTTCCATTCTGCTGGGTCTCTATCGCGACGACGGCGAGTTGCAGATGGTGGGCGGGGCCGCGTCGTTCACCGCCAAGGCGCGGCTGGCGCTGCTCGCCGAACTCGAACCGCTGCGCAAGGCCGACGATCTGGTGTACGACGGCGAACCCAGCCGGTGGAACGCCGCGGCCGACAAGCGCTGGATCCCGATCCGGCCGGAGAAGGTCGCCGAGGTGGCCTATGACCAGATGGAGGGCAACACCGATGCCTGGCAACGCTTTCGGCACACCGTGAAGTTCGTCCGGTGGCGCCCGGACCGCGATCCGCGCAGCTGCACCTTCGATCAGCTCGACGTCCCGGTGCACTACGATCTGTACGACGTGTTGGAGTCCGTCTGATGGCCGGCAAGGCAACCGAACTCGACGTCGACGGGATCAAGGTCCGGGTCACCAGCCCGGACAAGCCGTTCTTCCCCAAGCTCGGCGCCGACGGCGTCAAGGGCCGGCTCGTCGACTACTACCGCACGGTGGCCCAGGGTCCGCTGCTGGATGCGCTGCGGGACCGACCCACCCATCTACAGCGCTTCCCGGACGGCATCGACGGCGAAGAGGTGTACCAGAAGCGTCTTCCGCAGAAGCGGCCCGACTACCTCGAATCCTGCACCGTCACTTTTCCTTCCGGACGCACCGCCGATGCGCTGAAGGTGACGCATCCGGCCGCGGTCGTGTGGGCGGCGCAGATGGGCACCGTGACGTTGCATCCGTGGCCGGTGCGTTGTCCGGACACCGAACATCCCGACGAGTTGCGCATCGACCTCGACCCACAGCCGGGTACCGGATTCGTGGAGGCCCGCACCGTGGCCGTCGACGTGCTCAAACCGCTGCTCGACGAGTTGGGTCTGGTCGGCTACCCGAAAAGCTCCGGCGGCCGCGGCGTGCACGTCTATCTGCCGATCACCCCGGACTGGGACTTCATCGCGGTCCGCCGGGCCGGCATCGCGCTGGCGCGCGAGATGGAGCGACGCGCTCCCGAGCAGGTCACCACGTCGTGGTGGAAGGAGGAGCGCGGCAGACGCATCTTCATCGACTTCAACCAGAACGCGCGGGACCGCACCATGGCCTCGCCGTACTCGGTGCGCCGCACCCCGATCGCGACGGTGTCGATGCCGCTGGCCTGGGACGAACTGCCCGACGCCGACCCCGACGACTTCACCATGCTGACCGTGCCCGACCTCGTCGCGGCGCGCGATGACCCGTGGGCCGACATCGGCGACCGCGCACAGTCGCTGCAACCGCTGCTGGACATGGTCGCCGCCGACGAGGAGCGCGGCCTCGGGGACCTGCCGTACCCCCCGAGCTACCCGAAGATGCCGGGCGAACCGCCGCGCGTGCAGCCCAGCAAAAAGGTGGCCGCGCACTGGGATTCCGACGGGAATCCGGTGGACGAACGCCAGGGGTGACCCGTCACGGGTTTGGCTACCGGCCGGTCGCGTTCATCGTTTCACGGCCGCATCCTCAGGCCGATGGCGTTGGACCAAGGCGGCGGCCTCCTCGCGTGGCAGCGCGGTCACCACGAATCCGTTGGGCCCTTCCATCGTCTCGGCGGCGAACATCGCGTTGATGATCGCCTCCTCCGTGGCTTCGATTGCGGCATAGAATAATCCGTCGATCAGACGGTTCGCCAGCACCCTCACCTCCGCCACGTCGGGCCCCGGTGTGGCCGCAAAGTCGCCGGTGATCCGGTTGCCCGTGGCGAAACAGAACGCGATGTCACCGCTGCCGTTCTCGCCGGCGCCGCCGGTGCGGGCGATGCCCAACGCCGCCCGGTGCGCCAACCGGGCACACTGCGTCGGGATCAGCGGGGCATCGGTGGCCACCACCACGATGATCGACCCGGTACCCTCCGGCGGCTGACCGGGCATGACCGCCGCTGCCGGCGGCGCCGGCAGCAACCGGCCGACCGGTACCCCGTCGATCACCAGGCGTGCCCTGGCCCCGTGATTGGCCTGCACCAGTACCCCGACGGTGTAGTCGCCGACCACCCGCGACGAGGTCCCGATACCGCCCTTGTAGCCGTGCGCGATCATGCCGGTACCGCCGCCGACCGCCCCCTCCGCGACCGGACCGTCGACAGCCGCCGCGATGGCTTCCTCGACGTGTTCGGGGCGAACGTGAAACCCGTTCAAATCATTGAGGATTCCATCGCAGGTCTCGCCGACCACCGGCAGGGAGAAGAAGAACTCGTCGCCGCGCACGCTCTTCTCGTGCGCAATCAGCGCGTCGCGCACCACCCCGACGCTGTGCGTGTTGGTCAGGCCGATGTAGCTGGTGAGCTGTCCGGCCTCGGCAACCCATTGTTGGCCGGTGAGTTCGCCGTTGCCGTTGAGCCGGTGCGCCGCGGCGAACATCGGCCGCTGCCACGGGGATTCACCCGGGATCACCACGGTGACGCCGGTGCGGACCGGCCCATTGCCGGGGTCGCGTGGGCCCGATCCCGAGACCAAGGTGGCGTGTCCGACGCGTACCCCGGCGACGTCGGTGATCGCGTTGAACGGGCCGGTCGGCAGGTCTCCGATCACAATGCCGTAGTCGCGCGCACGTCCCATGACAGCAGCTCCTCAGCTCCACGAGGGTCGGAACCGCCAAATGTAGCCGAGTTCTACCCGGGTAACAGCGGAATGCGTCAGGTCACCGGTCCGGGCACCAGCACCACCTTGCCGTTGCGCGGAATCCCGTTGGGCTCAAGCCAGTTCACATCGATGACATCGCCCGGATAGCGCGCATCCAACAGCCGCGTCAGCTCGGTGGCGGAGGTGATGGGCACCCCGTCGATGGTGACGATCAGGTCGCCGGCGCGCAGGCCGGCCTGCTCGGCGGGGCCGCCGCGCAGCAGTGACCGGATCGGCAGTCCGCGAGCGTTGCCGCGGCCGTTCGCGTCGACACCGATTCCCAGCATGGCCGACGGACCGATGTGCACCTCGGACGAGGCCATGCCGGAGCGGATCTGGTTGGCGATGTTTATGGCCCGGTTGATCGGGATCGCGAAGCCCTGTCCGCCGGGCGTGACCTCGCCGTCGAGTCGGAAGTTGACGGTGGCCGCGGCATTCATCCCGATGACCTGCCCGGCGCTGTTGACCAGGGCGCCGCCGGAATCCCCGGACCGCAGGTTGGTCGACGATTCGATCAGGCCGCCCAGCGCATGCGAGCTGCCGGTGAGTTCGTCCTCGGCTTCGATGGTTTTGGCCAGATCGGTGACCGCGCCTTCCTCGTGGGTCATCGGCGCGCCGGTGCCGTTGGCGTTGCCGATGGTCATCACCGGATCGCCGACCGACACGGTGTCGGAGTTCCCGACCGGGGCGACCGGCAGGCCCGCCGCGCCGCGCAGGCGCAGCAGCGCGACGTCGTCGTTGCGGTCGTAGCCGATCACGTCGGCGTCGAAGCCCTCCCCGGTGCCGGCGCTGGTGGCCCGGATGATGTTGGCGCCCTGCACCACGTGGTGATTGGTCAGCACGATGCCGTCGGAGCTCAGCACAATCCCGGTGCCGTTACCGATGACGCCCTGGAAGTCGTTCATCGTGGTGATCTGCACGAGCGACGGCTCCACCTGTGCGATCGCCAGCGCCGGGTCGAGCGGAGCTGCCTGGGCCGAGGTGGGGAGCGTCAGTGGCGCCACCAGTGCGAGCAGGAGTGCGCTCAATACGCACAGCACGGCTCGATGGGCGCGGCGGATAGCTGCCATGACTTGCCTCTCGGCTGAAGGGTCCCGTTCGTTACCCCTATCTTGCCTGGCCGAGCGGATTTCAAACGAAACGTTTACGCGGACGTCACTCCGCGCGGCAGGATCAGCGGCAGATCGTTGTAGGTGACGATGCCAGGCGCGGCGGCCACCACGGCCGGAATCGCGTTCAGCGGCGGGGTGGCGGTCATGATGTGTCCGAGCACCATGAACTCCTCCAGCGTGGTGGCCTCGAAGTCCGGCGGCGGCAGGAAACCGACCTTCATCGTGACCGTCGGCCGGCCCGCGACCTCGATCACCCAACCGTCCTGATCGATCTGCCAGTCCGGCTGCAGGGTTTGGCCCTTGCGCCAGCGCAGATTGATCTCGACGACGGTTTTGCCGTTGACCACGCCCTTCCAGCTGGCGTAGACGCCGGCCACACAGCCCGCCGGGATGGTCCAGGAGCCCAGGTCGAGGTCCTCGGTGGTCTCGGCGTATTCGGCGTCGCAGCGCACCTCGTCCAGGTCGACGCCCAGCGCATCGGCCATCAGACGGACCGCCTCGCCGAACACCCCGGTGCCGTGGGCGGTCATCGCCTGCAGGTCGGGGCTGTCGATGGGCTGGCCGAAGCCCACCGGCTTCTCGGTGGCGGGGGAGTCGTAGAACGTGGTGTCGGCGGCCTCGTGGATGGAGATCTTGTCGACGCGGTCGCAGATGCCGGCGGCCACCACCGCGAGTTGGTTGACGTAGCCGGGGCTGATTCCGGAGCCGAACATGCTCGAGCCACCCCGCCGGCAGGCGTCGACGATGCGATCGCGGCCGGCGCCCTGGTTGTGGCCGGTGATGAACGACGCGGTGGCGACGACGTTGATGCCGGCTTCCAGGATCCGGACGAGTTCGTCGACGTCGATCCACATCGGGTTGTAGACCACGACGTCGGGCTTGAGCGCCAACAGTTCGTCGATGTTGTTGGTGGCCGCCACCCCCAGCGGTGCGATGCCGGCCAGCTCGCCGACGTCGCGGCCGGCCTTGTCGGGCGACCAGGCGTAGCAGCCCACGATCTCGTAGTTGGGATTGGTCGCCAGCGCGGCCACCGAACTCTTGCCGACGTTGCCGGTGGTCCACTGGACGACGCGATAGGGCGAGGCGGCTTTCGACACAGGCAAGAACTCCTTTGAGGGATTTGTGGCGCAAACGGACACTTTTCCACGAACGTTGGAAACGTAACACGCCTGTGGTGCGCTTCACAAAGGTCCGCGGTGCGGGACTACCCAACATTCTCCGGTAGTCCTCACATCGGTCGTGCCCAACCCTCGAGGTGGGTTCGGCTGCGAACCCGCAGGCGCGCCGCGGGTCCATCGCGTCCAGGGCCGCTATCTTGGCGGTGGTGACACGACGACGGGACGACCCCGCTGCCCCGCATGCCGCCGCCACCGGCGGGGAGACGCGGCGTCGCGGTCGACCCCCCAAAATCGACCACGCCCAGATCGTCGCGGCGGCGCGCAGCATCGCGCCGGCCGATTTGACGATGAAGGCGGTCGCCGATGCCCTGGGCGTGGACCGCACCTCGCTGCACTACTACGTCGGCGATCGTGACGGACTGCTGGAGCTGGTGGTCGCCGACCTCTTCGAGACCGAGTTGGGCCGCACCGAACTGCCCGAGGACGGCAGCTGGCCGGATGTGGTGCGGGCCTACGCCAAGGCGATCCACCGGGGCGTGCTCAACGTGCACGCCACCGGCACCCACTTTCGGCTGCGTGGCACCGGCAGCCTGGCGCTGGCGGAGCGCGTGTTGCATGCGCTGACCGCGGCGGGCTTCGGTGTCGACGACGCCGGCCGCATCCTGACTCTGGTCTCCGGCATCGCCTTCTCGGCGGCGCACGACCTGCTGGGCGGGGAGCAGTCCAAGCTGCACCAGCATCCCGAGGTCGCGCGCGCGCTCAACGAGTTGGCCGACGCCGATTTCCCGCTGCTGGGTGCGGTGGTGGCGAATCGGGCCGCGCTGGAGGCGGCGGCCGACGACTTCGACTTCGGCCTGGACGTGGTGATCGCGGGACTGCA
Organism: Mycolicibacterium sp. MU0053; assembly: GCF_963378095.1. NCBI lineage: Bacteria > Bacillati > Actinomycetota > Actinomycetes > Mycobacteriales > Mycobacteriaceae > Mycobacterium > Mycobacterium burgundiense. Next base: position 242,414 of record NZ_OY726397.1, read on the forward strand.
GCAGAAACTGGCCGCGAACCGGGGATAGCGCCCGTCCAGCGTCCGATGGCACGACGCTGGTGATGAAACTCGATGCGAATGGCGCCGAATGCAGGTGAGGGTCGTGGGACGCGGGCGGGCAGCCGGTGCGGCCTCAGCCCTCGGTGGCGGAAGCCCCGGAAGTCTTGCGGGGACGCCGGTTACGCAGGCCGGGCTTGGCGTCCTTGGATTCCGAATCCTCGGTGGCTGCCGCGGCGTCCGCCTCGGTTTCCTCGTCAGACTCGTCAGACTCGGCAGACTCGGTGGCCTCGTCAGACTCGTCCGCCTCGGAATCCTCGACGTCCGCCTCGGAATCCTCGTCCTCGATGGGAGCGACGGCGTTCTTGCGGCCGCGCTCACGCTTGGGCTTGAGCGGTTTCGGCGCTGGCGGGGGCAGTTCGGCGACATACGCGAGGTAGAACGCCGCGGCACCGAGCAGGGCGATGGCCGCGGCGGCACCGTAGACCGCGAACAACCCGCGACCGAAGGTGTCGAGGTCGAGCCAGATCTCGGTGATCGCGGTGATGACGATCAGGGCCCCGGCCGCGACGTGGCCGATGATCGACCAGTTCCGCAGGGTCAGCGCCAACTGCGGGGTGCCGAACTCCGGCTTGCGGGACTTGGCCAGCGTGAGCACCACCGGCAGGGCGGTCAGCGCGAACAGCAGGCCGGTCGCGACTCGCGCCGCGGTACCCACCCCGTGCGGCCAGCTGCCCAACAACTCCCACCAACGGGGCATCACGAAAACGAAGTACAGGGCCGCAGCGGCCAGGAATGACAACAAGTGCCATGTCACCGCAACGCTGCGCCGCATACCCCTCCTCGACCTGAACGGTCGGGGTGCCGGCGGACGGCCGGCACCCCGGACCGAGTGCGGAGGATAGGGGATTTGAACCCCTGAGGGCTATTAACCCAACCCGCGTTCCAGGCGAGCGCCATAGGCCACTAGGCGAATCCTCCGTCGGCAATGGTAACCGAGGACACCGGCAAGCCCGAACCGCCGCCGGTTTCCGCCGGGCAGCGAGCCCGCCGGGGCCGCGTACTACACTCGCCCGTGGACCCCGCGCGGCGTCTACCCTGTGAACTCCCCCAGGGCCGGAAGGCAGCAAGGGTCAACGGGCTCTGTCGGGTGCGCGGGGTCCCCTGAATTTCTGGCCCCGGCTTGCGAAAGGCGCAGCGTGTCGTTTTCCTCCCTCGGCCGCGCGGAACTGCAGGCGGAGCATGAGCAGCAGTCGCGCCGGTACGCCGAGCTGCAGGCCAAGGGGCTCAAGCTGGATCTGACGCGGGGCAAGCCCTCGCCCGAGCAGCTTGATCTGTCCAACGCCCTGCTGTCGTTGCCGGGCGACGAACCGAACTCCTACCGGGATGCCGAGGGCACCGACACCCGCAACTACGGCGGGTTGCACGGCCTCCCGGCGTTGCGGGAGATCTTCGGTGAGTTGCTGGGCGGGATTCCGGTGCAGAACCTGGTGGCGGGGAACAACGCCAGCCTGGAGATCATGCACGACATCGTGATGTTCTCGCTGCTGCACGGCGGGGTGGATTCGCCGCGGCCCTGGATTCAGGACCTGCGGGACGGCTCGGGGGTGAAGTTCCTCTGCCCGGCCCCGGGCTATGACCGCCACTTCGCGATCACCGAGACCATGGGGATCGAGATGATCACCGTCCCGCTGCTCGAGGACGGGCCCGACGTCGACCTGATCGAAGAACTCGTCGCGGCCGATCCCGCGATCAAGGGCATGTGGTGCATCCCGGCGTTCTCCAACCCCACCGGCACCGTCTACTCCTGGGAAAATGTCCGTCGCCTGGTGCAAATGCGTACGGCGGCAACGGATTTCCGATTGTTCTGGGATAACGCCTACGCCGTGCACACCCTCACCCACGACTTCCCGCGGCACGTCGACGTGCTGGGGCTGGCGGCAACCGCCGGCAATCCGAACCGTCCGTACGTGTTCGCGTCGACCTCGAAGATCACCTTCGCCGGTGCGGGCGTCAGCTTCTTCGGCGGATCACTGGGCAACATCGCGTGGTACCTGCAGTACCTCGGCAAGAAGACGATCGGGCCCGACAAGCTCAACCAGCTGCGGCACCTGCGGTTCTTGGGCGACGCCGACGGCGTGCGGCTGTTGATGCAGAAACACCAGCAACTGCTGGCGCCGAAGTTCGCGTTGGTCGCCGAGATCCTCGAGTCACGGCTGGGGGATTCGAAGGTGGCCTCCTGGTCGGACCCCAAGGGCGGCTACTTCGTCAGCCTCGATGTGCTGCCGGGCACCGCGAAGCGCACCGTGGCGCTCGCAAAGGACGCCGGCATCGCCGTCACCGAGGCCGGTGCGTCGTTCCCGTATCGAAAAGACCCCGAGGACAAGAACATTCGGATTGCGCCGTCGTTCCCCTCGGAGTCGGATCTGCGGGCAGCGATCGACGGTCTCGCGACGTGCACGCTGCTCGCGGCGGCCGAGTCGCTGCTGCAGGCCCACTAGCGCGCCGCGCTGTCCGAGTGAGTGGGTAACCTGCTGGCGTGGCTCTCTACCGCAAGTACCGACCGGCGACGTTCGCCGAAGTTGTGGGCCAGGAGCACGTCACCGAACCGTTGTCGACGGCGCTGCAGGCCAACCGCATCAACCACGCGTATCTGTTCTCCGGCCCGCGCGGTTGCGGTAAGACGTCCTCGGCGCGCATCCTGGCCCGCTCGCTCAACTGTGCGCAGGGGCCCACCCCGGACCCGTGCGGGGTCTGTGATTCGTGTGTGGCGTTAGCACCCAATGGCGGCGGCAGCGTCGACGTCACGGAATTGGACGCCGCGAGCCACGGCGGTGTGGACGACACCCGCGAACTGCGGGACCGGGCCTTCTACGCGCCGGCGCTCTCGCGCTACCGCATCTTCATCATCGACGAAGCGCACATGGTCACCACGGCCGGTTTCAACGCGCTGCTCAAGATCGTCGAGGAGCCGCCCGAACATCTGATCTTCGTCTTCGCGACCACCGAACCGGAGAAGGTGCTGCCGACCATCCGGTCGCGGACCCACCACTATCCGTTCCGGCTGCTGGCCCCGCGCACCATGCGGACGCTGATCGAGAAGATCACCGCCGCGGAGAACCTCAACGTCGACGACGCGGTGTATCCACTGGTGATCCGCGCCGGTGGCGGTTCGCCGCGCGACACCCTCAGCGTGCTCGACCAACTGCTTGCCGGAGCCGACGGCGACCACATCGGCTATCAACGCGCACTGGCGCTGCTCGGTGCCACCGACATCGCGCTGATCGACGACGCGGTGGAGGCGCTGGCCGCCGGCGACGCGGCAGCCCTGTTCGGCGCGGTCGAGGCCGTGATCGACGCCGGTCACGATCCGCGCCGCTTCGCCACCGACCTGCTCGAGCGCTTCCGCGACCTGCTGATCCTGCAGGCCGTGCCGGACGCCGTGACCAGCGGTGTGGTGGACGCGCCCCAGGACGAGCTGGAGAAGATGCTGGATCAGGCGAGCCGGATCGGGCCGGCCACCCTGACCCGCTACGCCGAGGTCGTGCACGCCGGTCTGGGCGAGATGCGCGGCGCCACCGCACCGCGCCTGCTGCTCGAGGTGGTGTGCTCGCGGCTGCTGCTGCCGTCGGCCAGCGATACCGAGTCGGCGTTGTTGCAACGCATCGAGCGCATCGAGACCCGACTCGACATCTCCATTCCGGCGGCGGAGGCCGGCGAGGGCGCCGCGGGGCGCGCGCCGCGACAGTTCGTCCGTCGCACCCAGCAATCCGGCCCGGACGTGTCCGCCGAGCCCGCTCCGGCAGCGCAGGCTCCGGCCGCGGCCGTGCCGGCTGCGCCCGCGGTCGCGCCCCCGGCGCAGCCCGCTCCGCCCGCAGCGGCGCCGCCGCCACCGTCCCCGCCGGCGTGGGAGCCCCCGCCGGAGCCCAGGCCCGCCCCCGAAGCGCCGGCCCCGCCGCCGCCCCCGGCCCCGCCGACGCAGCAGGCCCCCGCGGCCCAGCACCCCGCGCCGGCTCCGCCGGCTCCGACAGCCACGCCGGGTGAGCCCAACGCCACCGCGGTGCGCAGCATGTGGCCGACCGTTCGGGAGAAGGTCCGTAATCTGCGTCGGCCCACCGACGTCATGCTCGACGGCGCCACGGTGCGCGCCGTCGAGGGCGATCTGCTGATTCTCAGCCATCCGGCGGCACCGCTGGCCAAGCGCCTGAACGAGGACCGCAACGTCGAGATCATCCGCGAGGCGCTCAAGGATGCCCTCGGGGTGAACTGGCGGGTGCGCTGCGAAGCGGGCGGTGCCGAGACGCCGCCGCCGCCGGTGGTCGCGGCGGTCGACTCGGAGCCGGCGGCCCCGGCCGTCGATCAGCGTGCCGAAGAGGAGAGCATGCTCGCCGAGGCCGCGGCCGATGATTCCGACGCGGGCCCGCGCCGCGATCCCGAAGAAGTGGCGCTGGAGCTGTTGCAGACGGAGTTGGGCGCCCGCAGGATCGCGGACTGAGCGGCGCTCAGCTGCCGACGAGCTTCAGGCCGACCACGCAGCCGATGATGCCCAGGATCAGCAGAATCTTGACCAGCGAGACGCTTTCGGTGCCGGTGATCATCGCGTAGGCCACCGTCAGCGACGCGCCGATGGCCACCCACACCGCATAGCTCGTGCCGGTGGGTAGATCCCGCATCGCGATGGCGAGGCCGCCCATCGAAATCACCGCGCCGACGAAGAACACCAGCGTCGGCACCAATCGGGTGAATCCGTGTGACATGCCGAGCGCGGTAGCCCAGACCGCCTCGAAAACCGCTGAAACCACAAGAATCAACCAGGCCATGGCCCACCTCCGTGGCCCCGTCTTGTCGCTGGCCGGGTACGGAGGCCCCCTCGTCCGGTGTCACCTGCTGACGGCTTCCAGGCTAACACCGACGGGGTGGATCATTTGGTGAGCTTGGCCACCATCTGGTCGCCCACCGACTCTGGCCGTGGCACAGGCGATTTCAGGCTCGCCACCACGGACGCAGCGGAAGGCCGCCGTTGTTGCCACGGTTGTCGAGTTTGGCCGCCAACACCTGATGCAGCTGCACCACATTGGATTCGAAGCCCAACCGCGAGCCGGCCATGTACAGGCCCCACACCTTGGCGGTCGGCAGGCCCACCTCGGCGACAGCCTCGTCCCAGTGCTCGACGAGGTTGCGGCACCAGTCCCGCAGCGTCAGCGCATAATTCATCCGCAGGTTCTCCTCGTGCAGCACCTCCAGACCGCCGACGTCCTGCATCTCGGTGATGATGCGGCCGGAGCCGGTCAGCTCACCGTCCGGGAACACGTACCGGTCGATGAAACCGCCGGCCGTCGGCCCGGTGCGGTTGTTCGGACGCGTGATGCAGTGGTTGAGCAGCAGGCCGCCCGAGCGCAGCTTCGAAGTGAGGAAGCCGAAGTAGGCGGGGTAGTTGGCCACTCCGACATGCTCGGTCATGCCGATCGAGGACACCGCGTCGAATCCGGTTTCGAGCACGTCGCGGTAGTCGCTGTGGCGCACCTCGGCCAGCTCCGACAGGCCCTCGTCGCGGATCTTCTGCTGCGCCCAGGCGGCCTGCTCGGCCGACAGCGTCGCGCCGACGGTCCGGACGCCGCGACGCGCGGCATAGCGCACCATGCCGCCCCAGCCGCAGCCGACGTCGAGCAGCCGATCGCCCTCCTTGAGCCGCAGCTTCTCGAACACCAGCCGGTATTTGTTCTCCTGGGCCTCCTCGAGGGTGGCGTTGGGGTCCGGATAGCAGGCGCAGGTGTAGGTCATCGACGGGCCCAGCACCAGTTCGTAGAACCGGTTGGACACGTCGTAGTGGTGGTGGATGACCTCGGCGTCGCGAGTCTTGCTGTGCCGCAACCCCTCTGCGATGCGTCGCCAACGCGGCAGGGCCTCCTGCGGGGGTGGGGGAATGGGCTTGAGCCGTTCCACCCCGATCGACCGGATGATCTGGGCGAGCGTCCGCGCGGACGGCCGCCTGAAGTTCAGCTTGTGCGCCAACGCCGTGAGAAGGTCGTAGGGATCGCCCGGGTGCACGCCGTAGGCCTCTAGATCGCCGGAGACATAGGCGCGGGCCAGGCCCAGGTCGCCGGGCGCGGTGGCCAGATAGGTGGTGCCGCGGGGAGTCAGCAGCGTCAGGCCGACCGGGGCGTCGTCCGGACCGGCCGAGCTGCCGTCGTACGCGGTGAACCGCAACGGCAGGCCGTCGTCGCCCGCGGTGAAGATCTCCAGGATCTCCGCGAGTTTGAGCTTGCCGTTGCTGGTGGCCGGTTGCTCCTTGAACGTGGTCATCGCCGCTGTACCGCCTTTGCGTAGAGATCCAGTAGACGTGCGTCGGGGTCGTGGGTCTTCTTGACCGTCTTGTAGGTTTCGCCGCCGTACAGGTCGTCGAACTCCTCTGCGGAATAGTAGGAATCGGAATACAGCGACTTGTGTCCGTCGAGTTCGGTGATCTTGGTTTCGATCATGCGGTTGGTGTACCCGGGGCTGGGGCCCACCGGAACCGACGACCAGAAGCCGACGTTGACGTAGCTCAAATCGGGTTGGATCGGATACAGCGGCCAGCGATGCCGATCGCGTAACCGCAACGGGCACAACCAGATCGGATCGATCGGAATGGTATCCAAGAACCACTGCAGGAATTCGGCGGTCCGTTCGATGGGAACCTCGACGTCCTGGACCACCCGTTCGCGCGGCGGGCGGCCCTTGCGCTGCTCGATCCGGTCGGCGATGTTGAACCGTTGGTCGTAGCCGATCAGCTTCCAGTAGAAACTGCTGCGCCGCAGGCGGCGCGGCCAGAACCGCCGAATGCCGGGATGCTGTGCACCGAAGGCCCGCGAGCACCAGAACCAGTCGGTGTCCCAGCGCCACAGGTAGTCGTGGATGGTCAGCCGGTCGTGTTTGGTCTCGCCGTCGTGCTGGATCGAGCGGTAGTAGATCTGGCTGCCGGTGTAGTCGCTGACCGGGCCGGTGGTGGCGGTCTGGCGCCCCAGGCACAGGTAGGACTCGTCGGCGCTGAACACCACCCCGTCGAGGTAGTCCACCCGGGTCCCGTTGTGGCCGCCGGTCTCGATGATGCGGTCCAGCGCGGCGATGAGGTCGGCCAGCGACCGGAAGCGCAGATGCTCCAGCGCCACGAACGGTGCCACCGACTCCAGTTCGATCCGCAGCCGCACGGCGTAGCCCAGCGTGCCGTAGGAATTCGGGAAGCTGCGGAACAGGTCGCTGTGCTGCACCGGACTGGCGGTCACCACCTCTCCGGCGCCGGTGAGGATGTCCATTTCGAGCACCGATTCGTGCGGCAGGCCGTTGCGGAACGAGGTCGACTCGATCCCCATCCCGGTGACGGCGCCGCCCAGCGTGATCGTCTTGAGCTGCGGCACCACCAGCGGCGCCAGGCCGAACGGCAGCGTGGCGGCAACCAGATCCTCATAGGTGCACATGCCGGCCACGTCGGCGGTGCGGGCCGCGGCGTCGACGCTGATCACCCCGGTCAATCCCGACACGTCCAACCCGGGGGCGTCACTGCGGGCGCGGGCGCGGAACAGGTTGGAGGTGGGCTTGGCCAGCCGGACCGTGGCGCCCGGCGGGATGGCGCGGTAGCTCGCGAGAAGGCGTTCGACGCCGCTGGCATGGGCCGAGAGTGCGTCAGTTTCGGGAACGGACACACATATACGCTAGTCGCAGAGCGCGGTCGATGCGACCGCTCGGCGGGCGAGTCCCCCGGACAATCACTGGAGCGAGGAGTTTTTGCCATGGGACAGGTCAGTGCGACCAGCACGGTTCTGGTCAACGCCACCCCGGACGAGGTGCTGGCCGCCGTCGCCGACTACAACGAGGTGCGGCCCAAGATCCTGTCCTCGCAGTACAGCGACTATCAGGTGCTGCAGGGCGGGGTCGGCGCGGGCACCGTGGTCAAGTGGAAGCTGCAGGCCACCAAGTCGCGGGTCCGGGAAGTGCAGGCCAACGTCGACATCGCGGGGAAGACCGTGATCGAGAAGGACGCGAACTCCACGATGGTCACCAACTGGACCGTCGCCCCGGCCGGGCCCGGGGCCTCGGTCACCGTCAAGACCTCCTGGACCGGTGCCGGCGGCGTCAAGGGCATCTTCGAGGGCATCTTCGCGCCGCTCGGATTGAAGAAGATCCAGGCCGAGGTCCTGAAGAACCTCAAGAACCAGCTGGAGCGCTGACTTCGCGCGCCGAGTTGCTTTGTTCGCGGGGTTAGTCGCGAAACGGGTACAACAACCCAACTTTCGGCGGCCCGCTCAGGTCGTCGCCGGCTGGGTGGCCAGGTAGGCGACGATGCCGCGGACGACGGCACTCGCGTACTTCTGCCGCCCGGTGTCGGTGGTGATCAGGCCCGAGTCGGCCGGATTCTTCATATTGCCCAGCTCGACCAGGATCGCCGGGTACTGCGCCAGGTTGAGCCCGGCGATATCGGAGCGCGGGTTCAACCCGTTGGTGCCGATGTAGTTCGCGGCCGGGATGCCCGAGGCCACCAGTTGGTCGCGCATGGTCTGGGCCAGCCGCACCGCCGGGCCGGCCTGCGCCTGGTTCAGCGGCGGGTTCGAGTACAGGATGTGGAATCCGCGTCCCGAGGCCGGACCGCCGTCGGCGTGGATCGAGACGATGGCGTGCGGACGCACCGAGTTGGCCAGCGCGGCCCGCTGATCCACGCACGGCCCGGCCGAACTGTCGTCGCCGCGGGACATCGCGGTGCGCACGCCGTGGCGCATCAACTCGGCGCGGATGCGCAGCGTGGTGTCCCAGGTGAAGCTGTGTTCGGGGTAGCCGTCATTGGTGGCGCTGCCGCTGGCCTGGCAGTCCTTGGTGCCGCCGCGCCCGGTCGGGACCTGGCGGCTGTTGTGGGCCGACTCGTTGACCGCGTTGTGACCGGGATCGAGGAACACGATCTTGCCGGCGACCGACGGCACGGCCTGCGCGACCGGGGCAGTCTGCGGTGCGATGAGCGAGGACGCGAGGACGACGACGGCGGCCAGTGGGGCCCCGACACGCAGGCAGGCAGGTACGTGCACTGGGCCAACGTAGCCCGGCGCCGTCTACCCTTGAAGAGGCGAAAGCGTGAATCGCCGATGCGCAACCAAGTCGAGACCCAGCCGAAACAGATACGTGAAGGGGACCAGTCATGCAACCCGGTGAAGGCGCACCCGACATGTCGGCACTGCTGGCACAGGCTCAGCAGATGCAGCAGCAGTTGATGGAGGCGCAGGAACAGCTCGCGAACACCGAGGTGCACGGTCAGGCCGGCGGCGGGCTGGTGCAGGTCACCGTGAAGGGCAGTGGCGAGGTCGTCGGCGTGGCCATCGACCCGAAGGTGATCGATCCCGAGGATCCCGAAACCCTGCAGGACCTCATCGTCGGAGCGCTCGGCGACGCGGCCAAGCAAGTGACGATCATGGCGCAGTCGCGGCTGGGGCCGTTGGCCAGCGGCATGGGCAACGCTCTGGGAATGCCGGGATTCTGACCTTGGACCACCATGTTTGAGGGCCCCGTCCAGGATCTGATCGACGAGTTGGGCAAGCTGCCCGGCATCGGTCCGAAGAGCGCGCAGCGCATCGCGTTCTACCTGCTGTCGGTGGAGCCACCGGATATCGATCGGCTGACCGCGGCGCTGGGCCGGGTGCGCGACGGGGTGACGTTCTGCGAGGTGTGCGGCAACGTGTCCGACGCCGCGCGCTGCCGGATCTGCGGCGACCCCCGCCGCGACGGCACCCTGGTGTGCGTGGTCGAGGAGCCCAAGGACGTGCAGGCCGTCGAGCGCACCCGCGAGTTCCGCGGCCGCTACCACGTCCTCGGCGGCGCGCTGGATCCGCTGTCCGGGGTCGGACCGGAGCAGTTGCGAATCCGTGAGCTGCTCAACCGCATCGGCGAACGCGTCGACGGAGTGGACATCGCCGAGGTCATCATCGCGACCGACCCCAACACCGAGGGCGAGGCCACCGCGACCTACCTGGTGCGCATGCTGCGCGACATCCCCGGCCTGAGCGTCACCCGGATCGCGTCGGGCCTGCCGATGGGCGGCGACCTGGAATTCGCCGACGAGCTGACGCTGGGCCGCGCCCTGGTCGGCCGCCGCGCAATGGCCTGAGGGGGCGGCCTAGACGCGGCGGGGGGCGGCCAGGCGTTCGCGGCGCAACTGCTCCACCTCGGCCAGCTCCAACGGTGCCAGCGGGCCCACCACCTTCGCGAGCAGATGGTCGGCCAGCTCGGGGTTGCGGGCCAGGCAGCAGCCGTGCAGGTAGGTGGCCACCACGCTGCCCTGCACCGCGCCGTCGTACCCGTCGCCGGCGCGATTTCCGGCGCCCTTGGTGACCCGCGCCAACGGCTGCGAGGCGGCGCCCAGAACCGTTCCGCCGCGGTGGTTTTCGAATCCCGTCAACGGCTGGGTCAGACCGTCCACCAGGGGCGTCGCCGCCACCTCGCCGATGCTGCGGGTCTCCTGCGGGCTGGTGGTGACGTCGAGCATCCCCACGCCCTCGACCCGTTCCCCGGCCGAGGTCTCATACCAGTGCCCGAGCACCTGGATCGCCGCGCAGATCGCCAGCACCGGCGCCCCGCGCTCGGCGGCGCGCTGCAATCCCGGATAGCGGATCAGATGCTTGGTGGCCAGGCGCTGCGCGTAATCCTCGGCGCCACCCAGCGTGTAGAGATCCAGCGATTCTGGCACCGGGTCGGCCAGCGTGATCTCGACGATCTCGGCGTCGATGCCGCGCAGCCGCAACCGCTGCCGCAGCACCACCGCGTTTCCGCTGTCGCCGTAGGTGCCCATGACATCGGGCAGCACCAGCCCGATCTGCACGCTCATGCCAGCCGCCGATTCAACTGCAGCATCGCCGTGTAGTTGGCGACGACCTCGACGTGTCCGGGCGGGCACGAGGCGATCGCCGCCACCGTGTCGTGCACGAGGGTGTGCTCGACCCCGGCGTAACCGAGTCGGACCGCGAGGTCGGTGCCGCGCTCGCCGGCGGCCACCACGGGAAAGGCCGGGTCCACGAAATGCTCGAAGTTCACGTCCCACAACCAGGACAGGTCCTCGCCGTCGGGAACCTGCCCGTTGACCGCGATCACGACACCGGCCGCGGCGGAATCCACCATCGACAGCGCCTCCTGCCAGCCCGCGGGGTTCTTGGCCAGCAACACCCGTGCGGTGTGCTCGCCGACCCGCACCGTGCGGTAGCGCCCGGCCACCTCGTCGACACCGGAGACGGCGGCCACCGCGGCCACCGGATCGGCGCCGAGGGTCACGGCCGCGGCGACGGCCTGGGCCGCGTTGCCACGGTTGACCGCACCCGGCAGGGCCAGCGTCATCGGCACGGACAGGCCGTCGGGACCGTAGAGGTGGTCATCGTCGAACCACCATTGCGGACTCGGCCGCTTGAAGTCGACGCCGGTGGAGAACCAGTCGGTGCCTTCCCGCACGATGATCTCGCCGCTGCGCGGACAACTGACCGAGTCGCCCGACCAGCCCGCCCCGGCGGCCACCCACACCACGTTGGGGCAGTCGTAGGCGGCCGAGGTCATGAGCACGTCGTCGCAGTTGGCGACGACGACGGCGGCGGGATGGCGCGCCAGGCCCGCGCGCAGGGTGCGTTCGATGTGGTTGATCTCACCGACGCGGTCGAGCTGATCCCGCGACAGGTTCAGCAACACGATGACCTCGGCGGCCACGGCGTCCAGGACATGCGGGACGTGCATCTCGTCGACCTCGAGGGCCGCCAGCTCGGCGTCGTGCCCGGCGGCCAGGGCCGCGATCAGGCCCGCGTCCATGTTGGCGCCCTCGGCGTTGGTGGCGACCGGGCCCAGGGTCGCCAGTGCGGCCGCGACCATGCCGGTGGTGGTGGATTTGCCGTTCGTCCCGGTCACCACGACCGCACGCCGGTCCGCACCGAGTTGGCGCAGCAGCGACTTGTCCAGGGTCATCGCGACCAAACCGCCGATCATCGCCCCGGCGCCGCGGCCGGTGACGCGGGAGGCCCAGCGCGCGGCCGAGCCGGCGGCCAAGGCAAGACGTCCCCGGGTGGTGATCACCGCAAGAGTTTATGTCCTGTCCGGTGCGCCGTGTCGACACGGTTTTACACAGCGCCGCCAACGCCCGGGATTGTCACCGGTGCGTGCCATTCTGAGGTCGTGAGCCACTTCTGGGGTCGACCAGCTGCCGAATCCGGGCACGGGTGGGCGGTCGTCGACGTGGAGACGTCCGGATTCCGGCCGGGGCAGGCCCGGGTCCTCAGCATCGCGGTGCTGGCGCTGGGCCCGGACGGCCAGGTCGAACAGTCCCTGGCCAGCCTGCTGAACCCGTGTGTCGACCCGGGGCCCACACACGTGCACGGCATCACCGCCGAAATGCTGGAGGACCAGCCGACCTTCGCCGACATCGCCCCCGAGGTGGCGAACCTGCTCAACGGCCGCACCCTGGTCGCGCACAACGCGGCCTTCGACTACTCGTTCCTGGCGGCCGAGGCCGAACTGGCCGCCACGGCCCTGCCGATCGACACCGTGATGTGCACCGTGGAGCTGGCCCGCCGCCTCGAGCTGGGGCTGGACAACCTTCGGCTGGAGACGCTGGCGCGGCACTGGGGCGTGGCGCAGACCCGCCCGCACGACGCCTTCGACGACGCGCTGGTGCTGTCCCGGGTGTTGGCGCCGGCGCTGGCGCGGGCCCGCGACCGGGACGTGTGGATCCCGGTGCGTCCGGTGACCCGTCGCCGTTGGCCCAGCGGACGGATCACCCACGAGGAGCTGCGCCCGCTGAAGATGCTGGCCTCGCGGATGCCCTGCCCGTATCTGAACCCGGGCCGCTACGTGCGGGGAAAGCCGCTGGTCCAGGGCATGCGGGTGGCATTGTCGTCCGATTGCACGCGCACCCATGAGGAACTCGTCGAGCGGATCCTGCACGCCGGATTGGCGTACTGCGACAACGTCGATCCCGAGACCTCGCTGGTCATCTGCAACGAGACCGTGCCCGAACACGGTAAGGGCTACGCCGCGCGCGAACTCGGTGTGCCGGTGGTTCCCGACACCGAGTTCATGACGCATGTGCGCGACGTAGCCAGCGGTACCGGGATCGACGAGTTCGTCGACGCCGTCGACGGCGGCCAGTTCGCGCTGTTCTAGGCCAGCGCCTTGACCTTCAACGCGTCGAATTCCGCCTGGGTGATGGTGCCCGTTTCGAGCAGGTTCTTCGCGTCGGCGATCTCCTGCGCCGGGGACCGGCCGGCGGCCTGGCGGATGTAGTCCTCGGTCTGCCGTTGCGCCGACATCGCGGAGTCCCGGGCGCGTTCGGCCATGCCCTTGCCGCGGGAGATCAAGTACACCAGCGCGGTCAGGTACGGGAACACGATCAGGAAGATCACCCAGATCGCCTTCACCCAGCCCGAGGTTTTGTGGTCCCGCCAGAACAGGTCAACGATGATGTTGAACAGGATCAGCAGATACGCGATGAACGCGAAGATGACCAGCGAGTACCAGACCAGACCCCAAAACGAGTCCCAATCGAATTCCATGCGAAGCTCCTTGTCCCCGAGAGCGTCGAAATTGACGCCAGCGGGAGAGTAACCCCGGTCAGGGCCCGCTAGGGGGGCAACCGGCGGCGCTGTGGCCCAGTCGTGACGTGGTCGTTAGCTGGACCGGGCCGCCCGGTTGACCGCCGAGACCACCGCGCGCAGCGACGCCGTCGTGATGGAGGTGGCGATTCCCACGCCCCAGACGGTCTGGCCGCCGATCGAGGCCTCGACGTAGGCGGCGGCCTGGGCCTCCTCGCCCGCGGACATCGCATGCTCGGAGTAGTCCAGGACGTTGACGTCGTAGCCCACCGCGGCCAACGCGTCGATGAACGCGGCCAGCGGACCGTTGCCGGTCCCGACGATCTCGCGCTCGACGCCGTCGACCTTGACCACCGCGGTGACGGTGTCGGTGCCGCCGTCGACCTCGGCGGCGTCCACCTTCTGCCGGACCCGCTCCAGCGGTGTGACCGGCGCCAGATACTCGTCGAAGAAGGCGTCCCACATGACCTTGGGTGAGACCTCGCCGCCCTCGTCGCCCGCACCCTCGGCGATCGACTGGATCGCCCTGCTGAACTCGATCTGCAGTCGTCTCGGCAGCGCCAGCCCGTAATCGGCCTTCATGATGTAGGCGACGCCGCCCTTGCCGGACTGCGAATTCACCCGGATCACGGCCTCGTAGGTGCGGCCGACGTCCTTCGGGTCGATCGGCAGATACGGAACCTGCCACAGGATGTCGTCGACGTCAGCGTCGGCGGCGTCGGCCGCCACCTTCATCTGGTCCAGGCCCTTGTTGATGGCGTCCTGATGGCTGCCGGAGAACGCGGTGTACACCAGATCGCCGCCGTAGGGATGCCGCTCGGGAACCGGCAGCTGGTTGCAGTACTCCACCGTGCGGCGGATCTCGTCGATGTTGGAGAAATCGATCTGCGGGTTCACGCCCCGAGAGAACAGGTTCATGCCCAGCGTCACCAGGCACACGTTGCCGGTGCGTTCGCCGTTTCCGAACAGGCAGCCCTCGATCCGGTCGGCACCGGCCTGGAAGCCCAATTCCGCTGCGGCAACGGCAGTTCCGCGGTCGTTGTGCGGGTGCAGGCTCAGGATGATGGAGTCCCGACGCGCCAGGTTCCGGCTCATCCATTCGATCGAGTCGGCGTAGACGTTCGGGGTCGCCATCTCGACGGTGGCCGGCAGATTGATGATCAGCGGAGCTTCCGGCGTCGGCGCGATGACCTCGGAGACCGCGTCGCAGACCTGCTTGGCGTACTCCAGTTCGGTGCCGGTGTAGGACTCGGGCGAGTACTCGTAGCGCCAGAACGTGTCGGGGTACTTCTCGGCCTCGGCCAGGCACATCCGGGCCCCGTCGGTGGCGATCTTCTGCACCTCGTCACGCTCGGCGCGGAACACCACGCGGCGCTGCAGGATCGAGGTGGAGTTGTAGAAGTGCACGATCGCGCGGGGGGCGCCCTGGCAGGCCTGGAAGGTCTTTTCGATCAGCTCCGGGCGGCACTGGGTCAGCACCTGGATGGTGACGTCGTCGGGGATCGCGTGCTGCTCGATGATCTCCCGCACGAAGTCGTAGTCGGTCTGGCTCGCCGACGGGAAGCCGACCTCGATCTCCTTGTAGCCCATCCGGACCAGCAGGTCGAACATCCGGCGCTTGCGGGCCGGGCTCATCGGGTCGATCAGGGCCTGGTTGCCGTCGCGCAGGTCGACCGCGCCCCACAGCGGTGCGCGGTCGATGACCTTGTCCGGCCACGTGCGGTCGAACGGTGCGCCGGGCGCTCCGCCCGGTACTTCCA
Source organism: Mycolicibacterium sp. MU0053 (assembly GCF_963378095.1). Lineage (NCBI taxonomy): Bacteria > Bacillati > Actinomycetota > Actinomycetes > Mycobacteriales > Mycobacteriaceae > Mycobacterium > Mycobacterium burgundiense. The sequence goes on from NZ_OY726397.1 coordinate 257,748, forward strand.
GCGCGAAGCTGCGGTAACGGTGCACTGGCATCGACGAGTTGCGCTGGGTGTTCCAGGCGGGCTGGTCGGCGGGGGACGGGTCCGACGGCGTAGTGATGGTGCGCCCGGTCGACGACCAGGAGAACGCGTCGGGAGAGTCCAGAGAAGAAGAGTCGGGATAGCTGGTCATGATGGTGGCTCCGAGGGTCTAGGGGAATTCAGACCGGCGCATCGCAAAAGACCCGCGACGGGAAGCCAGTCCGGATCAGACCCCGTCGCGGCGCCCGAGGAGGAGCACACGCTGCACGGCAGTCACTGTACTCCGGTGCGGTGGCGTGGCCAAAACCCGGTGGAAAGCCCGGCACCGGCGGCGACCGGTCGGAAGCACGGGCGCGCCGGCAGCGCCATTCCGGAGCCCGCCGTCGTTGCTCGGCATTTTTCCGCATCGAAGCTTGGTCGGAGGTCGATAGGATTTCGGGACGGTCGGCAGATGCCGGTGCAGAAGGGGGCGGGGTGGGTCGGAAGCGCAGCGCGACACGTCGGCCGGCCGTCGGGGTTCGGGTCCTGGCCGCCGTACTGGCCCTGGCGGTAGTGGGCGGCTGCCAGCAGCCGTCGTCCCGCCCGGAGATCTCGTTCGAGGAGAAGGCACCCACGATGGATCAGGCGCAGCTGCCGACGCTCAGGCAAACCCAGGCCCAGTTGCTCGAGTTGATCTTCGCGATCGAACGCGAGATCTCGCAGCTGGTGCCCGCCCTCAAGCCGTGGTGGTGGAACAACAAATACAGCACGCTGCGGTGCCCGGACGGGGAAAAAGGGATGGGGCTGGCGTTCCCCAGCCTGGTTTCCCGGCACGGCCTGTCGGATGCCGAGTGGGAGCTGCTCTATCCGGTGGTGCGACGGCTTGCCGCCGAGGCCGGGCTGACCTCGGCCGGCGCTTTCCAAAACAAGGCGGGCAACCACGATGTCCGGATCCACAGCGGCGACGGGCGGATGTTGATGTTCGGCAGCCGCGAGGCCACGCAGCTCACCGCCGACATCTCGTGCCGGCGTACTGACGACGGGCCGGTCTGGGTGGGCAACGAGATCCCGATGCCGCCGAACCCGCAGCCCTGACGCTGGCGAGGATCGGCACATGACGATGTGGCTCAGCCAGATCGAATCCTGGGACGTCGGGTCGTTGCGCACCATCGCCGACGAGCTCACCACCGAACTCGGGTCCGCCCGCCGCGCCGCCGATCAGCTCGGGCAGGTGGCGCTGCTGCCGGGCTGGGAATCACCGGCCGCCGATGTCGCCCGGGAGCGGGTGCGCACGGCCAGAGCGCATGTGCTCGACGACGCCGCGGTGCTCGGCGCGGTGCAGCAGTTGGCCGAGGAGACCGCCGCGGCGGTGACCAAGCTGCAGAACGATCTGGCCGCGATACGTGACGAGGTCGCGGCCTCCGACGGGTATCTGCGGTTGTCGGACTCCGGGCGCGTCACCATCATCGGCACCGCCAAGGAGATCGAACAGTGGCAGGGCAAAGCCGACGACATCGAGGCGCGCGCCCAGGCGCTGCTGCGACTCGCCGACGACATCGATGCCGACGGCCGGGAGGTGTTCGGCAACATCGAGGCCGGGAAGGTCACCGCCGCCGGTGCCCCGGATTACGACAGCGCCTACCGCGCCGGTGAGCAGCAGTCCGGGCTGTCGGCCCCCTACCCGCCCGAGGGGGACGGCACGCAGCCCCGCGACGTCACCGCGTGGTGGAATTCGTTGACGCCGGAGGAACAGGCGAAAGTCCAACTCGAGCACCCGGATTGGCTCGACCGCGACGGGGTGCCCGCCCCGATCCGGCACGGGACGAACCTGCCGGCGATGGAACGGGATCTGGCCGCGGCGCAGGCAGCGTTGGACGCCCATCCCAGCTTCGAGCAGTTCCGCGCCGCGCGTCCCGACCTCTCGGAAGAAGCGGCTCGGGCTGCGCATTCCACCTTGGTGTTGCCGGAAACCGAGCGGCTCAACGAGATCCGCGGCGTGCACACCGCCCTGCTCATGGACCCCGACCGCCCCGAACTCGGGTTTGACCCCGACAAGTTCCTGATGCACTACGAGCCCGGCGAACACGAGGTCCTCGCGGTCATCGCCACCGGAAACCCCGACGAGGCCACCCACGTCACGGTCGCCACCCCCGGGATGAACACCCACGCCGACAGCTTGCCGGCCATGGTCGGTGAGGCCGGGGCCCTCAAGACCGAGATGGAGCGCCAGTTGAACATGGCGGGCAAGTTCGGGGAGTCGGTGTCGACGATCGCCTGGTTCGGTTACGACCCGCCCGACACCAGCGACCTGAGCGTGTTCGGCGCGGCGAGCGAGGACCGCGCCAACGCCGGCGCCGTCGATTTGGCCAGCTTCTACCGCGGGATCAACGCCACCAACGTGCACGGGTCCGACGTGCACCTGTCGGCGTTCGGGCACTCCTACGGTTCCACGACCACCGCGCAGGCGCTCAACGAACTCGGCGAGAAGGGCGTCGTCGACGACGCGGTGTTCTACGGCTCGCCCGGGCTGGGCCACGCCAACGAGAAAATCCTCGGGGTTTTCGGCACCTTCATCAACGACGAGGACGACCTGTTCCTCGACCAGGGCCGCGGGTATGTGATGTCGGCCGACCAGGACTGGGTGTCGCAGGGCGGGACGCTGGGTGGGGTCCCGCTGCCCGGCCTGGCCGACGTCGGCACCCACGGGCCCAGAACGACCACGTTGCCGCTGGAACAGCTCAGCACCGCGGCCACCACCACTCCAGACGGGGTGGCCCGCGACGGTGCGGTGGGGCATTCGGAGTATCCGCGCACCTTCGAGGTGCAGCGCCCCGACGGCACCCAAGAGCAGCTCCTCCGCACCACCGGCTACAACCTGGCGATCGTCGGAGCGGGGTTGGCCGACGAACCCGATGACCTCTTGGTCCGCAAGTAGCGGCGGCCCCGCGACGGTTGCGGCGGCCACCGGCCGATACCCCGGCTACAGTTTCCGACGATGGGCTTCAAACGGCGCGTGTGGATATATCTCGCAGTGGTGGTGCTGGCGGTCGGCGCGCTGGTGTTGTCCGAGACGGTCTTCAACCAGACTTCCGAAGAATGCGTTCCGGTCCGTGAGCTGCTGGAGTTCAACCAGGCCCAGGCGAAGGAAATCGAGGAGCTCGAGGAAACCTCCGGGACCGATGCCGGCGTCATCGAATACCAGGAATGGGCCGACGGGTTGGCCCAGCGCGCCGGGAAGGTCACCGACCCCGAGCTGGTCTCCAGCGCGATCCGGGTGGCCCAACTCGCATCGCAGTTCGCCACCAAACTCCCCCAGCTGCGCGCCGAGACCGGCGAGGGCGCGGCCACCGGGCAGAAGACCCCGCCGATCGTCTACGAGATGTACTTGGTGAACGCGCAAATCACCGAGGAGATCAACAAATTGCTCCAGGCTTGCCCCGACTGAAACGGGCCGCCGCTCACGGGGCCCGGAAACCGCGTGCGTGTCTCCCCTATCCTTGACATGGCCGAATATTCGGGAATTGCCCGGAAAAACGTTCCGAAAGGGTTGACAGTGGCGCTCGTCGTGCAGAAATACGGCGGATCCTCGGTGAGTGACGCCGAGCGTATCCGGCGCGTCGCCGAGCGCATCGTCGAGACCAAGAAGGCCGGCCACGACGTCGTAGTGGTGGCCTCGGCCATGGGTGACACCACCGACGACCTGCTTGACCTCGCCCAACAGGTGTGCCCGTCGCCGCCGGCCCGCGAACTCGACATGCTGCTGACCGCCGGCGAACGCATCTCCAACGCGCTGCTGGCCATGGCGATCGAATCGATGGGGGCCAACGCGCGGTCGTTCACCGGATCGCAGGCCGGTGTCATCACGACCGGCACCCACGGCAACGCCAAGATCATGGATGTCACGCCGGGACGGCTGCGCACGGCCCTCGACGAGGGTCAGATCGTGCTGGTGGCCGGCTTCCAGGGCGTGAGCCAGGACACCAAGGACGTCACCACGCTGGGCCGGGGCGGCTCCGACACCACCGCGGTCGCCGTCGCCGCCGCCCTCGGCGCCGACGTGTGCGAGATCTACACCGACGTCGACGGCGTCTACACCGCCGACCCGCGCATCGTGCCGGACGCGCGCCGCCTCGAGACCATCTCGTTCGAGGAGATGCTCGAGATGGCCGCGGCCGGCACCAAGGTGCTCATGCTGCGCTGCGTGGAATACGCCAAGCGCTACAACCTGCCGATCCATGTCCGCTCCTCGTACACGGACAAGCCCGGCACCCTCGTCAAAGGATCGATGGAGGACATCCCCATGGAAGACGCCATCCTCACCGGAGTCGCGCACGACCGCAGCGAGGCCAAGGTCACCGTGACCGGCGTCCCCGACGTGCCGGGCTACGCCGCGCAGGTGTTCCGCGCGCTGGCCGACGTCGACGTCAACATCGACATGGTGTTGCAGAACATCTCGAAGGTCGAGGACGGCAAGACCGACATCACCTTCACCTGCTCGCGGGAGAGCGCACCCAGGGCGGTCGAGAAGCTGACCTCGCTGCAGGACAAGATCGGGTTCACCCGGGTGCTCTTCGACGACCTGATCGGCAAGGTGTCGCTGATCGGCGCCGGCATGCGCAGCCACCCGGGCGTGACCGCGACATTCTGTGAGGCGCTGGCCGAGGCCGGTATCAACATCGATCTGATCTCGACCTCCGAGATCCGGATCTCGGTGTTGATCAAGGACACGGAACTGGACCGGGCCGTCGCCGCGTTGCACGAGGCATTCAATCTGGGCGGCGAGGAGCAGGCCGTCGTCTACGCAGGAACAGGACGGTAGCGGGTCATGGTGAACATCGGTGTCGTCGGCGCGACCGGCCAGGTCGGCCAGGTCATGCGCGCAATGCTGGAGCAGCGCGACTTCCCGGCGACCAGCGTCCGGTTCTTCGCCTCCGCACGGTCCCAGGGCAAGAAGCTGCCGTTCCGCGGCCAGGAGATCGAGGTCGAGGACGCCGCGACCGCCGATCCCAGTGGTCTGGACATCGCGCTGTTCTCCGCGGGTGCCACCATGTCGCGGGTACAGGCGCCGCGGTTCGCCGCCGCCGGCGCGATCGTCGTCGACAACTCCTCGGCCTGGCGCAAGGATCCCGAGGTCCCGCTGGTGGTCAGCGAGGTCAACTTCGACTCCGAGGTTGCCGGCCGCGCCCGGTCGCTGCCCAAGGGCATCATCGCCAACCCGAACTGCACCACCATGGCCGCGATGCCGGCGCTGAAGGTGCTGCACGACGAGGCGCAGCTGGTCCGGATGATCGCCTCGACGTATCAGGCGGTCTCCGGTAGCGGGCTGGCCGGCGTGGCGGAACTCGCCGGGCAGGCGCGCGCGGTCATCGCCGGCGTGGAGCAGTTGGTGAGCGACGGTTCGGCGCTGGACTATCCGGCGCCCAACACCTATGTGGCGCCGATCGCGTTCAACGTGGTGCCGCTGGCCGGCGCGCTGGTCGACGACGACTCCGGCGAGACCGACGAGGATCAGAAGCTGCGCAACGAGAGCCGCAAGATCCTGGGCATCCCGGAGCTGGCGGTGTCGGGTACCTGCGTGCGGGTGCCGGTGTTCACCGGCCACTCGCTGTCGATCAATGCCGAGTTCGCGAGGCCGATTTCGGTGCAGCGCGCCGAGGAACTGCTGGCGTCGGCGGCCGGGGTGAAGCTGGTCGATGTGCCGACGCCGCTGGCGGCCGCGGGCATCGACGACGCGCTGGTGGGACGCGTCCGCCAGGATCCGGGCGTGCCGGACGGCCGCGGGCTGGCGCTGTTCATCTCGAGCGACAACCTGCGTAAGGGCGCGGCGCTCAACACGATTCAGATTGCCGAGCTGCTCATCGCCCAACTCTGACCCGCACCAATGCGCCGAAACGTGAGTTTGGGCCGCAAAGTGCGAGTGGGTTTCGGCATTCTGGCAATCTCGGCGCTGTGGTTGGCCGTGGTGTGCGCGCCGGGCGCGCATGCGACTCCTGATGTTCCGGTGCAGCCGCTGCAGCCCGGGCAGGTGATCCGTGTCGGTCCCATCGCCGGCACCGGGACGCCGACGCGCGATTACGGGATCGGCGCGACCGACCTGTGCGAATTCATGGAGTTCCCCACCGAACTGCTGCAGGTGTGCGGCGACAGCTTCGCCGGTCAGGGCGTGGGGTTGGGTCGGTGGTTCTCGCCGATTGCGATGCATGTGGACCGCGCGTCACTGGATGCCCCGGAGGGGATCCGCTACACCGGCGTCACCGGCGTGGACCAACCGCTACTGGCCGAGCCGACGCGGCCGGGCTTCTCGCAGTTGCCGTCGGGGGTGGTCGAGATCAACCGGCAGAATTACCTGCTGATCACCACCACGCACCGGTTGGTCCCGCAAGGGTCGCGGCTGGTGAAAGCCGAAGCCGCACAACACGGTTGGCAGACCGTCCCGGGCTCACAGCGCCCGGCCGACTACGCGGCGGGCCGGCAATCCCAAGTCAGCGGCTACTACGACCCGATCCCCACCGCGGACTCCGTCACGGGCTGGGTGTACATCGTCGCCAACAGTTTCGACCGCAGCGCCCCGGTGTCGCTGTATCGCGTGCCGCCGGCGGACTTCACCGACCGCGCCAAGTGGCAGGGCTGGTCGGGGTTACCGGGCGCCGACGGCGGCTGGGGTAAGCCCCCGACCCCACTGTGGCCCGATCTGGTGGGCGAGATGAGCATCCGGCAGATCGACGGCAAGACCGTGCTGTCCTACTTCAACGCCAGCACCGGCAACATGGAGGTGCGGGTCGCCGACAATCCGACGCAGTTGGGCAGCGCACCGGTGACCACCGTGGTGCGCGCCGACGTCTGGCCCGAACCGGCCGAACACCTGCCGGCGCCGGAGGACAACCGGCTGGCCCAGCCCTATGGCGGCTACCTTTCGCCGGCGTCGAGCCTCGAGGACGTCCGGGTGTTCGTCAGCCAGTGGAACACCGAGTCGCGGGACCGCTCGCCGTATCGGGTCATCCAGTTCGCGGTGCACCCGTTCAAGCCCTGGTCGGGCGGGTTTTTTTAGCCGTGCGTGACGGCGAGGCTCGCCGCAGTACATTCCGCAGCGCGATGCCGCGGAATTCACCAGTAACACGCGTTCGAGTGGGATTCCCCACGAGAGCTGCGGGCGTGTGCCCATGTGATATCCGGTTGCCACCGAAGTTTCTGCTTCGTATACCCACTGTGTGTCCAGAACGCGGTGTTCCCGGTCCAGTAGTAGTGCGAATGCGATTTGCCGTCGCACCGTGCATGCGCCGATGCCGGGCTCGCCACAACACCCACGTTCACGCCGACAAGCAGGCCTACCAAAACGACGCTCCCCGATGCCCGTGCCATCGCTACCCGCAACGAGCCACCCAGTTTCGGATGATGTGTGATGTTCATGGTCTTCGCCCTTTCCGTTGTTTGCTGGGAAGGAAAGCGTCGCTCAATGAGCGCCGCTCGACATGAGTAGTTGACTACGTGCAAATCGAGGCGCACCCCGGCCGCGCGCGCAGCTTCGCCGTTGAATACCTGGGGGCGTAGCCGGAACCGCACTTGCGCCGCTGGGGGCTACCCGTGCTTCACAGCGAATTCATAACCCCAACCCAGTCGAGGCATCGTCTGCGCCAGGGATCATGGTCGCTATGAGTGAAACCCCCGAACACGCCAACGAACCCACGGGTCCGCTGGACCCCGCGTCGCCACCTCGCCCACGCCCGCCGCAACCAGTCGTGGCGGCGGACCACCACCGACCCAACCGGCTCTACCAGGTCGCGGCGTGGGTCGCGATCGTGGCCGGTGTGCTGGTCATTGCCGGGACCGTCTTCTTCGCCGGCTTTGTTCTCGGCAGGGCCTCCGACGGCGGACACGGGCACTTTCGGCACCACCCGGGGATGATGATGCAGGACCGGGGCGGGCCGATGGCGCCGCCGATGCTGCGCCCGGACGGCGTCCGCGAAGGCCACATGTGGCCCGGGCCCGGAAACGCTCCCGGCGACCCGGCGCCCGGCGCAGGACCGAGCACCACCGCGCCGGGCCGCTGAGCGCACCCCGCACCTCAGGTGCTCAGAGCCTGGGGCGAAAGCTCCTTCAGCATCGCGTTGGACCACCGCATCTGACGCAGCGACTGCGGGTGGCAGCGTGCGGTCAGCGCCAACAACTCGTGGTTCTTGGTGGCCTGGGCGGCCTGACCGAGAAGCTCCCAATCCAGGGACACTCCCGCAGCCGCCCGGTGGATCCGGCGCAGATCGGCCAGTAACAACAGGGCCGGTTCCGGACGCCGACGCAACGCCGCGCTGATCCGCTCGGTGAATCCGGGGCTCAACCACAACCGGCGTCGGCGCGCCGACAAGCGCAGCCCGTAGTGGCGGCCGTGGTCGGCCAGTTCCTTGACGTGGTCGTCCGACCATGCCGCCAGGTCCTGGGCGAGATGGCTGATGTCCTGGTCGCTGTGATGGCGCGCGGCGGTGGCGCGCAACGCACGCGCCAGCACCCGCTCGCTGCGGTGCAACTCGGCGATGGCCAGGGCGACCTTGCTCATGATCCGTCGGTCCCCTCGACATCCTCGATCACCGCGGCCGTCGGGCCGCCGACGGGACCCGGTGCCGGTCCCCGCCCGGGCCCGACTCTGCGCAGTGCGGCCGCCGCAGTCTTGAACACCGGCTGCTTGGACACCGGATCCCAATCGGTGAGCGTGAGTTCGTTGGCGGCCCGGTGATGTCCACCCGCCTGGGAAGGACGGTCCCAGTAACCGTAGTGGAACGGCAGAAAGACCACGCCGGAACGGATTTCGGTGATCCGTGCCGCCGCCAGGACGCAACCGCGCGGAGTGCGAATCTCCACCAGATCGCTAGCGGCGATCCCGAGCCGCCGAGCATCGGCGCCTGAGATCTCGACCCAGACCTGCGGGGCGGCGGCGTTGAGTTCCGGTGTTCGGCCGGTCTTGGTGCGGGTGTGGAAGTGATACACGGTGCGCCCGGTGATCAGCGCAAACGGATACTCCGAAGACGGCCGCTCATGCGCCGGGACGTACTCGGCGGCCTTGATGATCGCCTTGCCGTGCGGATTCATCGCGCGGTATTCGGTGGGTTCCAACGGGGCCCCGGTGATCAGGTCCTTGCCGTAGGCCTCGCAGTAGTCCGGTGCGGCCCAGAACTTTCCGTCGGCATACAACCGTTCGGTACCGTCGGGATGTTCGTCGTTGCAGGGCCATTGGATGCCGCTGCCGCCGCGCAACTTTTCATAGCTCAGTCCGGTGTAGTCGCAGGGACGCCCCGCACTGCAGCGCTTCCACGCCTCGAAAGCCTCCTCTGCGCTGTTCCAGGCCGGTAGTGGGCCGCCGTCCTTGTCGCGAAAATCCATCCGGCGCGCGTAGTCCAGGAAGATCTCCAGATCGCTGCGCGCTTGACCCGGCGGGTCGATCGCCTGCTCCGAAATGTGCACGGTGCGATCGGTATTGGTGAAGGTGCCGGTCTTCTCGGCCCATGCCGCGGCGGGCAGCACCACATCGGCGAGTTCAGCGGTCTCGGTCAAGAAGATGTCCTGCACCACCAGGAACAGTCGCGGTTGGGCCAGGATGCGCCGGATCCGGGACAGTTCCGGAAGTGACACCGCGGGGTTCGTCGCGGTCACCCACAGCATGCGCAGCGTGCCCTCCTCGGCGTAACGCAGCATCTGCATGCAGTGCGTCGGCGGGCCGTAGTGCGGGATCTGGAGCGGCTCGAGGTTCCACAGCTCGGCCAGTTCCGCGATGTGGGAGTCATTGGCCCAATTCCGGAATCCCGCCAGGTCGCCATCGGCGCCGCATTCCCGGGTGTTCTCGGCGGTGGGCTGGCCGTTCATCTGCAGGATTCCACACCCGGGTTTGCCGAGCATCCCGCGCACCAGATGCACGTTGTTCACCTGGACGGCAGCGGCGGTGGCCTGGTGTGATTGGTAGAACCCCTGCAACACCGTCGAGAGCAACCGCTCGGCGGTGCCGATGATCTCGGCGGCGCGTTGTAGCTCGGCGGCCTCGATCCGGCAGATCCGCGCGACGCGCTCGGGCGGGAATTCCGCTACCCGCTTGCGCAGTTCGTGGTAGCCGACGGTGTGCGCCTCGACGTAGGCATGGTCCACCCAGTCGTGGCGAAGGATCTCGTGGAGCAGCCCGTTCATCAGAGCGACGTTGGTGCCGGGCAGCGGCGCCAGATGGACGGTGGCGCGCGCAGCGACGGGCGTGGGCCGCGGATCCACACAGACGATCGCCGGCGGATCGGTGCCCGCCAACCGGTCGAGCATGCGCATCCACAGCACGGTCTGTGTTTCGGCGACGTTGTGTCCGTAGAGCGCAATGACGTCGGCGTGGTCGACGTCGGCGTAGGAACCGGGTTGGCCGTCGCAGCCGAACGACTCTTTCAGTGCCTCGCCCGCGGTGGCGGTGCACAGCCGGGTATTGCCGTCGACGTGGTTGGTGCCGATCGCCCCGTGCGCGATGACACCCTGGGTGTAGTACTCCTCGAGGAACAACTGCCCAGAGGTGTAGAAGCCGATCGAGCTGGGCCCGTGCTCGCTCAGCAACCGTCGGCTGTGACCGACGATGTCGTTCATCGCGGTGTCCCAGTCGGATTCGACCAGCCGCCCGTCGCGGCGCACCAAGGGAGTGGTCAACCGGTCGCGCGCGGCGTTGGCCTGCCAGCCGAACAGGTCCTTCACGTCCACGCGGCCGTGGTTCACTCGGTCCACAGCGCGACCACGCACACCGACGATGCGGCCGTCGCGGACCGCGATGTCGATCCCGTCACCATTGGAATGCAGCACCGCCGCCGATTGCACCCACCGCTGCACCTGGTCCGGTCGGACGCCCTCCTGCAGATGGGTGTCGACCCGCTGCGGCCAGGTCTCACCTCTGCCATAGGGCGTTCGGCTGCCCCACGGTTCAACGATGCCGTCTCTGGTTTCCGTCATGCTGTTCCCACCGTGCGCTCGGATACCCGTGGCCCGGAATCACGAAACGCGGGATTAGCCTGGGTCCGGCGGGCGTTGCATCGTCGAGCACGCTGGCGGCCGCCACGGCAGACCACAGAACAGATGCGGGTGCACCCATGAAGTTCGGAATCTCCACGTTCGTCGCCGACGACGGAATCGACCCGGTATCGCTGGCCCGCGCGATCGAGGAGCGAGGCTTCACGGCGCTGTCGGTCGCCGAGCACACCCAGATCCCGGCGCGGCGGGAGTCGCCGTTCCCGGGCGGCGGCGAGATGCCCGCGAAGTACTACCGCAGCCTGGATCCGTTCGTCACGCTCGCGGCCGCGGCGGCGGTGACCTCCACGATCGAACTGATCACCGGCGTCGCGCTGCTCATCCAGCGCGACCCGATCATCACGGCGAAGGAGGCCGCCAGCATCGACCTGGTCTCCGGCGGCCGGTTCGTCCTCGGTGTGGGCGCCGGCTGGAACCTCGAGGAGATGCGCCAGCACGGCACGAATCCGAAGACGCGGGGTGCGCTCCTGGATGAACGGATCGAGGCGATCAAGGCGCTGTGGACCACCGAACCCGCCGAATATCACGGCAAGCACGTCGATTTCGAGCCGCTCTACATGCGGCCCAAGCCGGTCCGGCAACCACATCCGCCGATCTTCATCGGCGGTGGTTCCGACGCCACGGTCCGGCGGGTGATTCGCCATGGTGCCGGTTGGATTTCCAATCCGTTGCCGCCCGAGCGACTGGCCACGCTCATCGACGCGATGCGCGACGGCAGCGGTGGCGACGTGCCACTGGCCATGTTCGGCGCGCCGATCGATCCCGAATATTGGCGTGCCGCAGAGGAACTCGGATTCGATCAGCTGGGCCTGATGTTGCCGACCGTACCGCGGGATGAATCGCTGCGGCTGCTCGACGACTACGCCGCGCGGGTCGCGCAGTACCGCTGAGCGATCCCCCGCGGGGCCCTGCCACCGGACGTCGCGGCTGGCATGATCGGAAGCGGACACTCGTCGTCGACCACGAACAGGAGTGCACGCATGAGCATCGATGTCGTTTACACCGCGGAATCCACCGCGTCCGGCGGCGGGCGGGACGGCCACGTCAGATCCACCGACGGACAGATCGACCTGGACACCCGCGCGCCCAAGGAGATGGGCGGCAGCGGCGAGGGCGTCAACCCCGAACTGCTGTTCGCCGCGGGCTATGCGGCCTGCTTCCTGAGCGCGCTGCGCCTGGTGGCCAAGGGCGAGAAGGTCGCGCTCGACGATGCCAGCGGCATCACCGCCCGGATCGGCATCGGCAAGGACGCCGAGGGTGGCTTCGGGCTGACCGCCGAGCTGGTCGGCTACCTGCCCGGCCTGGAGCAGCAGCACGCCGACGAGCTGATGCGCAAGGCCCACGGCGTGTGTCCGTACTCCAAGGCCACCCGGGGCAACTTCGACGTCACGCTGCTGGCCAAGGTCTGATCGGTGCGGACCACCCTCCGGCGCGCCCTGACTCTGACCCTGGCCCCGGCGCTCGCGCTCGCCCTCACCCCGGCGGTGGCCGCGCACGCGCGCCCCTCCGATCCGGGCGTGGTGAACTACGCGGTCCTGGGCAAGGGATCGGTGAGCAACATCGTGGGCGGACCGATCCGGACCGAGTCGGTGTTCGGTGCGCCGTTCCAGGCCTTCTCCGTGGACGTCCCGGCCTGCAACAACTGGGCCGACATCGGCCTGCCCGAGGTCTACAACGACCCCGACCTCGCCTCGTTCAACGGCGCGACCGCGCAGACCTCGCCGACCGACGAGACCCACTTCGTCAAACAGGCCCTCGGTGTCTTCGCCAACTCGGACGCGGCGAATCGGGCCTACCACCGCGTCGTCGACCGCAGCGCCGGCTGCGACGGCCAGACCGCCACCATGCGACTGGACAACGGCGCGGTGCAGGTGTGGACCTTCAACGGGGCCACCGCGGGCGCCGCGGACACTGCCTGGGTCAAGCAGCTCGCCGGCGCCGATCGTCGCTGCTTCGTCCAAACCAGGCTGCGGGAGAACGTCGTGTTGCAGGCCAAGGTGTGCCAATCCGGCAACGCCGGCCCGGCCGTGAACGTGCTGGCCGGGGCCATGCAGAACAGCCTGGGCCAATAATTCGGGAAGCCCGCGCCCAGCTTTCCGTCGATAATGGCGGGCGCTTGTCGGTGCCATCGTCGAGGATGGACCCATGACGTTCGTCGTCGCACCGCCCGGCGAGGCACGCGACCGGCACGACGCATACGAGCTTGTGGGGTCGGCCGAGGCCGCGCAGTACATCAGCGCGGCCAGCCTCGTCGACGGGCAGGTCGGTCGGGTCGGCCTGGAGACCGAGGCGCACTGCATCGACCTGTCCGATCCGCAGCGCCGGCCGTCCTGGTCCGAGATCGGCGCCGTGATCGCCGACATCGGTCCGCTGCCGGGCCGAAGCCGGATCACCCTCGAACCGGGCGGGGCCGTGGAACTGTCCGGACCGCCGGCCGACGGACCGGTGGCCGCGATCGCCGCGATGAGCGCCGACCGCGCGGTGTTGCACGCGGCGTTCGCCGAGGCCGGGCTGGGCTTGCTGTTGCTGGGCGCGGACCCGTTGCGTCGCCCGCAGCGGATCAACCCGGGCGACCGCTACGCGGCCATGGAGCAGTTCTTCGCGGCCAGCGGTACCGCGGAGGCCGGCGACGCGATGATGACGTCCACGGCGTCGATCCAGGTCAACCTCGAGGCGGGCCCGCGTGAAGGCTGGGCCGGAAGAGTAAGGCTCGCGCACGCGTTGGGACCGACGATGATCGCGATCGCCGCCAACTCGCCGCTGCTGTCCGGGCGGTTCACCGGCTGGGCCTCCACCCGCCAACAGGTCTGGGGACGGCTGGACTCGGCGCGGTGCGGGCCGGTCCTCGGCGCCAGCGGGGTGGATCCGGCCACCGACTGGGCGCGCTACGCGCTGAAGGCGCCCGTGATGCTGGTGCGCGACCCCGCGGCGGTGCCCGTCGTGGACTGGGTGCCCTTCACCGACTGGGTCGACGGCCGGGTGCTGCTCGGAGGTCGCCGGCCCACCACCGCGGACCTGGACTACCACCTGACGACGCTGTTCCCGCCCGTGCGGCCCCGGGGCTGGCTGGAGATCCGCTATCTGGACGCGGTCCCCGATGCGCTGTGGCCCGCGGTGGTGTTCACCCTGACCACCCTGCTCGACGACCCCGACGCCGCCGCGGTGGCCGCCGAGGCGGTCGCGCCGGTCGCGACCGCCTGGGACACCGCGGCGCGCCTCGGGCTGCGGGACCGGCACATCTACGACGCCGCGGTGGCCTGCGTGGCGGCGGCGGCGGCGCTGGCGCCGCCGGAACTCGCCGGGGCGATGAACCTGCTCGTAGACGCCGTCGACCGCGGCCGCTGCCCTGCCGACGTCTTCGCCGACACCGCCGTCCAGATCGGCATCGGACCCGCCACCGTGGCACTGGCGCAAGGAGACCCGTGAGCACCCACCAGCATCTCGCCGACGGACTCACCCGGGCCCGGGACCGGACCCTGAGCCTGGCGCGCTTCGACGACGACGAACTGCACCGGCAGTACCACCCGTTGATGAGCCCGCTGGTGTGGGACCTCGCCCACATCGCCCAACAGGAGGAACTCTGGCTGCTGCGCGACGGCCGACCGGAGGTGCCGGGGTTGCTGGACCCCGGGATCGAGGGCCTCTACGACGCCTTCGTCCATCCCCGCGCCAGCCGTGCCGACCTGCCGCTGCTGACGCCGCGGCAGGCGCACTCGTATCTGAAGACCGTGCGGGAACAGGTTTTCGACGTTCTCGACCGGCTGCCCGAGGACGACCCGGCCTTCGACTTCGGCCTGGTGATCAGCCACGAGAACCAACACGACGAGACCATGCTACAGGCGCTGAATCTGCGCACGGGCGCGCCGATCCTGCCCGCGGGAGACCCGGTTCCGGGGGCCCGACCCGGAGTGGCCGGCACGTCGGTGCGGGTTCCCGGCGGACCGTTCGTGCTCGGCGTCGACGCCGCCGCGGAACCGCATTCGCTGGACAACGAACGGCCCGCGCACGTCGTCGACGTGCCGGCCTTCCGCATCGGTCGGGTGCCGGTCACCAACGCGGAATGGCAGCAGTTCATCGACGACGGCGGCTATCAGGAACCGCGGTGGTGGACGCCGCGCGGTTGGGCGCACCGCACCGAGGCGGGTCTGCGCGCGCCCCAGTTCTGGAGCGGCGGCCTGCGGACCCGGTTCGGTCACATCGAACCCATCCCCGCCGACGAACCCGTGCAGCACATCACGTATTTCGAGGCGCAGGCCTACGCCGCGTGGGCCGGTGCGCGGCTGCCCACCGAGGTGGAATGGGAGAAGGCCTGCGCGTGGGACCCGCACACCGCGACCCGGCGGCGCTACCCGTGGGGGGACGCAGCACCGGATGCGACGGTCGCCAACCTCGGTGGCGCGGCGCTGCGGCCGGCCCCGGTGGGCGCCTACCCGGGCGGGGCGTCGGCCTACGGGGCCGAGCAGATGCTGGGCGAGGTGTGGGAGTGGACCAGTTCGCCGCTGCGGCCGTGGCCGGGTTTCACCCCGATGGTCTACGAGCGCTACAGCCGGCCCTTCTTCGACGGCGACTACCGCGTGCTGCGCGGCGGGTCGTGGGCCGTCGCCGCCGACATCCTGCGACCGAGCTTCCGCAACTGGGACCATCCGATCCGGCGGCAGATCTTCGCCGGTGTGCGACTGGCCTGGGACAGCTGATGTGTCGGCATCTGGGCTGGCTGGGCGCGCCGGTGTCGGTGCATTCGCTGGTGCTGGAACCGCCCAACGGCCTGCTGGTGCAGTCGTATGCGCCGCGCCGGCAGAAGCACGGGCTGATGAACGCCGACGGCTGGGGCGTCGGGTTCTACTCACCCGACCTGCCCGCGGGCGGGCCGGCCCGGTGGCGCAGCGCCGCCCCGCTGTGGGGCGACGCGTCGTTCGCCTCGGTGGCGCCCGCGTTGTCGAGCGGCTGCGTGGTGGCCGCGGTGCGCTCGGCGACCATCGGCATGCCGATCGAATCCTGCGCCAGTGCCCCGTTCAGCGACGGCCGCTGGCTGTTGTCGCACAACGGGATCGTCGACCGCGCGGTGCTGCCGGCGTCCTCGGCCACCGAGTCGGTGGTCGACAGCGCGGTGCTGGCCGCGCACCTCTTCGCGCGCGGCCTGGACAATCTCGCCGACACCGTCGCGCAGGTCGGTGCCGACGATCCGAATGCGCGGCTGAACATCCTGGCCGCCGACGGCTCCCGCCTGCTGGCGACCACCTGGGGTGACACCCTCTCGGTGCTGCGGCGCCCCGATGGGGTGGTGCTGGCCAGCGAACCCTACGACGATCACCCGGATTGGACCGACGTCCCCGACCGCCACCTCGTCGAGGTTCACGACGGACAGGTGACGCTGACCGCGCTGAAGGGATCATGACGGTGCTGCTCTCCAATCACCTGCCCGCCGACCACGCCGCCCGCGAGCTACGCAACGATGTCCGCGACGGCCTGACCGGAACGCCGAAATCGTTGCCGCCCAAGTGGTTCTACGATGCGGCCGGCAGTGAGCTGTTCGACCGGATCACCCGGCTGCCCGAGTACTATCCCACCCGCACCGAGGCGGCGATCCTCGCCGAACGCGCGGCCGAAATCGCCGCGGTCAGCGGCGCGGACACCCTGGTCGAGCTGGGCAGCGGCACCTCGGAGAAGACCCGCATGCTGCTCGACGCGCTGCGGGCTGCCGGCACGCTGCGGCGCTTCGTCCCCTTCGACGTCGACGCCACGATCCTGGCGCAGGCCGGCGCATCGTTGCAGCAGGCGTATCCGGGACTGGAGATCAACGCCGTCTGCGGCGACTTCGAACGCCACCTCGACGAGATACCCACCGGCGGAACCAGATTGGTCGCCTTCCTGGGCTCGACCATCGGCAACCTCACCCCCGGTCCCCGGTCGGCGTTCCTGGCGGCGGTGGCCGAGAACCTGCGACCCGGCGAGCGGCTGCTGCTGGGCACCGATCTGGTCAAGGACACCGCGCGCCTGCTGCGCGCCTATGACGACAGCGCCGGGGTGACGGCGGCGTTCAACCGCAATGTGCTCGCCGTGATCAATCGCGAGTTGCGCGCCGATTTCGACCTCGCGGCCTTCCGGCACGTCACGCGCTGGAACGCGGCGGCCCGCCGGATCGAGATGTGGCTGCGGGCCGACCGCGCACAGCGGGTTCACATCGCGGAACTGGATCTCGCGGTCGACTTCGCGGCCGACGAAGAACTACTGACCGAGGTGTCCTGCAAGTTCACCGAGGACGGGATCGGCGCCGAACTGGCCGCCGCGGGCCTGACCCGGACCCATTGGTGGACCGATCCGGCCGGGGATTTCGGCTTGTCGCTGGCGGTCAAGTGAGCGAACAGGAGCTGCCGCGGAACTGGCGGGCGGCCCGGCCGGCGATGGCCGGCGTGCACCTGGACTCGGCCGCCTGCGCACGGCAATCGCATGCCGCCATCGAGGCGGCGGCCCAGCACGCCCGTCATGAGGCCGAGGTCGGCGGCTATGTGGCCGCCCAGGCCGCGGCGCCGGCGCTGGATGCCGGGCGCGCCGCGATCGGGGCGCTGACCGGGATGTCCGCGGCCGACGTCGTGTTCACCACCGGGTCCTGCCATGCGCTGGATCTGCTGCTGGCGGCCTGGCCGGGGCAGCGCACGCTGGCGTGCCTGCCCGGGGAGTTCGGGCCCAACCTGGCATTGATGGCCGCGCACGGCTTCACCATCCGTGCGCTCCCGGTCGAGCCGGACGGCCGACTGCGGGTGACCGAGCTGGCGGGGGAGCTGCGGCGCGATCCGCCGGCCCTGGTGCATCTGGACGGCGTGGCCAGCCATCGCGGCATCGCCCAGCCGATCGCCGAGGCGGCGCAGGTGTGCGCGGCGCACGGCGTCCCGCTGGTGATCGACGCCGCCCAAGCGCTGATCCAGCTGGACTGCGCCGTCGGTGCGGCCGCGGTGTATTCGTCGTCGCGCAAGTGGTCGGCCGGCCCGCGCGGGGTCGGATTCCTTGCCGTGACGCCCGAGCTCGCGCAGGCCCTGGTGCGGCGGGTCCCGCCGGCGGACTGGGACATCCCCGGCGGCGCGTGGGAGTCGTTCGAGCACGTCGAGGCCAATCTGGCTGCCCGGCTGGGGTTTTCGGTGGCCATCGGCGAGATCATGGCCGCCGGTCCGGCGGCGGTGCGGCGGCGCCTGGCCGCGGTGGGCGCGGCCACCCGTTCCGCGCTCGACGGCGTCGCCGGTTGGCGGGTGGTGGAACGCGCCGACGAGCCGACCGCCATCACCACGCTGCTCCCGCCCGACGGCCTCGACCCCGCCGCCATCCGCGCCGCGCTGATCGCCGAACACGGCATCGTCACCACCGCGGCCGAGGCGGCCCGGGCGCCGTTCGAGCTGACCGGACCCGTGCTACGGCTGTCCCCGCACGTCGATGCCACCGTCGAGGACCTCGAGCAGGTGGTCGCGGCGCTGACGGCGCTCACCCCGGGGAGCTCGGGCAATACACCAACGCCGCGCAGCTAGGGACTTCTGGCCCTGCCGCCGCGCCACCTCCGCGGCGGATGCTGGTACCGAACGTCACACATAGTTCGGAGGTGGTCGGCCATGAACACTTTGACGACCCTGGATGCGGGTTTCCTGCAAGCCGAGGACTCCGACCCGCACGTCAGTCTGGCCATCGGCGGCTTGGCCATTCTCGAGGGGCCGCTGCCCGATCCCGCGGCGCAGCTGGCGACGCTGGCCGAACGTATCCGCGCCTGTCCCCGATTCATGCAGCGGTTGCGTCGGTGGCCCTTCGACCTGCGCGCACCCGAGTGGGTGGACGACCCGGACTTCAACCTGGACAACCACGTCCGGCGCATCGCGGTGCCCGCGCCCGGCCGCGACCGGGAGCTGTACGACCTGGTCGCACAGGTGATGTCCTGGCGGCTGGACCGCAGCGGCCCGCTCTGGGAGATCTGGGTCATCGAAGGCCTGCGCGACAACCGCTGGGCGATGCTGATGAAGGTCCATCACTGCATCGCCGACGGCATCGCCACCGTGCACATGCTGACCGGCCTGTCCGACGGTGGTGTTCGCGACAGCTTCGCCGGCCGGCGCCGGGCCGCCGAGGAAACCTCGATGGCCGGGCTGCGGACGCCCGCCGACATCACCGCGCTGGCGTGGCTCGGCGGGATGTGGGGTGCGTCGGGAGCCCTGACCACCGCCGCGCTGCGAACGGTACGCGGCACCGCCGAACTCGCCACCGGCCTGCTGCGACCCAGCCCGTCGTCGTTGAACGGTCCGCTCTCGGGGCTGCGGCGCTACGGCGCGGCGCGGGTGGCGCTCGACGACGTCCGGCAGGTGTGCCAGGCCTTCGACGTCACGATCAACGATGTCGCGCTGGCGGCGCTCACCGAAAGCTATCGCGCCCTGCTGGTCCGCCGCGGCGAACAACCGGCGCCCGACTCGCTGCGCACCCTGGTGCCGGTGTCGCTGCGCGCGGCCGACGCGTTCGACCAGACCGACAACCGGGTCTCGCTGATGCTGCCGTTCCTGCCCGTCGACGAGGCCAACCCGGTCGAGCGGTTGCGCCAGGTGCATGCCAGGCTGACCCGGACGAAGAGCACCGGCCAGCGTCAGGCCGGCAGCGCCCTCACCGCGCTGGCCGACCGCGTCCCGTTCCCGCTGACCGCGTGGACGGTGCGGCTGCTGGCCCGATTGCCGCAACGCGGCGTGGCCGCGGTGGCGACCAACGTGCCCGGACCGCGTGAACCGCTACAGATCATGGGCCGCAAGGTGATCGGGGTGCTGCCGGTGCCGCCGATCGCGATGCAGTTGCGCACCGGGGTCGCGATGCTCAGCTACGCCGACCATCTGTATTTCGGCATCCTCGCGGACTTCGACGCGGTACCCGAACTCGACGAGTTCGCCCGTGGCGTGGAGGACGCGGTGGCCCGGCTGGTGGCCGGCAGCAAGCGGCCGCGGGCCGCCCGCGATCACCGCGGATTGTCGCTGGTGGTCAGCGGCTGACCGGCTTGTGCGCGCTGAGCAGGAACGCGGGCATCTGCACCCGGCCCTTGTCATCGCGCGGGAACGGCGGCACCGGCATGCCGGGGATGTCCGGCATGTTGGCGTGAATGGCGGCCGGCCGGATCTCGTCGATCTCCCAGTACTTTTCGACCGCAGCGCGTAGTTCGGCCTCGTCGACCTCGTTGGGCTTGGTCTCGACATCCGGCGGGAACGCGCCCTTGGCGAACACCAGGATGTAGTACCGGGCCCCCGGTGCGGCGGCCCGGTACACCGAGCGCTGATAACCGTCGCGGCCCTCGATGGGCAGCGAGTGGAACAGCGTGCTGTCGACGATCGTGTCGAACTTCTCGTCGAACCCGGTGAAGGTGGTGATGTCGTCCTGCACGAACGTGGCCGTCGTCAGCCCGCGCTCCTCGGCGGTCTTGCGGGCCGCGGCCACCGCCGTCGGGGTCAACTCGATGCCGACCACCGTCATCCCCCGCGCCGCCAGGTCCAGCGACAACTCGGCGTGGCCGCACCCGGCGTCCAGCACGGTGCCGGTGATCTTGCCCTGCTCGATGAGCGCGGCCAGCTCGGGCTGCGGTTCGCCGATGTTCCACGGCGGCGGTCCCGGAAAATCGCCCTCTTCGCGGTAGACGCTGTCCCAGTCCATGCCTTCCAAGGTCATGGATTCCACGTTACGCGGGGGCGGGCCCGTCCCAGGTGTGCACGGGAGCGTTGCTGTGCATGCGCTCGCAGTACAGCCGCAGCATCTCGGCCAGGGCCTGGGGCCGGGTCAGGCCGCGTTCCTGCAGGGCGCGCACCGTGGCCACCTGCCAATTGGCCCCGGTACGACCGGACTTGGCGCGCCCCTCGATGACACCCAGATAGCGATCCCGGACCTCGGCGGCCACCCCGCGGCGCCGCAGTCCTTCGTGCGCCATCGGCAACAGTTCCCGCAACACCAGTTCGTCCGCGGTCACCGACCCCAGTCCCGGCCAGTACAGTTGCGCGTCGATGCCGTCGCGGGCGCCGGCCACGAAATTCGCCTCCGCCGCAGCAAAACTCATCTTCGTCCAGATCGGGCGGTCTTCCTCGGACAGGGTCCGCAGCACGCCGTAGTAGAAGGCGGAGTTGGCCATCATGTCGATCACCGTCGGCCCGGCGGGCAGGACCCGGTTCTCGACCCGCAGGTGCGGGCGGCCGTTGACGACGTCATAGACCGGCCGGTTCCACCGGTACACGGTGCCGTTGTGCAGGCGCAGTTCCGACAGCGCGGGGGTGCGGCCCGCTTGCAGTTCGGCCAGCGGGTCCTCGTCGGAGACCTCGGGCAGCAGCGACGGGAAGTAGCGCACGTTCTCCTCGAACAGATCGAAGATCGAGGTGATCCAGCGTTCCCCGAACCAGACCCGGGGCCGCACGCCCTGCGCCTTGAGTTCGTCGGGCCGGGTGTCGGTGGCCTGGGCGAACAGCTCGATGCGGGTCTCGGCCCACAGCTGATGGCCGAAGAAGTACGGCGAATTGGAGCCCACCGCCAGCTGGGCGCCCGCCAGCGCCTGCGCGGCGTTCCAGTTGTCGGCGAAGCCGGACGGCGACACCTGCAGGTGCAGTTGCATGCTGGTGCAGGCGGATTCCGGCGCGATGGTCTCGGCGTGCACCGAGAGCCGCTCCGGACCGTCGATGTCGATCAGGATGTCCTCGCCGCGCGCGGTGAAGATCGAATCGTTGAGGGCCTGGTAGCGGGTCGACTCGCTCATCCAGCCCTGCGTCAGGTGCTCGGGCATCAGCGTGGGCAGGATGCCGATCATGACGATGTGTGCGCCGCTTCGGGCGGCCTTGGACTCCGCGGCGTTGAGGCTGGCACGGACCTCGTTCTCCAGCTCCAACGCGGATTGCCCGGGCAGCGGACGCGGCGGAACGTTGAATTCGATGTTGTAGGCGCCCAATTCGGTCTGATAGGCCGGATCGGCGATCGAGGCCAGCACATCGGTGTTGGTCATCGCGGGCTGGTAGTCGCCGTCGACCAGGTTGCACTCGATCTCCATCCCGGTCAGCGGCCGGTCGAATTCGAAACTCGACTGCGCAAGCATGGTTTCGAAGACGTCCAGGCACAGTTGCACCTTGCGCCGGTACTGCTGACGATGTGCGCGCGTGTAGTTCGCCTTCTTGACTTCTTCGCCCACACGTCGATGGTATGGGCTGATGTGATGGTTGCGGGCCATTCGAGGGCCCCGGTGGGCGATCATGGACCGGGCACCGACTGCGGTAGGAGAGATGTTGGCTGATTTTGTTGCGTCCATCGACCAGGGCACCACCAGCACCCGCGCGATGATCTTCGACCATTCCGGGCGCGAGGTCGGGCGGCACCAACTCGAACACGAGCAGCTGCTGCCGCGGGCCGGCTGGGTCGAACACAATCCGGTGGAGATCTGGGAACGCACCGCCTCGGTGTTGGCCACCGCGCTCAACAACACCAAGCTGCGGGCCCGGGACCTGGCCGCACTCGGGATCACCAACCAACGTGAGACCGCGCTGGTGTGGGACCGGCACACCGGACGCCCGCTGTACAACGCGATCGTCTGGCAGGACACCCGCACCGACCGCATCGCGACGGCGCTGGACCGGGACGGCCGCGGCGATGTGATCCGGCGCAAGGCCGGGCTGCCGCCGGCCACCTACTTCTCGGCCGGCAAGGTGCAGTGGATCCTGGAGAACGTCGACGGCGTCCGCGCCGCCGCCGAGCGCGGCGATGCGATCTTCGGGACACCGGACACCTGGGTGTTGTGGAACCTGACGGGTGGGCCGCGCGGCGGGGTGCACCTCACCGATGTCACCAACGCCAGCCGCACCATGCTGATGGATCTGGAGACCCTCGACTGGGACGACGAACTGTTGTCGTTCTTCGACATCCCGCGGCAGATGCTGCCCCGGATTGCGCCATCATCGTCGTCGGAGCCGTACGGCGTCACCCAGGGCGGCGGACCGCTGGCCAGCGAGATACCGATCACCGGCATCCTCGGCGATCAGCAGGCCGCGATGGTGGGGCAGGTGTGCCTGACCGCGGGGGAGGCCAAGAACACCTACGGCACCGGAAACTTCCTGCTGCTCAACACCGGCGAGAAGATCGTGCGGTCCGACAACGGTCTGCTCACCACGGTGTGTTACCAGTTCGGTGACGCCAAACCCGTTTACGCCCTGGAGGGTTCGATCGCCGTCACCGGTTCGGCCATCCAGTGGCTGCGCGACCAACTCGGCATCATCTCCGGCGCGGCCCAAAGCGAGGCGCTGGCCCGCCAGGTCGAGGACAACGGCGGCGTGTACTTCGTGCCGGCCTTCTCCGGGCTGTTCGCGCCGTACTGGCGCTCCGATGCCCGCGGCGCGATCGTCGGGCTGTCGCGATTCAACACCAACGCGCATCTGGCCCGCGCGGCGCTGGAGGCGATCTGCTATCAGAGCCGGGATGTGGTCGACGCCATGGCGGCCGACTCAGGGGTGCATCTGGAGGTGCTGAAGGTCGACGGCGGTATCACCGCCAACGATCTGTGCATGCAGATCCAGGCCGATGTGCTGGGCGTGGAGGTGGTGAAACCCGTTGTGGCGGAGACGACCGCGTTGGGCGCGGCGTATGCGGCCGGGCTCGGCGTGGGCTTCTGGTCCGATCCCGAAGAGTTGCGGGCCAACTGGCTGGAGGACAAGCGTTGGGCCCCGGCCTGGACCGACGAGCAGCGGGCTACCGGATACGCGGGCTGGCAGAAGGCCGTGCAACGCACCCTGGACTGGGTCGACGTGCAGTGATTTCGGTGCGCTGGGAGGCGCTGAGCGCCGCTGAGCGCACCGAAATCACTTGAAGGCGAACGCCACTGCGATCGCGGCCGCGGCGGTCAGTGCGGCGGCGATCGCCGCGGTGGGGGCGATGCCCGAGTCGAAGGCCACGCGGGCCGACTCCAGCAGTTGCTCGCCGAGGGCGGGCGGCAGTTCTTCGGCCACGGCCACCGCACCGCCGATGCTCTCGCCGGCGGCGTTGGTCTGGGCCGTCGACAGGTGTGCGGGCACGTCGACCTGGGCGCGGTAGAACGCGGTGAAGATGGTGCCCAGGGTGGCCATCCCGACCACCGCGCCCAGCTCGTAGGCGGTCTCCGAAACAGCCGACGCGGCACCGGATTTCGCGGCCGGGACCGAGCTGACGATGGTGTCGTTGGACACCGTCTGGGACACCCCGACGCCGAGTTCGAGCACCACGAACGACGCGATGACCGCCACCACCGTCAGGTCGTGCCGGAACAACAGGATCAGCAGGAAGCCGACCGAGACCAGCGTCAGCCCCGCGATGATCAACGTCTGCGGCGAGAAGTGCCGGGCCAGTCGCACCACGGCGAGGCCGCCGACCACCGACATCAGCGCGCCGGGCAGCGTGACCAGCCCGGCGGTCAGCGGCGAAAGCCCCAGGACCAGCTGCAGGTGCTGGGAGATGAAGAACAAAAAGCCGATCAGTCCGACGATGGATAGGAAGTTGGCCAGGATCGAGGAGCTGAACGGGCCGTAGCGGAACAGGCTCATGTCCAACATCGGTGTCTGGCTGCGGTTCTGCCTGCGCACGAACAGCGCACCCGAACCGATGCCGAGCACGAACGCGGCAGCGGCCGCGATCGACGGGCCGTCGTGGGCGAGGCTCTTGATGGCCCAGACGAACGGCAGCATGGCGGCGAAGGCCAGCGTCACGCTGAGCAGATCCAGCGGGCCCGGGTTGGGGTCCCGCGATTCGGGAACCACCCGCGGCGCGAAGATCAGCAGCGGCAACAGGATCGGGATCGCCACCAAAAACACTGCACCCCAGTGGAAATGCTCCAGCAGGGCGCCGCCGACAATCGGACCCAGCGCCGAGCCGGCGGTGAAGCAGGACGCCCAGATGGCGATGGCCAGGCGGCGGTCGGTGGCGTCGGTGAAGATGTTGCGGATCAGCGACAGGGTCGGCGGCATCAGCATGGCCCCGAACACGCCGAGCAGGGCGCGCGCGGCGACCAGCGCTTCGGCGGTGGGGGCGAAGGCGGCCACCGTCGAGGCGATCGCGAAGCCGGTGGCGCCCCACAGCAGCAGGCGACGTCGGCCGATCCGGTCCCCGAAGCTGCCCATCGGCACCAGCAGGGCGGCCAGCACCAGGGAGTAGACGTCGACGATCCAGAGCTGGGTGGTGGCCGGTGGCCGGAAGTCCTCGGCGATCGCCGGCAGCGCGAAGGCCAACACCGTGTTGTCGATCGCGACCAGCAGGACCGGCAGCATCAGCACCGCCAGCGCAAACCAGGCGGTGCGCGGGGTGGACGGCGGCGTTGCCGTGGGTTCGGTGGCCTTGAGCCGGGCGGACATGGAAAGGACTCCTGATTACAGCTGTGCCGGGGGGCTCAGCCGGGGTTGATGGCGCCCTCGGTGAGGGTGGCCATGATGGCGTCGACGATCTGGTGGCGGGGGGTGCCGTCCTGCTGGGCCGATTCGAAGCCGGCCTGCAGCAGCGCCCAGAAGGCGCGGCGCACCCATCCGGGCGGGGTGTTCGCGCGGTCGGCGCCGGCGCGTTCCAGCACTTCGATGACGGCCTCGTCGCCGGTTTCGAGGTGCGCGAGCAGGTCGGGGTCGCCGATGACGGTGGGGTCCACGTAGATGTAGGCGACGATCGGGCCCAGGTCGAGCTGGGATTCGACCACCCGGCGCAGGGCCGCCCCCGGTGGCCCGCTCGCGGGATCGGCGGCCGCGATCGCCGCATTGCTGATCGCATGGACGTGCAGCGCGAGGGCGCGGATCAGGTCGGCGCGTTCCGGAAAGTACCGGTGCACAGTGCTGCGGCCCACCTCGGCGGCGTCGGCGATGTCGGTCAGCGGGGCCGCGGGGTTTTCGGACAGCACTGACATCGCGGCGTCGAGGATGGCCTTCCTCGTGCGTCCGCGCACCCCGCTCTCCGTACCGATCACCGGGAAAATGTATCAGAATTGGGCCAAAATAGGACATTGGTGTCCCATTTCACGCCGGCGAGGGGCGCGCGCGGTCAGGACGGCGGGGTGAAACCGGTGGGCGGCGGGGTGGGGGCGCCGCGCTCCCCCGAGCGGCGCCGGCGGGCCGCCGTAGCCGTAGCCGGGCGCCGGCGGTGCGCCATACCCCGGACCGGGCGGCACGTGCGGTGCGCCGTACCCCGGCGCATTCGGCGGGCCGTATCCGGGCGCGCGAGCGGTCAGTCGGGCCAGTTCGCGGCGATGCCGCTCGGCCAGCACCGCGGCCAGCAGGTGCTGCGGCGGGGTGCCCGGCGGGGGCGGCGGCGAGATCCGGGCGGCGATCTCGCCGGCGATGCGGGCCGCCATCTGATCGCGCAGCATCGGCTCGAGCTGATTTGCCCGGGAAAGGAATTGGCGGGCCAGCTCGGCCTGTTCGGGACCGAGTCCGGACAGTTGCAGCGTGCTCGCCCACCAGGCCAGCTGGGGCGGCATCACCGGCGGCGGCGCCAGCTTGGGGCCGCGTTCGCTGATCACCACCGTCCCGGCGAAGATGTCCCCGATTCGTTTCCCTTTGGGGGACAACAGACTACAGATCACCGCCGGGGCGCCGGTGAACATCCAGATTTCCACGACGCTGGAGAGCGCGCGAAACAGCGCCTGCCGGAATCGTTCCGGGCCGCCGTCCTCGGACACCACGCGCAGCCCCATCGCCATCTTGCCCAGCGTCCGGCCCCGCGTCGCGGTCTCGAAGATCAGCGGGTAGCCCACCAGCACCAGCACCGTGAAGATGATCAACACCGACGCCGACAGCGCGGGGTCGAACTGCAGCAGCGTGACGGCCCACAGACCGACGCCGAGCAGATACCCGAGCATCATCACCGTGACGTCGATCAGCGTGCTGATCGCGCGCACCGGCAACTGCGCGACTTGCACGTCGAGGACCACCGCGTCACCGGTGACCACCGCGCCCGTAGGTGTGCCGACCATTGTCCCGACGCTACTAGACTTCGCCGGGTGGACGTCGACGCATTCGTGGTGGCACACCGCCCCACCTGGGATCGGCTCGAATACCTGGTCAAGCGTCGCAACAAGCTCTCCGGCGTCGAGGTCGACGAGTTGGTCGACCTGTATCAGCGGGTCTCCACGCACCTGTCGATGGTGCGGTCGTCGTCGTCGGATTCGGCTCTGGTCGGGCGGCTTTCGACGCTGGTGGCGCGGGCCCGGTCGGCGGTGACGGGCGCGCACGCGCCGCTGTGGAGCGAGTTCCTCCGATTCTGGACGGTGTCGTTTCCGGTGGTGGCCTACCGATGCTGGCGCTGGTGGCTGGGTTCGGCGGTGGGATTCCTCATCGTCGCGGTGGCGATCGGCATCTGGGTGGCGCACAACCCCGAGGTGCAGGCCACGATCGGCACCCCCAGCGATATCGAGCAGCTGGTCAACCACGACTTCGAGTCCTACTACAGCGAGAATCCGGCGGGTTCGTTCGCGCTGCGGGTGTGGGTGAACAACTCCTGGGTCGCCGCGCAGTGCATTGCCTTCGCGGTGCTGCTGGGTCTGCCGATTCCCTATGTGCTGTTCCAGAACGCGGCCAACGTGGGTGTCGCGGGCGGGTTGATGTTCGACGCCGGCAAGGGCGATCTGTTCCTGGGCCTGCTCGCCCCGCACGGCCTGCTGGAGTTGACGGCGGTGTTCCTGGCCGCGGCCGCGGGCATGCGGCTGGGCTGGTCGGTGATTTCACCGGGGGACCGGCCCCGCTCCCAAGTGCTGGCCGAGCAGGGCCGCGCCGTGGTCTCGGTGGCGGTCGGGCTGGTGGCGGTGCTGCTGGTGTCGGGGCTCATCGAGGCGCTGGTGACGCCCTCGCCGTTCCCGACGTGGGTGCGCATCGCGATCGGGGTGCTCGCCGAGGTGGCGTTCCTGGCCTACGTCGTGCACTTCGGTCGACGGGCGCTGGCCGCGGGCGAAACCGGCGACATCGCCGACGCCCCCGACTTCGTCCCCACCCGGTGACGCGAGCCGGAGCTCAGAGCCGGCCGCTGGCCTTCATCGCCAGGTAGCGGTCGGCCAGGGCGGGAGCCAGGTCCTCGGGGGCGGCGTCGACCACCTCGACGCCGCTGCGCCGCAGCCGCGCCGCCAGCGCACCGCGGTCGTTGCGGGACTTCTCCGCGGCCGCGGCGTCGTAGATCTGGGCGGCATCGGCGCGACCCTGCGCCAGGGCGTCGACGCGCGGATCGCTGACCGCGGCCACGATCAGCTGATGCTTGGCCGTCAGCTGGGGCAGCACCGGCAGCAGGCCCTCGTCCAGGGCCGAGGCGTTGAGGTCGGTCAACAACACCACCAGGGCCCGGCGCCGCACCCGGCGCTGTATCGCGGAAACCGTTGCCGTGAAATCGGATTCCACCAACGCGGGTTCCAGCGGTGCCATCGCCTGCACCAGTCGCGCCAACAACTCGGTGCGCGAGGCTCCGACGACCGCGGCGCGGCTGACCCGGTCGTGGGCTAGGAAGTCCACGTGGTCACCGGCGCGGGCGGCCAGCGCCGCCAGCAGCAGCGCGGCGTCCATGGACCAGTCCAGCCGGGGCCAGCCGCCCGGGTCGCCGGCGGTGGGATCGACCCCGACGCGCCCGGCCGAGGTGCGGCCGGTGTCCAGGACGATGACCACGCGCCGGTCCCGCTCGGGCCGCCAGGTGCGGACGACGACGTCGGCGCGGCGGGCGGTGGCCCGCCAGTCGATGGAGCGGACGTCGTCGCCGATGACATATTCACGCAGCGAATCGAATTCGGTGCCCTGCCCGCGGATCAACACCGGCACCATGCCGTCGAGTTCACGCAGCTTGGCCAGCCGCGACGGCAGGTGCTTACGAGACAGAAACGGCGGCAGGATCCGCACGGTCCACGGCGCCGGATGTGAGCGCTGCCGACCGGCCAGCCCCAGCGGGCCCAGTGC
Organism: Mycolicibacterium sp. MU0053; assembly: GCF_963378095.1. Lineage (NCBI taxonomy): Bacteria > Bacillati > Actinomycetota > Actinomycetes > Mycobacteriales > Mycobacteriaceae > Mycobacterium > Mycobacterium burgundiense. The sequence continues at coordinate 286,670 of NZ_OY726397.1, forward strand.
GCGCGCCGTCACCACCGCCGAGGTCTGATCCCCGCGCCGGACCGGACGCAGCCGGGTCTGTACGAGTTCGCTGTGCCCGGCCGCCATGTCGACCGCGCAGCGGGCCGGTTCGGCGCGCGCACTGGGCGGCCAGGCGTCGCGCACCCAGCCGCGGAACCGGCGGGCACCGCTGTTGTGGATCCGAAGCTCGACCGGTACCGGTTCGCCCAGGCGGGCCGAGGTATCGCCGCCGCGCGACAGCGTCAGCGCCCGGGGGCTGGCCGCCAACGCGACGTCGGCCACCACGGCGACCAGCAGACCCGCCAGCAGTACGACGAAAGCCGTTGCCGGCCAGGGGGACAACGCGATGGGCAGCACGCAGAGCAGTGCCACCAGGCCGGCGCGACCGGTCAGAATCACTAGCGTGGGACCGGGACGGCCGCCAAGATTCCGTCGAGGACACCGTCGGGTGTGGCGCCCTCGAGTTCGGATTCGGGCCGCAGCGCGATCCGGTGCCGCAGGGTGGGCCGGGCCATGGCCTTGACGTCGTCCGGGCTCACATAGTTGCGGCCGGACAGCCACGCCCAGGAGCGGGCGGTGTTGAGCAGTGCCGTCGCGCCGCGCGGCGAGACGCCCAGTTGCAGCGCCGGCGAGTGCCGGGTGGTGCCGACGATATCGACGATGTAGCCGAGGATTTCGTCGGCGACGTACACCTCGCGGACGGCTTCGCGGGCGGCGGCGAGGTCGGCCGGCCCGGCGACGGCACGCAGCGACGACAGGTCCCGCGGGTCGAAGCCCTGCGCGTGGCGGGTCAGGATGGCGACCTCCTGATCCCGCGGCGGCAGCGGCACATTGAGCTTCAGCAGGAACCGGTCCAGCTGGGCCTCGGGCAACTGATAGGTGCCCTCGTACTCGATGGGGTTCTGGGTGGCCGCGACGATGAACGGATCGGGCAGCAGCTGGGCCTCGCCGTCGACGCTGACCTGGCGCTCCTCCATGGCCTCGAGCAGCGCGGCCTGCGTCTTGGGTGGGGTCCGGTTGATCTCGTCGGCCAGCAGCAGGTTGGTGAACACCGGGCCGGGCCGGAAGGTGAACGCCGTGGTGCGGGCGTCGTAGATGACCGAGCCGGTGACATCGCCGGGCATCAGGTCGGGGGTGAACTGGACGCGCTTGAACTCCAGTTGCAGGGCCGCGGCCAGGGCGCGCACCAGCAGCGTCTTGGCGACCCCGGGCACGCCCTCGAGCAGGACGTGGCCGCGGCACAGCAGCGCGACCACCAGCCCGCTGACCACGGCGTCCTGCCCGACGACGGCCTTGGCGATTTCGGCGCGCAGATCCAGCAGCGCCGAGCGGGCGGATTCCGCGGCCGCGGACTGGGCGGGCGCCTGGGTGGGCTGTGTCACGAGTGTGCGACCTGCCTTTCGATGTCGTCGAGGGCGTGAGCCAGATGTACCAGATCTTCGTCGCCGGCCGGGACCGGCCCGAACAGCGCATGGTGGACCAACTGCGGATCCAGGCTCGTCGCGCGTCGGGCGGTGTGCTGCGCGATCGCGGCCACCAGCGCCGCGGGGTCGGTGCCGGGACCCAAACCCAGGCGTGGGGTCAGCCGCTGCAGCGTCGCGGTGCGCAGCGCGTGGGCGGCCTGACCGCGGGCCCGCCGGGACCGGTACAGCCGGCCGCGGCCCTCCACGGTTTCCGAGGCGCGGACCACCACGGGCAGCTTCTCGGCGACCAGCGGCCCCAGCCGGCGGCCCTGCCACAGTGCGACGAGGGCGACGACGAGGCACAGTTGCCAGACGATCCAGTGCACCCGGTCGGGGATCAGGTCGGTGATGCTGGCGGCGCCGCCGCCGTGCTCGCCCTCGGGTTGCTGCGGCGCGTACCACACCAACCGCGGATGCGCGCCGACCAAATTCATTGCCAGCGCGGCGTTGCCCTCGCGCAGCAGCGTCGAGTTCGTCATGAAGTCGGCGGTGCTCACGACGGTGATGGTGCGGTCCCCGTCGGCATAGCGCACCAGGGCGCCCTCGTAGCACCGGGTGAGGTCGACACCGCCGTCGGCGGCCGTATATACCGCGGTTGGACCGAGGCGCGCGGAGCCGGCCCGATTCGCCTCGCGCAGATCGCAATTCGGCTCACCGCTCAGGAACGACTCGGTGCCGGTCTCGATTCCCGGGGCCAGCGCTTCGCGGGTCCGCGAGGTGGGTTCGACCAGCAGCAGGTCGCCTCGGGCCTCGGCCAGCGTGTCCAACAGTGCGTCATCCCACAGGTAGTAGGTCTGCGCGACCAACAGCAGCGAATTCGGCCCGGCCAACTCGGCGGCCTCGGCCGCGGTGTCGGCGACCTCGATTCGCACGCCCTGCTCGCGCAGCAGCGTGATCAGGGCGTGCGCCCCGTCGGGTCCGGTGGCGTCCGGGTCCATCCGGCCACCCGCACGCGGCGCCGTCAGCCATGCGGTCAGGGCGGCGAGCACCACGATGGCCACGACGGCGAGCGCGATCCAACGCCAGGTGCGACCGCGCCGCGGCGGCGCCTCGGTGATGGTGGCGGTCATCGGATCTGGGCCCACGTCGGGTCGGCCGGCGCACCCGGCACCGGGCGGCGCGCACCGGCGGGCCGGGACCGAAGATGGTCGTCGAGGTCGGCGACCTGTCGGTAGGCCTCGGGGGTGCCGGGCCGCTCACCGAAGGTCACGTCGTTGAATGTGGTGGCCCCGTCGACGAATTCGCGGGACAGGTCGGGCATGGCCGATCCGGCGGCGCGCGCCAACTCGAGCGAGGTCCGTCCCGGTACGGCGTCGAGCACCCCGGTCTCTTCGAGGTGTCGGGCCACCGCGCGCAGCCGGTGCCGGATGGCCGCGGCCCAGTCCCCGCCCGCGGCGCACTGTTCGGCGGTCGCGCGGTGCTGATCGGCGCTCATTACGGTGGACCCGAACAGCGGCTGGTCCGCACTTCGATTGGTGGGCATGGTGTTTCGGGCGATACGCACGGCGACCACCACCGCCACGGCGACCAGGATCGCCAGCAGCGTGAGGGTGAACCAGCCGCCCGGAACGGTGGACCCCGCCGACACGATCCGATAGATCGCCTCGTCGAGCCAGTTGCTGAGTTGTTCGGACAGGGCGGGTTTGGGGTAGATCGGGCTGCTCAACTCGCGCTGGGCGAGCTCGTGTGCGGTGTCGCGGTCGATATCGATGGTGGGCACAGCGGACACCTCAGCGGCTCCACCAGAGGTGGTCGGTGGATTGCGGGTCGGCCGGGTTGGTGGTTGCGCCGGTGCGCAGCACCAGGTCGAAGGCCTCGGCCCGGATCCGGCGATCGGTGTAGAGCAGCACCGTGACGCCGGCGGTGAACGGCGTGGTGATGATCTGCCCGACGATCGCGCCCACGGTGGCCAGCAGCGCCGCGACGGTGATCGCCGTGCTCGAGGCGCCCACCAGGCCGCCGGCGATCACCGCCGCCAGCATGAACGGCACCGCGACGGCCATGGCCACCAGGTAGGTCACCACGCGGGTGAGCAGCCAGATGCCGAGCACCCGCCAGAAGTCGCCCCGGATCAGGGCGTAGGACCTGGCGAGCGACGCCAGGATCGGTTGCCGCTCCAGCACCACGATGACGGGGGCGAACGCGGTCACGACGGAGATCCACAGCATGGCCGCGACGGCCACCAACGCCAGCGGTATGCCGATGAGTGCCGCCGCCATGGTGCCGGCGGCCGCGGCCAGCGCGGCGATCACCACCACGGCGACCAGGATCAGCACCACGTAGGCGAGCGAGACGAGCAGCGTCACGCCGATCAGCGCCAGGATGCGGTCCCGGATGCGGTACCAGGTCTCCCCGATGCTGATGGGCGAGCCGAAAACGGCCCGGCCGACCACGACGGTCAGCATGCCGGTGAGCACGATCGCGGCCAGGGCGCTGATCAGCATGCCCGGTAGTTCGGTCCAGACGCTGTCCACGAAAGCGGTGCCGAAGGCGGTGCTTTCCGGGTCGGCGGTGGCCAGTTGTTGCATGGGCCCGAGTTGCAGGATCAGCGCGAGGGTCTGGGTGAGGATCACGACGATGGCGGTCAGGCCCAGGCTGGCCTTCGGGTTGGTGCGGATGAAGCCGACCGCACCGTTGTAGAGGTCGCTGAGGGTGAGCGGCCGCAGCGGGATGACGCCCGGTCGCAGTTCCATCGGCTGCTGCGGGTAACCCGGGGGTGGGCCGTAGTAAGGCGCTGGGCCGTACCCGGGAGGTGGGCCGTAGCCGGGTGGTGGGCCGTAGCCAGGGGGTGGGCCGTAGCCGGGAGACGGGCCGTACCCCGGCGGCACGCCCTGCGGAGGCTGCGGCGGCGGCCAACCCTCTCCGATAGGCGGCATGCTCACCGGGCTGTTCCCCTGTCGTCGTTCCTCGTTGGCGTTCCGACCAGTCTGGCATGCCGAGGCCAAGCCGGTCACAGCAAATGGTTCGGCGGCGTAGCGTCAGGGCATGGCCGAATTGAAGAGCCGGTTGCGCGCCGATCTGACCGACGCGATGAAGTCGCAGGACAAGCTGCGCACCGCAACCCTGCGAATGTTGTTGGCCGCGATCCAAACCGAGGAGGTCTCGGGGAAGCAATCGCGGGAGTTGACCGACGACGAAGTGATCAAGGTGTTGACGCGCGAGGCCCGCAAGCGCGGGGAAGCCGCGCAGATCTACGTCAGCAACGGGCGAGGCGAGCTGGCCGCCAACGAGCGCGCCGAGGCCAGCGTCATCGACGAGTACCTACCCACCCAACTCAACGACGACGAACTGGCGTATGTGGTCAACACGGCCATCGCTCAGGTGGCCGAGGCCAATGGTGATGCCCCGGGCGTGAAGCAGATGGGGCAGGTGATGAAGGCCGCCACGGCGATCGCCGATGGAAAGGCCGACGGCGGCCGCATCGCGGCGTTCGTCAAAGACCGCCTGTGATCGGCTGACCGGGCAGGTCAGGCCATCGCGTGCGACAGCTCGGCGACTGCCCGACGTTCGACCAGAAGTGGGACGAAGTCGCGGATCTTGCTGCCGGTGAAACGGTCCCGTGCCTGCCAGACCGCGGCGGAGACCACGTCGTCGGGGAGTTCGGAAAACTCGTTGGCAAGGCGCCGCTGAACCTCCGTCAGCAACTCTTCCTCGGTTCTTTTTGACACCTGCAAAGTATCGGTCACCGCGCGTGCAAGGACAAACATTTTGACCGGGGTGTCATGAACGCCACAACGCCTCCTGGGATGTCGTCGCGATCAACGCAGCGTCGGTGCTGTACAGGGCGCCGCGCACCAAACCCCGGGAGTCGCTGTTGTTCAGCGAGTGCACGTCGTAGCGATGCCACGCGCGCGGGTCGAACGGGCGGTGGAACCACACCGAGTGGTCCAGGCTCGCGGCGAATCCCGCACTCGGATCCGATGGCATGTCGGCTGGTCGCGCCACCGGCACCGGGCCGAAATCCGACATGAAGACCAGGGCGCAGCTGCGCACCAGCGGATCGTCTTCGATGACGTCGCGGGTCCGGATCCAAAACGGCGGAATGGCGAACTCCGAGGTGTCCCCGGGCATGGTCCGCATTTCGAAGCGGTCGGCGAACTCAACGCTGGGTTCCTTGACCACGGCGTCGTCGAGTCCGACGGTGACATCCGCCGGCGGGTGCCGGTCGGCGCCGGGTTCGGGCAGGTGAAATGAGGCGATCATCTCCAGGATCACCGCGCCGTTCTGGATCGCGGTGACCCGGCGGGTGTCGAAGGAGCGGCCGTCGCGGGTGCGTTCGACCTGGAATTCCACGTCCACGCTGTAGACGCCGCCGCGGACGAAGTACAGGTGCAGGGACTGGGGGTGCTTGGCGGGGTCGACGGTCGCGCCGGCGGCACCGAGCGCCTGGGCCGCGATCAGGCCGCCGAACAGCCGCTCGCCGGGCCCGGCGTGTGTCTGGGGTGGGACGAACGAGTCGCCGTCGCGCTCGAATTCCAGCAGCCGTGCGATCCAGCTCTTCTTGACACCTGTCACGCTGCGACCCTAGCGGGTGAATTGCGCGCCTGATCGTGCGCCATAGGCTTTGGCGGGTGGGGGAGATCCGGTTGACATCTTTCGCGATTCTGCGAAATCTCGACTCCGCATCCTGGCGTACCGCGACATGGGCCGCGCCATTCGCGGCCCAGCTCGTCTTGGGAATCGTCATCGTCGTCTATTGGCGGCTGGGGAAATCGCCCTTCGAGCTACGGGAATACCCGGCGCTTCTAGCTGGTGCCGCGGTTGCTCTACTTTTGTCGGCGGTGGTGATGTTCCCGTTGTTGAAGTCACGATCCCCGCGGCACCACGCACTCGCCTTGGCAATCGTCGGTTCCAACGTGGTGGTCCTTGTCGGAGGGATCCTCTTCGGGTGGGTGTACTTCCAGTGGTGAGCGAGACGGTGCCCGACCCAGCCGGACAGCGTTACAGCGCAGCGACTTTCCTGGCTTCGATGGGCAGCGTGCTGGTGGCGGGTGTCGGCGCTTGGACCTTTATCCCGTGGTGGCCGCTGGGGATATTGGGTTTGCCGCTACTGCTGATCGATCTCGTGGTAGGTGTCATTCTTGTGACCCGACCTGGCACATTGGGGCAAGTTGGACGTGGAATGCTGATCGGCTTGCTGGCTGCGCCGGTGACCCTGCTGATCTTCTTTCCCGGACTGATCGTCAGTGATCAGTTGGGCCTTCTGGGCTGACGATCGGCGGGCGTTCGTCATGGGATGCCGCCGGCGATCCAACAACCAACTGATGCGCCGCGATCGCGGATCGCAGCTGTGCTGAGTCAACCCCGCTGCCCCACAACGGAATCGATGCGGCAACGAATTGGTCGGGTCGGACGAGGTACAAGCGGTCGGAGCGCAGCCGGTGCTGCTCATCGGGGCCGAACGCGTGCGGGCCTTCGACCCAGGCCGGCACGTCGGGCCGCGCGACGTCGCCGGCGCGGTAGGTGTGCAGTTGCCAGGCCATGGTGTCGAGGGCCTGCTGATTGTCGGCGACCGGCGGCAACCGGCGACCCACTGCCGGGTCCTGCTCCCAAAGCGGGCGGTCGTCGGCAAAGTGGTAGTGGATGCGGTACTGCCCGACCAGGCCGCCCAATCGCCCGCCCAGCGCGGTTTTGCCGAGCAGCGGAATCGCCCGGGATCCGAAGGCGGCCATGCCTCTTCGCAGCAGCGCCGGGAACACGCTGCGGCGTCCGACGACGCCGAAGGCCCGGTCGGTCACATTGATCAGGGTCAGCGCCACCGGTCGGCGCTCGCGCTCGAAGCGGTCCAGCGCCCCGGCCGCCCTGCGACCCTGGATCACGTCGGCCAGCAGCATCGCCAGGTTGTGCGCGTCCTGCAGACCGGTGTTCATGCCCTGGCCGCCGACTGGGGAATGCACGTGCGCGGCGTCGCCGGCCAGAAACACCGAGCCGACGCGGAACTTGGTGGCCACCCGGTGGTGCACCCGGTAGGTCGCAAACCAGTCGACCGCGCCGTGGGTCAACCCGAAGTCGGCGTCGGCGGCCGCCAGCGCCTCTTCCTGGGTGATCGCGTCCTTGGGTGCCAGCGCCACCAGTCGGGTGTGACCGCCGGGCCCCAGCGGGAAGATGACCGCGAAGGTCGATTTGCCGATCCGTAGGTTCACCGCGCCCTCGGGCACCCCGTGCACGTCGTGCACGTCGGCAACCCAGAACGTGGCGTCGTCGGTCGTGCCCTCGAACGGCAGGTTGAGCTGCCGTCGCACCGCGGAGGAAGCGCCGTCGGCACCGATGCAGAAGCGTGCGCGCACCCGAAGCAGCCCGCCGCGGTCATCCTCGAGCAGGGCGTCCACCCGGCCGTCGGGTTCGGCGGTGCGGTCGACCAGATCGACCAGCCGGTGCCGCCAGCGGATGGCCCCGTCGCCCGCGGCCAGCGCCTCGTTGAGCAACTCCTCGTTGTGGCTCTGCTCGAAAATCTGCACCCCCGGGAATCGGGTGGCCCCGGTCTGCAGCAGCGAGATGTCGGCGCCATCGCCGCGGTCGGACGCGCCGACCTGGATGCGTGTCGCGGGGTTGGCGCGCGCCAGCACGGTCTCGGCCAGGCCCAGCTGGTCATAGATCTCCATGGAGCGCGCGTGCACCGCCAGCGCCCGGGACTCCCGGGTGGGACCGGCCTTGTGATCGACCACCACGGCGGCGACCCCCCGGCGGTTGAGGACCAGCCCCGCCATCAGTCCGGTGGGGCCCGCCCCGACGACCAAGACATCGGTGTCGAGTGCGGGCAGATCGGCGCGGGGAACGGCGTTCATCAGGGCATCCTCGGTTCCGGGGCACGGTCCACGGCGGTGAATGCCGCCCAACCTGCCTCTTTAGTAACGGAAGTCACAATCATCGCCGAATTCCCGCAAGTTCGATACCCGTCGGTAACAATGGCGTGACGGGTGTGGGATGGCTCAGGGGGTAGCCGTGAATATCAGTGAGGGTAGGCGCGTTGGTGCGCTCGATTCGACTTCGATCATCGACGGGCGAATCGACAGACTTCTGGCGTTGATCGCCGAACACAGTCTTGACCCGGTGATCAGCCAGCGAGCCCAGGAGTTGCGCCTGGGCCCCGAGCCGGAAGACGATGGGTCACAGCGGGCGCTGCAGGCCTTCCACGACATGGCGGTCTTTTTCAGCACGAGCAGCCCCCGCAACGCCCACGACGTCGAGCAGCAGCTGGGGAACGAAAAGACCCGCTGAGTGCGGTAGCCCGGAAAAGCAAGAAGGCCCTGAACTGGTGAACCAGTCAGGGCCTTGCTCACATTGTCGGGGTGACAGGATTTGAACCTGCGACCTCTTCGTCCCGAACTCCACGTACTGGACGTTTGTGTCTATTGACGGTGTTGGGCCGGACGAATAATGCGAGGTCAGATCGTTGGTGACGTTGACCGGCGAGGGCGGTTGGTGAACCTACTGCGGACGCACTGCGGACGCTTCGGTGGAGATCTGGTTGTACCGTTACGCCAACGCGAGTTTGCGCGTCGACAGGACCTCGTGGCCACCGGCAATGTCGGCATCAACGCCAACCGCTGCGAGCGCTGTCTGAAGGGCAGTCAAGCCCGCAATAAGTGCGCCTTCTGAACCATCGGACACGTCGATAGTGAACGTAGCTTCAAGTGCCGATGCCACCGCTGAGTAGTCGACGTCGAAGCCCTGCTTCGCGAACTCGTCAACTACTGCGTCGAGAAAATGCTCAAATCGAACGGGGTCTCTGTCGCCATCAGAGGCGAAGAACCGCATCTCGATTTCAACCATGCCTGCCATCGCTACTCACCTCCTTGGCTGTCCCAGCATGTCGCGCGTGAGAGCTGATTGCGCAACTGCTGCTCATAGTACGGATTCGACGGGCTGAGTTTTACCGTCTTGATGTGCAAACCGTCACAAGGGCATTTCATCTTAAAGTACCTGCTCGGCCGCTTTTCTACTCGCCAACCCTTTGCTTCCGCTTCGCGCAGGACTTTCTCTAGCTCCTTCGTTGGGTGTCTCGGCCGTGTCACCGAGCGGCCCATCCCTGCAGTTGCATAACGCAGCAACCTACCGTGTCCATCCCAGGCGATGCCCGCACTCGACACCTTTCGGGGGGTGGGTGGCAGTCGCGGGACTCACCCGCGACCTGACCCCTACCCCAGTCAGGACCCTCGGTCTGTACGGGGTCTGGGACCTTTGCCGATATATCGCTCAGCTCTCCAGGCGCGGTCAAAATCCCCCAGACCCGTACACATCGCGACTCTTGACTGGGGGCGGGGTCAGGTGGGGTGAGCGGGTGGGGGAGGCACCCAGGCCCCGGCTTCCGTCGCCCCTCGGGTCATAGGCAGCCCTCCCCCGAACACCCCCTCCCCCCAGTGGTCCCAAAAAGAAAAATGGAATGGGGGGTATCGCCTATGACCCGGAGGGGCGGGGTGGGCACCCGTTGGGGTACCTCCCCCACCCCCCAAACGCCGAGGTCAGCGTCGGTTTCAAACAGGGCTCGGTCGGCCGGGTCGATCATCACCGCCGGACATCAGTGTCAGCTGCCGAGTTCGAGGGTGCTGAGCTTGGCCACGCGGTCGGGGTGCATGACGTTCCAGCCCAGACGCCAGGTCAGCCGTACGCCGATTACGTCAGCAGAGAAATAGGCGTCTTCGGAGCGGGCCAGTCGGACGAGGGACTGTGCGGCGACGATGGCCGAGCGGTCGCCTACGAGGATTTCGTGGCTGGGCATATCGGGTGTCACGAACACCGGCAGGCTCAGCAGTGCGCGCTCAGCGGCCACAGTGCCCGCTCCCACCAAGCTCTCGTTGCTGGTATCGGCACGCTTGAGTTTGGACAGCGATGCCCACGCGTCGGGTGCGGCGATGATGTGGGTTGCCGTGCCACCTGCGGCTTCGATGCCGGCCACCGCGTCGACCACGGCGTCGAGGTCGGGTCCGATGACGCCGCCGTTGGTGATGCCCACGATATTGAGCAGGCCGGTCGGCCCGTCGGCAATGGCGGCGTTGCCGAGGTAGGCGGCGTTGGCCTTGCGGATGACGTTGCGGCTCAGCGACTCCACAACGAGGCGGGCGGCTTCTGGCTGTTGCAGCGTCTCGTAGCTGTACTTGCCCAGTGTGGCGATCTTGCCGGTGAGCACGACCACTTCGTCGAAGTCCTGATCGGCGTCGGGGATCGTTGCGCCCTCGGCGACGAATCCGACGGTGCCGTCGTTGGCGACGAACGGCACGCGCACGGCAGGCTCGTCGCCTTCGATGCTGCCGACCACGGTCGAGGTGGTGAGCAACAGTGCATCGGGGATGACATCGCCGGGCACGTAGGCGGTCTGGTCGGGCGCCCACGCTTTGGGGCTGGTCGGGGTGGTGTGTGTAGCCATGATTCCTCCAGGAGGTAACGGGGTGGTTGTTGTTCCGCTGGCCTACGAGGCTCGAGCGGTGGCCCTCCTGGGGCGGCGTGCGCCGGGGTGCTCCCGCGGGGAGTGTGGCCCCGGCGCACTGCCCAGTCTAATCGTTGCTGCCCATAACCGCGGCGGTCATGGCGTCACGGCCCGTCCGGCGTGCGGTCCTGGGGTTGCGGCCCTCTCCCGCGACGTGGTTGCGCCGCGGTGGTGGCACGCCGAGGGTTTCGCGTGCGGTCTCGACGGCCTGGGCGACAGCCTCGGTGGACACGGTGCCGTCCTCGGCCAGCAGGTCGTCGAGTTTGGCGGCGGCCCACAGTGCGGCGGGTTTGAGTTGGGCGGCTTGTGCTTGGCGTTCGATTTCGTTGCGCTGCATGGCTTCGAGGCGTTCGGCGAGCTGGTCGCGTTCGGCTTCGGCGGTGCGCAGCTTGCGCCGGTATTTGGCGGCGTCGCGGCCGCCGCGGTCCTCGGCGGGGTCGCTGTCGTTGTCGTCGTCCTCGGTGGCCTCGGGGTCAGATTCCAGATCGACTCCTGTTGGCTCGGTGGTCTCACTGGTGGCCTCGGTGTCGAGGTTGTCGACCGTGGTGGTGTCGACCTCGGTTGCGTCGGTGGTGGTTTCGTCGGTCATGGTTACTCCTTGTCGTCGTTCATGGTTTGCATCATGCGGGCCATGTCTTGCGGGGTGGCGTTGGCGGTGTCGAGGCAGGTCGCACCGAGTGCACGAACCTGGCTGATGGTCAGGGGTGCGACGATCTGGCCGAACTGTTCGGTGTCGAGTACCAGGGCGGTGCCCAGGGTTCTGTCGTCGAGTGGGTAGGCGATCAGTGAGACGTTGCGGCAGTCGAGGATTGCGGCCTCGGACAGGTTCAGCCGGGGATTGGGGGTGTCGGTCATGGGGTTTCCTTTCCGGTCACCTTCGGGTCGATCAGGTTTTCGACGGCGGGGATGTGTGGGCAGTTGGGGAATGTGGTGTCGTCGCAGTCGCACGACCACCCGGCGGTGGGGCGCCACCGCACGACGTGGTCATCGGCCACGGCGACGACGGCCGGCGATTGGGAGCGCTGCCCGAGGACGCGGAGGAACTGGATCTTCATGCGTGGGCCTTTCTTGGTCTGCCGCGGTGGGATTCGTTGATCTGTCCGGCGACGACACCGGCGGGGCGTTGCGTCGGGGGCAGCGAGTCGAACCACTGCGTGCATGACGCGAGGGCGGTGCAGTGTTGACACAGTCCGAGGGCCTGGGCGTGGCGCTGCTCGGCTACCTCGGCGGGTTCGTCGCGGCCGGCCTCGTCAAAGAGCACGCTTTTGCCGCGACATCTCGCACCGGGTAACGCTGGAGCACCAGCGAGAGCGGCCAGGAGATCCTGCATGGTGTTGCTCATGCGGTCTCCCGTGGTGTTTGCCGAGGCGGGTGTCCGTTGGGGGCTTGGAGGTGGTAACCGCTGCCGCCGAGGCCGCCGTCACGCTTGGCGATCTGGCCGCTGTGGACGACGTGCATCTGCCGCTCGGGTCGCTGCTTGGTCTTCGTGATCGGGGCTGGTGCGCCGTCGCAGTCGTCGCACAGTGCGCGTGTTGCAGCTGCGGGTAGGGCTACGTAGCAACGTGCACAGGCTGTCGGTCGGGGTAGCTTCATGGTGTCCTCGGGAGTCGGTAGCGGCGGCCGATGTTCGTCATCTGCCTGATGGTCGGAATCGTCTGACCTGGCGGTATCGACATCGTTGGCCATTGCAGAGTGGTCACCCTGACCAACGTGGTCGGGGTGGTTGACCTGCGCAAAGGCACCCTGACCGTCGTGGTCACCCTGACCACCTGTCCGATAGCGGGTGCCCTTCTGTAAACCAGGCATCGAAGTCACCAGACCGGCGGCTTCCAGCAAAACGATGGCTTGGTCGAATAGCTCGCGCTTCTCTTTGCGGCCGAGCCGAGAGCGGAGCACGTTGCCCTGCTGTTCTCCGTCGCGCTCCAGCATCCGCAGTATTGAGCGTTTGACGGTCTCCAGGCGACTGGCGTCGTAGAAGTCCTCGCCCGCTGCACGGATAGCCGCGCGCTCTCTGACCTTTGCTCGGGCTGCCTGTCGGTCGTACTCCAGCACAGACTGTCGGGTTGCGTCGGACTTCGCCATGACGACCTCAGACAGCTGCCAATCCAGGTCGGAGATGACCGAACGGTGGTCCACGATGGCGAGGGCTGCGGCGACCTTGAGCCGGGTCAAGGTCCGGTGACCGTCGATGGCGTCGAGCTCGCCGCGCTGGTTGGCCAGCAGCCCCGCCGCGACGTATTCAGCGATATCCGGGGTGCCGTACTGAATCAGCACCTGTTTGTCGGCCAGCGCCCACGTCGGCAGCTTCGTGTCCAGTACCCGGTCGGGTTCAGGGCCGGGCGTATCTGGAATGGAGGGGTCGGTGACCGATCCCCAGACCATGCGTTGGGGCGTTCCACCACTTACGTCATCGAGCAGTACTGCGGTGTGGCCGTATTGCGCGCTGATCGACAGACCCAGCCGGTAGGAGTCGGCCGGAACAGATCGCGTCGTGGCCGCGGACGCACCCTTGCTGCCCAACCGGTCACCGGTCAGTCCGGCCTTGAGGGCGGCGAGGGTGTTGTTCTCCCGGCCGGATGCCAGCGCGGCCATGTGGTCGATCTCGGAGACGGTGAACAGTGCGCGCGTGACCCGGTCGTCAGGGTCCTTCGTCTCCTTGAATAACTCGTGGATGCCCTGACCGGAACCAAGTCCTTCCTCGTGAATGGACGCGGGCCAGACGATGCGCGCCAGCTTGTCGGTGACGCCTTTACCGGAACCGGATCGGCCGATGAGCACGATGGCCATATTCAGGGAAGCTGGTGCTGGCGGGCCGGGCAGCATCACACGGTGACCGGTGGACACGATTGCCCGCAGTAGGACCGCAAGCAGCAGCGCCCACGGTGCTACGTACCTGGCGCGTGCCCATTGGTGGATCAGCTTGAGTTGGTCGGTGGCCGACCAGAATTCGTCTTCTGTCACGATGCCGCCTTTCGTCGTTCGATGTAGGCGCTGCTGCGGCCCTGCGCGACTCGCTGAGCGAGCGCAGACCACGGAGCGGCGCTGGAGATTTCGCGGCTGGATTCGGCCATCGCCTCTTGGCGGGTGTCCTCGGATAGGCACCACCAGATCGCGGCCCACAGCACGGCACGCCATTTGTCGGGATGGTCGTCGGGCAACAGTTGCCACGCTGGGGTTCCAGGCAGCACCGCCGGCTTGTCTCCGAGCTGGTGTCGCAGGAACTCATAGACGGTTACGTAGTTGATCTGACGGTTACCCATCGGCTGCCGCCCTAGCTCGGCACTTCGGCCCGATACGATCCCGCACGGAATCGTTCGCCACGACCCACGATCCGCAGACCTTGCAGCGGACTGCGACCCGAGATTCTTCGTCGCGGTCGAGCGGAGTGCCCGCCCCACGATCGGGGCGGGCCTCCTCCATCTCGTGCTGATCAGTCACCGGTACCGCCGAGCAGGTCGACCGCCGCGCGCAACACCTCGGCCAGCTCCAGGGCTTCGGAGGGGTACAGGCCGAGCATCGTTTCGCTCCATTTTTCGTTTTCGAATCGAGCGATGCCGAGATAGACCTTCCTGGTTCCGCTTTCCCACAGTTCCGCGAGGACGTTCACGTGCGCGGGGCTCATGAGGCCGTCCTTGTTGCGTGCGTCGGCGCAGCCTCGGGCCGTCACGACTGCGCGCTCAGAGCGGTAGGCCGTTCCGAATGGCGATTTGCCTATGTGATCGCTGTCTTCCACAGCCCACTCTGGCCGGGGGAATTCCAGCACCTTGGATGCATCGCCGTCGTGGCAGATCATCCAGTCCCGGTCAGCAAGTTCCTGCCAGCGCACCAGCGCCGGGTCCGGCGGGTCCAGCTCGACGGGCTGCAAGTCGACCTGCTCGACCTCGACCTTCTTCTTCGCGCTCATCGGGTCACCGCCTGGGCGGCGTCAGCGATGCTGTCCAGTGCGGCGATCACGTACGAGTCGGCGTTGCCGGGCAGCATCCGCACTGCGGCAAAGACCCGCTGCAGCTCGTCACGGGCACCGATCAGCAGCTCCTGCAGGTCGGGTTTCTTGCCAACCCACTGGTCCGCCAGATCCGCAGCCGTAGTGAGCGCCTGAGCCAGTGCCCGCGCGCTTTCGATCGAGTAGTCGGCGCCACCGAGGTAGATCAGCGGGCGGTCTTCCGGCTCGTCGACGATGCCGCCGTCGGTACGTTGGGACACGACAACACGAACGTCCTCGGCGGCCAACTCATCGGGTAGCGGCATCGGGTGCGACCAGACCAATCGGCAGGTGCACCCGTCGTGCGTTTCCCACGGGTTCACATCGGTGGTGTCCGCACCGGCCGGCAGCGGCGGGTAGACGGTTTCGGATACAGTCATCGCTAGAGCTCCTGTTCTTGGGTGAGTGGGTTGTTCTGATCGCCCTCGGCGGTGTTCGCGCACCAGCCGGGGGCATTTCTCTTTCCGGGCCGAAGATCCTCGGTCCGGTCCTGATCGGGCACCAGGCCCAGGTCGCAGTGATCCTGCTGCGGAAGCTCCCGCATTAGGCCGTCTCCCGGCCGCCGCGTTTCGTCGCTTGCTCCTGCTCCGAGAGCCAGCGTTCAACTTCGCTGCGCCGGTACACGACCCGGCCGCGATGACCGAGGGTGAACGAAGCCGGTCCTTGATCGGTGGACCGCCAGAACCTCAGCGTCCCCGCGTTGATCCCGTACTCCTGCTCCACCTGCTTCGTGTGAAGCAGCTCGTCGCCCGACATGAAAACTCCAATCTGGTTTGATGAGTAAGACGGATATAGATTAACACCGGATTGGATTGCGTCAAGACGACGATGCGGATTAATGTTGGCGGCGTGTCGCTAGATGAAGCGCGGTTCGCCGCCAACGTGAAGTCCGTCAGGGAGGCGCTAGGCATGACACAAGCCGGACTCGCCAAGGAGATGTCCGCCCGAGGCTTCCGATGGCACCAGGCGACCGTCTACAAGGTCGAAAACGGAGACCGCCAGATCCAGCTCGGCGAAGGGATCGAATTGGCGAAGCTACTCAAATCGAGCGTTGAAGAACTAGCCGGCAACCTTGATGCACCGGCCGATGCTGCCCGGCTGCGCAGAGAGTACGAACACGCTCAACAACTTCGGCGTAGCCTGCTGGAGCTGCTTCGGTTTTACATCATGGCCAGCGATTCTGTGACGCGCCTCGTCAGCGAGGCTGAGGACCGGCCCTCAATGCCAGGTCTGGACCAGATTGAGGCAGAAGCTGCTCGGTTCGCCACATTGCGACCACTGTTTGTCACTGTGTACGCATCCCTTCGCCCGGATTCAGATGCAGAGAATCTGACCCAGGAGGAACGGGACGACCTTGCGCAAACCCTCGCAGAGTTGTCGGCGGTAGCGGACGCCTTCTACAAGAGAAATTACTCCACGCCAGACATACCGCCGCCGAACTATGCAGACGCGTAACCGCCGCGCGGGTGTCGAGGACCGTTGGACAAAGACGGTCCGGCTCCCCGATGGCACAACTGAGACTGTCCCGTCCGCGGCACACGGCAAGGGGAAGCGTTGGCGGGCGAGGTATGTCGACGCCGACGGCCGGGAGATCGCCAAGGGTTTCGCGCGGAAAGCCGATGCCACCAAATGGCTTGAGGACATCACTTCGACGATCGTCACCGGCACCTATGTGGCACCCGGCGCCGGGGCGGTGACGGTCGGGGAGATGCACAAGCAGTGGCTCAAAACCCAAGCCCACGTGAAGGACTCGACCAAAGCGGCAAGGGCATCGGCCTGGACGGTTCACGTGGAGGACCGCTGGAAATCCGTTGCCGTCGCCGACGTACAGACCTCGGCGGTGCGCGCGTGGGTCGATGAGATGCACGAGGGCGGGTCGGAGGCCCCGACGATCGAGAATGCCCTCGGCGTGTTGCGGATGATCCTTGCGTTGGCCGTCGAGGATCGCCGGATCCCGCGGAACCCCTGCGATTCGGTGAAGGCGCCAAGGCGTAAGCACTCGCAGCGGGCCTACCTGACACACCAGCAGGTCGCCGAGCTGGCCGCCGCTATGGCCCGCGACGGCCTGGTGGTGATGTTCCTGGCCTACACCGGCCTGCGATACGGGGAGATGGCGGCGCTGAAGGTCCGCGACTTCGACATGCTGCGGCGTCGGGTCAACATCCGTGAGTCGGTCACCGAGGTCGTCGGCAAACTGACCTGGTCGACGCCGAAGAACCACGAACGTCGATCAGTGCCGTTCCCTCGGTTCCTTATCGAGGATCTCGCCGCCCAGATGCAGGGCAAGGGCCGCGACGATCTGGTGTTCACGGCGCCCGCCGGCGGGGTGCTCCGCATCGCCACCTTCCGTACCCGCGTGTTCAATCCGGCCGTCGACAGGCTGCGTGGCCTCGACGACGACGGCAAGGCGACTACCGACTGGCCCCGCCCGACGATGCATGATCTGCGGCACACCGCGGCCTCCTTGGCGATCAGTGCCGGGGCCAACGTCAAGGCAGTACAGACGATGCTCGGACACAAGTCCGCAGCACTGACCTTGGACACCTACGCCGACCTGTTCCCGGACGATCTGGAGGCCGTTGCGGACGCATTCGACGCGGCGGTTGCAGCCATGAGGAAATCTGCTGCGGACGCACTGCGGACGCAGGGCGGGCCGGCCTCGTAATGGAAAAAGGACCCGACCAGGTTATCCCTGGCCAGGGCCTTGCTCACATTGTCGGGGTGACAGGATTTGAACCTGCGACCTCTTCGTCCCGAACGAAGCACGCTACCAAGCTGCGCCACACCCCGCGATGAAGCCACGACAGCGTATCGCACCACGGGGCCGGGAAGCCAAACGAGTACCCCCGCCGGGGTCGGGATGAATATCGCGGGCCCGTGCGGTTGTACAGCCTGAACCGCCGGAAGCTGGAATGACGGGAGAGGCTCAACTATGACCGCGCTGGGTGCCGCCCTCTACGGAGGATTTTTCGGACTTGCCGCGCTGTGGCTGGTCCTCACCGGTGACGACGCCGTCGATACCGACGATCAGCGCGCCGGGCACGACCGCTCGAACTCCATCAACTGCGCGGCGGCCTCGGACAGGTCTAGTCCGATGCTGCTGACCCACGCGTCGCAGAAGTAGGTGTCCGCGTAGCGATCCCCGCTGTCGGCCAACAACGTCACCACCGAACCGCTGTGCCCCTGCGCGACCATCTCGGCCAGCAGATCGAACGCGCCCCAGATGTTGGTCCCCGTCGACGGGCCGACCCGCCGTCCCAGTACCGCGCTGACATGGCGGGCCGCCGCGACCGAGGCCGCGTCGGGCACCTGGATCATCCGGTCGACCACATCGGGCAGAAACGACGGCTCCACCCGCGGGCGGCCGATCCCCTCGATCCGTGAGGACTCGTCGATCACGACCTCGCGGCCCTGCTGATAGGACGGGTAGAACGCCGAGTTCTCGGGGTCGACGACACACAGCCGGGTCTGGTGGCGCCGGTAACGGATATACCGTCCGATCGTCGCGCTGGTGCCGCCGGTGCCCGCCCCGACGACGATCCACGCCGGCACCGGATGCGGCTCCTCGCTGAGCTGCGAAAAAATCGACTCGGCGATGTTGTTGTTGCCGCGCCAGTCGGTGGCGCGCTCGGCGTTGGTGAACTGATCGAGGTAGTGGCCGCCGGTCTCGGCGGCCAGCCGCTCCGCCTCGGCGTACACCTCGGCCGAGTTGTCGACGAAATGGCAACGGCCGCCCTGGGATTCGATCAGCGCGATCTTGGAGGGACTCGTCGACTCCGGCATCACCGCAATGAACGGAAGTCCTATCAGCGCGGCGAAATACGCCTCGGAGACCGCGGTCGATCCCGAGGACGCCTCGACCAGGGTGGTCCCCGGACCGATCCAGCCGTTGCACAAGCCGTAGAGGAACAACGAGCGCGCCAACCGGTGCTTGAGGCTGCCCGTGATGTGGGTGCTCTCGTCCTTCAGATACAGCTGGACGTCGTGCGCGTCGCTCCAGGCCGACGGCAACGGATAGCGCAAGAGATGCGTGTCGGCGCTGCGCCGGGCGTCGGCCTCGATCAGCCGCACCGCGTTGTCGACCCAGGCCCGGTCGGGGCTGCGGTCGCAGACCGGGCTCACCGCGTCAGTGCACTGCCGCGGTGGGATGCGAGTGGTCGATCTGGCGGCTCGGGTCGTGTCCACCGGTCGGCGCCGCGACCAACGTCAGCAGCGTGGCCTCGGGCCGGCAGCAGAACCGCACCGGCGCGAACGGCGACGTGCCCAGGCCCGCCGACACGTGCAGCGCCATGTCGGCACCCCACTTCGACACGCCCTTGGCGCGCGACGTGTCCAGATCGCAGTTGGTGACCAGCGCGCCCTTGAACGGCAGGCACAACTGGCCGCCGTGGGTGTGGCCCGCCATCACCAGCTGATAGCCGTCGGCGGCGAAGCGGTCCAGCACCCGGGTGTACGGCGCGTGCACCACGCCGAGGCGCAGGTTGGCCGCGGCGTTGGCGGGCCCGGCGATGGCGGTGTAGCGGTCCCGGTCGATGTGCGGGTCGTCGACGCCCGCGGCCGCGATGGTGACCCCGGCGACCTCGAGTTCGCGGCGGGTGTGGGTCATATCGAGCCAGCCGCGCTCGGTGAACGCCGCCCGCAGGTCCTGCCAGGGCAGTGGGTTCCCGTGCACGCGGTGGTCGCTGTCGGTGAGGTACTTCGCCGGGTTCTTCAACGTCGGTGCGAAGTAGTCGTTGCTGCCGAACACGAACAGGCCGGGCACCGACAACAGGTCGCCGAGCGCCTGGACGACCGCCGGGACCGCCTTCGGGTGCGACAGGTTGTCGCCGGTGTTGACCACCAGATCCGGCTCCCAGTGCGCCAACTCGCGCAACCAGGCCTGCTTGCGCCGCTGGGCCGGGCGCATGTGGAGGTCCGAGAGGTGCAGCACCCGCAGCGGCGAGGAACCGGGACTGAGCACCGGCATGGTCACTTCCCGCACCACGAACGCATTGCGCTCGATCAGTGACGCGTAACCGACCCCGGCGATGGCCGTGCCGAGCGTCACCGCGGCGGTGCGCTTCAGGACGGGCAGGACTGCAGACATATTGGCAGGATACTGCCCGTCCCTGGGTTAGGGAGGCGGAGGCGGTACGAGCACCGGCACCGTGATCGGGGGCAGACCGGGAATCTCAACGACGGTCTGCCCGAAGGCCGGCGGCGGCGGTAGTCCCGGCGGGCCCTCCGGCCGCGGCGGCGGCGCCGGCGCCACCCCGTTGCTCACCAGGATCGTGACGATCGAGCCGGGAATGGTCTGCCCGCTGGGGGAGGTGCCGACGACGGTGCCGTAGGACGAACTGCTGTTGACCGACGAGGCCTGTTCGGCGACCTGGAAGCCGGCCGCCGTGAGGCGCTGGCGGGCGCTGTCCTCCTTCAGGCCGGAAACGCTGGGGACCCGCGAGTTCGGGCCGCCGTCGACATACCGCGGATCGGTCGGCGGCAACACGACCTCGCCGAAGTTGGTGGCGATCGGCTTCATGGCCGCGAACCAGGTGCTGGCGGGCTCGTTACCGCCGTACAGGTTGCCCGATCCGCACTGCCGCAGCGGGAAGGAGCACAACTCGCTGGGCGCGTTGGAGTCGTCGTAGACGTAGCTGGCCGCGGCGAGTTGGTTGGTGAACCCCAGGAACCCCGACGAGCGGTTGGCCTCGGTGGTTCCGGTCTTGCCCGACATCGGCAGGTCCCAGCCGACCGAACCCGCCGCACCCGCCGCGGTGCCGGCCCCCTTGTCGTCCTCGCTCATCGCGTTGGCCAGCGTGTTGGCCAGTCCCTCCGGCACCACCTGCTCGCAGGTGGAGGTGGTCACCGCGATTTCCTTGCCATGCCGGTCGAAGACCTTGTCGATCGGGCTGGGCGGGCACCACACCCCGCCGGAGGCCAGGGTGGCCCCGACGTTGGACAACTCGAGCGCGTTGACCTCGATCGGCCCCAGCGTGAACGATCCGATGTTCTGCCGTTTGACGAAGTCGGCCAGGCTTTCGTTGCTCTCCGGGTGGTAGTCGCGGGCCGTGCCGGGCTCGGCGTAGGACCGCAGCCCCAGCTTGACCGCCATGTCCACCGTGCGCTGCACACCGACCTGGGAGATCAGCTTGGCGAACGCCGTGTTGGGAGACGTGGCCAGCGCGTCGGTGACGTTCATCGGGGAGCGGTAGCCGCTGACGTTCTGCACGCACCAGGTGTCCTTGGGGCAGCCGCGGGCGCCGCCGCTGCCCAGCCCCTTGGCCTCGAAGCGGTTCGGCACGTCGAGGTTCATGTTGATGCCCATGCCCATCTCGAGGGCGGCCGCGGTGGTGAAGATCTTGAACACCGACCCGGCACCGTTGCCCACCAGCGCGAACGGCTGCGGGTGCATGGTTTCACCGGCCTCGAGGTTCAGCCCGTAGGTCCGGTTGCTGGCCATCGCCAACACCGGGTGGCTCTCCTTGCCGGGCCGCACGACGCTCATCACGCTGGCGACGCCCGGGACATCCGGGCGGGCGTAGCGGTCGACGCCCTGTTTGACGGCCGCCTGGACGTCGGGGTCCAGCGTGGTGCGGATCAGGTAGCCGCCCTTGGCCACCTGCTCCTTGCTGATGCCCGCGCGCGCCAGGTACTCCTGGACGTAATCGCAGAAGAACGCGCGGTCGCCGGCCGCGATGCAGCCGCGGGGCAGTTCGTTGGGCACCGGCAGCACCCCGAGGGGCTGCTGCTTGGCGGCGCGCAGCACGTCGGCCCGGTCGGGCAGGTTCTCGATCATCGTGTCGAGCACGATGTTCCGGCGGGCCAGCGCACCCTCGGGATTGACGTAGGGGTCCAGCGCGCTGGTGGACTGGACCAGCCCGGCCAGCATGGCGGCCTGCTCCCAGTCCAGCTCGGAGGCGTCGACCCCGAAGTAGGTCTGCGCGGCGTCCTGGATGCCGTGCGCACCGTTGCCGAACGAGACCAGGTTGAGGTAGCGGGTCAGGATCTCCGCCTTGGTGAGCGTCTTGTCCAACGTCAGCGCCATCCGGATCTCGCGGAGCTTGCGCGCTGCCGTCGTCTCGATCGCGGCCCGCTTCTCGGCGTCGGTCTGGGCCACCACCAGGAACTGATAGTTCTTGACGTACTGCTGTTCGATGGTCGATCCGCCGCGGGTGTCGAGGTTCCCGGACAGGTAGCCGGACAGCCCGGTCAATGTTCCCTGCCAGTCCACACCGTTGTGTTCGGCAAACCGCTTGTCCTCGATCGAGACGATTGCCAACTTCATGGTGTCGGCGATCTGCTCGCTCGGCACCTCGAAGCGTCGCTGCGAGTACAGCCACGCGATCACGTTGCCTTTGGCGTCCACCATCGTGCTGACCGCCGGGATGTCGCCCTCCACCAGTTGGGCCGATCCGTTGGCGACGACGTCGGAGGCGCGGTTGGAGATCAGGCCGGCGCCGCCGACGATCGGGAACAGCAAGGCCGCGGCGAGGACGGCAGCGAGCAGGCAGCACCACGCCAGCTTGATGACCGTTACTGCAACCGGGGGGCGGTCTGACATGCGTACAGCGTAACGATGCCGCTGAGCGGGGCGAATACCGAGCGGGGCTGACGGGACACATCCGACGGCGCCAGTTCCGGCTGCCTTTCATGATCGGACTGCACGCCCGTCCCAAAATGATGAGCCGCCAAGTGTTGCGCAAATGGGACCTGACCACCTAACTTATACACACAGTGCGACGTAGGTAACACCTCTCGGAGCAATGTGGCGTAGATCGCAACAGGGTCTACACCGGAGGTCAGTGCCGCTGAAGCGGACCGAGCGAAGGGGAATCGCTGGTGTCAAGTACTCGGCTCGAGGAGCGTAGGACGATCACAGCACCGTTGGCTGCACCCGTACCGGGCGCAGAGGGGGAAGCTCGAATCGCATGGGTTTCCAAGGCGAGGTGCCGAGGCGCTGACCCCGATGAGTTGTTTGTCCGCGGAGCGGCCCAGCGCAAGGCCGCGGTGATCTGTCGGCACTGCCCGGTGATCGCGGAATGTGGCGCCGACGCGCTGGACAACCGGGTGGAGTTCGGGGTCTGGGGCGGCATGACCGAACGGCAGCGCCGTGCCCTGCTCAAGCAGCACCCCGAGGTGGTCTCCTGGGCGGATTTCTTCGCCGCGCAGCGCAAGCACCGCAGCGTTAGCTAATACTGCCGCAAACGTCAGTTCGTCGCTGAGGGTGTGGATGCCTGGGCATCCGCACCCTCAACCCATTTTTCAGGCCGTGATCTGATCGGCGATCGCGCGCAGCGCCTCGAGGTCCGCCACGTCGAACGGCAGCGACGGCACCCCGACGATCGGCACATCCGGATTGGCCCCGGTGAACCGCGACAACAACCGGACCTCGCGCTTGGCGGTCAACCCGCGATCGGCGTGCACTCGCAGCACCGCCGCGGTCAGGCTCTCGGGGTCTTCGGCCTCCAATTCCACCGCGCCGTCGACGGCGCGTTCCACCGTCAGTGGGCACAGCGGAGGATGGGTGCGGTTCAGGATGAGGCCGGCCAGCGGCATCTTCTCCTGAGAGAGCCGGTCGACGAAGAAGGCCGCTTCGCGCAGCGCGTCCGGCGCCGGCGCGGACACCACGACGAACTGCGTCCCGCGCCGCTTCAACAGCGCATAGGTGCGGTCCGCCTTTTCCCGGAACCCGCCGAACGTCGAATCCAGCGACTGCACGAATGCCGAGGCGTCGGAGAGCATCTGCGAGCCCAGGACGGTCGACAACGCCCGCATCGCCAAGCCGACGGCGCCGGTGACCAACTTGCCGATGCCGCGCCCCGGGGCCAGCAACAGCCGCCACAGTCGGCCGTCCATGAAGCTGCCGAGCCGCTTGGGTGCATCCAGGAAATCCAGCGCGTTGCGCGACGGCGGGGTGTCCACCACGATCAGGTCCCAGCGATCCTGAGACAGCAGCTGTCCCAGCTTCTCCATCGCCATGTACTCCTGCGTGCCGGCCAACGACGTCGCCACCGTCTGATAGAACTGGTTGTCCAAAATCGCTTGCGCGCGTGCAGGATCCGAGTTCTCGATGACCATCTCGTCGAAGGTGCGGCGCATGTCGAGCATCATCGCGTGCAGCTCACCGGTGACCTCTGGATCCAGCGGCACCCGCTGCGGGGTGTTGCCGAGGTCCTTGATTCCCAACGCCTGGGCCAGCCGACGGGCCGGGTCGATGGTCAGCACCACCACGGTGCGGCCGTACTCCGCGGCCCGCAGCGCCATGGCCGCGGCCGTCGTGGTCTTGCCGACCCCGCCGGCGCCGCAACACACCACGACGCGGTTGGAGGTGTCTTGCAGAATCGACGCCATATCGAGCGCCGGGGGTTTGGTGCTCATCAGCGGACTCCCTGGTGGGCAAGCGCATCGGCGAGTTCGTAGAGACTGCCGAGGTCGATGCCGTCGTTGATGGATGGCAGTTCCAGCCGGGGCACATGAATCTCGTCGAGCCGCTCGGCCGTTTCGGCCCGGGACGTCACCCGGGTGGCGTGTTGGATGGTCTCGGTGAGCAGACCCGCGAAATCGCTGTCGGGCATGGTGATTCCGATCCTGTCCAGATCCGCCCGGATCGCGTCGGCGTCGATGTCGCCCTCGGCGGCCTTGGCCAGATCGTCGGCCGGCAGGAAATTCGGGATGTTGCGGTTGACGATCACGGCGCCGATCGGCAGGCCGATCTCCTCGAGTTCCTCGATGGCCTCGACCGTCTCCTGGATGGGCAGCGACTCCAGCAGCGTCACCAGGTGGATCGCGGTTTGATCGGACCGCAGGATGTTGACCACGCCCTCGGCCTGGGAGTGCACCGGTCCGCCCTTGGCCAGATCCGACACCGCGCGCGTGACGTCCAGGAACCGGGCGATCCGGCCGGTGGGGGGTGAATCGACGACGATCGCGTCATAGACCGGCTGCTTGTTGCGGTCGACGCGGATCACCGCCTCCTTGATCTTCCCGGTGAGCAGCACGTCGCGCAGGCCCGGTGCGATCGTGGTGGCGAACTCGACCGCCCCGATGCGTTTCATCGCCCGGCCGGCCAGACCCAGGTTGTAGAACATGTCGAGGTACTCCATGAACGCGGCCTCGATGTCGATGGCCAGCGCGTTGACCTGCCCACCCCGCTCGGCCGTGGCGATCTTGAGTTCCTCATAGGGCAGCGGCGGTACGTCGAAAAGCTGCGCAATCCCTTGCCGCTCTTCGACTTCCACCAACAGAACTTTGCGGCCACCGGCGGCCAGCGTCAGCGCCAGGGCGGCGGCCACCGTGGACTTGCCGGTACCCCCCTTGCCGGTGACGAAATGAAGTCGGGCCTTGGCCAAACGGGAGGGCCAGCCGACGGTTCGTCCGCCGCTCGGTGTGGTCGCCATGAACTGATGCTAACGAACGCCTTGAGCCGACCGACTAAGCTCTTCACGTATGAGTCAACCCACCACCTGGGAGTACGCCACCGTGCCGCTGCTCACCCACGCCACCAAGCAGATCCTCGATCAATGGGGCGCAGATGGATGGGAGTTGGTTTCGGTCTTGCAGGGGCCCACGGGCGAACAGCACGTGGCGTACCTGAAACGACCCAAGTGAGCGCTACCGCGCGCCTGGCCGAGCTGGGGCTGACCCTGCCCGCCGTCGTCACTCCGCTGGCGGCCTACGTGCCGGCCGTGCGGACCGGTGACCTGGTCTACACCTCCGGACAGCTGCCGATCGCCGACGGCGAGCTCAAGGGCCGCGGCAAGGTCGGCGATGCCGTCAGCCCCGAGGACGGCCGGGAGCTGGCCCGGCTGTGCGCGCTGAACGCGCTGGCCGCGGTCGACGCGCTGGTTGGCCTCGACAACGTCGCCAGGATCGTCAAGGTCGTCGGATTCGTGGCCTCGGCCCCGGGATTCAACGGTCAACCCGAGGTCGTCAACGGCGCCTCGGAATTGCTCGGCGAGGTGTTCGGCGCGGCCGGCACCCATGCGCGCTCGGCCGTAGGCGTCGCCGAACTGCCGCGGGACGCCCCGGTCGAGGTCGAACTCATCGTCGAGGTGAACTGAGCTGAGCGACGCGGGCCGGGCATCCGAGGCGGGGAAGGTGATCAGCCACCCCGCCTACGGGCTGCTGCGGCCCGTCACCGCCACCGCGTCGGTGTTGCTGTGCGACAACCCCGGCATCATGACCCTCGACGGCACCAACACCTGGGTGCTGCGCGGGCGCGGGTCCGACGAACTCGTGGTCGTCGACCCCGGTCCCGACGACGACGCGCACCTGGAGCGGGTGGCCGACCTCGGCAAGATCTCGTTGATCCTGATCAGTCACCGCCATGGCGACCACACCGACGGCATCGACCAACTCGTCGACCGCACCGGTGCGGTGGTCCGATCGGTGGGTAGTGGCTTCCAGCGCGGCCTGGGCGGACCGCTGGTCGACGGCGAGGTCATCGACGCCGCGGGGCTGGCGATCACCGTCATGGCCACTCCGGGCCACACCGCGGACTCGGTGTGCTTCCTGGTCGACGACGCGGTCCTGACCGCCGACACGGTGCTGGGCCGCGGGACCGCCGTCATCGACAAGGAGGACGGCAGCCTGCGGGACTACCTCGACTCGCTGCGCCGGCTCCGGGGTCTCGGTTCGCGACGTGTGCTGCCGGGACACGGCCCGGACCTCGGCGACCTGCACGACATCAGCGAGATGTACCTGGCGCACCGCGAGCAGCGGTTGGATCAGGTCCGGGCAGCGCTGCGCGAGCTCGGGGACGATGCCACCGCGCGGCAGATCGTCGAGCACGTCTACACCGACGTCGACGAGAAGCTGTGGGAGGCCGCCGAGTCGTCGGTGCAGGCCCAACTCGACTATCTCCGGCAGTGATTTCGGTGCGCCTGGCGGCGCTGGGCGCCTCCGAACGCACCGAAATCGCTGGCTAGCGGGCCCGGCGGGCCAGCCGTTCGCTGTCGCTGATCAGCACGCTCTTGCCCTCGAGGCGGATCCATCCACGGTGGGCGAAGTCGGCCAGCGCCTTGTTCACCGTCTCGCGGGAGGCGCCGACGAGCTGCGCGATCTCCTCCTGAGTCAGGTCGTGCGTGACGCGCAGCGCCCCGCCTTCCTGGGTGCCGAAGCGCTGGGCCAGCTGCAGCAACTGCTTGGCGACCCGGCCCGGAACGTCGGTGAAGATCAGGTCGGCGAGGTTGTTGTTGGTCCGGCGGAGCCGCCGTGCCAACACCCGCAACAACTGGTCGGCGATCTCGGGGCGGTCCTTGATCCACGCCTTGAGCGCGTCACGGTCCATCGAGACCGCACGCACCTCGGTGATGGTGGTCGCGCTCGAGGTCCGCGGACCCGGGTCGAAGATCGACAGCTCGCCGAACATGTCGGACGGGCCCATGATCGTCAGCAGGTTCTCCCGGCCGTCCGGGGACCGCCGACCGATCTTCACTTTGCCCGAAATAATGATGTACAGGCGGTCACCGGGTTCGCCCTCAGCGAACACCGTGTGCCCACGCGGGAAGTCGACCGGCTGTAGCTGCTTGGTGAGTGCAGATACGGCACTGGGTTCGACTCCCTGGAAGATTCCGGCCCTGGCCAGGATCTCGTCCACGTTGCCCCTCTTAATTCTTTAATGGTCTGATGCGCGCTGACCAGCCTCTATACGGTTAGCGTGATTAGTCTAGAGGTAGACCCATCCGCGACAGGCCAACGCTACACACGATTGACGTGGCGAGTCGGCTGAAATTGCGGATTCGGATTGAGCGTTTGGCAGATTCGGGTCGGCAAATCAGGCTCGTCGTCGAGATTGATCGGCAGGATCGGCGATGGCGCCGAAACCCGGACGCGCGTCCGGTCGGTGCGGGCCCGCGCGCTGTCGGAGGCGACCCGATCGATCAATGCCGCCAGGGCGTCGTCGTCGGCCGTCGGCTCGTCGATCGCCGTTTCGAGTCGCTCCAGCCCGAACGTTGCCATCATGAGCAACGCGGGAATGGAAACTGCCAACAACCAGGCCACACGACGAAGTAAACACGGACAAGGTCTCAGCGGGATCACGAATTGCCATCCGCTACGCGGCTACCCTGTGGGGGTGGCGGGCAAGCGGAAACGAAACCGTAATTGGGATGAGGAAACTCAGTTGGGGCTGGTTCGTCGTGCCCGCCGGATGAACCGGACGTTGGCGACGGCGTTCCCCAACGTCTACTGCGAATTGGACTTCACCAACCCGCTGGAACTCACCGTGGCGACCATCCTGTCGGCGCAGAGCACCGACAAGCGGGTCAATCTCACCACCCCGGCGCTGTTCGTCAAGTACCGCACCGCGGCCGACTACGCCCACGCCGACCGCACGGAACTCGAGGAACTGATCCGGCCCACCGGGTTCTACCGCAACAAGACCACGGCGCTGATCGGCCTGGGTCAGGCGCTGGTCGAACGCTTCGACGGCAAGGTCCCGGCCACGCTGGAGGAACTGGTGACGTTGCCCGGCATCGGCCGCAAGACCGCCAACGTGGTGCTCGGCAACGCCTTCGACATCCCGGGCATCACGGTCGACACGCACTTCGGCCGTCTGGTCCGGCGCTGGCGCTGGACCGACGAGGAGGACCCGGTCAAGGTCGAGAAGGTCGTCGGCGACCTGATCGAACGCAAGGAGTGGACGCTGCTGAGCCACCGGGTGATCTTCCACGGCCGCCGGGTCTGCCATGCCCGACGGCCCGCCTGCGGGGTGTGCGTGCTCGCCGACGACTGCCCGTCGTTCGGTCTCGGCCCCACCGAACCGCTGCTGGCGGCTCCGCTGGTGCGGGGCCCGGAAACCGAACATCTGCTGGCGTTGGCGGGACTATAGCCGCGCGGATGACCAGATCAGCGAAATGGACGCTGGTGATCGCGGCGGCCATCGCCGTGGTCCTCGGCGGCTTCGTCGTCGAACTGCGCGGTGCCGGCCCCGACGAACCCGCGGCGCAGCAGTCCGGCGGCGCGCTCGACGACACCGCGCGGGACCGTCGCGCCGCCGACACCGCCGAGGCGCTCGCCGGTCCGCGCCGGCTGGCCGATCTGCGGCCGTGCCCGACCGGCGGCGACGCGCCCGGTCCCGAGGCGCTGCGCTCGGTGGTCCTCGAATGCGCGTCGGACGGCGTCCCGGTCGACGTGGCGCGCGCGGTCGCCGGCCGGCCGGCCGTGCTCAACCTGTGGGCCTATTGGTGCGGACCGTGTACTGACGAACTGCCGGCAATGCAGGAGTATCAGCGTCGGGTCGGCCCGGACGTGACGGTGCTGACCGTGCATCAGGACGCCAACGAGGAGGCCGCTCTGTTGCGGCTCGCCGACCTGGGCGTGCGGCTGCCGACCCTGCAGGACGGCCGGCGCCGGGTGGCCTCGGCGCTGCGGGTGCCGAACGTGATGCCAGCGACGGTTGTGCTGCGTGCGGACGGTAGCGTGGCCAAAATCCTGCCGCGGGCATTCGCCGACGCCGACGAGATCGAGGTGGCGGTGGGTGACCTGCGATGAGAGGGGAGCCGTAGTGAGCGCAGCGGTACCGCTCACGCCGGAGGCGGGCCCCCCGTGGTTACGGCCCCTGCTCGACAATGTCGATGAACTCCGCGGGATCTACCGCCGCCACGTTCCCCCCGAGATCCTGGCCACGATCAGCGACGCCAATACGCACGCCGCGGCGACCGGGACCCGACGGGATGCCGCGGTGCTCGTGTTGTTTTCCGGGCCGCAGCACGCCGCCGCCGACGGCCTGCCCGACGAGGCGCGGTTGTTGGTGACGGTGCGCGCCTCCACCCTGCGGCATCACGCCGGTCAGGCCGCGTTCCCCGGTGGCGCCAGCGATCCCGGCGACGCCGGCCCCGTGGGCACCGCGCTGCGGGAAGCGTGGGAGGAGACCGGCATCGAGACCTCCCGGCTGCAACCGCTGGTGACGCTCGAGCGGATGTTCATCCCGCCGTCGAACTTTCATGTCGTCCCCGTGCTGGCCTACTCGCCGGATCCGGGTCCGGTCACTGTGGTCGACGAGGCCGAGACCGCCCTGGTGACGCACGTGCCGGTGCGGGCGTTCGTCAACCCGGAGAATCGGCTGACGGTCTACCGGGCCGAGCGCGGTCGCCGCTACGCCGGCCCGGCGTTTCTGCTCAATCAGATGCTGGTGTGGGGCTTCACCGGGCAGGTGATCTCGGCAATGCTCGATGTTGCCGGCTGGGCTCAGCGGTGGAACAGCGACAATGTCGTGGAACTGGATGAGGCGATGGCCATGGTGCCGACGACGGGTGGGGGATTATGAGTTCGTCGCAGTGGCTGGACATCGCAATCGTGGCGATCGCGTTCGTGGCGGCCGTGTCCGGATGGCGTTCCGGCGCGCTGGGTTCGCTGATGTCGTTCGTCGGGGTGGTGCTCGGCGCGGTCGCGGGCGTGCTGCTCTCGCCGCACCTGGTGGACCGCATCGATGGGGCGCGCACCAAGCTGTTCGTGGCGCTGTTCTTGATCCTGGCCCTGGTGGTGATCGGCGAGATCGCCGGCGTCGTGCTCGGCCGCGCGGTGCGCAGCGCGATCCGAAGTCCCGGACTGCGTTTCGTCGATTCCATCATCGGGGTGTGCACGCAGGTACTGGTGGTGCTGATCGCCGCGTGGATGCTGGCCACGCCGCTGACCTCCTCCGATCAGCCGAATCTCGCTGCCGCCGTGAAGGGTTCGAAGGTGGTCAGCGAGGTCGACGGGTACGCCCCGGAGTGGCTGCGGGCGGTGCCCAAACGCCTGTCCGCGCTGCTGGACACCTCCGGCCTGCCCGATGTGCTGCAGCCGTTCGGCCGGACGCCGATCGTCGCGGTGGACCCCCCGGATGCGACGTTGGCGAACTCCACCGTGGTGGAGGCGGTGCGGCCGAGCGTGGTGAAGATCCGCGGGGTGGCACCGGGTTGCCAGAAGGTGCTGGAGGGCACGGGATTTGTCGTCGCCCCCAACCGGGTGATGTCCAACGCGCACGTGGTCGCCGGATCGGACAGCGTCACGGTCGAATCCGACGGGCAGACCTACGAGGCCACCGTGGTCTCCTACGACCCGAACGCCGACATCTCGGTCCTGCAGGTGCCCGATCTACCGGCCCAGGCGCTGCCGTTCGCCGAAGAGCCCGCCATCAGCGGGACCGACGTGTTGGTGGTCGGCTACCCCGGCGGCGGCGAGTTCGCCGCGACCCCGGCGCGCATCCGCGAGATCATCGAACTCAACGGCCCCGACATCTACCGGACCACCACCGTCATGCGCGAGGTGTACACGATCAGAGGGACCGTGCGGCAGGGTAATTCGGGTGGTCCGCTGATCAACCGCAGCGGTCAGGTGCTCGGGGTGATCTTCGGCGCGGCGGTCGACGACACCGATACCGGCTTCGTGCTCACCGCCAACGAGGTCTCCGCGCAGTTCGCCAAGGTCGGCAACACCGAACGGGCGCCGACGGGTTCCTGCGTTACCTAGCTCGCCGGGCTATGCTCCTCCGCGGTTCGCTACGCAAGCTCCGCGAACCGCTGCGTCATCCGACGGGACCCGATGGTCGGACTCCTCCGCGGTTCGCTACGCAAGCTCCGCGAACCGCTGCGTCATCCGACGGCGAGGAACGGGAACGGATCGGCCGCCCGGAACTGGCCGCTGGCATCTCCGGCGTAGACCGTTTTCTCGCCTTCGCCGAGTTCGAGCTTCAGCGTCGGGGCGCCCGCGCTGAAGTCGAGTTTGTCCAGGTTGACCCAGAAGGTGTTGGGCGCCAACGCCGATTCGAAGAAGTAGCGGCGGTCCTTGTGGTCAACCGCGGTGCGCCAGCGCGTCGAGGAGATGTTCGGCTCGTCGGCGGTGGTGATGCCGTAGGGGACCGAGGCGTTGCGAATGACGCTGAGCACCGCGGCCACCGAGACCTGACGATCATCGGTCTTGGGAATGGCGTTGACGTAGAACGACGCCCGCACAAAACGGTCGGCGGCGCGATTGGTGCCGGGCAACATCACGACGCCGCCGATCTGGTGCCAGTACTCGTTGATGGCCAACTGCTTGTCGAAGGTCGGCGAGTTGGTCATCACCTGATAGTCGCGCCCGTGGTGGATGACCTGCGCACCGTCGATGTACTCGATGATGGCGCTGTCGCCGGTGGGATCCGACATCGACAGGTGCAGCGTGGCCAGCCGGCCCTCGCCGGGCACCTCGGCGGTCACCACCCGGATCGGGTTGGCGGACAACGCCGTTACCGCCTCGGCGACGGTCGCGAAGTTGTCCAGCACGTACTGGCCCCACAGCGCCAGCGAGATGCCGGGCCGGTCGTCGACGCTCTGGGCGTACTCGGACTCGGCCAACCACAGCAGGTTCATCGCCAGCCCGGCCTCGTTGAGACCGTCGGTGGTGCAGATGTCATAACCGGTCGCGACGACGCTGCCGTACTTCGAGGTCCATGTCGCCGAGCCGGCGCCGGCCAGGCCGGTGCGCTCGACTCCGCGCGGCAACGACCACAGGTTGGTGCCGATTTCGGCCTTCCAGTCCATCGAACGACCCGTGATGATGCGATCGCCACTGCCCAGGTATACGACGCGGGTGCACATGGGCTAGAGGTTAGCCGTTGGCCTGCTCGAAGAAGCGCATCAGGTGTTCATTGACCGCCGTCGGTGCCTCTTCGTGACCGAAATGGCCTGCCCCGGGCAGCGATACGAACCGACCGTGCGGCACATAGGGCTGGGTGCGGGCCACCGGGTCGGCCAGCACGTAGGGGTCGGCGTCGCCATGCAGGTGCAGCACCGGAATGCCCAGCGGACGGTCCATCGCGCGCATGAAGCGACGGCCCTCCGAACGGAACTGGCTGCGCACCGCCCACCGCTGGTATTCCAGGGCACAGTGTGCCGCGCCCGGAATCCGGAAGGCCTGTCGCAGATGACCGATGCTCTCCGAGAAGTCCTCGGAGGCCAACCACTTGTCGGAGGCCCGGCTGCGGATCACGGCCTCCAGGGCCGCGGCGTCGTGGCGGGTGAGGGCACGTTCGGGTCGCATCGGAACCTGATACGACAGCAGCGACGGCAGCAGCGCGCGCGCCTGCTCGCGGTGCGTCAGCGCCGAACGGCGCAACGCGATCGGATGCGGTGAGCTCACCAGGCCGATGGCCCGCACCAGCCGCGGATGCAGCACCGAGGTCGCCCAGCACACCAGCCCGCCGTCGGCGTGACCGATCAGCGTCGCCGAGCGGTGCCCGAGCGCCCGGATCAGGCCCGCGGTGTCGCCGGCCAGGGTCCACCCGTCGTAGCCGCGGGGCGGTTTGTCGCTGCCGCCGTAGCCGCGCAGGTCCATGGCCACCACGCGGGCCCCGCTCAGGCCGCGCAGTTGGTGGCGCCAGGACCACCAGAACGATCCGAAGCCGTGCAGCAGGATCACCAGCGGGCGGTCGGTGGCCGGTGCGTCGTTGGGTTTCGAATGCGCCTCCACCACCTGGAAGCGAATGCCGTTGGCGTGCACATCGAGGTGCCGCCAGGGCCCGGCGATGCGCGTTACGGACGGGTCGGGCCCGGCCGCCATCAGGCCATCACCACCCCGACGGGTCGGGCACCGCTGCCTTGTCCGCGGTGCCGGGGGCGCCGTGGTGATCGCCGCCGGTGAGCGCCGAGCGGGTTTCCTTGACGGATTCGATGGTCTTCTGCGGTCCGCGGATGCGGCGGACCTTGAGATAGCCGATCAACGCGAGCACCGCGGTGACCACCACCATGATCCCGAAGACGATCAGGTAGGCCACCCAGCTCCACAGCCAGGTGTCGAGCAACTCGGCCAGGAAGAAGAAGAAAAAGAACGTCGAATAGAACAACACCACCAGTGCGGCGATGAAGAAGATGCTGCCGGTCACGCCCTTCTTGACGTCCCGGGTGATCTCCGCTCGCGCCAGCTCGACTTCGGCCCGCACCAGCGTCGACACCTGCGAGGTGGCGTCCTTGACGAGGTCGCCGATGGAGGCGTTGGCGGGCACGGCGTGCGGGTCGACCAGCGGGATCGAGGTCACGGTGGCTGGGACGCCGTTCTTCTGATCACCTTTGCTCACGGCAGCCATGTTGCCATGTCTGCCATGGCCAGCACGACCCGATGATGCCGGTGTTGCTGATGAGGTGTGGATAGACTTGCCCGACGAGTCGGGGCTCGAGCAGCTAGGAGACCTATTGATGACCGGGCACCGCTGGCGGGGGATGGTGGCAGGAGTCTGCGCGGCGCTCGGGTTGTCGATGCTCCTCGCCGGTCCCGCCGTCGCTGCGCCGGTCACCCTGGGCGGTGGCGCGGGCATCGTCGTCAATGGCGAGTCGTTTTGCACGCTGACGGCGATCGGCACCGACAACCGCGGCGATCTGGTCGGCTTCACCTCGGCGCACTGCGGCGGACCCGGGGCGACGGTGGCCGCCGAGGGCGCCGAAGCGGCCGGCCCGGTGGGCACCATGGTCGCGGGTAACGACGAACTGGACTATGCCGTCATCCGCTTCGACCCGGCCAAGGTCACGCCGACCAACACCGTCAAGGGATTCGTGATCAACGGCCTGGCGCCGGACCCGGCGTTCGGCGACGTCGCCTGCAAGCTGGGCCGCACCACCGGCTATTCCTGCGGGGTCACCTGGGGGCCGGGCAAGGATCCGGGCACCATCGTCAACCAGGTTTGCGGTCAGCCCGGTGATTCGGGCGCGCCGGTGACGGTCGACAACAAGCTGGTCGGCATGCTGCACGGCGCCTTCACCGAAGGGCTGCCGACCTGCGTCATCAAGTTCATTCCGCTGCACACCCCGGCGGTGACCATGTCGTTCAACACCCAGCTGGCCGATATCGTCGCCAAGAACCGCCCGGGCAGTGGTTTCGTCCCGTTCGGGGCCTGACCAACCAACGCGAGCGCTCACCCCGGTACGCCGCCGCCCGGCGTGTCGGGTACCCACGTGGCCGCTCGCGCGGCGGCGGGCTACTTGGTGGCGCGGATCGCCTCGAACACCCCGGGGTCCACCAGGGTCGAGGTGTCGCCGAGTTCGCGGCCCTCGGCCACGTCGCGCAGCAACCGGCGCATGATCTTGCCGCTGCGGGTCTTCGGCAGCTCCGGCACCACATGGATCTCGCGCGGCTTGGCGATCGGCGAGATCTCCCGGGACACCTCGGCGCGCAGGGCTTCGACCATCTGCTCCTGCGAGATCTTGGCCGCGTGGGCCTTGAGGATCACGAACGCGCAGATCGCCTGCCCGGTCTGATCGTCGGTGGCGCCGACGACGGCAGCCTCGGCCACCCCGGAGTGTCCGACCAGCGCCGATTCCACCTCCGCGGTCGAGATCCGGTGACCGGAGATGTTCATCACGTCGTCGATGCGGCCCAGCACCCAGGTTTCGCCGTCGCTGCCGTAGCGGGCGCCGTCACCGGCGAAGTACCAGCCCTTGTCGGCGAATCGGGACCAGTAGGTGTCCCGGTAGCGCTCCGGGTCGCCCCAGATGCCGCGCAGCATCGCCGGCCACGGCTTGTCGATCACCAGGTAGCCGGTGGTCTGCTCGCCGTGCTCGGAGGCGGGCTCGAGTTCGTTGCCGTCGTCGTCGACGACCTTGGCCGAGATCCCGGGCAGCGCGCGCATGGCCGAGCCCGGCTTGGCCTCGGAGACCCCGGGCAGCGGGGAGATCATGATGGCCCCGGTCTCGGTCTGCCACCAGGTGTCGACGACGGGGGTGCGGTCGGCGCCGAACACCAGCCGGTACCACCGCCACGCCTCCGGGTTGATGGGCTCGCCCACCGAGCCGAGCAGGCGCAGGCTGGACAGATCGTGCTGGAAGGCCAGCTCGCGGCCCCACTTCATGAACGTGCGGATCAACGTGGGGGCGGTGTAATAGATTGTGACACCGTACTTTTCGATGATCTGGAAGTGCCGGTGCTCGTCCGGCGAGGCCGGGGTGCCCTCGTAGACCACCTGCGTGACGCCGTTGGACAGTGGCCCGTAGACGATGTAGGTGTGTCCGGTGACCCAGCCGATGTCGGCGGTGCACCAGTACACGTCGGTCTCGGGTTTGATGTCGAACACGTAGTGGTGGGTATAGGACGCCTGGGTCAGAAACCCACCGGTGCTGTGGATGATGCCCTTGGGCTTGCCCGTGGTGCCGGAGGTGTAGAGCAGGAACAGCGGATGTTCCGAGTCGAACGCCTCGGGGGTGTGCTCGGTCGAGGCCTTCGACACGACCTCGTGCCACCACAGGTCGCGGCCCGCGGTCCAGGGCACCTCGATCCCGGTGCGCTGCACCACGAGCACGTGCTCGACGGGACTGTCGGCACCGAGGCCTTCGATCGCCTCGTCCACGCCGGTCTTCAACGACACCGCGGTGCCGCGGCGGTACTGCCCGTCGGTGGTGATGACGACCTTGGCCTTGGCGTCGTCGATCCGGGCCCGCAGGGCCGAGGCGGAGAACCCGGCGAACACCACGCTGTGCATGACACCCAGGCGCGCGCAGGCCAGCATCGCCACGATCGCCTCGGGCACCATCGGCATGTAGATCGCGACCCGGTCGCCGGCGCTCAGACCCAGCTCGGTCAGCGTGTTGGCGGCCCGGCAGACCTCGTCCTTGAGTTCGGCGTAGGTGATGTCGCGGGCATCCCCGACGGGTTCGCCCTCCCAGTGGATCGCCACCCGGTCGCCGTTGCCCGCCTCGACGTGGCGGTCCACGCAGTTGTAGGCGACGTTGAGCTTGCCGCCCACGAACCATTTCGCGAACGGGGCCTCGGACCAGTCCAGCACCTCGGTGAACGGGGTCTCCCAGGACAACCGTTCGGCTTGTTTGGCCCAGAACGCGAGGCGGTCGGCCTCGGCCTCGTCATACAGCGCTGCGGTCGCGTTGGCCTGCGCGGCGAACTCCGCCGACGGCGGATAGCATGACGGAACTTCAACATGCGTCTCAGTCATGGAAGTGAGCCTAGTCACCAACGGTGGCACCGCAATTGTCAACCCACACACGATTCGGCAGACGGCTGTCAAGGAGGCTGGTTTGGATCGGATCCGCGTTGCGGTGACCCGATTGACGGCCCTCCTGGTGCTCGGCACGTTGGTGCCGGCCTGCGGCGGCCCGGGCGGTTCCCCCAGCGGCGGCGGCCTGGTCGCCGTCAACGCCGGCGAGCCGCAGAACCTCCTGATCACCACCGATAGCGACGGGACCGACGGTGCCCGGATCCTGGACCGGTTGTTCGCCGGGTTGATGTCCTATGACGCCGACGGCATGCCGACGCCGGAGGTGGCCGAGTCCATCGACACCATCGACAATCGGACGTACCGGATCACACTCGAGCCGGGGTGGACGTTCACCGACGGCTCACCGGTGACCGCCCGGTCGTTCGTCGACGCCTGGAACTACGGCGCCTTGAGTACCAACGCCCAGGCGCTGCGGGGTTTCTTCGCCCCCATCGAGGGTTATGACGCGCTGGCCGCGGCCGAGCCCACCGCCGCGGCGATGTCGGGACTGGAGATCCACAGCGACACCGAGTTCACCGTGCGCCTCAAGGCACCCAGCATCGATTTCATCCAGCGACTCGGATTCACGCCGTTCTATCCGCTGCCGCCGGTGGCGTTCGAGGACATGGCGGCGTTCGGCGCGCATCCGATCGGCAACGGCCCCTACGTGCTGGCCGCCGGCCCCGGCGGCGGTCCGCCGTGGCGGCGCGGCGTGGGCATCGACGTGGTGCCCAACCCGGACTACCGCGGTAACCGCATCCCCGCAAACCGGGGCCTGCGCTTCGTGTTCTACGACGACCCGGAGCGGGCCTACCGGGACCTGTTGGCCGACGAACTCGACGTGCTCGACACCATCCCGACCGGGAAGCTGCCGGCCACGTTCAAAGAGGACCTCGGCGACCGGGCGCTGGCCGGGCTGGTGCCGCAGAATCAGACGCTGAGCACGCCGCTGTGGTTGCCGCACTTCGGCGGCGAAGAAGGCCGGCTGCGTCGACTGGCGCTCTCGGCGGCGATCGACCGAGACCGGATCTGCGAGCTGAGATTCGCCTCAACGTGTTCTCCGGCAAGGGATTTCACTGCTGGGTCGATGCCCGGGTTCGATGCGGAACTGCCAGGCAGCCGGGCACTGGAGTACAACCCGCCGCTGGCCCGGCAACTGTGGGCGCGCGCCGATGCCATCTCGAAGTGGCGGGGTGGGTACCCGATCGCCTACAACGCCGACGGCGGGCACCGAAACTGGGTGGCGGCGGTGGCCGAGAGCATCAGCGACGCGCTGGGGCTCGAGGCCCAGGCGGTGGCCGTGCCGACGTTCGCCCGATTGCGCACCGAGGTCGCCGACCGCGCCGTGGACTCCGCGTTTCGGGCCGGGTGGCAGGCGGACTATCCCTCGATGCTGGCGTTTCTGGAACCGGTCTTCGTCACGGGCGCCCGCGGCAACGACGTCGGCTACTCGAACCGGGACTTCGACGGTGCCCTCGCCGTGGCGCAGTCCGCGCCGACGTTGGCGGAGTCGTACGCGTTGACCAACGCCGCGCAACGCATTCTGCTGCGCGATATGCCGGTGATTCCGTTGTGGAGCTATCTGGTGGCCGGCGGTCACTCCACCAAGGTGGGCGAGGTTGCGATCGGCTGGAACGGGCTGCCGGACTACGAGCGGATCACCAAGGACCAGCGCACCGCCTGAGCAACTGGCCGGTGGGCGCGGGCGCCACTGTAAGGTGAGCCGCCGTGGCCGCCGATCCGCTTGCTCCGTTGCTGGCGCTGCCCGGCGTGGCCGTGGCAGCCGAAGAGACGCGGGAGGCGCTGGGGCGTGCGCACCGCCATCGCGCCAACCTGCGCGGCTGGCCCGTCACCGCGGCCGAAGCCTCGCTGCGCGCGGCCCGCGCGTCCTCGGTGCTCGACGGCGGGATTTTGCAACTCGACGAGAACGCCGGCAGCGATCCGGTGTTCGCGGGGGCGCTGCGGGTGGCCCAGGAGTTGGAGGGTGGCACCGGCACCCTGATCGGGGTGTGGCGCCGCGCCCCATTGCAGGCGCTCGCGCGTTTGCATTCGCTGGCCGCCGCGGACCTGGTCGAGGACGACCGGCTGGGCCGACCACGCGCGACCCCGGAGATCTCGGCTCGTTTGGACCTGGTGACCAGGTTGGTCACCGGCACCTCCTCGGTACCGGCGCCGATCTTGGCCGCGGTGGCGCACGGCGAGATGCTGGCCCTGTCGCCGTTCGGCAGCGCCGACGGGGTGGTGAGCCGCGCGGTCTCCCGACTGGTGTCGATCGCCACCGGATTGGACCCGCGCGGCCTGGCAGTGCCGGAGGTGTACTGGATGCGCCGGGCCGCCGACTACCGCAGCGCCGCGGCCGGCTTCGCCGCGGGCACCGAGCGAGGATTGACCGATTGGCTGCTGTTGAGCTGTCGGGCCATGCAGGAGGGCGCGCGGGAAGCGCTCGCCATCGCCGACGCCAAAGACCAGGCCGGCAAGTCCAAACCGGCGGACGACTAGATCGGTCATTTGTTCGGAAGGGCCGCCGGCGCAAGGCCTTACACGGCAAAGCGGGCGGCGTTCCGATTCCTCGGATCGCCG
Source organism: Mycolicibacterium sp. MU0053 (assembly GCF_963378095.1). Taxonomy (NCBI): domain Bacteria; kingdom Bacillati; phylum Actinomycetota; class Actinomycetes; order Mycobacteriales; family Mycobacteriaceae; genus Mycobacterium; species Mycobacterium burgundiense. The sequence goes on from NZ_OY726397.1 coordinate 326,032, forward strand.
CCCGCTAGCACGGAACTCGGTTACCAAGCGTGCAACGGTGGGCTGCGTGGGTTGGCCTCGGCGTATCTGCGCTGCGTTACGGTGGCGACCCCACCCAAAGGGTTGCGATCCGTCCGCTCTTCGCAAATTCCGCAGGCCCGCAACACTTCTGCCAATATCGCGGCTGTAGCTCCGCGTGGGTGCCGGGTGCCGTGCTGGGTTGCCCGCTTCGGGAGATCGAACCCTTCTCTTCCGAGTCGATCTTGGCCTCGTGGGCTTCCGTGCCTCCTTTGTACTACGTGATCTCGATCACAGCAAGTCCGAACCGCCGAGAAGTGCCCAACTCGACCTCGGATCGTGATCGGCGACGGCCCGCAGGCGTCAAAACCGCTGTCAAAGTTGGGCTTAACGCAGCACGAAGCGGCGCAACAGCGAGAACGTCAGGGCGCCCGCGCTCAGCGCCGTGATGCCGACCGCGGCCGTGGTGGCGATCGCGGCGCCCGACGGTGCGGAGAACCGGTCGCGCAGCGACACCGGCTTGGAAAAGGTCAGCACCGGCCAGTTGCGGGCGACGGCTTCCTTGCGGAAGTTCCGGTCCGGGTTGACCACCGCGGGATGGCCGACCAGTTCGAGCATCGGCAGATCGGTCATCGAGTCGGAGTAGGCGTAGCAGTGCTCCAGCAGGTAGCCCTCGCGGGCCGCCAGTTCGCGAATGGCCTCGGCCTTGCCCTCGCCGAAGCAGTAGAACGCGATGTCGCCGGTGTACTTGCCGTCCTCGACGACCATGCGGGTCGCCATCGCGTGGGTGGCCCCGAGCGCGCGGGCGATCGGCGCCACGACCTCCTCGCCGGACGCCGAGACGATCACCACGTCGCGGCCGCACAGCTTGTGGTCGGTGATCAGCGTCGCCGCCTCGGCGAACACCAGTGGGCTCACGATCTCGTGCAGGGTTTCCTCCACGACGGACTTGACCTGTTCGACGTCCCAGCCCGTGCACATGCTCGTCACATACGAGCGCATGCGGTCCATCTGGTCGTAGTCGGCCCCGGACATCAGGAATACGAACTGGGCATAGCTGGATTTCAGGACGGTGCGGCGGTTGAGCAGTCCCTGCGCGAAGAAGGGTTTGCTGAAGGCCAGCGTGCTGGACTTGGCGATGACCGTCTTGTCGAGGTCGAAGAAGGCCGCGGTGCGTGGGGGTCCGTCGGGCGCCGGCGCCAGCCGAGCGTTCGTGGGTGCGGCGTCATCCGGAACGGGGGCGGTCACCCAGCCAGGATAGGTCGCCCGTGACACCTGTCGGCGAACTGTTCAAAATGGCAGTTCAAGCCAGGTGTCGCAGACTGCAATTCTGCAGTCCGGGACGGCCTCTGGCATTCGTGTCGACACTTGCACCGGGGCGCTCCGTCGTGTGTATAGTGAGTATTACTCGGCTTATGCCGGGTGTGCATCAGCCCGACCCCCCGGGGCTGATACACGACGACCTCCGCCTCCTCCCCCCCTGGCGGGGGTCGTCTTTTTTGTGGGGAAAGTCGGCTGCGCCTTCGCTGGCGAATCGGTATGCGCCGGAATCACATTCTCGAAGGCCGTCCGTCCGTCCACAGTCCAGCGCCGATCCACAGTTCGGGTCTATCGCGGTGGCGTAGCCCGTGCGGTCTGCCGCACGGTGAACCCGTGACCGAACACTCTGGATTGCTGGCGCTGCTCGCCGACTCGGCGCTGCGCGATGAGGTCGACCGGATCGCGGCTGCGGTCGGAACCGGGGTGGTGCGGCTGTCGTCGCCGACGGCGTTGGGCCGCACGGCCTGGTCGGCGGCGCTGGCGGTGGTGGTCGACGAGGGCGGCGCGGCGCGTTGTGCGGCCATGGGGCTGCCGCGGCGCCGGGCGGTCTTCGTGCTGGCCCCCGCCGAACCGACGGCGACCACGTTCCACGCCGCGATGGCGGTGGGAGCCCAGTCGGTCCTGATGCTGCCGGCCCAGGCCGACGAGCTGGTGCGGGCGTTGACCGCGGCGCTCGAGGACGGCCGCGGCGAAGCTCGCAGCGGCGCCCCGGGCGGTGCCGTGGTCGCGGTGATCGGGGGACGCGGGGGCGCCGGCGCCTCGGTGCTGGCCGCCGCGCTGGCCCTGCGGGCGCCGGAGTCGCTGCTGATGGACCTGGACTCGTTCGGTGGCGGCATCGACCTGCTGCTCGGGGCGGAATCCTCGACCGGCCTGCGCTGGTCGGACATCGCGGTCCGCAGCGGCCGGCTCAACTGGGCGGATCTGCGCCAGGCGTTACCCGCCCACGGCGGGGTCACGGTGTTGTCGGGTGACCGACGCGGCTTCGAAATCGACTGCGGAGCAGCCGAAGTCATCCTCGATGCGGCCCGCCAGGGCGGCGCGACGGTGGTGTGCGACCTGCCTCGGGGATTGACCGACGCCGCCGTGGTGGCCCTGGAACAGGCCGATCTGGCCGCGGTGGTGTGTCCCAGCGACGTCCGGTCGTGCGCGGCCACCGCGGCGCTGGCGCCGACGCTCAACGCGGTGAACCCCAACGTGGGCCTGGTGGTGCGGGGGCCGTCGCCGGGCGGGTTGCGCGCCGTCGATGTCGCCGAAATCGTGGAGTTGCCACTGCTGGCGGCGATGCGCCCCGAACCCATGCTCAGCGAGCACTTGGAGCGCGGCGGTGTGCGGCTGCGCCCCCGCTCCCCGTTGGCGCTCGCGGCGACCGCGGTGCTGGACCTGCTCGGGCGCCGGCCGGGGCGCGGCGTGGGTCGCCACCCCGGGGCGGCGGCATGAACGCATCGTTGATCGACCGCGTCCGGGAACGCCTTGCCACCGAATCGGGCCCGCTGCGTGCCAGCCTGGTCGCCGAGGCCATCCGGGCCGAATCCGGCGGGGTGCTCGGCGACACCGAGGTGCTCACGACCCTGCGGGTGCTGCAGACCGAGCTGACCGGCGCCGGGCCGCTCGACCCGTTGCTGCGGATCCCGGAGGTCACCGACGTCCTGGTGGTTGGGCCGGATTCGGTGTGGAGTGACTCGGGAACGGGCTTGCAGCGCAGCGCCATCCGGTTTCCCGACGACGCCGCGGTGCGCCGGCTGGCGCAACGGCTGGCGTTGGCGGCCGGCCGGCGCCTCGACGACTCCCAGCCATGGGTCGACGGGGTGTTGCCGGGATTGGCGGCCGGCGCCGCCGCGGTGCGACTGCACGCCGTGTTGCCGCCGGTCGCGGTCGGTGGGACCTGCATCTCGCTGCGGCTGCTGCGCCCGGCGACCCAAACCCTGGCCGGTCTGGTGACGATCGGGGCCATCGCGCCGGCGGCGGAACAGCTGCTGCGCGATGTGGTCGCGGCCCGGCTGGCCTTCCTGGTCTCGGGCGGTACCGGCGCCGGTAAGACCACCCTCCTGGCGGCGCTGCTCGGTGCCGTCGAGCCCGGCGAACGCATTGTGTGCGTCGAGGATGCCGCCGAACTCCGGCCGGCCCATCCGCACGTCGTGCGCCTGGTGGCGCGCGGCGCCAACGTCGAAGGGACGGGCGAGATCACGCTGCGCCAGCTGGTGCGGCAGGCCCTGCGGATGCGTCCGGACCGCATCGCGGTCGGCGAGGTCCGCGGCGCCGAGGTGGTGGACCTGCTGGCGGCACTGAACACCGGTCACGACGGCGGCGCCGGCACCGTGCACGCCAACAGCACCGCCGAGGTGCCGGCGCGGCTGGAGGCGTTGGCGGCCACCGGGGGACTGGACCGCAACGCACTGCACAGTCAACTCGGCGCGGCGGTGCAGGTCCTGCTGCACGTCGACCGGGCGCCCGGACATCGTCGCCTCGCCGAGGTGGCCGTCCTGCGTCGGGCGGGTGCCTCGGGGCTGTGCGAGCCGGTCCCGGTCTGGCAGGCCGACCGCGGCTTCGACGGTGGAATGGCCGAATTCCGCGATCTGCTGGCGCGCAGGCGCACCGCGTGAGCGCCCTGACCGGGGCGGCGCTGAGCCTGGCCGCCGCGCTGGTGATAGCGCCCGACTCGCCGCGGCGCCGCTTGGCGCCGCACCGCGCTCGGACCGCCCTGCGCCGCGCCGGGCGCGTGGTGGTGCCGGTGTCGGCGGGCGCGGTGCTGGTCTGGGCCGGGCCGTTCATCGCGGTGGCGGCCGCGCTGCTCGGTGGCACCCTGTGGATCCGGCGTCGGCGCCGCAGCGCCCAGCGGCGGTATCTGCGGGACGGCACGGCGATGGCCGAGGCGCTGGAAATGCTCACCGCCGAACTGCGGGTGGGCAGCCACCCCGTCCAGGGGTTTGCCGCGGTGGCCCGCGAGGCGGCCGGTCAGGTAGGCGCGGGCTTTCAGGCGGTGGCTGCCCGGGCGCTGCTCGGGGCCGACGTCAGCGCGGGATTACGTGCCGCCGCGCAGCATTCGGCGCGCGGGCGGGACTGGGAACGGATGGCGGTGTTCTGGGCGTTGGCCGCCGATCACGGCCTGGCGGTCGCCGCCCTGATGCGGGCGGCCCAGCGCGACATCATCGAGCGGCAACGGTTCGACGCTCGGGTCGAGGCCGGGATGGCCGGAGCGCGGGCCACCACGGCGATCCTGGCCGGGTTGCCGGTCGTCGGGATCCTGCTCGGTCAGGCGATGGGCGCGGCGCCGGTGGCCTTCCTGATCGGCGGCGGCGCCGGGGGTTGGCTGCTGGTCGGCGGCGTGGTGTTGGCGTGTTGCGGGTTGCTGTGGGCCGACCACATCACCAGCGGAGCCGTGGCATGACGGTCGCGGCGGTGGCGTTGGCGCTGGCCTTGCTGCTGAATCCGGCTGCGGCAGTGCGTCGATCACGCGTTGTCGGCCCGGTGCTGCGGCCGAGCGAACGGGGCCCGCGGGCCGATGACCCGTTGGCCACCGCCTCGAGCCTGGATGTGCTGGCGGTCTGCCTGAGCGCGGGGATGTCGGTGGCGGCCGCGGCGCGGGCGACGGCGGCTTCGGCGCCCCCGGAGTTGGCGGGGTTGCTCGGGCGGGCCGCGGACCTGATTGCGCTGGGGGCGGATCCGGGCACCGCGTGGGCGGCCACCGCGGAGGTCACCGACGAGCACTGCATCGCATTCCTGCGCCTGGCCCGGCGGTCCGCGGTCTCGGGCGCCGCGCTGGCGCAAGGTGTCACCGAACTGGCCGAGCAATCCAGGCAGGCCGCGGTCCATCGCGCCGAGGCGACGGCCGAGCGCGCCGCGGTCGTGATCGCCGGCCCGCTGGGGCTGTGCTTCTTGCCGGCGTTCGTGTGCCTGGGTGTGGTGCCGGTCGTCGCGGGCCTCGCGGCCGAGGTGCTGGGTCCGGGGTTGCTGTGAAATCACCGAGGAAAGGGAAACATCATGTTGGACAGGCTGTTACCGACGATACGGACCCGGCTGACGCTGCTCGTGGTGGACGAGTCCGGGATGTCGACGGTCGAATACGCGATCGGTACGGTGGCCGCTGCGGCCTTCGGGGCGATTCTCTACAGCGTCGTCACCGGCGATTCCATCGTGGGGGCGTTGACCAACATCATCAACCGGGCGCTGAACACGGGCGCCTGAGCGGCGATGCGGGCATCGGCACGGTCGAGACCGCGCTGGCCCTGGTCACCCTGGTGGCGGTCCTGGTGTTGTGCGTCGGCGGACTGGCCGCTGTCATGGCGTCGGTGCGCTGCACCGACGCCGCCCGCGAGGCGGCCCGGTTGGCCGCCCGCGGGGACCAGGCCGCGGCCGCCGCGGTGGTGGGGGCCGTGGCGCCGGCCGGGGCGGAACTGCGGTTGCGCAGCGAGGGCGGCTTCGTCATCGCCACGGTCAGCACCGCCGTCCGGACGCTGCCGGGGATCACGATCAGCGCGCGGGCCGTCGCGGCGCTCGAACCCGCCTCGGCTTCGGGGTGACGCGGGGGCGGCGACGGTGCTGGCCGCGGCCATGGTGCTCGCATTGCTGCTGATCATGGCGGCAGTGCTGCGCGTCGGCGCCGCCGTGGTGGCGCGTCATCAGGCCCAGAGCGCGGCCGATCTGGCGGCGCTGGCGGCGGCCGCCGCGCTGCCGGCCGGCCGCGAGGCGGCGTGTGGCCGGGCCCGGGAACTGGGCACGGCGATGCGGGCGGAGGTCGTCGGCTGCGACGTCGACGGCCTCGACATCACGGTCCGGACCACGGTGCGGGTCGTCATCGGCGCCGCGAGCGCCGCCGCGCGGGCCGGTCCGGTGCGCGCCGGCGGGGCTAATCCGCCGGGGTGACCGGTTCGCTGCGCCAGTTCATGGCACGGGCGATGACATGGTCACGCCCGCCGCCGGCCGGTTCCAGGCCCACCCGGGTGACGAAACCGATCGCGATCGGTTCGCCACGCCAGTCGTTGACCTCCCAGGTCGCGCAGTAGGTGGTCCCGGGCTCGGCCTGCGCGGCACGGGCCAGCACGCGGCTTTCCCGGCTGCTCAGGTCCCGCCCCGGCAGGTCGTCGGCGAAGGCCCGACCCGCCGTGACCCCGACGTCCGGGTCCAGTCCGCTGTTGAGTAGTGACTCCGGCGTGTCGACGGCCACGCCGGTGCTGAGGTCCCAGAACAGCGGCCCGGGGATCATCCGTTCGGGCGGTTCGGATTTCGCCGACCCCACCCACACGTGCACGCCGTGCACGACGCCGTCGGTCATCCGCACGGGTTCGGTCCGGATCACCCGATTGCCCTTGGGCGCCAGGCTCACCAGGCTGCTGGCGGTGCTGACCGTCTCGGTGATCGCGGTTCGGATCGCCGCCAAATGCGGGCTGCGGCGACAGAATGCGCTGACCGGGACGAAGTCCTTCGGTTCCCGACCGTCCGCGACGACGACGGGTTCCGCGCCCAACGTCTCTACCAGCAGCCACTGCATGTGCGCTGATTCTAGTGAGCACCGGCCCGAGAGGCCATTTGCTGGTGAATGCGAACCCGCACAGAATTGACACCCTGTCAGGGTGAGACGGTTCGCCCGTTGCGTTCAATCCGGTTGCGTGACCCCCTCGCGCGGGGTAATTTTCCGGTGCGCCCGACCGCCGGGAGGGGAGCGGATTCCCTGTAGTGGACCGGTTCTCGGCAGGGGGCGTCGTTGGCCGCCCACCTGGGAGGTCGACCGTTCGAGGGGTCGGTCGTCACCCCAGTCTGGCCAGCACGGTGCGCAACACCGTCACGGCGCCTGCCTTGTCCAGCGGATCGTTGCCGTTGCCGCACTTCGGCGACTGCACGCACGACGGGCATCCGTGCGGGCATTCGCAAGCCTGGATCGCCGCGGCCGTCGCACCCAACCACTGTGCTGCGCGGTGGAAGCCACGTTCGGCAAACCCGGCCCCGCCGGGATGGCCGTCGTAGACGAACACCGTGGGCAGACCGTTCTCCGGGCCCGCCGCGGTCGAGACCCCGCCGATGTCGCCGCGATCGCAACTGGCCACCAGCGGCAGCAACCCGATCGCGGCGTGCTCGGCGGCGTGCAGCGCGCCGGGAATCCGGAGTGTGTCAATGCCGTTGGCAATCAACAACTCCGGAGGCAGCGAGTACATCACGGCGGTGGTCGCCAAGGTCTGGGTCGGCAGGTCGAGCTCGATGAAGTCGATGACCTCGCCGGCCAGCGTGCGACGCAGATACCCCACCACGGTGTGCGACACCGCGACCGGGACGAACCCCAGGGTGACCTGATCCGGTTCGGTCCCCAGCTCCATCCGCTCGCCCGGCCCGGTCACCGTGATGTCGGTCAACTCTCGCGAAAACGTGGTGTAGCCGGGATCCTCGGCGTGCACGAACGCGACGCCGTCGTCCAACTGCAACGCGTCGACCAGATAGGTCTCGCCCTGATGCAGATACACCGCGCCGGGGTGCACGGTGGCGGGCGCCTGCCCCGCGCCCACCCCGCCGAGCAGCCGACCCGTCTCGCTTTCGACGATCGAGACCTGCCCGCCGATCGCGCCGCGAATATCCACCGCCTGGTGCGGGTTGAGCCCCGGCGCCGGAAAGTACCGGCCGGCCCGGCGCCGCAGCAGCCCGTCGTCGATCAGGGCGGCGGCCACCGACTCCGCGCCCCAGCCGCGTACCTCGGCCTCCTCGACGGGCAGTTCGGTGGCCGCGCAGAGCAACTGCGGCCCCAGCACATACGGGTTGGTGGGGTCGATGACCACCCGCTCGATCGGCTTGTCCAGCAGCGCCTCGGGATGGTGCACCAGGTAGGTGTCCAGGGGGTCGTCGCGCGCGATCAGCACCACCAGCGCGCTCTGCCCCCGCCGCCCGGACCGCCCGGCCTGCTGCCAGAACGAGGTCACCGTGCCCGGAAAACCGGCCAGCACGACCGCGTCGAGGCCGGCGATGTCGACGCCGAGTTCGAGCGCGTTGGTGGTCGCCAGGCCCAGCAGCCGGCCGTCGGCCAGGGCCCGCTCCAGCTCGCGGCGGTCCTCGGCCAGATATCCGGCCCGGTAGGACGCCACCTTGTCGACGAGGTGCGGCGCGATGTCGCTCAGCCGGGCGCGCGCGCCGAGCGCGGTCAGTTCGGCACCGCGGCGCGACCGCACGAACGTCAGCGTCCGGGCCCCCTCGACCATCAGATCGGCCATCAACCGGGCAGCCTCGGTGCCCGCGGCACGGCGCACCGGTGCGCCGTGCTCCCCGGTGACGTCGGTGCGCATCGCCGGTTCCCACAGCGCCACGGTGCGCGCGCCCTGCGGGGAGCCGTCCTCGGTCACCTCGAGCACCGTCTGCCCGATCAGCTCGGCGGCGGTCTCGCCGGGCGCGGCGGTGGTGGCGCTGGCGAAGATCACGGTGGGCTGCCGGGCCTCGGCCGCGGCATACCGCTGGGCCAGCCGCAGCAGCCGGCGCAGCACCATCGCCACATTCGAACCGAACACACCGCGGTAGTAGTGGCATTCGTCGACCACGATGTAGCGCAGGCCGCGCAGGAACACCGCCCAGCGGGCATGGTTGCGCAGCATCGACAGGTGAATCATGTCCGGGTTGGAGAACAGCCAGCGCGACCGTTCCCGTGCGAAGCGGCGCACTTCGGTGGGGCTGTCCCCGTCGTAGGCGGCGGGTGCGACGTCGGCCAACCGCGGCACCGCCGCGGTCAACGCGTGCGCCGCGCGCAGCTGATCGTGACCCAACGCCTTGGTCGGCGACAGGTAGAGGACCCGGGCGCGGGGGTCGGCGGCCAGCGTCGCCAGCACCGGCAGCTGATAGGCCAGCGACTTGCCCGACGCCGTCCCGGTGCTGATGACGACATGGCGGCCGTCGTACGCGTACTGCGCGGCGCGCACCTGATGGCGCCACGGGGTGGCCACGCCGCGCTCGGTGAACGCGTGCACGACGTCGGCGTCGGCCCAGTCGGGCCAGCGGTCCGGAACCCCGGTACGGGCCGGCAGTTCGGCAACGTGACGAACCGGGTGCTCGGCGCCGTCATGGTCGCCCGCGAGGGCAGCGGAGAGCAGCTCACTGCCAAAATTCGTCTTCACAGAGGCAATTGTTCACGAGTTCGTAGCAACGAGACTGTCGCTAACCGTCCGATCATGATTGGATGTGGGTGGTCGCAGCTTCTGTGTGGTGTCAAAGCTTTCGCAGGATCGACGTTGCGGTCGCGGTTCCTGCGAAGGATGTGCGGTCACAACGGGCCCGGTGCACTGCAACGGTGGTGTACCGCACCCGGTAGGAAAAGTAAGGAAAGATCGAAAGATGCCACAGGGAACTGTGAAGTGGTTCAACGCGGAAAAGGGCTTCGGTTTTATTGCGCCGGAGGATGGCTCCGCGGATGTGTTCGTCCACTACACGGAAATTCAGGGGTCCGGATTCCGCACCCTCGAGGAAAATCAGCGTGTGGAGTTCGAGGTCGGCCAGAGCCCCAAGGGCCCCCAGGCCACCGGCGTTCGCGCCGTCTGAGAATTCATTGACATAAACGCCCCGGGTGGTCTTGCCGCCCGGGGCGTTTTGTCTGGCTTACTGTCGGTGTCGTGAGCCAGCTGTCCTTTTTCTCCGCGGAAGCCATACCGCCCGCGGCATCCGACCTGACCGGGCTGCTGGCCACGTCGGGTCAGGTGGTGCTGGTGGGCTCACCGGAGGTGGTCGGCGCCCGGCTGTCGGTGGTCGTCGACCGGCCGTGGCGCGCGCAGGCACTGGCCACCATGATCGAGGAGTCCGGATTGCAGCCGGAGATCAGCCGCACCGACGAAGACACCCCGCTGGTCCGCACGGCCGTCGACCTCCGCCTGGTCGCTGTTGCCGCCCAGTGGACGCGTGGGGCGGTCAAGACGGTGCCCGCACAGTGGCTGCCCGGGCCGCGCGAACTGCGCGCCTGGACGCTGGCGGCCGGCTACGCCGACGGCGACCGCTACCTGCTGGGTTTGGACCCACACGCGCCTGACACGCACTCGCCGCTCGCATCGGCGTTGATGCGGGTGGGAATCGCACCTACCCTCATCGGCACCCGCGGCACCCGTCCGGCCCTGCGAATCAACGGCCGCAGACGGCTATCACGGCTGGTAGAGAACGTCGGGGAGCCCCCCGATGACGTCGAGGCGCAGGCGCAGTGGCCCCGTGTCTGACAGCACATCGGATGCGGTCCAGTTTGCTTCGGTGGGTACACAATGCAAAATTGGCAGTTGCTCGCAGGCACGATGTCCTGTGAGAGCAATGAAGAAGTGGAGCGTAACCCCAGTTGGCTGGCGATAACGGCAAAGCAGGCGTCCGGCGACTCGTCATCGTCGAGTCGCCGACCAAGGCGCGCAAGATCGCGGGCTACCTCGGCTCCAACTACATTGTCGAGTCCTCCCGCGGCCACATCCGTGACCTGCCGCGCGCCGCCGCCGACGTGCCGGCCAAGTACAAATCCGAGCCGTGGGCCCGACTCGGGGTCAACGTGGACGCCGACTTCGAGCCGCTCTACATCGTCAGCCCCGAGAAGAAGGCCACCGTCACCGAGCTCAAGGGCCTGCTCAAGGACGTCGACGAGCTCTACCTCGCGACGGACGGTGACCGCGAGGGTGAGGCCATCGCCTGGCACCTGCTCGAGACGCTCAAGCCCCGCATCCCGGTCAAACGGATGGTGTTCCACGAGATCACCGAGCCGGCGATCCGCGCCGCCGCCGAAAACCCGCGCGAACTGGACATCGATCTGGTCGACGCCCAGGAGACCCGGCGCATCCTGGACCGGCTCTACGGCTACGAGGTCTCGCCCGTGCTGTGGAAGAAGGTGGCGCCGAAGCTGAGCGCCGGCCGCGTCCAGTCGGTCGCCACGCGCATCATCGTGCAGCGCGAACGCGAGCGGATGGCGTTCCGCAGCGCCACCTACTGGGACATCGTCGCCGAACTCGACGCCAGCGTGTCCGATCCGAACGCGCATCCGCCGGTGTTCAACGCGCGGCTGGTCAACGTCGACGGTCAGCGCGTGGCCACCGGCCGCGACTTCGACTCGCTGGGCACCGTCAAGAAGCCCACCGAGGTGGTGGTGCTCGACGAGGCCGGTGCCGGCAACCTGGTGGAGGGCCTCAGCGGTGCCTCCCTGGCGGTCTCCTCGGTCGAGGAGAAGCCCTACACCCGCCGGCCGTACCCGCCGTTCATGACCTCCACGCTGCAGCAGGAGGCCGGCCGCAAGCTGCGCTTCTCCTCCGAGCGGACCATGAGCATCGCGCAGCGCCTCTACGAAAACGGCTACATCACCTACATGCGTACCGACTCGACGACGCTGTCGGCGTCGGCGATCAACGCCGCGCGCAACCAGGCCGCCCAGCTCTACGGCGAGGAATCCGTCTACCCGACGGCGCGGCAGTACACCCGCAAGGTCAAGAACGCGCAGGAGGCCCACGAGGCGATCCGGCCCGCCGGCGACACCTTCGCCACCCCCGACGCGGTGCGTCGCGAACTCGAATCCGACGAGTTCCGGCTCTACGAGCTGATCTGGCAGCGCACGGTCGCCTCGCAGATGGCCGATGCCCGGGGCACCACGCTGAGCCTGCGGATCACCGGCGAATCCGCCGGCACCGACGGCGTCGGCCGCGCCGTCACCTTCGCGGCCAGCGGCCGGACCCTGACCTTCCCGGGTTTCTTGAAGGCCTACGTCGAGACCGTCGACGAACTCGCCGGCGGTGAGGCCGACGACGCCGAGCGGCGGCTGCCGAACCTCACGCAGGGCCAGCAGGTCCGGGCGCAGAAGCTGACGCCGGACGGCCACGCCACCAACCCGCCGGCCCGCTACACCGAGGCCTCGCTGATCAAGGCGCTCGAAGAGCTCGGCATCGGTCGCCCGTCGACCTATTCGTCGATCATCAAGACGATCCAGGACCGCGGCTACGTGCACAAGAAGGGCAGCGCCTTGGTGCCGTCCTGGGTGGCGTTCGCCGTGATCGGGCTGCTGGAACAGCATTTCGCGCGGCTGGTCGACTATGACTTCACCGCGGCCATGGAAGACGAGCTCGACGGCATCGCCGCGGGCACCGAGCAGCGCAGCAACTGGCTGTCCAACTTCTACTTCGGCGGCGAGGACGGCGTCGAGGGGTCGATCGCGCGGTCCGGCGGCCTCAAGAAGCTGGTGGGTGGCAACCTCGAAGGCATCGACGCGCGAGAAGTCAACTCGATCAAGCTCTTTGACGACGAAGAGGGCCGGGCCGTCAACGTCCGGGTCGGCCGCAACGGCGCCTACCTGGAGCGGATGGTCCTCGGCGAGGACGGTGAGCTGACCCCGCAGCGGGCCAACCTCAACGACGAACTGACCCCCGACGAGTTGACCCTCGAATTGGCGGAGAAGCTGTTCGCCACCCCGCAGGGCGGCCGCAGCCTCGGCATCGATCCCGCCACCGGCCACGAAATCGTGGCCAAGGACGGGCGTTTCGGCCCCTACGTCACCGAGGTGCTGCCCGAGCCGGAAACCCCCGACGACGACGGCACCGCCGGAACGCCGGCGAAGAAGGGCAAGAAGCCGACGGGTCCCAAGCCGCGCACCGGTTCGCTGCTGCGCAGCATGGACCTGGAGACCGTGACCCTCGAGGACGCGCTGCGGCTGCTGTCGCTGCCACGGGTGGTCGGGGTGGACCCGGCCTCCGGCGAGGAGATCACCGCGCAGAACGGTCGTTACGGCCCATATCTGAAGCGCGGCACCGACTCTCGCTCGCTGGCCACCGAGGAGCAGATGTTCACCATCGACCTCGACGAGGCGCTGAAGATCTACGCCGAGCCGAAACGGCGGGGCCGCCAGGGCGCCGCCACGCCGCCGCTGCGGGAGTTGGGTGTCGACCCGGTGTCGGAGAAGCCGATGGTGATCAAGGACGGCCGCTTCGGCCCGTATGTCACCGACGGTGAAACCAACGCGAGCCTGCGCAAGGGTGACGACGTGCTGTCGATCACCGACGAGCGGGCCTCGGAGTTGTTGGCCGACCGGCGCGCGCGAGGCCCGGTGAAGAAGAAGGCCGCCGCCAAGAAGGCGCCGGCCAAGAAGGCCGCGAAGAAGGCCCCGGCCAAGAAGGCCGCGAAGAAGGCTTAGCCCGCGGCGGCGTCCGCCGGCTCCGGGGTCTCGGCCAGCTTGATCGGCCGCGCCAGCTGCGTCGGTGCGACGCGCCCGCGCAGTTCCACGATCTCGCCGACGTTCCAGGCCAGCGCCTCGGAGTCCAGCGCGCCGCTGACCGCCTGCGCGGAGGCCAGCACGCGGCCCTCCTCGTGCTTGGCCAGTTCGGTCAGCCGCGCGGCCTCGTTGACCGGGTCGCCGATCACGGTGTACTCGAAGCGGGCCCGGGCGCCGATGTGTCCGGCGATCGCGCGGCCCGCGGAGACCCCGATGCCGAATTCGGCGCTGCCGAGGACCGGCAGCAACTCGTCGTGCAGGCCGCGCGCGGCGGCCAGCGCGGCGCCGTAGGCGTCGGGATGCTCGATCGGCGCGCCGAAGATGCACAACGCCGCGTCACCCTGGAACTTGTTGACGAAGCCGCCGTGCTTGGCGACCGTGCCCACCACCACGCGGAAGAACTCGTTGAGCAGGTTCACCACCTCGCTGGGTGGACGGGTCGAGGCCAGCTGCGTCGATCCCACCAGGTCGACGAACAGGACCGCGACATCGCGTTCCTGACCGCCCAGTTCGGTGCCGCGCTCCAGGGCGCGCCGCGCCACGTCCTCGCCGACGTAGCGGCCGAACAGGTCGCGCAGCCGCTGGCGTTCGGACAGGTCGCGGACCATGTCGTTGAATCCGGCCTGCAGCAGCCCGAGTTCGCTGGCGTCGTAGATCTGCATGTGCGCGTTGTAGTTACCGCGCTGCACCTCGCCGAGCGCCCACCGCAGCTGCCGCAGCGGGTCGGCGATCGACATGGCGGCCAGGACGGTGCCGGCCAGCCCGATTCCCAGCGCGGCCAGCGCCATCAGCAGGATCGGGGTGAACAACTGATCGGCGGAGGTCTGCAGGATCGCGAACTTGCTCGCGACGATGGACAGCACGATCGCCAGCAGCGGCACCCCGGTGCCGAGCGCCCACGTCAGCAGCAGCCGCAGGATGACCCCGGGCGCCCGGAAGTTCTCGGGCGATCCGCTGCGCAACGCGGCCACGGCGACGGGCCGCAGGGTCCGTTCGGACTGCAGGTAGCCGATGATCGCCGTCGCGGCGGCACCCAACCCGGTCGCGACCGCCAGCACCGGGGCCGAGTGGCCGGCCACCGGCCAGGCGGCGGCGATGAACACGACGCCCCCCAGGCACCAGTTGGTCAGGCTGATCGCGGTGCGGTAGATCGGCATCCGCAGCGCGCGCACCCGCGCCAGGTCGGTGGCCACCGGGTCGGAGTCCGACAGCAGGCCGTCCCGGCGCTGCCACCGGAACACCGGCACCAGCAGTCGCAGGCTGACGTAGGCGCCGATGCCGAACGAGATCAAGAGGTAGCCCACGAAGATCGCGAGATTGAGCTGCGGCAGGTCCTGCAGCTGGATGCGGTCCTGCGTGGGCAGGCCGAACCGCAGGAAACTCAGGACGAACAGGGCGCCGATGATGTCGGCCTGCACCATCCCGAGCGTGAAGACCGGCCATGGGGTGCGCACGACCCAACGGACGAATGCACCCATTCGCCCGGGCGTTACCTCCCCAGTGGTCACCCGTTCACCGTATCCGGCAAGGGCGGCCAATCCGAACCGTTGCCGTGGCCGGTTCTGTGACCGCGAAGTCGGCGATGTCGCCGGTGAGCACTAGTCTTGCCGGTGATGTCCGGGGTTTTTGCACGCTTGGTGGGCCAACACACGGTCGAAGCCGAACTCGTCGCGGCCGCGCGGGCCGCGCGGGGTGACGCGATTCACAGCGCTGCGAGCGGTCCGTCGATGACACACGCGTGGTTGTTCACCGGTCCGCCCGGGTCGGGGCGCTCGGTGGCGGCGCTGTGCTTCGCCGCCGCGCTGCAGTGCACCGGCGAGGGGGTGCCGGGCTGCGGCGAGTGCCGGGACTGTACGACGGCGATGGCCGGCACGCACGCCGATGTCCGGCGGGTGATCCCGGAGGGGCTGTCGATCGGGGTGAGCGAGATGCGGGCGATCGTGCAGATCGCCTCGCGGCGACCGAGCACCGCGCGCTGGCAGATCGTGGTGATCGAGGACGCGGACCGACTCACCGAAGGCGCGGCCAACGCGCTGCTGAAGGTGGTCGAAGAACCGCCGCCGTCGACGGTGTTCCTGCTGTGCGCGCCCTCGGTGGATCCCGAGGACATCGCGATCACGCTGCGCTCACGGTGCCGCCACGTCGCGCTGGTGACCCCGGGGGTCGACGCGATCGCCCAGGTCCTGATGGACTCCGACGGGCTGGGCGCCGACGACGCCCGCTGGGCCGCCTCGGTCAGCGGCGGTCACGTGGGGCGCGCGCGCCGGTTGGCCACCGATCCGGAGGCCCGGGAGCGCCGCAAGCGCGCGCTCGGCCTGGCGCGCGACGCCGCGACCCCGTCGCGGGCCTACGCCGCGGCCGAGGAACTGGTCGCCGCCGCCGAGGCCGAGGCCAAGGCGCTGACCGAAGACCGCAACGAAGTCGAAACCGACGAACTGCGCACCGCGTTGGGCGCCGGTGGCACGGGCAAGGGCACCGCGGGCACCATGCGCGGCGCCGCCGGTGCCATCAAGGAACTGGAAAAGCGGCAGAAGTCCCGTCACACCCGGGCCTCGCGCGATGCGCTGGATCGCGCCCTGATCGACCTGGCGAGCTATTTTCGCGATGCGCTGCTGGTGTCGACCGGCAGCGGCGGGGTCACGCCGAATCATCCGGACATGGCCGAGCGGATCGCGGCGATGGCCGCCCACGCGTCCCCGGACCGGTTGTTGCGTTGCATCGAGGCGGTGCTGCAATGCCGCGAGGCCCTGGCGGTCAACGTGAAGCCGAAATTCGCGGTCGATGCCATGGTGGCCTCGGTGGGTCAGGCACTGCGTAGCGACCTGTAGACTCTCCTGCGCCCGGGCAACCGGGCACGCCGCCCTAGCTCAGTCGGTAGAGCAATTCACTCGTAATGAATAGGTCAGGAGTTCGATTCTCCTGGGCGGCTCCACGTGAACGTGCCTCAGATCTGATGTTCTCGGCTGAAGGCCTTCAGCGCCGCGTGCTTGGCGGTGTTGGCCGCCGGGAAGCCGGCGTAGCCGGAGCTGTGGTAGACGACCTCGGCCAGTTCGTCCTCGGTCAGGCCGTTCTGCAGGGCGATCTGGAAGTGTGACTCCAGCTCCTGCTCGGCGCCCAGCGCGATCAGGATGCCCAGGGTGAGCAGGCTGCGGTCCCGTCGGGACAGTCCCTCGCGGCTCCACAGTCGACCGAAGATGCCCTCGATGCCGATTTCCATCAACTCGGAGGCGAAGCCGGTGCCGAAGCTGACCTTCTCATTAGGCAGGTTCTCCGGCAGGACGCCGGGCAGCATTTCGCGGAACACGTTCAGGCCCTCGTCGCGCAAGTTAGTCATACGAACTACTCTGACACAGCCTCAGCGCCTGGGCGCGAGGTGGCCCACCGGCCCCGAGGCCAGGCACACCGACAGCGCGGCGGTCTGCGCCTGCGCCGTGATGGACCCGCCGGCGCCGGATAGCCGCACGTAGACGCGGTTGAGGCCCGGTCGCACCGGCACCCGCACCTCGGTGCCCTCATCGAGGGTCATGGTCATCGAGCCGTCGCTGTTGGCCAGGTAGTTGATCTCGGCGGTCCATTCCGCGGGCAACAACGGCCCGTCCAGCGGCATCTGCACCGGCTGGTCGGGCTGGGTGAGATATCCGCAGTGCGGGGTGGGGCCGGGTAGCACCGTTCGCACCCAGGTGACGTTCGCGTCGACGACGTGTCCGCCGGCATCCAGCATGCGTAATTCCGTTGTGGAGGAGTCGAATTCGGGTCGGTCCGGCAACAGCGCGAACATGTGGCTGGCCAGGTTCTCCGGCCAGGCCATCCGCTGCAGAATCAGTGGATCGACCTCCTGATCCAGCAGCGGTGCCGACGACTCCGATTGCGCGACAGCCAGACTCGCCCGAGCGGTCTGCAGATAGGACTTGGTCGGATTGTCGCGCCAGCTGGTGAGGAAGGTCGCCGTCGAGTACAGGCTGCTGGCGACGAACAGCACCGCCGCGGCGGCCGTCGCGATGCTGCGCGTCCTGGAGGCGTCCAACCAGGCCGCGCCGGGACGATTCGGCGCGCTCAGTCCGACCGCGGCCAACAGGGCCGCCACCACCACCAGATCCGGCAGATAGCGCAGCGTCTGCGCCAGTTCCAGCGCCGTGAACTGTGAGGACCGCATCAGGTAGATCGGG
Source organism: Mycolicibacterium sp. MU0053 (assembly GCF_963378095.1). NCBI lineage: Bacteria > Bacillati > Actinomycetota > Actinomycetes > Mycobacteriales > Mycobacteriaceae > Mycobacterium > Mycobacterium burgundiense. The sequence goes on from NZ_OY726397.1 coordinate 343,684, forward strand.
ATCTGGCAGGCCACCGCGTAACCGAGGGCGACCGCCCACACCGGGCCGATCCGTTGTTTACGGATCAGCGAGACCGCCAGCACGACGGCCAGCGCCACCCAGCCCAGCGCCATCACCGTCGTCGGCGGGACCCCCCAGGGGGAGGCCGGGGCCCACCGCTGCCATTCCCACGGGCCACCCACCAGGCCCGGCACGATGCCGTGCGTGAATGAGCGCCGCAGCAGATCCCACGTCATGGCCAGATCGGAACTCCACCGCTGCTGGTCGACCACCACCAGGTACAGCCCGACCCAGGCCGCGGTCAACGCCAGGGCGGCCGCCCACAACCGCAGGCCGCGGCGCCAGACCGTGCGGATCGGCTGGTGCTCGCCCTGGACGTGCGCCAGCAGCACCGCGACGGTGAACGCCACGAACGGGATGACGGCGGCCTTCTCGAAGAACAGCAGACCGCCGAGGAACATCGCGGCTCCGGTGACCGCATACCGTTGCCGTCCGGTGCGTACCAACAGGATCGCGTCCGCGCACACCCAGGCGAGCGCGGCCAGCATCGGCAGGGAGTTCAACCCGGCCGCCCACCAGGCGTAGCCCGGCACGCCCAGCGGCGTGAACAGTGCGAAGGTCAGCGGGATCAACAGCACCGGCCGCCAACCCAGGATCACCCGCAGCGCCCGCAGCAGCGCCAGCGAGGCCAGTACCTGCAACAGCACCAGCGACAGGGCCGGTCCGAACCAGTTCAGCGGGGCCAACCGGGTGATCAGGCCCCCCAGTAGGAACCCGCCCGGCATCACGTGGCCGTCGTGGTCGTCGAAGAGGTAGCCCGGCGACAGCAGGTGCTGGGTGCCGGCGCGTCCCACCAGGATCAGATCGTCCCAATAGAAGTAGCCGCCGAACGCCAGCACCGCCCGGACCGCAAGCGCCACCCCGATCAGGGCGACTGCGACCAGGGCGACGCGGGACTGCGCAGCGTTAGCCCGGATACGCGTCTCCGGCCTGCCGGCGAGCCTGCCACGCGGAGGCCACCATGTCGGTGATGGTGTGGCGCATCTGCCAGTCCAGGTCGCGGGCGGCCAACTCCCCGGCGGCGACAATCCGCGCGGGGTCCCCGGGCCGCCGGTCGGCGACCTCCGGTTCGAAGTCGACGCCGGTGACCGAGCGGATGGCGGTCATGATCTCGCGGACCGACGTCCCGGCCCCGCTGCCGAGGTTGTAGACCGGCTCGACCGGCAGACCCTCGTCCAGTCGGCGGGCGGCCGCGACGTGGGCCAGCGCCAGATCGGCGACGTGGACGTAGTCGCGCACGCAGGTGCCGTCCGCGGTCGGATAGTCCGCGCCGTTGATGCGCGGCGTCTGGCCGCGGTGCAACATCTCGAACACCTTGGGGAACAGGTTGAATGGGCTGACGTCGAACAGTTCGCTGGAGCCGGACCCGACCACGTTGAAGTATCGCAGGCTGGTGTGGCGCAGCCCGGTGGCGGCACCGACGTCGCGCAGCAGCCATTCGCCGATCAGTTTGCTTTCGCCGTACGGCGACTCCGGCGCGGTGGGGGTGGTCTCGTCGACGAGGTCGGTGTCCGGGGTGCCGTAGGTGGCGGCGCTGGACGAGAAAACGAACTTGTCGATCCCGGCGGCTGTCACTTCCTCCAGCAGGGTGACCATCGCCGACACGTTCTGGCGGTAGGTGTGCAGCGGCCGGCGCACGGATTCGCCGGCGTACTTGTATCCGGCGATGTGGATGACCCCGGTCACCCGATGGAATTCGAGTATCAAGCGCACGGTGTCGGCGTCGAGCAGATTCGCCGGCACCAGCGGGACGTCGCCGGGCAGGAACTGGGCCAGGCCGGTGGACAGATCGTCGATCACGACCACGGCTACGTCGGCCTCCCGTAATGCGCGCACCACATGGGAGCCGATGTAGCCGGCGCCGCCAGTCACAAGCCAGGTCATGACCGCCGATGCTACCGATGGGCACTCAGCCCCGGCTGCCCGCCGCCAGCGCGAACAGGTGCACGGCGATGCCGACCACCGGCCCGCACAGCAGCGCGATGACCGTGCGTGTTTCCAGCGGCAGCGGCAACGTCAGCACCCCGGCGGCGACGACGGTCGCCCCCACCCACCCCACCGAGTAGGCGCGATGCAGCGCCGCCGCCACGGTCGCGGCGCCGGTGACGGTCAGCACCGCGATCGCCACGGCGCCCGCGGTCAGCCAGGCGAGCAGCCCGCCGGTGGTGACGTAGTCGGGTCCGAAGCCGACCCGCAGCAGCCACGGCCCGGCGCCCCACGCGAGCCCGACGCCCACCGCACCGATCACCGTGACGATCGCGATGGGCGCCAGCAGGGCCCGGAGCCGGCGTTGCCGCTGGTCGACGAAGTACGCGATCAGGTTGCCCTGCATCGCGGTCAGCGGGACCAACAGCGGCGCGCGGGTAAGGGTGACCGCCAGGATCACCACGCCGCCGGTGGCGCCGAGGTCACCCGAGGTGGCCTGCAGCAGCACCGGGAAGCCCATGACCAGGATGGCGCTGGCGCCCGCGGCGGCGATCGCGTGCGAGGCGCCGCGCAGGAAGCTGCCGGTGTCCTGGTGGGCGACCAGGGCCGCGGTGGCCCGGGCCACGGGCGAGGCCGCGAGCAGCAGCAGCCAAGCCATCGCGCCGCCCACGGTGGCCCACAGGAAGCCGACCAGGCCCCAGCCCACCAGCACGGTGGCCCCGGCGATCAGCACCCGGGTCACCGCGTCGGTCACCATCAGGGCGCCGTATTGCGACCAGTGGTTGGCGCCGGCGAGCATGCCCAGCAGGGTGGCGTGCAGGCAGAACCCGGCCAGTCCGACCGCGAGCAGAATCACGGAGAGCCAACGGGATTCCACGAAGACATGCGAGGACCACAGCGTCGCGGTGGCGACGATCGCCGCCGCCGACAACACCCCGACGATGGCGGCCACCCGCAGCGGCCGCGTGATCGGACGGTGCTCGGGCAGCACCGTGCGCGCCATCCGGATCTCGCGGGTGCTCTGCTGCAACAACCCGTTGGCCGCGCCGGTCACCAGCCCGAACGCGCCCCAGAACACGGCGAACACCGAGAAGCCGGCCGGGTCCAGATCGCTCGCGGCCAGGTACAGCACCGCGTACCCGCACACCGCGGTGACGGCGGTCGCGACACCCACCCGGGCCACCCCACTGCGGGCGATGGGCCCGGCGGGCCCGGTGGGTACCGCGGCGTCGGTCACAACTCCGGGACCGCGGTCGAGTACAGCCACGCCTGCCACAGCGGACGCAGCGAGACCTCGGCATACTGCGCCGCCAACCCGGTGAAGTCGTCGGTGACGACCGTGGCGTGCCGGTACCGCGCGGCCCAATCACGAAGCAGTTCAAAGAATTTCTTGTCGCCGAGCGCGGCGCGCAGCGCATGCAGGGTCAGCGCGCCGCGCTTGTAGACGCGGTCGTCGAACATGTCCTTGGGGCCCGGATCGGCCAACAGTAGATCCTGCGGCGAATTGCGCAACCGATCGTGGTAATGCCGTGCCCACTGCTCGGTGCTGCGCCCGCCGGCCGCTTCCGACCACAGCCATTCGGCGTAGCAGGCGAAGCCCTCGTGCAGCCAGATGTCGCGCCAGCGCCGCGCCGTGACGCTGTTGCCGAACCACTGGTGTGCCAATTCGTGGGCGATCAACCGCTCGGAGCTGCCCGTGCCGTCGCAGTGGTTGGCGCCGAATATCGAAATCCCCTGCGCCTCCAAGGGAATCTCGAGTTCGTCGTCGGTGACGACAACGGTGTAGCCGCCGGCCAACGGGTAGGGGCCGAACAGCTTCTCGAACAGCTTCATCATCTGCGGTTGCTTGGCGAAGTCGTGGTCGAAGTTGCTCTTCAGCCGTTCGGGCAGCGCCGCCTGCATCGGCACGTCGGACTTGGGGAGGTGGTGCACCGAGTAGTCACCGATCTGCAGGGTGGCCAGGTACGTCGAGGTCGGCTCGGGCAACTCGTAGGTCCACGTGGTCATGCCGGCGCGGACGCGGCGAGACAGCAACTCGCCGTTGGCAATCGCGCGGTAGGGGCTGTCGGTGCTGACCTGGATCCGGTAGCTTGCCTTCGAGCTGGGGTGATCGTCGCAGGGGAACCAGGAGGTCGCCCCGTTGGGCTGGCCGGCCACCAGCACACCGTTGGTGAGTTCCTCGAAACCGACTTCGCCCCAAGGGGTTCGGATGGGCCTGGGATTACCGCCGTAGCGGACGGCGATGTGCAGGGCCGCACCGGCCGGCAGCACGTCGCCCAGCGTGATGTCGAGCTTGCCCTTGGACCGGCTGAAGCCCCGCGGGCGCCGGCCGTTGACGGTGACCTTCGAGACGGTCAGGGCGTCGGAGAGGTCGAGGGAGAACGTGCGCAGCGCAGCCAGGGTGGCCGCGGTGATCGTCGCCGATCCGGCCAGTCGGTTGGCCGCGACCTTGTACTCGAGATCGAGTTCGTAGCGCGATACCCGATAGCCGAAGTTGCCGGAGCCGGGCAGATAGGGATCGATCACCGGCGGTGTGGCCGGGGCCCGCCGTTTGCCGTTGCTGTTCTTGGCCTTCGTCATGAGCGCCGACCCTTCTTGCGTGGAACCGGCCACGGCGCAATGGGATTGCCCTGCCACCGGGTCGACGCCGGAACCTCGTCTCCGCGCATCACCAGCGACGCCGGGCCCACGGTGGCGCCGGCGCCCACCCGGGCGGCGGGCAGCGCCACACAGTGTGGGCCCAGGGTGGCGCCGTCCTCCAGGACCACGGTGTCCATCCGCATGATGCGGTCGTGGAACAGGTGGGTCTGCACCACGCAACCGCGGTTGACGGTGCTGCCGCGTTCCAAGGTCACCAGGTCGGCCTCGGGCAGCCAATAGGTTTCGCACCAGACCCCGCGGCCGATGTCGGCGCCCAGGCCCCGCAGCCAGATGTTCATCACCGGTGTGCCGCTGGCCGAGCGCGCGAACCAGGGTGCGGCCACGGTCTCGACGAACGTGTCGGACACCTCGTTGCGCCACACGAACGACGACCACAGCGGATGCTCGACGGCCCGGATGCGGCCCACCACAACCCATTTCGCGATCACCGAAACGGTGCCGGCCACCGCGCCGGCGGCCAGCAGCACCAGGCCAGCGGCCAGGGCCGCCCACCCCCAGCCCAGGTGCAGCACCAGCGCCTGCAGGGCGCCGAGCACCGCCACCCCGATCGCGAACGTCACCATCACCGGGATCAGCCGGCAGGTCTCGACGATGCCGCGCATGATCTTCAGCGCCACCGACGGCGCGAAGGTGCGCTGCGCGTCGGCCGCAGCGGCCTGGCGGCGCAGGCGAACCGGCGGGCTGCCCAACCAGGACGAGCCGCGCTTGGCCTTGCGTGGGGTCGCCGACAGGACCGCAACCAGACCGTCCTCGGGCACCCGACGGCCGGGCTGCGTGATGCCGGAGTTGCCGAGGAACGCCCGCTTTCCGACGGTCGCCGTGGCCACGTGGATCCAGCCGCCGCCCAGTTCGTAGCTGGCGACCATGGTGTCGTCGGCCAGGAAGGCGCCGTCCTCGATGACCGTGAACTTCGGCGTGAGCAGGGCCGTGGAAATCTCGGTGCCCTTGCCGACCTTCGCCCCGAGCAACCGCAGCCACCACGGCGTCAACAGGCTGGCATAGACCGGGAACAGGTAGTTGCGGGCGCCGTCCATCAACCGTTCGGTGGCCCACAGCTGCCACCCGATCCGGCTGCGCACCGGGTGATAGCCCTCCCGCAGGCCGATCGCCAGCAGTCGCACCAGCACCGCGGTCAGCACCGCGTACACCGCCAGCGCCACCAGGGTGGCGACCGGCAACCAGATCAACGCCGGCACCACGGCCTGCGACAGCGAGGCGGTCCCGCGCGTCGCGTAGGCGATCACGGCGAGCCCGGCACCCAGGGCGGCCAGCGGCAGCGCGCCCAACAGCAGTGACGTCAGCCCATAGGTCAGCACCCAGGCCGGCGCGCGCGGCGGCCGGTGGTCGGGCCACGGGTGGCGGGCCTTACCGGATTTCACCGCCGGCGAACCCTTCCAGTACTGCTTGTTCTTGACCCTGCCGACCACCCCGGACCCGGCCGCGACATCGGCGTTCTTGCCCACCACCGCTCCCGGCAGCAGCGTGGTGCGGGCGCCCACGGTGGCATCGTTGCCGATCGAGATGGAACCGACGTGGAAGATGTCGCCGTCGATCCAGTGCCCGGACAGATCGACCTCCGGCTCGATGGAACTGCGATGGCCCAGCGTCAGCATCCCCGTCACCGGGGGTGCCGAGTGCAGGTCGACGCCCTTGCCGACCCTGTTACCCAGCGCGCGGGCGTAGTACACCAGCCACGGTGCGCCGGCCAGATTCTCCGCGCCGCTGGCCTCCGACAACCGTTCGGCCAGCCAGACCCGCAGATGCTCGCCACCGCCGCGGCGATAGCTGCCCGGCTGCAGATTCGACAGCAGCATTCGCGCGCACAGCACCGCGACGCCCATCCGGCCCAGCGGCGTGACGAACACCAGGACTGCCGCGATCACCCACCACCAACTGGTCGGCGCCAGCCAGGCCGGTGCCAGCGTCGCCGGCAGCAGCGCTGCCGCGACGTTGTTGGCCACGGCCAGCCAGGTCACCCATTGCGCTGCGGCCAGGGTGGCCAGCGGCAGCGAGAGCAGCACCTGCAGCGCCTGCGCCCCCACCGGCGTCGGCTCCACGCGGCGCGGTTCGACCTTGGCGGTCGGGTCCAGCTCGTCGAGGTAGCCGGCCAGCGATCCCAGCCGCGGGTGGTCGTAGAGCTGCGCGACGGTCAGCTGCGGGTAGCGCTCGCGCAGCGCGACCACGAGCTGGGCCGCGGACAGGGATCCGCCGCCGAGCGCGAAGAAGTCCGCCTCGGGGCCGTCGATCTGCGCGCCGAGCACGTCCCGCCACAGGGTGGCCAGCCAGCCCATGGTGCCCTCGAGCGTGGTCTCCTCGGTCGGGTCCGCGCCCGGCGGTGGCCACGGCAGCGCATCGCGGTCGACCTTCCCGGAGGTACGGGTGGGCAGCTCGTCGACCAGCACCAGCCGCGGGATCAGCGCCGCGGGCAGCGACGCGGCCAGGGCGGCACGGGCCACGTTCACGTCGAAGTCGGGGTCCGCGCTGGCCAGATAGCCCACCAGCAGCGGGGTTCCGGTGGCCGTCTTGCGCACCGCCGCGGCCGCGCCGGCTACCCCGGGCAGGTTGACCAGCGCGGTGTCGACCTCGCCCAGCTCGATCCGCCGGCCACCCACCTTGACCTGGTCGTCAGCCCGGCCCTGGAAATACAGTCCGTCCGGTTCCAGCCGAACCAGGTCACCGCTGCGGTAGGCACGCTGCCAGCGCCCGGCCGGCTCCAGCAGCGGCATCGGCGCGTATTTCTCGGCGTCCTTCTCGGGGTCGAGGTATCGGGCCAGTCCGACGCCGCCGATCACCAGTTCGCCGGTTTCGCCGTAGCCGACCTGACGCCCCTGGCTGTCCACGACGGCCAGATCCCAGCCGGGCAGCGGCAACCCGATGCTGACCGGGCCGGTGCCGTCGAGTTCGGCCAGGCACGCCACCACGGTGGCCTCGGTGGGGCCGTAGGTGTTCCACACCTCGCGACCCTCGACCGCCAGGCGTTCGACGAGTTCGGGCGGGCAGGCCTCGCCGCCGAAGATCAGCAGCCGCACCTGTTCGAGCGCCTCGGCCGGCCACAGCGCCGCCAGCGTGGGCACGGTGGAGACCACCGAGATGTCCCGGGACACCAACCACGGACCCAGGTCCATCCCGCTGCGCACCAGCGATCTCGGCGCGGGGACCAGGCACGCGCCGTGCCGCCAGGCCAGCCACATTTCTTCACAGGACGCGTCGAAGGCCACCGACAACCCGGCCAGCACCCGGTCATCGGGTCCAATCGGATTGTCCTGCAAGAACATCTGCGCTTCGGCGTCGACGAACGCGGCGGCGTTGCGATGCGTGACGGCCACGCCCTTGGGGGTTCCGGTCGAGCCCGAGGTGAAGATGATCCACGCGTCGTCGCGGCCCAGTGGTGCGCCGGCTCGCCAGCCCCGCGAGGATCCGGGCCCGCGCACCAGGCCCTCGCCGGTGATGATGGCAACCACCTGCGCCTCGCCGAAGACGAGCTCGGCGCGCTCGTCGGGATCGTCGGCGTCCACCGGCACATAGGCCGCGCCGGTGGCCAGCGTCGCCAGGATCGATACGTAGAGCGCGTAGCTGCCGGACGGCATCCGGATCCCGATGCGGTCCCCGCGGCCGATGCCGCGGGCCGCGAGCCAGGTCACGCTGTCCTCGATGTCGGCGATCAGCTCGCTGTAGGTGAGCTGAACCGTGCCGTCGTCGATGGCTGCGGCGTCGGGGTAGCGCGCCGCGGTGTCATAGAGAATGTCGATCAGCGTGCGGGGAGCGGGTGCGTGCTCGGCTAGTAGGTATTGAGCGGGAATCTCGTGGTTCGGTTCCGCTGTCACAGCTCGAAGATACTAAGCGGGTCAGCTGACGGCCGGGTGGCCGCTGTGCTGGGCGTTCGCGCCCGGCTTCTCATTTTCGGCCGGGAGCTGACAGACTGTCGGGCAGAGGGGAGTACTCCTTCGCTGCGGAGTCGTCATCACGTCGACCGTCATCGGACGACCGGCGCCGTGGATCGCTCCGAGCTTGCCGAGCGGTGGAAGAGACCTCTGGTGCTTTGACGACCGGAGGTCCTGCTTTGAACGTCACCCAGCTCGAATGGATCGTCACCCTCGGGGTGACGATCGCCATCCTGCTCTTCGACGTCGTCTACATCGCCCGCAAACCCCACGAGCCGACGATGCGGGAATGCGGCATCGCCCTGACGGTCTACGTCGGCCTGGCGATCGCCTTCGGCCTGTGGACCTGGAACTTCCACGGCGAGCAGTACGGGCTCGAATTCTTCGCCGGCTGGCTCACCGAGTACAGCCTGTCGATCGACAACCTGTTCATCTTCATCATCATCATGGCCAGCTTCAAGGTGCCGAGGAAGTTTCAGCAGCAGGCACTGATGGTCGGCATCATCTTGGCGTTGATCTTCCGCGGCATCTTCATCGCGCTCGGTGCCGTCGCGATCGAGCGGTTCTCCTGGATTTTCTACGCCTTCGGGGCGTTCCTGGTCTACACCGCGGTCAAGCTGGTGCGCGACACCAGCCACGACGACGACGGTGAGAACCGGATCGTCAAGTTCGCCCGCTCGCATCTGAACTTCACCGACAAGTGGGACGGGCTGAAGCTCTGGATGAAGGACGGCACCGGCAAGCGGCTGATGACGCCGATGTTCCTGGTGATCGTCGCGCTGGGCACCACCGACCTGATGTTCGCGCTGGATTCGATTCCGGCGATCTACGGCCTGACCCGCGAGCCCTACATCGTGTTCACCGCCAACGTCTTTGCGCTGATGGGCCTTCGGCAGCTGTACTTCCTGCTCGGTGACATGCTCAACCGGCTGGTGTACCTGTCGCAGGGGTTGGCGTTCATCCTGTTGTTCATCGGCGTGAAGCTGATCCTGCACGCCCTGCACGAGAACGAGTTGCCGTTCATCAACGGTGGCGAGAACCTGCCGGTCCCGGAGATCCCGACGCTGTGGAGCCTCGGGGTGATCATCCTGACGCTGTTCATCACGATGATCGCCAGCCTGATCCGGGCCAGGGTGGTGGCGCGGGAGCGCTGATTCGATTCCCGCTGAGCGCAACCGGCGACGGATCCGGCCGGCGTTCCTACCGTGGCGGTATGTCCAACCCGAGAGTGTTCATCGACGTGGCGGCCGGCGCGACCGACGACTGGACGGAGCTGACCGACGACGATCGGCCCGCGGTGCGGTTGCAGGCGCGCGACCTGCAGCATGCGCAGCGGGTCAGTCGTCGGCTCCGCGCCGACACCGGCGCGGCGGCGGTGCTCGACGTCACGGTGTTGGTCGCCGAGGACGGCCGCGCGGCGCGCGGGCTGCTGGCCGCGGCCGGCTCCTATCGCGGCGCGGTGCACTATGTCGGGACGGTGGCGGGCCTGGCCGGGTTGGTCGACGACATCTACACCGCGGGCGTGGCCGACGGCGTCACGTTGATCCCCGCCGCCGAACAGCAGGACGTGCGGGCGGTGGGGGAACAGGCGTTGGCCCGGCTGCGGGTCGGCGCGCAGCGGTCGGGCCCGCACGGCGGCTGAGGGTGCGGCCTCGCCCGCGGTGGGCGGGCCTACAGGTCCAGCGTCAGGGGGGTGCCGGCCACCGACCGCGACACGCAGACCAGCATCTGATCGGCCCGCTCCGGCGCGGTGAGTAGCGTGTCGCGATGGTCGACGTCCCCGGCGAGGACCCGGGTGCGGCACGTCCCGCAGAAGCCCTGCTGACATGAATACGGTGCTGCGGCACCGGCTTTGGTGAGTGCGTGCAGCAGGGTCTCGTCGGCCGCCACCGGCACTGTCGTGCCGCTGGCGGCCAGCCTCGCCTCGAACGCCACCCCGTCGAGCACCGGTGCCGCCCCGAACCGTTCGTAGTGCAGTTCCACCTGGTCGCGGCCGGCCAGCGCGGCGCGCACGGTCGCCAGCAGCGGGGCCGGACCGCAGGCGTACACCGCGGTGCCGTCCGGGCAGTCGCCGAGCAGGGCATGCGCCGACGGCACGCCGTGGACGTCGTCGGTGCGGATCTGGACCCGGGGCCCGAACCCGGCGACCTCATCGAGAAACGGCAGGCTGTCGCGGCTGCGGCCGACGTAGCTCATCGACCAGTCGACGCCCAGGCGCTCGGCGACGGCGAGCATCGGCAGGATCGGCGTGATGCCGATGCCGCCGGCGATGAACCGCACGCGCCGGGTCGGTGATCCGTAGCCGGGGACCGCGAACGGGAACGCGTTGCGGGGGCCCAGCGTGGTGACGGTGGCGCCCACCGGCAGCCGGTCGTGGATCTCGACCGACCCGCCCCCGCCGTCGGGAATGCGGCGGACCGCGATGCGGTAGTGGTCGCGGGCGGCCGGGTCGCCGCACAGCGAGTATTGGCGGACGGTGCCGCTGGGCAGGTGCACGTCGATATGCGCGCCGGGGTGCCAGCGCGGCAACGTCGGGCGATCCGCCGGCACCAGCCGCAACTCGACAACGTCCTGGTTGTGGGCGGCGACCCTGCGCTCGGCCACCGACAGCGGCAAGACTTGTTCGGGAATCGCCGAAACCGGTTTGCGGACAACAGCTCCGGACACCGTCCACAGGCCGCTGATGGCCAGGTCCGCCAACCGGATCAGGGGGTCGTGCCGGAACGTGCCGGACACGCTGGGTGGGGTCTGGCGCAGCCGCTGGCGGAGCTTCATCTTCACTCCAACGCGGCCCGCGCCGCGGGGGACGCCGCCAGATAGGCCACCGCCTGCGCCGTCGAACCCATGTGCTCGGGGGAGTACCGCGGGGCGAAGTAGGTCAGCGTCTGGGTCCCGAACAGGTGGTGGAACTTCGGCAGCAGGCCGCGCTTGGAGTCCCGCATCCGCTGCCGGTTGTACTGCCACCAGCTGAGCTCGATCCGCGGATCCTGCTTGACCAGGTACCAGGTGCCCTTCTGGAAGAACCCGGCCATCATCGGAACCACCACCGCCATGGCCCGGATCCGGGCCAGGTAGCTGTCGTTGAAGTAGACCGCGACGTCATGGGCCACCGAACGGTGTTCGACCTCCTCGCTGCCGTGCCACCGGAACAGGTCGACGATCACGGGGTCGGCGCCGTGGTCGTCCCAGGCGTTGTTGAGGGCGAAGTCGCCCAGCACCGCCGTGTAGTGCTCGATGGCCGCGATCAGCCACAGCCGCTCGCGCAGGTGATTGAAGCGGCGGCGGTCGTGGGGCGAGGTGCTGGGCGCCAGCACCGTGCCGAACAGGTGCTCCACCAGGTCCAGGATCGGGTCGGGATCCAGGCCCTGGTCCCGCAGCAGGGTGTCCAGCACGTGGTCGTGGGCGCCGGCGTGGATGGCCTCCTGCCCGATGAAGCCGCGCATGTCGGCGGCCAGCCGTGGGTCGCGCACGTGCGGCAGGGCCTCGTTGAACGCCTGCACGAACCAGCGCTCGACCGGGGGCAGCAGCACATTGAGCAGGCTGCCCATGTGCGAGGCCACCGGGTGGCCGGGAATCCAGTGCACGGCCACCCCGTCGACGTCGAATTGCACGTCGCGGGCGTGGATCTGGACTGGACCGGGATCGATCTCGCGCTCGGGTCGGTGTGGGCGCAGCATTCGAACACCTTTCTTGCTCGAATGCGTACTGTAGCGCGTAGCCAGTACTGGCGGTACCGGTTACCGGTACCGCACTCACCAGTTCAGGTAGCCGCCCTCGGGGCCCAGCATCCGCTCCAACCGGGTGCGGTTGATCCGCGCCAGCTCGTTGCGGACCACCTTGAGTTCGGTCTCCCGGTCGTGGTACAGCCGATCGGTGACGGTCGCCAACACCTCGCGCGCCGACAGCCCGGCGCAGCACATCACGAAGCCGAAGCCGAACTGCTCGAGATAACGCTGCGACGCGCGCTGCAGGCAGGCCATCACCTCGGCGTCCTCGTCCCAGATCGCGCATTGTTCGGCGTGGGATCTGAGACTGCGCGGTCGGCGCCCGATGTCGGGGTAGGCGACCATGATCTGATCGATCGCCTGATCGGACATGCTGAACAGCAGCTCGTCGGCGTGCCGAAACAACGCGTCGTGGCTGTCGTAGGGCCGGCCCGCGACCAGGTCGTGCGCCAGGATCACGCTGTTGCAGCACTCATAGAGCGCATGCACGGCCCTGCGCTCGGGCAACGCGTTGAACGCGTCGAGGCCCATCCCCTGATGCATCAGCACACCGGCATCATGAAGAACGGATGGGACAGCCGCGTTACCGCGTGTTACGGCGCTGAAAAATCAGTGCCCGCTGGTCTTGAAGCGCTCGATCGAGCGTTGCACCTCGGCCTCGGCCTCGGCCCGGCCGACCCAGTCGGCCGCCTTGACGAACTTGTTCGGCTCAAGGTCCTTGTAGTGCACGAAGAAGTGCTTGATGGCCTCGAGTTCGAAGCTCGAAACGTCGCCGATCTCTTGGACGTGGTCCCAGCGGACGTCCCCGGCGGGCACGCACAGCACCTTGTCGTCGCCGCCGGCCTCGTCGACCATCTTGAACATCCCGACGGGGCGGGCCTCGACGATCACGCCGGGGAACACCGACTGCGGCAGCAGCACCATGGCGTCCAGCGGATCGCCGTCCTCGCCCAGGGAGTCCTCGATGTAGCCGTAGTCGGCGGGGTACGCCATGGAGGTATAGAGGTAGCGGTCCAAGCGGATCCGACCGGAATCATGGTCGATCTCGTACTTGTTGCGCTGCCCCTTGGGGATCTCGATGGTGACGTCAAACTCCACCGGCACGTCTCCTTCGCATGGCTGATCGTCGAATCGTCGGACGTCACACTAGCGTGGGCGGCCCGGGCCCGGCGGGGCGATACCCTGCACTACATGCATCCGAACCGGTGGCGCCGTTCGACGCACCTGGCGATAGGTGCCGTGGTGCTCGTGGCGGTCGTCGCGGTGGTCACCGCCGCGCTGCTGTTCGTGGGGGACCGCCGCGCCGTCGAAGCGCTCGGTGCCACCCGGCCCGCGCCGGTGCTGGCCGACCCGGGGATCGTGCCCGTCGCGGCGGATTCGGAGGTTCCCACCGAGGCCGGGATGAGCGCCACCCTGGCCGCGCCGCTGGCCGACCCGAATCTCGGCATCCTGACCGGTCGGATCAGCGACGCCATGACGGGGGAGCAGCTCTGGGAGCAGGGCGACGACGTGCCCATGCAGCCCGCCTCGACGAACAAGGTGCTGACCGCCGCGGCGGCGCTGCTGACCCTGGACCGCGACGCCAAGGTGTCCACCACGGTGGTCGCCGCCGCCGACGGCCGCTCCAGCGGCGTCGTCGTGCTGGTCGGCGGCGGGGACACCACACTGTCGGCCGCCCCGCCCGGGGTGAACACCTGGTACAAGGACGCGGCCCGGATCAGCGACCTCGCCGGGCAGGTCCGCCGCAGCGGATTCACCCCGACCGCGGTCCAGGTCGACACCTCGCTCTACAGCGGCCCGGGGCTGGCCCCGGGCTGGGACCCGGCCGACATCGACGGCGGCGACATCGCGCCCATCGAGCCGGTGATGCTAGACGGTGGCCGCACCCAGCCGACCACCTTTGATTCCCGACGCTCCCCGACCCCGGCCCTCGACGCCGGTCGCGCCCTCGCGGTCGCGCTGGGGGTCGACCCGGCGACAGTCACCACCGTGCCGGGCCCACCGACCGGGCCGGAGCTGGCCAAGGTCGAGTCGGCGCCGCTGATCGAGCGGCTGCGGCAGATGATGGTGAACTCCGACAACGTCATGGCCGAGAGCATCGGCCGCGAGGTCGCGGCGGCGTCGCACCGGCCGCTGAGCTTCGCCGGTGCCGCGGGCGCGGTGTGGTCCCGGCTCGCGGCCGAGGGCATCGATCTGACCGGCGCCAAGCTGCTGGACTCCAGCGGCCTGTCGGTCGACAACCGTCTCACCGCGATCACCCTCGACGAGGTGATCGGCGAGGCGGCCGGCCCCAACCACGCCGAACTGCGGCCGCTGTTGGATCTGCTGCCGGTCGCCGGCGGTTCGGGCACGCTGTCGGAACGCTTCCTGGACCCGGTCACCAACCGGGCCGCGGCCGGCTGGCTGCGCGCCAAGACCGGTTCGTTGACCCGCACCAACGCGCTGGCCGGCGTCGTCACCGATCGCAGCGGCCGGGTGCTGACCTTCGCGTTGCTGTCCAACGAGGCCGGACCGACGGGACGGCTGGCGATCGACGCGCTGGCCGCGACGCTGCGCAGCTGCGGGTGTGTCCGATGAGCCCGGCGAGCATCGGCGGCGCCGTCGACTGGCAGTTCGCGGCCGCCGTCGGGGCGCGGTTGGCCCGGTCGGCCCCGCCCACCACCGACTACACCCGCAATCAGGCGATCGGGGAGCTGGCCGAATCCTCCCGCGCCGCCGAGCCGCCCGTCCGGGACGTCACGCGCCTGCACACCGACGGGCCCATCCCGGATGCCCGCATCGTCGACCGTCCCGAATGGATCCGGGCCGCAAGCGAATCCATGCGTCTGATGACCGGCGGGGGCGAGCAGCCGGACGGGTTTCTGGCGGGCCGGATCAGCGGCGCGCAACTGGGCGCGGTACTGGGGTTCGTGTCTTCCGGGATTCTCGGGCAATACGATCCGTTCACGCCCGACGGCGGCAAGCTGCTGCTGGTCTACCCCAACATCATCGCCGTGGAGCGGCAGTTACGGGTGGTGCCCAAGGACTTTCGGCTCTGGGTGTGCCTGCACGAGGTCACCCATCGGGTGCAGTTCACCGCCAATCCGTGGCTGGCCGGTTACATGACCGACGCGTTGGAGGTCCTTACCGTCGACGCCGGTGAGGAGATGGCCGAGGTGATCGGCCGACTCGCCGACTTCGTCCGCGACCGCCAGGACGGGATGATCGGTTTCATGCGCGCCGTGCAATCCGAACCGCAACGGCAGGCGCTGGACCGGTTGCTGGTGCTCGCGACCCTGCTCGAGGGGCACGCCGACCACGTGATGGACGCCGTCGGCCCCACGGTGGTGCCCTCCGGGACCACCATCCGCCGCCGCTTCGATGAGCGACGGCAGCGCAAACAGCCACCGCTGCAACGGATCATGCGGATCCTGCTCGGCATCGACGCGAAGATGTCCCAGTACACCCGCGGTAAGGCCTTCGTCGATCATGTGGTCGGCCGGGTCGGGATGGACCGGTTCAACACCGTTTGGACCGGCGCCGAGACCCTGCCGTTGCCCGACGAGATCGATGAACCGCAGCGATGGATCGATCGAGTCCTGTAAGACGGCTTCGGCAGGCCGTCGCGGCGTTCGCCCGGGAGCATCTCGGTGACGCGGACCGCTGGTGTGTGGCGCTCTCGGGCGGGGCGGATTCGCTGGCGCTCACCGCGGCCGCGGCCGACGTGCTGCCCACCACGGCCCTGATCGTCGACCACGGCCTGCAGGCCGGCTCGGCCGCGGTGGCGACCTCCGCGCAGCGTCAGGCTATTCAGCTGGGATGTGTTGGGGCGCAAATTATCCCGGTGGTGGTGGGGGTCGACGGCGGCCCGGAGGCGGCGGCGCGGTCCGCCCGTTACGCGGCGCTGGAGAGCGCCCGGTCCGGGGCTCCGGTGCTGATCGGACACACCCTCGATGATCAGGCCGAGACGGTGCTGCTGGGCCTGGGCCGCGGTTCGGGGCCGCGTTCCATTGCGGGGATAAGGCCCTACGACCCGCCGTGGTGTCGGCCGCTGCTGGAGATCCGTCGCACGGTCACCGAGGCGGCCTGCGTCGCGCTCGAGCTGGACCCCTGGCGCGATCCGCACAACCACGACCCGCGCTTCACCCGAACCCGGCTGCGTCATGAGGTGCTGCCGCTGCTCGAGGAGGTGCTCGGCGGCGGGGTCGCCGAAGCGTTGGCGCGGACCGCCACCGCGCTGCAGGAGGACGGCGACGTGCT
This sequence comes from Mycolicibacterium sp. MU0053, assembly GCF_963378095.1. Taxonomy (NCBI): domain Bacteria; kingdom Bacillati; phylum Actinomycetota; class Actinomycetes; order Mycobacteriales; family Mycobacteriaceae; genus Mycobacterium; species Mycobacterium burgundiense. Next base: position 360,176 of record NZ_OY726397.1, read on the forward strand.
CGACGACCTGGCCGCCCGCGCCCTGGCCGAGGCCGGCGGGGCGGCCGCGGATTCGCCGGGGCTCGCGGTGGCCGCGGTGCTGGGGCTGCCCCGCGCGGTGCGGCTGCGGGTGATCCGCGGCTGGCTGCTGGCCGGTGGGGCGCGCAACCTGACCAGCAAGCAGATTCGCGGGGTCGACGAGTTGGCCAGCGCCTGGCGCGGTCAGGGCGGGGTGGCGGTCGGTGGCGGCCGGGCCGGTGCGCGGTTGTTCGCGCAACGCCGCGACGGCGTGCTGGTGCTGCGGCACGAGCAGCGCTGAGGGGCTGTTTGGCCACCCTGACGACAACATGGCACGCTGGGCACGTGCCAGCGAAATCTGCCGAGCTGTACCCGGGAGACATCAAGTCGGTGTTGCTGTCTGAGCAACAAATTCAGGACAAGACCGCCGAACTGGCCGCCACGGTCGGGGCCGACTACGCGGACTGCGGCGAGGACCTGCTGCTGGTCACGGTGCTCAAGGGCGCCGTCATGTTCGTCACCGACCTGGCGCGCGCCATTCCGGTGCCCACCCAGCTGGAATTCATGGCGGTGTCGTCCTACGGTTCCTCGACCTCGTCGTCGGGTGTGGTGCGCATCCTCAAGGATCTCGACCGCGACATCAGCGACCGCGACGTGCTGATCGTCGAGGACATCGTGGATTCCGGGCTGACCCTGTCCTGGCTGCTGCGCAACCTGGCCAGCCGGCGCCCTCGCTCGCTGAAGGTGTGCACGCTGTTGCGCAAACCCGACGCCGTGCGCGCCGATGTCGACATCTCCTACGTCGGCTTCGACATCCCGAACGAATTTGTCGTCGGATATGGGTTGGATTACGCCGAACGCTACCGCGATCTGCCCTACATAGGCACTCTGGAACCGAGGGTTTACACGCCCTGACTTTCCTCGGGAGGACGCCATGACCACGGACCTTCGCATCTGTCCCATCTGCGAGGCCACCTGCGGGCTGACCCTCACGATCGAGGACGGTCGGGTGACCGGCGCGCGCGGTGACGCCGAGGACGTCTTCAGCGCGGGTTTCATCTGTCCCAAGGGCGCGAGCTTCGCCGAACTCGACGGCGACCCGCACCGGCTCACCGGCCCGCTGGTGCGCCGCGACGGGCAACTGGTCGAGGTCAGCTGGACCGAGGCGTTCGACGCCGTCGCCGAGGGACTGGGGGCGGTGCTCGCCGAGCACGGTGGCAAGTCGGTCGGGGTGTACGTGGGAAACCCGAACGCGCACACCGTCGCCGGCGCGCTGTACGGGTCCATGGTGATCAAGGCGCTGGGAACCCGCAGCGTCTTCTCCGCCAGCACCCTGGATCAGATGCCCAAACAGGTCGCGCTGGGGCATCTGCTCGGCAACCCGTTTGCCTTCGCGGTCCCGGATCTGGACCGCACCGAGCATCTGGTGATCATCGGCGCCAATCCGCTGGTCTCCAACGGCAGCCTGGCCACGGCGCCGGACTTCCCGGGCAAGCTGAAGGCGCTGCGCAAGCGCGGCGGCAAGCTGACCGTGATCGACCCCGCGCGGACCCGGACCGCGGCACTGGCCGACTGGCACCTGGCGCCGCGGCCCGGCACCGACGCGGCGCTGCTGTTCGCCGTCGTGCACGTGCTCTTCGACGAGGACCTGGTGGCCGAGGATCTGGGCGGCATCGCCGCGCATGTCCGTGGGGTCGACGAGGTGCGCACCCTGGCCGCCGACTTCCCCCCGGAAGCTGTGGCGGCCTACTGCGACATCGCGGCCGACGACATCCGCACGCTGGCGCGCGAGATCGCCGCCGCCCGCAGCGCCGCGGTGTACGGCCGGATGGGCACGACGACGGTCGAGTTCGGCACCGTGGGCAGCTGGCTCATCGAGGTCATCAACGTCCTCACCGGCAACCTGGATCGACCCGGCGGCGTGCTGTTCCCGCTCTCGGCAACGGCGGCCAAGCCACGCCCGCCGCGCCCGGGCCGGGGCTTCGCGACGGGCCGCTGGCACAGCCGGGTGTCCGGCCACCCCGAGGTGGCCTCGGAACTGCCGGCGGCCGCGCTGGCCGAGGAGATCGACACCCCCGGCGACGGACAGCTCAAGGCGCTCATCACCATCGCGGGTAATCCGGTGCTCTCGGCGCCGGACGGGGAGCGGCTGACTCGCGCGCTGGCCGGCCTGGGCTTCATGATCAGCATCGACCCGTACCTCAACGCCACCACGCGGCACGCCGACGTGATCCTGCCGCCGCCACCGCCGTCGCAGAGCCCGCATTACGACTTCGTGCTGAACAACCTGGCGGTGCGCAACAATGCGCGGTACTCGCCGCCGGTGCTGCCGCTTGACGGGCGGCCCGACGAGACCGAGATCCTGGCTCGGATCGCGCTGCTGATCTTCGGGGTGGGGGTGCACGCGGATCCGGCGTTGCCCGACGAGCAGGTGATCCGCGGAGCGCTGACCAAGGAGGTCGCGGACCCGGATTCGCCGGTCGCGGGCCGCGACGTCGACGAGCTGATCGCGATGCTCGCCATTGGACCGGGCTATGAGCGACGGCTGGACATGATGCTGCGCCTCGGCCCCTACGGCGACGGGTTCGGCGCGGATCCGGCCGGCCTGACGCTGCAGCGGCTGCTCGACGCGCCGCACGGCGTCGACCTGGGACCGCCGCGGCCGCGGTTGCCCGAGGTGCTGCGCACCCCGTCCGGCCAGCTGGAACTGGCGCCGCTGCCGCTGGTCGCCGACACGCTGCGGCTGCGGGAAGCGCTGGATCGGCGCGCCGACGGTCTGCTGTTGATCGGTCGGCGGCAGCTGCGGTCCAACAACAGTTGGATGCATCTGCCCGGCGGTACCAACCGCTGCACGCTGCAGATCCACCCGGACGACGCCGCCGAGCTGGGGTTGACGGATGTGGCCGTGGTGAAGGGCCCGGGCGGCGAGCTGTTGATCCCGGTCGAGGTCACCGACGGCATCCGGCCCGGGGTGGTGTCGATCCCGCACGGCTGGGCTGAGGCCAACGTCAACCGTCTCAACGACGGCAGCGTGCTGGATCCGTTGTCCAGCACCTCGGTGCTCAACGGCATCCCGGTCGAGGTGTCGGCCGTGGACCCGGTGCCCAGCGGTTGATCATGGGTTGAGGGCGAGCAGCAATCGCACCAACTCGGCCTATCGGTGGGTGCCGGTCTTGTCGAAGATGTGCTGCAGGTGGGTCTTCAGGGTGGACGTCGACAGCGAGCGCTCGAGATTGCACTGGTGGCCCTGGGATTGAGCTGACGGCGAGAATTCGCGCGCATTCGCGCACTGGGGACAACCTCAGGGCCGTGGATGCAATGTCGGCACCGGGGCCGCCGCCAGGCCCAGGTGGCTCAGCGCAGCGTCCACACGACGGTCACCGAGAAGCTGACGGTCTGCTCGCCGGGGGACAGCGGCACATCGGAGGCCATCGCGCGCGGCATCGGGGTGGGCGACGGCGGGGTGGGTTCCTGGCCGGTCTCCGAAATCGAGATCACGTCGCCCAGTTGCGACCCGGACAGCTCCGCATACTGTTCGGCGCGATTGCGAGCGTCCTCGAAGGCGCGGGCGCGCGCGTCGATCACCAGCTGGGAATCGTCGTCGATGGCGAAAGCCACCGAGTTGATGCGGGTCGCGTCGCCGCCGATGCTGGTGATCAGCGCCAGCGCCCGCGAGGCCGCGCTGACGTCGCGAATGGTGACATCGACGGTGTTGGTGGCCTCGTAGCCGGCGGCCGTGCTGCCGTCGGGATCGAGACGCGGCTGCAGGCGCACCTGGCTGGTGGCGATGTCCTCGCGGTCCACCCCGGCGCCCAGCAGGGCGTCGACGACCGCCCGCTGCCGCTCGTTGGTCTGGTTCAGCGCCGTGGTGGCGTCGGCCGCGACGAAGCTGATGCCCACATTGGTCGTCAGGGTGTCGGGGGTGCCCTCGACCTGGCCCGAGCCGACCACGGTGACCTGACGGCCGTTGTCGCCGCCGCCGACACCGACGCTGGGGGCCGCGTCGCAGGCCGCGAGTGCGACGACCGCCAGGGGCGCGATCAATGCAATGGACAGGCGGCGCAGAAGTTTGGGGTTCCCGACTGTGGGCATGGTGGGCACCTTACCGGCGGCGCCTGGGCACCCCTGCAGACGAGTAGCCGATTACGCGTGTCCCACGCCCCCGGGCCGGGCGACGCTTTTCAGGTGTCCCGCGGACTGCCAATAGCCCGCAGACCACCGAAACGGGGTGAACCATCATGACCACCAACTCAGCACACTTCGGCGACTATCCGTTGGGTCGGCCGCTGTCGTTGCCCGCGCCCAGATTTGAGCATTGGGCGGCGATCACCGCGACCATCTCGCGGGTGTTCGGCAAGCTCGCGGCGGCCGCGACAATGGAAGCTGCAGACCCGAGCGGCAGGCCCCGGCGGGCCCGGGCCGCGTATCTGGACCAGTCCACGATGTCGCGCGAGATGTTCCGACTGTGAGGCCCTGGCCGGCTAAGCCCCGGTCAGGAAATCCAGCAGTATCTGGTTGATCTCGGCCGGCCGCTCCTGTTGGAGCCAGTGGCCGGCGCCCGGCACCCAGACCTCGCGATAGGGACCGGCGACGACCTCACCGGCGCGCTCCGGCCGCATGGTGCCGCGGATCGGGTCATCGGTGCCACCGACGAACAGGGCGGGAACGGTGATCCGGCGGTCGGTCAGATGCGCCGTCGCCGCCCAGTTGCGGTCGTAATTGCGATACCAGTTCAGCGCCCCGGTGAATCCGGTCCGGCTGAATTCCTCGACGTAGACGTCGAACTCCTCGGCCGAGATCCACTGCGGCAGCCCGTCGGTTCGGCCTTCGGCGAACATGTCCCGCATCGTGGCGGCCACGTCGGCCGCCAATTCGGCGTCCGCGACGCCGGGCTGCTGGTAGCGCAGCATGTAGAAGTCGGGACCGAATTTCTCCAGCCACCGCTCGGTGGGGCGCGAACGTGCCCGCGGGATCGGCGGCACGCTCAGACCCGCGACGGCCCGCACCCGGTCCGGATGCAGCAGCGCGGTGTGCCACACCACCATCGCGCCCCAGTCGTGGCCGACGAAGAACGCCTGCTCGACCTCGATGTCGTCGAGCAACCCGACAAGGTCCGAGGTCAGGGCGACAATGTCGTAGGCCTCGACCGCGGCCGGCCGCTGCGACGGCAGGCCCGAGCCGCCGTAGCCGCGCTGATCGGGTGTCAGCACCCGGTAGCCGGCCGCGACCAGCGCCGGGATCTGGTGGCGCCAGGAGTACGCCAACTCGGGGAAGCCGTGCGCCAGCACGACCACGGGTTGGTCCGGCCCACCGCGGTCACCCTGGTCGATGACGCGTAGCCGGACGCCGTTGAGGTCGACGAATCGCTCTCCCGATGTGAGCACGATCTCACCAAAGCACACCGTCGGGAACCGGCGTTCGTTGGACTAGCGGTAACCTGGCTTGACCCTGTTTGCACCCTTTGCACCCTGCCCGGACCTCGGAAGGAACCAGACCGGTCGACGGTCGATGCTCGAATGAAGCGAAAAAACGTAATCCGCACGCTGACGGCGATCGGTGTCCTGCTGTTGCTGGTGTGGTCGTTCTTCTACTTCAGCGACGACACCCGGGGCTACAAACCGGTGGACACCTCCGTCGCGGTCGCGCAGATCGACGCCGGCAACGTCACGAGCGCGCAGATCGACGACCGCGAGCAGCAGTTGCGACTGGACCTCAAAGAGGGCAAATCGGAGACCGAGGACTCCGACAAGATCATCACGAAGTTCCCCACCGGCTATGCGGTGCCGCTGTTCGACGCGTTGCAGAGCAAGGACGCGAAGATCAACACCACGGTGAACCAGGGCAGCGCGCTGGGAACACTGCTCATTTACATGCTGCCGCTGCTGTTGCTCATCGGCCTGTTCGTGATGTTCTCCCGGATGCAGTCCGGCGGCCGGATGGGATTCGGCTTCGGCAAGTCGAAGGCCAAGCAGCTCACCAAGGACATGCCCAAGACCACCTTCGCCGACGTCGCCGGCGTCGACGAGGCGGTCGAGGAACTCTACGAGATCAAGGACTTCCTGCAGAATCCCGCGCGGTATCAGGCGTTGGGCGCCAAGATCCCCAAGGGCGTGCTGCTCTACGGCCCACCGGGAACCGGTAAGACGCTGCTCGCGCGAGCCGTCGCGGGGGAGGCCGGCGTGCCGTTCTTCACCATCTCCGGTTCGGACTTCGTCGAGATGTTCGTCGGTGTCGGCGCCTCCCGCGTCCGTGACCTGTTCGAACAGGCCAAGCAGAACAATCCGTGCATCATCTTCGTCGACGAGATCGACGCCGTCGGTCGCCAGCGCGGCGCCGGTCTGGGCGGCGGCCACGACGAGCGCGAGCAGACCCTGAACCAGCTGCTGGTCGAGATGGACGGCTTCGGTGAGCGCCAGGGCGTGATCCTGATCGCCGCCACCAACCGGCCGGACATCCTGGACCCGGCGTTGCTGCGGCCGGGCCGCTTCGATCGTCAGATCCCGGTGTCGGCCCCCGATCTCGCGGGCCGGCGGGCGGTCCTGGCGGTGCACTCACAGGGCAAGCCGATTGCGCCCGACGCGGACCTGGAGGGGCTGGCCAAGCGGACGGTCGGCATGTCCGGCGCCGACCTGGCCAACGTGATCAATGAGGCTGCCCTGCTGACCGCGCGCGAGAACGGCACGGTCATCACGGCCGCGGCGCTGGAAGAGGCCGTCGACCGGGTGGTCGGCGGGCCGCGCCGCAAGAGCCGGATCATCAGCGAGCACGAGAAGAAGATCACCGCCTACCACGAGGGTGGCCACGCGTTGGCGGGCTGGGCGATGCCCGACATCGAACCCATCTACAAGGTCACCATCCTGGCCCGCGGCCGCACCGGCGGGCACGCGATGTCGGTGCCCGAGGACGACAAGGGTCTGATGACCCGCTCGGAGATGATCGCGCGCTTGGTGTTTGCGATGGGCGGCCGCGCCGCCGAGGAGTTGGTGTTCCGGGAGCCCACCACGGGGGCGTCCTCGGATATCGACCAGGCCACCAAGATCGCCCGTGCGATGGTCACCGAGTACGGCATGAGCGCCAAGCTCGGCGCGGTGCGGTACGGCACCGAACACGGCGACCCCTTCCTGGGCCGCACCATGGGCACTCAGGCCGACTACAGCCACGAGGTGGCCCGGGAGATCGACGAAGAGGTGCGCAAGCTCATCGAGGTCGCCCACACCGAGGCCTGGGAGATCCTCACAGAGAACCGCGACGCGCTGGACCGTCTCGCCGGGGAGCTGTTGGAGAAAGAGACCCTGCACAAGGCCCAACTGGCCGAGGTGCTCGCCGACGTGCGCAAGCGCCCGCGGATCACCGCGTTCAACGACTTCGGTGGCCGGATCCCGTCGGACATACCTCCCATCAAGACTCCGGGTGAGCTGGCGATCGAGCGTGGCGAGGAATGGCCCAAACCGGAGCCCGAGCCCGCGTTCAAGTCCGCCATCCGAAACGCCAACGGCGCCAACGCTTCCAATGGTGTCAACGGCGCGCCGCCGGAGAACGCCGGCGCCACCCAGCCCGACTACGGAGCCCCGGCCGGCTGGCACGCGCCCGGTTGGCCGCCGGGCGGCCCGGGTCAGGCGCAACCCGGCTGGTACCCGCCGCCGCCGCACCAGCAGCAGCCGCCGCCACCACCCCAGCAGCAGGGGGGATGGCCGCCGCCGCAGCACTATCCGGGTCAGCACCACCCGTATCAGCCGTATCCTCCGCAGCCTCATCAGCAACCTGAAGGTGAGCCCCGCGGCGACGATGCGAACCGGTCCATACCGCCGGGAAACGGTTGATGACGAACGGAGTCTTGAATGGTGCAGCCGGACCTACTCGCGGCTACGGTCGACGTTCCGGTGTTTGATCAGGGACGTGCCGAGGCAGCGGTCAGAGAGCTGCTGTACGCGATCGGCGAGGACCCGGACCGACACGGTTTGGTCGACACGCCGTCCCGGGTCGCCAGGGCGTTCGAGGAGATGTTCGCCGGGCTCTACCTCGATCCCGACGAGGTGCTCAACACCACCTTCGACGAACAGCACGATGAACTGGTGTTGCTCAAGGACATTCCGATGTACTCGACCTGCGAGCATCACCTGGTGGCCTTTCATGGGGTGGCCCATGTCGGATACATCCCCGGCCACGACGGCCGCGTGACCGGTTTGTCGAAGCTGGCCCGCGTCGTGGATCTGTACGCCAAGCGTCCCCAGGTCCAAGAGCGGTTGACCGCGCAGGTGGCCGACGCGTTGATGCGCAAGCTCGACCCGCGCGGCGTCATCGTGGTGGTGGAGGCCGAGCACCTGTGCATGGCGATGCGCGGCATCCGCAAGCCGGGAGCGATCACCACCACCTCCGCCGTGCGCGGACAGTTCAAGACCGACAAGGCATCTCGGGCCGAGGCGCTGGACCTCATCCTGCGTAGATGACGCCACGGCTGGAATCCGGCTTGCAGGTGATGGGCGTCGTCAACGTCACCGACGACTCGTTCTCGGACGGGGGTCGGTACCTCGACCCCGAGCGCGCGGTGGCCCACGGCCTGCGGCTGGTCAAAGAGGGCGCCACCATCATCGACGTGGGCGGCGAATCCACCCGTCCGGGCGCGGTGCGCGTCGATGCCGTGGTCGAATCGGCGCGTGTCGTTCCGGTTGTGAAAGAACTTGCCGCTCAGGGCATCACGGTCAGCATCGACACCATGCACGCCGAGGTGGCCCGCGCCGCGCTGGAAAGCGGTGCCCGGATCGTCAACGACGTCTCCGGCGGCCGGTCCGACCCGGGCATGGCCGCGCTGGTGGCCGAGGCCGGGGTCCCGTGGGTGTTGATGCACTGGCGCTCGGTGAAAGCCGATCAGCCGCACCAGGTTCCGCACTACGACGACGTGGTGGCCACCGTGCGCGCCGAGTTGCAGGCCGCGGTGGACGACGCGCTGGCCGCCGGTGTCGCCGAACGTCAGCTCATCATCGACCCGGGGCTGGGATTTGCCAAGACCGCGCAGCACAACTGGGAGTTGCTGCGGGCGCTGCCGAGTTTCGCGGCCGCCGGGTTGCCGGTGCTGATCGGGGCCTCACGCAAGCGGTTCCTCGGGGCCGTGCTGGCCGATGATCGCGGTGAACCCCGCCCCCCGGACGGTCGCGAAACCGCGACGGCGGTCATCTCGGCCCTGGCGGCCATCCACGGCGCCTGGGGCGTGCGGGTGCATGACGTGCGGGCAACGATGGACGCGTTGCGGGTGCTGCAGGCCTGGGAGGGCGCAGGCAGAAAGGGTGTCGATGGCTGACCGGATCGAGTTACGCGGCTTGGCGGTTCGCGGGAACCACGGGGTTTTCGACCACGAGCGCCGCGACGGCCAGGACTTCATCATCGACATCACGGTTTGGCTCGACCTGTCGCGGGCCGCGGCCAGCGATCAGCTGTGCGACACCTATGACTACGGGGTGCTGGCCCAGCGCGCCGCGGCGATCGTCGGCGGCGAACCCCGAAACCTCATCGAGACCGTGGCCGGCGAGATCGCCGACGACGTGCTGGCCGACGACCGCGTCCATGCCGTGGAGGTGGTCGTGCACAAGCCGCAGGCGCCGATCCCCCTGGATTTCGCCGACGTCGCGGTGGTGGCGCGACGATCGAGGCGTGCCGGCGGCACCGTGATACCGGCCAGTTCGACGAGCGGTGTGGTTCCGGGGGCGACAACCGATCCCGCCGGCGATCCCGGTAACGAGGAGGTGGCCCCGCTGTGAGTCGGGTGGTGTTGTCGATCGGTTCGAATCTCGGCGACCGAATGGCGCGGCTGCAGGCGGCCGTCGACGCGCTCGGGGACCGGGTGGTGGCGGTGTCGCCGGTCTTTCAGTCCGACCCCTGGGGTGGCGTGGAGCAGGGCCCGTTCCTCAACGCGGTGATCGTCGCCGAAGACCCCAGCCTGGACGGGGCGGACTGGCTGGACTTCGCCCAGCGACTGGAACGCGAGGCCGACCGGGTGCGCGGACAGAAGTGGGGCCCACGGACCCTCGATGTGGACCTGATCACCGTGCACAACGAGGCGAACCCGGACAGTCCCGAGGAGTTCTCCCGATCGGACGGGCTGACGTTGCCGCATCCGCTGGCGCATCTGCGGGCCTTCGTGCTGATTCCGTGGCTGGCGGCGGACCCGGACGCCTGGCTCACCGTGGCCGGTGTGCGCCGAACCGCGGTGCACTTGCTGGATCAAATCGACGCGGCCGAGCGCGCCGGTGTGCATCGCTTCGATGCGGAGTTGCATGGGCCCGACCAGAAAGCGTGACCTCGCGGCGGCCGTGCTGGTCGCCGGCGTCCTCGGCTATCTCGCCGTCCTGCTGCTGTATCGGTGGTTTCCGCCGCTGACGGTGTGGACCGGGATGTCGCTGGCGGCGGTCGCGGTGGCCGAGGCCGCCTGGGGCTGGCAGGTGCGATCGAAGATCGCTTCCGGACAGATCGGGCTGGGTGCCGACCGGTTGAATCCGCTCGCGGTGGCACGGACGGTGGTGATCGCGAAGGCCTCGGCGTGGGTCGGGGCGCTGGTGCTCGGGTGGTGGCTGGCCGTCGTGGTCTATCTGTTGCCGCGGCGCGCGATGATCCGGGTCGCCGAGGCGGACACCGCGGGCGCCGTCGTCGCCGCCGGTTGCGCGCTGGCGCTGCTGGTGGCCGCGCTGTGGTTGCAGCACTGCTGCCGATCCCCGTCGGATGACTTCGACGGAAACGGGGATTCGGACCGCGAACCGGCTCCGGATTGAGAATCGCCGAAGAGCCCGACACGCGGACTGACCTCCCGCAGGTACAGTCGGCCCATGACCGTTCTGTCCCGCGGCGCCCGGGCTCGGCGGGGCGGCCGCAGGCCGGGTTGGCTCCTATTGACCGTGTTGCTGGTCCTCGCTATTGCGGCCAGTTCCGCGTTGGTTTTCACCAACCGTGTCGAGCTGTTGAAGCTCGCCGTGATCCTGGCGCTGTGGGCGGCGGTGGTGGGGGCATTCGTGTCGGTGATCTACCGGCGCCAAAGCGATGCCGACAGCGCCAAGGTGCGGGATCTGAAGCTGGTCTACGACCTTCAGCTGGACCGCGAGATCTCCGCGCGCCGCGAGTACGAGTTGACGGTGGAAACGCATCTGCGCCGCGAGATCGCGTCCGAGTTGCGGTCGCAGGCCGCCGACGAGGTTGCCGCGCTGCGGGCCGAACTCGCCGCGCTGCGAACCAATCTCGAGATTCTCTTCGATGCCGACCTGGCGCAGCGGGCCGCCCTGGAATCCGACCGGCGTCAGGAGCGCGCCCACAGCGAATGGGTCCGCACCCCGGAGCCGGTCCGCTCCGATCGCGTGGTCAGTAGTCGTTACACCCCGGTGCACGACGACGACATGACCCGCACCAACGAGAGTCCGATCATCGACGTCCCCGAAGAACCGGCGCCACCCCCACCGCCGCCCCCACCGCCGCGGCCGGCCGCGGCCTCGACCCCCCCGCGCCGGCGTCGCCGTCGTGCCGAGGAGGCTGCCCGGGAGGACGATTACCGCGGATCGCATCGGCGTCCGTGGCAGGAGGAGAGCTGGGCACCGCCGGTGGCGGCGCAGCCCGAACCGCCGCAGCCGGAACCGCCGCGCCCCGAACCGCCGCGCGCCCAACCGCCGCGGCCCGAGCCACCGCGCGCCGAGCCCCCGCCCCCGCCCCGGCCCGAACCCCAGCAGCCGTGGCGCGAGACGCAGTCGGACTGGGACCCGCTGAACACCTGGAAACCGCAGGCGACACCGCCGCCGCCCGTGCCGCCGGTGAGCCCGCCGCGGGTGGCCCCGCCGGAGCCACCGGTGCCCGCGCCGGCCGCAGCCGCTCCCGAGCCGCCACCGCCGGTGCCGTCCTACCGCGACGAGCCGCCCGCCGAGCCGGCCTGGACACCGCCGTCCCCACCCACCGAGGGGCGACGGCGCCGCGGGCGGCACGCGAGCGCGTCCGATCCGGTCCTCCCACCCCCGACCCCGGCGCCCGAACCCGAGCCGGAACCGGTGGATCGGCGCGGCCGGCACTGGGCGCCACCGGCCGAGCCCGAGGATCCGCTCGCAGCGCCGTACCGGCCGCCCACCCCGGAACCGGACAGCGAACCGGCGGCGCGCCACCGCGGGCTCGACGACGAAGAGCCGGTCCGGCCGCGCGGACAATCGGCCGCCGAACTGCTCGCCCGATTCCAGGCCACCCCCGGTGGCGGCGGCCGCCGGCGGCGGCGCGAGGACTGACCGGCGACGGCGGCGAGCGCGATTTCCGCTAAAGTTTGGCTCTGACCGTCCGGTACCCGCAGCGCGGGACTGGAACGAACGAAGAGAACTCGCGAGGGGTCGTCCTCCGATGATGCAGTCGGAACAGCTCGATGGTCTGCGCCCGGCCCGCCTCAAGGTGGGCGTCATTTCCGCGGGCCGGGTCGGGACCGCACTGGGCGCCATGCTGGAGCGCGCCGACCACGTGGTGGTGGCCTGCAGCGCCATCTCCAATGCGTCCCTGCGGCGGGCCGCCAGCCGGCTGCCCGACACCCCGGTCCGGCCCATCCCCGACGTCGCCGACGCCTCGGAGCTACTGCTGCTGGCGGTGCCCGACGCCGAGCTGGGCGGGCTGATCTCCGGGCTGGCCGCCACCGGCGCGGTGCGGGCGGGCACCATCGTCGTGCACACGTCCGGCGCGAACGGCATCGGCATCCTGGCGCCCCTGACCGAGCAGGGCTGCCTGCCGCTGGCCATCCACCCGGCCATGACCTTCACCGGCGCCGACGAGGACCTCACCCGGCTGTCCGAGGCGTGTTTCGGGATCACCGCGGCCGACGAGATCGGCTACGCGATCGCGCAGTCGCTGGTCCTCGAGATCGGCGGGGAACCGGTCCGGGTCCGCGAGGACGCCCGCACCGTCTACCACGCCGCGCTGGCCCACGGCAGCAATCACGTCGTCACCGTGATCGCCGATGCCCTCGAGGCGCTGCGGTCCGCTCTGCAGGGCCAGGAGCTGCTGGGACAGGAACTCGTCGATGACGCGCCGGGCGGGATCGCCGAACGCGTGCTGGCGCCGCTCGCGCGCGCCGCGCTCGAGAACGCCCTGCAACGGGGTCAGGCCGCGCTCACCGGCCCGGTCGCGCGCGGCGACGCGCCGGCCGTCGCCGCGCACCTCGCGGCCCTGGGCGAGGTGGACCCCGCGCTCGCCGAGGCCTACCGAACCGCCTCGCTGCGCACCGCGCAGCGCTCCCACGCCGCCCCGGAGGTATTCAAGGTGCTCAACCCATGACCCAGCCCCGCGCGAAGTTCGCGGCCGGCGAGCTCAACGTCTACACCTCCCCGGCGGAGGTCTCCAGCGTCACGCGCGCGCTGCGGCACACCGGCCGGCGGGTGATGCTGGTACCGACCATGGGCGCACTGCACGAGGGACACTTGAGCCTGGTCCGAGCGGCCAAGAAGGTGCCCGGCGCGGTGGTGGCGGTGTCGATCTTCGTCAATCCGCTGCAGTTCGGTGCCGATGAGGATCTCGAGGCCTATCCGCGCACCCTGGACACCGACCTGCAGATGCTGCGCGAGGAGGGCGTCGAGATCGCGTTCACGCCCAACGCCGCGGCGATGTACCCGGCGGGCCCGCGCACCACCGTCCAACCCGGGCCGCTGGGCGCCGAACTCGAAGGTGCCGCGCGTCCCACACACTTCGCCGGGATGCTGACCGTGGTGCTCAAGCTGCTGCAGACCATCGAGCCGGACCGGGCGTTCTTCGGCGAGAAGGACTATCAGCAGCTCGTTCTGATCCGCCAGATGGCCGACGACCTGAACCTCGCGACCCGCATCGTCGGTGTCCCGATCGTGCGGGAGGGCGACGGACTGGCCATGTCGTCCCGCAACCGCTACCTCGACGCCGGGCAGCGCGAGCACGCGTCCGCATTGTCGGCGGCCCTGCTGGCCGGGCGCTACGCGGCGGGCAACGGCGCCATGGCCGCGGTGGCGGCAGCGCGCGCGGTGCTGGCCGAGGTGCCCGGCATCGAGATCGACTACCTCGAGGTGCGCGGCCCGTGGCTGGAACCCGCGCCCGCCCACGGCACCGCCCGGCTCCTGGTCGCCGCGCGGCTGGGCAGCACCCGCCTGCTGGACAACATCGGGGTGGAGCTGGGTAATGCCAGCGCCGACGGCGCCTACGCCGGTTCGGACTCCCACCGTGAATCACCTTGGAGGAACTGATGTTACGGACCATGCTCAAGTCCAAGATCCACCGCGCCACCGTGACGCACGCGGATCTGCACTACGTGGGTTCGGTCACCATCGATGCCGATCTGATGGACGCCGCCGATCTGCTGGAAGGCGAGCAGGTCACCATCGTCGACATCGACAACGGGGCCCGACTGGTGACCTATGCGATCACCGGGGAACGCGGCAGCGGAGTCATCGGGATCAACGGTGCTGCAGCGCATCTGGTGCATCCGGGGGATCTGGTGATCTTGATCGCCTACGGCACCATGGAGGACGCCGAGGCCAAGCGTTATCAACCCCGGATCGTCTTCGTCGACGCCGCGAACCGTCAGGTCGACCTCGGCGCGCACGCCGCGGACCCGGCCTACGTTCCCGACGACGCCGGCGAACTGCTCTCGCCCCGGGGGCTGCGCTAGTGCTGCTGGCCATCGACGTCCGCAACACCCACACCGTCGTGGGACTGATCGCGGGCACCGGTGATCACGCGAAGGTGGTGCAGCAGTGGCGGATCCGCACCGAGCCGGAGGTCACTGCCGACGAACTCGCGCTGACCATCGACGGTCTGATCGGTGACGACTCAGATCGCCTCACCGGCGCGGTGGCGCTGTCGACGGTTCCGTCGATTCTGCACGAGATCCGGATGATGCTCGAACAGTATTGGGGCGCGGTGCCGCACGTGCTGATCGAGCCGGGTGTCCGTACCGGGGTGCCGCTGCTGGTGGACAACCCCAAAGAGGTCGGGGCCGACCGCATCGTCAACTGTCTGGCGGCGTTCCACAAATACTCCGCGCCCTCGATCGTGGTGGACTTCGGTTCCTCGATCTGCGTGGACGTGGTGTCGGGCCGGGGCGAGTTTCTCGGCGGTGCCATCGCCCCGGGCGTGCAGGTGTCCTCGGACGCCGCGGCGGCCCGGTCCGCGGCGCTGCGCCGCGTCGAGATGACCCGTCCACGGTCGGTGATCGGCAAGAACACCGTCGAGTGCATGCAGGCCGGCGCGGTCTTCGGATTCGCGGGCCTGGTGGAGGGCATCATCCGCCGCATCCGCGAGGACATCGACGGGTTCGCCGGTGACGACGTCGTGGTGGTGGCCACCGGTCACACCGCGCCGCTGCTGCTGCCCGAGCTGCACACCGACGCCCAGTACGACCGGCACCTGACCCTGGACGGGTTGCGCCTGGTGTTCGAACGCAACCGCGACGGCGGGCGTGGGAAACTCAAGACCGCCCGCTGACCTTGCTCCACCGGCGGCCCGAAAGTCGGCGTCTGGGGTCCCTTAGCGAAATGGGCTTATTGCGCGCAGTCCTTTAGGCTGCGCCACGTGAGCGAGGCCGATCTTCCCGAACAGTTCCGGATCCGCCAGGCCAAGCGTGAGCGGCTGCTAGCCGAGGGCCACGACCCATATCCGGTCGTGGTGCCGCGTACGCACTCGTTGGCGCAGATTCGGGCCGCTTATCCGGACCTGGAACCCGATTCCCAGACCGGCGAGGTCGTCGGCGTCGCCGGCCGGGTGGTATTCGCCCGCAATTCCGGCAAATTGTGTTTTGCGACACTGCAGGACGGCGACGGCACCCAGTTGCAGGCGATGATCAGTCTGGCCTCGACCGGGCAGGAGGCGCTGGACGCGTGGAAGGCCGATGTCGACCTCGGCGATCTGGTGTTCATCCACGGCGAGGTGATCAGTTCGCGCCGCGGCGAACTCTCGGTACTCGCGGACCGCTGGCAGATGGCGGCCAAGGCGCTGCGCCCGCTGCCCGTCGCACACAAGGAACTCAGCGAGGAGTCCCGGGTCCGGCAACGCTACGTGGACCTCATCGTGCGGCCACAGGCACGCGATGTGGCCCGCCAGCGCATCGCGGTGGTGCGCGCGGTCCGTGCGGCACTGGAGCGGCGCGACTTTCTCGAGGTCGAAACCCCAATGCTGCAGACCCTGGCCGGCGGTGCGGCCGCGCGGCCCTTTGTGACGCATTCCAACGCGCTGGACACCGATCTGTACCTGCGCATCGCGCCGGAACTGTTCCTAAAGCGGTGCGTTGTGGGCGGTCTGGACCGGATCTTCGAGCTGAATCGCAACTTCAGAAACGAAGGCGCGGATTCGACCCATTCTCCGGAATTCTCAATGCTGGAGACATACCAGGCCTACGGCGACTACAACGATTCGGCGTTGGCCACCCGGGAAGTTATTCAAGAAGTCGCCGAGGAAGCGTTAGGCACGCGACAGGTGCTGCTGGCCGACGGCACGGAGTACGACCTCGACGGGGAATGGCAATCACTACAAATGTACCCGTCTTTGTCGGAAGCGTTGGGTGAGGAGATCACCCCGCAGACTTCGGCCGAACACCTGTGGGGCATTGCCGACCGCCTGGGCGCCGAAATCCCCCGGGACCGCGGCTACGGTCACGGCAAGCTGGTGGAGGAACTCTGGGAGCACACGGTGGGGGACGCCCTCTGGGCGCCGACCTTCGTGCGGGATTTCCCGGTCGAGACAACGCCTTTGACGCGGCAGCACCGCAGTGTCGATGGCGTGACCGAGAAATGGGATCTCTATATTCGCGGATTCGAGTTGGCTACCGGTTACTCCGAGCTCATCGACCCGGTGATCCAACGCGAACGATTCGCCGAGCAGGCCCGCGCGGCCGCGGCCGGCGATGACGAAGCGATGGAACTCGATGAGGATTTTCTTGCCGCGATGGAGTACGGGATGCCGCCTACTACCGGCACCGGAATGGGTATTGACCGGCTGTTGATGGCGTTGACCGGACTGTCAATTCGAGAGACGGTTTTGTTCCCGATTGTTCGTCGACACTCCAACTGAAGCGGTCTGCAGATCTCAAGTTGTTGAATGCGTCGGAATCCTGTGGCACATTGGATACCGACGGGTAAGTTGCAATCAGCGCCTCGCCCGGTAAACGCAATCGAAGAAGGGTCAGTGAGCTAATGGCGAGGAAAGTTACCGTCACCTTGATCGATGATTTCGACGGTGAAGGCTCAGCTGACGAAACTGTGGAATTCGGCCTCGACGGGGTGACCTATGAGATCGACCTGTCCACCAAGAACGCCGCAAAACTCCGTTCGGATCTGAAGAAATGGGTGGAATCGGGCCGCCGCGTCGGTGGTCGTCGCCGCGGTCGCACGGCCGGCAAGGGCGGCCGCGGAACCATCGACCGTGAGCAGAGCGCCGCAATTCGCGAATGGGCCCGCCGCAACGGCCACAACGTGTCCACGCGTGGCCGCATCCCCGCAGATGTCATCGAGGCGTTCCACGCGGCTTCCTGAGGTTGGGCAACTGCGCGCCGCGGTCGGCTACCGGCGCCTGCGCAGTTCCTCCGACGTCGCGGCGCTGATCGGGGCCGTCAGCATCGCCACCACCAGGTCGGTAAGCGACGCCGAGATCAGCGGCAGGTCGGGCTCGTTGGTGTTACGCGCCCACCGCGCCAGCTCGGTGGTGACGTACAGCATCGCCGCATAGCGTCGGTGCAACCGACGCTGTTGCGCATTGAGCTTGGGGTCGACGAGGGCGCGCCATCTCTCGATGCTGCCGGGTGCGCCGTCGAGGGCCGTCGGGATCAGGGGGCGCGGCCGATTGACCAGCTCGGCGAAGATCCGCAAGTAGTCCCGCCCACCGTCGTCGTCGACCAGGCATTGGGCCCACGGGTCGACGAGGGCGGCGGCCAACGCCTGCAACGGCGGATCGCCCCCGTCGCCGGATTTTTCCAGGCATTCGTCGAGCATCTGGTGCCGCCGCGCCTCGATCCGCACCTGATGCTTCTGCAAGATCGCCTGCAGCAGCCCGTCGCGGTCGGTGAAGTGGTGCTGCAGCGCCATCACGTTGCGGGCACCGGCCGCGCGGCTGAGTTCGCGCAGGCTGACGTTGTCGATGCCGCGTTCGGCGAACAGGCGCTCCCCGGCTGCGATGAGCCGGTTGCGCGCGGGAACTGGTGAGGGTGGCACGGAATCGCCGCTCAGGCGTTGCGGACGGTGAGCCCGCCGTCGACCGCCAGCACCGCGCCGGTGATGTAGGACGCCGCGGGCAGCAGCAGGGACAGGGTGGCGTGCGCGACCTCTTCGGGGTCGCCGTAGCGGCGCAGTGCCGTTCGGCGCCGGGCGAACTCGGCTTTGGCCTCGTCGGGGATCGGCGCGGTCATGCCGGTGTTGATCGGGCCGGGACAGATGCAGTTGACCGTCACCCCGGCCGCACCCAACTCGACGGCCAGCGACCGGGTGAGCCCGACGACGCCGTGCTTGGAGACCGTGTAGGGCAGCTGCCGGGCGGTCGCGCCGAGGGCTTCGGTCGAGGCGACGTTGACGATCCGACCAGCGCGCAGGCGCCGCAGATCGGCCAGTGCGGCCCGGATGAACGCGGCGTACGCGGTCAGGTTCACCGCCAGGCTCGCCGCCCAGTGGGCCTCGAAGTCCTCGTCGTCGATGCCGGTGCCCGTTGCGATTGCCGCGTTGTTCACCAGAGCGTCGATCGGTCCGAGTTCGGCGCGGATCGCGGCGATCGCCGACGCCGGCGCGCCCGGCGTCGCCACGTCGACGGCCACCGCGTGGGCCCGGGCGCCGGCGCCGAGGAGTTCGTCGGCTGCCGCCGTCAGCGGCTCCTCGGCGCGGTCGACCAATCCGACCAGGGCGCCCTCGTCGGCGAGCAGCCGCGCCGTCGCCAGCCCCATCCCGCTCGCCGCGCCGGTCACCACGATGACCTGGCCGGCAACCGAGCGGCTGAGCTTGCTCAGCCGCGTCATCGCTGTCCGGGGTCGTCGTTGCCGACGGCGTGTTCGAGGTACTCGGCGTAGCGGCGCCGGGCCTCGTCGCGCTTGGCGGGCAGGTGCGTGGTCGGGAACAGCCCCGGCGCCGGGGTGTAGGTCTTGAGCAGTTCCTTGGCGAGCGTGACCTGGTGAACTTCGGTCGGCCCGTCGACGAGCGCCATCACCTCCGAATCGAGCAGCATGGCCGCGAACGGCATCTCGTTGGACACCCCGAGCGCTCCGTGTAAGTGCATGGCGCGCAACGTGACATCGTGATAGACCTTCGGCATGGCGGCCTTGACTGCCGAGATGTCCTTGCGGACCTTGCGGTAGTCCTTGTGCTTGTCGATCAACCACGCCGTGCGCAGCACCAGCAGCCGGAACTGCTCCATCTCGATCCAGCTGTCGGCGATGCGCTCCTGGGTGATCTGCAGCTCGCCCAACGTCCCGGTTCGGGTCTGTCGGGAGACCGCCCGTTCGCACATCATGTCGAAGGCGCGCCGCACCTGGGCCAGCGTCCGCATGGCGTGGTGGATCCGGCCGCCGCCGAGGCGGGTCTGCGCCACCCCGAATGCACCGCCCTCCTCGCCGAGCAGATGGTCGGCGGGCACCCGCACATCGTTGTAGCGCACGTAACCGTGCGAACTGTGGTGATCGCCGATCCCGACCTCGACGTCCCGCACGATTTCCAGGCCCGGGGTGTCGGCGGGGACCAGGAACATCGACATGCCCTTGTAGGCGCTGACGTCCGGATCGGTGACCACCATGACGATGAACAGCGATGCGACACTGGCGTTGGAGTTGAACCATTTCTCACCGGAGATCACCCAATCGTCGCCGTCGCGGACCGCGCGGGTGGTGAACAGGGTGGGATCGGAGCCGGCGTGCGGTTCGGTCATCGAATAGCACGACGATATCTGGCCGTCGAGCAGCGGCGCGAGATAGCGCTCCTTCTGCTCCGGCGTGCCGTAGTGCGCCAGGATCTCGGCGTTGCCGGAGTCGGGTGCCTGGCAGCCGAAAACCGTGGGGGCCCAGCGGGACCGGCCCAGAATCTCGTTGAGCAGTGCCAGCTTGACCTGACCGTATCCGGGGCCGCCGAGCTCCGGCCCCAGGTGGCAGGCCCACAGCCGGCGGTTCTTCACCTGTTGCTGCAGCGGGCCGACGATCGACATCGCGACTTCGTCGGATTTGTCGGCCGGGTCGTTGAGAATGAGATCCAGCGGTTCGACCTCGTCGCGGACGAAATCGGAGACCCAGTCCAATTCCTGCTGGAATTCTGGGTCGGTTTCGAAATCCCAAGCCATGAGCGTCCTTTCAAACAGAGAGTGGGAAGGTCCCAGTCAGTCGGTGGCGCCGCCGTCGAGGCGCAGAATCGTGCCGGTGCAATAGCTGGCCGCCGGTGACGCGAAATAGAGTGCAGCGCCGACGATTTCGTTCGGCTCTCCGACGCGCTGCAGCGCGATGCCGGTCTTGGCCGCCTCGTTGACCGCATCGAGATCCCACGCCTTGGCGATATCGGTGCGGAAGCGTCCGGCCATGATGCCGTTGACCCGCACGGTCGGACCGAATGCCCGCGCGAACCCCTCGGTCAACGTGTTCAGGCCCGCCTTGGCGGCGGCGTAGGGCAGGAATTCCGGTCGGGGCCGGATGGCTCCGACCGAGGAGATGTTGATGATCGAGCCACCCTCGCCGGCGGCCATCCGGGTGCCGATCGAGGCGGTGAGCCGAAACGGACCCTTGAGGTTGATCGCGATGACCTTGTCGAACAGGCTCTCTTCGACGGCGTCCAGGCTCGGATACAACGGCGACAGTCCGGCGTTGTTGACCAGGACATCGACGCGTCCGAAGGCGTCGTAGGCGGCCTCGACGAGGTTGTCGCAGTCCTGCCAACTGCTGACGTTGGCGGCAATGGGCAGCGCACGGCGGCCGAAGCGGTCCGAGATTTCGGTGGCCACCGCCTCGCAGGCGTCGAGTTTGCGGCTCGCGACAATCACGTCTGCTCCGCGCTCGGCGTACGCGATGGCCATCTCGCGGCCCAGGCCGCGGCTCCCGCCGGTGACCAGGGCAACTTTTCCGGTCAAGCCGAACAGTGGGTCAGAGATCGTCATGCGCCGACGATATGATGCAACTGCATTACATGTCAAAATGCTGTCGATGCGGCCGTGGTGATCTGGCGGAAAACAATCGAAGTACGCGTTTAGCGTCATTTTCGTTCGCTAGCGGCGAACCAAATAGGAAACGATTCGCGATATTCCGACGTTGGTCTGTATACGTCCATGGCGGACGGGGGACCAAGGTATGCCCCCACCCAGCTTCGCCCACTACAGTGGACGGCAGGCAAAGCGCACCGCCCGCGGGTGGGCGACGTTGCTCTATTGAGGAGAGCAGGTAACCACGATGTTCGAACGATTCACCGACCGAGCACGTCGGGTTGTCGTCCTGGCTCAAGAAGAAGCCCGGATGCTGAACCACAACTACATCGGCACTGAGCACATCCTGCTGGGTCTTATTCATGAGGGTGAGGGCGTAGCGGCGAAGTCGCTCGAATCCCTGGGTATTTCACTGGAAGGCGTGCGCAGCCAGGTCGAGGAGATCATCGGACAGGGCCAACAGGCGCCGTCCGGTCATATCCCGTTCACGCCGCGCGCCAAGAAGGTGCTCGAACTGAGCCTGCGCGAGGCGCTGCAACTCGGCCACAACTACATCGGCACCGAGCACATCCTGCTCGGCCTGATCCGTGAGGGCGAGGGGGTGGCCGCGCAGGTGCTGGTCAAGCTCGGCGCGGAGCTGACGCGGGTGCGTCAGCAGGTCATCCAGCTGCTGAGCGGTTATCAGGGCAAGGAGACCGCGGAAGCCGGTACCGGCGGCCGCGGTGGCGAGGCGGGTAATCCGTCGACCTCCCTGGTGCTCGACCAGTTCGGCCGGAACCTGACCGCCGCCGCGGTGGAAGGCAAGCTCGATCCCGTCATCGGCCGCGAGAAGGAAATCGAGCGGGTCATGCAGGTGCTGAGCCGCCGTACCAAGAACAACCCGGTGCTGATCGGTGAGCCGGGCGTCGGCAAGACCGCCGTTGCGGAGGGCCTGGCACAGGCCATCGTCAACGGTGAGGTGCCCGAGACGCTCAAGGACAAGCAGCTCTACACGCTGGACCTCGGTTCGCTGGTGGCCGGCAGCAGGTACCGCGGTGACTTCGAGGAGCGCCTGAAGAAGGTGCTCAAGGAGATCAACACCCGCGGCGACATCATCCTGTTCATCGACGAGCTGCACACGCTCGTCGGTGCCGGCGCGGCCGAGGGTGCGATCGACGCCGCGTCGATCCTCAAGCCCAAGCTGGCCCGCGGTGAGCTGCAGACGATCGGCGCGACCACGCTCGACGAGTACCGCAAGTACATCGAGAAGGATGCCGCGCTGGAGCGTCGGTTCCAGCCGGTGCAGGTCGGCGAGCCGACGGTCGAGCACACCATCGAGATCCTCAAGGGTCTGCGCGACCGGTACGAGGCGCACCACCGCGTCTCGATCACCGACGGTGCGATCGTGGCGGCCGCCACCCTGGCGGATCGCTACATCAACGACCGCTTCCTGCCGGACAAGGCCATCGACCTGATCGACGAGGCCGGCGCCCGGATGCGGATCCGTCGGATGACCGCTCCGCCGGACCTGCGCGAGTTCGACGAGAAGATCGCCGACGCGCGCCGGGAGAAGGAGTCCGCGATCGACGCGCAGGACTTCGAGAAGGCCGCGCGGCTGCGGGACCAGGAGAAGCAGCTGGTCGCACAGCGCGCCGAGCGCGAGAAGCAGTGGCGCTCCGGTGACCTCGACGTGGTCGCCGAGGTCGATGACGAGGAAATCGCCGAGGTGTTGGGCAACTGGACCGGAATCCCGGTGTTCAAGCTGACCGAGGCGGAAACCACTCGGCTGCTGCGCATGGAGGAGGAGATCCACAAGCGGATCATCGGCCAGGAGGACGCGGTCAAGGCCGTCTCCAGGGCGATCCGTCGCACCCGTGCCGGGCTGAAGGACCCCAAGCGGCCCTCGGGCTCGTTCATCTTCGCCGGCCCGTCCGGCGTCGGTAAGACCGAGCTGTCCAAGGCGCTGGCGAACTTCCTGTTCGGCGACGACGACGCGCTGATCCAGATCGACATGGGCGAGTTCCACGACCGCTTCACCGCCTCGCGGCTGTTCGGTGCCCCGCCGGGCTACGTCGGCTATGAGGAGGGTGGCCAGCTCACCGAGAAGGTGCGTCGTAAGCCGTTCTCGGTCGTGCTGTTCGACGAGATCGAAAAGGCCCACCAGGAGATCTACAACACCCTGTTGCAGGTGCTGGAGGACGGCCGTCTCACCGACGGTCAGGGTCGCACGGTCGACTTCAAGAACACCGTGCTGATCTTCACCTCGAACCTTGGGACATCCGATATTTCGAAGGCAGTCGGCCTCGGGTTCACCCAGGGCGGCGGTGAGAACAACTACGAGCGGATGAAGCTCAAGGTCAACGACGAGCTCAAGAAGCACTTCCGCCCGGAGTTCCTCAACCGCATCGACGACATCATCGTCTTCCACCAGCTCACCCCGGACGAGATCGTCAAGATGGTGGACCTGATGGTCGGTCGCGTCGGAAACCAGCTCAAGGCCAAGGACATGGAGATGGTCCTCACCGACCAGGCCAAGTCCCTGCTGGCCAAGCGCGGATTCGACCCGGTGCTGGGCGCGCGGCCGCTGCGTCGCACGATCCAGCGCGAGATCGAGGACGCGTTGAGCGAGAAGATCCTGTTCGACGAGATCAGTCCCGGACAGCTCATCACGGTCGACGTGGAGAACTGGGACGGCGAAGGAGCCGGCGAGGACGCCCGGTTCACCTTCTCCGGTGCCCCGAAGGCGAAGTCGGTGTCCACCGACGAACCGGACCTTGCCGGCGCCGGGGCGGCGGGCGCCGCGACCGGGGCCGAATAGGCGAGACACGCACAACGGGCGGTCACCCTGCGGGGTGGCCGCCCGTTGGCGTATCCGCCTCAGGAACGGTCGGCACCGAGCATCGAGGTTGAGGTTACGACGCCACCGCTTGGGCCCTGCGCATATGATGCGTCCTGTAATCGACGGGCCGAGGAATCTGGTGAGAGTCCAGAACGGTCGCGCCACTGTCCATAGTCAGACCCATACGCCCGTCACTGCAACGACCCGGACGCGTTATCCCGGAAAGGACCCCGAATGACCACACCCGACGCTCATCGGACCCGTGTTCCCGCCATCGACCTCTCGGCCAGCAAGGCCATCGGCTGGCTCACGCTGACCGCCTTCCTGGCCTTGGTGCTGCTGTACTGCGTGGGCATGGATCAAGGTGCCACCTCGGTGTTGGGCAACAACACCTACGTGCACGAATTCGTCCACGACGCCCGCCATCTGCTCGGCTTCCCCTGCCACTGACCAGCGCAAGCGGAAGAGAGCCAATCGAATATGGAAAAGCAGGTCATCTGGCGCGGCATCCTGGCCGGCGCCCTGGCGGGGGTGTTGGCATTCGTCTGGGCGCGCATCTTTGTGCAACCGGTGATCGATCGGGCCATCGACTACGAGGACGGCGTCGGCGCCGCGCGTGAGGCGCTGCACAGCGCCGCCGAACACGCCCACCAGCACGGCCACAGCCACGGCGAAGAGGGCGCGGCCATCACCCGCGCGGTGCAGGCCAATATCGGCATGGGGCTGGGACTGCTGGGGTTCAGTGTGGCAATGGCGGCGCTGCTGGCGATCGTGTTCTGCGTGCTGTACGGCCGCGCGCAGCTGTCCGCGCGGTTGCTGTCGGTGCTGATCGCCGGGGGCATGTTCGTCGCGCTGTGGTTGGTGCCGGCGCTGAAGTATCCGCCGAACCCGCCCGCGGTCAGCCTCGACGAGACCATCAACCAGCGCACGCTGCTGTACCTGCTGCTGGTCGCGTTGTCGGCGGTGCTGTTCGCCGCCGCCGTCTACCTCGGTAGCCGGTTGGCGCCCAAGCTCGGCGCCTGGAACGCGACGTTGGCCGGCGCCGCCGGATACCTGGTCGCGGTCGCGATCGTGATGCTGATTCTGCCGACCATCGACGAGACCCCGGGACCCATCGTGGATGCGGCCGGCACCATCGTGTTCGACGGCTTCCCCGCCGACGACCTCTACGAGTTCCGGTTGTTCTCGCTGGGCACTCAGATCGTGATGTGGGCCGCCATCGGGCTGGTCTTCGCCGCGTTGGTGTCCCGGCTGCTCGAGGGCAAACGGCAGCAGAGCACCGTCGGCGGCACGAGCGCGTAGCGCGCGCATCGAGTCGCCATGACTGAAGTCGTCCGGCTGACGCTGGTGTCGCACGCAATGACCGACGCCACGTCAGCCGGACGCTTCGCGTTGGATGAGCCACTGTCCCGGCTCGGGCGACGCCAACTCGAATCCGGCTCTGGCCCTGATGATTTCGAGTACGCACTGTGCGGACCGGAGTTGCGTACCCGAGAGACCGCCGAGCTGGCCGGGCTCCCCGCCGAACCCGAGCCGGCCCTGGCGGACCTCGATGTCGGCCGGTGGAGCGGCGTCGAACTGGCCGCCGTCGATCCGCATGATCTCGATTGTTGGCTGACCGACCCCACCGCGGCGCCGCACGGCGGCGAGTCGATCGTCGAGCTGGTGGTGCGGGTGCGGGCCTGGCTGGCAGGGTTGGTCGAGCGACCCGCCCGGATTTGCGCCATCACCCATCCCGCGGTGATCCGCGCCGCCGTCGTCGTGGTCCTGGACGCCCCGCCGGCGTCGTTCTGGCGCATCGACGTGGCCCCGCTGAGCCGGACGGTGCTGCATCACCGGACCGCGGGGTGGACCCTGCGCCGCTGACTGCAGGGCGCGAACGCCCTCGCGACTGCGCTACCTTGGTTCGGTAAACCCACGCGGGAGTGCACGCTGAAGTGCGCTGAGAGGACGGCTGAGCGCCGTCGACCGTATGCACCTGTCCGGGTAATGCCGGCGTAGGGAGTGTGATCCGATGACCAACGTTTCCGAACCCGATTTCGTCGGCCGCGGCGCCACCAACCGGGTGTATCGCTGGCGGGTGGTCGACATCGTGGTGGCCAGCGTGCTCGCCGTCGCCGCCGGATTGGTCTTCGTGCTGTGGAACATCGCCTCCAACCCGCTGACCGCACCGCTGGGCGCGCTGCTGCCCGGCCTGCAGGCGTTGGCCGGCGGTGGCTGGCTGTTCGCGGGGGTGCTGGTCGCGATGGTGATCCGCAAGCCCGGCGCTGCGATCTACGGTGAACTCGTCGCGGCCACGGTCTCGGCGCTGGTCGGCAACCAGTGGGGCGTGTTGACGCTGGTTTCCGGGCTGGTTCAGGGCCTGGGCGCCGAACTGGTGTTCGCGATCTTCCTGTATCGGGTGTGGAACCTGCCGGTCGCGGTGCTCGCCGGTGCGGTCGCCGGCGTCGCGATGGCGGCGAACGACCTCGTGCTCTGGTACCCCGGGGCCGCGGCGGCATTCGCCGTCACCTACACCGTCGCCGGGATCGTCTCCGGGGCGGTCATCGCCGGCGCCCTGTCCTGGTACGCGGTGCGCGGGCTCGCCAAGACCGGCGCGCTGTCGCGGTTTGCCTCGGGCCGGACGGGGTCGCGCAGCGACCTCACGCGGTGAGCACGATCGGACCCTCGAGCGGTGCCGCCGTCGCCGCGCGCGGCTGGTCCTGGCGGCATGCGGGCCGGCCCCGCTACGCGGTGCGCGACCTCGACCTCGATATCGCCGCAGGCGAACGGGTATTGCTGCTGGGGGCCAGCGGGTCCGGCAAATCCACGCTGCTGCAAGGGCTGGCCGGTCTCTTGGGGGGTCACGAAGAAGGTGACGAGGGCGGTCGGTTGCTGATCGACGGCGCACCGCCGGGTGAGCGCCGCAGCCGCATCGGCATGGTGCTGCAGAATCCCGCCTCGCAGGTCATCCTGTCCCGAGTCGGTGACGACGTGGCGTTCGGAATGGAGAACTTCAACGTCGCGCCGCAGCTCATCTGGCCGCGGGTGCGACGGGCGCTGGCCGCCGTCGGCCTCAGCGCCCCGTTGCAACACGACACCGCCAAACTGTCCGGCGGACAACAGCAACGGCTTGCGCTGGCCGGTGTGCTGGCCATGAATCCCGGCCTGATCCTGTTGGACGAGCCCACGGCCAACCTGGATCCGGCCGGCGTCGTGGAGGTCCGCGACGCGGTTGCCGCGGTGGTGGAGCAGACCGGCGCTACGCTCGTGGTCGTCGAGCATCGCACCGAGGTGTGGCTGCCGGTGGTGGACCGGTTGGTCGTGCTGGGCGCCGCCGGCGACGTCATCGCCGACGGGGCGCCGGCCGACGTCATCGCCACCCATCGCGACGGACTGACCCGCGCCGGAGTGTGGGTGCCCGGAGTCGCACTGCCGCAGGTCTCCCGAACCGGCCCGGTGGGCCGACCGTTGTTACGTGCCAGTGCGCTCTCGGCCGGTTACTCATCCGGGACACCAACGGACGCCATCGATTTCGACATCAGTCGCGGCGCCACCACCGTCATCTCCGGCCCCAACGGCGCGGGCAAGTCCGCGCTGGCATTGACCCTCGGCGGCCTGCTCCCGCCCCGCGCGGGCCGGCTCGAGGCCTGCGGCGGATTTGCGCCGGCACCGCAGCGCCCCGAACCCATCCGGTGGCGGTCCCGCGAACTGCTCACCCGCGTCGGCAGCGTGTTCCAGAACCCCGAGCACCAATTCCTCACCGGCAGCGTGCGCGACGAACTGGCGTGCGGACCCCGTGCCCTCAAGACGGCTGAGGCCGCAGTGGCCAAACGCTGTGACGACCTGCTGGAGCGACTGCGGCTCACGGGCTTGGCCGAGGCGAATCCGTACACGCTGTCCGGGGGCGAGCAGCGCAGGCTGTCGGTGGCGACCATCCTGGCGACACAGCCCGACGTGATCATCCTCGACGAGCCCACCTTCGGCCAGGACCGCAATACCTGGGCCGAGCTGGTCGCCCTGCTCGCCGAGATGGTCGGCGAGGGCACCGCTGTCGTCGCCGTCACCCACGACCTGCACTTCGCCGAACTGCTGGCCGACCGGCGCATCGAGTTGCGGGCCCCGGACGTCACGAAGTCCGGGCGATGAGCAGCGCGACGGCCGTGGCGGTGCAGCGGGCCGCAATCAATCCGGTCGCGAAACTGATTGCGGCCCTGGTGATCGCGCTCGGCCTGGTCTCCAGTCTGGACTGGGTTTCGGCACTGACGGCACTGGTGCTCGAGCTCGCGTTGGTTTTGGTGCTCCGAGTCCCGTTGCGACAGATTTTGATTCGCGGTGCACTGCTGGCGGTCGTGGCCGCGCTCACCGCGGTGACGATACTGCTGTACGGACAATCCAGCGGCACCGTGCACTGGCACTTCCTGTTGATCACCATCAGTGACGGCTCAATCACGTTGGCCTTGGCCACCTTTCTGCGCGTCCTCGCCATCGCCCTGCCGTCGGTGCTGCTCTTCATCGACACCGATCCGACCGAGCTCGCCGATGGCCTCGGACAGGTGCTTCGGCTGCCGTCCCGGTTTGTGTTGGGCGCGCTGGCCGGGCTGCGGTTGGTCGGGTTGCTCGGGCAGGACTGGCGGTATCTGGGTTATGCGCGCCGTGCCCGGGGGGTCGCGGACCGGGGTCGGCTGCGGCGCGCGGCCGGCCAGGCGTTCGCGTTGCTGGTGTTCGCGATCCGACGCGGCTCGATGTTGGCGACCGCGATGGAGGCCCGCGGCTTCGGCGCCTACCCGACCCGGACCTGGGCGCGGCCCGCCCGATTCGGCGGCCGCGACCTCGCATTGATCCTCGCGGCGTTCGGCATCGTCGCCGTCGCGGTCGGGATGTCGATCGGAACCGGCCACTGGAGCTTCATTGGAAATCTCTGAGCTGGTGCGCCGGCTACCCGCCGGCGCCAGAACCGTGTTGATCGACGGCCGATCGGGTGCGGGCAAGACCGATCTGGCGGCCGCGCTGCAACGCGCCTGGGCCGACAGCGCCGTGATCAGCCTCGACGACATCTACCCCGGCTGGGACGGGCTGTCCTGGGCCGGCGAACACATCCGCGGCGCGCTCTTGGAACCGCGCGCGTCGGGGCGGCCCGGTCGGTGGCGACGCTGGGACTGGGCCACCGACGCGCCCGCCGAATGGCACACCGTCGCGCCCGGGCAACGCGTGATCGTGGAGGGCGTGGGGACGCTGACCGCGGCTAACCGGGCCCTGGCGGACCTGGGGATCTGGGTGGAGGCATCGGACGCCGACCGCAAGCGCCGGGCGCTGCTGCGCGACGGTGACACCTATGCGCCGCACTGGGACCGGTGGGCGCGGCAGGAACGGGACTTCATCGCTGCGCACGATCCGCGCACGGTCGCCGATCTCATTTTTCCGAACCCGGCGTAACCGTGGCCGCGGGTCACCCGACGGGGATCAGCCCGAACATCTGCTTGATCGTCATCATCAACCACCCCGCGGTGGCCGGGCTGTGATAGCGCGGCCAGTTCATCTGCAGGCTCAGCACCCAGGGCTGGCCGGTGCGGTCGACCGCGTACCAGCTGAACGTCAGATCGCCGGGCAGGTTGCCGGCCTTCGCCGCAATGTAGGGCCACTGCTCGCGGTCGAGATCGATGCCCGGAATCGCCGAGACCAGGTCTTTCACCGGGGCGGTGGGCCCGGTCGCCCCGGACTGCAGCCCGGCGTGCACCCGGCAGA
Source organism: Mycolicibacterium sp. MU0053 (assembly GCF_963378095.1). Classification (NCBI taxonomy): domain Bacteria; kingdom Bacillati; phylum Actinomycetota; class Actinomycetes; order Mycobacteriales; family Mycobacteriaceae; genus Mycobacterium; species Mycobacterium burgundiense. Next base: position 389,820 of record NZ_OY726397.1, read on the forward strand.
TGTCCTCGGCGCTGCCGTACCACTCCGCGCCGAACGGCGAGGCCGGCGAGTGGGTGCGTTCCGGATCGGGCTGGTACGGGCGGGATTTGGCATCCCGCAGCATCTGGGCGCGGCCCTCGCGGGAGGCGTGCTTCCATTCCTCGCGGACATCCGGTTGGCCCCAGCCGACCGAGAACAACTCCCGCATGGTGGGGAACGGGGTCATGCTGGCGGGATCGTGATGGCCCGCGTCGACGAGGGCCTGCTCGACCGCGTGGGTGCCGACGCGGTGGATCAACAGGTCGGTGGCCATGTTGTCGCTGTTGGCGATCATCTTCTCGGCGAGGTCCCGTACCGGCACCTTCGAACCCGGCGGGAGCTTGTCGAAACCGGAGGATCCGACGGCCTTGGTGGCCTCGGTGATCACCAGTTCCTCATCCCACGACAACGCCCCGGCCCGCACCTGCTCGGCCACGGCGAAGAGCACGTAGAGCTTGAAGATCGAGGCCAACGGCAGGGATTCGGCGGTGTTGGCGCCGGCCAACTGTCGGCATTGCCCGTCCACGATCCGCGACACCCGATACGAGTACCGCGCGCCGGTCTTGGACAGCACGTCGTCGACGTCGTCCCAGGACGCGATCTCGGGCGCGTGGTTGACGACCTTGAACCGGTCCACCAGGCCGGCGTCATCGGTATCGAGTTCGATGTCTTGACGCGCGCCGTACGACGTCACCAGGTGCAGCGTCGCGGAACCGGCGCCGAAATCGACCCCGCTGAGCGTGTAGGGCCGGTCCCACCACAGCCCGTCCATGGTGGTGACCACGGCGTCGACCTGATCCGGTGCGGCCAGGGTCTTGACCCCGACGTGACCGATGGGCCAGTCCGAGTTCAGCATGTCCATCACCTGCTGGGCGCGGACACCCTGCGGCGTGCCGGTGCTGATGTGGACATCGGCCTTGCCGGCGAGCTCCGACGGCACCCCGGCGGGAGCGCACCCACCCGCCGAGACGATCACCAGAGCGGCAGTCAAACCCAGTGCCGCGCGCGCCTTAACTCTTTGCGGCAGGCCCGGCAACGTCCAGCACAACCTCGAATTCGAGCAGCGACGCGCCGGTGGCCACCGGATTGCGTTGCTGCCCCTGATGCGCCTCGATCGCCGGCCCGGTGGCCCAGGCCTGGAAGGCCTCCTCGGACTCCCACTGGGTCACCACGAAGTAACGCTCCTCGCCCTTGACCGGACGCAGCAGCTGAAAGCCCAGGAAACCGGGCTGGCTGTCGACGGCATGGGCGCGATTCGCAAACCGCTTCTCCAGTTCGGGGCCTGCGTCGGCGGGAACTTCGATTGCATTGATCTTCACCACGGCCATGGCGCTAGGCTACCGCTTCGCATGGCAAACGATTCTCTGACGTACCGCGGCGGCGTGGGGCGTCCGCTGGTGCTCGTGCACGGCCTGATGGGCCGGGGCAGCACCTGGGGACGGCAGCTGCCGTGGCTCACCGAGTTGGGCGCGGTCTACACCTACGACGCGCCCTGGCACCGGGGCCGCGACGTCATCGACCCGCACCCGATCAGCACCGAACGTTTCGTCGACGACCTCGGGGCCGCGCTGCGGCGCTTCGCTGCGCCGGTGCCGCTGATCGGCCATTCCATGGGCGGACTGCACTCGTGGTGTCTGGCCGCGCAGCGCCCGGAGCTGGTGGCTGCCGTCGTCGTCGAGGACATGGCACCCGATTTCCGCGGCCGTACCACCGGGCCGTGGGAGCCGTGGGTGCACGCGCTGCCGGTCGAGTTCCCCACCGAGCAGGCGGTTTTCGATGCCTTCGGGCCCATCGCCGGCCAGTATTTCTTGGACGCCTTCGACCGCACGGCGACCGGTTGGCGGTTGCACGGGCAGCCGCAGCGCTGGGTGGAGATCGCCGCCGAGTGGGGCACCCGTGACTACTGGGAGCAGTGGCGGGGGGTGCGGGCGCCCACCCTGCTGCTCGAGGCCGGGGACTCGGTGGCACCGCCCGGCCAGATGGCGAGGATGGCCGAAACCGGGCAGCGGAGCACCTATGTCCGGGTCCCCGGGGCCGGGCACCTGATCCACGACGACGCGCCGGCGATCTACCGCGAGGCCGTGCAGACGTTCCTGGGCGGTCTGGGCTAGCGCCGTTCGCCGCGCGCGCCGGACTCCGGCCACGCCGGCCGGCGTCGGAACCGTTCCCGGATGCCGTCGTCGTCCAGCGGGCCCACCAGCGGGGCCGACAGCCGGAACTGGTCGAGCCGCAGGCGCAGCTTCCCGCTGCGGTGCGAGCCCGCCGCCAGCGCGGCCACCAGGCCGAACGGGGCCAGCAGGACGAACGCCAAGAGGAGAAAGACCCATGCAGTAGCCATGGCAGCAATTATTTGCTGGGGAATATCCGGCCAACAGTGGCAGGACGGTCCTTGTCCGCTAAAATACTGCCATGATCCGGACAGTCTCAACTTTGGCGCTGGACGGCCTGGCGATTTTCGAGTTCGGGGTGATCTGCGAGGTCTTCGGCATCGACCGCAGCAGCGACGGCGTGCCCAGCTTCGACTTCAAGGTCTGCGGGCTGGAGGCCGGGAAGCCGATACAAACCTCGGTGGGCGCCACGCTGACCCCCGAGCACGGCCTGGGCTCGCTGGCGGGGGTGGACCTGGTGGCGGTGCCGGCCATCGCCGGCCCGGAGTATCCGCCCGAGGCGTTGGGGGCACTGCGCGCCGCCGCCGACTCGGGCTCGATCATCTTGACCGTCTGCTCGGGTGCCTTCGTCGCGGGGGCGGCCGGCCTGCTCGACGGGCGGTCCTGCACGACGCACTGGATGCACGCCGACGAACTCGCCCGCCGGTACCCCACCGCCAAGGTGGACCGCAACGTGCTCTTCGTCGACGACGGCAACCTGATCACCAGTGCGGGCACCGCGGCCGGCATCGACGCCTGCCTGCACCTGGTGCGCCGGGAACTCGGTAGCGCCGTCACCAACAAGATCGCTCGGCGGATGGTGGTGGCCCCGCAGCGCGACGGCGGACAACGGCAGTACATCGATCAGCCCATTCCGGTGAATTGTTCGGACAGCTTTGCCCCGCAACTGGATTGGATTCTCTCGAATCTCCACATTCGGCATTCGGTCGACTCGCTGGCCCGCCGGTCCAATATGTCCGCCCGGACCTTCGCGCGCAGGTTCGTCGAAGAGACCGGCACCACGCCCATGCAATGGGTCACCGATCAGCGGGTGCTCTATGCGCGCCGACTGCTCGAAGAGACCGACCTGGACGTCGACCGGATCGCGGATCGGGCCGGCTTCCGCACCGCCACCCTGCTGCGGCACCACTTCCGTCGGATCATCGGGGTGACCCCGTCGGATTACCGACGCACCTTCGCTTGTGAGCCAGAGCGTGCCGAAAGCGCTTGAGCGGCTTTCATTCGCGAGCGGCCACCGTTGTGCGCCAAACCTCGCGAAATGCGTACCAGACTGAGCGCTCGCGCAGTGAGATCACTCGCCCTCACCGCAGAGCGCGAACCGGCCGTCGTCGGTCTGCTCGATCAATCCATCGACCAACAGTGAATCCAGCGCACGGTCACGCTGCACGGTATCGCTGAGCCAGGCCAGGTCCAGTTGCGCGCGGGCCACCGGAACGGTGCTGCCGCGCAGCACATCCAGCAGCTTGCCGCGGACCTGGCGATCGGTTCCGGCGTACTTCTGGACCCGCTTTCGGACCGGCTCGCCGGCCGGGTGGCCGGCCTGCCGCCAGGCGCACGAACTGAGCGGGCACCGCCCGCACTGGGGCGCCCGGGCGGTGCAGATCACTGCGCCCAGCTCCATCAACGCCGCCGAAAACGTGGGCGTCGTAGCATCATTCGGTAGCAGCGCGGCCACCTGCGCCTCGTCGCGGTTGGCCGAGGGTGATCCGGCCTCGGCCTGTCCGTGCACGGCCCGGGCGACCACGCGGCGAACGTTGGTGTCCACCACCGGAACCCACTGGCCGTAGGCGAAGCAAGCGACGGCGCGAGCGGTGTAGCTGCCGATGCCGGGCAGCGTCAGCAACGTTTCGACATCCGCGGGCACCACATCGTCGTATTCGTCGGCGATGACGGCCGCGCACTCGTGCAGGCGTTTGGCGCGGCGCGGATAGCCGAGCTTGCCCCAGGCGCGCAGCACCGCGGCCGGGCCGGCCGCCGCGGTCGCCGACGGGGTGGGCCAGCGGGCCACCCAGTCCAGCCAGATCGGCAGTACCCGGGCCACCGGGGTTTGTTGCAGCATGAACTCGCTGACCAGGATCTGCCAGGCGCTCACGGCCGGGTCGCGCCACGGCAGATCCCGGCCGTCCCGCTCGAACCAGGACACCAGTTCGGCCGCATCGATGGTGGTCACCGCAACCGCCATCGCGGCGGGGTGCACAATGTCAGGTATGCCGAGTACCAGTCCCGTGACCGCTTGGAAGGCACTCAAGGAGGGTAACGAGCGCTTCGTAGCGGGTAAGCCCCAGCATCCGAGCCAGAGTATCGAGCACCGAAACAGCCTCGCCGAGACGCAGACGCCCACCGCGGTGGTGTTCGGCTGCGGCGACAGTCGGGTGGCCGCCGAGATCATCTTCGACCAGGGCCTCGGGGACATGTTCGTGGTTCGCACCGCCGGCCACGTCATCGATTCCGCGGTGCTCGGGTCGGTGGAGTACGCCGTGTCGATCCTGGACGTGCCGCTGATCGTGGTGCTCGGGCACGACAGTTGCGGCGCCATCGAGGCCGCGATCGCCGCCCTCGACCATGGCGAGGTCCCGGGTGGCTACGTTCGCGACGTCGTCGAGCGGGTGACCTCCTCGATCCTGCTGGGCCGCCGGGACGGCCTCAAGACGGTCGACGAATTCGAAGGACGTCACGTCGTCGAGACCGGTGTCCAGCTGGTTGCGAGGTCATCGGCGATCAAGGAGCGGATCGATGACGGCCGGTTGGCGATCGTCGGCGTGACCTACCACCTGTCCGACGGGCGCGCCGCGCTGCGCGCCCAGGTGGGGGATGTCGGCGAAGAGGGTGTGGACGAAGAACTGGTCCGCAGCGCCGAGGGCATCGGCTAATACCTCCTACCAGGCAGGGTTGGGCGGCGACACGCCGACTCGGGTCGAACACGTTGTGGTGACCTGCCCTTACCGTTAGTCCGTGTTGGATTTAGAACCGCAAGGCCCCCTGCCGCCGGAGATCTACCGGCGTCGCCGGGCATTGGCGATCGGCGTTGCGGCTCTGGTCTTCGTGATCGTGGTCGCAATCGTGATCTTGGTGGTCAGCAGCGGCGGTGGCGCCGAGACCGACCAGGCCGCCGACGGCGCGGCGAACACCTCCGAGGGCCCGCTGGCGCAAGCGCCCGCCCCGGACGTCAAGACCCCGGTGGTGCCGCCGGCCGAGGAGGCCCCGCCCCCGACCCCGACTCCCACCGCCGCCGTCGAACCCCCGCCGGTGCTGCAGGACGGCGACGACTGCCCGGACTCGACCCTGGCCGTCAAGGGCATCACCAACGAGCCCCGCTACACCATCGGTGACCAGCCCACCTTCACCATGGTGGTGACCAACATCGGGCTGGTGGCCTGCCAGCGCGATGTCGGTGCCGCGGTGCTCTCGGCCTATGTGTACTCCCTCGACAACGCGCGGTTGTGGTCCAACCTGGACTGCGCGCCGTCCAACGAGACGCTGGTCAAGACCTTCCGGCCCGGCGAGCAGGTCACCACCGAGGTCACCTGGACCGGGATGGGCTCGGAGGCGCAGTGCCCGCTGCCGCGGGAGCCGATCGGGCCCGGCACCTACAACCTGGTGGTTCAGCTGGGTAACCTGCGATCCGCCTCGGTGCCGTTCATCCTCGCCGAGGCCGGTGAGCCGCCGGCTCCACCGCCGGCCGACGCGCCACCCGGGGACGCTCCGGCGCCCGCGCCCGCCGGCTGACGCCCCGAGGTCACGCGAGTCGGTCGGCGATGGTCGACTCGGCCAGCTGGGACAGTCCTTCTCGGACATGACGGGCCCACATGGCCCCGATGCCCTCCACCGACTGCAGATCGGTGGCGCTCGCGGCCAGCAGGCTCTGCAACGACCCGAACGTGCGCACCAACAGGTCGACGTGAGCGAACTGCAGCCGCGGTATCTCGGCCATCGCGCGGTAGCCGCGGGGACTCAGCGCCGAGTCCTGGGCGTCCATGGTCGGCGGATAGCCCAGCACGCGCGCCAGGGCGGTCGCGTCGAGCAGTTCGGTGTCCGAGAGTGTGTCGAGCTCGTCCAGTGTCTCCGCCACTTGCGCCTTGGTTGGCGGGTCGGGGTTGGCGTGGTAATCCAGCACGATCAGTTCCCGCGAGGTGTCGTTGCCGCCGAGCAACTCCTCCAGCTGCAGCCGGAGCTGACGGCCATCGGTGCCGAGTTCGACTGTGTCGGAGTCGATCTCGAGACCGATGCGGCGGACCATCTCGAGCCGCTGCACCACGGTCATCACATCGCGCAGCGTGACGAAGTCCTCGATCTCGGCCGCCGACAGCTGCCGGCTCACCTCGGTGAGCCGGGCCTTGTAGCGCTCGAGCGTCGCGATCGCCTGATTGGCCCGCGAGAGGATCATCGCCGAATCGGCCACCACGTGCCGCTCGCCCGCCACGTAGACCGTGACGATGCTCATCGAGTGGCTGACCGATATCACCGGGTAGCCGGTTTGAATGGCGGTCCGCTCGGCCGAGCGGTGCCGGGTGCCGGATTCGTCGGTCGGGATGGTCGGATCCGGGACCAGCTGGACATTGGCCCGCACGATGCGGCCCCCGTCGCTGGAGAGCACCACCGCACCGTCCATCTTGGACAGCTCCCGCAACCGGGTGGGCGCGTAGCGGACATCCAGCGAGAACCCGCCGTCACAGATCGCCTCGACGCTCTCGTCGTACCCCAGCACGAGCAACGCTCCGGTCCGCCCGCGCAGAATGCGCTCCAGACCGTCACGCAGGGCGGTCCCGGGGGCCAGCCGGCCGATGGTCTCCCGCAGGGTGGGGCGCGAGCGCACTGCCCCGATTGCGGTGATGCTGGGTGTCACAGCTGTCTATTGTCCCCTGTCGACGGCTCGCCCGGCGGTACGTCCACCAGTTTGAGTTCGGGCCGCGGCGGTGCCGTGACCTCCGGTGGTTTGCTGCCGGGCCGCGCGGCGATGCTGAGCAGCGCCTTGAGCGCCTCGCCGATGGTCGCGACCTCCAGGGTGCGCAGCCCCGGTGGAATCGACTTGGCGCCGGGCGGGATCAACGCGGTGGTGAACCCCAGCCGGGCGGCCTCGGTCAAGCGGCGTTCGATGCCCGTCACCCGCCGCAGGTCCCCGGCCAGGCCGACCTCGCCGATCACCACCGTGGACGCGGGCAGGCACAGCTCGGCATACGAGGACGCGATGGCCAGCGCGACCGCCAGATCCGAGGACGGATCGGTCAGCCGCATCCCGCCCACGGTCGACAGATAGATGTCGCGTTGGCCCAGCGCCAACCCGGATCGGTTCTCCAGGACGGCTGCCGTCATCGCCGAGCGGGACTGGTCCAGGCCGCTGACCGCACGCCGCGGTGACGGCACCGAGGCCATCCCGACCAGGGCTTGGATCTCGCCGATCAGCGGTCGCTTGCCGTCCATGGTGACCGTGACCGCGGTGCCCGGTACCGGCTCGGGGCGCTGATCCATGAACAGCCCGGACGGATCGGCCACACACTCGATTCCGTTGTCGTGCAACATGAAACAGCCGACCTCGTCGGAGGCGCCGAAGCGGTTCTTGACGCCCCGGACCATACGCAGCGCGCTGTTGCGATCGCCTTCGAAGTGCAACACCACGTCCACCAGATGCTCGAGCGAACGGGGTCCGGCAATGGCGCCGTCCTTGGTCACGTGGCCCACCAGGACCATGGCGACCGCCGGGTTGCTGGCCGCCTTCGCATAGCCGGTCAACGCGGTCGTGACCGCGCGCACCTGGGTCACACCGCCGGTGACGCCGTCGTTGTCGGTGGTCGACAACGTCTGCACCGAGTCGACGATGACCAGCGTCGGTTTGACCGCCTCCAGATGTGCGAAGACGGTGTCCAGATCGGATTCGGCGGCCAGGTAGACGTCGCTGTGCGTGCAGCCGGTGCGCTCGGCGCGCATCCGGATCTGGCCGGCCGACTCCTCACCGGAGATGTACAGTGCGCGGCGACCGGATTCGGCCCAGCGGTGCACGACCTCGAGCAACAGTGTGGACTTCCCGACCCCGGGTTCGCCGGCCAGCAGCGTGACCGAACCCGGCACGATGCCGCCGCCGAGCACCCGGTCGAGTTCGCTGACGCCGGTGGGGAAGTGCCGGGTGGAATCGGCTGCGATCGCGCTGATGGACACCGCCGCCGACGCGGGCGCGACGGCGCGCTGGGTGCGCCCGCCCATCGCGGTGAGTACCGGGGCCTCCTGCACGGTGCCCCAGGTGCCGCATTCCGGGCAGCGGCCGACCCACTTCGCGGTGACGTGTTCGCACTCGGTGCAGCGATGCTGCGCCCGGACTTTCGACGATGACCTGCTCACGTCGTGACGGTATCGACCGGCTACGACAGAACCCGACAGGCTCGCGGCGAATGCGTCTCCTAGTGGTTTCCGGAGCCGCCCTGACGCGGCGCATCGCCCGCCGAGATCGGCACGGCCACAGTGGCCTCCCCGGCCCGCTGGAACTCGAAGGTGAAGTCGTAGGTCAACCCGTTGCGGATCGGCTGGTTCAGCGCGACGGTGGCCTCGGCGCGGTCCGCCGCCTCGATCTGGCTGAGCTCGGCCGCCCCGTCCGGGGTGCCGACGGCCAGGATCCCGGCGACGGGCACTTCACGGTTTCCGGTGATGGTGACCTCGCCGACCTCGGAGGTGACTCGGACCAGCCGGTCGGCTTGCTCCTGGGACTGATTGGTGGCGGTGAAGATCAGGTCGACCTCCTGGCCCGGCTCCAACGCATCGCCGGTCTCCACGGCCTGGATGTGGATGTTGCGCACGGCGATCTCGCCGATCGTGACGAGGCTGCCGTTGACGGCCGGCTCCTGGACCGCGGTCTGGGAGACCTGACCGGCGCTGCAGCCGGCGATGGCCGCCGCGGCCAGCAGGGCGCCCGCCGCGAGTCCGAGCCGTCGACCAGCACGCACTGGGTTGGCCCGGTTGGCATCAATAGAGATCACGGAAAGCCTCCTGCTCGCGACCGGCACAAGTTCGACTATGCACAGTAGTAGGTGGCGGAAGGACGCGGTAGCCGAGGGCGGCTGCCGGCGCCGACCGCGCCCCGATGCGGGCTCGGACAACGTCGCGACCGCGCCGCGCGCGGCCCGGGAAAGGCGCTCCGGCCCTGTCACTTTGGGGCTCGCCCGTTGCACGTATTGCTAGCCCTGTCAACCCCCCTGCTTCAGCTGTTGTGCCCCTGACCTGCACCGTTGTTCTGTGTGCTTGGGAACACCGTGCTATTATGGGGGAGTGAAAGGGGCTCGAATCTGATGATTTTCAAAGTCGGTGACACCGTTGTTTATCCACACCACGGTGCTGCGTTGATCGAAGCGATCGAAACCCGAACAATCAAAGGCGAGCAGAAAGAATATCTCGTCCTCAAGGTTGCCCAGGGTGATCTCACCGTACGAGTTCCCGCAGACAATGCCGAATATGTCGGTGTCCGCGATGTCGTCGGCCAGGAAGGGCTGGACAAGGTCTTCCAGGTGCTGCGCGCGCCGCACACCGAAGAGCCGACGAACTGGTCGCGACGGTACAAGGCCAACCTCGAGAAGCTGGCTTCCGGCGACGTGAACAAGGTCGCCGAAGTCGTTCGCGACCTGTGGCGCCGCGATCAGGAGCGTGGGTTGTCCGCGGGGGAGAAGCGGATGCTGGCCAAGGCTCGACAGATTCTCGTCGGTGAGTTGGCGTTGGCGGAGAACACCGATAGCGCCAAGGCGGACATCATCCTCGACGAGGTACTGGCAGCCGCCTCCTAACGGCCATGAGCACAGTCGCCATCGTCCCGGCGGCCGGATCGGGCCAGCGCCTCGGCGCCGGGATACCCAAGGCGTTCGCGAAGCTGGCCGGTAAACCCATCGTCGAGCACGCCATCGCGGCGCTGCTGGAGTCCGATGCCGTCGACCGGATCGTGGTCGCGGTCCCGCGGGAACGCACCGATGAAGCCAAGCTGATTCTCGGCTCGGAGGTCATTGTCGTCGCCGGTGGTGACGACCGCACCGACTCGGTGCGGCTGGCCCTGCAGGCGGTGGGCGAGCCCGACTACGTCCTCGTCCACGACGCCGCCCGCCCGCTGACGCCGGCCGTGCTGATCGCACGGGTGGTGGCAGCGCTGCGCGAGGGGCACGCCGCTGTCGTACCGGCCTGCGAGGTCGTCGACACCATCAAGGTCGTCGACGCCAACGGTGCGGTGATCGCCACCCCGGAACGTTCCGGTCTGCGCGCCGTCCAGACCCCGCAGGGTTTCCAGACCGAGGTCTTGTTGCGCGCGTTCGCGCGTGCCGAAGGCGCGGCGTTCACCGACGACTCCTCCATGGTGGAGAACATCGGCGCCCAGGTGCAGACCGTCGAAGGCGATCCGCTGGCGTTCAAGATCACCACGCCGCTGGATATGAAGCTGGCTGCGACCCTGCTGGCCGACCGCGCGTGACCGCTCTGCCGAGGGTCGGCCTGGCCTCCGACGTCCACCCGATCGAACCCGGGCGGCCCTGCCGACTGCTGGGCCTGCTGTTCGAAGATGCCGACGGCTGCGCCGGCCACTCCGACGGTGATGTCGCCGCTCATGCGCTGTGCGACGCGCTGCTGTCGGCGGCCGGGCTCGGCGACATCGGCGCGGTGTTCGGCGTCGACGATCCCCGCTGGGCGGGCGTCACCGGATCGGACATGCTGACCCACGTCCGCGGTCTGCTCACCGAGAACGGATACCGGATCGGCAATGCCGCGGTCCAGGTGATCGCGAACCGCCCCAAGATCGGACCACGACGCGACGAGGCACAGGAGCGGCTGTCCGGGCTGCTGGGTGCGCCGGTGTCGGTCTCGGCGACCACCACCGACGGGTTGGGTCTGACCGGTCGGGGCGAGGGTCTGGCGGCAATTGCCACCGCTTTGGTGGTGGCCGACCAGGGCTGAGTCGGTTTCGCCCGCTCAGGCCGGTAAGCTGGCCCGTCGTGACCGACCGCGGTAGCCAACTCGAGGGCTTGAGGCTGCACGACACCATGACGGGTGCCGTGCGAGACTTCGTCCCAGTGCGTCCCGGGCACGCCTCCATCTACCTGTGCGGCGCCACCGTGCAGGGGCTGCCGCACATCGGTCACGTGCGCAGCGGGGTGGCCTTCGACGTCCTGCGCCGCTGGTTGCTGGCCAAGGGCTACGACGTCGCCTTCATTCGCAATGTCACCGACATCGACGACAAGATTCTCACCAAGGCCGCTGCCGCGGGCCGGCCGTGGTGGGAGTGGGCTGCCACCCACGAGCGCGCCTTTTCGGCCGCCTACGACGCGCTGGGGGTGCTGCCGCCGTCGGCTGAGCCCCGCGCCACCGGCCACATCACGCAGATCGTCGAACTGATCGAGCGCCTGATTGATAAGGGCCACGCCTACGCCGGCGGCGGCGACGTCTACTTCGACGTGTTGAGCTGCCCCGAATACGGGGCGCTGTCGGGACATCGGATCGATGACGTGCACCAGGGCGAGGGCGTCGCGACCGGCAAGCGCGATCAACGTGACTTCACCCTGTGGAAGGGCGCCAAGCCCGGTGAGCCGTCCTGGCCCACCCCGTGGGGTCGGGGGCGGCCTGGTTGGCATTCCGAGTGCGTGGCCATGGCCCACGAATACCTGGGTTCCACCTTCGACATCCACTGCGGCGGCATGGATCTGGTGTTCCCGCATCACGAGAATGAAATCGCCCAGGCCTGCGCGGCCGGCGACGGCTTCGCCCAGTACTGGCTGCACAACGGCTGGGTCACCATGGGCGGCGAGAAGATGAGCAAGTCGCTGGGCAACGTGTTGTCCATTCCTGCGGTGCTGCAACGGGTCCGGCCCGCCGAACTGCGCTACTACCTGGGCAGCGCGCACTACCGGTCGATGTTGGAATTCTCCGAGCACGCGCTGCAGGATGCGGTCAAGGCCTACGCCGGTGTCGAGGACTTCCTGCACCGGGTCCGGGTCCGGGTCGGCGCGGTCGCCCCGGGTGATTGGACCGACCGGTTCGCGGCCGCCCTCGATGACGACCTCGCCGTGCCCATCGCGCTGGCAGAGATCCACAACGCCCGCGCCGACGGGAACCGCGCGCTGGACGCGGGTGACCATGACGGCGCCCTGGCGCAGGCCGCCGCCATCCGGGCCATGATGGGCATCCTGGGCTGCGATCCGCTGGACGAGCATTGGGTGTCCCGCGACGAGACGTCGGCGGCGCTGGCCGCGGTCGACACGCTCGTGCACTGGGCGCTCGAGAGCCGCACCGAGGCACGCGCGCAACGCGACTGGGAACAAGCAGACCGGATCAGAGACCGCCTCAAAGAGGCCGGTATCGAAGTGACCGACACCGCTGACGGTCCGCAGTGGTCTCTGGTGGACAGGAATACATGATGGCCGGCAACTCACAACGGCGCGGCGCGATCCGCAAGGCCGGAACCAAGAAGGGCCCCACGGTCGGCTCGGGTGGCGTCCGCCGCCGTGGCCTCGAGGGGCGCGGGGCGACACCGCCGGCCCACAAGCGGCCCCACCACCCCGCGGCCAAGAAGGCCAACCGAGTCGCACGGCAGCAACAGGGCCGGCCCAAGAAAACCGACGACACCGAGATTGTCCTGGGCCGCAACCCGGTGCTGGAATGCCTGCGCGCCGGGGTTCCGGCCACCGCGCTCTACGTCGCCGTCGGCACCGAGAACGACGAGCGGCTCACCGAATCCGTCAGCCGCGCCGCCGATGCCGGGATCGCGATCCTCGAAGTCGCTCGCATCGACCTGGACCGGATGAGCACCAACGGCCTGCATCAGGGCATTGCCCTGCAGGTGCCGCCCTACGCCTACGCCCATCCCGACGATCTGTTGCGGGCGGCGTCCAGCGACTCCGAGCCCGCGCTGTTGGCGGCGCTCGACAACATCTCCGATCCGCGCAACCTCGGCGCCATCGTGCGATCGGTCGCGGCCTTCGGCGGCCACGGCGTACTGATTCCGCAGCGACGCTCTGCATCGGTGACCGCGGTGGCCTGGCGTACCAGTGCCGGTGCGGCCGCGCGCACGCCGGTGGCGCGGGCAACGAATCTCACTCGCACCTTGAAGGATTGGGCCTCCTCCGGTCTGCAGGTGATCGGTCTGGATGCCGAGGGCGACATCACCGTCGACGAACTCGACGGCAGCCGTCCGACCGTCGTGGTGGTGGGCTCGGAAGGCAAGGGGCTGTCGCGTCTGGTGCGGCAGAACTGCGACGCCATCGTCTCGATCCCGATGGCCGGGCCCACCGAATCGTTGAACGCGTCGGTGGCCGCGGGGGTCGTGCTCGCCGAGATCGCGCGCCAGCGCCGCCGCGCCTGACCCGTCAGCGCCAGGGGTCCGCGCGCCGCCACACGTTGGGCAGGTGCAGGGCAGCCTGGTCCTCGGCCGCCAGTGCGCCCAGCACCCGCAGCGAGACATCCAGATCGTCAACGGCGTAAGGCAAGGCGCGCAACGGCTTCGACAACGGTCGGAAGAAGTCGTCCCAGTGGATGCCGATCACGGTCCGGGCTCCGACGGCCCGAACCGTCTCCTGCCAGTACTGCCGCAGATAGGACTCGGGCTGTAGGCCCAGCTGGCCCAGCCCCAGATAGGCGACCTCCGCGCGGTGTCCGGCGAGCGCACCGACCCGATAACCGGCGCTGCCCTGGATCAGACAGCGTCGTCCGGTGCGCCGGTGCGACACCAGTGTCGACCAGGTCTCCCCACAGCGATACGCCGACACCCGCACCGGGGGATGCACCGGTGCGGTGATCTCGCCCGGATACCGATCCGGCGGACAGTGCTGCGATTCGACGAGCGTCACCTCGAAGTCGCCCACGAGGAGCGGATCGCCGGGCACCGCGACGGCGATCCGCTCGTCGGGTAGGCCATGGCCGCGGCCGACGTGCGCGGTGGACGCGCCGCCGATCAGCAGGGCGCCGGTGCGCGCGGCGACCACCGCCGAATCCAGCACGTGGTCGTAGTGGCTGTGTACCGGCAGCACCGCCGCCAACCGCTGCACCCCCAGCCTCGCCAGGCAGCCGTCGATTCGCGCCTTCGACGGCGCGATCCGTCCCAACCCCACCCGGGCCAGGCTGGGTCGGGAAAAGAACCCGTCGGTCAGCACCGCGGTGCTGCCGTCGTCGATGAGCAGCGTCGAGACACCCAGCCAGGTGATCGTCAGTTCGGAGTCGGCCGTCGCGGTGGGAACCGCGAACCGCTCGGAGTGCCGCCGCAGATCGGGACGGCCGGGCTTGAGGCGCATCAGACGAACGCCGAGACGTCGATGCCCTCGCCGACCAGTCGGCCCCGTACGGCGTGCGCGATCTGCACGGCATCGGGTGAATCGCCGTGCACGCAAATGGATTCGACGTCGGCGGCAATCGACGATCCGTCGATCGCGATGACCCGCCCGGTCCGGACCATCGAGATTATCCGCTCGGCGATCTCGGCGCTGTCGTGCAGCACCGCGCCGGGTTCACGACGGGAGACCAATCGGCCGTCGGGCCGGTAGGCCCGGTCGGCGAAAACCTCGGCTACGGTCCGCAATCCGAGCTCGCGGGCCTCGGCGAAGAACGCCGAGCCGGACATCCCGAGGACCGGGAGTTCCGGGTCCACCGCGTGCACCGCGCGGGCCACCGCGCGCGCCTGCTCCTGATGGGTGACTATCGAGTTATAGAGCGCGCCATGAGGTTTGACGTACCGCACCGATGTCCCGGCGGCGCGTGCCAGAGCTTGCAGCGCGCCAATCTGGTAGATGATGTCGGCGGTCAACTCGTCGGGTTCCACGTCGATGAAGCGGCGGCCGAAACCGGACAGATCCTGGTAGCTCACCTGGGCGCCGATCGACACCGCGCGGTTGGCCGCCGCGGCGCAGACCTGCGCCAGCCGCGCCGGGTTGCCGGCGTGGAAACCGCACGCCAAGTTCGCACTCGAGACCACGTCCAGCATCGCGGCATCGTCACCGAGTTCCCAGATGCCGAACCCCTCGCCCAGATCGGCGTTGAGATCAACTGCGCCCATGCTCCCCAGCGTAAGGCGCGATGTCTTGCCGGGGACCCTCCGCTCGCGATCCTTATTGCAAACGGTTATCGTTATCGCCATGCGGATGACGAAATCCTCGAAGCTGGGTGCCGCCGCGGTGGTGGCGCTGCTGACCCCGGGGCTGCTGGCGGGGTGCGGCGCGGACAAGCCGTCCGCCACCGGCGCCGACGCTGCGGGCGACTGCCCGACCTCCCCGGTCGACGTCCTGGTCAGCGTGGATCAATGGGGCGACATCGTGTCCCAACTCGGCGGCGACTGCGCGCAGGTGCGGACCGTGCTCGCCGGCTCGTCGGCGGATCCACACGATTACGAACCCGCCCCCTCGGATGCCATCGCCTTCGAGGGAGCCCAGTTGGTGGTCGTCAATGGCGGGCACTACGACGCTTGGGCCGCGAAGCTGGCTGCGTCCTCGGCCCCCGATGCCCCGCTGATCAGCGCGGTGGATCTGGACAGCGACGACACCGATCACGACCACTCGCACGACGGTGCGCACGACCACGACCACGCGGGGAATCCGCACGCGTGGTATCGGCCGGCAGCGGTGACGGCGCTGGCCGACGCCGTCACCGCGGAGTTGAGCCGGCTGTCCCCCGAGGCCGAAACCTACTTCGAGGCGCGCCGCACCGAGTTCGACGAACGGCTGCGCGACTATCACGCGCTGATCGATACGCTGCGGGCCGAGGCCGCCGGCAAGACCTACGCGGCCACCGAGACGGTGTTCGACGAGATGGCGGCGGCGGCGGGGCTGCAGGACCGCACCCCGGCCGGGTACCAGGCGGCCGCGAGCAACGAGACCGACCCCTCACCGGCGGACCTGGCCGCGCTGTTGGGCCTGCTCGAAGGCGGCGGCGTCGACGTGCTGATCGTCAACACCCAGACCGAGGGTGCGGTACCCGATCAGGTGCGCGGCGCCGCGCGGGCCGGCGGCGTCCCGGTGGTCGAGGTCACCGAAACGGTGGCGCCGGGCTCGGATTCGTTCCAGGCTTGGCAGGTGGATCAACTCACTGCACTGGCCGAGGCCCTCGGTGTCCCCGCCTGACCCGGGCGCGGACCGCACGCCGGCGCTCTCGTTCGATGACGTGAGCGTGGTTCGGGGTGGACGACTGATCTGGTCCGAGGGCACCTTCGAGGTACCCGCCGGCGGCATCACCGCGATCATCGGCCCCAGCGGATCCGGGAAGACGACGCTGCTGCAGGTGTTGTTGGGCCTGTTGCCGGTGGCCTCGGGAACCGTGCGGGTGCTGGGTGAAGAGCCGGGTGAGGCCACCGGTTCCATCGGATACGTACCGCAGAACTATGCGCGCGCGGCGGGTAATGCCATCCGTGCCTGTGACGCTGTGCTGCTCGGGTTGACCGGACCCCGCTGGGGATTCGGCCGCACGACCGCAGCACAACGCACCCGGGTGGACGAGGTGCTCGCGGCGTTGGACGCCGAATCCTTCGCCCAGCGTCGGCTGTCTCAACTGTCCGGTGGGCAGCGCCAACGCATCGCGATTGCGGAGGCGTTGGTGACCAGGCCGCCGTTGCTGATCCTGGACGAGCCGCTCACCTCGCTCGACATCCGCAACCAGCGCGACATCGTGGGGTTGTTGGCCCGGGTGCGCGACAACTTCGGCGTCACGATCCTGGTGGTGGCGCACGATCTGAACCCGCTGCTGAGTGTGCTGGACAGCGCGATCTATCTGCTCGACGGGCACGCGCACTTCAACACCATGGACGAGGTGGTCGACGACCACCTGTTGAGCCATCTGTACGGCACCTCCATCCAGGTGGTCCACACCCCGCAGGGCGAGCTGTACGTGCGAAGCATCGGATGAATACTTCCGTGATTGCCATTGGCTACCAACAGCAGTGGTGGGACATCCTCACCTCGCACTTCATGCAGAATGCCCTGCTGGGCGGCACTTTGGTGGCGTTGTCGGCCGGTCTGATCGGGTACTTCACCGTCGTGCGCAACAGTGCCTTCGCCGCACATGCCCTGGCCCACATCGGATTTCCCGGGGCCACGGGTGCGGTGCTGCTCGGCCTGCCGGTCACCCTCGGGCTGGCGGTGTTCTGCATCGGCGGCGCCCTGGTGATCGGCGCGCTGGGCAAGCGCGCCGACGACCGCGAGGTCGCGACCGGCACGGTGCTGGCCGCGGCCACCGGCCTGGGCTTGTTCTTCGGTTCGCTGGCGACCAAGGGCAGCAGCACCGTCACCAACGTGCTGTTCGGCAACCTGCTGGCCGTGACCGATGAGCAGCTGCTGGTGTTCGCGGCTGCCGTCGTCGTGCTGGCCGCGGTGATCGCGTTCGTCTACCGCCCCCTGCTGTTCGCGTCGGTCAACGCCGAGGTCGCCGAGGCCAAGGGCGTTCCGGTGCGACTGCTCTCGGTGATCTTCATGGTGCTGCTGGGTCTGGCGGTGACCATGGCCGTGCAGGCGGTGGGGACGCTGCTGCTCTTCGCGTTGGTGGTCACCCCGGCCGCCACGGCGATCATGCTGACGGCCCGTCCCGGGGTGGCGATGGCGCTGTCCACCGCGCTGTCGGTGTTCTCGGTGTGGCTCGGGTTGACCATGTCGGCGATGTTCAACCTGCCGCCGAGCTTCGTGATCGTGACCATCGTGACCCTGATCTGGCTGCTGGTCTGGGCGGTCGCGCACCGCACCGACGGCAGCCGCCGAACTCCCGGCGCCGGCCAGGGCGTCGGCTCTGCAACCGAGGGGTCGGCAATCGGCTAGCCTCACCGAGCATGGCCAGAAGTCCCACGCCCCGGCGCCGGGCCACGCTGGCTTCGTTGGCCGCCGAGCTCAAGGTTTCGCGGACCACGATCTCCAACGCCTACAACCGGCCGGACCAACTTTCGGCCGATCTGCGGGAGCGGATCCTGGCGACGGCCAAGCGACTCGGCTACGCGGGACCGGATCCGGTGGCGCGTTCGCTGCGTACCCGAAAGGCCCGCGCGGTCGGACTGGTGATCACCGAGCCGCTGACCTATGCGTTCAGCGACCCGGCGGCGCTGGACTTCGTGGCGGGCCTGGCCGATACCTGCGAGGAGATGGGGCAGGGCCTGCTGCTGGTGGCCGTCGGCCCCAGCCGCAGCATCGAGGAAGGCTCGGGCGCCGTGTTGGCCGCCGGGGTCGATGGCTTCATCGTCTACGCCGCGGCCGACGACGACCCCTATGTCGAGCTGGTGTTGCAGCGGCAGCTGCCGGTGGTGCTGATCGACCAGCCGAGTGCGGTGCCCGGTGCCTCGCGCGTCGGCATCGACGACCGAGCGGCCATGCGGGAGCTGGCCGACTACGTCATCGGGTTGGGTCACCGCGAGATCGGCCTGTTGACCATGCGGCTCGGGCACGAGCGTCGATCCGGTGACACTCGGCAGGCGGCGTTGGTCAGCGCGGATCGCCTGCGGGACACCCGTTTTCGGGCCCAGGGTGAACGGATCGGCGGGGTGCGCGACGCAATGGCCGAAGCCGGCCTCGAGGTCGACAGCCTCACGATCGTGGAGAGCTTCGCGCACGACGCGGTCGCCGGCGGCGCCGCGGCCGAACTCGCGTTGGCCGCCAATCCGCGGATCACCGCGCTCATGTGTACGGCCGATGTGTTGGCCCTGTCGGCCATGGATTACTTGCGTGCGCGCGGCATTTATGTGCCTGGGCAGCTCTCGGTCACCGGCTTCGACGGCGTATCCGAGGCGCTCAAGCGAGGTTTGACCACCGTTGCGCAGCCGAGCTTCGAAAAGGGCAGGCGCGCCGGGAATCTGCTGCATGACCCGCCCCGATCCGGGCTGCCGGTACTCGAGGTCCTGCCGACCGAGCTGCTCCGCGGGCGCACCGCGGGCCTGCCCGGCTAACTGGCTGAGCGCCGCTCGGCCAGCAGCAGTTCCAGCGACGTCGACACGTCGGTGGGGGCGTCTATCCGGTAGCCCGCCAGGGTGTCTCCGGGGCCGACCTTGATGCCGACGTCGCCGTCGCGCAGCCGACGAAAGGCCTTCTCGTCGGTGACGTCGTCGCCGAAATAGATGACCGCGGTCGCGCCGGCGCGCTCGCGCAGGATGTCGAGGGCCTCGCCTTTGTCGGTGGTGATCACGGCGAACTCGAGGACAGCCTTACCCGCGGTGGCCTCGGCGTCCCAGAATTTCGCGGCGGCCTCCGCGGCCGCCAACGCCGCCGCACCGTCTTCGGGGGTCGCGTTGCGCACGTGCAGGGCCACGCTGGCGAGCTTGGGCTCGACCGTCACCCCCGGGTGACGCGCGGCGATCGCGGTCAACTCGGACTTGATGGTCGCCAGCGCGTCGGCGTCGATGTCCCGGATGAAGCCGGTGTTGAATTCGGCGCCGTGGCTGCCCACCAGCTGCACCGTGGGCGGCATCCCCGACAGCCTCGCCAGGTCGGTCAGCGCGCGGCCGGAGACCAGGGCGGCGGTCGTGCGGGGCAGTTCGGCGAGCGCCTGCAGTGCGGCGGCGGCCGCCGGCAGCGGCCGAGCGTCCGGCGGATGGCTGACGATCGGTGCCATCGTCCCGTCGAAGTCGCAAGCCACCAGCAGTTCCGGCGCCTGCGCCGCGGCGCGGAGCGCGGCGGAGACCTCGAGGGGCAGCTGGCTCACCCGTCTCAGACCGCGGTCTGGGGCTCGGGCTGGTCGTCTCCGATGAGGAGTCGCACCGCGAGATCCAGGCGTTTGCTGACGTCGGTGGCCGAGGCGCGCCGGGTCAACCAGGCCAGCAGGTTGGACAGCCACACATCCGAGATCACCCGGGCGATGTGGTACTGATCCTCGGTCGGGTCGCCGTCGGCCATCGCCCTGGCGAACATCGAGTCGATGATCTTCTCGACGTGGTCGACCTCACCGGCCGCCGACGCATCGGCGAACACGTAGGCCCTGGTCATGGCCTCGGTGAGCAACGGGTTGCGCTGCATTGCCCGGTTGAGCTTGCTGACCATGAAGTTCAGTCGCTGGTAGGGCGTGCCACCGGTGAGCGCGGTGCGATCGGTCTTGGCGTCGATCCGCTCGAACTCGCGCGCCAGCGCCGAGACCAGCAGGTGCACCTTGGACGGGAAGTAGCGGTACAGCGTGCCCACGGCCACATCGGCACGGTCGGCCACCGCGCGCATCTGAACCGCCTCGTAGCCGCCCTTCGATGCGATCGCCATGGTCGCGTCGAGGATGCGCTTGCGGCGTTCGCGCTGGGCATCGGAGCCGAGTTCGGACTCGGCCAGCACAGCCACGGTCATGACCTCACGCGGTTGTGAACCGGTAGGTGTTGACTGCGAGTTGGCTGACATCGGGCCGCTGGCTCCTTAGCTATGCGAATCTTCGGCAAACGATACTCGCGACAGACCCTCATCTCGTACCTCCGGCCCTCCCCGAGTGTCCCGGCGGGAGCAGTCAGCGGCGCTGCCGCGCTGGCATTCGACTTGACTACCGAACACTGGCAATATTAGAACACGTTCTAGTGGGCCACACGGCCTCGAACCTGCCGAATGAGGATTCAGGGGTCTTTGTGACGTCCAAAGCAAGTGTCTCCGAGCAGTCTGCCGCCCGTGAACTGGTGCGTAGTTGGGCCGGCGGGTCCGGCGGGATCGAGGCTATCCGCGCGGTGGAACAAGGCGAGTCCGCTGCGTGGCGGCCGGTCTACGCCGGGCTGGCGGAACTGGGCCTGTTCGGTGTGGCGGTGTCGGAGGAGGCCGGCGGCGCCGGGGCGTCGGTCGTCGACCTGTGCGCGATGCTCGACGAGGCCGCCTACGGCTTGGCGCCCGGACCGGTGGCCGGCACGGCGCTGGCGACGCTGATCGGCGACGATCCCGAACTGTTGGAAGCGTTGATGACCGGGGAGCGCACCGCCGGGTTCGCGCTGCAGGCGCAGCTGGACCTCGACGGCGGCCGGGTCAGCGGCACGGCCGCGGGTGTCCTGGGTGCGACACCGGACGGTTGGCTGGTGTTGCCGGCCGGGCAACAGTGGGTGCTGGTGGACGCCACCGCCGACGGTGTGACCGTAGAACCGCTTGCCGCCACAGACTTTTCGCGTCCGCTGGCCCGCGTGCGGTGTGCCGACGTCGCGGCCACCACGCTGCCGGTTCCGGCGGCCCGGGTCGAGGATCTGATCGCCACCGTGCTCGCCGCCGAGGCAGCCGGAGTCGCCCGCTGGGCGCTGCAGACCGCCGCCGAGTACGCCAAGGTGCGGGAGCAGTTCGGCAAGCCGATCGGCAGTTTCCAGGCCATCAAGCACCTGTGTGCCGAGATGCTGCTGCGCTCCGAACAGGTGGCAGTGGCCGCCGCCGACGCCGCGGTCGCCGCCCAGGCCGCCCGCGAGGCAGCCGGGTCCGATGCGGATCGGCAGCTGTCCATCGCGGCGGCCGTCGCCGCCGTCGCCGGTATCGCGGCGGCTGAGGCCAACGCCAAGGACTGCATTCAAGTGCTCGGCGGCATCGGCATCACCTGGGAACACGATGCGCATCTCTACCTGCGCCGGGCCTACGGGATCGCCGCCGCCCTCGGTGGCCGCCGTCGGTGGTTGCGGCGCGCTGCGGGACTGACCCTCGACGGCGTGCGTCGCACGCTGGACATCGACCTGAGTTCGGTCGAACCGGTACGCCCGGAGATCGCCGCAGCCGTCGCCGAGATCGCCGCGCTGCCGGTCGATCAGCGGCAGCGCGCGCTGGCCGAGGCCGGCCTGCAGGCGCCGCACTGGCCGCGCCCGTACGGCCGGGACTCCTCGCCGGCCGAGCAGTTGCTGATCGACCAGGTGCTGGCCGAGGCCGGCGTGGAGCGCCCGGACCTGGTGATCGGATGGTGGGCCGCGCCGACTGTCCTCGAACACGGCAGCCCCGAGCAGGTGCAGCGCTTCGTGCCGGCCACCCTGCGCGGCGACGTGGTGTGGTGTCAGCTGTTCAGCGAGCCCGGGGCCGGCTCCGACCTCGCCGGGCTGCGCATGAAAGCCGTTCGGGCCGAAGGTGGTTGGCGTCTGACCGGCCAGAAGGTCTGGACCTCCGCGGCGCAGAAGGCGCACTGGGGTGTGTGTCTGGCGCGCACCAATCCCGACGCGCCCAAGCACAAGGGCATCACGTACTTCCTCATCGACATGACCTCGCCGGGCATCGACATTCGGCCGCTGCGCGAGATCACCGGCGACGATCTGTTCAACGAGGTGTTCTTCGACGACGTGTTCGTGCCCGACAAGATGGTGGTCGGCAACGTCGACGACGGTTGGCGGCTGGCGCGCACCACGCTGGCCAACGAGCGGGTCGCGATGGCGCAGGGCACCGCGCTCGGCAACCCGATGGAAGAGTTGCTGCGCACCGTCGCCGAACGTGCGGTGGACCCCGCGGACCTGGATCGGCTGGCCGAACTGATCACGTCGGCGCAGGTGGGCTCGCTGCTGGATCAGCGCATCGCCCAGTTGGCGGTCGGCGGCACCGATCCGGGACCGCAGGCCAGCGCGCGCAAGCTGATCGGGGTGCGTTACCGCCAGGAGCTCTCGGAGTTCCGGATGGATCTCTCGGACGGTGCCGGCGCCGAGTTCTCGCCGCGGGTGCATGAATTCCTCAACGCGCGCTGCCTGACGATCGCGGGCGGCTCCGAGCAGATCCTGCTCAACCTGGCCGGCGAGCGGCTACTGGGCCTGCCGCGCTGACGCCGGAGCCCCGCCCGCACGCCGCGCCCCACCCCGCGAAAGTGCGGTTTCATCCGCGACGCGCCGCGCGGACGGACGATTTCGCACTCTCGCGTCGATCGGCCGCGGTGTCGGCGGGCTAGAACTTGGTGTGCGCGCAGGCGTTCGGGGACGTGATGTTCACCGCGCCGTAGACGACGTGGATGGTCGAGCAGGCGATGAAGTCCGAGCCGGTGGCCGGTCGGCCGCTGGTCCAGTCGGTGGGCACCGAGCTGCCGTCGACCTGGAAGCGCTCGAAGGAGCCGCCACCGAAGTAGGTGACGGAAATCTCGACGTTGTTGAGCGATCGCAGCATCTTCGACAACACGTTGTCGTGATTGGCGCCCTTGGTGCTCCGCGGCGTGTGGGCCGGGGCGCTGTATTCGGCTTCCTGCCACACGTTGCGATCCATGCTGCGCAGCGTGATCGTCTGTCGGGCCCAGGTGTCCGGCGGCAACGGGATCGGACCGTCGGGGGTCAGCAGGTTGGCCCGGGTGTTGAAGAAGCACCGGCCCTCGGCCAGCACGCAGTCGGCGTTGATGTGCTGCTCCAACTGCGTCACCGGGTCGACGGGAATCGAGCTCACCGCGCCGTCGCTGGCCGCCGTCGCGGTGGCGGGCACCATCAGGCTCCCCAGGAGCAGCAGGCCCGCGAGGGCCGAGGTCAGTCGCCGTTGCATGGTCACTGAACGTAGTCCCGTCCGCTATTCGTCGTAGGTGACTTCGACCGAATCGGACTTCGGACGCGCCTGGCAACCCAGGATCAGCCCTTCGTCGAGATCCGATTGCTCCAGGACGTCGTTGACGTCCATGTCGACTGCGCCCTCCTTCAGCAGCACCGCGCAGGCGCCGCAATGGCCCTCGCGGCAGGAGAACGGGGCATCCAACCCCTTGTCGAGAAGCACGTCGAGCAGCTTGGCCGAACGGGGCCAGCTGAGCTCGTGGGTCTGCCCGTCCAGGGTCACCACCGCGGTCGCCGGCGGTTGGTCATCGTCGGCGCCGCTGTCGATGACGACTTTGGCGAACGGATCGCTGTCCAGCGACTTGAACACCTCGACGTGCACCTGGTCGCCGGGCACCTCGAGCGTATTGAGCGCGTCTTGGGCGGCCGCCATGAACGGTCCGGGCCCGCAGATGAAGACCTGCCGCGTCGTATACGGGGCGGCCAAGTGGGCCAGGGCCGGCGCACCGGGCAGGCCCTGGACCGACTCCAGCCAGTGCACCACCGTCAACCGGTCGGGGTATTCGGCGGCGAGTTCGCGCAGTGCGGCGGCGAAGATCACCGACTTCTCGTCCCGGTTGGCGTAGACCAGCGTCACCTGGCCGGACCCCTGCGACAGCACCGACTTGCAGATCGCCATCATCGGCGTGATGCCGCTACCGGCGGCCAGCAACAGGAAGTCGCCGTCCAGTGACTTGGGCACGAAGGTGCCCGACGGGGCCAACACATGGATGCGCATGCCGGCATGGGCGTTATCGCAGAGCCAGTTCGATGCGTAGCCGTCGACGGTGCGCTTGACCGTCACCGTCAGGTCGTCGTCGGTGAACGGCGAGCTGCACAGCGAATAGCAACGGGCCACCGACCCGGTTCGATCGCTGGGCACCCGCAGCGTGAGGAACTGTCCGGGCGCGTAGCGCAGCCGCTCGGCGGGGATCTCGACGGCGCCCGGACCGTCCGGGACCCGCAAGACCAGCGAGCGCGCGTCCTCGGTCTCCGTGATGACATCGACCACCTGCAGTTCCAGCACGTGGCTGCCGAGCGGCTCGTCGGTCACCGGTACACCCTTTCAAGCCGTGCCGCCGAGCACAAACGGCGGCACCGCGATTCCGAAATCAGGAGCTAACTAGAACAGGTTACAGAAATGACCCCCTGCAGGTCCAGCCGTTGCAGGCATGGGCTACTCGACATGAATCGTAACGTGTTCTAGTCTTGATTGATCTCGACTCACCCTCGAGCAGCGTTCTCCGATCAGCCCGCCTGGGAGGCAATCCAGTGACGACCATTCAACAGCGTGACGCGCAGTCGGTCCTAGCCGGCATCGACGAATTGCTGCCCGCCCTGCGTGCGCGCGCCCAGGAGACCGAGGATCTGCGCAGGCTGCCCGACGAGAACGTCAAGGCGCTGCAGGAGGTCGGGTTCTTCAAGTTGCTGCAGCCCGAGCAGTGGGGCGGCCTGCAGTGCGATCCGACGGTCTTCTACGAGGCGGTGCGACGGCTCGCGAGCGCCTGCGGATCGACCGGCTGGTGCGCCGGCATCGTCGGCGTGCACAACTGGCACCTGGCGCTGTTCGACCAGCGGGCTCAGGAAGAGGTCTGGGGCCAGGACACCAACGTGCGCGTGTCGTCGTCGTATGCCCCGATGGGCGCCGGCACCGTGACCGAGGCGGGCGACGGCTACATCGTCAACGGGTCCTGGAACTGGTCCTCGGGTTGCGACCATGCGACCTGGGCCTTCCTCGGCGGACCGGTGATCAAGGACGGCCGCCCCGTGGACTTCGGCAGCTTCTTGATTCCCCGCACCGAGTACGAGATCGACGACGTCTGGCACGTGGTCGGTCTGCGTGGCACCGGCAGCAACACCGTCGTCGTCAAGGACGTGTTCGTGCCGCGGCACCGCTTCCTGTCCTACAAGGCGATGAACGACGGCACCGCCGGCGGTTATGCGACCAACACCGCGCCGGTCTACAAGATGCCTTGGGGCACAGTGCATCCCACCACCATTTCGGCACCGATCGTCGGGATGGCTTACGGCGCCTACGACGCCCACGTCGAGCATCAGGGCAAGCGCGTGCGGGCAGCCTACGCCGGGGAGAAGGCCAAGGACGACCCGTTCGCCAAGATCCGCATCGCCGAGGCCGCCAGCGACATCGACGCCGCCTGGCGACAGCTGATCGGCAACGTCGGCGACGAGTACGCCCTGCTCACCGAGGGCAAGGAGATCCCGTTCGAGTTGCGGGCCCGCGCCCGCCGCGACCAGGTCCGCGCGACCGGTCGCGCAATCGCCTCCATCGACCGCCTGTTCGAGGCCTCGGGAGCCACCGCGTTGGCCAATGACGCGCCCGTGCAACGGTTCTGGCGTGACGCGCACGCCGGCCGGGTGCATGCGGCCAACGACCCGGAGCGGGCCTACCTGATCTTCGGCAACAACGAGTTCGGCCTGCCACCCGCCGACACCATGGTCTGATGACGGAATTCGCCACCGAAGCTGCCCAGCAGCACGAGATCACCTTCGAGTCCACATCCCGGTTCGCCCAGGTGCGACCGGACATGCGGTTGCACTACCACGAGGCCGGCGATCCGTCGGCGCCGCCGGTGGTGCTGCTGCACGGCGGCGGACCCGGCGCGTCGAGCTGGTCGAACTTCAGCCGCAACATCGCGGTGCTGGCCCGCCAGTTCCGGGTGCTCGCCGTCGACCAGCCCGGCTATGGGCATTCCGACAAGCACACCGAACACGAGCAGTACAACCGCTACAGCGCCACCGCGCTGCTCAACCTGTTCGACCAGCTCGGGATCGAACGGGCGCCGCTGGTGGGCAATTCGTTGGGCGGCGGCACCGCAGTGCGGTTTGCGCTGGACAATCCCAAGCGCGCCGGCCGGCTGGTGCTGATGGGTCCGGGCGGACTGTCCACGAACCTGTTCGCGCCGGACCCCACCGAGGGGGTGAAGCTGCTGGGCAAGTTCACCGTGGAACCCACCCGGGAGAACCTCGAAAAGTTCCTCCGGATCATGGTCTACGACCAGAAGCTGATCACCCCGGAGCTCATCGACGAACGGTTCGCGATCGCCAGCGCCCCGGATTCGCTGGCCGCCGCCAAGGCCATGGGGAAGTCCTTCGCCGGGGCCGACTACGAGCTCGGGATGATGTGGCGCGATGTCTACAAGCTGCGCCAACCAGTGTTGCTGATCTGGGGTCGCGAGGATCGGGTCAACCCGCTCGACGGCGCGTTGGTCGCGGTCAAGCAGATTCCGCGGGTACAACTGCACGTTTTCGGGCAATGTGGACATTGGGCGCAGTTGGAGAAGTTCGATGAGTTCAACAAGCTCACGATCGATTTTCTGGGAGGTACCTGATGAGCATCCGTTCGCTGGGGTATCTGCGCATCGAGGCCACCGACATGGCGGCCTGGCGCGAGTACGGACTCAAGGTGCTGGGCATGGTCGAGGGGACCGGCAGCACCGAGGGTGCGTTGTATCTGCGGATGGACGAGTTCCCCGCGCGTCTGGTGATCGTGCCGGGTGAGCACGACCGGTTGCTGCAGTCCGGCTGGGAGGTCGCCAACGCCGCAGGGCTGCAGGAGATCCGGCAGCGCCTGGACGTGGAGGGCACGCCCTACAAGGAAGCCACCGCCGTCGAGCTCGCCGATCGGCGGGTCGATGAGATGATCACGTTCGACGACCCCTCCGGCAATACGCTCGAGGTGTTCCACGGCGTGGCGCTCGAACATCGCCGGGTGGTCAGCCCGTACGGACACAAGTTCGTCACCGAGGAACAGGGCCTGGGGCACGTGGTCCTGACCACCCGCGACGACATGGAATCGCTGCACTTCTACCGCGACGTGCTGGGATTCAAACTGCGCGACTCGATGCGGCTACCGCCGCAGTTGGTGGGTCGGCCCGCCGACGGTGATCCGGCGTGGCTGCGGTTCTTCGGCGTCAACCCGCGTCATCACAGCCTGGCGTTCATGCCCGGCGAGACCCCCAGCGGCATCGTCCACCTCATGATGGAGGTGGAGGGCAGCGACGACGTGGGACTGTGCCTGGATCGCGCGTTGCGTCGCAAGGTGCCGATGTCGGCGACGCTGGGCCGGCACGTCAACGACAAGATGCTGTCGTTCTATATGAAGACCCCAGGCGGGTTCGACGTCGAATTCGGTTGCGAAGGGCTCGAAGTCGAGGACGATGACGCTTGGGTCGCCCGGGAGAGCACCGCCGTCAGCCTGTGGGGCCACGACTTCAGCATCGGGTTCAAGTAACTGATGGCCGGTGCCGAGATCGATCCGAGGGCGTTCCGCAACGCCCTCGGCCAGTTCTGCACTGGAGTCACGATCATCACGACGGTGCACGAGGACGCGCCGATCGGATTCGCGTGCCAGTCGTTCGCGGCACTGTCGTTGGACCCGCCGTTGGTCCTGTTCTGTCCCACCAAGGTTTCGCGGTCCTGGACGGCGATCGAGGCCAGCGGGCGGTTTTGCGTCAACATCCTGCACGAGAAGCAGAAGGACGTCTCGGCGCGGTTCGGATCCCGTGAGCCCGACAAGTTCGCCGGTATCGACTGGAGTCCGTCCCCGCTGGGTGCACCGATGATCAAGGGCGCGTTGGCACACCTCGATTGCACGGTGGCTTCGGTGCACGAGGGCGGCGATCATTTTGTCGTCTTCGGTGCGGTGCATTCGTTGTCCGAGGAGTCGAAGAAGAAGCCGCGGCCGCTGCTGTTCTACCGCGGTCAGTACACCGGGATCGAACCGGACAAGAACACCCCGGCCGATTGGCGCAACGACCTGGAGGCGTTCATCACCGCCACCACGGCCGACACCTGGCTGTAACCCGACTCGCCGCACCGCCGTTCGGAAATTCTGAAACGTCGATCGCGTCCGTGTCATTCTGTGGGCGTGCTGTTTCCACGCCCCGCGCGAGTATCCCTCGGCGTCTCGACCGCTGTGCTGACCGCGATGGCGATGGCCGGATGCGCGGCCGACCGGGCCGCGCCGGCCGCCGAACCGGCGCCGGTCGAGTCGGCGGAAGTGTCCGCGGCGCCGGTCGAGTCCGTCGAGTCGGGGGAGATGTTCGTCGTCTATGAGGACGCCGACTCCGCCGAGGCGGTGCAGGGCCGTGCGTTGCTCACGACGGCGAACCTGCTCGAGGCCCTGGCCGACGATGTCAACGACATGCTGCTGTTGCCCGTGGATGTGCCGGTGACCGGGCAGCAGTGCGACGAGGCCAATGCGTTCTGGAGCCCGAGCGAGCAGGCGATGACGATCTGCTACGAAGACGCCGAGTTGAGCAACCGCATCTTCGAAGCGGCCGGCGACGAGGATCCCGTCGGGTCCACGCTCGGTGCCGAGCGCGCCACGTTCTACCACGAACTCGGTCACGCGGTGATCGATCTCTACGACCTGCCGTTCACCGGGCGGGAGGAGGACGTCGCCGACCAACTCGCGGCGGTGTTGCTGCTGCAGCCCGACGATGACGGGCAGGTCGACCCGGAGAACATCCGTGCGGCGCAGGCCTACGCCAGGATGTTCCAGGGGTACAGCGAGCAGGACGGCGGCGGCGCCGAGAACTTCCCGTTCTGGGATGTCCATGAGTACGACCTGGCGCGGATGTACAACTTCCAGTGCTGGATCTATGGCTCAGACCCCGAGGGCAACGCCCACATGGTCGATCAGGAGCTGGTGCCCGAGGATCGTGCCGACTCCTGCGAAGGCGAGTTCGACCGGATGTCGCGGGCCTGGTACGAGATGCTGGAACCACACCTGCGCGACGAGTAGCGAGCGACTAGACACACCCCATCGCACACACGTCGGCGGGTATTTGATGTTCGTTGTCGATCGTGGCGGGCGGCTGCTGCTGCGTCAGGTCGAGGTCGCCCTCGAGCTCGGGCATCATCGGCACCATGCTGCACACAAATCCCAGCGGACCCTCGCACGGTGGTCCGTTTGGATCTGCGGCCGCGGGGGAACTGAGGAAAAGAGCGCCCGCTGCAGCGACGGTCCCGAGGATGGCCCACTTGCCGGCGGTACGCATGAGGTTGACGATACTCAATCGCCAATCCAACCCCTGCTGGACTCCGGTAATAACATCCGTGTGATTCATCCCCACTGTGGATAACTCCTGTGGATAACTTCGGTTGGGTTCGGTCCCGGACTTGCGGAGACAACGCCTAGCGCTGGCATCCGTAGCTAGCGTCGGCCACTACAGCCACATGAGCATCATCTGTTTCTAGCGGGTTGGTGATACTCGTTGCGCGGCGTCATCAAACGGTGACGAGAACGAAGCACCAGCACTGGTTGGGCTCAGCTGTGCTGGGCGACGAAGTCGATCACGGCGGCTGTGGCCTCCCGGTGGTCCGTGTCGTTGAGGACGTCGTGGCGCGCGCCCGCGAATTCGCGATACTGCAGTGCGTCGATCTGCTCGGCGTAGGCGCGCACCGCTCCCGGTGCGGCGATGGGGTCAGCACTGCCGTGGACGGCCAGCGTCGGCACCGTCAGGCCCGGCAAGTCCGCGCCCATCCGATCCCAGGCGGCGTCGAGTTCTCTGGCGAGGGCCGAACTGTCGGCGTCGGCTGAGCTGGGGTCGAGGCCCCGACAAGGCGGACGTCATCATTGCTTGACGCCCCGCGACCGAAACAGGGTCCGGAGACGGTACAAGTGTGGCGGCAGTGACTGCAGCTCAGCGCAGCCACTCGCCGATCCGGCCCACCGCCTCGTCGATATCGGAGGTCGGACCGGCGAACGACAACCGCACGTAGGTACCACCGCGTACGGGATCGAAATCGATGCCCGGAGCAATCGCCACGCCGGTATCAGCCAGCAGCTTCTCGCAGAAACCCAGGGAATCCGTGGTGAACTCCGAGACGTCGGCGTACACGTAGAAGGCCCCGTCGGTGGGCGCCAGCCGGTCCAGGCCGATCGCTCGCAGCCCATCCAGCAGCCGGGTGCGGTTGGCGCTGTAGTGCACAAGATGGCCCTCGGACTCCGCGACCGACTCCGGGGTGAACGCCGCGACGGCCGCAACCTGGGACAGCACCGGCGGGCAGATGGTGAAGTTCCCGGTCAGTCGGTCCACCGCCCGCTGCAGCGACTCGGGCACCAGCAGCCAGCCCAGCCGCCAGCCGGTCATCGCGTAGTACTTCGAAAAGCTGTTGGCCACCACGGCATTTCGAGACGTGCTCCAGGCGCAGCTGGTTGCCGGGGCGCCCGGGTACACCAGGCCGTGGTAGACCTCGTCGCTGATCAGCCGTACCCCGGTCTCGTCGCACCAGGCAGCGATCGCGGCCAGTTCGGCCGGCGGGATCACCGTCCCGGTCGGGTTGGCCGGGCTGGCGACGACGACCCCGGACAGCGGCGCCTCGGCATGGGCCGCGGCCACCATCGCAACGGTCGGCTGGAAGCGGGTGTCGGGGCCGCACGCGATGTCGACCACCTCGCAGCCCAGCGCCGACAGGATGTTGCGGTAGCAGGGATAACCGGGGCTGCTGACCAGCACCCGGTCGCCGACGTCGAAGCAGGCCAGGAAGGCGAGCAGGAAGCCGCCGGAGGATCCCGTCGTGATCACCACGTCCGCGGGGTCCACGGCAATGCCGTGGGCGCTGTCGTAGGAGCGGGCGATCGCCTCGCGCAATTCGGGAATGCCCAGGGCCACGGTGTAGCCGAGCTGGTTGGCCGCCAGTGCGGCGGCCGCGGCGGCGCGCACCGGCTCGGGTGCCCCGGCGCTGGGCTGGCCAGCCGACAGGTTGACCAGGTCGCCGTGGCTGCGCTGCCGCTCGGCTGCCGCCAGCCAGACGTCCATGACGTAGAACGGCGGGATGCCCGCTCGCAACGCGGTCTTCACGGTTACGAGGTTACGTGGGCGGCCAAGGCCTCGGATTCCAGGCTGCGCAGGTACTCGATCGGCTGCCCGAGCAACTGCGCGCAGGCGTGGGCGCGTTTGAAATACAGCTGGATGTCATGCTCCCAGGTGATGGCGATCCCACCGTGCATCTGGACGGCCTCGGCGGCGACGTCGACGAAGGCCTCGGTGGCGGCGATGTGCGCCAGCGCCGCGGTGGTCGACGACGGATTGGCGACGGCCTCGTCGACGACCGCGCCGGCGGTCTGCACCTTGACGTAGAGGTCGGCCATGCGGTGCTTGAGGGCCTGGAAGCTGCCGATCGGCCGACCGAACTGCACCCGTTCCTTGGTGTACTCGACGGTCAGCTCCAAACAGCGCGCTGCCGCCCCCACCGATTCGGCGGCAAGCAGGATCGCGGCGGTGTCGGCCAGCCCCGGATCGACGCCCAACGGTTCGGTCCTGGTCGGCTGCACCCGGGCCAACCGGCGCGTCAGGTCCATCGTGGGGTGCGCGGTGGCGGTGAATTCGGTCCACCGGCTCAACCCGTCCGCGCCCAGCCCCACGACGACGTCGGCGACGTCGCCGTGCAGCACATAGTCGGGGTCCAACGCGACCGCGCCGACCAGCGCACCGGCGGCCAGTTGTTCGAGTGTCTCGGTATCCGGCTGGTCGGCGGCCAGCAGCGCCAGTTCGGTCAGCGTGGTGCCCAGCAGCGGCGACGGCACCAGGGCGCGGCCCAGTTCGGTGATGACCGCCGCGGCGTCGGCCAGTTCACCGCCGGCGCCGCCGAACTCCTCGGGCACCACCAGGGCCGCGACACCGACCTGTTCGCACAGCAGCGTCCACAGCTTCCGGTCGAAGCCGGCCTCCGCTGCCATGGCGGTTCGAACCTGTTCGGGCCCGGCGTGTTTGGCGACCAGGTCGCGCACCGTCTGGACCAGCAGCGTGCGTTCCTCGTTGGTTGTACTCACAGCGCCTCCAGTACGCGTCGGCGATGATACGCGGGATCTCCCCAGGCCGAGCGCAGCGCCTGCGCGCGGAGCAGCAGCAGACCCAGGTCGTGCTCCTGAGTGAATCCGATGGCGCCGTGGGTCTGCAGCGCCGAGCGCGCCGCCAGCAGCCCGGCCTCGGCGGCGGCGGCCTTGGCCGCGCTGACATCGCGGGCGGTGTCCAGGCTCCGGTCGCCGAGCGACAACGCCGCGCCGTACACCAGCGGGCGGGCCAACTCCAGGGCGATGTGCACGTCGGCAAGCTTGTGCTTGATGGCCTGATACGAACCGATCACGCGGCCGAACTGGGTGCGCTGCTTGGCGTATTCGACCGAGGCGTCGAGCATGGCCTGCCCCGCGCCGATCAGTTGGGCGGCCGTGATCAACGCCCCGAACTGCGATGCGCGTTCGAGGTCGGCGTCCCATCCGGGGCCGGATGCCGTGACATCGAACAGCTTTCGGCTGGGATCGACGGACTCGTGGCCGGTGCCGACACTGCCGTCGCGGACCTGGCCGTCGACCACCAGGGTCAGTCCGGCGAAATCGGCATTGACCGCGCGGGGTTGCAGCGGGGCGCTGACGGTGGCGATCAGCCCGCCGGCGGCCAACGCGGCACTGCGCTCGGCGCCGTCTGGGCCGGCGGCCAGCAGCACCGGCGCCACGGCCACCGATTCGGCGACGGGCCCGGGCACACACCAGTAGCCCAGCCGCTCACCGGCGACGACCATGTCCACCGGGTGCGCGCCGATGCCGTCGTGCTCCTCGGCCACGTTGAGCGCGGTGACGCCGAGGTCCGCCAGCGTGGACCAGACCTTGCGGCCGGGGGCCGTGTCCCCGGTGGACCAGGCCCGCACCGCGGCCGGCAGGTCGGCCGCGCCCAACGCCGCGTCGATGCTCGCCGCGAAATCGCGCTGCTGATCGTCCAGATCGAACTTCACTTCTTTGCCTCCCGGGGCAGACCCAGCAGCCGCTCGGCGATGATGTTGCGTTGGATCTCGTTGGTTCCGGCGTAGATGGGGCCGCCCAGGGCGAACAGGTAGCCGTCGGTCCAGTTGTCGGCCAACTCGCCGTCGGCGCCGCGCAGATCCAGTGCGATTTGGTGCAGGTCGACGTCGAGCTCCGACCAGAACACCTTGGTCACCGAGGATTCCGCGCCCAGCTCACCGCCGGCGGCAACCCGGGTCACGGTGCCGAAGGTTTGCAGCCGGTAGGCCTGCGCCTTGATCCAGGCATCGGCCACCCGGCTGCCGAACTCGTCCCGAATGCCGGCGTCGGGCTGGGACTTCCACAGCTGCACCAGCCGGTCGGCGGCCGCGGTGAAGCGCGCCGGGCTGCGCAGCGACATGCCGCGCTCGTTGCTCGACGTGCTCATCGCGGCCCGCCAGCCCTCGTGCGGTGCGCCGATGACGTCCTGGTCCGGGACGAAGACGTCGTCGAGGAAGATCTCGCCGAATCCGGTGTCCCCGCCGAGCTGGGCGATGGGCCGCACCGTGACGCCGTCGGCCTTCAGATCGAACATGAAATAGGTCAGGCCGTGATGGCGCTGCGCCTCCGGGTCGGACCGGAACAGCCCGAAGGCCTTCTCGCCGAAGGGTGCGCGGGAGCTCCAGATCTTCTGGCCGTTCAGCTTCCAGCCGCCATCGGTCTTGGTCGCGGTGGAGCGCAACGAGGCCAGGTCGCTGCCCGATTCGGGCTCCGACCAGGCCTGCGCCCAGATCTCCTCGCCGCTGGCCATTTTCGGAAGAATGCGCTCGAGTTGTTCCTCGGTGCCGTGCGCGAACAGGGTCGGCGCCAGCATCGAGATGCCATTGGCGCTGGCGCGCCCCGGCGCGCCGGCGTGGAAGTACTCCTCCTCGTAGACCACCCATTCCAGCAGCGAGGCGTCGCGGCCGCCGTAGCGTTGCGGCCAGGTGATCACCGACAAGCCGGCGTCGTAGAGAATCTTGTCCCAGCGGCGGTGCTGTTCGAATCCTGCTGCGGTGTCGTAGGACTCGGTGGGGAAGTCGGCGCGATGAGCCGCCAGGAAATCCCGGACCTCGACGCGAAACGCCGCGGTCTCCTCGGTGAACTGAAGATCCATCAGACCCTTTCCCTCAGCTGCGGTTTGACCACCTTGCCGCCGGGGTTGCGCGGCAGGGAGGCAAGGAATTCCACGGATCGGGGCACCTTGAAGTTGGCCAGCTGGGCACGGGTGTAGTCGAGCACCGCCCGCTCGTCGAGGTCGGCGTCCGGCAGCGCGACGACAAAGGCCTTGCCGACTTCGCCCAGGCGCTCGTCGGGGACGCCGATCACGGCGGCCTCGGCCACGCCGGGCAGGCGCGCCAGCACCTGTTCGATCTCGGCCGGGTAGACATTGAAACCGCCGCAGATGTACATGTCCTTGAGACGGTCGGTGATGCGCAGATTGCCCGCGGCGTCAACGGTTCCGATGTCGCCGGTGTGCAACCAGCCGTCGGCGTCGATGGCGCCCGCGGTGGCCTCCGGATCGTCCAGATAACCCAGCATGACATTCGGTCCGCGCAGCAGCACCTCGGCCGCACCGCCCGGCTCCGGGTCGCCGTCGATGCGCAGTTCGAACCCGGCGATGGGCCGACCGCACGTGGTGGCGACGGTGACCGCGTCGTCGGTCGCCCGGCACATCGTGCCGAAGCCGCTGGCTTCGGTCAAACCATAGGCGGTGAGCACGATGTCGATGTCGAGTTCGGACTGCATCCGCTCGATCAGCACCACGGGCACGACCGCCGCGCCGGTCACCGCGAACCGCAGCGACGACAGGTCGTACTGGTCGCGGTTGGGGTGATCGAGCAGGGTCTGGTAGATGGTGGGCGGTCCGGGCAGCACCGTGGCGCGGTGGTCACGCACCGCACGCATGGTCTGTTCGGGATCGAAGGTCAGCTGCGGGATCAGGGTGGCGCCGGTCTGCAGGCAGGCCAGGATCCCGGCCTTGTAGCCGAAGTTGTGGAAGAACGGGTTGATGCACAGGTAGCGATCGGTGGACGCGACCTGACCGCAGGCCGCCCATGCGGCCGGGCCGGCCAGCGACTGCCGGTGCGCGCACAACACACCCTTGCTGCGGCCGGTGGTGCCGGAGGTGAACAGGATGTCGGAGACATCGTCGGGGCTGACGGCGCCGGCACGGGCGTCGGCGGCCTCGACGCGAGTCGGATCGGCGCCGCGCGCCATGAACTCATCCCAGGTGCCGTCGTCGGCGTCGACCGGGACCCGGACGATGTGCCGCAGCGCGGGCAATGCGGAGCGGTCCAGTTCGGCGACCCGGTCGGTGCCCAGGAATTCGCCCATCGCGATCAGGACCGGCGCCTCGGTGCGCGCCAGGATGTCGGCGGCCTCACCGGCGGTGTAGCGGGTGTTCAGTGGGACCACGACGGCACCGGCCCAGTGCGTGGCCAGGCACGCCACCACCCAGTGCCAGGTGTTCGGTGACCAGAGCGCCACCCGGTCGCCGGCGCCGACGCCGAGGTCGATGAACGCCGCGGCGGCGCGGCGGACCTCATGACGCAATTCGGCATAGGTCAGCGTCAGATCCTCGGTGACGACGGCGGGGTGATCGGGCAGCGCGCGCGCAATGCGGTCCAGCACCGCGGGCGTGGTCTGCGTAGGGCCGGACCCCGGTTCGCCACGTCCCTGCCCGCCGGGTGTCGACATCGTGCTCCTCTGGGATTCATGCCAGGCTCCGCGCCGCGTGATCGCGCTGCGCTCATCGACGACCGGTCACCAAAGCAAGTGCTTGGTAGGTTAGCCTACAGGGATGGAGGAGGTCCAGAAGTTCAGGGCGGAGGTCCGTGAGTGGCTGGCCGACAACCTCGTCGGCGAATTTGCAGCACTCAAAGGCCTCGGTGGCCCCGGCCGTGAGCACGAGGCATTCGAAGAGCGACGAGCCTGGAACCAGCACCTGGCGCAGGCGGGCCTGACCTGCCTGGGCTGGCCCACCGAGCACGGTGGCCGGGGCCTGTCGGTGGCGCATCGGGTCGCGTTCTACGAGGAGTACGCGCGTGCGGACGCCCCGGACAAGGTCAATCACTTCGGCGAGGAACTGTTGGGGC
Organism: Mycolicibacterium sp. MU0053; assembly: GCF_963378095.1. Lineage (NCBI taxonomy): Bacteria > Bacillati > Actinomycetota > Actinomycetes > Mycobacteriales > Mycobacteriaceae > Mycobacterium > Mycobacterium burgundiense. The sequence continues at coordinate 426,249 of NZ_OY726397.1, forward strand.
CGACGCTGATCGCGTTCGGCACCCCCGAGCAGCAGCAGCGCTTCCTGCCGCGGATTCTCGACGTCACCGAACTGTGGTGCCAGGGCTACTCCGAACCCGGTGCCGGCAGCGACCTGGCCAACGTGGCGACGACCGCGGTCCGCGACGGGGACCAATGGGTGATCAACGGTCAGAAGGTCTGGACGTCGCTGGCGCATTGGGCCCAATGGTGTTTCGTGGTCGCCCGCACCGAGAAGGGCTCCAAACGCCACGCCGGCCTGTCCTACCTGCTGGTCCCGCTGGACCAACCCGGCGTGCAGATCCGCCCGATCGTCCAGTTGACCGGCGACTCCGAGTTCAACGAGGTGTTCTTCGACGACGCCCGCACCGATGCGTCGCTGGTGGTCGGCGAGCCCGGCGACGGTTGGCGGGTCGCGATGGGCACGCTGACCTTCGAGCGCGGCGTCTCGACGCTGGGGCAGCAGATCCGCTACGCCCGCGAGCTTTCCGGAATTGTGGCGCTGGCCCAGCGCAACGGCACCATCGACGACCCGCTGATCCGGGAGCGGCTCACCCGGGCGTGGGCGGGGCTGCGCGCGATGCGGTCCTACGCACTGGCCACCATGGACGTGGAACGCCCCGGGCAAGACAACGTGTCGAAACTGTTGTGGGCCAACTGGCATCGCGGTCTGGGCGAGCTGGCCATGGATGTGGCGGGCAAGTCCGGGCTGGTGCTCGAGGACCCGCCGGCCGGCGGGTCACCGGACTTCGACGAGTGGCAGCGGCTCTACCTGTTCTCCCGTTCCGACACCATCTACGGTGGCTCGAACGAAATCCAGCGCAACATCATCGCCGAGCGAGTGCTCGGCCTGCCCCGGGAGGTGAAGGGCTGACGCCCGAACCGATGAGTCTTTCCGAAGCCCCGAAAGAGATTGCCGGACACGGACTTCTGACCGGAAAGGTGGTGGTCGTCACGGCCGCGGCCGGCACCGGGATCGGGTCCGCCACCGCCCGGCGCGCGCTGCTCGAGGGCGCCGACGTAATGGTCTCCGATCACCACGAGCGTCGGCTCGGCGAAACCCGCGACCAATTGGCCGCCCTGGGGTTGGGGCGGGTGGAAAGCGTGGTCTGCGACGTCACCTCGACCGCTCAGGTGGACGCCCTGATCGCCTCCACCACGGCCCGGCTGGGCCGGGTCGACGTGGTGGTCAACAACGCCGGGCTGGGTGGCGAGACCCCCGTCATCGACATGGACGACGAGGAATGGGACCGAGTCCTCAACGTCACCCTCACCTCGGTGATGAGATCGACCCGCGCCGCGCTGCGCTATTTCCGCGAGGCCGGCCACGGCGGCGTCATCGTCAACAACGCCAGCGTATTGGGTTGGCGGGCGCAGCATTCCCAGTCCCACTACGCGGCGGCAAAGGCGGGCGTGATGGCCCTGACCCGGTGCAGCGCCATCGAGGCCGTCGAGTACGGCGTGCGGATCAACGCGGTCTCGCCGAGCATCGCCCGGCACAAGTTCCTCGAGAAAACCAGCTCGGCCGATCTGCTGGACCGGTTGTCCAGCGATGAGGCGTTCGGACGCGCGGCCGAGCCGTGGGAGGTCGCGGCCACGATTGCGTTCCTCGCCAGCGAGTACTCGAGCTACCTCACCGGTGAAGTGATCTCGGTGTCCAGCCAGCGCGCCTGACTGTCGGAGGTTTCGACGCGTCCTTCCCGGGTAGACGGCTTTGCAAGCCGAAGTGGAAGGAACTGCGATGCGAGCCGTGACCTGGCAGGGCAGACGTGACGTTCGGGTCGACACCGTGCCCGACCCCAAGATCGAGGAACCCACCGACGCGATCATCGAGGTCACCTCGACGAATCTGTGCGGATCCGATCTGCATCTCTACGAGGTGCTCGGGGCGTTCATGAATCCGGGCGACGTCCTCGGGCACGAGCCGATGGGCATCGTCCGCGAGGTCGGCGGCGCGGTGACCAACCTGGCGCCCGGGGATCGGGTGGTCATTCCCTTCCAGATCTCCTGCGGTCACTGTCATATGTGTGACCACCAGCTCTACACCCAGTGCGAGACGACCCAGGTCCGCGAGCACGGGATGGGCGCGGCACTGTTCGGCTACTCGGAGCTCTACGGCAGCGTCCCGGGCGGGCAGGCCGAGTATCTGCGGGTGCCGCAGGCGCAGTTCACCCACATCAAGGTGCCGGACGGACCGCCCGATTCGCGATTCGTCTACCTGTCGGATGTGCTGCCCACGGCCTGGCAGTCGGTGGCCTACGCGGACATTCCCGATGGCGGTTCGGTGACCGTGCTGGGCCTCGGCCCGATCGGAGACATGGCGGCGCGCATCGCCCACCACCTCGGCTATCGGGTGATCGGCGTGGATCGCGTCCCCGAACGGTTGGGCCGGCTATCGGTCCGCGGCATCGAGACCCTGGACCTGAACTCCCTCGACGGATCCGTCGGCGACGCGGTGCGGGAGTTGACCGGCGGCCGCGGCACCGACGCGGTGATCGACGCGGTGGGGATGGAAGCCCACGGCTCGCCGATCGCCCAGGCCGCCCAGCAACTCACGAGCCTGCTGCCGGATGCGTTGGCCCGGCCGATGTTGCAGAAGGCCGGGGTCGACCGGCTGGACGCGCTGTACTCGGCCATCGACACCGTGCGCCGCGGCGGCACCATCTCGCTCATCGGCGTGTACGGCGGGATGGCCGATCCGATGCCCATGCTGACGCTGTTCGACAAGCAGGTCACGCTGCGGATGGGGCAGGCGAATGTGAAGCGCTGGGTCGACGACCTCATGCCGCTGCTCACCGACGACGACCCGCTCGGCGTGGACAGCTTCGCCACCCACGTGCTGCCGCTGGAGGAGGCGCCGCACGCGTACAAGATCTTCCAGAAGAAGCAGGACGGTGCGGTCAAGGTCGTGTTTCAGCCGTAGGGCCGGTCCGCAGCGGGTGGCCCCCTCCGGTGTTGCGAAGGGGGCCACGCGGGCTGCGGTCAGCCGTCGCTGCCCGAATCGCCGCCCGAGTCAGCGTCCGAGCTCTTCGTGGAGTCGCTCGCCGACCCGCCGGAGGTGGCGCCGGCCGAGGCGCGGCCGGCGCCATCGGGGGTGTCGGAGTCGCCGCTCGTGGATTTGTCGGATCGACCGCTCAGCCCCTTGAGCGATTTCTTGATGTCACTGCGAACGCCCTTGAGGCCCTTGCTGACCTCATCCGTCGCGCTCTTCAGCGACGCGCGCAGCTGTTGGGCGGGCTTGGCCGAGGTGGTGCCGGCCTCGCTCAGCTCGGCCTTGTCGTCGGCGTCTGGTTCGACCGCGTCGAGGGCGCTGGATCCCTCGATCAAGGCTGGTGGAGCCGCGTCAACCGCAGCGTCGACCTCGACGACGGTCGCCGCCGATGAGCTGTCAGACGGGGTAAGAGCCAGTGCGGTATCCACCCGCGGGGTGAGATCCAACGTGACCGTCTTAGCGACCGTCGTGTCGGGTGCCGCTTCGAGGGCTGGCGACACCGTGCCGAAGCCAGGCAGGTTTGGCAGGCTGCCCAGCAGGTCATGGCGATCGGTACCGGGAGTCTTGATCGCGTCTGCGATGCCCGCCAATGCGGACAGCATCGTCGCGACGGCGCCGCCGGGCATCCAGCCCTGCGCCGGCGTCAGCAGGCCGGCGGACAGTGAGCCATATACCTCGTATCCGTTGAGCAAGGCGCCGGTGAGGATTGCGGGTGCGTCGACCACGGTGTTGACGAACTCCGCAACATCAGCGGTTGCCGCGGCGGCGACCAGGGCCTCCAGGGTGTGCCCGCTGGCCGCGGCCACCGCGACCAACGGGGATATCACCCCGTTCACGATCAGCGCCGGCAGGCTGACCGGCAGTTGCTTGATCAGCTCTGCCGTATTCGCGAAGGGCTGTGCGATAGCGGGCCAGGCCTGGGACACGCCGTCGATGAGCGGCAGCCCGAGCAACAGGAAGCTCGACGCCACGCCAATAAAACCTGCTTCGTATTGTCCCGCCGCGATCAGGGCGATGGCCTCCTGCAGCGCCGCTGGAAAGCTCGTCCACCCTTCTGGCGCCAACGCGGCCTTGAACCCGTCCGCGGTCGCTTTCGCAGCACCGGCCAAGATATCGGCACTGTGCAGCTGGTTCGCGATGATCTGGGTGAGGATCGGTGCCGGGTCCGCCAGCCACGATTCGCCCAACGCCCCGATGTTCCCGGCCGCCGCGCCGAGCACCTCGCCCCATAGCTGCAGCGGGTTGGTGACCGCCGAGAGCTCGACCGAAGCGGAGGACGCCTGGAGTGCCGGAAGCTGCACCTCTGTGGTTGACGCGGTGATGGAACTCATCGCAATCGCGCCGGCGCCGACCAGTGCCACACCGGCGGTCAAATGGGAACGAACAGAAACTTGCATGGAATCTCCTTACGGGGGGTGTAAATAGGCCGGAGCGAAAGTTACTCGGGAGTAGGTTCCTTGTTCGCAAATTCCCCGAACTTGCTCAGGTTCGGGGATCGACGCCGACGTCGCCGCAAATTGCGGGCGTGGCCCTGAAAGGTGCTGGTAGAAGGCTTGGCTAGGTTGAGGCGATAGAAGGGCGGGCTGCTTCGCGCGCGCACATTCACGGCTCTAGCAAAGCTGAAAAATTTCTAGCATGGTGTTGCTGGACGGCGCCCGCGGCGATAAGTCGAGTTGTGTTACCAGCGTTAAGGCGGGCTCGCGGCCGTCGGATCGGTTAGCCAGCTCACACGCCAGTCGGGAGCATCTGGCGCACGGTAGCGGGTCCGGGCCGAGCCGGGCTTGCCGCCCGACCGGTCCACAGCTGCCGGGGTGTGCCGGCGCCATTCTGTGCGCCAGCAATGAGATGGCACGATGAGCCACTTTTCAGGATGCAACTCGCGGTGTCACTTTCGCCGCCTGCTGGTCGGGCGGCGGCTTCGCAGCGTCTGAAGGCTGACGGCTCGGGTAGGTTTGGGGACGATCAAGAACGACTGACCTGGTCGGGCGGGCATGTAGCGGTTTGTACCGTCCTGGCCACCAGAGTTCGCCATTGTCTTGGAGAGGACTGTTCGGTGACGAAGTTGACCCTGTGGATCGGTGGCCTGTTGGTCGCCACCGGCGTCATTGCCTACATCGCTTCCGCAGCGGCCAGCGTCACGGCGCTGATTCCGGCGTTCGTGGGAATCCTGCTGGTGGTCGCGGGCCTGATCGCGCGCAACCCCAACGCGCACCGGCACGCCATCCACGCCGCGCTGGTGATCGCGCTGGTCGGTGCGCTGGGATCGTTGATGAATGTCGCCAAGATCGGCGACCTGTTCGCCGGCACCGCCGAACGCCCAGCCGCGATCATCGTCAGCGCGATCATGCTCGTGCTGCTTCTCGTCTACGTCGTCGCCGGCGTGCGGTCGTTCATCGCAGCCCGGCGCGCGCGGGACGCCGGGGCCGACGCCGCCGCCTGAGTCGCCTGATCCCACCCCTTTCCTGCGCGAGCGTGCGTGCCCCCGGCCGACACGCCGCACTTTTACCCGGTTCCCCGCACGCTCGCCGGCGGCGTCGCCGCATCGCCCGGTACAACCGAGCAAGCGCTTGGTTGTAGGATGGCCCCATGGGGTCCGATCCGCCCGGCCAACCCGCAAGCCGGCGCGATGAACTGCTCGCGCTCGCCGCGACGATGATGGCGGAGCGCGGTCTGCGTGCCACGACGGTCCGCGATATCGCTGATGCCGCGGGCATCCTCTCGGGCAGCCTTTATCACCACTTTGCCTCCAAGGAGCAGATGGTAGACGAGGTGCTGCGCACCTTCCTGGACTGGCTGTTCACCCGCTACCAGGAGATCATCGACACCGAGCCGAACCCGCTCGAGCGGCTCAAGGGCCTGTTCATGACCTCGTTCGAGGCCATCGAACACCGCCACGCGCAGGTGGTGATCTATCAGGACGAGGCCAAGCGGTTGTCGTCGCAGCCGCGGTTCGCCTATGTCGACGAGCGCAACCGTGAGCAGCGCAAGATGTGGATCGATGTGCTGCACCAGGGTGTGAGCCAGGGCTGTTTCCGTCCGGATCTCGATGTCGACCTGGTGTACCGGTTCATTCGCGACACCACCTGGGTTTCGGTGCGCTGGTATCAGCCCGGCGGCGAGCTGACCGCCGAACAGGTCGGCGCGCAGTACTTGGCCATCGTGCTCGGCGGAATCACTGTCGATCCCAATAACCCTGCAAGCCAAAAGAATTCAAAGGAGAACTGATATGGCGGCCAACGAAGCCTACGTCATCGATGCCGTGCGCACCGCGGTCGGAAAGCGCGGCGGTGCCCTGGCCGGCGTGCACCCGGTGGACCTGGGCGCGCTGGCCTGGCGCGGTCTGCTCGATCGGGTCGATGTCGATCCGGCCGCCGTGGACGACGTGATCGCCGGCTGTGTGGACGCCATCGGTGGCCAGGCGGGCAACATCGCGCGGCTGTCCTGGCTGGCGGCGGGCTACCCCGAAGAGGTGCCCGGAGTCACCGTCGACCGTCAGTGCGGTTCCAGTCAGCAGGCCATTTCCTTTGGCGCCCAGGCGATCATGTCCGGCACCGCCGACCTGATCGTGGCCGGTGGCATGCAGAACATGAGCCAGATCCCGATCAGCTCGGCGATGATCGTCGGCGAGCAGTTCGGTTTCACGTCACCCACCAACGAATCCAAGTCCTGGCTGCACCGCTACGGCGACCAGGAGATCTCGCAGTTCCGCGGCTCCGAGATGATCGCCGAGAAGTGGGAGCTGTCCCGCGAGGAGATGGAGGAATTCTCGTTGAACAGCCACGAGAAGGCGTTCGCCGCGATCCGTGGCGGCAACTTCGACAACGAGGTGCTCACCGTGGACACCGAAAGCGGCCCGTTCCGTGTCGACGAGGGGCCGCGCGAATCCACGCTGGAGAAGCTGGCCGGACTCAAGACGCTCGTCGAGGGCGGCCGCCTGACCGCGGCGATGGCGAGCCAGATCTCTGACGGAGCCAGCGCGGTGCTGCTGGCCTCGGAAGGCGCAGTGAAGGCGCACAACCTCAAGCCCCGCGCGCGGATCCACCACATCAGCACCCGCGGCGCCGACCCGGTGCTCATGCTCACCGGGCCCATCCCAGCGACGCGTTATGCCCTGGAGAAGACCGGACTTTCGATCGACGACATCGACACGATCGAGATCAACGAGGCGTTCGCGCCCGTGGTGATGGCCTGGCTCAAGGAGACCAAGGCCGACCCGGCGAAGGTCAACCCCAACGGCGGCGCGATCGCGCTGGGCCACCCGCTCGGGGCCACCGGCGCCAAGCTGTTCGCCACCATGCTCAACACCCTGGAGCGCACCGGCGGTCGCTACGGATTGCAGACGATGTGCGAGGGCGGCGGTACCGCCAACGTCACCATCATCGAGCGCCTCTGACCGTCCGGCCCAAACTCACCTTTGGGCCACTTGGTGCGAGCAGGTTCCGGCATTTCGCCAATCTCGGCGAAAGCTAGGAATGGTCGTGCAGCACGACCCCGCGGATGTTGCGGCCGGCCCGCATGTCCTCGTAGCCCTCGTTGACCTCGGCCAGCTTGTATTCGTGGGTGACGGTCTCGTCGAGCAGCAGCTGACCCTCGCGGTACAGGTTGAGCAGCCGCGGGATGTCGGCACGCGGATTCGCCTCGCCGTAGAGACTGCCCAGCAGCCGCTTTTGGAACAGCGTGAACATCATCATCGACAGTGTCGGGGAGGTGTCGGCCATCGTCGAAAGGGCGGTCATCACCACCGCGCCGCCCTTGCGGATGATGTTGGCCGCCTCCTCGACCTGGGCGCCTTCCAGCAGGCCCATGGTGAGAATCGCCGAATCGGCCATCACCCCTCGGGTCAGCTCCGCGACCGCCGCGGTGGCCTCGGCCATCGACGCGAAAAAGTGGGTGGCGCCGAACTGTAAGGCCTGTGCGCGCTTGGCCTCGACGGGTTCGACGACGACGATCTTCTCGGCGCCCGCGAGGCGGGCGCCCTGGACTGCGCCGCTGCCGATGCCGCCGAATCCGATGACGACGACGGTGTCCCCGGGCCGGACATCGGCGGTGTTGACCGCCGATCCCCAACCGGTGGTGACCCCGCAGCCGAGCAGGCACGCCCGGGACAGCGGGATGTCGTCGTCGATCTTGACGATCGAGGCCTCGGGCACGGTGCCGTACTGCGAAAAGGTCCCGACCAGCGCCATCACCCCGATGTCCTGCCCCCGGGCGTGCCGGCGGTAGGTGCCGTCGAGTTGGGTTCCGGCCATGATCATCGCGCCGAGGTCGCACAGATTCTGGTGGCCCGTCGAACAGAATCGGCACCGGCCGCAGGCGGGCAGAAACGAGGCCACCACGTGGTCGCCGGGGCTGAGATTGGTGACGCCGGGCCCCACCTCGCGCACGACGCCCGCGCCCTCGTGGCCGCCGATCAGCGGTAGCGGCGCGGGCAGATCGCCGGTGCGAATGTGTTCATCGGAGTGGCACAATCCGGTGGCCTCCCAGGACACCAGCACCTCGCCGTCCTTAGGCGGATCGAGGTCGATTTCCTCGACGGTCCAGTCACCGCCGTACTCCCAGAGAATTGCCGCGTTGGTTTTCATGGTGCCTCCTGAGAGCCGAGTTCCCGATGGCCTGAGTCTAGGAAGCCGGCCGAGGGTTGCAGCGGTTTCGGCGGGATCAGTGCAGCGCCAACACCAACCCGGCCATCGCGATGAGCCAACTGGCGAAACTGCCCACCAGAAAGTACTCGGTCACCTCGTCGATGCCGGCGCCCTCGTTGGCGTCTTTACGTTGTGCGTTGAGTTCCGGGAAACGGATGATGCCCTTCGCGGCGACCACTGCGGAGGCCGCCCCGATCTGTCCACCCACTCCCAGTCCGACGATCAGTAGCCGCTCCATGGGACCGAGGAGTCGACCGCCCTTGAGCCGGTCCGACGGCTGCGGCTGACCGGCCGGGCGGACCGCGCCGACGGCACCCAGTATCAACCGCACCAACTGGTTTGCAGTCACCAGTTGCAGCAGTACGACCGCGAAGATCAGCAGGGCCCGGGTGGGTTCGATGTCGCCGAGGTCGATCCAACGCAGCCAGCGGGCGATCACGCCGGCGACCGGGGACGTCCACCCGGCCAGCGCGATCAACACCGCCGCGGTGGCGCCGAACACCGTCAGCGCCCGGCCCTCGCGGGTGCCGGTGCGCTCGGCCGCCGACCCGAGCCGTACCCAGGCCACCGAGGCCACCGCGGCGATGGTCAGCAGGACGATGTCGCCGAGGCGCCACAGTCCCGCGAGCAGGGCCGCGACGAGGACGACGAGCGGACCGGTCGCCAACGGCAGCCACCGGTGGGTCGTGAGCTTGCGGCAGATGTCCGCGAGCCCGACGGCGGTGAGGAACACCGCGAGCGCGCTCACCGGACCTGCCGAAGTTCCCGGGCGGCCGCGGCGATCAGGTCCAGGCCGTCGCGGCGGGCGCGCTGCGACACCGCCGAGGCACTGATCCGCTCCGCCATCGCCAACTCCTTCTTCGACTGCCCGGCGCGCAGTCCTCGCAGGATGCGCAGCGCTCGTTCGTCCAGCGATCCAAGCAAATGGTCCCGACACATCAGCGCGGCGTTGACCGCATTCGGATCGGCGCCGGTGGGGGTGGCGTTGCGAAAGGCCGTCCGCAACCGGGCGAACCCCGATTGCTCCTGTTCGGCGGCAACCCACTCGATGGCCTCGCGGGCGGCCCACCAGCCGGGCCCGTCCTGGATGCCGGACTGCGGGTCCAGTTTGGTGACGGCACCCCACCCGATGCCGAACCGGATGTCGATCTCGGGTGTCAGGGTCAGCCGCAGCGAGAATGCCGCGTCGATGGCCAGGCCGACGGTCGGGAAGGTGCCCTGGAACTCGTCGCCGACGGTGAGCGCGGGCGCGTCGGTCGCGGTGTGGGCCAGCGTCGCCAACCCGGCGGCGAGGCGTCGGTGCAGGTCGCGGCGGTCGGGGAAGTCCCGCGAGCCCACCACGTCACCGATCAGGGTGGCGGCCAGCGATGAAGCTGATCCCTTCGCATCCGGCATATGAAGATAATAGCTTCATTTCAGCCGAATGAAGCATATAGGTTCAGTCGACGATCAGGTTCGAGGTCGATCGGAGTTGTGCCACCGCCTGGGCCACGATCGAATCGATCAGTTCGGCGCACGACGGCAGGTCCTCCAGGATCCCCGCCACCTGCCCCGACGCCAGCACCCCGGCTTCGGTGTTGCCCTCCACCAGGCCGGCCTTGAGCAGCATCGGCGTGTTGGCCGCCATCACCACCTGCGACCACGTCAGATCTTTGCCGCGCCGCATGGCCAGACCGTCCTTGACGATCGACCGCCAGGTCATGCCCGTCATCTTCTTGAACTTCTGGGCGTTTCCGACCGCCGCGGTGAAGCCTCGCACCGGCGAACCGCTCTCGAGCTTTTCCACCAAACCGGTGCGCAACACGCGGTGCGGCATACCGTCGACGCGGGTGGAGACCACGGTGCCGTCCAGGCCGGCCTGCAGATAGCGCTGCTTGACCTCATCGGGGACGGTCGAATCCGCGGTGAGCAGGAACCGGGTGCCCATCGCAACACCGGCAGCACCATAGGACAGCGCGGCCGCCAGGCCCCGGCCGTCGAAGAAGCCGCCCGCCGCGATCACCGGCATCCCGGTGTCGGCGACGGCGTCGAGCACCGACGGCAGCAGCAGCGTGGTGGCGATCGGACCGGTGTGCCCACCGCCCTCGCCGCCCTGCACGATCACGGCGTCGGCGCCCCACGCCGCGACCTTCTTGGCGTGCTTGGCCAACCCCACCGACGGGATCACCACGACGCCGGCATCCTTGAGCTTCGCGATCAGATCCGGCTTTGGGGCCAGGGCAAAGGAGGCGACCTTGACGCCTTCCCGGATGAGCAGGTCGACGCGCTCGCCCGCGTCCCCGGCGTCGGCGCGCATGTTGATGCCGAAGGGCTTGTCGGTGGCGGCCTTGACCTTGTCGACGGCGGTCTGCAACTCCGCCAGCGTCATCGTCGCCGATGCCAGGATGCCGAGACCGCCCGCGTTGGAGGTGGCCGCCACGAGCCGGGCGCCGGCCACCCATCCCATCCCGGTCTGGACGACGGGATGTTTGATGCCGACGAGTTCGGTCAGGGGAGTTTTCAAGAAGGTCACTCGCTGTGTCCTCGGCTCTTCGCGCAAGCGCTCATCGCACTTCCTTGTCCCGCAGTGACTTCGGGTCGAGCACCTCGCGCAGCAGCTCGAGTTCCTCGACCTCCGGCATCCGGGTGACCTCGGCCGTGTCGAGGCCGTGCACGTCGAAAGCGGTGTTGTCGGCGACTTGATCGGCCTCCACCCCGGGATGCAGCGACAGCGCCCGCATGGTGCGGTCGGGGCCGCCGAAATCGAACACGCCGAGGTTGCTCACCACGCGGTAGATGTTGGCGAACCGGTACGCCGGATTGTCGGAATCGACCTTGTCCCAGCCGATCCCGGAGACGATATCCACCGAATCGGTGAAAACCCGCGTCGTATGGTTGCCCACCCAGTAGCTGGTCGCGTGGTTGATGCTGTTGCCGGGTGCGCCGCGCACGCCGAACATCTGCCGGGTGGGGTGCTGGATCGGACCGAACGCCGACAGGTTCTGGTTGCCGAACCGGTCGATCTGGTTGGCGCCCATCACCACATGGCGTCGCCCCCAGGACAGCGTCTCGAAGACCCGCCCGAACGGCATCCAGCCCTCGACCTCCACCGGGGCTCCGATGGCCGGCGTGTTCGCGATCAGCCGGGCCTCACCGTCGGTCAACAGGATGTCCGGCGAGAAGGTCAACCGGGCCAACCGCGCACCGATCGAGGCAAGCGTTGTCATTGGACTGACCATGATCTCGCCCGCGTCGCGGAACAAGTCGGCGCAGGCCACCGCGCAGACATCAGCGCGACTCACGGTAATCATTTCTTCCCCTCCTTGGCGGCCGCAGTGAACTTCTCGACCGCGGCCTGGTAGTCGGCTTCGCTGCCCGACAGGTACGTCGTGACGAACTGTTGCCACGTCTCTTCGGAACCGGCCGCCTCGGCGTAGTGCCGCTGGAACCTCTCGTCGCGGCGGTAATCCGGCTCGGCGGTGGTGAAGTGGGCGCCGCCGGGCGCCTCTACGACGGCATCCACCATCATTCGATTCACCAGGAGGGCCTGGGGTGGAACGGCTTTCACCAGCTCCTCGGTGGAAACCACCTGCTCCACCGAGAGCAGGCGGCGTTCGGCGGACATCAGGAACAGATCGTCGAAGTACGGGTCGATCCCGGTGTAGGCGGCGTTGCCCTGCGCGTCGCCGAGGTTGAGGTGCACGAATGCGACGTCGAGGTTCAACGCCGGCATGGCCAGCAGCTCCTCGTGACCGGCAGCGGCGCCGGAACCGGTGGGGTAGGGCGAGCGCACGGTCTTGAGCTCGTCGCCCCAGAAGCGGCGCACATCGCTGCCGAGCCCGGCCCGAATGGGCAGGAAGGGCAGGCGTTGTGCGGCGGCCTGCAGCCCGCAGCGCAGCATGCCCTCGTCCATCTCGCGGGCTTCGATCGCACCGGAGGTACGGGCCTTGGCGAACCACGGGTCATAGAACGGCGGTGAGTCCAGGGACACGAACCCGTAATAGGCCCGCTTGACCTTGCCGGCCGAGCAGAGCAGGCCGAGATCGGGACCGCCGTAGGTGACCACGGTCAGATCGGTGATGTCGGTGCGCAGCAGGGCGCGCACGAACGCCATCGGCTTCCGTCGCGATCCCCAGCCGCCGATGCCGATGGTCATGCCGCTCTCGACGGACGCGACGGCGTCATCGAGAGTTGTTGTCTTGTCTGTCATTTCGTCCCCTTGTCGGTGCCGGCGAAGGCGTCGCGGTGCTCATCGGACACGCCGGCCAGGTTCAGTTCGAACGTAAAGCCCTGCTCCATGCGGTACCTGGCGTTGACCGGTTGCACGTCGATGAAGTTCAGGGCCTCCTTGGCGGCCCGGATCACCCGGGTGTCCTTGGCGGCGATGTCGCGGGCCACCCGCAGCGCGGCCTCGTCGAGGTCGGCACGTGGCACCACCTCGTGCACCGAACCGAAGTGGTGCAGCGTGGCCGCGTCGACGGTGGCGGCGGTGAAGAACAGTCGGCGCATCATGTGTTGCGGCACCAGACGGGACAGATGGGTGGCCGCGCCGAGGGCGCCGCGTTCGACCTCGGGCAGCCCGAACGTCGCATCGTCGGAGGCGACGATCACATCGGAGTTGCCCACCAGGCCGATCCCGCCGCCGACGCAGAAGCCGTTGACCGCCGCCACCACCGGAACGGCACATTCATAGACCGCCCGGAATGCCTCGTAGCAGCCACGATTCGCATCGATCAGGGCGGTGAAACCCTCGGTGCGCTGCATCTCCTTGATGTCCACGCCGGCGTTGAAGCCGCGGCCCTCGGCGCGCAGGATCACCACGTGGGTGCTGCGATCGCGACCCGCGGCGGTGATCGCGTCGGCGAGTTCGAACCAGCCCGCCGAGGGGATTGCGTTGACCGGTGGATAGTCAACGGTGACCGAGACGATGCCCGGTTCCAGAGTCTTGGATGTGATCGTCATTGCGCGTCTCCCTTGGCCCGTCGAACGGGGCCGGTTACCTAAGCAAGCACTTGCTTGGTACGCTAGCACAGTGACCGATGAGGCTGACAAGAATCCCATCCGGCTGGGCCTGGCCGGTCGAGTCGTGCTGGTCACCGGCGGCGTACGCGGAGTCGGTGCCGGTATCAGCGCCGTCTTCGCCGAGCAGGGCGCCACGGTGATCACGTGCGCGCGCCGACCGGTCGACGGGCTGCCCTATGAGTTCCACTCCTGTGACGTCCGCGACGACGAGTCGGTGGCCGCGCTCATCGCCGCCATCGTGGAACGGCACGGACGCCTCGACGTGGTGGTCAACAACGCGGGCGGCTCGCCCTACGTGCCGGCCGCCGAGGCCTCGGCGAAGTTCAGCACCAAGATCGTCGAGCTGAACCTGCTTGGCCCCCTGTCGGTTTCGCAACACGCCAATGCCGTCATGCAAACCCAGGACGGTGGCGGTTCGATCATCAACATCGGCAGCGTGAGCGGACGGCGGCCGACGCCGGGCACCGCCGCCTACGGCGCCGCGAAGGCCGGGATGGAGAGCATCACCAGCACACTGGCCGTCGAATGGGCGCCGAAGGTGCGGGTCAACTCCGTGGTGGTCGGCATGGTCGAGACCGAACAGGCCGACCTGTTTTACGGTGACGCCGACTCGATCGCCGCCATCTCGGCAAACGTGCCGTTGCGCCGGCTGGCTCAACCCTCCGATATCGGTTGGGCGGCAGCCTTTTTGGCATCGGAGGCCGCGTCCTACATCAGTGGCGCGTCGTTGGAGGTGCACGGCGGGGGCGAACCGCCGCACTACCTGGCCACCACCACCGCGATCAAGTAACCGCACCACAAACGAAGGAGACACAGGACATGGGAGTTCTCGACGGCCGCGTCGTCATCGTCACCGGAGCGGGCGGCGGTCTCGGCCGGACCCACGCGCTCGCCGCCGCCGCCGAGGGCGCGCGGGTGGTGGTCAACGACATCGGCGTGGGCCTGGATGGTTCGCCCGCCGGCGGCGGCAGCGCGGCCCAGAGCGTGGTTGACGAGATCGTTGCGGCCGGCGGCGAAGCCGTCGCCAACGGGTCCAACGTCGCCGACTGGGAGCAGTCGCAGGCCATGATCCAGACGGCCGTCGACACCTTCGGCGGGCTCGATGTCCTGGTGAACAACGCCGGTATCGTGCGCGACCGGATGTTCGCCAACACCACCGAGGACGAGTTCGACGCGGTGGTCGCGGTGCACCTCAAGGGTCACTTCGCCGCGATGCGGCATGCCGCCGCGTACTGGCGGGCGAAATCCAAAGCCGGCGAAACCGTCGACGCGCGGATCATCAACACCAGCTCCGGAGCGGGGCTGCAGGGCAGCGTCGGTCAGGCCAATTACAGTGCCGCCAAGGCCGGAATCGCCGCTCTGACGTTGGTGGCCGCCGCCGAGATGGGTCGCTACGGCGTCACCGTCAACGCGATCGCACCGTCGGCGCGCACCCGGATGACCGAGACGGTGTTCGCCGAGATGATGGCGACCCAGGGCGACGAGTTCGACGCCATGGCGCCGGAAAACGTGTCCCCGCTGGTGGTGTGGCTGGGCAGCCCGCAATCCCGCGACGTCACCGGTCAGGTGTTCGAACTCGAAGGCGGCAAGATTCGGGTCGCCGAGGGCTGGGCGCACGGCCCGCAGGTGGACAAGGGTGCGCGGTGGGATCCGGCCGAGCTGGGACCGGTGGTCTCCGACCTACTGGCCAAGGCGCGTCCGGCGGTGCCCGTCTACGGGGCCTAATGGGAGGTCCGGAGACCGCGGAAAGGCAATCGGCCCCCTCGTGCTCGAGGGGGCCGACGCATCTCGTGCTGGCTTAGGGGTCAGGCTGGGCTGACGTGCAACAGCTCACACCCTGGTCGCTGTGTGAGCACCACCACACTAACAAACGCGCACGCCGTTGCGGACGGCACCCCGAGAAGTCCAGCGGAACCTGGGCGGGATGGGCTAGGGCCGCGGATCGCAGAGGACGATCGGGATCTCCCGATCGGTCCAGGACCGGTAGTTCGCGAAGTCCGGGTAGATCGCGTCGAGCTTGGGCCAGTATTCGGCCCGCTCGGCGGCGGTCGCGTCGCGCGCCGTGAGCTTCAGCTTTTCGCTCTTGATCTGGAACGTCACCGCCGGATTGGCGCGCAGATTCAGATACCACATCGGGTTGGTGGCGCGCCCGCCCTGCGAGGCGACCAGAACCACCCGGTCGCCCTCGCGCAGGAACAGCAGCGGGCTTTCCCTGGCCTCACCGGACTTGCGGCCGATCGTCGTCAGGATGCCCACCGGAGGCGGTGCGGAAAAACGATTGGAACCGCCGCGCCACTTGGCCCCCAGCCGCCCGCCGGTGGCGTGAAAGGCCCACGTGTTGAAGCGCGACATCCACTTGATGATGACGCCGGCTGATTTGGAGTTGAGCCCACTGGGCGGATTGGCCATGGCGGCACCCTATCGCGTGAGAAACGGCCGGATACTGGCCCGAATGTGGTGGATCTGCGCTCGTCCGGTCGGACTGTCGGCGGGAATGAGGAATGTCTCGTCGACGCGCGCGCCGATCTTGCGGCCGAACAACCGCGGTGTGGTCGACAGCTCGAATTGCGCCCGCACCGTGTCGCCGAGGACGGTGAACTCCGGGGTGCTGACCGACTGGATCACGCGGTACTGCAGACCGCCGTTGAGACTGCGCCGCAGGTGGTTTCCGGAGAACCCGGTCTTGATCCCCAACTCGGTGCGGGTGCAGTCCGGCGCGAAGGGCACCGCGTCGGCCTGGTGGCTGGCCAATGCCTCGATGTAGGCCCGGGCCGCGGCGATGCGGTCCGCTTCGGGAACCGGGGCCACTAGATCCGCTCGATGATGGTTCCGGTGGACAGCGCCCCGCCGGCGCACATGGTGATCAGTGCGGTGCTCTTGTCCGTGCGCTCGAGCTCGTGCAGGGCGGTGGTGATCAGCCGGGCGCCGGTGGAGCCGACGGGATGACCCAGCGCAATGGCGCCGCCGTTGACGTTGACCCGATCCATGTCGGG
Organism: Mycolicibacterium sp. MU0053; assembly: GCF_963378095.1. Lineage (NCBI taxonomy): Bacteria > Bacillati > Actinomycetota > Actinomycetes > Mycobacteriales > Mycobacteriaceae > Mycobacterium > Mycobacterium burgundiense. The sequence goes on from NZ_OY726397.1 coordinate 442,875, forward strand.
CTCGTGCACCCGCGCCCAGGACAGCACCACCGAGGCGAAGGCCTCGTTGATCTCGACGAGGTCGATGTCGCCGATCTTCATCCCGGCCTTCTCCAGCACCTTCGCGGTGGACTGCACCGGGCCGTCGAGGTGGTAGTAGGTCTCGGAGCCGACGTTGGCCTGGGCCACGATCCGGGCGCGCGGCTTGAGGCCCAGGGCCTTGGCCTTATCCTCGTCCATCCACAGCACCGCGGCCGCGCCGTCGGAGATCTGCGACGACGTGCCCGCGGTGTGCAACCCGCCCTCGGCCACCGGTTTCAGCGCGGCCAACCCTTCGGCGGTGGTATCGCGCAACCCCTGGTCGCGGCTGACCAGGCCGAGTTCGGCGGTCGGCCGCTTGTTCTCGTCGAGTACCGGTGCCTGAATCGGCGAGATCTCCCGGTCGAATCGGCCTTCGGCCCAGGCCGCCTTGGCCTTCTGCTGCGAGGCCAGGCCGAAGGCGTCGAGGTCGGCGCGGGTGATGCCGCGGCGCTTGGCGATCCGCTCGGCGGCCTCGAACTGGTTGGGCATGTCGATGTCCCAGGACGCGGCTCGGATGATGGAGCGGTCCGGTCCGGCGTTGGCGCCGAGTCCGACCCGGCTCATCGCCTCGATCCCGCACGCGATGCCGATGTCGATGGCACCGGTGGCGATCAATCCGGCGACCAAGTGATTGGCCTGCTGGGCGCTGCCGCACTGGCAGTCGATGGTGGTGGCGCCGACGTGCTCGGGCAGTCCGGCGGTCAGCCAGGCCACCCGGGAGATGTTGTTGGACTGCTCGCCGTACTGCGTGACGCAGCCGCCGATGACCTGCTCGACGTCGGCCGCGTCGATACCGGCCTTCTCGACGACAGCTTTTTGGATCGCGCCCAACAGTTCGGTGGCGTGTAGACCGGACAGCCAGCCATTGCGCTTGCCGATGGGGCTGCGGGTGGCTTCGACGATGACAGGATTACCCATACTCCTCAGGCTAGAACACGTTTCATTACTCTGACAAGCGATGATGCATGACCACCTTTGATCTGCGGTCAAGCCGTGTTTCAATGGGGACAATCGGAACTAGACCACGTTGTGTCAGGTTGCCTGCGCAGCCGCTGCTCACGGCGAAAACCTGCGACCAACACGAGGAGTAAGCACATGGCCGCCCCGAATATCCCCAGCGACTTCGACTTCCTTGACTCCGACGTCAACCTCGCCGGGGTGCCGGTCAAACAGCTCGCCGAACTGCGCAAGTCCGAGCCGGTGCACTGGGTGGACGTGCCCGGCGGAACGGGCGGATTCGGCGACAAGGGTTACTGGCTTGTCACCAAGCACGCCGACGTGCGCGAGGTGTCGCGGCGCAGCGATGTGTTCGCCAGCTCGATCGACGGCGCCATCCCGGTGTGGCCGAAGGACATGACCCGCGAGGCCATCGATCTGCAGCGCAACGTGTTGCTCAACATGGACGCACCGCACCACACGCGGCTGCGCCGGATCATCTCCCGCGGTTTCACCCCACGTGCGATCGGACGGCTCGAGGCCGAGCTCAACGAGCGGGCCCAGAACATCGCCAAGACCGCGGTCGCCGGCGGTATCGGCGACTTCGTCGAGCAGGTGTCCTGCGAACTGCCGCTGCAAGCCATCGCGGATCTGCTCGGGGTGCCCCAGGACGACCGCGACAAGCTGTTCCGGTGGTCCAACGAGATGACCTCCGGCGAGGATCCGGAGTATGCCGACGTCGATCCGGCGATGTCCTCGTTCGAGGTCATCACCTACGCGATGAAGATGGCCGAGGAGCGCACCAAGAACCCCGGTGACGACATCGTCACCCAGCTGATCCAGGCCGACATCGAGGGCGAGAAGCTCACCGACGACGAGTTCGCCTTCTTCGTGATCATGCTCGCGGTGGCCGGCAACGAGACCTCGCGCAACTCGATCACCCACGGCATGATCGCGTTCTCACAGCATCCCGACCAATGGGAGCTGTACAAGCGCGAGCGGCCGCAGACCGCGGTCGACGAGATCATCCGCTGGGCCACTCCGGTGTCGGCGTTCCAGCGCACCGCCGCCGAGGACACCGAACTCAGCGGGGTGCAGATCAAGAAGGGCGAGCGCGTGGTGATGTCCTACCGCTCGGCGAACTTCGACGAAGAGGTCTTCGAAAACCCGGAGACCTTCAACATCCTGCGCGACCCGAACCCGCACGTGGGTTTCGGGGGCACCGGGGCGCACTACTGCATCGGCGCCAACCTGGCCCGGATGACCGTCGGGCTGATCTTCAACGCGATCGCCGACCACATGCCGGATCTCACCCCGCTCAAGGAGCCGGAGCGCCTAAAGTCGGGGTGGCTCAACGGTGTCAAGCACTGGCAGGTGGACTTCACCGGTCAGGCCTCGGCCGGGAAGTGAGCTCGGGGCGGTTCGCCCGCACGCGAGTTTGAGTCGAATCAAGGAGGATTCGGGTGGATTTCAGTCCGGACCCGGCGCAGCAGGCTGTCGCCGACGTCGTCACCTCCGCCCTGGGGCGTGACAACAACTGGCAGGCGCTCGTGGACGGCGGTGTGACCGCGCTCGGCATCCCCGAGCGACTAGGCGGCGACGGCGTCGGTCTGGCGGAGATCGCGACCGCGCTCACCGAAATCGGTCGGCACGGCACCGTGAGCCCCGCGTTGGCGACGCTCGGCTGGGGCTTGTTGCCGCTGCTGGACCTGGCCTCCGACGAACAGCAGGACCGCTATCTGCCCGAGGTGGCCAAGGGCGGTGTGGTGACCGCGGCCCTCAACGAGCCCGGCGCTTCGTTGCCCGAACAGCCCGCCACCACCCTGCGCGATGGGCGACTCTCGGGCACGAAAGTCGGTGTGCCCTATGCCGAGCAGGCGCAGTGGATTCTGGTTACCACCGACACCGCGGTGGTGGTGGTCGCCGCCGACTCCGAGGGCATCACGGCCACCAAGACACCGACCTCGAACGGGTCCGACGAGTTCGTGCTGGCGTTCACCGATGTCGCGGTGGACGACACCGACGTGCTGGCCGGAGCGCAGCCCCGCCGGCTCAATGAGCTGGCGCTCGCCGCCACCGGAGCGTTCGCCGCGGGGCTGGTCGCCGGGGCGCTGCGGCTCACGGCCGATTACGTGGCCACCCGCGAACAGTTCGGCCGCCCGCTGTCGACGTTCCAGACCGTCGCAGCGCAACTGTCGGAGGTGTACATCGCCTCGCGCACAATCTCGTTGCTGTCGACCTCGGTGGTGTGGCGGCTCGCCGAAGGTCTCGAGGCCGATGACGATCTGGCCGTCCTCGGCTACTGGTTGACCTCGCAGGCGCCGCCGGCCATGCGGATCTGCCACCACCTGCACGGCGGCATGGGGATGGACATCACCTATCCGATGGACCGCTTCTACTCCTCGATCAAGGATCTGACCCGGCTGCTGGGCGGTCCAACGCATCGTCTCGACTTGGTGGGAGCGTAAATGTTCATCGACCTGACAGCCGAGCAACGCGCGCTGCAAGCCGAACTGCGCGAGTACTTCTCGACCCTCATCACCCCCGCTGAGGCCGCGGCCATGGCGTCCGACCGGCACAACGAGGCCTACCGCGCGGTGATCAAGCGGATGGGTTCGGACGGCAAGCTCGGGGTCGGCTGGCCCAAGGAGTACGGCGGTCTCGGATTCGGTCCCATCGAACAGCAGATCTTCGTCAACGAGGCGAACCGAGCGGATGTGCCGCTGCCGATGGTCACGCTGCAAACGGTGGGGCCCACCTTGCAGGTACACGGCACCGAGGCGCAGAAAAATAAGTTCCTGCCCGGAATCCTGTCCGGCGACGTGCATTTCGCGATTGGCTATTCGGAACCCGAGGCCGGCACCGACCTCGCCTCGCTGCGCACCACCGCGGTGCGCCATGGTGACGAATACATCGTGAACGGGCAGAAGATGTGGACCACCGGCGCCCACGACGCCGACTACATCTGGCTGGCGTGCCGCACTGATCCGAGCGCCGCCAAACACAAGGGGATCTCGATCCTCATTGTCGACACCAAGGATCCGGGCTATTCCTGGACGCCGATCATCCTCTCGGACGGCGCACACCACACCAATGCGTCTTATTACAACGACGTCCGGGTCCCCGCCGACATGCTCGTCGGTGAGGAGAACGGGGGTTGGAAGCTCATCACCACCCAGCTGAACCACGAACGGGTCGGGCTGGGTCCGGCCGGCCGCGTGGCCGGCATCTACGAACGGGTCCGGGCCTGGGCCGCCACGCCGGGAGGAGACGGTGCCGCGCCACTCGAGCAGGCCGGGGTGCAGCGACTACTGGCCCAGATCAAGGCGATCTGGCGGATCAACGAACTGCTCAACTGGCAGGTTGCGGCCGCCGGCGAGACGATCGCCGTCGCCGACGCGGCGGCGACCAAAGTCTTTTCCACCGAACGGATTCAGGACGTCGGTCGGCTGGCCGAAGAGGTGGTGGGCTGCTACGGCAATCCGGCCGATCCGCACACGGCCGAGTTGCTGGACTGGCTGGACAAGATGACCAAGCGCAACCTGGTGATCACCTTCGGTGGTGGTGTCAACGAGGTGATGCGCGAAATGATTGCGGCCGCCGGTTTGAAGGTGCCGAGGGTGCCGCGGTGATCAGGACTCGCGGGAAGAACGGACAACCATGACCGATCTGCAGGCCGGTATCGAACGGCTCACCTCGTTGGGTCGCAGCAAACCGCGGCTGGGGCGCGACCCGGTGAACCAGCCGATGATTCACCACTGGGTGGACGCCCTCGGCGACCGCAACCCGATCTACGTCGACGACGACGCGGCCAAGGCCGCGGGACATCCGGGCACGGTGGCACCGCCGGCGATGATCCAGGTGTGGACCATGTTGGGCCTCAGCGGAATCCGTCCCGACGATGACCCGCTCGGCGACATCATGGACCTGTTCGACGAGGCCGGCTACGTCGGTGTGGTCGCCACCAACTGTGAGCAGACCTACCACCGCTACCTCCGCCCGGGCGAAGAGGTGGCGATCGCCGCCGAGGTCACCGACATCGTCGGTCCCAAGCAGACCGCACTGGGCGAGGGTTACTTCGTCAACCAGCGGATCACCTGGACCGTCGGCGACGAAGAGGTCGCCGAAATGGACTGGCGAATAATGAAATTCAAGCCGACGGAGGGACCGGCGTCGGCGGTGCCGGCGGACCTCGACCCGGACAAGCTGATGCGACCGGCGTCGTCGAAGGACACCCAGTTCTTCTGGGATGGCGTCAAGGCCCATGAGCTGCGAATCCAGCGTCGTCCCGACGGCAGCCTGCAGCATCCGCCGGTTCCGGCGGTCTGGGCCGACAAAGCGGCCCCCGTCGACTACGTCGTCGCGGCCGGGAACGGCACCGTGTTCAGCTACGTCGTGCACCATGCGCCGAAAGTGCCGGGTCGCAGCCTGCCGTTCGTGATCGCCCTCGTCGAACTCGACGAGGGGGTACGAATGCTCGGCGAACTGCGCAATGTGGACATCGACAAGGTGTCGATCGGAATGCCGGTGCGGGCCACCTTCATCGACTTCCCGGACAGTGACGTCAGTCCGGCATGGACGCTGTACGCATGGGAGCCCAGGGCATGACCGCAGTCGAAGTGGGCACCAAGCTGCCCGAGCTCGCCATCTACGGTGACCCGACCTTCATCGTTTCCACCGCGATCGCGACCCGTGACTATCAGGACGTGCATCACGACCGGGACAAGGCGCAGGCCAAGGGGTCCAAGGACATCTTCGTCAACATCCTCACCGACACCGGGTTGGTGCAGCGGTACCTGACGGACTGGGCGGGGCCGTCGGCGCGGATCAAGTCGATCCGGTTGCGCCTCGGGGTGCCGTGGTACGCCTACGACACCGTCACGTTCGCCGGTGCGGTCACCGAGGTCGACGGCGCGCTGGTGACCGTCAAGCTGACCGGGGCCAACAGCCTGGGTGATCACGTGATCGCCACCGCCACACTCACTTTGGGGGACCACTGATGCTCTCCGGCAAGGCGGCCATCGCCGGTATCGGCGCCACCGACTTCTCCAAGAACTCCGGTCGCAGTGAGTTGCGGCTGGCGGCCGAGTGCGTGCTGGACGCGCTCGACGACGCCGGGTTGGCGCCGTCGGACGTCGACGGTCTGGTGACGTTCACCATGGACTCGAACCTGGAGACGGCCGTGGCCCGCTCCACCGGCATCGGAGATCTGCGGTTCTTCAGCCAGATCGGTTACGGCGGCGGCGCGGCCGCCGCGACGGTGCAGCAGGCCGCTCTCGCGGTCGCAACCGGTGTCGCGGAATGTGTGGTGGCCTACCGCGCCTTCAATGAGCGGTCGGAGTTCCGCTTCGGGCAGGTGTCGACCGGGCTGACGGCTAATGCGGACTCACGCGGCGTGGAGTACAGCTGGTCCTACCCGCACGGGCTGAGCACGCCCGCGGCGTCGGTGGCGATGATCGCCCAGCGGTACATGCACGAATACGGCGCGACGAGTGCGGATTTCGGTGTGGTGTCGGTGGCCGATCGCAAGCATGCGGCGACCAACCCGAACGCGCATTTCTACGGTAAGCCCATCACCCTCGAGGACCATCAGAACTCGCGCTGGATTGCCGAGCCGCTGCGGCTGCTCGACTGCTGCCAGGAGACCGATGGCGGCGTGGCCATCGTTGTCACCACGCCGGAGCGGGCCAAGGACCTCAAGCACCGGCCGGCGATCATCGAGGGGGCCGCCCAGGGCGCCGGCGCCGACCAATTCACCATGTACTCGTACTACCGAGACGAACTCGGACTGCCCGAGATGGGGCTGGTGGGTCGCCAGCTCTGGGAGCAGAGCGGGTTGTCGCCGGCGGACATCCAGACGGCGATCCTCTACGACCACTTCACCCCGTACACCCTCATCCAGCTAGAGGAGCTCGGCTTCTGCGGCAAGGGCGAGGCCAAGGACTTCATCGCCGACGGCGCCATCGAGATCGGCGGCCGACTGCCGATCAACACCCACGGCGGCCAGCTCGGTGAGGCCTACATCCACGGGATGAACGGGATCGCCGAGGGGGTGCGGCAGCTGCGCGGAACCTCGGTGAATCAGGTCGACGATGTCGAGCACGTGCTCGTGACCGCCGGCACGGGTGTGCCGACGTCGGGGTTGATTCTCGGTTGAGGGTTCTAGCGGGGTACGACGGCAACCCGACCGCGTCCACGCCGGGGAGTTTTCCCGCCGAACGTGAAGAAATTTCGGCGCTCGGCGTCGGAGGCCAAGAAACATTCACACTCGCGGGTGGACATGCGGGCCTGTTGATCGTTGTCCGCGGCCGGGGACGCTGGGCGGCAGACTGCCGACATGGCTCAACCATTCATCGGTAGTGAAGCCGTCGCCAATCGCCGCTTGACCACCTACGCGCTGGCCCGCCGATATGACCGACTGTTCCGCGATGTCTACTGTCCACGTGACAGCGCTACGGCGCTGGTGCGCGCCAAAGCTGCGTGGTTGTGGTCCAAGCGCCGGGGAGTTGTGGCGGGTTTTTCTGCTTCGGCGCTGCACGGCAGCAAGTGGATCGACGCCTCCCAAGCGGCGGAACTCATCTATTCGAACCGTCACCCCCAGCCCGGGCTCCTCGTCCACGGCGACCGGCTGGCTGAGGATGAAGTCCTGGTCATCGACGGTATGAAGGTCACGACACCGGAGCGGACGGCGTTGGACCTGGCCTGTTGGCATTCGTTGTCGCAGGCAGTGCCGACGATAGACGCACTGATGCGGGCCACCGGCATCAGGGCCGCGGATCTGGAGTTCCCGGTCGCTCGCTACCCTGGGCGACGCGGCATCGTTTCCGCGCGTGCAGCGATAGGACTCGTCGACGCCGGTGCCCAATCACCCAAGGAGACCTGGCTGCGTCTATTGCTCGTCGACGCGGGATTGCCGCGACCGCATACTCAGATCCCAGTAGCCAATGAGTTCGGTGAACCGATCGCGTATCTCGACATGGGTTGGCCGGAGCTGAAATTGGCGGTCGAGTACGACGGGGATCACCATCGGACTTCACGCTCTCAGTACAGTTACGACCGTCGACGACTGGAGATGCTGCGCCGCAAAGGCTGGCTCGTGGTCGTGGTTACCGCTGACGATCGTCCCGCCGATGTCTTGCGGCGCGTGCGCGAGGCGCGGTCAGCGCGAAGCTAGCTTCACGCTCGGCCTCGAATGTCCAGGTGGGTTCCCGCTCCGACTGGGCCCACTGGGGACGCCCAGCCCAGCGAACTATCGGGGGGTGAACTCCACACCAGCGAGCACAACTTCGTCCCCACGCTCCGGTGCGGTGACGACGCCGAGGTAGCCGCCGTCGTTCTTCCACGCGCTGACCCGGAGCGTCTCGCCCGGGAAGACCACCCCGGCCATGCGTGCGCTATAGGAACCGACCGCGGCCACGTCGGCGTCCAGAACGCGGTCGACCAGTGCCTTGCAGGTCATGCCGTAGGTGCACAGGCCGTGCAGGATCGGCTTCGGAAAGCCTGCGGCCGCGGCGAACTCGGGATCGGAGTGCAGCGGGTTGCGGTCGCCGCACAGCCGGTACAGCAGCGCCTGCTGCGGCAGGGTCGCGACGTCGAGTTCTAGATCTGGTGCGCGGTCGGGCGGCGTGTTCGACGTGGACGGGCCGCGGTCGCCGCCGAAGCCGCCCTCGCCGCGGGCGAAGATGGACCGCTTCTGGGTCCACAACAGTGTCCCGTCGGGCGCGGTGGCGGTGGTCTCGGACCAGATGACGGCGGCCTTGCCCTTGTCCCAGATCTCGGTGAAGCGGGTGACCGCGGTCGCGGTGCCCGCCGGCGGGATGGGGCCGGGCACCGAGATGCCCTCGCTGGCGTGCAGCACCTTGCTCAGTTCGATGTCGATCCCCGGGAACTGGACCGTGGGCGGTTCGGTCAGGTGGAAGCTCTGCGCGACGTTGCCGAACGTCGGCAACACCTGCGGGGTGTTGTCGGTCAGGTAGCGCAACTCGCGCGGATCCAGCGGCGCGGCGCCGGCTCCCAGGCCCAGGTGGTAGAGCTGGATATCGCTACTGGTCCAAGAGAATTCGACGGGGTCGAGTTCGGCGCCGAGGGCCTCGTCGAGGTTGATGGGCATGTCAAGCCTTTCCGGAGTCCGATGCCGCCGGTCGCGCGGCGCCCGCGAGGTGGAGCGCCGCGAGATAACCGAACGTCATCGCGGGACCGATGGTGCCACCCGGTCCGGGGTAGGTGTGCCCCATGACCGGCGAACTGACGTTACCGGCTGCGTAGAGTCCCGCGATCACCGAGTCGTCGTCACGCAGCGCCCGGCCGTCGTTGTCGGTGCGGATACCGCCCTTGGTGCCGAGGTCGCCCGGCACCATCTTCGCGGCATAGAACGGCCCCTGGCTGATCTCGCCCAGGTTGGGGTTGGGCTTGTTGGTCGGGTCGCCGTAATAACGGTCGTAGGCGCTCTCCCCGCGGTGGAAATCCTCGTCCACGCCCGTGCGCGCGAACCCGTTGAACCGCTCCACGCTGGCCTTGAACTCGTCCGTGGGCACCCCGGCCTTGACGGCCAGTTCGTCCAGGGTCGGCGCGGAGATGATCACGCCGGATTCCAGCCACTTCTTCGGAATCCGCTGGCCCGGCTGGAGGCCGGCAAAAATGTAGCGGTCGCGGTACCGCTGGTCGAAAATCAGCCAGGCCGGGATGTTCTCGCCCGGACCCGATCCCTGTCCGTACTGGCCGCCGTACATGTGGTGGCAGGCCTCGACGTAGGGCATCGATTCGTTCATGAACCGCTTGCCGGACATGTTGACGATGATGGAGCCCGGTGAGTTGCGTTCGGACAGTGCGAACCACGGCGCGTCGATCAGCGGCACGGTCGGGCCCCACCAGGAGTCCTCCATGATCTCCAAAGCCGCCCCGAGCTTCTCGGCGGCCAGGATGCCGTCACCGGTGTTGGCCTTGGCGCCGACAGTCCACTCCGTGGAAATGGGCGCACGCTGGTACTTCACCCGCATCTGCTCGTTGTGTTCGAAGCCGCCACTGCACAGAATCACCCCTCGCCGAGCCCGAATCAGCTGGGGCTCTTCAGATTCTGATGCCTGCGTGTTCCGAACGTAGATGCCCCGGACCACACCGTCCTCGAGGTAGAGGTCGGTCAGTGCGGTGTTGAGCTGCACCGGGACGCCGGCGTCGCGCAACGCGAGGCGTAACGGAGCAATCAGCGCGCGCCCCATCCCCACCAGGTTCTTGCCGGTGGCCTGCGCCCACATGGTGCGCGCACCCACCTTCAGGCTGCGCAGCACGCCGCGCGGATGCCGCTTGAGCTGGTTGAGCCGCACATAGTCCTGCTGCATGACGACGACGTTCAGCGGCACCTTGCCGTACGGCGGCTCCAGGCCGGGCAGGTCCGGGCCGAGCTTCTTGGCGTCGAACGGCTTGGGCTCCACCGATCGCCCGCCGGCGCGCCCGCCCGGGGTCTCCGGGTAGTAGTCGGAGTAGTTGGGCACCCAGCACAGCTTCAGCGGCGAGTGCTCGAGGACGAAGTCGAGCATTTCTGGACCGCGGTCCAGGTACGTGTCGATCTTGTCGGCCGGCACCACGTCGCCGATGATCGCGTGCAGGTAGGTGCGGGCGGCTTCGCGGGTGTCGTTGACGCCGTCGCGCTTGAGGACCCGGTTGTTCGGAATCCAAACCCCACCACCTGACCGCGCAGTGGAACCCCCATAGTGCGGGGCCTTCTCAACGACTACCGTTGAGAGGCCCTGATGGGCAGCGGTGAGGGCAGCAACCATGCCGGCCCCGCCGCTTCCTACCACGACTACGTCAAACACGCCGTACTCCTGACCAGTCATGTAGAACACGTTATAGAATTGCCGGGTCAATGGACAACTGCCCCGGTCACAGAAGCGAGGGGACTTCACAAATGCTCGATGCTGACACCCGTGCCCGGCTGGCCGCAGATCTGGCCGAGGCAGAGCGCAGCAGGACCGCGCTGGACCCGCTGACCGCGGCCCAGCCGGGTATCGACGTCGTCGACGCCTACGAGATCCAGCTGATCAACATCCGGCAGCGGGTCGCCGAGGGCGCCAGGGTCATCGGCCACAAAGTGGGGCTTTCCAGCGAAGCCATGCAGAAGATGATGAACGTCGACGAGCCGGACTACGGGCACCTGCTCGACGAGATGGAGGTCTTCGAGGACACCCCGATCAAGACCTCGGCGTATCTGTATCCGCGGGTTGAGGTCGAGGTGGGGTTCATCCTGGCCAGCGATCTGCCCGGCGCCGGTTGCACCGAGGACGACGTCTTGGCGGCCACGGCGGCGTTCGTTCCGTCCATCGAGTTGATCGACACCCGGATCAAGAACTGGCAGATCAAACTGTGCGACACCATTGCCGACAACGCGTCCTCGGCGGGTTGGGTGTTGGGCAAGGAACGGGTGTCCCCCAAGGACATCGACATCACCGCCATCGATGCCGTGCTCACCTGCAACGGCGAGGTGGTCGCCGAGGGGCGCAGCGATGCCGTGTTGGGAAATCCGGTCACCGCCGTGGCGTGGCTGGCCCGCAAGGTCGACAGTTTCGGTGTGCGGTTGAAGGCCGGCGACGTGGTGCTGCCCGGCTCGTGCACCCGTGCGATAGATGCACGTCCGGGCGACAATTTCGTCGCGGACTTCGCTGGGTTAGGTTCAGTACGACTGACTTTCGAATGAGCTGTGTTTTTCCGAGATTGAGCTTGGGTTTTTCCAGATGAGCAGGAGTCCACACATGAAAGCCTCCGTTGCGATTGTCGGGTCGGGCAATATCAGCACCGACCTGCTGTACAAGCTGCTGCGCTCGGATTGGCTCGAGCCACGCTGGATGGTGGGCATCGACCCGGAAAGCGAGGGCCTGGCCCGCGCCCGCAAGCTCGGCCTGGAAACCAGCCACGAGGGTGTCGACTGGCTGCTGGGACTCGACGAGAAACCGGACCTGGTGTTCGAGGCCACCAGCGCCTACGTCCACCGCGAAGCCGCACCGCGCTACGCCGAGGCCGGTATCCGGGCGATCGATCTGACCCCGGCCGCGGTCGGGCCGGCCGTGATCCCGCCGGCCAACCTGCACGAACACGTCAACGCGCCGAACGTCAACATGATCACCTGCGGTGGCCAGGCCACCATCCCGATCGTGTACGCGGTAAGTCGCGTGGTGGACGTGCCGTATGCCGAGATCGTCGCGTCGGTGGCCTCGGCCTCCGCCGGCCCCGGCACCCGGGCCAACATCGACGAGTTCACCAAGACCACCAGCAAGGGTGTGGAGACCATCGGCGGCGCCAAGCGGGGCAAGGCCATCATCATCCTCAACCCCGCCGACCCGCCAATGATCATGCGCGACACCATCTTCTGCGCCATCCCCGAGGACGCCGATCAGGCCGCGATCACGAAGTCCATCAAGGAGGTGGTCGCCGACGTGCAAACCTACGTGCCGGGCTACCGCCTGCTCAACGAACCGCAGTTCGACCCGCCCTCGATGACCTCCGGCGGGTACGCCACCGTCACCACGTTCATCGAGGTGGAGGGCGCCGGCGATTACCTGCCGCCCTACGCGGGAAATCTGGACATCATGACCGCCGCGGCGACCAAGGTCGGCGAGGAGATCGCCCGCGAGTTGGTCTCGGCCGAGAAGGAAGCAGCACGATGAGTACTTCAGAGATCTTCTTCAACCCCGTCTGGGATGTCCGGATGACCGACACCTCGCTGCGGGACGGATCGCACCACAAGCGGCACCAGTTCACCAAGGACGAGGTGCACAGCATCGTCGCGGCGCTGGACACCGCGGGTGTGCCGGTCATCGAGGTCACCCACGGTGACGGGCTCGGTGGATCGAGCTTCAACTACGGGTTCTCCAAGACCCCCGAGCAGGAACTGATCAAGTTGGCGGCCGAGACCGCCAAGGAGGCCAAGATCGCCTTCCTGATGCTGCCCGGGGTGGGCACCAAGGAAGACATCAAGGAGGCGCAGGCCAACGGCGGGTCCATTTGCCGGATCGCCACGCACTGCACCGAGGCCGACGTCTCCATCCAGCACTTCGGGCTGGCCCGCGAACTCGGACTGGAAACCGTCGGGTTCCTGATGATGAGCCACACGATTTCGCCCGAAAAGCTCGCCAAGCAGGCCCGCATCATGGCCGATGCAGGCTGCCAGTGCGTATATGTCGTCGATTCGGCCGGCGCGTTGGTGCTCGAAGGGGTCGCCGACCGCGTGGCCGCCCTGGTGGCCGAACTCGGCGACGACGCCCAGGTCGGTTTTCATGGCCATGAGAACCTCGGTCTCGGGGTGGCGAACTCGGTGGAGGCCGTGCGTGCCGGCGCCAAGCAGATCGACGGCAGTTGCCGGCGGTTTGGTGCGGGCGCTGGAAACGCCCCGGTGGAGGCGCTGATCGGTGTCTTCGACAAGATCGGCGTCAAGACCGGGATCGACTTCTTCGACATTGCCGACGCCGCCGAGGAGGTGGTGGCCCCGGCCATGCCCGCCGAATGTCTGCTCGACCGCAACGCCCTGATCATGGGGTATGCCGGGGTGTATTCGAGTTTCCTCAAGCACGCCATCCGGCAGTCGGAGCGCTACGGCGTCCCCGCCCACGTGCTGTTGCACCGAGCGGGGCAGCGCAAGCTGATCGGCGGCCAGGAGGACCAGCTCATCGACATCGCGCTGGAGATCAAGCGGGAACAGGAAGCCGCGCCGGCCGGCTGAACAGTCCTCGGCGCTTCAGGCGTTCGCCTTGATCCAGTCCGCGGTGAACTGCTGGAGAACGGAGATGTTCTGCACCAGCGATCGGCCCATGACGTTTTCGATCTGACCGCCGATCAGCGGCACTTTGAACTCCACGGTCGCGTTGCATTTCAGGCGGGAACCGCCCCGAGTCGGAACCAGCAGGGCCGAGCCGGACCCGGAGCCCGGCGCTCCGTGGGACATCAGGCGAACCTCACCCCGCACGCGGCCGTCGCCGATGGGACTCCAGGTCTCGCTTTGCACGACTCGCCACTCGCGGGGGAAGAACTTGGCCGCGGGCCCGGGTAACCCGTCGGGCCTGAGGTCCTTGACGCACACCGCGGTGACCGCGCCATCGTCGTCGACAGTTAACGAATCCAAGTCGCCGAGCCCGCCAAAAGAGGACAGCCGCGCACGCCAGTAGTCCCTGCTGGCAAACGCAGAATGGATTTGCTCGACACTGGCTGGCGAGTCGACCGTGAAGTCGTATGACCGCGGCACAGCAACAGGCTATGCCGGATCGCGGATTTTTACACCTCTCTTCAAGAGAAGTCGCTATGCTGACTGCCAGCAACAAGTAAGTAGCTGGAGCTGGCCACCGAGGCAGACAACACGGAAGCAAGGCGTGGGGGCGCATTTGCACCGGACCGTCGAACGATCTCACCGGCCGGCTCGAGGCTCTAGGGTGGGGAGGCCCGAGTGAGCGTCAATCCGTTTGACGACGACAATGGCAATTTTGTCGTATTGATCAATGACGAAGAACAACACAGCCTTTGGCCAACCTTTGCCGACGTTCCGGCGGGTTGGAAGGTTGTCTACGGCGAGGCCGGCCGGACTGAGTGTCTGGAATACATGGAGCAGAACTGGCCCGACATAAGGCCCAGGAGTCTGCGCGAGAGGCTGGAGAGCCACTTCTCCGACCGATAGGCAGCTCAACAATTTAAGTGCCCGGGGGGGGGCATGGGGTAGTAAATCCTGCGGTGGGGGAACCAATGCAGCATGATGACCGGACGCTGCCCGTAACACGCGCACAGCTCGATATATGGCTGGCGGGGACTACGGCTTACAGCAGCACAGAATGGCAACTCGGCCTCTTCGTGAGGATCGAGGGCACGCTAGACCGTGATGCCCTGGAGTGGGCGGTCCGTCGGGCGGTGCGCGAAGCCGAACCGGTTAGGGCCACCTTCTTCGAGAAGGACGGCCAGATCTTCCAAACGGCGCGCGACTATCCGAATGTCGAACTGGTCTGTCACGACCTGACCGGCTCTTCGGATCCCGTTGCGGACGCGCGCGAGATGGCAGCGTCGATGCAACGCACGCCGATGCCCTTCACTGGGCCGCTGTTCAAATTTGCGTTGTTTCAGACACAAGCCAATGAATCGTACTTCTTCGGTTGTTGTCACCACATTGTCCTCGACGGAACCGGTATTGCCCTGGTAGGCCACCGGATTTCGGCGCTCTACTCTGCGGTCGTTTCCGGGGCGCCCATCCCAACTGCCCTGTTCGGCTCATTGTCTGATCTGGTTGACTGTGAGTCCCGGTACGAAGCGTCCGACGAGTACGTCGACGATGCCAACTATTGGAAGAACAACCTTCCCCCCGACGCCGAATCGCCTCATCGGTTGCCCGACAAAGACAGCGCGGACGACCGACATTGGCCTTCTGCGCCAGCGCCATTGGACCCCGCGGTACTTCGCCGAGTCGAGGATCTATCCCGCGGTTGGAACGTTCCTCGTTCCTCGATCATCACCGCTGCCTGTGCACTGTTGGTTCGTGGTTGGCACGCCGAGGGTGCGGATGTAGTGCTCGATTTCCCAGTCAGCCGGCGTGTCAGTCCGGAGTCGAAGACACTTCCCGGGATGGTCGCGGGCGTGGTGCCGCTGGTTCTGAAGGCACGACCGGATGATTCGGTGGCCAATTTCTGTGCACACGTCGATCTGCGTATCCGGGAAGCCCTGCGACATCAACGATTCCCGGTCTATTCCCTTGAACGCAAGATCAACTCTCGTGCGCCTGGTCGGCTGGCGAGCCGGGTGAGCGTCAATTTCCTTCCATCTACCTTCACCCTGGACTTCGGGGGTCTGGCGGCGACGGCATCGCTGACGAATGCCGGGATCGTGGGTGGTTTCGGGCTGGTCTTCTCAGGCATCGGCGACCAGCTTTCGCTCAGCACCATGGGTGCCGGACAACCGTTTTCGAATATCGAGGCTCCTGAGCTGGCCCGCCATCTGGAGCGGGTGTTGGTGGCGATGACGGGTGATCCGGGGCGGCGGTTGTCGTCGGTGGATGTGCTCGATGGCGCCGAGCGGGTGCGGTTGGAGGAGTTCGGTCGGGGGGCGGTGTTGGCGGAGCCGGTGTCGGCGGTGTCGATTCCGGCGGTGTTCGCCGGGGAGGTGGAGCGTGCCCCGGATGCGGTCGCGTTGGTATCCGGCGATAGCTCGTGGACGTACCGAGAGTTGGATGAGGCGTCGAATCGGTTGGCGCACTTGTTGGCTGGTCTTGGTGCGGGACCGGGTCGGTGTGTGGCGTTGCTGCTGGAGCGTTCCGCGGCGGCGATCACGGCGATTGTGGCGGTGCTCAAGACCGGCGCGGCGTATCTGCCGATCGATCCGGCGCATCCCGAGGCGCGGGTGCGGTTCATGGTGGAGGATGCGGCGCCGATTGCGGCGGTGAGCTCGCCCGGGCTGGTTGACCGGCTGGCCGGGTGTGCAGTGCTGGTGGTCGAGGTGGGGGATCCCCGCATCGACCACCAGCCCAGCACCGCATTGCCCGGGCCGGGGCCGATGGCCGAGGATGTGGCGCACCTGATTTACACCTCGGGCACCACTGGGGCCCCGAAGGGGGTGGCGGTCACGCATGCCAATGTGACGCGGTTGTTCGACGGGCTGGATGTCGGCGTGGAGATGGGTCCGGGTCAGGTGTGGACGCAGTGTTCGTCGTTGGCGTTCGACTATTCGGTGTGGGAGATCTGGGGTGCGTTGCTGCACGGGGGCCGGTTGGTGGTGGTTGCCGAGGACGTGACGCGTTCGCCGCAGGAGTTGCATGCGTTGTTGGTGGCCGAGAAGGTCAGTGTGCTCAGTCAGACCCCGTCGGCGGTCGGGGTGCTTGCGAGTGAGGGCTTGGAGTCGGCGGCGTTGATGATTGCTGCGGAGCCGTGTCCGGTGGAGGTGGTGGATCGGTGGGCGCCGGGTCGGGTGATGATCAACGGCTACGGTCCGACCGAGACGACGGTGTATGCCACGATCAGCGCGCCGTTGCAGGCCGGTGCCGGGGTGGTGCCGATCGGTTTCCCGGTTCCGGGGGCGGCACTGTTCGTGCTGGATCGGTGGTTGCGGCCGGTGCCGGTCGGGGTGGTCGGGGAATTGTATGTGGCCGGTCGTGGTGTCGGGTTGGGGTATGTGCGCCGGCCGGGGTTGACCGGATCCCGGTTCGTGGCGTGTCCGTTCGGGGCGCCAGGATCGCGCATGTACCGGTCCGGGGATCTGGTGCGTTGGGGTCCTGACGGGCAGTTGCAGTATCTGGGCCGGGCCGATGAGCAGGTCAAGATCCGCGGCTACCGCATCGAACTCGGCGAGATCCAGGCGGTGCTGGCCGATCTGGACGGGGTCGAGCAGGCGGTGGTGATCGCCCGCGAGGACCGACCCGGCGACAAGCGCCTGGTCGGCTACATCACCGAGTCGGTTCCGGGCACCGTCGATCCGGTCGAGGGCCGGACCGCGCTTTCGGAGCGATTGCCGGCCTACATGGTGCCGACGGCGGTCGTGGTGCTGGATGCGTTGCCGCTGACGGTCAACGGGAAACTCGATCGCCGGGCCCTGCCCGCGCCGGAGTACTCCGACATCGACCACTACCGGGCACCGGCCAACGCGGTCGAGGAGATTCTGGCCGGTGTCTACGCCGAGGTCCTGGGTCTGGAACGCGTCGGGGTCGACGACTCCTTCTTCGACCTCGGCGGCGACTCGTTGTCGGCGATGCGCCTGATCGCCGCGATCAACACCAATCTCGACGCCGGATTGGCGGTCCGCGCCCTGTTCGACGCACCTACCGTCGCCCAGTTGGCGCCGCACATCGGGGAGAGTGCGGGCACGCGCGCGCCGCTGACGGCGCAGCAGCGCCCGGAGCGGGTGCCGTTGTCCTACGCCCAGAGCCGGATGTGGTTCCTCAACCGGTTCGAGGGCGGGGTCGCGACCTACAACATGCCTACCGCCTTCCGGATCAACGGAAAGCTGGATGCCGAGGCGTTGGGGGCAGCGCTCGATGACGTGATCGCCCGCCACGAGTCGCTGCGCACGGTGTTCCCCGACGTCGACGGTGTGCCCGTGCAGCAGGTACTGCCCGCGGCAGCGGGAATGTGGCGCCGCCGCGAAGCGACTGTGGTCTCGGTGTCGGAGCAGGACGTCGCGGCCGAACTGGTGACGCTGGCACAGTACCGGTTCGACCTATCGACCGAGATTCCGGTACGCGCCCACATCTACCGGGTCGGACCGGAAGAGCACGTGTTGGGTATTGTCCTGCACCACATTGCCTTTGACGGCTGGTCAATGGCTCCGATGGTCCGCGACGTGAGTGCCGCCTATCGAGCGCGGCGTCAGGGCGAAGCGCCGGGCTGGTCCCCGCTGCCGGTGCAGTACGTCGATTACACGCTGTGGCAACAGGGTTGGTTGGGAGTCGAGTCCGATCCCGAGAGCGTGATCACCGGACAGTTGGACTACTGGCGGCGCCAGCTGTCCGACTTGCCCGAGGTGGTGTCCCTGCCCACGGATCGGCCTCGCCCGCCGGTTCCCAGCTACCGCGGCGACGGTGTCGAACTGCGCATCGATCCGCAGACCTGGGCCGCGGTCAAGGCGCTCGCGGCCGAGCACAATGCCACGGCATCAATGGTGGTGCAGGCCGTGGTGGCGGTGCTGTTGCACCGGGCCGGGGTGGGTGAGGACGTGGCGATGGGCACGCCGATCGCCGGCCGGATGGATCAGGCCCTCGACGAGTTGGTCGGGTTCTTCGTCAACACCTGGGTGCTGCGAGTGGGGGTCAATCCCGGATTGCGGTTCACTGACGTGCTGGCGCAGGTGCGTCAGCAGGCCCTGGACGCCTACAGCAACCAGGATGTGCCGTTCGAGTTGCTGGTGGAGCGGCTCAACCCGACCCGCTCCCCGTCTCATCACCCGTTGTTCCAGGTGGCCACGGTCTTCCAGAACAACGTGCGTCCCGAACTGGCATTCGACGGAATCGGCGTGCAACCGGTCGAGGTGGGCACGCGCACCGCCAAGTTCGATCTCGAATTCGATCTGCGTGAAGTGCCGACCGACGAATCCGACGCGCCCTTCGCCCTGCGGGAGATGCCCAGCGCGGACGCGGGCGCGGCGATGGCCGCCGGGACGCTGACCTATGCCACGGACCTGTTCGACCGCGCCTCCATGCAGCGGTTGGTGGGGTGGTTCGGTCGGGTGGTCGAGGCTGTGGTGGCCGATCCCTCGGTGCTGGTGGGTCAGGTGGCGCTGCTGGACCGCGGCGAGCGTGAGTTGGTGCTGTCGGATTGGGCCGGTGCGGGTGTGACGGCCCCGGTGGGGTTGGTGCCGGAGTTGTTGGCCGCCGCGGTGGCCGCCGATCCGGACGCGATTGCGCTCGTCGACGGGGTGCGGCAGTGGTCCTATCGCGCGCTCGACGTGTGGTCGACGCGGTTGGCTCGGGTGCTGATCGACTGCGGTGTCGGTCCGGAGCGCGCGGTCGGTGTGGTGATGGACCGCTGTGCCGAGTTGGTGGTGGCCTGGTGGGCGGTGCTCAAGGCCGGCGGGGTGTACGTGCCGGTGGATCGAGCGCATCCGGTCGAGCGGATCGCCACGGTGCTCGATGCTGCGGGTGCGGTGTGCGTGTTGACCTGTGGGGTCGATGTGGTGGCCGGTGCGGGTGAGCGTCCGGTGTTGCGGGTCGATGAGATGGATTTGTCGGGACGCAGCGCATATCCGATCACGGATGTCGATCGGCTGGCGCCGCTGTCCATCGACAATCTGGCGTATGTGATCTTCACGTCGGGGTCGACGGGGACGCCGAAGGGGGTGGCGGTCGCCCACGCCGGTTTGTTGGGTGTGGCTGCGGCGCATCGTGATTTGTTCGGGGTGGCTGCGGGGGCGCGGTTGTTGATGGTGGCCGCGCCGACGTTCGATGCCTCGGTGTTCGAGTGGTTGTGGGCGACGGCGTCGGGGGCGGCGTTGGTGGTGGCGCCGTCGGATTCGTATGCGGGTGAGGCGTTGTCGGCGCTGGTGGCCGAGCAGCGGGTGGATGCGGCGTTGCTGACCCCGACGGTGTTGGCGACGTTGGATCGGGATCGGCTGCGGGGGCGGTTGGGCACGCTGATCACCGGTGGAGAGGCATGTGCGCCGGAGTTGGTGGCGGGTTGGGCGCCGGGGCGCCGGATGTTCAATGCGTACGGTCCGACCGAGGTGTCCATCTGGGTGACCTGGAGCGCGTTGTCGGCGGGGCGACCGGTGGGCATCGGTGCCCCGATCCCGGGTGTGTGCGCGATGGTGCTCGACAGTCGGCTCAATCCGGTGCCGGTCGGGGTAGTCGGTGAGTTGTATCTGGCTGGAACAGGTTTGGCGCGCGGCTACGTGGGCCGGCCGGATCTGACGGCGGATCGGTTTGTGGCCAATCCGTTCGGGGCCGCCGGTGCGCGAATGTATCGCAGCGGTGATCTGGTGCGGTGGACTGCTACCGGTTCGTTGGAGTATCTGGGTCGTGCCGATGCGCAGGTGAAGTTGCGAGGGCAGCGGCTGGAACTCGGCGAGATCGAGAACACCCTGCTCGCCTGCCCGCAGGTCAACCGGGCCGCGGCCGCCCTGCACCACAGCGACACCGGCTCCCAACTGATCGCGTACCTGGCACTGGAGCGCACCAGCACCGCTGATCATGAGGCCGAGGTGGTGGATCAGTGGCAGCACATCTATGACGAGTTGTATGACGCCCACCTCGAGGTCGCGGAGTTCGGCAGTGATTTCCGGGGTTGGAACAGCAGCTACACCGGGCAGCCGATTCCGCTGCCGCAGATGCAGGAGTGGCGTTCGGCGGCAGTGGAGCGGATCCTGGCCCTGCGGCCGCAGCGGGTACTGGAGATCGGTGTGGGCTCGGGGTTGGTGCTGGCCCGGGTCGCTCCGGGATCGGTGGAGTATTGGGGGACGGACTTCTCGGCTCCCACCATCGAGACCCTGCGATCGGCGGTGGCAGTCCAGCCGTGGGGCGACCGGGTGCGGTTGCGGGCACAACCTGCGCACGTCACCGACGGGTTGCCACCAGGCCACTTCGACACCATCGTCTGCAACTCGGTCGTGCAGTACTTCCCCAACTCTGGGTATCTGGCCGACGTTATCGGCAAGGCCCTGCAGCTGCTGGCACCCGGTGGCCGGCTTTTCATCGGCGACGTGCGCAACTTCAGTCTCCAAGGCGCCTTCCAAACCGGTATCGCCCTGGCGCACACCGGCACCGATGCCGATACCGACGATGTGCGCCAACGCGTGCAGCGGGCGATGCTGGGTGAACCCGAATTGCTACTGGCACCGGAGTTCTTCACCAGCCTGCTGGCCGAGCATGCTGAGGCGGCCGGCGTGGACATCCAGGTCAAACGGGGAGAGGCCGACAACGAGCTGACCCGGTACCGCTACGACGTCACCATCCACAAGTCGCCGACCGCGGTGTGCTCGCTCGCCGCGGCGCCCACCTGGCAGTGGGGCGACTGCGCGAGCCTCAGCGGACTGCACGCCGAACTGAGCTCACAGCGCCCGAACCTGGTGCGCATCAGCGGTATTCCGCGTAGCGGTGTGATCGCCGACGTGCTCATCGAGCAGGCACTGGCCGAAGGGGCGCCGCTGGCGGAGGCGCTGGCACGCGCCGAGGCCACCGACGACACCGCCGCTCCCGAACAACTGCATCGCCTCGCCGCCACCATCGGATATCGGGTCATGGTCACCTGGGGTGCCGAACCCGGCACGCTCGATGCCGTCTTCCTGGCACGCGACGCAGGAGGGGATCCGGCGGCGTTCACCGACGTCTACCTACCGGTGACCGGTGCGCTGCAACGCAGCGCCTACGCCAGTGATCCCGATACCAACAGCAAGGTCAACGCGGTCCGGCAGTGGCTGTCCGCGCGGTTGCCGGAATACATGGTGCCGACGCATCTGATGGTGCTCGACGAGTTCCCGCTGACGACGTCGGGCAAGATCGACCGCAAGGCGCTACCGGAGCCGGTGCTGGCCGCCACGCAGTTCCGGGCGCCGAAGACACTGACCGAGATCACCGTCGCCGAGGTGTTCGGCGAGGTACTCGGGCTCGAGCGGGTCGGCCTCGACGACGACTTCTTCGCCCTCGGCGGCGATTCCCTGATCGCGATCCGGGTCAGCTCGCGGCTGCAATCGGCACTGGACAGAGAAGTGCCGGTGCGGTATCTGTTCGACACGCCGACGGCCGGCGCCCTTGCCGACTACCTGGATCGCAATCAGGGCCGCACAGCCCGCCCACCGTTGCGACTGATGACGCGGCCCCCCCAGATCCCGCTGTCCTACGCCCAACAACGGTTGTGGTTCTTGGAGCAGTTGCAGGGGCCGTCGCCGATCTACAACATGTCGGTGGCGTTGCAGTTGAGCGGTCCGCTGGAGGTGGACGCACTGGGTGCGGCGCTTGGCGATGTCGTGGGGCGGCACGAGAGTCTGCGTACCGTCTTTGCCGCTAGTGGGGGTGTGCCCCGGCAGGTGGTGGTACCGGTCGAGCAGGCAGATCTGGACTGGCAGGTGGTAGATGCGCTCGGCTGGTCGGCGGACCGGTTGGCGGAGGAAATCGGAGAGGTGGCCCGGCACAGCTTTGACGTGGCCACCGAAATCCCCTTGCGGGCGACGCTGTTCCGGATCGCCGAGGACGAGCATGTGTTGGCCGCCGTGGTGCATCACATCGCCGCCGACGGCTGGTCAGTCACCCCGCTGGTGCATGACCTCAGTGTGGCGTATGCCAGCCGGTGCGCCGGGCGGGCGCCCGGCTGGAGTCCGCTGCCCGTGCAGTACGCCGATTATACGTTGTGGCAACAGGATTGGCTGGGCGTCGAGTCCGACCCCGACAGTGCGATCGCCGGCCAGCTGTCGTATTGGGAGCAGGCGCTGGCCGGGTTGCCCGAGCGGTTGGAGTTGCCCACCGACCGGCCGTATCCCGCGGTGGCCGACTACCGGGGTGCCAGTGTGGCCGTCAACTTGCCCGCACAGCTGCAGCAGCAGATCGTGCGGGTCGCTCGCGAGCACAACGCCACCAGCGCCATGGTGGTCCAGGCCGCGCTGGCGGTACTGCTGGGCAAGCTCAGCGCCAGTCCCGATGTGCCCGTCGGAGTCGCGACCGCCGGACGCGGCGATCCGGCCCTGGACGAGTTGGTGGGTTTCTTCGTCAACACCCTGGTGCTGCGGGTCGATGCGTCCGGTGATCCCACGATCTCCGAGCTGCTGGATCAGGTGCGTCGGCGCAGCCTTGCCGCCTATGAGCATCAGGACGTGCCGTTCGAGGTGCTGGTCGAACGGCTCAACCCGAGCCGGAGCCTGACCCACCATCCCCTGATCCAAGCGATGCTGACCTGGCAAAACCTGCCCTGGCGCAGTACCGACCCCGCGGCCGGGCTGTCGCTGGGCTCCGTACGCGCCGTCCCGCTGCCGGCCGAAACCCGGACCGCGCGGATGGATCTGGTGTTTTCGCTGGCCGAACGCTTCGCCGAGGACGGTGCTCCGGCCGGCATCGAGGGGATCGTGGAGTTCCGCACCGACGTCTATGACGCGGCCAGCATCGAGACGATGGTTCGGCGCCTGGAGCGGGTGTTGGTGGCGATGACGGGTGATCCGGGGCGGCGGTTGTCGTCGGTGGATGTGCTCGATGGCGCCGAGCGGGTGCGGTTGGAGGAGTTCGGTCACCGCTCGGTGTTGGCGGAGGCCGGTTCGGCGGTGTCGATTCCGGAGTTGTTCGCTGAACAGGTGGAGCGCGCCCCGGAAGCGGTCGCGTTGGTATCCGGCGATAGCTCGTGGACGTACCGAGAGTTGGATGAGGCGTCGAATCGGTTGGCGCACTTGTTGGCTGGTCTTGGTGCGGGGCCGGGTCGGTGTGTGGCGTTGCTGCTGGAGCGTTCGGCGGAGGCGATCACGGCGATTGTGGCGGTGCTCAAGAGCGGCGCGGCGTATCTGCCGATCGATCCGGCGCATCCCGAGGCGCGGGTGCGGTTCATGGTGGAGGATGCGGCGCCGATTGCGGCGGTGAGCTCGCCCGGGCTGGCCGACCGGCTGGCCGGGTGTGCAGTGCTGGTGGTCGAGGTGGGTGATCCCCGCATCGACCACCAGCCCAGCACCGCATTGCCCGGGCCGGGGCCGATGGCCGAGGATGTGGCGCACCTGATTTACACCTCGGGAACCACGGGCATCCCGAAGGGGGTGGCGGTCACGCATGCCAATGTGACCCGGTTGTTCGACGGGCTGGATGTCGGCATCGAGATGGGTCCAGGGCAGGTGTGGACGCAGTGTTCGTCGTTGGCGTTCGACTACTCGGTGTGGGAGATCTGGGGTGCGTTGCTGCACGGGGGCCGGTTGGTGGTGGTTGCCGAGGACGTGACGCGTTCGCCGCAGGAGTTGCATGCGTTGTTGGTGGCCGAGAAGGTCAGTGTGCTCAGCCAGACCCCGTCGGCGGTCGGGGTGCTTGCGAGTGAGGGCTTGGAGTCGGCGGCGTTGATGATTGCTGCGGAGCCGTGTCCGGTGGAGGTGGTGGATCGGTGGGCGCCGGGTCGGGTGATGATCAACGGCTACGGTCCGACCGAGACGACGGTGTATGCCACGATCAGCGCGCCGTTGCAGGCCGGTGCCGGGGTGGTGCCGATCGGTTTCCCGGTTCCGGGGGCCGCACTGTTCGTCCTGGATCGGTGGTTGCGGCCGGTGCCGGTCGGGGTGGTCGGGGAATTGTATGTGGCCGGTCGTGGTGTCGGGTTGGGGTATGTGCGCCGGCCGGGGTTGACCGGATCCCGGTTCGTGGCGTGTCCGTTCGGGGCGCCAGGATCGCGCATGTACCGGTCCGGGGATCTGGTGCGTTGGGGTCCTGACGGGCAGTTGCAGTATCTGGGCCGCGCCGATGAGCAGGTCAAGATCCGCGGCTACCGCATCGAACTCGGCGAAATCCAAGCTGTCCTGGCAGACTTGGACGGCGTCGAGCAGGCCGTGGTCATCGCCCGCGAAGACCGGCCTGACGACAAGCGCCTCGTTGGCTACCTCACTGGGACCGCGGATCCAGCAGAGGTGCGAGCCACGATGGCCGACCGGCTCCCGGCCTACATGGTCCCGGCGGCCATCGTGGCGCTCGACGAACTGCCGTTGACGGTCAACGGAAAACTCGACCGCCGCGCGCTGCCGGCTCCGGAGTATGGCGGGACCGGTGACGGTTACCGCGCGCCGGCAACTCCCACCGAAGAGATCCTGACCGGCATCTACGCGCAGGTCCTGGGTCTGGAACGCGTCGGGGTTGATGACTCCTTCTTCGACCTCGGCGGCGACTCACTCTCGGCGATGCGGCTGATCGCGGCCGTCAACGCAGCCCTTGACACCGAACTCGGCGTCCGCACGCTGTTCGACGCGCCCGCCGTGGCGCAACTCGCGCCGCGCGTTGGAGCCGGCAGCGGCCGCCCCGAACCCCTGGTGCCGATGCCCCGGCCCGCGGAGATCCCGTTGTCGTATGCGCAGCAGCGGTTGTGGTTCCTGGAGCAATTGCAGGGCCCGTCGCCGATCTACAACATGCCGATCGCGCTGCGGCTCAACGGACGCCTCGACACCGATGCGTTGGGTCGTGCCCTGGCAGACGTGGTAACCCGGCACGAGAGCCTGCGTACCACCTTCACGGCCAGCGAAGGAGTGCCGCGGCAGGTGGTGGTGCCTGCCGAGTACGCGGATCTCGGCTGGCAGGTGGTGGACGCCGCGCAGTGGTCCGCCGCCCAACTGGCGGAGGAAGTCGGCGCGGTGGCGCGTCACAGCATTGACTTGATGAGTGAGATTCCCTTACGGGCCACCCTTTTCCGGCTGGCAGACGACGAGCATGTGCTGGTCGCCGTGGTGCATCACATCGCCGCCGACGGCTGGTCGATCACTCCGCTGGTGACCGATCTGAGTGTGGCCTATGCCAGCCGATCCGCAGGCCGGTCGCCGGAGTGGACGCCGCTGCCGGTGCAGTACGTCGATTACACGCTGTGGCAGCGCGCCTATCTCGGCGATCTCACCGACGAGGGGAGTCGGATCGCGGCGCAGCTGAACTATTGGGAGCAGGCGTTGACCGGGCTGCCGGAGCGGCTGGAGTTGCCCACCGATCGGCCGTACCCATCCGTAGCGGACTACCGCGGCGCCAGCGTCGCGGTGCAATGGCCCACCGAGTTGCATCAGCGGATCGCTGGACTCGCCCGCGATCACCACGCCACCAACTTCATGGTGGTGCAGGCCGCACTGGCGATGCTGCTCTCCA
The DNA here is from genome assembly GCF_963378095.1 of Mycolicibacterium sp. MU0053. NCBI lineage: Bacteria > Bacillati > Actinomycetota > Actinomycetes > Mycobacteriales > Mycobacteriaceae > Mycobacterium > Mycobacterium burgundiense. The sequence goes on from NZ_OY726397.1 coordinate 469,096, forward strand.
AGCTCAGCGCCAGTTCCGATGTGGCTCTGGGCTTTGCGACCGCCGGCCGTACTGATCCGGCGCTGGATCAGCTGGTGGGATTCTTCGTCAACACCTTGGTGCTTCGGCTCGAAGTGGACGGCGATCCCACCGTCACCACACTGTTGGACCAGGTGCGCCAACGTGGACTGGCCGCATTCGAACATCAGGACGTGCCCTTCGAGTTACTGGTCGACCGCCTCAACCCGGTTCGGTCCCTGACCCATCACCCGCTGGTCCAGGTGATGCTGTCATGGCAGAACTTCGCCGGCGACCCGGCCTCCGAGTTGACGCTGGGTGAGGCGCGGGCCATCCCGTTGGATACGGAAACCCAGACCGCCCGAATGGATCTGGTGTTCTCGTTGGCTGAACGCTTCGCCGAGGACGGTGAGCATGCGGGGATCAACGGCGTAGTGGAGTACCGTACCGACGTCTACGACGCGGCGACAATCGAGACGCTGATCGAGCGACTGCAGCTGGTCTTGGTCGCGATGACGACGGATCCGGCTCGGCGATTGTCGTCGGTGGATGTGATCGAGCCCGCCGAGCACGTCCTGCTGGATGGATTCGGCAACTTGGCGGTACTGGCCGAACCCGCCGGCCCGGCGTCGATTCCGGCGCTGTTCGCCGAGCAAGCGCGACGAACCCCGCAGCGCGTGGCGGTGACGTTCGGCGACAAGTCGATGACATATCAGCAACTGGACGAGGCTTCGAACAGGTTGGCGCACTACCTGATCGAATACGGCGTGGGTCCGGGGCGGTGTGTGGCGTTGCTGCTGCCTCGATCGGCGGAGGCGATCCTGGCGATTGTGGCGGTGCTCAAGACCGGCGCGGCGTATCTGCCGATCGATCCGGCGCACCCGGAAGCACGAATCCAGTTCATGGTGGACGATGCCCTCCCCATCGCGGCGGTTACGTCCTCGACGCTCGCGGATCGGTTGACGGGGTCCGGCGTGCTGGTGGTCGAGGTCGACGATCCGCGCATTGTCCTTCGGCCCGACGTCGCGTTGCCGGCGCCGGCCGGTGACGATATCGCGCACATCATTTACACCTCGGGCACTACCGGGGCCCCGAAGGGGGTGGCGGTCACGCATGCCAATGTGACCCGGTTGTTCGACGGGCTGGATGTCGGCGTGGAGATGGGTCCGGGTCAGGTGTGGACGCAGTGTTCGTCGTTGGCGTTCGACTATTCGGTGTGGGAGATCTGGGGTGCGTTGCTGCACGGGGGCCGGTTGGTGGTGGTGCCGGATTCGGTCACGCGGATGCCGGACGAGTTGCATGCGTTGTTGGTGGCCGAGAAGGTCAGTGTGCTCAGTCAGACCCCGTCGGCGGTCGGGGTGCTTGCGAGTGAGGGCTTGGAGTCGGCGGCGTTGATGATTGCTGCGGAGCCGTGTCCGGTGGAGGTGGTGGATCGGTGGGCGCCGGGTCGGGTGATGATCAACGGCTACGGTCCGACCGAGACGACGGTGTATGCCACGATCAGCGCGCCGTTGCAGGCCGGTGCCGGGGTGGTGCCGATCGGTGTCCCGGTTCCGGGGGCGGCACTGTTCGTGCTGGATCGGTGGTTGCGGCCGGTGCCGGTCGGGGTGGTCGGGGAATTGTATGTGGCCGGTCGTGGTGTCGGGTTGGGGTATGTGCGCCGGCCGGGGTTGACCGGATCCCGGTTCGTGGCGTGTCCGTTCGGGGCGCCAGGATCGCGCATGTACCGGTCCGGGGATCTGGTGCGTTGGGGTGCTGACGGGCAGTTGCAGTATCTGGGCCGGGCCGATGAGCAGGTCAAGATCCGCGGCTACCGCATCGAACTCGGCGAAATCCAGGCGGTGCTGGCCGATCTGGACGGGGTCGAGCAGGCGGTGGTGATCGCCCGCGAGGACCGACCCGGCGACAAGCGCCTGGTCGGCTACATCACCGAGTCGGTTCCGGGCACCGTTGATCCGGTCGAGGGCCGGGCCGCGCTTTCGGAGCGATTGCCCGCCTATATGGTCCCGGCGGCCATCGTGGTTCTCGATGCGTTGCCGCTAACCGTCAATGCGAAGCTGGACCGCCGGGCGCTGCCTGCACCGGAATACAGCCACACCGACGACGGCTGCCGCCCTCCGACCACCCCCACCGAAGAGATCCTGGCCGGCATCTACGCGCAGGTCCTGGGTCTGGACCGCGTCGGGGTCGACGACTCGTTCTTCGATCTCGGTGGCGACTCGCTGTCGGCGATGCGGTTGATCGCAGCCGTAAACACCGGCCTCGACGGCGACCTAGGAGTGCGAGCCCTGTTCGACGCGCCCACCGTCGCGCAACTCGCACCGCACATCGGCGCAGGCGCGGGCCGGCGTGCGCCCTTGAGCCGAGTTCAGCGGCCAGCTGTCATCCCGCTGTCCTATGCCCAGCAGAGGTTGTGGTTCCTCAATCGGTTCGAGGGCGGGGCGGCGACCTACAACATGCCGATCGCGTTCCGGGTCAACGGAAGACTCGATATCGAGGCGCTGCAGACGGCCCTCGACGATGTGATCGCCCGGCACGAATCGCTGCGTACCGTTTTCCCCGACATCGAGGGCGTGGCGTTGCAGAAGGTGCTGCCGGCCGAGGCCGGCATGTGGCGACGAGGCGGCCCGGTGACGCTGACGGTGTCCGAGCAGGAGGTTGCCGGTGAGCTGATCGCGCTGGCGGGGCATCGATTCGATCTGGCTGCGGAGATTCCGGTCCGCGCGCAGCTCTATCAGGTCGGACCGGACCGGTATGTGCTGGGGATGGTATTGCACCACATAGCCTTTGATGGCTGGTCGATGGCGCCGATGGTCCGCGATGTGGCCGTCGCGTACGGGGCACGGCGAAACGGACGGGCCCCAGACTGGATGCCGCTGCCGGTGCAGTACGTCGATTACACGCTGTGGCAGCGCGCGCACCTGGGTGAGCTGACCGATCCCAACAGCCGCATCAGCGGTCAACTGAACTACTGGCAGAACGCGTTGGCCGGGCTGCCGGAGGTGGTGTCGTTGCCGACTGACCGGCCTCGCCCGCCGGTGCCCAGTTACTGCGGTGACGGCGTCGAATTGCGCATCGACCCGCAGACCTGGGCCGGGGTCAAGGCGGTGGCGACCGAGCACAATGCAACCGCCTCGATGGTCCTGCAGGCCGTGATGGCGGTGCTGATGTACCGGGTCGGCGCGGGTGAGGACGTGGCACTGGGCACGGCGATCGCCGGCCGGATGGACCCGGCGCTCGAGGAGTTGGTCGGGTTCTTCGTCAACACCTGGGTGCTGCGGGTGGAGGTGAACGCCCAGAAGCGCTTCGGTGAGGTGCTCGAGGACGTTCGGCACACGGCACTGGATGCCTACAGCAACCAGGACGTGCCGTTCGAGTTGCTGGTGGAGCGGCTCAACCCGACGCGCTCCACATCGCATCATCCGCTGTTTCAGGTGGCCCTGGTGTTCCAGAACAACGTCCGCCCCGAGGTGGCACTCGACGGGGTGGGCATCGAGCCGATATCGATGGTGACCCGCACGGCCAAGTTCGACCTCGATTTCGACCTGCGGGAACTGCCCGGACAGGATTCCGGCGCGCCGATGGCCGCCGGGGTGGTGACCTACGCCACGGATCTGTTCGACCGGTCCACCATCGAGCGGTTGGTCGGATGGTTCGGCCGGGTCATCGACGCCGTGGTGGCCGACTCGTCGGTGGTGGTGGGGGAGGTGGCGCTCCTCGATGACGCCGAGCGCGATCTGGTGCTGACGCGCTGGTCAGGCGCCGCGATGGCGGCCCCGGAGGGGCTGGCGCCGGAGTTGTTGGCCGCGGCGGTGGCCGCTGAACCGGACGCGATCGCGCTCGTCGACGGGGTGCGGCAGTGGACGTACCGCGAGCTGGACGAGACGTCGAATCGGTTGGCGCGGAACCTGATCCATGCTGGGGTGGGTCCGGAACGTGCGGTGGGCGTGGCGATGGAACGGTGCGCGGAGTTGGTGCTCGCCTGGTGGGCGGTGCTCAAGGCCGGTGGGACCTACGTACCGGTGGATCGGACTCATCCCGTCGAGCGGATCGCCACGGTGCTCGACGCAGTCGAGGCGGTGTGCGTGATGACCATTGGCGCTGACTTCATGGTCGGGGTCGGGCAGCGCCCAGTGTTGCGCATTGACGGCCTCGACTTGTCGAGTTGGTCCGAGCAACCGATCACCGACGCCGATCGGTTGGCGCCCCTGAGGATCGACGACGCCGCGTACATCATCTTCACGTCGGGATCCACCGGCGTCCCGAAGGGAGTGGCCGTCAGCCACGCCGGTCTGCTTGGCGTGGCTGCGGCGCAACGTGCAACGTTCGAGTTGGAGCGGCGATCGCGGGCGCTGCTGGTCGCAGCACCGACCTTCGATGCGTCGGTCTTCGAGATCATTCTGGCGGTCGGTTCCGCCGCCGTGTTGGTGGTGGCGCCACGGGACTCCTACGCTGGGGAACCGTTGACCGCCCTGGTGCGCGATCAGCGAGTCGACGCGGCCGTGTTGACCCCGACAGTGCTGCTGACGCTGGAACTCGACTGCCTCGAAGGACGGCTTGGCACCCTGATCACCGCGGGCGAGGCGTGCCCGGCTGAGTTGGTGGCCGCGTGGGCGCCAGGTCGGCGCATGTTCAACGCCTATGGACCCACCGAGTCCACCATCTGGTCCACCTGCACGGCGCCGCTGGTGGCCGGGCAACCGGTGGACATCGGCGCCCCGATCACGGGCGTGAGCGCGCTGGTGCTCGACGGCCGGCTCAGCCCCACCCCGATCGGGGTGGTCGGTGAGCTCTATCTCGGTGGTCCGGCGCTGGCGCGAGGCTATGTGGGCCGAGCCGACCTGACCGCGGACCGGTTCGTGGCCAACCCCTTTGGGGCGGCCGGCACCCGCATGTACCGCACCGGCGACCTGGTCCGCTGGACCGCGACCGGCACGCTGGAGTATCTGGGCCGCGCCGATGCCCAGATCAAGCTGCGCGGGCAGCGCCTGGAACTCGGCGAGATCGAGAACACCCTGCTGGCCTGCCCGCAGGTCAACCGGGCCGCGGTCGCGATGCATCACAGCGACACCGGTGCCCACCTGATTGCCTACGTCGCCCTGGCGCGTACCAGCAGTGTCGATCGCGATGCCGAAGTCGTCGATCAATGGCAACAGATGTACGACGAGTTGTATGACGGCGAGGTCGGCATCGCCGAGTTCGGCAACGATTTTCGCGGTTGGAACAGTAGTTACACCGGCGAAGCGATTCCGCTGCCGCAGATGCAGGAATGGCGCTCGGCAACCGTGGATCGGATCCTGACCCTGCAGCCGAGGCGGGTGCTGGAGATCGGTGCCGGGTCGGGTCTCGTCCTGTCCCAGGTCGCCCCGCATTGCGAACACTACGTCGGCACCGACATGTCGGCCGTCGCGATGGACACGCTGGCCCGCACGCTGGAGCGGCTGCAGATCCCGTGGCGGGACCGGGTGCAACTGCTGGCCCAGCCTGCGCACGTCACGGCGGCATTGCCGCGGGAGTACTTCGATACCATCATTCTCAACTCGGTGGTCCAGTACTTCCCCAACGCCGATTACCTGGCCGACGTCATCGATCAGGCCGTAGATCTGCTGGCACCTGGTGGGCGGCTGTTCATCGGAGATGTGCGCAACCACAGTCTGCAGGGTGCCTTTCAAACCGGCGTCGCCCTGGCGCACGCCACGACCGTCGATGCCGATGAAGTTCGTCAGCAGGTGCAGCGCGCGGTGCTGGGAGACCCCGAATTGCTGTTGGCTCCACAGTTCTTCAGCTACTGGGTCGCGCAGCATGACGGCGGAGCGGGCGTGGACATTCAGCTCAAACGCGGTGCGGCCGACAATGAGCTGAGCCGATACCGCTATGACGTCATCATCCACAAGGCGCCGGCCGCGGTGCGCTCGCTGGCCGCGGCGCCCGCTTGGGCGTGGTCCGATTGCGCGAGCCTCAGCGGGCTGCACTGCGAGTTGACCGAACAGCATCCGAATGTCGTTCGCATCACCGGGATTCCTCGAACCGGGGTGATCGCCGATGTATACCTCGAACAGGCCTTGTCCGACGGGCGCCCGCTGGCCGAGGTGCTTGCCAACGCCGGTGCCACCGCCACCGGCGCCCCCGAAGACACCGCAACCCCCGAACAGTTGTACCGGCTGGGTGAGAGCGCCGGGTACCGCGTCGCGGTTACCTGGGGTGCTCGGCCCGGCACGCTGGACGCCGTCTTCATCTCCCCCGACGTCGGCCACGTCTCGGCGCTGACCGACCTCTACCTCGCTCCCACGGAGGGCCGCCAGCGGCATAGCTACGCCAACGACCCCGACGCCAACGCCAAGGTCAGCGCGATCCGGCAGCAGATCAGCGCGCGGTTGCCCGAATACATGGTGCCCACCCAAATCATGGTGCTCGACGAGTTTCCGGTTACCTCCTCGGGCAAGATCGATCGAAAAGCCCTGCCCCAACCGGTGTTTGCGGCCGCGGCTTTCAGGGCGCCGCAGACCCAGTCCGAAAAGGTCGTCACCGAGGCCTTCGCCGAGGTGCTCGGGCTCGACCGAATCGGGCTCGACGACGATTTCTTCGCCCTTGGTGGGGACTCGCTCACCGCCACCCGGGTCAGTGCGCGGCTGCAGTCGGCGCTGGGCATGGAGGTGCCGGTGCGGTATCTGTTCGACACGCCCACCGCCGGGGCGTTGGCCGCCTGCCTGGACCGGCAGCAGGGTGGTACCGCCCGCCCGCCGCTGCAGGTGATGCCGCGCCCGCAACACATCCCGTTGTCCTATGCCCAGCAGCGACTTTGGTTCTTTGACCAGCTGCAGGGCCCGTCACCGATTTACAACATGGCGGTGGCGCTGCGGCTGAGCGGACGCCTCGACACCGCCGCGCTCGGCCAGGCGCTGGTCGATGTGGTGCACCGTCACGAGAGCCTGCGCACCGTCTTCGTCGTGGTCGAGGGGACGCCTCGGCAGGTGGTGGTGCCTGTCGACCGGACACGGCTGTGCTGGCAGGTTGTTGACGCCACCGGCTGGCCGGAGGAACAGTTGGCGGACGCGATCGGGGCGGTGGCGCGTCATCCGTTTGACCTGGCCAACGAAATACCTTTGCGAGCAACTCTTCTCCGGATCGGCGAGGAAGAGCACGTGTTGGTGGCCGTCGTCCACCACATTGCCGCCGACGGCTGGTCAATCACCCCGCTGGTGGCGAATCTGGGGGCGGCGTACGCCAGCCGGACGGCGGGGCAACTCCCGGACTGGGCTCCGTTGCCTGTGCAATACGCCGATTACACGCTCTGGCAACGCGAACACCTTGGCGACCTCGACGACAGCAGCAGCCGCATCTCCGCACAGCTGTCCTACTGGGAACAAGCATTGTCCGGGCTGCCCGAGCGGCTGCAGCTGCCCACCGACCGACCGTATCCGCCGGTGGCGGATTACCGCGGGGCCAGCGTGGCCGTGGACTGGCCGGCCGAGTTGCAGCAGCAGGTGGCGCGGATGGCCCGCGAGCACAACGCGACGAGTTTCATGGTGATCCAGGCCGCCCTGGCGGTGTTGCTGTCCAAGCTCAGCGCGAGTCCCGATGTCGCGGTGGGGATCACGATTGCCGGCCGCAGCGATCCCGCGTTGGACGAGCTGGTGGGATTCTTCGTCAACACGCTGGTGTTGCGGGTCGATCTGTCCGGCGACCCCACCATCGCCGACCTGATGGCGCAGGTTCGCCGGTCCGGGCTGGCCGCCTACGAGCACCAGGATGTGCCGTTCGAGGTGCTGGTCGATCGGCTCAAACCGACGCGAAGCCTGGCCCACCATCCGCTGGTTCAGGTGGCCCTTTCCTGGCAGAACCTGGACTGGCAGCGCAGCAGCGGTCCCGCGGCCGGGCTGACCCTGGGTGATGTGAAGGTCACCCCGCTGCCTGCACACACCCAGACCGCCCGCATGGACCTGACCCTCGCCCTGGGTGAGCGTTGGAGTGAGACCGGCGAACCCGCCGGGATTGGAGGGACCGTGGAGTTCCGTACCGATGTATTCGACACCGAGACCGTCCAAACCCTGATCGAGCGGTTGCGGCGGGTGCTGGTGGCGATCACTGCCGACGCGGAGGACCGGTCATGACCGCGGACCTCAGTCGGCGGTTGTCGTCGATGGATCTGCTGGACGAGGATGAGCACACGCGGTTGTTCGGGTGGGGCAATCTCGCTGCGCTGACCCGGCCGGTGGGCCCATCGCTGTCGATTCCGGAGTTGTTCGCCGCGCAGGTGGCGCGTGCTCCGGAAGCCGGCGCGGTGACGTTCGAGGGCCGCTCGATGTCGTACCGCGAGGTTGACGAGGCCGCGAATCAGTTGGCCCACCTATTGATTGGACATGGGGCGGCCCCGGGCCAGTGCGTGGCACTGTTGTGTGCCCGGTCGGCCCGGTCGGTCGTGGCGATCTTGGCGGTGCTCAAGACCGGCGCGGCGTATCTGCCGATCGATCCGATGCATCCGGCCGCGCGGATCGAATTCATGGTGGCCGACGCCGCCCCGATCGCGGCGGTCACCACCGCCGAGTTGGCCGACCGGCTTGACGGGTGCGAACTGCCGATCATCGATATCGATGATCCGCGCATCGACACCCAGCCGTGCACCGGCCTTGCGCCGCCGCAAGCCGATGACGTCGCCTATCTCATCTACACCTCGGGTACCACTGGTGTCCCGAAGGGGGTGGCCATCACCCATCAGAATGTGGCCGAGCTGCTGAAATCGCTGGACGACCGGCTGGAGCTGGCGGGGCAGGTGTGGACGCAATGGCACTCGTTGGCCTTCGACGTCTCGGTGTGGGAGATCTGGGGGGCGCTGCTGTACGGCGGGCGTGTGGTGGTCGTGCCGGAATCGGTGGCGCGCGCACCAGAGGACTGCCATGCCTTGCTGGTTGCTGAACAGATCACCGTCCTGAGCCAGACCCCGTCGGCGTTCTATGCATTGCTGACCGCCGATGAGCTGCACCCTGAGCTGGGACGGCAGCTCAAGCTGGAGACCGTTGTCTTTGGCGGTGAGGCGCTGGAACCGCAGCGGCTCAGGACGTGGCTGCGTGACCATCCGGGCCTGCCACACATGATCAACATGTATGGCACTACCGAGACGACGGTGCATGCCTCGTTCCGCGAGATCGTGGAGGCCGATACCGATAGCAGCGTCAGCCCGATCGGGGTGCCGTTGGCGCATTTGGCGTTCTTCGTGCTGGACCGGTGGCTGCAGCCCGCGCCGGTCGGTGTGGTGGGCGAGCTGTACGTGGCCGGAACCGGTCTGGGGTACGGGTACTGGCGGCGGCCGGGATTGACCGCATCACGCTTTGTGGCGTGCCCGTTCGCCGGGTCTGCAGCGCCGGGCGGACGCATGTATCGCACCGGGGATCTGGCGTCTTGGGGCGCCGACGGGCAGTTGCAGTATCTGGGTCGCGCCGATCAACAAGTCAAGATTCGTGGCTACCGCATCGAACTCGGTGAGATCCAAACTGCGCTGGCCGAATTGGATGGGGTCGATCAGGCCGCGGTGATCGCTCGCGAGGACCAGCCCGGCGACAAGCGCCTGGTCGGCTACATCACCGTATCGAGGGAGGGGGCGGTAAGCCCTGCGGAGGCGCGGGCCGCATTGGCCGAGCGACTGCCGCCTTATATGGTGCCGGTCGCCGTGGTGGTGCTCGATGCGTTGCCGTTGACGGTCAACGCCAAGCTCGACAAACGGGCGCTGCCGGCGCCGGAGTACAGCGATGCTGACCAGTATCGTGCCCCGACCACTCCGACCGAGGAGATGCTGGCCGGGATTTACGGACAGGTGCTGGGGCTGGAACGGGTCGGGGTCGACGACTCGTTCTTCGACCTGGGCGGGGACTCGCTCTCGGCGACGCGGGTGATCAATGCGGTCAACCTGAGCCTGGGTGGCGGCCTCGCCGTGCGCGCGGTTTTCGAGTCACCCACCGTGGCCCAGCTGGCGCTGCGCATCGGTGAAAGTGCCAGTGGGCGTGTGCCGTTGGCGGCGCAGCACCGGCCGCCGACAGTGCCGTTGTCGTATGCCCAGCAGCGGTTGTGGTTCCTGGACCAGTTGCAGGGTCCGTCACCGATCTACAACATGCCGGTGGCTCTGCGGCTGAGCGGCCCCCTGGATGCCGATGCGTTGGGGGCGGCGCTGGGCGACGTGGTGGGCCGTCATGAGAGCCTGCGCACGCTGTTCGCCGCAGACGAGGGAATCCCGCGGCAGGTTGTCATGCCCGCCGAGCAGGCCGATCTTGGTTGGCGGGTCGTCGATGCCACCGACTGGCCGGCGGACCGGCTGACCGCGGCCCTCGAGGCGGCGGTGTGTCACACCTTTGATTTGAGCGCTGAGATCCCCTTGCGTGCAACGCTATTCCGCGTCGGCGAGGACGAGCACGTGTTGGTGATGGTGGTGCACCACATCGCCGCCGACGGGGGGTCGGTCCGACCGTTGGCGCGTGACCTCGGCGCGGCGTACGCCAGCCGGTGCGCGCAGCGGGAGCCGGACTGGGCGCCGTTGCCGGTGCAGTACGTCGATTACGCACTGTGGCAACAGGAGTGGCTGGGAGACGAGTCTGATCCCGACAGCGTGATTGCGGCGCAGTTGGGGTACTGGGAGCACGCGTTGGCCGGGCTGCCCGAGCGGCTGGAGCTGCCCACCGATCGGCCCTATCCTCCGGTGGCTGACTTCCGCGGCGCCACTGTGACGGTGGACTGGGCGGCCGAGCTGCAACATCAGGTGCGCGAGGTGGGCCGCGAGCACAATGCGACCGGGTTCATGGTGCTGCAGGCCGCGTTGGCGGTGCTGCTCTCGAAGCTGAGCGCCTGCGATGACGTGGCGGTGGGATTCCCGATCGCGGGCCGCGGCGACCCGGCATTGGAAGAGTTGGTGGGTTTCTTCGTCAATACCCTGGTGTTGCGGGTCGACCTGACCGACGATCCCAGCTTTGTCGAGCTGCTGGATCAGGTGCGCCAGCGCAGCCTGGCCGCATTCGAGCACCAGGATGTGCCCTTCGAGGTGCTGGTAGATCGGCTCAACCCGACTCGTAGCCTGACTCATCATCCCCTGGTTCAGGTGATGTTGGCTTGGCAGAACTTTGCCGAGGACCTCGGCGCCAAGTCGGCATTGGGTGAGGTAGAGGTCAGCGCGCTGCCCACGGACACCCAGGCTGCCCGGATGGACCTGACTTTCGCCCTGTCCGAGCGCTGGACCAGCGCCGGTGACCCGGCCGGCATCGGGGGCACGGTGGAATTTCGCACCGATGTGTTCGACGCGACCACCATCGAACTGCTCATCGAGCGACTCCGGCGGGTCGTGGCGGCGGTGACGGCCGACCCGACCCGGCCGGTGTCGGCAGTGGACTTGGTCGATGACGCGGAGCGCGTCCGGCTGGACGGCTGGAGCAACCGGGCGGTGCTGGCCACGACCACGAGTCCGATCTCGATACCGGGCCTGTTCGCCGCCCAGGTCGACAGAGCCCCGGACGCAGTGGCGGTGACCTGTGACGGGCGTTCGATGACGTACCGCGAACTCGACGAGGCCGCAAATCGGCTGGCGCACCTGCTGGCCGCACACGGGGCCCGCCCGGGCCAGTCGGTGGCACTGCTGCTTACCCGGTCGGCCGAGGCGGTCGCGGCGATTCTGGCGGTATTGAAGACGGGGGCCGCTTATCTGCCGATCGACCCGACCCTCCCGGCCGCCCGGGTCGAATTCATGGTGGCCGATGCCGCGCCGATCGCCGCACTGACCACCGCGGGGGCGGCTGAGCGGCTGGACGGATTCGCCCTGACGGTCATCGATATCGACGATGAGCGCATCGGCGCTCAGCCCTGCACCGGCTTGCCAACGCCCGCTGCCGATGACGTCGCTTATGTCATCTACACCTCGGGCACCACTGGCACCCCGAAGGGCGTGGCGATCACCCACCACAACGTGACCCAGTGGTTGGGGACACCGGATGCCGAGCTGCCAGTGCAGGCATGGGCGCAATGGCACTCTTATGGCTTCGACGCCTCGGTGGAAGAAATCTGGGCTGCGTTGTTCCACGGTGGACGGCTGGTGGTGGTGCCCGAGACGGTCGCGGCCTCGCCCCGGGACCTGCAGGTGTTGCTGGCTGCCGAGCAGGTCAGCGTGTTGAGTCAAACACCGTCGGCGGTCGGGGTGATATCGCCCGAGGGGCTGGGGTCGGTCGCGTTGTTGGTGGCCGGTGAGCCGTGCCCGCCTCAGCTGGTGGACCGGTGGGCCCCAGGTCGGGTGATGATCAACGGCTACGGTCCGACCGAGACGACAGTGTGCGCGGCCCGGAGTGCGCCGTTGGCCGCTGGATCGTCGGTGGTGCCCATCGGTGCCCCGGTGGCGACGGCGGCGTTGTTTGTGTTGGATCGGTGGTTGCGTCCGGTGCCGGCGGGGGTGGTCGGTGAGTTGTATGTGGCCGGTCGTGGTGTCGGGGTGGGGTATGTGCGGCGGCCGGGGTTGACCGGGTTGCGGTTTGTGGCGTGTCCGTTCGGGGGTGCGGGTGCTCGGATGTATCGGACCGGGGATCTGGTGCGCTGGGGTGCTGATGGGCAGTTGCAGTATGTGGGCCGGGCCGATGAGCAGGTCAAGATTCGTGGTTACCGGGTCGAGTTGGGTGAAATTCAGTCCGCGTTGAGTGATTTGGCTGGTGTCGAGCAGGCGGCGGTGATCGCCCGTGAGGACCGTCCCGGTGACGTGCGCCTGGTCGGCTACATCACCGGGACCGCGCAACTGGGCGAGATCCGTGCTCAGCTCTCCGAACGCCTTCCCGGGTACATGGTGCCCGCGGCCGTCGTGGTGCTAGACGCAGTGCCATTGACCGCGAACGGCAAGCTGGACCGGCGGGCCTTGCCGGCACCGGAATACACCGAAACGGGTGAGGGGCATCGCGCCCCCACCACTTTCACCGAGGAGATCCTGGCCGGAATCTATGCCAAGGTGCTGGGGTTGGACCGGGTCAGCATCGACGACTCGTTCTTCGACCTGGGCGGCGATTCGTTGTCGGCGATGCGGGTGGTCGCGGCCGTCAACACCGTCCTGGACAGCGATCTGGCGGTGCGCACATTATTCGACGCACCCACGGTGGCACAGTTGGCGCCGCGCATTGGCGAAGGTTCCGGCGGGTTACCGCGCTTGACCACCATGGAGCGGCCGACCGTCATCCCGTTGTCCTACGCGCAGAACAGGTTGTGGTTCCTCAATCGCTTCGAGGGCGAGGCCGCCACCTACAACATGCCGACCGCCTACCGACTCAGCGGGACGCTGGATGCGGCGGCGATGCAGGCGGCTTTGGGCGATGTGGTGGGCCGCCATGAAAGTCTGCGCACGCTGTTGCCGGCCGTTGACGGTGTGCCTCGGCAGGTTGTGTTGCCCGCCGACCAGGTTGAGGTGGACTGGCAGGTTGTTGATGCCACCGGCTGGACGATGGAGCGGATCGGCGCGGCCATTGGGAACGCAGTGCGTCACAATTTCGATCTGTCCGTTGAAATCCCGTTGCGAGCGTGGCTTTTTCGGCTGGCGGACAACGAACACATCCTGGTGTCCGTCATGCACCATATCGCAGGTGACGGTTGGTCGGTCACCCCGCTGGTGCATGACCTCAGTGTGGCGTATGCCAGCCGGTGCGCCGGGCGGGCGCCGGACTGGGCCCCGCTGCCGGTGCAGTACGTCGACTACACGCTGTGGCAGCGGCAGCATTTGGGTGATCTGACCGATCCCGACAGCGCCATCTCGGGACAGTTGTCTTATTGGGAGCAGGCGCTGGCCGGGTTGCCCGAGCGGTTGGAGTTGCCCACCGACCGGCCGTATCCACCGGTGGCCGACTATCGAGGCGACAGCGTAACCGTGGACTGGCCGGCCGAACTGCAGCAGCAGGTGGCGCGAATCGCCCGCGAGCACAACGCCACCAGCTTCATGGTGATGCAGGCCGCACTCGCGGTACTGCTGTCACAGTTGAGTGCTAGTTCCGATGTGGCGGTGGGATTTCCGATTGCGGGGCGCCGGGATCCGGCCCTGGACGAGTTGGTGGGTTTCTTCGTCAACACCCTGGTGCTGCGGGTCGATGCGTCCGGTGATCCCACGCTGTCCGAGTTACTGGATCAGGTGCGCCTGCGCAGCCTGGCCGCTTTCGAGCATCAGGACGTGCCGTTCGAGGTGCTGGTCGAACGGCTCAACCCGAGTCGGAGCCTCAGTCACAATCCCCTGATCCAGGTGATATTCGCTTGGCAGAACCTGCCGTGGGAGGACGACAACGCGGCGACCGCATTGAGCCTGGGCGATCTGCAGGTGGCACCGCTGGCCGCCGAAACCCACACCGCCCGCATGGATCTGGTGTTTTTTCTCCGGGAACACTGGACCCAGGACGGCGAGCCGGCCGGGATCTGGGGAACGGTGGAGTTCCGCACCGACGTGTTCGACGCCGCCAGCATCGACGCGTTGATCCGTCGGTGGCAGCGGGTGTTGGTGGCGATGACGGGTGATCCGGGGCGGCGGTTGTCGTCGGTGGATGTGCTCGATGGCGCCGAGCGGGTGCGGTTGGAGGAGTTCGGTCACCGCTCGGTGTTGGCGGAGGCCGGTTCGGCGGTGTCGATTCCGGAGTTGTTCGCTGAACAGGTGGAGCGCGCCCCGGAAGCGGTCGCGTTGGTATCCGGCGATAGCTCGTGGACGTACCGAGAGTTGGATGAGGCGTCGAATCGGTTGGCGCACTTGTTGGCTGGTCTTGGTGCGGGACCGGGTCGGTGTGTGGCGTTGCTGCTGGAGCGTTCCGCGGCGGCGATCACGGCGATTGTGGCGGTGCTCAAGAGCGGCGCGGCGTATCTGCCGATCGATCCGGCGCATCCCGAGGCGCGGGTGCGGTTCATGGTGGAGGATGCGGCGCCGATTGCGGCGGTGAGCTCGCCCGGGCTGGTTGACCGGCTGGCCGGGTGTGCAGTGCTGGTGGTCGAGGTGGGGGATCCCCGCATCGACCACCAGCCCAGCACCGCATTGCCCGGGCCGGGGCCGATGGCCGAGGATGTGGCGCACCTGATTTACACCTCGGGCACCACTGGGGCCCCGAAGGGGGTGGCGGTCACGCATGCCAATGTGACGCGGTTGTTCGACGGGCTGGATGTCGGCGTGGAGATGGGTCCGGGTCA
Organism: Mycolicibacterium sp. MU0053; assembly: GCF_963378095.1. Lineage (NCBI taxonomy): Bacteria > Bacillati > Actinomycetota > Actinomycetes > Mycobacteriales > Mycobacteriaceae > Mycobacterium > Mycobacterium burgundiense. The sequence goes on from NZ_OY726397.1 coordinate 484,249, forward strand.
GGTGTGGACGCAGTGTTCGTCGTTGGCGTTCGACTATTCGGTGTGGGAGATCTGGGGTGCGTTGCTGCACGGGGGCCGGTTGGTGGTGGTTGCCGAGGACGTGACGCGTTCGCCGCAGGAGTTGCATGCGTTGTTGGTGGCCGAGAAGGTCAGTGTGCTCAGTCAGACCCCGTCGGCGGTCGGGGTGCTTGCGAGTGAGGGCTTGGAGTCGGCGGCGTTGATGATTGCTGCGGAGCCGTGTCCGGTGGAGGTGGTGGATCGGTGGGCGCCGGGTCGGGTGATGATCAACGGCTACGGTCCGACCGAGACGACGGTGTATGCCACGATCAGCGCGCCGTTGCAGGCCGGTGCCGGGGTGGTGCCGATCGGTTTCCCGGTTCCGGGGGCGGCACTGTTCGTGCTGGATCGGTGGTTGCGGCCGGTGCCGGTCGGGGTGGTCGGGGAATTGTATGTGGCCGGTCGTGGTGTCGGGTTGGGGTATGTGCGCCGGCCGGGGTTGACCGGATCCCGGTTCGTGGCGTGTCCGTTCGGGGCGCCAGGATCGCGCATGTACCGGTCCGGGGATCTGGTGCGTTGGGGTGCTGACGGGCAGTTGCAGTATCTGGGCCGCGCCGATGAGCAGGTCAAGATCCGCGGCTACCGCATCGAACTCGGCGAAATCCAGGCCGTACTGGCCGCCCATCCACGGGTGGCGCAAGCCGTGGTCATCGCCCGCGAAGACCGACCCGGCGACAAGCAGTTGGTGGGTTATGCGGTGCCGGATCCGGAGATGAGACTGATCCGGGAGCGGTCGCGGGAAACCCAGCTCGTCGGGCAATGGCAGGAGGTGTACGAGGACCTGTACTCGGGGGCAGCGTTCACCGGAGGCGCACCGGCCGAGTTGGGGGAGGACTTCGGCGGCTGGAACAGCAGCTACACCGACGCACCGATTCCGCTGGAGCAGATGCGGCAGTGGCGGTCGGCCGCGGTGGAGCGGATCCTGGCGTTGCGGCCGCAACGGGTGCTGGAGATCGGCGTCGGCTCCGGACTGCTGCTCGCCCATGTGGCGCCCGGGTGTACCGAGTACTGGGGCACTGACTTTTCGGCGGAGACGATCCAGACGCTGCGGGCCGGGCTGGCCGGACAGCCGTGGGGTGATCGAGTGCGGTTGCGGGTGCAACCGGCCGATGTGGCCGACGGGTTGCCGGAGGGCCATTTCGATGCCGTGGTGCTCAATTCGGTCGTTCAGTACTTCCCGAGCGCGGGGTATCTGCTCGATGTGCTGTCCGTGGCGATGCGGTCGCTGGCGCCGGGCGGCGCGGTGTTCATCGGCGACGTGCGCAACCTTTCGTTGCTGCGCGCATTCACCACCGGGGTCGTCTGCGTCGAGGCCTCTGGTGATCAGTCGGCGGCGGCGGTCCGCGAACGGGTGCGTCGGGAGATGCTGGCCGAGCAGGAACTGTTGGTCGCCCCGGAGTTCTTCACGGCGCTGCCGCAGCGTATCGGTGAGATCGCCGCGGTCGAAGTGCAGTTGAAGCAGATGCAGGCGGTCAACGAACTCAGCGGATATCGGTATGAGGTGGTGCTGCATAAGGGGCCGGCCCTGGTGCGCTCGATGGCGGATCTGCCGTCACAACCCTGGGAACGGTTCGGGACTCTCGCCACGATCAGGGAATACCTGGTGGCGCAGGGGCTGCCACAGCTGCGTGTGACCGGTGTGCCGCACGCCGGGATCTGGTCCGAGGTGGCGCTGGCGGAGGCGCTGGAGCAGGCCGACGCCCGGGTGAGCCTCGGCGAGTTGCGCGCCGGCCTCACCGCACCCGATGCGGTGCTGCCGCACCAGTGCCAGCTGCTGGGCGAGGAACTGGGGTACGACACCGCGGTCACGTTGTCGCCGACCGCTGGGCTGATGGACCTCACCTACATGCACGTCCCGGCCTCGTCGAAAGGCATTCCGCCCCAGGCACTGTCGGATCTGTACCTGCCGTCCACGGAGGTCGGATCCCTGGCCGACTACGTCAACGACCCCGCGGCGATCGAACGCGGGGCGGAACTGCGTGACTTTGTGGCTGACCGGTTGCCGGAGTACATGGTGCCTGCGGCGATCATGACGATCGAATCGTTGCCCCTGACCGTCAACGGAAAGTTGGACCGCAAGGCGTTGCCGGCGCCGGAGTTCAACAGCGGCGTCGCCTACCGGGCGCCGCGCGACGAACGCGAACGGGCGTTGGCCGCGCTGTTCAGCGATGTTCTCGGGGTGAGTCAGGTCGGCATCGACGACTCGTTCTTCGACCTCGGTGGGCATTCACTGTCCGCGACTCGGCTCATCGCGCGGATTCGGGCGGACTTGGATGTCGACGTTCCGATTCGGGCCCTGTTCGATGCGCCGACCGTATCCGGGTTGAGCGAATGGATCAACGCGCATGCCGAGCAACGGTCGGGGGCCGTGTTGGCGGCCCGCGAACGGCCGGCGGTACTGCCCTTGTCGTATGCCCAGCAGCGGCTGTGGTTCCTGGACCAGTTGCAGGGGCCGTCACCGGTGTACAACATGCCGACGGCATATCGGATCAGCGGGCAGCTCGACGCGGCGGCGTTGGGGGCAGCGCTGGGCGACGTGGTGAGTCGCCATGAGAGCCTGCGCACCCAGTTCCAGGTGGTCGACGGTGTCCCGCGGCAGGTGGTGGTGCCCACCGAACGGGCCGACTTCGGTTGGAAGATAGTTGATTCCAGCGGTTGGTCGACGGACAGGCTCACGGAAGCAGTAGGCGCGGCGGTCCGCTATACGTTCGATCTCGCCGCTGAAACCCCCCTCCGGGCAACACTTTTCCGCATCAGTGCAGACCAGCACGTCCTGGTGGTGGTGGTACATCATATCGCCGCGGACGGTTGGTCGATCGCTCCGCTGGTGCGTGACCTGGGGCTGGCCTACGTCTGCCGGAGTTCGGGGCGGGCGCCGGATTGGGCGCCGTTGCCGGTGCAATATGCCGATTACACGTTGTGGCAGCGCGAGCATCTGGGTGACCTGGCCGATCCGGACAGCCGGATCGCGGCACAGCTGGCCTATTGGGAGCACGCGTTGGCCGGGCTGCCCGAGCGGCTGGAGTTGCCCACCGACCGGCCGTATCCGCCGGTGGCTGATTATCGGGGCGCCAGCGTGGCGGTCGACTGGCCGGCCGAATTGCAGCAACAGGTGGCCCGAGTCGCCCGCGAGCATGACGCGACCAGTTTCATGGTGGTGCAGGCCGCTCTGGCGGTACTACTGGCTGAGCTGACCGGCAACAGCGATGTGCCGGTGGGGTTCCCGATTGCCGGCCGACGCGAGACGGCACTCGATGATCTGGTGGGCTTCTTCGTCAATACCCTGGTGCTGCGGGTCGAGTTGGCCGGCGACCTGACGGTGACGGAGTTGCTGGCCCAGGTGCGCCAACGCAGCCTGGCCGCCTACGAACACCAGGACGTGCCCTTCGAGGTGCTGGTGGATCGACTCAACCCGTCACGAAGCCTGACCCACCACCCCCTGGTTCAGGTGATGCTGGGTTGGCAGAACTTCGGTGGACAGCACGGTGGCGAATCGACAGCTGGATCCACGATGGGTGATGTGCAGGTCAGCCCATTGGTCGCAGACACTCAGGCCGCCCGCATGGATCTCGCATTCTCCCTCGAGGAACGCTTCACCGGGGCCGGCGAACCAGCCGGGATCGGCGGGTCTGTCGAGTTCCGCACCGATGTGTTCGACGCGGCCCGCATAGAAACACTTGTCGGCCGGCTGCAGCGCGTGTTGGCGGCGATGACCGCCGACCCGACCCGGCGGCTCTCGTCGGTCGATGCGTTGGATACCGCCGAGCGGGTGCGGCTGGACATGTTCGGCAACCGGGCGGTGCTGGCCCGGCCCACGACCGAACGATCGGTTCCGGAACTGTTCGCCGACCAGGTCGCACGCGCCCCGCAGGCGGTGGCGATCCGCTGCGACGGCCACGCGATGACGTACCGGGAGCTCGATGAGACGGCCACGCGGTTGGCGCACTTGTTGATTGACCACGGAGCTGCGCCGGGACAGTGTGTGGCGTTGCTGTTCGCCCGGTCGACCGAAGCCATCGTGGCAATGCTGGCGGTGCTCAAGACCGGTGCCGCCTATCTGGCGATGGATCCGGCTCATCCCACCGCGCGGATCGAGTTCATGCTGGCCGATGCCGCGCCGATCGCCGCCGTGACCACCGCAGGCCTGGCCGACCGGCTGAACCAGGGCGACACCACAATCATCGATGTCGAAGACCCTCGCCTAGACCGCCAGCCCAGCACCGTCTTGCCGGCACCGACCGCCGATGACATCGCGTACCTGATCTACACCTCGGGCACCACCGGCACTCCGAAGGGGGTGGCCATCGCGCACCGAAACCTGGTCCACCTGGCGGAGTCCATGCCCCTGGGCCTGCCGGAGACCCAGGTGTGGACGCAGTGCCACTCCTACGCCTTCGACTTCTCGGTGTGGGAGATCTGGGCGGCCTTACTGACCGGCGGGCGGCTGGTGGTGGTGCCCGAAGTCGTGGCGGGCGCACCGGAGGAGCTACACGCCTTGGTCGTGCGTGAGCACGTGAACGTGCTCACGCAGACTCCGTCCGCGGTGGGGATGCTGGCGCCGCAGGGCTTGGAGTCCGTGGCGCTGCTGCTCGGCGGTGAGCCCTGCCCAGTCCAGGTGGTGGATCGGTGGGCACTCGACCGGACGGTGATCAACGCCTATGGTCCGACCGAGGCCACGGTCTACGCCACGATGAGTGCGCCGTTGGCCGCTGGATCGTCGGTGGTGCCCATCGGTGCCCCGGTGGCGACGGCGGCGTTGTTTGTGTTGGATCGGTGGTTGCGTCCGGTGCCGGCGGGGGTGGTCGGTGAGTTGTATGTGGCCGGTCGTGGTGTCGGGGTGGGCTATGTGCGGCGGCCGGGGTTGACCGGGTTGCGGTTTGTGGCGTGTCCGTTCGGGGGTGCGGGTGCTCGGATGTATCGGACCGGGGATCTGGTGCGCTGGGGTGCTGATGGGCAGTTGCAGTATGTGGGCCGGGCCGATGAGCAGGTCAAGATTCGTGGTTACCGGGTCGAGTTGGGTGAAATTCAGTCCGCGTTGAGTGATTTGGCTGGTGTCGAGCAGGCGGCGGTGATCGCCCGTGAGGACCGTCCCGGTGACGTGCGCCTGGTCGGCTACATCACCGGGACCGCGCAACCGGGCGAGATCCGTGCTCAGCTCTCCGAACGCCTTCCCGGGTACATGGTGCCCACCGCAGTAATGCCGGTGAATGTGCTGCCGTTGACGCCCAATGGCAAACTCGACACCCGCGCCCTGCCTGCTCCCGAATTCGCCGACACCGGACGGGATTACGTCGGCCCAACCACGTTCACCGAGGAGGTCTTGGCCGGCATCTACGCCGAGGTGCTGGGGCTGGAACGCGTCGGCATCGACGACTCGTTCTTCGACCTGGGCGGCGATTCACTGTCGGCGATGCGCGTGATCAGCGCGGCCAACAAGGCGTTGGCCTCCCATCTGGCTGTCCGCGCCATCTTCGACGCACCTTCGGTACGAAGCCTGGCCCACCAGGTGGGCTGCTCCGACGGGGCAGCGGAACTGGTCCCCGTCGAAATCCTCAGGGAGGGCAAGGGCGTCCCGTTGTGTTGCATTCACGATGGTTTCGGGCTGAGCTGGTCTTATCGGGCGTTGGACGATCAGCTGGACTGCCCGATCATCGGAATCAATCAACTTCCGCAGGATGGCGAAGTCGAACCGGGATCGATTCGCAGCATGGCTGCCAACTATGCGGACAGACTCCAAGCGCTTTATCCGGACGGTCCCTACCAGCTGCTTGGCTGGTCGTTCGGTGGCGTGGTTGCTCACGCGCTCGCGGTCGAGCTGCAGCGACGCGGGTGTGAGGTGCAACGCCTCGTACTCTTGGACGCCGCGCTGAGCGCGAACGTGATGAACAAGATCAGGATGGGTGCCTACCGGACCATTGCGCGGAATCGCGCTCTCGCCGAAGGGCACGTATTGGAATACATCTTGCGGACCAATCGCATGAGCGTCCCTGCGCATTGGCGGCCGATCACGTATCAGCAGGCCGAAGAATTGATCCAGCATCGGGGGATGGACTTCGCCCTGCCGCCCCGGGAATTGGTGGAATTCATGGTTCACAGCCTGAATACGAACCAGGAGTGCCTGCTCGAGCACGTGCCCGATGTGTACGACGGCGACATCGTCATCTTCTCCGCCGCGCGACGTCGGAATCAGGACCGAAAGAACCCCGAATCGATCTCGCGGTGGCGGGGACTGCGAAACCGAATGGCGACCCGCTCAAACCTGCAAAGCTGGCGTACCTATGCAACCGGTAATGTCACCGCACACTCGGTCGATTGCACGCATTATGAAATGTTCGCGACCAACTCGCTGAGGGAATACGGGGAAAAACTCAAGTCGGCACTCAAGGCGTAACCCGGGCAGTTGGGCCGCCGTTGCCGGGGTTCAGGGCTGATTCGAACTCACTGCGATGCGCCGGTTCACCAAACACCCGGCATCATGCGACTCGGAACTTGTCGCATGTAAGCCTCGTACCCGGCGAGATCGTCCTGGAGCAGTTTTTCTTCGTCGCGGATGCGAAAGGCGAACACCACAAGGGCGGGGATCACAAACACGAGACCCCAGTAAGAACCGAGCGCAAGTGGTGTTCCTACCAGCAGGAACACGTTGCACGTGTACATGGGATGGCGCACCAGCCCGTAGAGACCGGTGGAGATCAGCTGCTGGCCGGGCTCCACTCTGACCGTGACAGCCGCATGGCTGTTCTGCATGAGCACCAGGCCCACCGCACCAATTCCGATCGCGATCAGGGCGGCGCCGAACAACGAGACCGCCACCGGAACCGTGGACCATCCGTTCCGGTGGTCGAGAGCGCTCACAACGAGCATTGCGGCCCACAACATAAATACGCCGCCCGCGATGACCCGCTGCGTGATCCGGGTCTCGGGTACCAGCCTGCGCCGCGCCAGTACTTCGGAATTCGTGCGTAGAAAATAGATGCTCACGAGCCAGCTGGAAGTTGCAATTACGGCCAGAAACACCCACGCCTGCCAGTAGTCGAACGTGCCGGCGGGCCCGAATATCAGCAATCCCATCAGCGCCATTCCGAGCGAGCCGGATAACAACATAGAGAATATATTTTTCACGACTTCCCCCTACGCGTACATAACGACGCTCCCATCAATAGCTTACCTCGGCGCTGGCGCAATTCATTCGCCTTTCCCGGGCTTCGCGGCGCGGAGTTTCCGGCCGTGATTCGGGGGTGGCTTCGCAGCAGAAAGCCGTGCGCCGGGAGCGGGCCCTAGACCGTGCGGGCCAGTCGGTCCGCGAGCAGGCCGGCGAACCTCGCCGGATCTTCCAGCTCGCCGCCCTCGGCGAGAAGAGCTGTGCCATAGAGCAATTCGGCGGTATGGGCGAGGTCCTCCGGTGTTCTCACGCCGTCACCGAGGTTGTGATGCGCCCGTTGCAGGCCGGCCACCAGCGGATGATCCGGATTGATCTCGAGAATCCGCTTTCCGACCGGCAGCACTTGTCCGGATGCACGGTACATGCGCGCGAGTGCCGGGGTGATACCGAAGGTGGGGGTGATCAGGCAGGCCGGGGACTCGGTCAGGCGAGTCGACAACCGCACCTCCGAAACATGATCACTCAGGGTGTCCTGCAACCAGGCGATCAGGTCGGCGAAATCCTTTTGTTGTTCCTCGCGCTCGGCCTCATGGGCCGCCTTCTCGTCTTCCGAGTCGAGGTCAACCTCGCCCTTGGCCACCGACTGCAAGGGTTTGCCGTCGAACTCGGTCACCGTCCCCACCCAGATCTCATCGACCGGATCGGTGAGCAGCAGCACCTCGTACCCCTTGGCCTTGAACGCCTCCAGGTGAGGCGACTTCAGAAGTCCGGTCAACGATTCCCCGGTGGCATAGAAAATCTGTTCCTGACCGTCCTTCATGCGTGCGACGTACTCGGACAGGGTGGTGGGTTCCTCGTCGCTGTGCGTCGACGAGAACGAGGCAACTCGCAGCAGGGCGTCCTGATTGTCGAAATCTGATGTCAGGCCCTCCTTGAGAACCGCGCCGAACTGCGTCCAGAAGGTGCGGTAATCCTGAGGTCGCTCGGCCTGCAGCTCGCCGATGGTCGTGAGAACCTTCTTGGTCAAGCGGCGTCGGATGGCTGCAATCTGTCGGTCCTGCTGCAGGATCTCGCGGGATACGTTGAGCGACAGATCTTGTGCATCGACCAGGCCCTTGATGAAACGCAGGTACGGCGGCATGAGCTGATCACAGTCACCCATGACGAAGACGCGTTTGACATACAGCTGGACCCCGGTCTTGGCGTCGCGGTTGAACAGGTCGAACGGGGCTTGCGACGGGATGAACAGGAGCGCTTGGTATTCGAAGGTGCCTTCGGCTTTCATCGCGATGACCTCGAGAGGGTCGTCCCAGGCGTGCGCGATGTGCTTGTAGAACTCCTTGTACTCGTCGTCTGAGACCTCATCCTTGGATTTGGCCCACAACGCCTTCATCGAGTTGAGGGTCTGCGTCTCGACGGTGATGGTTTCTTCGCCACCGTCCGCTGCCGCGGGGCTGCGCCGCTCGACCTGCATCCGGATGGGCCAGGCGATGAAGTCGGAGTACTTTTTGACCAGTTCCCGGATCTTCCATTCAGCCGTGTAGTCGTGCAGTTCGTCTTCGGCGTCTTCTGGCTTGAGGTGCAGGGTTACGGATGTCCCCGTCGGGGCCTGGTCGACCGGTTCAATGGTGTAGGTGCCGTCACCGCTCGACACCCAGCGGGTGGCTCCACTCTCGCCGGCCTTGCGAGTGAGTAGCTCCACCTTGTCGGCCACCATGAACGTCGAGTAGAAGCCGATGCCGAACTGACCGATCAGCTCTTCCGAAGCCGCCGCATTCTTGGCTTCTTTGAGCTGCTGACGTAGCTGGCCGGTGCCAGACTTGGCGAGCGTGCCGATCAGATCGACGACTTCCTCGTGCGTCATGCCGATGCCGTTGTCACGAACGGTCAGCGTGCGTGGATCCTGCCCCACCTCGATCTCGACGTGGAGGTCGGACGCGTCGACGTTCAGCTCCTTGTTCCGCAGTGATTCGAGGCGAAGCTTGTCCAGCGCATCGGAGGCGTTCGAGATCAACTCCCGCAGAAAAGAGTCCTTGTTCGAGTAGATCGAGTGGACCAGCAACTCCAGCAGTTGGCGAGCTTCGGCCTGAAACTCCAGCTGCTCAACGTGTGCAGTCATGTGTGATTCCGTTCCGCCCAAACAACCTTCGATTACCGATACCGGGAGATAATACCGAGCGCGCCAGCACGCGGCACTGCGCTCAGAAGCCGCCCAGGCCCCGGACTACGAGCGAGGCGCCGACCAACGCCAAGATGGCTGCCACGAACTTCCGGTGATGAGCCTGCGCCCACTCGTGCAGCCGGTGAAGTAATGCCTGGGTCCTGGTCGGGGCCACCACATTGCTGGCGAGGATGATCTCTTCGATCAAGAGCACGCCGACCATGTACGCGACGACGGCGATGACCTGCGTCCCGAGGGCGGCGCCCGAGGCCACGATGATGGCGAGGGCAAACAGCACTCCGTCGAGTGGCGGCAGCACTATGACCCCGAGGGTGAACGCGATCCACGGGGACCCGTTCTGCCACGCAGTGCGGGCGCGGCTGAGCAGCCTGCGAAACAGCGACGCATCCGTGGCCGGGGCGCCGTCGGCTGGGCCCAGCCACCTCGAAATGAAGGGCGGTGTCGTTGAATCCAGCGCCAGTGGCGAGGTGGCCCCGCCCCGATCCGGAGTTGTCTGCCTGACCTCGGCGGCAGGTGCCTGCGCGAACGAGCGCACTACTATCAGCGCGGCGGCCGCCAACAGAGCCACACCTACGCCGATGGCAGTGCGCTGGGCGGTGGGATTCGCCGTCGGGTCCGCGAAATCCCTGGCAAACGAGGCCGACGCCGGGTTGGCGTGCAGCAGCACCAGTGGAAGGAGCAGAGTCGCTAAACCCACGATCGCGGCGCCGACCCAATAGGCGAGCAGGTTCTGCATGGGCCGCGGTCGGGACAGCACCAGCAGGATGATGCCGAGACGTACGGGATTGATCGTCGTCAAGAGCGCCAGTGCCAGCAACGAGCCCCACATCAGCGGAGCCTCGTTGATTGCTTGTTGTTCTCCATCTCGGACCTCCCAGGTTCGCTTCGCACCGGTATCGCTGTCAGCGTTTCTCCGTCGATTCGTCGGACGACGAGGGCCCCCCATCGTCTTTGCTTGCAATGACCACCGTGGGACCCGTTCGACGAGTGCGGAATTCGACCGTGATGGCCGGGTCGGCGTGCTGGGCGAGCGCCCGGAGTGCCGACGGGCTATAGGCGCGAAGGCCGCTGATGACCGCATCGTGTATCACCGGGACGCGAGCGAACGGCAGCACTGCCGTCAACATCGCCAAGTGCAGCGGCGGCCGTGGCCTGCGGACGTCGATGATCAACAGCTTCCTGGCGGCCCGCGTTCCTTCGGTGAACACCCGGGCGGCCAACTCCGGGGGGAGATGGTGCAACGACAACGCGAACACCGCCAGGTCGTAATACCCGTCGGGGGCGTCGATTGCGGTGGCGTCCATCACCCGAACCGTGGCGCGGGGGTGACTGCCGAGGTCGCCGGCTCCGATATCGGCGACGAACGAGGGGTCGACGTCGGTGACCGTCACCTCGGTGGTGGGGTGCAACTCCAGCAACTTGCGGGACAACCCGCCGAGGCCGGACCCGATTTCGAGGATTCTCGGCGCGGGCACCTCGGGCAGTTCGGCGAGCACTATCCGGGCATGCTTCTCGTAGGTACCGAACCGCGGTCGCCGCCCACCCCGGTCGAGTGCCCGGACCACCTTGCCCTTCAGTTCGTCGACGTCGTCTCGGTCCAGATACTCCAGCCGGTCGGTCTGCAGGCGTCGGGACAGCCAGGAGGCGTCCGGTCCGCCCCGCGCCATCCCGGCGATATCCACTCCCTCACCGACGACCATGGCCGATCGCGGCGGTGCGACGCTGAGCACCTGGAGAAGCGTTCGGGGCGACCACGTCATCAGACCGCCTCCACGGGTTCGAGCTTCTCGCAGAGGTAGTCCGCCAGCGCATGAACTGTGGTGATGTCGGTGGTCGAGATGCGTATCCCTGTTTCGGTCTCTATCCGGGTACGCAGTTCGAGCACGCCCAGCGAATCCAGACCGTACTCCGGGAGCGCGCGGTCGGGATCGATACTGCGCCGCAGGATCAGGCCCACCTGCTCGGAGACCAGACGTCGTACTCGAACCGGCCACTCGTCGGGGGGCAAGTCGCTGAGTTCCGCGCGCAATCTCCCCAAGCCCATAGAGTTCTGCCCGTTGGAGCGGAACGCCTGGGCGAATGCGCTCTGCAGGGCGAATGCAGTGAGCCAGGGGTTAGCCGAAGTCGGCGCGTAGCCGGTGTAGGCCCGGTTGTGGCGCAACAGCGCTTCGAATGCGTATGCGCCCTCCTCGGGAGAGATGGCAACGCCGGCCCCTTCGGCCAGCGTCACACCGCGCCCGATCTCGGCCCACGGCCCCCACGCTATCGAGGTGGCCGGCAGGCCATGGGACCGCCGCCAGCTGGTGAAGGCGTCCAGCCAGCTGTTGGCGGCTGCGTAGGCACCTTGGCCGGGAGAACCCACCAGCGCCGCGGCCGAGGAGAATGAGCAGAACCAATCCAACGGCTGGTCAGCGGTGGCGGCATGCAAGTTCCATGCGCCGTAAACCTTTGGTGCCCAGTCCCGCTCAATCAGTTCGTCGGTGATGTTGGTCAGGATGGCGTCGTCGATGACACCGGCCGCATGCAACACTCCCCGCACCGGGAGCCCGGACGCCGTCGCTGTAGCCACCACGCGGTCGGCCGTCTCGGGGGCGGCGATGTCGCCGCACATCACGACGACGTCGGCACCGGCAACCCGGATGAGCTCGATCGTTTCCAGCGTCTTGGTATCGGGCTGAGAACGGGAGATGAGGACGATTCGCCCGCACCCGGCCGCGCCCAGTTTCTCCGCGAAGAACAACCCCAGCCCGCCCAGGCCGCCGGTGATGATGTACGAACCGTCGGCGCGAAACGCCTGAATGTTCTCCGGGGGCAGCACCACATTGCTGTTTCCCGCATGCGGGATGTCGAGGATGAGTTTCCCGGTGTGTTGAGCCGCGCTCATCTGCCGCAGCGCCGTGGCGGCGTCGGTGAGCGGGAAGTGCGTGCTTTCGGGCAACGGCAACGTACCGTCGGCGGTGAGTTGGTACACCGTCCTGAGCAGGTCGCGCACCCGCGCGGGATGACTGACCGACATCAACCCTAGATCGAGGCCGTAGAACGCGAGGTTGCGACGGAACGGGAACAAACCCAGCTTGGTGTCCCCGTAGATGTCACGCTTTCCGATTTCGACGAATCGACCTCCGAGAGCAAGCAATTCGATACCGGCGCGCTGGGCAGCACCAATAACCGAGTTCAGCACGATGTCGACGCCGTAGCCGTCGGTGGCATTGCGGATCTGGTCCGCGAAGTCGACACTGCGGGAGTCGTAAACGTGCGCGATGCCCATGTCGCGCAGCAGTTGTCGGCGCTGCTCGCTGCCGGCGGTGGCGAATATCTCCGCGCCGGCGGCGCGGGCGATCGCGATTGCCGCCTGGCCGACTCCGCCGGTTGCCGAGTGGATCAGCACCTTGTCGCCGGCCTTGATGCGCGCCAGGTCATTGAGGCCGTACCAGGCGGTTGCGTGCGCGGTGGTGACCGCCGCGGCCTGATCGTCGGTCAGGCCGGGCGGCAGCGTCACGGCCATCCGACTGTCGCACGTGACGAACGTGGCCCAGCAGCCCTCTGCAGACAACCCGCCAACATGATCGCCGACCTGGTGCTCGGTGACATCGGGCCCGACCGCGGTCACCACCCCGGCGAAATCGGTACCCAGTTGTGGCAGGTGCCCGTCGAACGCAGGGTAACGGCCGAAGGCGATCAGCACATCCGCGAAGTTGATACTGGATGCCGTGATCGCGACCTCGATCTGTCCCGGCCCGGGTGGAATCCGCTTGCAGGCCACAAGTTCCATCGACTCCAGGTCGCCCGGTGTACGGATCTGCAGACGCATCCCATCGCATTCAGGGTGGCTGACTACGGTTTGCCGATCCTCGGGGCGCAGCGGAGTGGCGCGCAGCCGCGCGGTGTACCAGTGTCCGTCCCGCCAGGCGGTCTCGTCCTCCTCCGACCCGCCGATCAGTTGCTGTGCCAGTTGCTCAGGGTCAGTGGCCTCGTCCAGGTCGATCTGAGTGGCATCCAAATGGGGATGTTCAGCGGCGATCACCCTGATCAATCCCCACAGCCCGGCCTGCTCGAGGTTTGGCGTTTCGCCGGTCAGCACGCTGTGGGCGTTGCGGGTCACCACGTACAGCCGCGGTAGCTCGCCCGGCATGTCTGGCAGTTCGCGCGTGATATGCACCAGGTGTCTGACGTACTCGCTGCCCAGCGCCGGGGACCGGTCCTCGGTTGCGTTGTCGGTGGAGCCGCGCTCCGGTGCGGTGAGAACCACGACGCCGGTGAATGCACCGGTGCGAAGCAGACTTGTCAGTCGTGCGCCGTTCGTGCCGTTGTCGACATTTGTCGGCCAGTGCAGTGTGTTGCACTGGGCGCCATACCTTTTGAGCCCGCCCGCCACGGCGTCCGCCAGCGCGTCGTCGGTAGGGGCGGAGCTGACCAGCAGCCAATTGCCGGCCTCGACGAATTCCGATTCCGGCAGTTCCCGTTGTTGCCACTCGATGGTCAGCAGCCCCTCGGACAACACCCGGTCCCGTCGAACCTGCTCGGAACCGGTACCGAGCTGCAGCCCCTGCACGGCGATCAGCACATTCCCGTCCTCGTCGAGGACATCGATATCGGCCTCTACCCGAGTTCCGTCGGCACAGGTGACGCGGGTATGGCAGTAGTGCGCGTTGCGGGCCGAGCCATAGGTGCGTAGCCGCCGAACACCCACGGGCAGCCCGAGCATGTCGGTGCCGATGGCCCGAACGGATGGATGAGCTTCGAGGGACTGGAAACATGCATCCAGAAGCGCGGGGTGCACGTCGTAGGCGTCCTGCTGCGATCGAATCGAGCGCGGCAGCGCGACCTCGGCCAGCACGGTGCCGGTCGAATCGTCACCGGTGTGCACCGCGGCCAGGCCGGCAAACGCCGGACCATACTGAACGCCGTGTTGAGCCACCCGTCCCCGGATCTCGGCGCCGTCCTCGCGGCTCGGATGCGCCGCGAGTAACGCAGCCATGTCATATGGAGCCGGTTGCTCGTCCGCTGCCGCCTGTAGCACCGCTGCGGCGTGCCGGGTTTGTTCGGTTTCCTGCGTTGTCGCCACCGTGAACCTGATGTGCCCCGGGTCGGACTGCACCGCCGAGGCACCAACGGTGGTCTGCTCATCCAGCAACATCGCCTGTTCGAAGCGGAGATCACGAACCTCACCCACATCGCCCAGGACGGTCCGGGCGGCCGCCAGCGCCATCTCGCAATACCCCGCGCCCGGGAACACGGCGACATCGCGGATCCGGTGGTCGGCGAGCCAGGGTTGAGCGGCGGTGCCGAGGTCGGCCTGCCACACGTGCCGCTCAGGCTCCTCCTGCAAGTGCACATGCTGGCCCAGCAGCGGATGCACTGCAACGGTGCAAGCGCCATGCGTCGACGATTCCCGACCGCCGCCGGTCAGCCACATCCGTTGGTGGGTCCAGGTAGGCAGGGGCGCGTCCACCAACCGCCCGCTCGGGTAGTGCACGGCGAAGTCGACCGCCGCACCCGCGCAGTGCAGGTCCGCCACGAACGGGCGCAACCCGTAGGGGAGCGCTTGCTCGCGGCGCATTGCTGCCACGGCAGCCAGCGGTATGTCGCGGCTGAGGGCAGTCTGCTCGAGCGCACGGGTGAGCAACGGATGAGGCGCCAACTCGGCGAAGACGCGGTGACCGTCTTCCAGGGCGGCCTGCACAGCCGTGGCGAACCGGACCATCCGGCGCATGTTGGTCACCCAATATGCGGCATCGCAGACCGGTTCCTCGCGCGGGTCGAAAAGGGTTGCCGAATAGAACGGAACTTCCGGAGTCTTGGGGTTGAGGTCGGAGAGTGCGGCGCCCAACTCGTCGACGATCGGGTCGACTTGAGGCGAATGGAAGGCGACGTCGACGGGGACCTTGCGGGCCATCACCTCACGCTTCTCCCAGGCTGCGATCAGGTCGTCAACCGAATTCGTCGCGCCGGCGATCACCGTGGACTGGGGCGAGGTCACCACCGCGACCACGACATCGTCGATACCGCGGGCGGTCAGTTCTGAAAGCACTTCCTTGGCAGGCAATTCCACCGCCGCCGTGGCGCCGTTGCCGGCGACACGGGACATCAGCCGGGATCGGCGGCAGATCAGCCGCGCCCCATCCTCGAGCGATAGCGCGCCCGCGACAACGGCAGCGGCCGCCTCGCCGACTGAGTGCCCGATGACCGCACCAGGTCGTACGCCATAGGCCGCCATGGCGGCGGCCAGCCCGATCTGCATCGCGAATAGCGTCGGCTGGATTTGGTCCTGACCGCTCGGGAGCAACGGCGCCGACATCGCAGCGGTGACCGAGAATCCGGCCTCCCCCTCGATGAGCGGTTCCAGTTGCGCGATGACGCCGGCAAACACCGGTTCGGCCGCCAGCAGTTCGGCACCCATCTCCGCCCATTGCGAACCCTGCCCGGAGAACACCCACACCGGACCCCGATCATCGAGTCCGACCGCGGTCGGATACGGAGTGTCACCGTCGGCGACCTCGCGCAACGCCGCGGCCAGGTCGGTCCGGGTGCGGGCCGTGACCGCGGTGCGCACCGATCGGTGCCCGCGCCGACGCGCCAGCGTATAGGCCAGGTCCGGCAGGGCCACGTCGTCATGCGCGGCCACCCAGTTCGCCAGCCGGCCTGCGGTGCGGCGCAGTTCCTCGGGCGAGGTGGACGACAGCGGAAACAGCAGCGGTGCTGATGATTCGGCCGTCCCGTCTGCGGGACCGACGTCCGATGAACACGCATCGGGCGGTTCCGGCACCTGCTCCAGAATGGCGTGCACGTTGGTCCCCGACACCCCGTACGACGACACCGCGGCGCGCCGGGGCGCGTCGTGGTGTGCTGGCCACTGCGTGTTCTCTTGCGGTACAAAGAGATTCGTCGAGATTTGGGCCATCGCATCGGGCAGTCGGTTGAAGTGCAGATTTTGCGGAATGACGCCGTGCTGCAGCGCGAGGACCGCCTTCATCAGACCCAGGGTGCCGGAGGTCGACTGAGTGTGTCCGAAGTTGGTCTTCACGGCGGCGAGTGCGCACGGGCCGTCCACGCCGTATACCTCGGCCAGACTGGCGTATTCGATCGGGTCGCCGGTAGCGGTACCGGTGCCGTGCGTTTCCACCATTCCCACCGTGGAAGCGTCCACCCCGGCGGCCGCCAGTGCCGCGCGGTACGCCGCGACCTGCGCCGGGCGCGACGGTGTGGCGATGTTGACGGTGTGGCCATCTTGATTCGCGGATGTGCCGCGAATGACAGCCAGGATCCGGTCACCGTCTCGCTGCGCGTCGGACAAGCGTTTCAGCAGCACCACGACGCAGCCCTCGCCCGGAACGAAGCCGTCCGCCGCGGCATCGAAGGCGTGGCAACGACCGGTGGCGGACAGCATGCCTTCCGCCGACCCCGCGGACCATTTTCGTGGGTCCAAGGCCAGGGTGGCGGCACCGGCCAGGGCGAGTTCACTTTCGCGCTCATGCAGGCTGCGACAGGCCAGGTGGACGGCGGTCAGGCCGGAGGAACAGGCGCTGTCCACGGTGAGTGCGGGACCGTGAAGCCCGAGCGCATAGGAGACCCGGCCCGAGGCCAAGCTGAAGTTGTTCCCGCTGAAGCCATACGGCCCCTCTACCGCGTGGGCGTCGGCAGCCAACAACTGGTAGTCGGCATGCGTCAACCCGACGAATACACCGGTCAGCGAATCGGCCAACTGCTGACGAGTGAGACCGGCATGTTCCATGGCCTCCCAAGAGGTTTCCAGGAGTATCCGGTGCTGTGGGTCGCTGGCGATGGCCTCACGCTCGTTGATCCCGAAGAACTCGTAGTCGAAGCCGGCAACGTCGTCCAGAAACGCGCCCCACTTCGACACCGAGCGGCCGGGCACCCCCGGTTCCGGATCGTAGTATTCGCTGGCGTCCCAGCGGTCCGGCGGAACCTCGGTGACCAGGTCATCGCCCCGAAGTAGCGCCTCCCACAGGTGCTCCGGGGACTCGATGCCGCCCGGGAGCCGGCACGCCATGCCGATGACGGCAACCGGGGTGACCGGCTGGGCGTGCGCAGGATGGACGGCGTCGAAGCCTGAGCCCGACGACGAATGTTGCTCGGTCGCGGATGTAACCACGTGTCTCCCCCTCACAGCAGACCGAGCAACGGCATGGCATGGCCGTTGCTGGGCTCGCTTCCCCCTCGTGTGAGCCTGATACCGACGCCGGTGTCGCGTTTCCCCCGGACTTCAGCGCAAGCAGTAGGCAGTCACTACGCCTAACGGTAGGTACGTGCAGCCGAGTTGTCTCGAAATCTGAGCAATCTGTCGGTGCTGGAGCGCACCGAATGTTTGCTGCCGTTTCCGCAGATGCGGTCGGGACCACCGCGCTACCCTGATGCCCGTGGGGGACACAACTATTCTGACTGTGCTGCGCGAACGTGCCGGTCTGCAGGGCGACGACCCGGCGCTCACGTTCATCGACTACGACCAGGACTGGTCCGGGGTCCCGGAAAGCCTGACGTACGCGCAGCTATATCGGCGGACGCGCAACGTTGCCCGTGAACTCCAACGGTGCGGTTCGGCAGGCGACCGCGCGGTGATCTTGGCGCCGCACGGGTTGGACTACATCGTCGGGTTTCTCGGCGCGCTGCAGGCCGGCCGGATCGCGGTTCCGCTGTCCGTTCCGCTGGGTGGCGTCAGCGATGAACGCGTCACCTCGGTGCTCCGCGATGCGTCGCCGTCGGTCGTGCTCACCACCTCGCCCATCGCAGAGCTGGTGGCGGAGTACGTCGAGGCGCAACCCGGGGCTTCCACCCCGGCGATCGTCGAGGTGGACCGACTCGATCTTGATGACCCGTCCGGGTCGATTGCCGCGGCCCAAAACCACACGGACATCGCGTATTTGCAATACACGTCGGGGTCGACACGGCAGCCGGCCGGGGTGATGATGTCGCACAGCAATCTGTTGGCCAATTTCGAACAGCTGATGTCCAGCTACTTCGCCGAGTACGGAAACCTGGCTCCGCCCGGCACCAGCATCGTGTCCTGGCTGCCGTTTTATCACGACATGGGCTTGTACCTGGGAGTCTGTGCGCCGGTGCTGGCCGGAGTTCCCGCCACGCTCATGAGCCCGGTGGCTTTCCTGCAACGCCCGGCCCGGTGGATCCAATTGCTGGCGACCAATGGTCGCACCTACACGGCGGCGCCGAACTTCGCGTTCGAGTTGGCCGCACGCAAGACATCGGATGAGGACATGGCCGGGCTCGATCTTGCCGATGTTCTGGTCGTCGTCACTGGCAGCGAGCGGGTACACCCGGCAACGCTGCGACGCTTCACCAAGCGATTCGCCCCTTTCAAACTGCGCGAAGCGGTGGTGCGGCCGTCGTACGGGCTCGCCGAAGCGACGGTTTACGTGGCGACCGACGTCGCGGATCGACCGCCGGCCATCGTGCGCTTCGACACCGAGAAGTTGACCGCCGGCACGGCACAGCGCTGCGAGAGCACCGGCGGCACACCACTGGTCAGCTACGGGATGCCGCAGTCACCGCTGATTCGCATCGTGGATTCGGAGACATGCAGGGAGTGCCCGGCGGACACCGTCGGTGAGATCTGGGTGCACGGCGACAACGTCGCGTCCGGTTATTGGCAGAAGCCGAAGGAGACCGCGGCCACGTTCGGTGGCCGGCTCAGCACTCCGTCGGCCGGCACGCCCGAGGGTCCCTGGCTGCGCACCGGGGACCTGGGATTCGTCTCTGAGGATGAACTGTTCGTCATCGGACGGATCAAGGACCTGTTGATCGTGTACGGCCGCAATCACTCGCCCGACGACATCGAGGCGACAATCCAGGAAATCACCAAGGGTAGGTGTGTGGCGATCGCGGTTCCGGACGGTTCGACCGAAAAGCTGGTCGTCATTTTCGAAGTCAAGACGCGCGGCGATTCTCGGGAAGCGATCCTGGACCACCTCGCCGACCTCAAGCGCGAAGTGACCGCTGCGGTATTCGACGTGCACGGCCTGGCGGTCGCGGACGCGGTTCAGGTGTCGCCGGGGTCGATCCCGGTCACCACCAGCGGCAAGGTCAGGCGTGCACTGTGTGTGGAGCAGTATCGGCAGGGCCAGTTCGCCCGCTTGGACGCATGAACCTGGCGTACGACGACCGCGGCCACGGTGAACCCGTGCTGTTCATTGCCGGCCAGGGCGGCCTTGGACGTACCTGGGGTCTCCACCAGGTCCCCGCGTTCCTGGCGGCCGGCTATCGGGTCATCACGTTCGACAACCGGGGCGTCGGCGCGACCGCAAACGCAGACGGGTTCACAACGGCAACGATGGTGGCCGACACAGCGGAGCTGATCGAGCGGCTCGATGCGGCACCGGTACGCATCGTGGCTGTCTCGATGGGTTCCTACATCGCCCAGGAGTTGATGCTCGCCCGCCCCGAACTGGTGCGGCAGGCAGCGTTGATGGCCACGCGTGCTCGCCACGATCGCACGCGCGAGTTCTTCCGCACCACCGAACGGACCTTGGCGCAGTCCGGCGTCCGACTCCCGACCCGCTACGAAGCGAAACTGCGTTTGCTTGATAGCTTTTCACCGAAGACCTTGAACGATGACCGGTCGGTTCAAGATTGGATCGACACGTTCACGATGTGGCCCGCGGCGTCGACCCCCGGGATCGGCGCCCAGTATGACGTCGCCCCGGAAACCGATCGACGACCGGCCTACGGGTCGATCACCACCCCGGTGTTGGTGATCGGATTCGCCGAAGACCTCGTGATGCCCCCGCACCTGGGCGCCGAAGTAGCTGCGGCCCTTCCGAACGGCCGGTACCTGGAGGTGGCGGACACCGGCCATCTGGGCTTTCTGGAGAGACCACACGCAGTGAACAAGGCGGTGCTGGACTTCTTCGCCGGCGGCGCCGGCCGGGGGTAGCGCCGCGCACCGCACGTGCCGACCGACCGGTACCCCGCCTGCACCTGCCTGCCGGCTTCGAACACCGCGCCTTGCCAGGAAGTTTACGGCCGCACCGCGGCTGAATTGACGTCTGAGTCGGGAAATGTGCTGAAACCGTAACCACCGTTTCCGGCTCAGGACGCAGGTGATATGCATTACGCTCCGTATCGCGCTGGGGGAGCGAATTTGACGTCGCTTGCGAGGGGGTTCGCAATTTTGGGGGTACTAAGGCGGGTGTGGATCCCGCTGCTCATACTGGCGGTCCTCGGTGCTGGCGGATTCACGGTTTCGCGCCTGCACGGCGTCTTCGGGTCCGAGGTCTACCCGACCTATGCGGATACCGAAGTCGAGGAACGTCCGCCCTACAACCCCAAGCAGTTGGTGCTCGAGGTTTTCGGCCCGCCCGGCTCGGCAGCCCGGATCAGTTACTTCGATGTCGACGCCGAACCGCAGATCATCGAAAGTGCAAGCTTGCCTTGGTCTTTGACGTTCGACATGACCGAGACGACCGCGATGGTGAACATCATCGCGCAGAGCGATGCCGACACCGTCGGCTGCCGTATCACCGTCGACGATGAAGTGAAGGCGGAGCGGGTGCGGCAAGGCGAAAGCGCTTTCACATTCTGTGTGCTGAGGGCCGCATGAGCACCCAGCAGCTCGACGAACCGGTAGACCGAAAGCCGCCGTTCGTCGCGCGGATGATCTATCGACTCGCGGTGCCGATCATCCTGGGATGGGTACTGATCGCCTACGTCCTGGGCGCGGTCGTCCCGCCTCTCGAACAGGTCGAGAAGGAGCGCTCCGTATCGCTGATTCCCGAGGGGGCGCCGTCCTTCGAGGCCATGAAGCGGATGGGAGCGCACTTCGAGGAATCGAACTCCAACAGCGTGGCGATGATTGTCCTGGAGGGGCAGCAACCACTCGGCGATGAGGCCCATCGCTACTACGACGAGTTGACTCGGCAACTGCGAGCCGACACCGCACACATCCAGCATGTGCAGGACTTCTGGGGGGACCCGCTCACCGCTGGTGCCGCGCAAAGCCCGGACGGCAAAGCCGTATACGTCCAAATGAGTCTCACCGGCGACCTCGGTCAGGCGTTGGCGAACGAGTCCTTGGCGGCTGTCCGAGACATCGTGGGACAGACGCCCGCGCCGCCGGGGGTCTCCGCCTATGTCACCGGCCCGGCGGCCCTGGTTGCCGATCTGAGCCAGAGCGGCAACAAAACCGTCCTGCTGGTCACCGGACTCAGCCTCGCCGTGATCTTCACCATGCTGCTGTTGTTCTTTCGGTCGATCGTCACGGCCGTGGTGCTGCTTTTGCTGGTGGGAATCCAATTGCAGGTGGCCCGCGGAGTGGTCGCACTCCTCGGTGATCAGGAAATCATCGGGCTTTCAACGTATGCGGTGAACTTGTTGGTCACGCTCGGGATCGCGGCGGGAACCGATTACGGCATCTTCTTCACCGGGCGGTACCAGGAGGCCCGCCAAATCGGTGAGGATCGGTTGACGAGCTTCTATACCACTTACCGAAGCGTTGCCAAGGTTGTGCTGGCGTCCGGCTTGACGATCGCCGGAGCGGTGTTTTGTATGAGTTTCACTCGTCTTCCGTACTTCAAAACCCTGGGCATTCCATGCGCCCTGGGCATGGTCGTCGCGGTCGCGGTGGCGCTGACGCTGATCCCGGCCGTTCTGGCATTGGGCGGCCGTTTCGGGTTGTTCGAACCCAAGCGAAAAATCATGGTTCGTCGGTGGCGCCGGTTGGGAACGGCGATCGTGCGATGGCCGGGTCCAATTCTCGTGGCCACTTGCGCCGTATCGCTCATCGGATTGTTGGCATTGCCGGCGTATGAACCGGGCTACAACGACCAGAAATATCTACCGCACGATATACCCGCGAACGAGGGGTATGCGGCCGCCGACCGCCATTTTCAGCAATCGCTGATGGTGGCACCCGACATCTTGTTGATCGAAGCCGATCATGACCTCCGCAACCCGGCCGACTTCCTCATCTTGAACAAGGTGGCCAAGGAGGTGCAGTCCGTTCCCGGCATTGCTCGGGTCCAGGCTGTCACCCGACCCGAGGGTAAACCGCTCAAACACACGACGATACCGTTCATGATCAGCATGTCGAATGCCGGTCAGCTGCAACTCCTGCCGTTTCAAAAAGCGCGCATGGACGACTTGCTGAAGCAGGCAGACGAGATATCCAAAACAGTAGGCGTGATGCAGCGCATGTACGGGTTGATGCAACAACTGGCAGCCACGACCAGCGAGATGGTGGCCAGAACGCATGAGCTCCAAGAGGTGACCGACGAACTGCGTGATCATATTGCGAACTTCGACGATTTCTTCAGGCCTATTCGCAACTACTTCTACTGGGAATCGCATTGCATGAACATCCCGGTGTGCTGGTCGATCAGGAGTTTGTTCGAGGCCCTCGACGGTGTCGATCAAATCAGCGATAAAATGCGTGATCTCGTCGGTAATCTAGACGAGCTGAATGCGCTTATGCCGCAGCTGATGGCCGAGTTTCCGGCGATGATCTCCACCATGCAGAGCACCCGCACCATGATGCTGGGTATGCATAGCACCATGACTGGAATATTTTCCCAAATGGAGGAGATGAGCGACGACGCAACTGCGATGGGTAAGGCTTTTGACACCGCGCAGAACGACGACACTTTCTACCTGCCGCCGGAAATATTCAGGAACGAAGACTTCAAACGTGTCATGGACGTTTTCATATCGCCGGACGGCACAACGGTGCGCATGCTGGTTACGCAGCAGGGCGACCCGGTGACACCGGAGGGGATAGCGCGGGCGGGTCCGATTCGGACCGCGGCGGCCGAGGGCCTCAAGGGGACGCCGCTGGAGACCGCCAGAATTTCCCTCACCGGCAGTGCGGCAATGGGGCAAGACCAAGTGGTTGGTTCAACCTACGATCTCTTGATCGCCGGCGTCGCAGCGCTCTGCCTGATTTTCATCATCATGCTGATAATGATCCGCAGTTTGGTGGCCGCCTTGGTCATCGTGGGGACGGTGGCGGTTTCGCTGGGTGCGGCATTCGGACTTTCGGTGCTGATCTGGCAGCACATCCTCGGCATGCAACTGCATTGGCTGGTACTCGCGATTGCGCTGATCATTTTGTTGGCGGTCGGATCGGACTACAACCTGCTGCTCGTCTCACGGATGAAGGAGGAAATCGGCGCCGGCATCAACACGGGGATCATCCGGGCGATGGGTGGTACCGGCACGGTCGTGACTGCAGCGGGGTTGGTGTTCGCCTTCACCATGATGGCCATGCTGGCCAGTGACGTGCGCACCATCGGCCAAGTGGGCTCGACCATCGGGATCGGCCTGCTGTTCGACACCCTGGTGGTGCGCGCGTTCATGACCCCGTCGATTGCCGCACTGCTGGGTCGGTGGTTCTGGTGGCCGCAACGGGTGCGACAGCGGCCGGCAAGTGCGCTCCTGCGGGCGACGGGGCCCCGGCCGCTGGTCCGTGCGCTCTTGCTGAGTCCGGAAGAACGCTCCCCCTGATGAACCACGATCCGCCGCTTGTTGCGCGGATGATCTACCGGCTGGCCGTGCCGATCATTCTCGGGTGGCTGGTGGTCGTCACTGCCGCGACCTTCCTCGTCCCCTCGCTGGAACACGTCGGACGAGAGTTCTCGGTGTCTCTGGTGCCCAAAGACGGCCCGTCATTCCATGCGATGCAGCGCATGGGGCACAACTTCGGAGAATCGGATTCCGACAGTGTGGCGATGATTGTCTTGGAGGGGCAACAATCGCTCGGCGACGAGGAGCATCGCTACTACGACGAGTTGGTTCGTCAGCTGCGCGCAGACCCGGCACATGTTCAACACGTACAGGATTATTGGGGCGACCCGCTGACGGCGACGGGCGCGCAGAGCGGCGATGGCAAGGCCGCGTATGTGCAATTGAATCTCGCCGGAAATCAAGGCGAAGCGCTGGCAAACGAGTCCGTGGCGGCGATCCGCGCCATCGTCGACCGGACACCGTCGCCGCCCGGCGTCGAGGCCTACGTGACCGGCGCCGCACCGCTGGTGACCGACATGAATCTCGCCGGCGACCAATCGATCATCCGAATCACCATCGTCACGCTCGCGGTGATCTTCACGATGTTGCTGTTCGTCTACCGGTCGGTGACAACCGCCATCCTGTTACTGCTCATGGTCGGCATCCAGGTGCAAGCCGCCCGGGGGGTCGTCGCATTCCTCGGTGACAACGAAATCATCGGGCTCTCAACATTTGCCGTCAATCTACTGGTATCGCTGGGGATCGCCGTCGGGACCGATTACGGCATCTTCTTCACGGGGCGCTACCAGGAGGCACGGCAAGCCGGGGAAGATCCGGTCGCGGCCTTCTATACGACCTACCGCAGCGTCGCCAAGGTGGTCCTGGCCTCGGGACTGACCATCGCCGGAGCGATCTTCTGCCTGAGCTTCGCCCGACTGCCGTACTTCCAGACCATGGGCATCCCTACCGCGGTCGCCATGGCCGTTGCCGTTGCGGTTGCGCTGACGCTGATTCCGGCGACGATCGCGGTCGGCGCCCGCTTCGGGCTGTTCGAACCGAAGCGACGGATCGTCGTCCGCCGATGGCGTCGGTTGGGCACCACCATCGTGCGGTGGCCCGCACCCGTTCTGGTCACGGCATGCGTGGTGGCGCTCGTCGGACTCTTGGCGCTGCCCGCGTACAAGACCAGCTACAACGACCGGCTTTACGTTCCCGCGGACATTCCCTCCAACGTCGGGTATGCGGCGGCTGAGCGCCATTTTCCGAAGTCCCGGATGATGCCCGACATCTTGTTGGTCGAGGCCGATCATGACATGCGGAATCCCGCCGGCGTTCTGGTGTTGGACAAGTTGGCCAAGGCCATATTCGAGGTCGAAGGGATTTCGCGGGTCCAAGGGATAACGCGGCCGGAGGGAAGTCCGATCGAACGAACTTCGATCCCATTCATGCTGAGTCTCCAGAGTGCCAGCCAGCAGCAAATCCTGCCGTTTCAGCGGGACCGCATGGATGACATGGTGGTCCAAGCCGACGATCTGGAATCGATGATCGGCATCATGCAACGGATGTACAAATTGATGCAGCAGCTGGTCGCAGCGACGCATATTACTGTTCGCGATACCCACGATCTGGAAGATCTCACGAACGAGCTACGCGACAATATGGCTGATTATGACGATTTCTTCCGGCCGATTCGTAACTATCTTTATTGGGAGCCGCACTGTTTCAACATCCCGCTCTGCTGGGGGTTCCGATCGTTGTACGACGCCCTTGACGGTGTCGACGAACTGAGCGAGAAGATGCGCGGCATGGTCGAGAATCTCGATCGACTCGATGTTTTGATGCCGCAGATGATCACCCAGTTTCCGGCGATGATCGCCACCATGAAGGTGATGCGGAGCATGATGCTCACGATGCATAGCACCATGTCGGGCACATTCGCGCTGATGGACGAGATGGATACCGACGCCACGGCCATGGGCAGAGCGTTCGACGCGTCCTTCAACGACGACTCGTTCTACCTGCCGCCGGAAGTTTTCGAGAATGCGGACTTCAAGCGCGCGATGGACTTGTTTTTCTCGCCGGACGGGAAGACGGTCCGTTTCATCCTCACGCATCGGGACGACCCGGCAACACCCGAAGGGATCGCCCGGGTCGACGCAGTTGTGAATGCCGCTGAGGAAGCGCTCAAGGTGACACCGTTGGAAAATGCCAAGATCAGCCTGGCCGGGACTGCTGCCACGTTCAAGGATATGCGCGATGGCTCAACGTATGACCTTTTGATTGCGGGCGTGGCGGCCCTGGTCCTCATTTTCAGTATTATGCTGATCATCACCAGAAGTCTGGTCGCGGCATTGGTGATTGTGGGTACGGTCGCTTTATCACTGGCGGCGGCATTCGGATTATCGGTATTGATATGGCAACACATTCTCGGTATTGAATTGCACTGGTTGGTGCTCGCCATGTCGGTGATAATCCTGCTCGCGGTGGGTTCGGATTACAACCTGCTTTTGGTGTCGCGGATCAGGGAAGAAATCGGTGCCGGTATCAACACTGGAATTATTCGTGCCATGGGTGGTAGCGGCAAGGTGGCGACCGCCGCGGGCCTGGTTTTCGCTTTTACCATGATGTCGATGGTGGTCAGTGACCTGCGCATCATCGGTCAGGTGGGGTCCACGATCGGGATCGGTCTATTGCTGGACACCCTGGTGGTGCGCGCGCTGATGACGCCGTCGATAGCCGCGCTGCTCGGACGCTGGTTCTGGTGGCCGCAACGGGTACGACAACGACCGGCGAGTTCATTGCTCAGACAGACCGCACCACGTCCGGTGACCCGGTCGTTGCTGCTCCCACGCGACGACTCTGAGCCGCGGCCGTGATGAACCCGGCAATTTCCTGTGGACATCACAAAACCGGCGGGACGCCAAACCTCGGCGAGTAAAGTCCCGGCCTTAAGGGGAGGAAGAGGTTCACACATGATCAAAGCGTCGTTGACCAGGCTGACCGTAACCGTTGCCGGGTTGGGTTTGGCGTTGACCGCGGGGGCCGGCATCGCAACCGCGGCGCCACTGGATTCGATGGTCAACACCACCTGCAGTTACCCGCAGGTGATGTCGGCGTTGAATGCCCAGGATTCGGCGGCCGCCGCGCAGTTCAACGCGTCCTCGGGGCCGTCCATGTTGCAACAGTTCCTCGGCGCTCCGCCGCCGCAACGTCGGCAGATGGCAAACATGCTGGCGAACTACCCGGCAAATCAGCCCTACCTTGGCCTCATCGAGCAGGTGTTCAACACCTGCAACAACTTCTGAGGACCAGCGCCGGGCGCGATTTCGCGAAACTTTCGCACATCCGTTGAACGCGGAGGTCAGAGCGCTGGACGGGCTCCGAATCGGGTGACTCCTGCCCGCCGCGGTGTTTCGGCCCATGGACAGTCGGGTAGTTGCAACAGCGGGTCGGGGTGTGGCTGTTTCAAGGACGGCCACGAAACCGTTAGGAGCAACGCAATGAAAGCTAGCAAGACGACTGTGTACCGCGGACTCGGCGGAATGCTTGCCGGGGGCCTGCTCGGTGCAGCCGCCAGCGCTACGATCGCGCTGCCCGCGGCTAGCGCGGCCCCGGATAACTGCAGCGCCAGCGACGTGGCCACCACGGTCAGCTCCGTGCAGGAGTCCGTGGGCGGTTACCTGTCCGCCAACCCCGAGGTCGACCAGGCTCTGAGCGAGATCGCCAAGAAGCCGGCCGAGCAGGCGCAGGCGGCCTACCAGACCTACTTCGCCGAGAACGAGGACGTTGCCGGCGAGCTGCGCAGCATCCAGCAGCCCGTGCGGACCCTCAGCGAGGAGTGCGGCCTTCAAGTGACGCCGTCGCAGTCCCTCGAGGCGCTCGAGGCCATCTAGCCGAACCCGCAGGTAGTGCCCGCCCGCTCCCGAGTGGGCGGGCACGCTTGTGTGCCTGCGTCCGCTGTCCGGCCGGCGCGTCGGCCCCACCGGGCAGGATGGGGCCATGGCAACCCGCGAGCAGGCGCAGTCGATCCTCGAACAACTGGCCGGACCGGGCGCCACCCTGCGCGATGACCAGTGGGTGGCGATCGAGGCTCTGGTGGTGCATCGGCGTCAGGCACTGGTGGTGCAGCGCACCGGCTGGGGCAAATCGGCGGTGTACTTCATTGCCGCCAAGCTGCTGCGCGCCACCGGGCACGGCCCCACCGTGATCGTCTCCCCGCTGCTCGCCCTGATGCGCAATCAGGTCGAGGCGGCCGAGCGGGCGGGGGTGCGCGCGGCGACGATCAACTCCGGCAACGTCACCGAATGGGAGACGATCCACCAGCGGGTCGCCGACGGTGCCCTCGATGTCCTGCTGGTCAGCCCGGAACGGTTGAACAACCCCGACTTTCGGGAGAATGTGCTGCCGGCGTTGGCCGCCGACGCGGGACTGGTGGTGGTCGATGAGGCGCACTGCGTCTCCGACTGGGGTCATGACTTCCGGCCCGACTACCGGCGCATCCGCACGCTGATCGGCGAACTCGGTTCCAACATCCCGGTTCTGGCGACGACGGCCACCGCCAATGATCGCGTGGTCACCGATGTCGCGGCCCAGCTGGGGGTCGGTGGACGCGACACCCTGGTGCTACGGGGCGGGCTGGACCGCCAGTCGCTGCGGCTTTCGGTGGTCCGGGTGGGCAACCCGGCCCAACGTGCGGCATGGCTTGCCGCACAGTTGGATTCGCTGCCGGGCTCCGGCATCATCTACACCCTGACGGTGGCGCAGGCCCAGGACGTCGCCGCCCTGCTGCGGGATCAGGGCCACCCGGTCGCGGCCTACACCGGGGCCACCGACACCACCGAACGTGAACAACTCGAGGCCGACCTGCTCGCGAACCGGGTCAAGGCGCTGGTCGCCACGTCGGCGCTGGGGATGGGTTTCGACAAGCCCGACCTGGGTTTCGTCGTTCATCTGGGCGCGCCGTCCTCGCCGATCGCCTATTACCAGCAGGTCGGCCGCGCCGGCCGTGCGACCGACAGCGCCGAGGTGATCCTGTTGCCGGGCACCGAGGATCAGGACGTGTGGCGGTACTTCGCGTCCGTGGCATTCCCGTCGGAGGCGATGGTGCGCCACGTTATCGGGGCCTTGGACGCCGATCGGCCGCAGTCGACGGCGGCGCTGGAACCGCAGGTCGATCTGAACCGGTCTCGGCTCGAAATGGTGCTCAAGGTGCTCGATGTCGACGGGGCGGTGCGTCGCGTCAAGGGCGGCTGGATCGGCACCGGACAACCGTGGGAGTACGACGAGGACCGCTACCGGGCCCTCGAGCAGGCGCGCAACCGGGAACAACAGGCCATGCTGGACTATCAGAGCACCGACGGCTGCCGAATGGTGTTCCTGCGCAGCCAACTCGACGATCCGGACCTACAGCCCGGCGAGCGGTGCGGACGCTGCGACAACTGCACCGGTGCTCGCTTTGAAACCGCCGTCGACGAGGCGACGCTGGCCGCCACCCGGGAGCGGTTACGTCGCCCCGGCGTCGACATCACCCCCCGCAAGCAGTGGCCGTCCGGTTTGGCCTCGCTGGGATTGGAGCTGAAGGGCCGGATCGCCGACGGCGCCCAGCCGGGCCGCGCCATCGGCCGGCTCACCGACCTCGGTTGGGGTGCCCGGCTGCGGAAGTTGCTGGCCGAACCCGATGCCGAGGTGCCCGACGAGGTGATCGGCGCGGCGATCGAGGTGCTCAAGGTCTGGGATTGGAAAACCAGGCCGGTCGCAGTGCTGGGTCTGGACTCCGAGACCCACCCGCTGCTGATTTCGTCCACGGTCCGGCGGCTCGCCGAGGTCGGGCGGCTGACCAACCTCGGCACCCTGCGGTACGCGCCGCAGCGTCGCCCGGTCACCGCGGCGAATTCCGCGTACCGGGTGGCCGCGCTCGACGGGGCCTGGGAGCGCCCCGAGATCAGCGCCGACGGTCCGGTGCTGCTGGTCGACGATCTGGTCGACACGGGATGGACGATGACCATGGCGGCCCAGCTGTTGCGCAGTGCCGGCGCCCCCGAGGTGCTGCCGTTCGCGCTGGCCAGCGTCAGCTGAGCGGTGCCGAACCGCCCAACTGCGCGGTGATCACCTCGGCGGAGGCGACCAGATCGCGCGCCCGCTTGGTGATCTCGGTGTCGGTGAGGGCATGGCCGATATGCAGCGAGGCGACCATGACCTGCCGTTGATGGTGGTCGAAGATCGGCGCGGAGATGACGCTGATATCCGTACGGGCCCTGCGGCGCTGCCCGCCGGCCCCGGCCTCGTCGCGCAGGTACACCCGTTCGCCGATGTCGGAGACCAACTCACCGAGCAGCGCGCGCAACTCGTCGGGTAATGCGTTGGGCATGCCCGCCATCAGGGCATAGAGTCGCCGCCCGCCCGGCGTGAGGCGCTCGACCAGGTAGCCGCAGGAACGGCACTCCGCGACCACGGACGCCAGCCGGTCGGACTCGGTGCGTAGCGGGATCGTCGGCGACTTGGCCAGCCAGTCCCGCAGCGCGTCGTCGTCCCAGAGCACGAACATCAGCCCGACCGGCGGGGCGAACGGGTAGCTCTGCCCCACCCGGACCCCCACGTCGACCCCGGACGGCCCGACGAGATCGAGCAGGGTGATGCGGTCGTCGACGACGGCCGAGAGGGCCGCGGTGGTCTGGTAGGTCTGCGAGAGTCGGCGCAGTTCGGCGCGGGCGGCGGGGCTGATCCGCAGGGACTCCTGGGCGGTGTGGCCGAGTGCGATCAGCGCCGGGCCCAGCCGGTAGGTCTTGTCCCGGCCATTGTCGGCGGTGTCGCGAACCAGATAGCCCGCATCGGTCAACGTGGTGAGGATGCCTAGGCAGGTGGGCTTGCTCAGCCCGATCCGGCGGGCCAACTCCGACAGGCCGAACCGGTCGTGGGGGTGGCCTGCCAAGAACTCCAGGACCGCGACCACGCGCGCCGTCGGCGGGGAAGCGCGGCCGGTGGGCTCGGGGGGACTGACCAACATTGACTCCGATTGGAACGCGTTCTAGTCTCGGGTCAGAACTCTACCAGTGTGTTCCAATACTGGACCACCGATAAGGCAAACCGAAGGACGCCGATGTATTCGCAGCCACTCCTCGACGCCATCGCGGAGGCCGAACGCCTGGTCGCCGAGGCGCCGCACATCGAGACCGAAGCCGATCTCCTGGAGGGCCTGCAATACCTGGCCGGCGGGATCTCGGCGTGCACCCATATCGCCTTCGACTACGACCGGGACCATCCCTTCCTGCAGTCGGGCACCGGACCGTTCAACAAGATGGGCCTGGACAACCCGGACACGCTGTACTTCGGCACCCGGGTGCAGGCCGGGCACGAATACGTGGTCACCGGAAAGCGCGGCACCACCACCGATCTGAGCTTCCAACTGCTCGGCGGTGACTACACCGACGCGACCGTTCCCGACAGTGAAACCGCGTTCGACGACCGTCAACTCGACATCGCCGCCGACGGCAGCTTCGAATGGCGGCTCACCCCGAAAGCGCCTGCCCAGCTGCTCATCCGCGAGGTGTACAACGACTGGTCCGCCCAGCGCGGCACCGTCACGATCGCCCGTACCGATACTGCCGGCACCGCGCCGCCGCCGCTGACCCGCGCGCAGATCGAGAAGCGTTACGCCGTCGCGGGCAGTCAACTGGTGCAGCGGGTCAAGACCTGGCTGCAGTTCCCGCAGTGGTTCTACCTCAACATCCCGGTGAACACCATGGTGGCACCGCGGCTCACCCCGGGCGGCCTGGCCACGCAGTACTCGTCGGCCGGCCACTTCGAGTTGGCCCCGGAGCAGGCGCTGGTGATCACCGTGCCGGTTTCGGATGCGCCCTACATGGGCTTCCAGCTCGGCAGCCTGTGGTACATCTCGCTGGACTACATCAACCACCAGACCTCGTTGAATGGCACTCAGGCGCAGGCTGATCCGGACGGCAACATCAGGATCGTGGTCTCCGACACCAACCCGGGGATCACCAACTGGGTGGAGACCCTCGGGCACCGCCGCGGCTACCTGCAGTTCCGCTGGCAGCGGCTGTCCCGAGACCTCACCGAGGCCGACGGACCCAAGGTCGAACTGATGGACGCGGCCGACGTCGCGACGGCGTTGCCGTATTGCGAGAAGAACACAATCACCGAGGATGCCTGGCGCGCTCGAATCGCAGTGCGCCAGCAACAAATTGCCAACAGGATGCTGGGGTAGACGATGGCCGGGTTGCTGCAGGACAAGGTAGTGGTGATCAGCGGTGTCGGACCCGCGCTGGGAACGACGCTGGCGCGCCGATGCGCCGAGGCCGGCGCCGACCTGGTGCTGGCCGCCCGCACCATGGATCGCCTCGAAGAGGTCGCCAAGCAGGTCGGCGACACCGGGCGCCGGGCGGTGGCGGTGGGCACCGACATCACCGACGATGAACAGGTGCAGAACCTGGTCGCGGAAACCATGCGGGAGTTCGGCAGGGTCGATGTGCTGATCAACAACGCCTTCCGGGTGCCGTCGATGAAGCCGTTGGCCGACACCACGTTCGAGCATATGCGGGAGGCGATCGAGCTCACGGTCTTCGGCGCCCTGCGCCTCATCCAGGGCTTCACCCCGGCGCTGGCCGAGTCCGCGGGGTCGGTGGTCAACGTCAACTCCATGGTGGTGCGGCACTCACAGGCCAAGTATGGCGCCTACAAGATGGCGAAGTCCGCGCTGCTGGCGATGTCACAGTCGCTGGCCACCGAGCTGGGGGAGCAGGGCATCCGGGTGAATTCGATTCTGCCCGGCTACATCTGGGGCGGAACCCTGGAGGGGTACTTCACGCACCAGGCCGGCAAGTACGGCACCACCGTGGACGAGATCTACCGGGCCGCCGCGGCGGCCTCCGACCTCAAGCGGCTGCCCACCGAGAACGAGGTGGCCTCGGCGATCCTGTTCATGGCCAGCGACCTGGCCAGCGGCATCACCGGCCAGGCCCTCGACGTCAATTGCGGGGAGTTCAAGGCGTGACCGGGAGACGAAGCGAAGTGAGGATCGCAGCGAGGTACGAGCGAGGACCGGAGCGAGCGGGAGTCGACCAATGACCGGGGCCCGCACCAACGTCGGCACGGTCGAGGACCTGCACGCCTCGGCGACCAAGGCCGTCGGTCTCGACGACTTCGGCGTCGACGACGACAACTACCGCGAAGGTCTGCGGGTACTGCTCGAGTCCTATCAGCGCGACGCCGACCTCACCGAGTTCGGCAGCAAGATGTGCCGGTTCTTCCTGCGCAACGCCCTGGTGGCCCGGCTCATGTCGGAGGCGGCGTGGCAGCAGCATCCGCAGCATGCGGACGTGGTGATCGAGCGGCCGATCTTCGTGACGGGGTTGCCGCGCACCGGGACCACCGCATTGCACCGGCTGCTGACCGCCGATCCCGGCCACCAGGGGCTGGAACTGTGGCTGGCCGAGTTCCCGCAGCCGCGGCCGCCGCGGGAGACCTGGGCGCAGAATCCGGTGTTCCAACAACTTGATGCGCAATTCGCCAAGGCGCACAACGAGGATCCGGAGTATCTGGGCCTGCACTACATGACCGCGGACGAGGTCGAGGAGTGCTGGCAGCTGCTGCGCCAGTCGCTGCACTCGGTGTCCTATGAGACGTTGGCGCATGTGCCCACGTACGCGCAGTGGCTGTCGCGGCAGGACTGGACCAAGCCGTATCAACGGCACCGCAAGAACTTACAGCTGATCGGGCTCAACGACCCCGAAAAACGTTGGGTGCTCAAGAATCCCAGCCACCTGTTCGCGTTGGACGCGCTGATGGCCACCTACCCCGATGCGCTGGTGGTGCAATGTCACCGCCCGGCCGAAACCCTGATGGCCTCGATGTGTTCGCTGGCCGCCCACACCACCGCGGGTTGGTCGAATTCGTTTGTCGGCCCGCAGATCGGCGCCGACGCCCTGGAGACCTGGTCGCGCGGCCTGCAACTGTTCAATGCCGAACGGGCCAAACATGATCCGGCGCAGTTCTGCGATATCGAGTACGCCGACTTCGTCAAGGACCCGATCGCCACGGTCGCGGGCATCTACACCCACTTCGGTCTCGAATTGACCGACGCCGCCGAACAAGCGATGCGCGACATGCACAATGCCAGCCAACAGGGGCCGCGCTCACCGAAGCACACCTACTCGCTGGCCGATTACGGACTGACCGTCGAGGACGTCCGAGAGCGTTTCGCGGGGCTGTGAACTAGCCGGGCCCCTTGCCGGGTTTGTCGGGTTTACCGTTGCCGCGGCCGTTGCCGCGGTTGCCGGGCGACTTCTTCTTGCCGGGTGGCTCTTCTCCCATCACCGGCACCGGTGCGGGCGGCAGGGTGGACGCCGACGGTGCGGGTGGCGGCGGCGCTGTCGAGACGGCGGGCGCTGTGGTCCCCGGTGCCGGTACCGAGGGCGAGTCCTGCGCAGCGGCCACGAACATCGCTGTCACCGCGACCAGCACGGCACCGCCGCCCGCCAGCGCCACGGATCGGCGCGACGGTCGGCGCCGCGGCGGCGGCACGTAGACCAGCGACGCCGGTTCCATCGGGAACGGGGTTTCGAGCACCTTCGTCGACGGCGGCCGCGGCGACGGCACGGCGGGTCCGCTCAGCGCACCTAGCATGTCGTGCGCGCTGCGGAATCGATGTTGCGCATCGCGAGCCATGGCGCGTTCGATGGTGTGCACGAGATCCGGTTCGGCGTCCGGCCGGAGGGCGAGTAACGGGGGCGGTTGTTCGGTCATGATCGCGCGGGCCAGCGCTCCCAGGTTGTCGTGGTGAAACGGCGCGCTGCCGGCCAGGGCCTGATAGCCGACCACCCCGACCGCGTAGACGTCGTCGGCCGCTGATGCCGCCTCGCCTGCGACCCGCTGCGGACTCAAATACGCCATGGTGCCCAGGATTTCACCGGTCCGGGTCGGCGCGGTATCCACGGTCTTGGCAATCCCGAAATCGGCCACCTTGAGGGCATCCCCGGAGTCGGTCAGCAGAATGTTTCCCGGTTTGATGTCGCGATGCAGTATCCCCGCCGCATGCGCCACTTCCAGGGCAGCGAGCACGTTCTGCAACATCGACCGCACGACTGTCCCGGGCAACGCGCCTCGGGCGAGCACATCGGCAAAAGTGCTGCCGGGCAGCCGTTCCATCACGATGTACGGCGTACCGAGGTGTTCACCGGTGTCGTAGACCGACCCGATGTTGGGATGATTGAGAGCGGCCGCCGCCCGGGCCTCCGCATGAAAGCGGTGCTGCATGTCGGGCCGGGATCGGAGGCCGGGATGCAGCAGTTTGATCGCGACCGGACGATTCAGTCGGGCGTCCCAGCCGTCACGCACCTCGGCCATGCCGCCACTGCCCAACACGCCTCCGAGCTGGTAGCGGCCTCCGAGAAGTACGGCGTCCATCGACCCGGCTGCATACCCGGGCGGACCGATTTCAAACGGGTCCGGCGTCAAGGGATCAGGAACGGGTTGGTGCGGCGCTCCAACCCGATGGTGCTCTGGGCCCCGTGCCCGGGCAGCACCAGCGCCCGATCGTCGCGCACCAGCAGCTTGTTGATGATCGAACCGAGCAGATGGTTTCCGCTGCCACCCTCGAAGTCGGTGCGTCCCACGCTGCCGTTGAACAGCGTGTCGCCGGTGAACAGCAGATCGGGATGGTGCGGGTCGGCCACCCGGAACGTCACCGAACCCGGGGTGTGGCCGGGCGTGTGATCGACGGAGACCGCGATCCCGCCCAGGGTCAGCGCGGCGCCGTCGGAGAGTTCCACCACCTGCTCGGGCTCGGAGCACAGCACCCCCACCAGGCGTTGGACCAGCTTCGGCGCGACCCCGCGGATCGGGTTGACCAGCATCGCCCTGTCCTCGACATGGATGCACGTCGGTATCGCGTAGTGGTCCGACAGCCGCTGGGCGCTCCACACGTGATCGAGGTGCCCGTGGGTGAGCAACACCGCGCGCGGCGCCAACCGGTGCTGACGAACCAGATCGCGCACGCGGGCCGACGCGCCGTCACCGGGGTCGATGATCAACGCTTCTCGGTCGGCGTGATGAAACACCAAGTAGCAGTTGGTCCGTACCAAGCCGGTCTGAAATCGCAGAATCTCCAGTTGGCCGAAGCGTTGCCGATCAGTCACCGATCATCCCGGCCGAACGCGTCAACCGTCGCCCGGTGACGGGGCGCTGGACACCGCCTCGAGGCAGCCCTCGGCGATGGCGTGCTTGATGCTGTCGGACAGCTTGGGGCACGACCGCATGGGTGCGGTGTTGCCCTCGGCGCGGGCGTCGGCGAACACCGCGCAACGCCGGGTGGCCTCCGAATTCCACTGCACGGCAGTGTATTGCGGACCGAGCTTCTTCACCGACACGGTGGCGTGGCAGAACCGGCAGTCGACCGGCGCCAAGCCGGAGGTCAGATACCGTTCCTGGTCGGCCGTGGTGGCGGCGCGTACGGCCGCGGCCCGCTCCGGATCGGAGGCGAAATCCGGTGCCTTGCTCCAGGATCCACCCGAGGTCGCGTCGCCGTCGGGATGGCCGTGACCGTCGTCGTCATCGTCGTGGCCACCCTGCAAGAGGACCATCGACCGCGCCAGGCGATCGACGTCGGGAGTCCCCTTGCCCGAGGTCATCCAGGGACCTCGGTGGCCTGCTGTTGCTTGGACTCGGCCTGGCGCTTGAGATTCTCTTCGACCTCGACCTGCCACTTCTCGTTGGCCGCGGTGGTGTCGACCTCGAGTTCGAAACGGTCGGTCATCTCCGGGGTGACGTCGGCGGCGTCGACGTAGAACTGCTGGTACCAGCGGCGCATCTGATAGACCGCGCCGTCCTCCTCGACCAGCAAGGGATTGTCGATGCGGGTCTTGTGCTTCCAGATCTCGACGTCCTGCAGGAAGCCCTTGCTGACCCCGTCGGTGAACGCGTCGGCGAGCTTCTCGGAGGTGGCGTCGTCGAGGCCCTGCGGCTTCTCGACGATCACGCCCCACTGCAGCATGAACGAGTCCTGGGTCACCGGGTAGTGGCAGTTGATCAGGATCGACTCGGCCTTGAAGTCACCGTAGGTGTTGTGCAGCCAATTGATCATGAACGACGGGCCGAAGTACGACGCCTCGGAGTCCAATTTGGCATCGCCGTAGGCGGTACCCATGTCGTTGATGTCCGGTCGGCCCACGTTGTGCAGGTACTGCGAGGCGATGTGGCCCTCGAAGACGTTCTTGAAGTAGGTCGGCAGACCGAAATGGATGTAGAAGAAGTGCGCCATGTCGGTGACGTTGTCGATGATCTCGCGGCAGTTGGAGCCCTCGATCAACAGCGAGTTCCACTTCCAGTCGGTCCACTGGCCGCTGGCCCACTCCGGGATCTCGGGGATCCGCACCTCGGGCTGCGGCGGATTGCCCTCGTGGTCGTGCCAGACGAACAGCAGGCCGCCGCGGACGTCGGTGTGCCATGCCCGGGTGCGGGCCAGCCGCGGGGTGCGCTTGGCGTACGGCACCAGCTTGCACTTGCCGTCGCCGCCCCAGCGCCAATCGTGGAACGGGCAGGCCACCTCGTCACCCTTGATGGTGCCCTGGGACAGGTCCCCACCCATGTGCCGGCAGTACCCGTCCAGGATCTTCAGCTCGCCCGCAGAGTCCGCGAACACCACCAGTTTGCTGCCGAAGATCTCCACGCTGTGCGGCTTGCCGTCCAAAAAGCTCTGCACGGGCCCCAGGCAGTGCCAGCCGCGGGCGTAGCGGTCGGGCAGTGCTCCGGTGTCGATCTCGCGAATTCCGCTGTGGGCTGTTTCAGTCGTCACTTCGCGCCTCCAGTCTCTCTAACTAGAACACGTTACAGTTTTCAACCCGATTCCCGCAATGACGGGGGCGTGACCTGCGGCATACCCGCTGCCGAGGGGGATTACTCCGTGTCTCGCAGGCCGGTCTGCAGGGCGATGAGCTGCATCTTGCCGACATTGTTGACGAACTGGTCGGTGGTGGTGTCGCCGACGGCGCTCTCGAAGTCCAGCCGCACCAGCGCCCGCCCCTCGGTGAAGAGCAGCTGCGTCACGGCGGTATCGCCCTCGGGCGAGGTCCCGGAGATGACCACGCCGTCGGTGCCGACCGGGGCGGGCCGCGGGGTGCCGCCGATGACCTTCGTGGGCAGGCTTTCGGTGGCGGCCTGCAGCGTCTTCTGGGCGGTCTCGGCGTCGGGGTAGAGCAAGATGGTGTTGGCGATGGCGCGGTCGTCCTCGGCGTTGACGAAGAACGCACTCGCACCGGGCATGCCGTTCGGATTGGTGTCGACCGACCGCGCGGTGAAGGTGTCCTCGCCATCGCTGAGATGCTCGGCCTTGATCAGCAGGGGGCGGAAGTCGACCGCCAGATCTTTATCGGTGTCGGCTTTCGTCGAGGTGGCGGTCGGCGAGGACGCCGCGGTCGAGGACGTGGTGGTCTCGGCGTCGAGGCCTGCCGCCGGATCAGCGGACAGGCCGCCGCATGCGGTGGCGCCCAATGCGATCAGCGCCGCGATCGCGGCGCCGCAGAGACGGCCGGAGAGCCGTCTGGACTGGCGTGCGGTGGCGTGGGTGCTGGCGTAATGGCGTGGCAAAGCGATCAATTCTCGTGTGCGAGGGTTGGCGAAGTCGGACTGACTTGTCGGACTTTTTTTACCCTACGCGGTCGAGCTGTCAGCGACCTGAGACGAGCGCCTTCGGGGCGGCCACCGTGGCGAGGCTCACTGCGGCTTGTCGCTGCCGACCACCCACATGGAGTAGTACTGGGCGCCGCCGCCATAGGCGTGCCCCAACGCCTTGCGGGCACCCTCGACCTGGTGCGCTCCGCCCTTGCCCATCACCTGGATCGCCGACTCGGCGAACCGGATCATGCCCGAGGCGCCGATCGGATTCGACGACAGCACCCCGCCGGACGGGTTGAACGGGATCTTGCCGCCGATCGCGGTCTCGCCGGCCTCGGTGAGTTTCCAGCCCGCACCCTCGGGGGCGAAGCCCAGGTTCTCCAACCACATCGGTTCGAACCAGGAGAACGGCACGTACACCTCGGCGACGTCGATCTCGTCGATCGGGCTGGTGATGCCCGCATCGCGCCACAGCGCGGCGGCGGCATCCCGGCCGGCCTGCGGGTTCACCTGATCGCGCCCCGAATACGCCAGTGGTTCGGTGCGCAGCGCGGTGGCGTGGATCCAGGCGACCGGATGGCCGTCGCTCACCCGGGCATCGGCGGCCTGCTCGTCCCCGATCACCATCGCCGCGGCGCCGTCGGAGGACGGGCAGGTCTCGTCGAACCGGATCGGGTCCCACAGCATCTGTGAGGACAGCACCTTCTCCAGCGTGATGTCGGCCTGTTGCAAGTGCGCCAGCGGATTCTTCGAGCCGTTGAGCCGGTCTTTGACCGCGACCATCGCCCCGATGTGATCCGGCGCCCCGGACCGCCGGATGTAGGCGCGCACGTGCGGTGCGAAGTAGCCGCCCGCACCGGCGCCGACCGGCTTGGTGAACGGCACCGGAATGCTCAGCGCCCACATGGCATTGGACTCGGACTGCTTCTCCCAGGCCATGGTCAGCACCCGGCGGTACTTGCCGGACTGCACCAGGCTGGCCGCGACGATCGCCGTCGAACCGCCCACCGAGCCCGCGGTGTGCACCCGGATCAACGGTTTGCCGGTCGCGCCGGTGGCGTCGGCCATGAACAGCTCGGGCATCATCACGCCCTCGAAGAAGTCCGGCGCCTTGCCGACCACGACGGCGTCGATGTCGGCCATGGTGGAACCGGAGTCGGCCAGCGCCCGATCGATGGCCTCTCGCACCAGGCCGTTCATCGACACGTCGTGGCGTTTGGTGACGTACTTGGTCTGCCCGGTGCCGAGCACCGCGGCGGTGTTTTTCCTTGAAAGCCCGGCCACGATGTTATTTCCCTTCCAGGACGGCAACGAGATTTTGTTGTAGCGCAGCGCCACTGGTGGCGTGCGCCAGGACCCGGCCGGCCGAGCCATCGAAAATGTGCTGGGCCGCGAATCCGATGCGTTCCAGGCCCGCGGAGAACATCGGGTTGGCCGCCAACGCGCCACCGGAGGGGTTGATCTTGGTGGACGGCCCGAGTCCGATGGCCTCGGCCAGGATCAGCTGCTGGTGGGTGAACGGCGCATGCAGTTCGGCCACCTCGACGGACCCGGCGTCACCACCGAGGGCGGCCTGCGCCGACGCCGCGGTGGACGTCGACGTGGTCAGGTCGCGGGCGCCGAGGATCGGGGTCTCGATGCGATGCTCGATGCCGGTGATCCAGGCCGGGTTCTCCCGCAGCTCGCGGGCCTTGTCGCCGGCGGCCAGCACGATCGCGGCCGCGCCGTCGGTGATCGGCGCGATGTCGTGGCGGCGTAGCGGATCGGCGAAGAACGGCCGCTCCAACAGTTCGGACACGCTGGCTGCGGACTCGACCGAATCCACCCGGTCGGCCGCGGCAAACGACTCCACGGCCACCTGCGCCATGTCCTCGGCCGTCCATTTACCGCTGTCCAGACCGAAGCGGGCCTGCAGCCCGGCGATCGAGACCGCGTCGGGCCACAACGGCGCCACGCTGTAGGGATCGGTCTGCAACGACAGGATGCGCCGCAGCATGCCGGCGGAGGACTTGCCGAAGCCGTACACCAGCGCGGTATCGACCTGACCGGTCAGCAGCTTGATGTAGGCCTCGTACAGCGCCCACGCGGCGTCCATCTCCACATGCGACTCGTTGATCGGCGGCACCGCGCCGATCGAGTCGATCGCCGAGATGAACGAGAAGGCCCGGCCGGCGAGGTAATCCGAGGAACCCGAACACCAGAAACCGATATCGGTCTGCTGGAGCCCGAGCTCGCTGTAGAGCTGGGCGAAACAGGGCATCAGCATTTCGACGCCGTTGGTGGTGCCGTCGGTGTTGCGCACATGCGGTGCGTGTGCGAAGCCGACTACCGCAACATCACGAAAAGTCATTGGGGGTCAGCCTTTACAGATGGTGCTTGTAGGTGTCGTAGTCGGCGTCCGGTTCGCCGGTCGGCCGGAAATGCGAGATGTTGTCGATGCCCAGCCCCCATTCCTCCTGGGGCTTCCACACCGCTTCGACCCGCATGCCCATCCGCACCTCGGACGCGTCGATCTCGGTGACCAGATGCAAAAACGGGATGTCGGCGCCGTCGAGCAATACGTAGGCAGCCACGTACGGCGGCTGGATCCGCTGGCCGGCGAACGGAATGTTGATGATCGCGAACGTGGTGACGGTGCCCTTGTCGGGCAGCTCGACGTACTCGGTGAGCTGCTGGCCGGTGGCCGGATCGGCCTCGCGGGCCGGGAAATACACCTTGCCCTTTTCGCCGTTCTCGCCGACGGTGCGCGCCCCGACGAGCTTGCCCTGCTCCAGCGCGCGCAGATACGTGCTCTCCGGGTACGACGCGGAGTGCTGGATCTCGATCGCGGTGGGCACCACCAGCATGGTCACCGGATCGCGCTCGTCGGCCGGCAGCGGCTCGACCTCGTCCTCACCGGGCACGAAACACGCGATGTCGGTGATCGAGCCCACCGGTTCGTCGACCCACTGGGCCCGCACCCGGGTTCCGGCGCTGATCGAGCCCTCCGGAACGTCCACGGCGTGCAGCAACGGCGTGTCGGCGCCGTCGAGCAGGATCAGCGCCCAGGCGAACGGCCGGTCCAGCGGCTGACCCGCCAGCGGCTGCGGCTGCCAGGTCCAGGACTGCACGGTCCCCACGCCGGACACCGGAACCACCTCGGTCAATGGCTCGTAGGTCACCGGGTCATACTCAGCGGGTGGCACATGCACCCGTCCGTCCGACCCGCGCACGCCGACGATTCGGCGCTCCCGCAGGGCCGTGAAGAATTGGCTGAGCAACGGTCCGACTGAACGGGTGTAGTCAAAAGCAAGCTTCAGAGGCGCTGAAAGTGGCGGCTCGTGATGATCTGGCGAGGCCGGGCGGCTTTGGCTGGCTGTCACACATCGAGTAGAACAGGTTCTAAGAATCGTGGCAAGGATGGGGTGGCGGAAATGAAACTGGGTCTACAGCTCGGCTACTGGGGCGCGAAGGCCCCCGACAACCACGCCGAGCTCGTCGCGGCCGCCGAGGAGGCCGGGTTCGACACCGTCTTCACCGCCGAAGCGTGGGGTTCGGACGCGTACACCCCGTTGGCGTGGTGGGGACGCGAAACCACCCGAATGCGGCTCGGTACGTCGGTCATCCAGCTCTCGGCGCGCACCCCGACGGCCTGCGCGATGGCGGCGCTGACCCTCGATCACCTCTCGGGCGGTCGCCACATCCTGGGCCTGGGCGTCTCCGGTCCGCAGGTGGTGGAGGGCTGGTACGGCCAGCGCTTCCCCAAGCCGCTGGCCCGCACCCGCGAATACATCGACATCATCCGGCAGGTCTGGGCCCGCGAGGCCCCCGTCACCAGCGCTGGGCCGCACTACCCGCTGCCGCTGTCGGGGGAGGGCACCACCGGTTTGGGGAAGGCGCTCAAGCCGATCACCCATCCGCTGCGCGCCGACATCCCGATCATGTTGGGCGCCGAGGGCCCCAAGAACATCGCGCTGGCCGCCGAGATCTGCGACGGGTGGCTGCCGATCTTCTACAGCCCGCGGCTGGCGCCGATGTACAACGAGTGGCTCGATGAGGGCTTCGCCCGCCCGGGCGCCCGTCGGACCCGGGAGGATTTCGAGATCTGTGCCACCGCGCAGGTCGTCGTCACCGACGACCGGCCGGCGGTGCTCGAGATGATCAAGCCGCACCTGGCGCTCTACATGGGCGGGATGGGCGCCGAGGACACCAACTTCCACGCCGACGTCTACCGCCGAATGGGTTACTCGGACGTCGTCGACGAGGTGACCGCGCTGTTCCGCTCAGATCGCCAGGATGGCAAAGAGCAAGCGGCCAAGGTCATCCCCGACGAGTTGGTCGACGACGCCGCGATCGTCGGCGACATCGACTACGTCCGTAAGCAAATCGCCGCGTGGGAGGCCTCCGGGGTGACCATGATGGTGGTCGGCGCGCGTTCGACCGAGCAGATCCGGGACCTCGTTGAGCTGGTCTGACACCGGTTCGGCACCCGTTGGGTAGACAGATGTTGGACACTGTCTAGAACACGTTCTAGATTGGTCAGTGATGACCGACACAGCGAGACCCACGCACACGATCCAGGGCACCGTGCTGACCATGCCGGTGCGGATCCGCAAGGCCGACACCCACGTGGCGATGTTCTCGGTCCCCGCCGACGCGGCCCAGCGCATGATCGACTACAGCGGATTGCGGGTCCGCGAGTACCTGCCGGGCCGCGCGGTGACCATGCTGATGCTGGTCCGCTACATCGACGGCGACCTCGGCAAGTACCACGAGTTCGGGACCGCGGTGATGGTCAATCCGCCCGGATCGGCCGCGAAGGGACCCACGGCGCTGGCCTCGGCCGCGGCGTTCATCCACCACCTTCCGGTCAATCAGGGGTTCACGCTCGAGGCCGGCCAACGGATCTGGGGCTTCCCCAAGATCATGGCCGACTTCACCGTCCGTGAAAACCGTACCTTCGACTTCGACGTCTCCGCGGACGACAAGCTGATCGCCGGAATCGAGTTCAGCCCCGGCCTGCCCGTGCCGTCGGCGTTCACCTCGAAGTCCCAGGTGCTGACCACCTATAGCCACACCGGCGGCGTCACCCGCGAAATCGCTTGGGAGATGAAGAACTCCGGGATGCGGGCGCGGGTCGGCGGGGCCCGGCTGCGCCTCGGCGCCCACCCGTACGCCGACGAACTGCGCGCGCTCGGACTGCCGAAGCGCGCCTTTGCGACCCAGTCGTCGGCCAACGTCGAGATGACCTTCGGCGAAGCCACCGAGATTTCTTGACTCCACGTAATCACCTGACTGCATGAGGGAGCACGAAGACCGATGACAGCCACAATTCTCGACGTCGACCTGACCGACGGTAATTTCTACGCCGACGGCGGCGCCCGGGAGGCCTACAAGTGGATGCGCGCCCATCAGCCCGTGTTCCGTGACCGCAACGGTCTGGCGGCCGCCACCACCTACCAGGCCGTCCTCGACGCCGAACGCAATCCCGAGGTGTTCTCCAGCACCGGCGGCATCCGACCCGATCAGCCCGGGATGCCCTACATGATCGACATGGACGATCCCGATCACCTGCTGCGCCGCAAACTGGTCAACGCGGGGTTCACTCGCAAGCAGGTGATGGACAAGCTGCCCTCGATCGAGCGGCTGTGCGACGCGTTGATCGACGGCGTGATCGAGGCCGGCGAATGCGACTACGTCCGCAGCATCGCCGCACCCCTGCCGATGGCCGTGATCGGCGACATGCTCGGCGTGCTGCCCGAACAGCGCGAAATGCTGCTGACCTGGTCCGACGACCTGGTCTGCGGGCTCAGCTCACACCTGGACGAGTCGGCCATCCAGAAGCTGATGGACACCTTCGCCGCCTACACCGCGTTCACCAAGGACGTCATCACCAAGCGGCGCGCCGAACCCACCGAGGACCTGTTCTCGGTGCTGGTCAACGCCGAGGTCGACGGGCAGCAGCTCTCCGACGACGAGATCGTCTTCGAGACGCTGCTGATCCTGATCGGCGGCGACGAGACCACCCGCCACACGCTGTCCGGCGGTACCGCGGAGCTGCTGCGGCACCGCGAGCAGTGGGAGCAGATGGTCGCAAACCCCGAACTGCTGCCGAATGCCATCGAAGAGATGCTGCGCTGGACCTCACCGGTGAAGAACATGTGCCGCACCCTGACCCAGGACATCGAGTTCCACGGCACGGAGCTCAAGGCCGGCGAGAAGATCATGTTGATGTTCGAATCGGCGAACTTCGACGAGACCGTCTTCGAGGATCCGGAGAACTTCCGGATCGATCGGAATCCGAACAGCCACCTGGCATTCGGCTTCGGCACGCACTTCTGCATGGGCAACCAGCTGGCCCGGTTGGAG
Organism: Mycolicibacterium sp. MU0053; assembly: GCF_963378095.1. Classification (NCBI taxonomy): domain Bacteria; kingdom Bacillati; phylum Actinomycetota; class Actinomycetes; order Mycobacteriales; family Mycobacteriaceae; genus Mycobacterium; species Mycobacterium burgundiense. Next base: position 529,032 of record NZ_OY726397.1, read on the forward strand.
CTGAAACTGATGCTGTCGCGGGTGATCGAGCGGATGCCCGATCTGCGGCTGGCCGACGACAGCCGGCTGCCGCTGCGCCCCGCGAACTTCGTCAGCGGGCTCGAGGAGATGCCGGTGGTGTTCACGCCGGGCACGCGTCTGGGCTAGCTGCGGTCCCCGCCCCACCCGCGGCCGCCCGCCCCACCCGTCGAGCGTGTGGTTTCGTACGCGAATCGCCGTGCGAACGGATAGCACTGCACGTTCACCACGTTTTGGGGCATCCGCGGGCGATCAACGCCGCACCGACGCGGTCGAACAACACTTGCGGTCGGTTGTGCAGCAGACCGGCGGTCACCCGAATGTCGATCCAACCGAATTCCGGCAGCCGCGCGTAGCGCTCGACGTCCCAGTTCCGTCGGCGCGAGTCGGTCCAGTGCTGGGCGCCGTCAAAGTCGACCCCGACGCGGTGCGCACGCCAGCCCATATCGAGGCGTGCGAAGACGCGGCCGTACTCGTCGTGAATCTCGATCTGGGTTTCGGGAGATGGAAAACCGGCCTGTACCAACCTCAGTCGGGTCAGCGATTCGTAGGGCGACTCGGCGCCGCCGTTGACAAGCGCCAGGGTTTTCCGCAATTGCCGCAAGCCCCGGGCACCAGGATGCGCCGCAATGACGTCCTCGACGGCCGCGACCTTGAGGTGCGTCGCATTCATCAGCGCGTCGATGCGTTGGACGCCCGGGTCCAGTTCCAGCCGTCTGCCGAGATCGAAGGCGGTGCGCGCGGCCGTCGTCGTCGCCATTCCGTCAACGAGTTCGGTCTCGCCGGGAGCCAATGTGTCGCTGTGGACGATGATTCCAGCCGGGGGACGGCGGTTGCTATGGATCAGTTCGGCCGGGTTTCCCGCTTCCACCCATTTGGTGCCGAGCATTGCCGAGGCGGACAAGCCGGCCAGGACTGCTTGGCGCCGCGACCACAGCCACGCGGCCGTGGCCTGTTGTTTCGCGGACAGTTCGACGCCACGGGGGACCCAGACGCCCGGGGCCGCCGCAGCATGGAACTTGCGCAGTTCACGAAAACTGAGTCCGCCGTCCGCCAGCGCCTCGGCGGACAGAAATGGCCAATCGCAGTCCCGCATGACCGGATGCTGACAGTGCTGGCGAATCGCTGCCGACCACTATCCACAGCGTCGAAGCGGTTCCGCTGCGTCAACCCCCGCGAAAGTGCCGAACTATCCGCCGTAGCGGCGTGTTGCGTATAAAACTGCACGCTCGGCGGGATCGGCGATCGGGATCGGCGATCGGCGGAAACTGGGGTGGGCCGGTCGCGAAAGCTACTTCAGCTGGAAGTTGGGCTTGCGCTTCTCGGCGAACGCGCGCGGGCCCTCCTTGGAGTCCTCGGACAGGAACACCGGGATGCCGTTCTTCGTGTCGGGGACGAAGGCCTCGTTCTCGTGCATGCCCTCGGTTTCCCGGATGGTCTTCAGAATGGCCTGTACCGCCAACGGGCCGTTGTTGTTGATCACCTCGGCGATTTCGAGCGCCTTGTCCAGCGCCGTGCCGTCGGGCACCACGTGGCCGATCAGCCCGAATTCCTTGGCCTCGGCCGCGGTGATGTGCCGCCCGGTCAGCAAGATCTCGCAGGCCAGCGTGTACGGGATCTGCCGCACCAGCCGCACCGCGGATCCACCCATCGGGTACAGGCTCCACTTGGCCTCGGAAACCCCGAACTTGGCGCTCTCCCCGGCCACCCGGATGTCGGTGCCCTGCAGGATCTCGGTGCCTCCGGCGATCGCGGCCCCTTCGACGGCAGCGATCAGCGGCTTGGTCAGCCGGCGGCCCTTGAGCAGCCCGTCGATGCGGGTCGGGTCGTAGCCGGCCTTGAACGTGTCGCCGGGCGCCTGCTTGTTGGCGTTCTTCAGATCCATGCCCGCGCAGAAGGCCCCGCCGGCGCCGGTCAGGATGCAGGTGCGGATCTCCGGATCGCTGTCCACCCGGTCCCAGGCGTCGACCATTATCGAGAGCATCTCGCCGGTGAGGGCGTTTTTGCGCTCCGGGCGGTTCATCGTGACGATCAGCGTGTGTCCGCGCTGCTCAACCAGGGCGTCGGGCTGTTCAGCAGTGCTCGGTGCGTCGCTCACGAGGGACCTGCCTTCCTGCATCATCGGCGGAAACTTGTCACGAAATGTAACACGTTCTAGTTTAGGAGCATGGCCCTCAATATCGCTGATCTCGCCGAGCACGCCATCGATGCAGTGCCCGACCGCGTGGCCCTCATCTGTGGCGACGAACAGTTGACCTACGCCCAACTCGAGGAGAAGGCCAACCGGCTGGCGCACTACCTCATCGATCAGGGCGTCCAGAAGGACGACAAGGTCGGCCTGTACTGCCGCAACCGCATCGAGATCGTCATCGGGATGCTGGGCATCGTCAAGGCCGGCGCGATCCTGGTCAACGTCAACTTCCGCTACGTCGAGGGCGAGTTGCGCTATCTGTTCGACAACTCGGACATGGTGGCACTGATCCACGAACGTCAGTACTCCGAACGGGTGGCCAACGTGCTGCCGGAGACGCCGAACGTCAAGACGGTGTTGGTGGTCAACGATGGCAGCGGCGGGTCCGACGAAATTTTCCAACGCTACGGCGGCGTCGAGTTCGGGGCCGCGCTGGCCCAGGGGTCCCCCGAGCGCGACTTCGGTCCGCGCAGCGAGGACGACATCTACCTGCTCTACACCGGCGGCACCACCGGCTTTCCCAAGGGCGTGATGTGGCGCCACGAGGACATCTACCGAGTCCTGTTCGGCGGCACCGACTTCGCGACCGGCGAGCCCGTCGCCGACGAGTTCGACCTGGCCAAGGGGGCCAAGGAGAACGCGCCCATGATCCGGCTGCCCATCCCGCCGATGATCCACGGTGCGACGCAGTCGGCCACCTGGATGGCGCTGTTCTCCGGTCAGACCGTGGTTCTGACACCGGAATTCGACGCCGACCAGATTTGGCGGATGATCCACGAGCACAAGGTCAACCTGCTGTTCTTCACCGGCGACGCGATGGCCCGCCCGCTGCTCGACGCCCTGCTCGCGGCGCAGGCCGCGGGCCAGGAATACGACCTGTCATCGCTGTTCCTGCTGGCCAGCACCGCGGCACTGTTCTCCACGAGCCTCAAGGAGAAGTTCCTCGAGTTGCTGCCCAACCGCATCATCACGGACTCGATCGGCTCGTCGGAGACCGGATTCGGTGGTACCAGCATCGTGGCGAAGGGGCAGTCGCACACCGGCGGACCGCGCGTGACGATCGACAAGAACACCGTGGTGCTCGACGACGACGGCAACGAGGTCGAGCCCGGCTCCGGCGTGCGCGGCATCATCGCCAAGCGCGGCCACATCCCGGTCGGCTACTACAAGGACGAGAAGAAGACCGCCGAGACCTTCAGGACCTTCAAAGGGGTGCGCTACGCGATCCCCGGCGACTACGCGCAGGTCGAGGAGGACGGCAGCGTCACGATGCTCGGCCGCGGATCGGTGTCGATCAACAGCGGCGGCGAGAAGATCTACCCCGAAGAGGTCGAGGCGGCGCTCAAGGGCCACCCGGACGTGTTCGACGCGTTGGTCGTCGGCGTGCCGGATGAACGCTTCGGTCAGCACGTCGCTGCGGTGGTGCAGCCACGCGAGGGTGCCCGCCCGACGCTGGCCGGGCTGGATTCGTTTGTGCGCAAGGAAATCGCGGGTTACAAGGTGCCGCGTAGCCTGTGGCTGGTCGACGAGGTCAAGCGGTCACCGGCCGGCAAGCCGGACTACCGCTGGGCCAAGGACACCACCGAAGCGCGTCCCGCCGATGAGGTGCACGCAAACCATTCCGTCGCCCAGGGAGCCGAAGCGTAAATGCGTACAGAACTCTGTGATCGGTTCGGGATCGAATACCCGATCTTCGTCTTCACCCCCTCGGAGAAGGTGGCGGCCGCGGTCACCCGCGCCGGCGGCCTCGGGGTGCTCGGCTGTGTGCGTTTCAACGCGGCCGAAGACCTCGAGGACGTGCTGTGCTGGATGGACGAGAACACCGACGGCAAGCCCTACGGCGTCGACGTCGTGATGCCGGCCAAGGTGCCCACCGAAGGCAGCGCCGTCGACATCAACAAGCTGATCCCGAAGACCCACCGCGACTTCGTCGACAAGACCCTGGCCGACCTCGGGGTGCCGCCGCTGTCGGAGGACAACGACCGCAACGAGGGGGTGCTGGGCTGGCTGCACTCGGTGGCCCGCAGCCACGTCGACGTCGCCCTCAAGCATCCGATCAAGCTGATCGCCAACGCCCTGGGCTCGCCGCCCAAGGACGTCATCGATCAGGTGCACGCGGCCGGGGTACCGGTTGCCGCGCTTGCGGGGTCGGCCAAACACGCGCTGCGCCATGTCGAGAACGGGGTCGACATCGTCGTCGCGCAGGGGCACGAGGCCGGCGGACACACCGGCGAGATCGGGTCGATGGTGTTGTGGCCCGAGGTCATAGATGGTCTGCGTGCGCTCGGCCATCAAACCCCGATGCTGGCTGCCGGCGGGATCGGCACCGGTCGCCAGGTTGCCGCGGCGCTGGCGTTGGGCGCCCACGGTGTCTGGATGGGTTCGGCGTTCCTGACCGCGGCCGAATATGACCTCGGGGTGCGGACCGAGGCGGGCACCTCGGTGGTGCAGCAGGCGTTGTTGGCGGCTACCTCGAGCGACACGGTGCGGCGGCGCATCTACACCGGCAAGCCGGCCCGTCTGCTCAAGAGTCGCTGGACCGAGGCCTGGGATGCCGAGGGTGCGCCCGAACCGCTGCCGATGCCGTTGCAGAACATCCTGGTCAGCGAGGCCCATCAGCGGATGAGTGAGTCCAGCGACCCGACCACCGTCGCGATGCCGGTGGGGCAGATCGTGGGCCGGATGAACGAGATCCGCCCGGTCGCCGACATCATCGCCGAACTGGTCGACGGGTTCGAAGAAGCGACCAATCGACTGGACGAGATCCGCGACCGGGGTTAGATGGTGCCGTGAACGGCGCACAAACCCTGCTCAGTACCCTCGTTGACCACGGCGTAGAGGTCTGCTTCGCCAATCCCGGGACCTCCGAGATGCATTTCGTGGCCGCATTGGACCGCGTGCCCGCGATGCGCGGGGTGCTGGCGCTGTTCGAGGGGGTGGCCACCGGCGCCGCCGACGGCTACGCCCGAATGGCGGACAAGCCGGCCGCGGTGCTGCTGCACCTGGGCCCCGGGCTGGGCAACGGGCTGGCGAACCTGCACAACGCCCGTCGGGCGCATGTCCCGATGGTGGTCGTCGTCGGCGATCACGCGACGTATCACAACCGCTACGACGCCCCGCTCGAATCCGACATCGAGGCGTTGGCGGGCAGCGTCTCGGGGTGGATGCGCCGCACCGATCGGGTTTCGGAGATCTGCGCCCACACCGTGGATGCGATCGCCGCGAGCCGCGCCGGCGTGGTGTCCACTCTCATCCTGCCCGCCGATGTCTCCTGGGCCGACGGCGCGACAACCGCTGGCGCCGCCCGTCTTTCGCCGGAGCGGGTCACCGAACCCGATCGGGGCGCGCTGCGCGGCGCGGCCGACGTGTTGCGCTCGGGTGAGTCCGCGGTGATCCTGCTCGGCGGCGACGCCACCCGCGTTGCGGGGCTGTCGGCCGCCGACCGCATTGCCCAGGCCACGGGCGCCCGGGTGCTGTGCGAAACCTTCCCCGCCCGACTACAGCGCGGCGCCGGGATCCCCGCGGTGGACCGGCTCGCGTACTTCGCCGAGGCGGCCGAGGCGCAATTGGCCGGCGCGCAGCATCTGATCCTGGCGGGGACGACGTCGCCGGTGTCGTTCTTCGCCTACCCGGGCAAGCGCAGCGACCTGGTTCCGGCCGGCTGTCGGGTGCACACCCTGGCCGGATATGCCGGTGCGGCAGCAGCTTTGGAGAGTCTGGCCGACGAGGTGGCACTGGACGTCGAGGCCACGGTGGCGCCCGCGGTGCGGCACGAGACGCCGACGGGACCGTTGACCGCGGTGTCGCTCGCAGCCGTCGTCGGCGCGGTGTTGCCCGAGCGGGCCATCATCGTCGATGAATCGAACACCGCCGGAGTGATGCTGGCGGCGAGCACGGCCGGCGCCCCCGCGCACGACGTGCTGACCTTGACCGGGGGCGCGATCGGCTACGGGATGCCGGCGGCGATCGGGGCGGCCATCGCGGCACCGGGTCGCCCGGTGCTCTCGCTGCAGGCCGACGGGTCGGCGATGTACACGCTGTCCGCGCTGTGGACCCAGGCGCGCGAGCAACTGGACATCACCACGGTGATCCTCAATAACGGCGCGTACGACATCCTGCGGATCGAACTGCAGCGCGTCGGCGCCGAGAACGCCGACAGCCCCGGCGCCCGCGCCCAGGATCTGCTCGACATCGGCCGCCCCACCATCGATTTCGTCCAGATTGCCGAGGGAATGGGCGTGCCGGCCCGACGCGTGCACACCGCCGAGGCACTCGGCGTGGCGCTCACCGCGGCCTTCGAGGAGCCCGGCCCGCACCTGATCGAGGCCGTGGTTCCGTCGATCCTGGGTTGAGTGCGTGCGCCGAGATCGACGAAATGCCGCAAGCCACTCGAACTTAGCGGCCCAAAGGTGAGTTTGGGCGGGGGATGGGGTGGACCGGGTCGGGGGTGTCGGTGGCCTCGGCGGCGAGTTGGCGTTTGAGCACCTTGAAGGTCTCGGTGCGGGGCAGGGCGGAGCTGAGCCGGACATAGGACGGCCACTGCTTGGGTCCGAGATCGTCTTGGGCGTCGAGGAATTCGACGAAGTGCTCGACATCGAACGATGCGACGTCCGGCAGTACCAGGGCGGCCATCACGCGATCCCCGACCGACGGGTCGGGAATGGGGTAGACCGCGACCTCGGTGACGTCCGGATAGCGCATCAGGATCCGCTCGATGGGCGCGGTGCCGAGGTTTTCGCCGTCGACGCGCATCCAGTCGCCCAGCCGCCCGGCGAAATACGCGAAGCCGTTCTCGTCGCGGTAGGCCAGGTCGCCGCTGCGGTAGACGCCGCCGGCCATCCGCTGCGCCTCGGCCTCCGGGTCGCGGTAGTAGCCGCGGAACTGGCCGGGGCCGGCGGTGTTCACCAGTTCGCCGACCACGCCGGGCGGACACGGTTGACCGGTCTCGACGTCCAGGATGTCGACGCCGGCCACCAGCGGGCCCAGCGCACCCTCCGGGGTGTCGGGGGTGCGGGCGATCGCGACGCCGCCCTCGCTGGATCCGAAGCCGTCGACCACCTGCACGCCGAACCGATCCGCGAACCGACGCAGATCGCGGGGTGCGCCCTCGTTGCCGTACAACACCCGCAGCGGGTTGTCGGCGTCGTCGGGTCGGGCCCGCGTGGCCAGGATGTAGGACAGCGGCTTGCCGACGTAGTTGGCGTAGGTGGCGCCGAAGCGACGAGCATCCGGGATGAACTGGGAGGCGGAGAACTTGCGGCGCAACGCAATCGAGGCGCCGGCGGCCACCGCCGGGGCCCAGCCCGCCATCACCGCATTGGAATGGAACAGCGGCATCGACAGATAACAGGTGTCGGCGGGCCCCAGTCCGAACCGTTCGGCCAGCATCACGCCGGGGAACGCGACCTTTTCCTGGGTGCAGCGCACCGCCTTCGGATCGCCGCTGGTGCCCGAGGTGAAGACCAACAGATAGAGGTCGTCGGGGTCGGCGTCCGGAAACGCCACCGGCGCTCCGCGGTGCGCGGCGAGTTCGGCCGCGAATCCGGTGGATTCGACGTCGACGACTTCGATTCCCTCGGCGGCGGCCCGCGCGCTGGAATCGGCGAGCACCAACTGACAGTCCGCCTTGTCGATGTCGCGTTGCAGCGCCGCGCCCCGGCGGGTCGGGTTGAGCCCCACCGGGACGATGCCGGCCAGAGCCGCCGCGACCAGCACCGTGCTGAAGAACGGCGTATTGCCCAGCAGCACACCCACATGCGGCGGCGCGGCGGGGTCCAACCGGCCCCGCAGCGTCGCGGCCAGGTCGGCGCCGTCCTGAATGTGGTCGCGCCAGCTCACGAACGACACCGGCGCGTCCGGGTCGTCGCCGAAGTACACCCCGCGGTCCTCGACTTCGGCCAACGCCGCCAACAACCCGGGCACGGTCGCGGGATTTCGGCGTGATTGCCCACGCTCACCGTGCGTAATCACGCCCAAATCACTGTGCACGCGTCAGACGGGGGTCTCGGCCAGGTCCCGACCGATGCCCAACAGCTGGCCGGTTGCGCTGCCGAGGTTGAACTCGGTCTGCTTGGCGGCCAGGAAGTACCGGTGCACCGGATGGTCGGTGTCGATGCCCACACCGCCGTGCACGTGTACCGCGGTGTGTGCCACCCGATGTCCCGCCTCGGCGGCCCAGAACGCGGCGGTGCGGACATCCACCTCGGTGGACAACCCCTCCGACATCCGCCAGGCGGCCTGGGTCAACGTCAGCCGCAGGCCCTTGACGTCGATGTAGCCGTCGGCCAGCCGCGACGAGACCGCCTGGAAGCTGCCGATGGGACGGTCGAACTGCTCGCGTTCGCGGGCATAGAGCGCGGTCAGCTCCAGTGCACGGTCCAGCACACCGAGTTGGTATGCGCTCAGCCCCAGCAGTTGACGCGCGGTCAGCCAGTCCAGCACCTCCTGGCCGCCCACCAGACGGTCGGCGCTCACCGCGACGGACTGCAACTGGAGGTGGCCCACACTGCCGTGCCCGGTGGTGTCCAGGGCGGTCACCGCGACGCCGGGATCCTGTGCGGACACCAGGAAAACCACGGTGCCCGAATCGGTTTCGGCCGGAACCAAGAACGCCTCGGCAGACGGGGCGTAGGCCACCTGGGTGCGGGTGCCGGTGAGTCGATGGCCATCACCGTCGGATTGGGCCAGCACCGGTCCCTGGCCCATCTCACCGGCGAGCGCGACGGTCAGCACCTTCGCGCCGGCCACGGCGGGTTTGGCCCAATCCTCGTGCAGCGGCTCGGCGCCGAACTCCGCGAGCGCCCCGGCGGCCAGCACCACCGAATCCAGATAGGGGACCGCGGCAAGCTGGCGACCCAGCGCCTCGAGCACGGCGACCTGCTCGAGGACGCCATAGCCACCGCCGCCAAGGGATTCCGGTGCGGCCGTGGACAGTACGTCCGCGTCGATCAGCTTGGACCACAGCTCGCGGTCGAAGCGTTCATCGAGGCCGTCGAGCGTGCGCTGATGCTGCGGGGTGCAGACCGATTCGGTGATGGTGCGGACCAGTCCGCCGAGGTCCTCGGCGGCTTCCGGCTGTGCGAAGTCCATGTGAAACCTTGCTTTCCCTTAGCGGTTGACGCGGGGCAGGCCGAGCGCGACCATGCCGATGATGTCGCGCTGGATCTCGTTTGTCCCGCCCCCGAAGGTCAGGATCAGGCAGGACCGGTGCATGCGTTCGATGCGGCCGCGCAGCAGCGCGCCGGGGGTATCGGTCCGCAGCGTCGCCGCCGTGCCGAGCACCTCCATCAGCAGCCGGTAGGCCTCGGTGGCCAGTTCGGTGCCGAACACCTTGGCCGCCGACGCGTCTGCCGGGGACGGGGCCGCATCGGTCGATGCCAGCTCCCAGTTGATCAGCTTGAGCACCTCGGCCTTGGCGTGCACGCGGGCCAGATTCAGCTGCACCCACTCCGAGTCGATGAGCCGGCGGCCGCGGCCGTCCGGCGAAATGTGAGTGTTCTGCGCCCACTCCCGCACGCCGTCGAGGGCGACGAAGATCGGCTGCGCCGAAACCAGGGCGACGCGTTCGTGGTTCAGCTGGTTGGTGACCAGCTTCCAGCCCGCGTTCTCCTCACCCACCAGGCTGGACACCGGCACCCGGAGGTCCTGGTAGTAGGTCGCGCTGGTGTCCACGCCCGACATGGTGTGCACCGGCGTCCACGAGAAACCCTCGGCGCTGGTGGGCACGATCAGCATCGAGATCCCGCGGTGCTTCTTTGCTTCCGGATTCGTGCGCGCGGCCAGCCAGACGTAGTCGGCGTAGGCGATGAGGCTGGTCCACATCTTCTGACCGTTGATCACATAATCGTCGCCGTCGCGCACCGCCGTGGTGCGCAGCGCGGCCAGATCGGTGCCGGCGCCGGGCTCGGAGTAGCCGATGGCGAAGTGCAGATCGCCGGCGGCGATGCGCGGCAGGAAGAACTTCTTCTGCTCATCGGTGCCGAACGCCATGATCGTCGGCGCCACGCTGTTGATCGTCAGGAACGGGACCGGCACATTGGCGATGGCCGCTTCGTCGTTGAAGATCAACCCGTCCATCGGCGGTCGGGCCTGGCCGCCGTACTCGGTGGGCCACGACAGGGTCAACCAGCCGTCCTTGCCCATCTGCGCGACCGTCTCGCGGTAGACGTTGCCGCGGCCCATCTCGCCGTCGTTGGATGCCAGCGCTTCAGCGCGCTCGGGGGTCATCAGTTTGGTGAAGTACGCGCGCAACTCGCGGCGTAGTTCCTCCTGCTCCGGGGTGAAGCCGATCCGCATGCGCGCTCCCTTACGTCTCGGGCGGTCCGCTGGTGCGCGAACGACCCGTTTGCCACATCGGTTGTAACACGTTCTAGTCTTGGGGTCCACATAGGTGCGAGACTGGTTTCGACGGCGTCCGGTCCTATTCTGATCATGGGCCTGGCCAACCGGCCCCGGAATAGCAGTGGGAGGAGATTGCGATGCGGGTGAAGGTGGACCGTGATCGATGCGAAGGCAACGCCATATGCGTGGGCATCGCTCCGCAGGTGTTCGATCTCGATGACGATGAATACGCCGTGACAAAGGTCGACGTGATTCCCGCCGACCAAGAGGACCTGGCCGCGCAGGCGGTCGCCGAGTGCCCGCGCGCCGCGCTGAGCCAGGAAGACTAGAGGTATTCGTAAGTGACATCGAACGCGACTCGAGATTCGGCCGCCCTGGACCTGTCCGGGAAGGTCGCGGTGGTTACCGGCGCCGCGGCGGGGCTGGGGCGGGCAGAGGCGATCGGCCTGGCCCGCTGCGGGGCGACCATCGTCGTCAACGACATTGCCAAGGCCCTGGAGGCCTCCGATGTGCTCGACGAGATCGCCAGCTCCGGTGGCAAGGGTGTCACCGTGGCCGGCGATGTCAGCGCCCGCTCCACCGCGGATGAGTTGGTGGCCACCGCCGACGGACTGGGCGGTCTGAGCATCGTGGTGAACAACGCCGGCATTACGCGCGACCGGATGCTGTTCAACATGTCCGACGAGGACTTTGACGCGGTCATCGCGGTGCATCTGCGCGGTCACTTCCTGCTGACCCGCAACGCGGCGACCTATTGGCGCGACAAGTCCAAGGCGGAGAACGGCCCGGTCTACGGCCGCTTGGTGAACACCTCCTCGGAGGCCGGGCTGGGTGGGCCGCCCGGGCAGGCCAACTACGGGGCCGCGAAGGCCGGTATCACCGCGCTGACGGTCTCGGCGGCGCGCGGCTTGAGCCGCTACGGCGTGCGCGCCAACGTGATCTGCCCGCGGGCCCGGACGCCGATGACGGCGGACACCTTCGGTGCGGCACCCGAACTCGACGCCGGCGAAGTGGACGGCCTGTCGCCCGAGCATGTTGTCACCCTGGTGCAGTACCTGGCCTCGCCGGCCTCCGAACCGGTCAACGGCCAGGTGTTCATCGTTTATGGTCCATCTGTGGCGCTGGTTTCAGCGCCCACGATCGAGCAGACGTTCAGCGCGGCGGGCGACGCCTGGGACACCGCGGCGTTGAGCGGGGCAATGGGGCAATACTTTGCCGACCGCGACCCCGAGCGGATGTTCTCGGCCGTGGGTCTGCTGGACGGTTGACGTGGAGCAAAGGACAGGAGGGCCCCGGCGGACAAGTAGAACACGTTCTACAATGACGTGTGTCATAATTGGCCTGACCTGGACAAATTCATCCAATTTGTCTCAAAAATTGGCCTTTGACAGGGCGAACGTGTTCTAGTTACTATGATCCGGCTCACCTAAGACGGCGTCCTGCCCGCGGGTGGGTGCAATCGCCGGGACACCTATTTGTGGACTTCGCCAAGATCGTCGAAGTCCGTCGAGCACGCCATCTCGAGCGAGAAGGGAACCAAGGTTGATCGAACAGCTTGCGGTTCCGGCTCGGGCCGTGGGCGGCTTCTTCGAGATGTCGATCGACACGTTCCGGGCGATGTTCCGCCGCCCGTTCCAGTTCCGGGAATTCCTGGACCAGACCTGGATGATCGCCCGCGTCTCCCTGGTGCCCACGTTGCTGGTGTCCATTCCGTTCACCGTGCTCGTGGCATTTACGCTCAATATCCTGCTTCGTGAGATCGGTGCCGCCGACCTGTCCGGCGCGGGCACCGCGTTCGGCACCGTCACACAGCTGGGCCCGGTGGTGACGGTGCTGGTGGTAGCCGGGGCCGGCGCCACCGCCATTTGTGCCGATCTCGGGGCGCGCACCATCCGCGAGGAGATCGACGCGATGCGGGTGCTCGGCATCGACCCGATCCACCGGCTCGTCGTCCCCCGAGTGCTGGCATCGACGGTGGTGGCGTTGCTGCTCAACGGGCTGGTCTGCGCCATCGGGTTGGCCGGCGGGTACGCATTCTCGGTGTTCCTGCAGGGCGTGAATCCCGGTGCGTTCATCAACGGACTGACGGTGCTCACCGGCCTTCCCGAGCTGCTGCTGGCCGAGGTCAAGGCTTTGTTGTTCGGTGTCGTTGCCGGCCTGGTGGGCTGCTACCGCGGGCTGACGGTCAAGGGCGGACCCAAGGGCGTCGGCACAGCGGTCAACGAAACCGTGGTCTACGCCTTCATCTGCCTGTTCGTCATCAATGTGCTGATGACGGCGATCGGCGTGCGGGTGTTGGAGTCATGACGCGCGTGAGGATCGCAGCGAAGCGAGGACCGGAGCGCGCGTCGTCGGGGGACAAACCATGAGCTTCGACGCCACGCTGCGCTTCCGGCGCCTCGTTTCCGGCCTGCCCAGGACATTCGACAGCTTCGGGGAGCAGTCGCTGTTCTTCGGCGAGTCGTTGCGCTACATCCCGCACGCGCTGAACCGGTACCGGCGGGAAACGGTCCGGCTGATCGCCGAGATGACGATGGGGACCGGCGCACTGGCGATCATCGGCGGCACCGTCGGCGTCGCGGCGTTCCTGACGTTGGCTTCCGGCGGCGTCATCGCGGTGCAGGGTTATTCGTCGCTGGGCAATATCGGCATCGAAGCCCTGACCGGCTTCCTTTCGGCATTTCTGAACGTGCGCGTGGTGGCCCCGATCGTCGCCGGCATCGCGCTGGCCGCGACGATCGGTGCGGGCACCACGGCACAGTTGGGCGCCATGCGGGTCGCCGAAGAGATCGACGCCGTCGAATCGATGGCCGTGCACTCGGTGGCCTACCTGGTCTCGACCCGGCTGATCGCCGGCCTGATCACGATCGTCCCGCTGTACTCGCTGGCGGTGCTGGCGTCGTTCTTCGCGGCGCGATTCACCACGGTCTTCATCAACGGGCAATCCGCGGGTCTCTACGACCACTACTTCAACACCTTCCTGGTACCGACCGATCTGCTGTGGTCCTTTTTGCAGGCGATCGTGATGTCGGTCGCGGTGATGCTGGTCCACACCTACTACGGCTACAACGCCTCCGGCGGCCCGGTCGGCGTGGGAATCGCCGTCGGCCAGGCGGTGCGGACCTCGCTGATCGTCGTCGTGGTGATCACCCTGTTCATCTCACTCGCCGTCTACGGTGGGTCCGGCAACTTCAACCTCTCCGGGTAGCGGCATGGCAGACGGCGAAGCGAACCGGACCCACGTTCGGGTGGCGGCGGCGATCATGGCCGCGATCATCACGGCGGCCGCGGTCATCACCTATCTCGGTTACACCGCGGCGTTCACCGCCACCGACACCGTCACCGTGACGTCACCGCGCGCGGGCCTGGTGATGCAGCAGGACGCCAAGGTCAAGTACCGCGGCATCCAGATCGGCAAGGTCACAGATATCGCGTACGACGGCGACCAGGCCAAGCTGACCCTCGCCATCGACCGCAGCCAACTGCCCTACGTGCCGGCCAACGCGCGGGTGGATATTGCCGGCAACACCATCTTCGGCGCCAAATCCGTGGAGTTCACTCCGCCGGGATCGCCCGAAGGCGCGATGAAGCCGGGAACCACTGTGCGGGCCTCCGACGTCCAGCTGGAAGTCAACACGCTGTTCCAGAAGTTGACCGACTTGCTGCACAAGGTCGATCCGGTCAATCTCAATGCCACCCTGTCGGCGCTCGGGGAGGGGTTGCGCGGCAACGGCGATGATCTGGGCGCGATGATGGCGGGTCTGAACAGCTATCTGGAACAGCTGAATCCAAAGCTGCCCACCCTGCAGGCCGATTTTGCCCAGGCCGCAACGGTCGCCGATATCTATGCCGATGCCGCGCCGGACTTGACCCGGGTATTCGACAATGCGCCGGCACTCAGCGCCACGATCATCGACCAAGAGGGCAACCTGAACGCCACATTGTTGGCTGCCACCGGCCTGGGCAACAACGCCTACGAGACCCTGGCGCCGGCCGCCGAGGATTACATCGCCGCCATCCAACGCCTACGGGCCCCGACCAAGCTGCTCGGCGAGTACTCGCCGCAGTTCGGTTGCCTGCTCGAATCTTTGGTGACCGCGGCAGACAAGTTCGGCCCGATCATCGGCGGCACCCGGCCGGGGCTGTTCGTGTCGTCCAACTTCCTGCCGGGTGTGCCCGCCTACACATATCCGGAGAGCCTGCCGATCGTCAACGCCACCGGCGGACCCAACTGCCGCGGACTGCCCGACATTCCGAGCAAGCAATCCGGCGGGTCCTGGTACCGCGCGCCGTTCCTGGTGACCGACAACGCCTATGTGCCCTTCCAACCCAACACCGAAGTGCAGTTCGACGCGCCTTCGACGTTGCAGTTCCTGTTCAACGGCGCCTATGCAGAACGGGATGATTTCTGATGGGGCAGCGGGGAGTCCTGGCCAAAGTCGGCGTCTTCACCGTCGTCATGCTGATGGTCGCCGCCGGGCTGGTGGTCGTCTTCGGCGAGTTCCGCTTCGCCTCCGGCACCACCTTTCACGCCAACTTCGAGAACGCCTCCCGGCTGAAGTCCGGTCAGGACGTACGTATCGCCGGTGTTCCGGTCGGCACCGTCAAATCGGTGAGCCTCGCCGAGGACAACAGCGTCGACGTGACGTTCGACGTCAACGAGCGCTATCAGCTCTACACCTCGACCCGGGCGCTGATCCGCTACGAGAACCTGGTGGGCGACCGTTACCTGGAGATCACCTCGGGCCCCGGCGAATTGCGCAAGCTGCCGCCGGGCGGCACCATCATCCGGGAGCAGACCGACCCGGCGCTCGACCTCGACGCACTACTCGGCGGCCTGCGTCCGGTGCTCAAGGGGCTCGACGGCAACAAGGTGAACGAGGTGAGCAACGCCGTCATCGAGTTGCTGCAGGGGCAGGGCGGCGCGCTGTCGGAAATGCTGTCCAGCACCAGCTCGTTCACCACCGATCTGGCCGCGCGTGATCAGCTGATCGGCGACGTCATCGCCAACCTGAACACCGTGCTCGCAACCGTGGACGAGAAGGGCGCCCAGTTCGACACGAGCGTCGACCATTTGCAGCAGTTGATCAGTGGGCTGGCGCAGAATTCCGACACCATCGCCGGGGCGATCCCGCCGTTGGCGGCCGCGGAGGCCGACCTCACCGACATGCTGCAGAAGAGCCGCAGGCCGGTACAGGGCGTGCTGGAGAATCTGCGGCCGCTGGCGACCAAGTTCGACGAGCGCAAGCAGGACCTCAACGACGTCATCGAACCGCTCGCCGAGAATTACCTGCGGCTCAACGCCCTCGGCGCCTACGGCTCGTTCTTCAACATCTTCTACTGCTCGGTCCGGTTGAAGTTCAACGGCCCGGCCGGCAGCGACATCTTGGTTCCATTCGGCGGACCGCCGGACCCGTCCAAGGGGAGGTGCGCTCCACTTGAGGAGAACTGACGACTCCAATCCGCTCCGGACCGGCATCTTCGGCATCGCCGTGGTGGTGTGCCTGGTCCTGGTGTCCTTCGGCTACACCAAGTTGCCGTTCTGGCCGCAGGGTAAGACTTACGAAGCATTCTTCACCGACGCCGGCGGCATCGCCCCGGGCGACGATGTCAACGTCTCGGGTATCAAGGTGGGCCAAGTCAATTCGGTCGGCCTGGCGGGCAACGCCGCGAAGGCGACCTTCACCGTCGATCGCAACATCCAGGTCGGGGACCAGACCCTGGTCGCCATCAAGACCGACACGGTGCTGGGCCAGAAGTCGCTGGACGTCACGCCTGCCGGCGGCGGGTCGGTCAGCAGCATCCCGCTGGGACGCACCACCACGCCGTACACACTGAACGCCGCATTGCAGGACCTCGGCGCGAACACGGCGGCCCTGGACAAACCCAAGTTCCAGGAAGCGCTGCAGACGCTCACCGACACCCTGGCCGACGCCACGCCGCAACTGCGGTCGACACTGGATGGCGTCACCGATCTCTCGCGCGCCATCAACACCCGGGACGAGGCGCTCGGCGAGTTGCTTGCGCACGCCCGGTCGGTGTCCCAGACGCTGGGGCAGCGCGCCGAGCAGGTCAACAGCTTGATCGTCGACGGCAACCAGCTGTTCGCCGCGCTCGATGAGCGTCGCGCCGCGCTGTCCAACCTCATCGCCGGCATCGACGATGTCTCCGTGCAGATCTCGGGTTTCGTCGCCGACAACCGCGAACAGTTCGGCCCCACGCTGAGCAAGCTGAACCTGGTGGTCGACAACCTCAACGAACGCAAGGAGCACATCAGCGAGGCGCTCAAGCGGCTGCCGCCGTACGCCACCACACTCGGCGAGGTCGTGGGCTCGGGACCGGGGTTCCAGATCAACCTCTACGGACTGCCGCCCGCGGCAATTTCGGAGATGCTGCTCGACGCCTACTTCCAGCCCGGAAAGCTGCCCGACAGCCTGTCGGACTACCTGAAGGGCCTCGTTGCCGAGCGCCTGATCATTAGGCCGAAGTCACCATGACCGATACCTCAACTACGCGCCGTTTCGGCAACCGCGGACTCCTCATCGGCTTGGTGGTCGCCCTGGTGGCGGTGCTGGCCGTCGGCCTGTACGCATTGTGGCCGGGCCGCGGCACCTACAAGGTGATCGGGTTGTTCTCCACCGCGGTTGGGCTGTATCCGGGCGACGACGTGCGTGTCGTCGGGGTGCCGGTCGGAACCATCGACTCGATCGAGCCGCGCGCCGGCGATGTCAAGATCACGATGTCGGTGGACGACGACGTGAAGCTTCCCGCCGATGCGCACGCAATCATCGTGTCGCCAAACCTGGTGGCGGCCAGATTCGTTCAGCTCACGCCGGCCTACGACGCCGGCGGCCCCGACGGTGGCGGGCCGGTGCTGGCCGACGGCGCGACCATCGGACTGGACTCCACCGGTGTTCCCGTCGAATGGGACGAGGTCAAGGACGAACTGACCAAGCTGTCGCAGACTCTCGGCCCGGGCGAGGACGGTTTACAGGGCCCGCTGAGCGAATTCGTCGATCAGGCCGCGACGACTTTCGACGGCAATGGCGATTCGTTCCGCGACGCATTGCGCGAACTCTCCCAGACTGCCGGCCGCCTCGGCGATTCGCGCACCGACCTGTTCGGCACCGTCCGTAACCTCCAGGTTCTGGTCAACGCGCTGTCGCAGAGCAACGAGCAGATCGTCCAGTTCTCCAGCCACGTCGCGTCGGTCTCCCAGGTGCTGGCCGAGAGTTCAGCGGGCCTCGACGACACGCTGGGAACCCTCAATACGGCGCTCGGAGATGTGCGGGGCTTCCTCGACGAGAACAACGAGACGTTGATCGGCACGGTGGATAAGCTGACGGAGTTCACCACGCTGCTGTCCAACCAGAGCGAGGACATCGAGCAAGTGCTGCACATCACGCCGAACGGGTTGGTGAACTTCTACAACATCTACAACCCGGCGCAGGGCACCCTCGCGGGGCTGTTGTCGCTGCCCAACTTCGCCAACCCGGTCCAGTTCATCTGCGGTGGCACCTTCGACGTCAGTGAGACGGCCGGCGCCGACAACATCAAGCGCTCCGAGATCTGTAAGCAGCGGATGGGTCCGGTGTTGCGACGTATCACGATGAACTTCCCGCCGGTGATGTTCCATCCGATCAACAGCATCACCGCCTACAAGGGCCAGATCATCTACGACACCCCGGCCACCGAGGCCAAGGCCCGGACGCCGCTGCCGTATCTGCAGTGGGAGCCTTCCCCCGGCGTGACCCCGCCGATCATTCCCCCGGGAACCACGTTGGATGACCTGATGCTGCCACCGCCCGCGGTGCCGGGTCAGGTGTCCCCCGGGCCGGGCCATGCTCCCGGCTCCGTCCCCGGCAGCCCCGGGCCCGCCCCGGACGCGGGAGGCGGTGGCTGATGCCTGCGATCGATAGGGGAAAGACGTTGCGCAGCAACGGGTGCCGGACCATTGCGTTGGCTTCTGGCGTCGTCATGCTGGCCGGCTGCTCATTCGGCGGCCTCAACTCGGTCAACATGCCCGGCACCAAGGGGCATGGTTCCGGCGCGTACACGATCACCGTCGAGCTGCCCGACGTCGCGACCTTGCCGCAGAACTCGCCGGTCATGGTCGATGACGTGACGGTGGGCAGCGTTTCGGGGATCGAGGCCCTGCAGCGGCCGGACGGCACGTTCTACGCGTCGGTCCAGCTGTCACTGGAATCGGAGGTCGATCTCCCCGCGAACGCCACGGCGCAGGTCGCCCAGACATCGCTGCTGGGTTCCCAGCACGTCGAACTGGCCGCGCCGCTCACCGATCCGGCGGAGGCCAGGCTCACCGCGGGGGGACATATCCCGGTGAGCCGGACCGGTCGGTACCCGACCACCGAGGAAGTGTTGTCCTCGCTGGGTGTGGTGGTCAACAAGGGCAACCTGGGGGCAATTCAGGACATCACCGACGAGGTCTACGCCGCGGTCGCCGGTCGCACCGGCAGCTTCGCCGGCCTGGTGCCGAGGCTGGCCGAGCTCACCGCGTCGCTGCGGGATCAGACCGACGACATCCTGGCGGCGCTCGACGGCTTCAACCGGTTCGCCGCGATCCTGGCCGACAGCGAGGAAAGCCTGGGCCGCACCCTGGACACCCTGCCGGTCGCGCTGGAGGTGCTCAACCGCAACCGCGACAACATCGTCGACGCATTCACCGCCCTGGGGCGGGTGGGCACAGTGGCCGCCGACGTCCTCGCGAAAACCAAGGACGATTTCGCGGCCGACTTCAAGGACCTCTACCCCGTGGTGCGGTCGTTGGCCGAGAGTGCGGACAACCTGATCGACGCCTTCCCGATGATCCCCACGTTCCCGTTCCACAGCAAGTACCTGCGGCAGGCGGTCCGCGGTGACTACCTCAACGTGTACGTGACGTTCGACCTGACGATGCGTCGCCTCGGTGAATCGATCTTCACGACCTCGGGACTGGATCCGAATATGAAGCACATGTCCGAGATCCTCAATCCGCCGGAATTCCTCACCGGGCAGCTGGCCAACCTGTCCGGACAAGCGGCGGATCCGTTCAAGATTCCACCGGGCGACGTGCCGGGAGAGGAGGCACCGCGCTGATGCTCGACCGCCTTTCCCGAATCCAGCTGATGATCTTCTCGATCATCACCGTGCTCACGGTCGGTGCGATCGCGATCTTCTACCTGCAGGTGCCCGCCAAGGTCGGCATCGGTGCCTACGAGGTCGACGCGAATTTCGTTGCCGGCGGCGGCATCTACGGCAACGCCAACGTGACCTACCGCGGTGTCACCGTCGGCCGGGTGGAGTCCGTCGGCCTCACCGACAACGGTGTAATCGCGCATATGCGTCTCAACAGCAACGCGCCCGTGCCCGAGAACGTCACCGCCACCGTCAAGAGTGTCTCCGCGGTCGGCGAGCAGTACATCGACCTGGTGCCGCCGGAGGATGAAGCCGCCTCGGAGACCATGCTGTACGACGGGTCGAGTATCGGCCAGGACCGCACGGCAATCGGCCAGGACATCGCCGGGATGCTCGCCGAGGCCGATGCGCTGGTCAGCAGCATCAGTGACAGCCGGTTGCAGGACGTGTTGCGAGAAACCTCCAACGCGTTCAACGGCTCCGGGCCCGAACTTGCCCGGGTGATCGAATCCGCTCGAGGACTGGTCGACGAGGCCAACGCCAGCTACGACCAGACCGCGGCGCTCATCGACGAAGCTGGTCCGTTCCTGGATGCGCAGGTGCGCAGCGGCGACGACATCAAGTCGATTGCCGACGGCCTGGCCCGACTCACCACCGAACTCAACAACGCCGACCCGCAACTGCGTGACCTTCTCACCACCGCCCCGGGCGCCGCGGACACGGCGAACGCGGCGTTCTCCGGGATTCGGCCCAACTTCCCGATGTTGGCCGCCAACATGGCCAACCTGGGCCGCGTCGGCGTGATCTACAACAAATCGATCGAGCAGGCGCTGGTGGTTTTCCCGGCGTTGATCTCCGCGCTGATCACGGTTGCCGGCGGTGTGCCCGCAGACGAGGGCGGCAAGCTGGACTTCAAAGTGGACCTCGGCGATCCGCCGCCCTGCTCGGTGGGGTTCGTCCCGGCCACCCAGATCCGGCCGCCGGCCGACGAGACCCTGCGTGATCTGCCGCCAGATCTCTACTGCAAGGTGGCCCAGAACGATCCGTCGGTAGTCCGCGGCGCCCGTAACTATCCGTGCATGGAGTTCCCGGGCAAGCGGGCCCCCACGGTGCAGCTGTGCCGCGATCCGCAGGGCTATGTGCCGATCGGCAGCAACCCGTGGCGCGGGCCGCCCATCCCGTACGGCACGCCGATCGAGGATGGCCGGAACATCCTGCCGCCCAACAAGTTCCCGAATATTCCGCCGCAGGCGGACTACGATCCGGGGCCGCCCGTGGTGCAGTTGCCCCCGGGGGTTCCGCCCGGTCCGGGGCCCGCGCCGCACGCTCCGTTCCCGTTGCCGGTGCCGCCGGTCGATGGTCCCGCCCCGGCGCCGTGGCCGTTCTTTGCCCCTCCGGATCAGCAGGTTCCGCCCTATGGGCGGCAGCCTGCTACGCCACCGCCCCCGCCGGGACCGCCGCCGCCCGAGGCGCCCCTGCCCGCCGAGGCGCCGGCGCCGCAGGCCAGCGGACCCGCCTACGCTACGTATGATCAGAACGGGAAGTTCGTCGACCCGAACGGCGGGGGCACCGGAGTGTTGGTCGCGGCCGATGCGGACCATCGTCCCGCCGAGAACTGGGTCGAACTAATGCTCGATCCGAGGCAGGTGTAATGACGGAACCACCGACTTCGACGCCCGACCCGGCGCCGAAGCCGGTTCGGCGGCGTGCGTCGCGCGCTGCGGGGCCGACGTCCCCGGAGCCCGCGGTCGCCACGGTCACGACCCGGATCGAATCCGGTGCGACGAGCACCGCGAAGACGCCGTCGCCGGCCGCAGGAATCGCCCCGCCGGCGCGTAGGCAGCCCAACCGGGTGGCGGTTGTCGGTATTGCCGCTGGGATTGCCGTAGTCCTCCTGGCCGCGCTGGGCACGGTGACCGGGTTGCTGCTGCTGCAGAAGGATGCCACCGACGAGGCCGTGGCCCGGGATCAGCGTTTCGTCGACACCGCATCACAGACCGTCGTGAACATGTTCAGCTACACCCCGGACACCATCGACGACAGCGTCAACCGTTTCGTCGACGGCACCAGTGGCCCGCTGCGCGACATGATGAGCCAGAACAACAACGTCGACAACCTCAAGGCCCTCTTCCGCGACACGAACGCCACCTCGGAGGCCGTGGTGAACGGCGCCGCGCTCGAGGACATCGACGAGGTCCGGGACAACGCCTCGGTGTTGGTGGCGGTGCGGGTGACCGTGACCGATATCGACGGGGTCAACAAGCCATCCCAGGCCTACCGGCTGCGCGTGATCGTGCACGAGGATGACGCCGGCCGGATGACCGGCTGGGACCTGAAATATCCCGACGGAGGCAACTGATGGGGCGGGCCAGCCGGGTACTAGTGGCGGCGCTGTCGGTGGTGGTTACGGCCGGCATCGTCGCGCTCGGCGGGCTGCTCGGCGGGCTGTACTGGGACCGGGTCTCCGCGGCCGCGTCGCAGACCACCCGGGCTGAGTTGGAACGTCTTGCCGCCGAACAGGTTCCGCAGGTCTTCGGGTATGACTACCAGACCGTGGAACGCAGCCTTACCGATGCCTACAACCTGCTGACTCCGGATTATCGCCGAGAGTTCCGGGACCGCTCCACCACCGACATCATTCCGCAGGCGCGGGAGCGTCAGGTGATCAGCCAGGCCAACGTCGTGGGCGTCGGGGTGCTGGAGGCGCGCCGTGATACCGGTTCGGTGCTGGTGTTCATGAACCGCACGGTCACCGACCAGTCCAAGGAGCCCATCTACGACGGCAGCCGCCTGCGGGTCGACTATCAGAAGGTCGACGGCAAGTGGCTGATCAGCTACATCACGCCGATCTAAGTCACGATTTGCCGCCCGCGGCCGCCAACGCCTCGAGGAATGACCGCGCCCATTGGTCCACATCGTGGGTGAGCACCTGACGTCGTAGCGCGCGCATGCGCTGGCGTCCGTCTTCGGATGTCTGTTCGAGGGCGGCCACGATCTTGTCCTTGACGCCGTCCAGGTCGTGCGGATTGACGAGGTAAGCCCGCTGCAACTCGGCGGCGGCGCCGGTGAATTCCGAGAGCACCAGCGCGCCGCCCAGGTCGCTGCGGCAGGCCACATACTCCTTGGCCACCAGGTTCATCCCATCGCGCAGCGGTGTCACCAGCATGACGTCGGCGGCCACGAAGAATGCGATCAGCTCATCGCGCGGCACGGGGCGGTGCAGGTACTGCACCACGGGATGGCCGACCTCGCCGAACTCGCCGTTGATGTGGCCCACCTGCCGCTCGATGTCGTCGCGCAGCATGCGGTAGCTTTCCACCCGCTCCCGGCTGGGCGTGGCCAGTTGCACCAGCACTGTGTCCTCGCGTCCGGCGCGACCTTCCTCCAGTAGTTCGGTGAACGCCTCGAGCCGGACGTCGATGCCCTTGGTGTAGTCCAACCGGTCGACGCCGAGCAGGATCTTGCGGGGATTGCCCAACTCGGCGCGGATCTCGCGGGCGCGGCGCCGGATGTCGCGATTCTTGGCGCGTTGGTCCAGTTCGGCCGAATCGATCGAAATGGGGAACGCCCCGACCTTCACCGTGCGGGACTCGAAGTGGACCTCACCGAAGCGGGAACGCACACCGATCGAGGCTCGCGAGGTGTTGGCACCGATCAGCCGTCGGGCCAGGACCAGGAAGTTCTGTGCGCCACCGGCGAGGTGGAAACCCACCAGATCCGCCCCCAGCAGGCCCTCGATGATCTCCGTTCGCCACGGCATCTGCAGGAACAGCTCCACCGGCGGGAACGGGATGTGCAGGAAGAAGCCGATGGTCAGGTCGGGTCGCAGCTCCCGCAGCATCTTGGGAACCAGTTGCAGCTGATAGTCCTGGACCCAGACCGTGGCGCCGAGGGCCGCGGTTCGGGCCGTGGCGTCGGCGAACCGCCGGTTCACCACGACGTAGCGGTCCCACCACTCGCGCCGGTATTCGGGCTTGACGATCACATCGTGGTACAGCGGCCACAGCGTGGCGTTGGAGAAACCCTCGTAGTACTGGGCGATGTCGTCGGCGCTGAGCCGGACCGGCTGCAGCCGCAGGTCTTCCTCGATCATCGGCTCGTCGATGGTCTCGACGTCGTCATCGGCGATTCCGGCCCAGCCAATCCAGGCGCCGCGGCGTTTACGCAGCAGCGGTTCCAACGCGGTGACCAACCCGCCGGGGCTGCGCTTCCACGTGGTGGTGCCGTCCGGGTGCCGTTCCATGTCGATCGGCAGCCGGTTGGCGACAACCACGAAGTCGGAGTCCCCGGAGGGGGTGGGCCGGCCCTCCCCGGGCCGCACCTAGGCCTCGATTTTCGACGGTCCAATACCGAGCATCGAAAGAAAAACCCGGCACTCGTCGGCGTCGGTGGCGTAGGCGGCTACGACGCGGCGGGCGTCGCTTGCGGTGTTGTCAGGCAATGGCTCGACGTCGGGGTCTACGGGTTCAGTTTTGGGTGGCATCACACGAGTCTACCGATGGCGGGGCCCGGCCTCATAACCCTGAGCTCTGCGGATGCTATATGCGTCGACACCGACGGCCCGCTTCGAGCTGCCCGGCGGTTTACGGTCTGGGCCGAAGTCGTAAAGTACAGGGATGGCGAAGCCCGAGCAAACCGACAATAGTTCTCCGGCCGACGGCACCCCGGAGTTCGTGACCTACGAGACCCTCGATTCCGGCCAGATCGCACGGGTCTGGCTCAACCGTCCCGCCGAGCACAACGCCCAGAACCGGACCCTGTTGGTCCAGCTCGATGAGGCGTTCCGCCGGGCCGAGGCCGACGACGAGGTTCGCGTGATCATCCTGGGAGCGCGCGGCAAGAACTTCTCGGCCGGCCACGACCTCGGTTCGGAGGCCGCGCTGGCCGAACGCACCCCCGGCCCCGGCATGCACCCGAGCTTCGCGTGCGACGGCGCGACCCGACCGGGCATGGTGGAGAAGCTCTACCTGCAGGAATGGCACTACTACTTCGAGAACACCTCGCGCTGGCGTGACCTGCGCAAGATCACCATCGCCTCGGTGCAGGGCAATGCCATCTCGGCCGGTCTGATGCTGGTGTGGGCCTGCGACCTCATTGTCGCCGCCGACAACGCGAAGTTCAGCGACGTCGTCGCCACCCGGCTGGGCATGCCCGGCGTGGAGTACTTCGCTCACCCGTGGGAGTTCGGGCCCCGCAAGGCCAAGGAATTGCTGTTGACCGGCGATTCGATCGACGCTGACGAGGCGCATCGGCTGGGCATGGTCGCCAAGGTGTTCCCGGTGGACGAGTTGGAGGATAAGACCTTGGAGTTCGCCCGGCGCATCGCCGCCCGGCCGACCATGGCGGCGCTGCTGGTCAAGGACTCGGTGAACGCGGCCACGGACGCCATGGGCTTCGGCGAGGCGCTGCGGCACGCGTTCCACATTCACGAACTGGGGCACGCGCACTGGGCGGCCTACAACGAGAATCGGTTCCCGGTTGCCCAGGCCCCCGACGTGGAGGATTGGCGGACGGCAAAACCCACCCAGCCCGCGCGCAAGGACGTACCCTGACCCGTGCGTTACTAGAACCTGTTCTAATTCGGCGAAGGGGTCGGCGTGCAGCTGTCGTTTGAGGACCGGACCTACCTGGTCACCGGTGGTGGAAGCGGTATCGGCAAGGGCGTCGCCGGCGCGCTGGTGGCCGCCGGCGCCAACGTGATGATCATCGGCCGCAACGCCGACCGGCTGTCGGCCGCGGCGGAGGAGATCACGGGCGGCGGCGACATCCGCTACGAGCCCGCCGACGTCACCAACGAAGACGAGGTGGCCCGCGCTGTGGCCGCGGCGGCGGCCTGGCACGGCCGGCTGCACGGCGTCGTGCACAGCGCCGGCGGCAGCCACACCATCGGCCCGATCACCCAGACCGACTCCGAACTGTGGCGCAGCACCGTCGACCTCAACGTCAACGGCACCATGTATGTCCTGAAACACTCCGCGCGCGAGATGGTCCGCGCCGGCGGCGGATCGTTTGTGGGCATCTCCTCGATCGCGGCGAGCAACACCCACCGCTGGTTCGGCGCCTACGGTCCGGCGAAGTCGGCGCTGGATGCGCTGCTGCGGCTGGCGGCCGACGAGCTGGGCCCGTCCTGGGTGCGGGTCAACGGCATCCGGCCCGGCCTGACGCGCACGGACATGGTGGGGCCCATCATGGAACTGCCCGCCACGCTCGAGGACTACCGCCAGTGCACGCCGCTGCCGCGGGTCGGGGAGGTGGCCGACATCGCGAACATGGCGCTGTTCCTGCTCTCGGATGCCGCCGAATACGTCACCGGGCAGGTGATCAACGTCGACGGCGGGCACGGACTGCGCCGCGGCCCGGACATCTCCGGGCTGCTCGAGCCCGCGTTCGGTGCGGACGGTTTGCGCGGGGTCGTCTGACCGCCGATGAGGTTCGGGACGCCGGCTGACACCCACTCGCCGCGTCGGGCCTGGGCCGCAGTCATGCTGCTGGCCGTCGTCGGGACGCTGAATTACGCCGACCGGGGCAGTCGCTGCCGGCCGCGCCGGTGGTGCGGGCCGAGGACTCGACGCGCTGGTGGGACCTGCTGGCCAAACCCAGCTACCGCGCGATAGTGGCTGGGGCGGCGTGTGTTTCGTTCGCCGGCTACTCGCTGACGACGTTCGCCCCGGCGTTCCTGATGCGCAGCCGCGGCATGTCGCTGGGTGCGGTGGCCTGGCAGTACGGCCTGGCCAGCGGGCTGACCGGAATCCTGGGACTGCTGCTCGTCGGGCGCATCGCCGACCGGCTCTCCAGGCGGGACCCGCGCTGGCTGCTGTGGTTGGTGGCCGCGATGACCGCGGCCATGGTGCCGTTCTCGTTCGCCGCGTTGTTGGTGGACGGCGCAGGCGCCACCGTGTGGTTCATCGCGCTGAGTTACGTGATCGGCACGGCGTACATGGCGCCGTCGATAGCGGCCATCCAACGCCTGGTGCGGCCCGAGCAGCGGGCCACGGCATCGGCGATCTTCCTGTTTTTCAGCGCGATCGTGGGGTCGGCCGGACCGTTTCTGACCGGGGTGATCAGCGATGCCCTGCTGGCCGATTTCGGCGCCATGTCGCTGGAACGGGCGCTGTTCGTGGTGCCGGTGGTCCAGATCGTGGCGATCGGTTGCTACCTGTGGGCCGGCCGGCGATTCGTCGAGGAGATCATCGACGACGTGCCGGAGGCTGCGGCCGACCGCGCTGCGGTCGTCCACTGAGGTGGTTCACCGGTCCCGGAACTCGTAGGGTGGCGGGAAGGAATCGGCAGCTAGGACACCGGGGGCTCGCATGGTCGACATTCACGTGGAGCGGACCATCGCCGCGTCACCGGACCGGGTCTTCGCGTGGTTGGCCGACCCCGCCAGCCTGACCTCGGCGCCGTTGGTGTTGCGCGCGGCCTGGGCCGCGGACTCGCCGGCACCCGGTGTCGGCGCGGTGCGCAAGGTCACCGCGGCCGGGATGTGGTTCCACGAGGAGATCACTGCCTACGAACCGCCGCACAGCTACTCCTATCTGATCGTGCGGTCGCTGCCGGCGTTCGACCACGACGGCGGCACCCTCACGTTCACCGCATCCGGGGAGGGCACGCACGTCGATTGGTCGTCGTCCTACACCCACCCGCTGCGCGGCGGCGGCGCGGCGATGCAGGCGCTCAGTTCGCGGCTGCTGCCGTGGAACTTCCGCGCGGTGCTCGCCGGTTGCGCGCGCACCCTGGAGGGGTAGCCGACGTTGGCACTGTCGGCATAATCGGGGGGTGCGCTCGGCCGAGATCCTGTTGTGTGTCGCCAACGCGGTCGGTCTGACGGCATTGTTGGTCCCGCTCCGTGGCCGGGCTCGCTACGGCCGGCACCTGGCCGTGCTCCCGCCGGTGGTGGCGCTCGTCCAGGTGGTCACGGAAGGCTACCGCTGGCAGCTGGTTCCGGCGTACCTACTGGCCGTCGGGGTGGGGCTGGGCTGGATTACCCGCGTTGGACTTCCGCGACAGCGGTGGCGACGGGTGATCGGATTGGGTGTGGCCGTCGCCGTATTCGTCGTCTCGGTGCTGATTCCGGTGGCCGTACCGGTCTTCCTGTTCCCGGCTCCCGAAGGCCCCTACGCGATAGGGACGGTGACCTACCATTGGCGCGACGACCACCGGCGGGAAATCTTCGACGCCGATCCCGCGGCGCGTCGCGAGCTCATGGCCCAGGTCTGGTACCCGGCCGAGCGTGACGCCGAGGCCCCCACGGCACCGTATGTTCCGGATGCTGCCGCGTTGGCGCCGGCGGCGGGGCGGCTCCTCGGCGTTCCCGGATTCGTCTTCGGCCATTTCGACGTGGTGCCCACCCACGCGGCGCAGGGGCCGCCGGTGGCCTCCGACCGGCCCCGCTATCCGGTGCTGGTCTTTGCCTCGGGGCTCAACGCGTTCCGGCAGTCCAACATGTTTCAGATCGAGCAACTGGTGTCGCGTGGCTTCATCGTGGTCGGACTCGACCAGCCGTACACCTCCGCGGTCACCGCTTTTCCGGACGGCCGCACCGTCGACGGGTGGTCCAAGGACCGGCTGGTCGAGGTCATCCAGCAGAGCGTCACACCGACGGCGCCGGCGCCGTCGCTCGGCGACGTGGAGCTGCCCGACGGAATCTTCCCCTACTTGGCGGCCGACCTGAGCTTTGCGTTGGATCAGCTTGCAAGGCTGAATGATTCGGATTCGCAGGGGCTGCTGACCGGTCGGGTCGACCTGGACCGGGTCGGGGCGTTCGGCGTATCACTGGGTGCGATCACGGTCGGGCAGGCGTGTCACACGGACCCGCGTCTGCGGGCCTGCCTGATGATGGACGCGGCGATGCCGGCCAATGTGGTCCGCGATGGGCTGACGCAGCCGAGTATGTGGGTGACGCGGGATGTCGACTCGATTTTGTCGGAGCGCAGCCGCAGTGGCGGCTGGCCGGACCACGAGATCCGGGAAACCCTGGCCACGCAGCGCGCCACGTTCGACAAGAGCGCCCCGGGGTACGGCTACCACATCGAGATTCCCGGCATGTTCCACATGAACTACACCGACGCCCCCGCCTGGACGCCGTTGGCGGAGCGACTCGCGTTCTCCGGGCCGATCGGCGCGCGGCGTGGCCATGAGATCGTCGCGGCCTACACGGTGGCGTTCTTCGAACGCTTCCTCGGCGGCAACCGACCGGCGCTGCTCGAGGGCTCGCCGCCGTGGGATGGGGTGCGCATCGACCGGAGCTGAGCCGGGGTGGGCAACGACCGCGACCGAGCATGGGGCGGGTTGCCCCACGCGCCGTAGTCGAATTCAGCCTCATGGTCGGACTGGACCCAATGCGCCTGTAACGCTGTTACGTTGGCCCGGTAGCCGTCGTACCGCGCCCGCTGGTCCGGGGTACTCGCGCCCGTTGTTCAGGCCTATCGACAGCAGACATAGAAGGAGAACGACGGATGGCGAATTCGGATCTGCGCGACTGCCTCGTCGACCGGGCCCGCAGCATGCGGGCTCTAGTCAGTGCGCAGGCAAGCGAGTCCGAGCGGTTGCGCACGATGGCACCGGCGATCGTCGACCAGATGTGGGCCACCGGGCTGATGACGGCGCTGAACCCCGCGGCTGCCGGTGGATGCGAACCGTCCTTCGCCGAAATGATCGAGATGTGGATCGAAATGGCCTGGCAGGATGGTTCCTTCGGGTGGACGGGCATCGCGAACTTCCCCTCGTCGTTCGCCGCCGCGACATACCTTCCCGACGAGGGTTTCGCCGAGGTCTTCACCGACAACGACAATCGGGTCACTACGGGTGGTCAGTTCGCGCCGAACGGTCAGGGCGTTGTCGTCGACGGTGGATACCGGATCACCGGCGCGTGGAACTTCGGGTCGGGCACCGGGCACGCGCATTATGTGGCGGCCGGCTTCATCCCGATGGAGGACGGCCAGCCACGGATGCTCAGCGACGGTGTCCCCGCACTGATGGTCGCCTACGTCCCGCGCGACGAGATCACCTTCACCGACGGCTGGCATGTCCAGGGACTCAAAGGAACCGGCTCCTACGACTACAACGTGCAGGACCTGTTCGTGCCCGGATACCGGGCCATCGAGTTGTTCAGCCGGGAGCCCCGGCGGGGGGCTTCGCCCGCCGGCCGGATGGGGATGATGTCGGTCACCGCGGCCGGCCACGCAGCGTGGGCACTCGGGGTTGCCAAGAGCATGCTCGACGACGTTCAGGAGTTGGCCGCCACGAAATACCGGATGAGCGATGTGGGGGAGTCATTGGCCAGTCGCGCGACCTTCCAGACGAGCCTTGCCCACCACGTCGCGATGTGGCGGGCGGCGCGGCTTTTGGTGCTCGACGCGTTCGCCACGGTCGAAACCGGTGTCGCCGACGGTGTTGCCCTCACCCCGACAATGCGCGCGGACATGCGCGCGGCGGCGGTGTATGCCACCCATGCGGCCCGGGAATGTGCGCAGTGGGCCCACCTGGCGGCGGGCACGACCTCGATTCGGGAGGGTACCCGGCTGGAGCGGGCATTTCGCGACATGTATACCGGTACCCAGCACGCGTTCATCAGCGAGAAGGTCGCCATCGACGCCGCACAGGTGTGGCTGGGTATCGTCGATGACCAATTTGCGCTGTGACGGTTGCTAAGGCCCCGACACAACCGTCATTCCTTCGAAGCGTGCCACCGAAAACCCCTAGGAGCGTGGGTCGGTAACACGCCGGGTGGGGTGTCTGGGTTGGCGGCGGGTGTAGGGGATCATGGGGTGTGCCTGATGATCTCGATGCCGAGGGTTTGTTCGAGGTAGATCCCGAACTGCGGGTGGATTCGCATTCTGTGGCGCCGAAGGCGCCGGTGGATAAGTCGTTTCGCCCGTTCAACCCGGATCAAGACTTGTTGTTGCCGCCATCGCTGGATGACTGGCTACCGGCCGAGCACCTGGTCCGGTTCATCGCCGATCTGGTCGATGAGCACTTGGACCTGTCCCGGATCCACGCCGCCTATACCGAGGTCCGCGGTGGGCCACCGTATGACCCGCGGCTGATGGTGCGGATCCTGCTGTATGGCTACACCACCGGGGTTCGTTCCTCGCGCAAGCTGGAAGCCGCCTGCACCGATGTGGTCGCGTTTCGGTGGCTGGCTGCAGGCAGCGCCCCGGACTATCGGGCGATCGCCCGGTTCCGCAAACGCCACCTCTCGGCGTTGGGACGCCTGTTCGTCCAAGCGTTGGCGTTGTGCCAGGCCGCCGGGATGGTCAGCCTGGGCCAGGTCGCACTCGATGGCACGAAGGTGCGCGCCAATGCCTCCAAACGCAAAGCCATGAGCTACGTCCGGATGACCGAGAAGGAAAAGATCCTGGCCGCTGAGGTCTCAGCACTGCTGGCCGAGGCGCAGCGCATCGACACCGCCGAAGACAAGGCGTTCGGCAAAAATCGCCGCGGTGACGAACTACCGGCGGAGCTGGCGCGGCGCGAAACCCGGCTGGTCAAGATCCGGGAAGCCAAGGCCGCCCTGGAAGCCGAAGCCGCCCAAGCGGCACGGGAACGCGCTGAGCAGCGGGCCAAAGACCGCGGTGACGACGATGACACCACCGCGGGCAAGGGTGCCGCGGCTGCGCAGGCCGCGACACCGAAACCGAAGGCGCAACGCAACTTCACCGACCCCGATTCCAAGATCATGCTCACCAGCGACGGGGCATTCCACCAGTGCTACAACGCCGCGGCCGTCGTCGACGGTGATCATCAGGTGATCGTGGCCACCGAAGTGGGCACCAACGCCGCCGACGTGAACACGCTGATGCCGATGACCGAACAAACCGTCACCAACACCGGCCAGATTCCTAGCCAAATGCTCGCCGATGCCGGCTACACCAGCACCGCCAACCTCGACGCCGCCGCCGGGTTCACCGAAGAACATGGCACCGAGTTCTTCATCGCCCCCGGCCGCCCCCGCCGCGATGACCCGCCACCGGTCGCCCCGCGGGGACGCATCCCCGCCGAGGCCACCGCAAAACAGCGGATGGCCCGCAAGCTGGCCACCAAACGCGGACAGACCGTTTATGCCCGCCGCAAAGCGATCGTCGAACCGGTCTTCGGCCAGATGAGCACCCTGCAGAACGCCAAACATCTGCTGCTGCGAGGACTCGACCAAGCCCGCGGAGAATGGCTGCTGCTAGCCGCCTGCCACAACCTACGAAAACTGCACGGCCACATCGGAGTTACCGGACTGACCGCCCTACCGGCCTAACAAGCCATCCGATGGGGCGTCTCAATTGCCAGCACCCGACCCATCGGAGACCTCCACACCGAGCGGGCACCCGGATCACCCACATCACGTGAAATGCGATCGCTACCCACATTCGACACCCCGCACCCCCTCAAGGCGTTACCGACCCGCGCTCCTAGCCGCGAACCGAACCGTTCGCCACTGCCCGCGGTGGGATGTCCAACGCGGATCAAATCTTGGTGTAACCCTTGTCGGCCGGGGTCTGGGCGGCAGTGAGCACACCGGCGTTGGCCACGACAATATTTAGGCGGCTCCGGTCACAAAGGCCACCTTGCCGGCCAGCGTGGATTCGGGATGGCTCATGCCGAGGGCTCCTTTGGCGGCGCCGTATGGACGATGATGTGCAGCGGTTTGGCGGTTGTTAGACGGGTCGCGAGGGCGTTCAGCCGGCCGGCCGCAGCAGCGCGACCAAAAATTCGGAGTCGTCGTCGAAGGGCCGCAGATCCCAGGTGGACAGCAGCAGATCGGGGACCAGGCCGGCGCCGGCAGCGTCGGCGAGGAACTGATCGAAGTCGTATTCGCGGCCGGCGCCGAAGCCGATCACCGCCCGGCCGTTGTCGGCCAGGTGGGCGCGCAGCTTGCCCAACACCGTTGTGCGGGTGCTCGGCGCGAGGAACGCCATCACATTGCCGGCCATCACGATGACCTCGAACGGTTCGGGGATGCCGCGCGCCGGCAGGTCGAGTTCGGCGAGGTCGCTGACGACGTAACGGGGGCCCGGATGGTCCTGCTCGGCGGCCTCGATCAGTGCGGGGTCGACGTCGACTCCCACCACGTCGTGACCGGCCGCGGACAGATATCCGCTGAGCCGTCCGGGGCCGCAGCCCGCGTCGAGGATGCGGGCTCCGCGGGGAACCATCGCATCCACGAGGCGGGCCTCGCCGACCAGATCCTCGCCGGCGCGTGCCATGGCTCGGAAGCGCTCGATGTACCACTGTGAATGCCCGGGATCCGCCTCGACTTTTTGCATCCAGATGCTCTGCTCGACCATGTGGGCCATTGTCCCAGGTGAGGTCCGGGTTGCGGCGGCGTCGCGTCAGGTGAAGGGTTCGAGCGCAAAGCGACCCCAGGCCACGAAGGCGAACAGGCCGATGAAGACCATATCGCCGACGAGGTAGCTCCACTCACTGCGGCGTAGGCGGGTCGTCGCGGCGCCGGCCATGAACAACGCCAGCCCGCACGCGGCCAACGGCACCAGAACCGGGGCGATCCCCGTCCACGCCGGAAGCACCAGCCCGAGCGCGCCGATCGACTTGATCACGCCGATGGCCTTGAGATGTCCGGCGCCGAAGTCGTCGACCCAGTGCTGGTTGGCGCCGAGCGCGCGGTATTTCTCTTTGGGCATGAGGATCAGCGCCGACCCGCCGGCCAGGAAGCCGACGGCCAGCAGCACGGCGATGACCCATAGCGCGGTATTCACGAAAGCCTCCTTGTTTCGGTTACGTAAGCCCGGTCGGGCCCGTCATATTGGTGACGGATACCGGACCGGAAAGGTAACCACCATGACGACCGACATTGATCTGGCGGCGGCGTTCGACGCCGAGCGGCAACGACTCACCGCGCTGGCCCACCGGATGCTCGGCTCGATGGCCGACGCCGAGGACGCGGTGCAGGAGGCCTGGCTGCGGCTGGCCCGGCAGGATCCGGACGCGATCGACAGCGTGCCCGGCTGGCTGACGACGGTCGTCGGCCGGGTGTGCATCGACGCGCTACGCACGCGGCGCTCGCGGTCCGAGACCGCGTACGACGAACACCTGCCGGACCCGATCGTCGCCGAGGACGACGGTGACCCGCAGGAGCGCGCCGCGCTGGCCGACTCGGTGGGCCTGGCGCTGTTGGTGGTGCTGGACTCGCTGAGTCCCGACGAGCGCCTGGCGTTCGTGCTCCATGACACGTTCGGCGTCCCGTTCGCGGAAATCGCCATGATTCTCGGCAAGACGCCGGATGCGACGAAGATGCTCGCCAGCCGGGCCCGCCGGAAGGTGCGCGGCACACCGCAGCCGGACCCGGATCGACGTCAGCAACGGCAGGTGGTCGACGCCTTTCTGGCGGCCGCGCGTGGCGGTGACTTCGAGGCGCTGTTGGAGTTGCTCGATCCGCAGATCACCTGGCGCACCTACACGCCGCACGGCGTCGTCGTGAAGCTCGGCGTGACCGACGTGCTGGCGGCCGCCGAACGCGGGGTGCGGGCGGCCGTGGTGGCGCGGCGCGTGCTGGTCAACGGTGCCCCGGGCATCTTGACCTGGAGTCGCAGCGGAAAGCCGCTGGGGTTGATGGCGTGCACGGTGCGCGACGGGAAGATCGTCGACGTCGTAGCGCTGCTGGATCCGGCGCGCCTGGCCGCGATGGATCTGCCGGCGCCGCCGCCGGCGTGACGTGCGCGGCGGCGGCTGGTGGAGCCCCCTGTCAGGATTGAACTGACGACCTTTCGCTTACAAGGCGAGTGCTCTACCACTGAGCTAAGGAGGCGGGCCGAAACCGGCGCCCAGCTTACTGCGCGGGGGTCCGGCGACGAAAAGCGCTCGCCCGGTCGGGTCAGTCCTCCGGCTCGATGATCCGCTGCGAGGTCACCGGGCGGGTCGAGGGCCGCCGGGTCCGCCCCGGAAACGGGATCCGGTCGGCGATGTTGCTCAGCGGGTTCACCACCTGGCTCAGCGTGATGACGGCCTCGCGCAGCGTTTCGATGGTCGGAGCCAGCGCCTCCAAGCCCGGGGCCAGCCGGTTCAGGGTGTCGGCGACGTCGGCCAACTGCTCGAGCGGGCCGTTGCGTGCGGTCAGCTTGTCGATCACGCCGCCTTCGGCCAGCAGCCGATCGGCCACCCCGTCGTCGGCCAGCAATCGCTCGACCAAGCCGTCCTCGGCCAGCAACCGCTCGACCAGCCCGTCCTCGTCGAGCAGTTGATCCACCAGGCCGCCGGGAGCCAGCGCGCGCTCCAGGCCGCCGCCCTCGGCGGTCAGCTTGTCCAGTAGGCCGTCCGGCGCGGTCAATCGGTCCACCAGGCCGCCCGGCCGCAGCAGCCGGTCGATCGCACCGCCGGGGGCGAGCGCGCGGGTCAGCGGCGCGTCCTCAGCCAGCAGGTCATCGGCGACCCGGGCCATTCGATTCGCGCGGGCCACAGTGTCGTTGAAGCCCATCATGTAGGCCCTGGTGGAGGTCGAATCCGGTCCGCCGTCGTCGCCCAGGGAGCGCCTGGCCAGGCTCAGCGCGCCGCCGGCGACCTCGAGACCGGCCTCGGTGGCCATCAACCCGACCCGGACCGGGGCCGTGGCCAGGTCGACAATCGCTTTGCCGAGGTTCATGTTTGTCAGTGTATGGGCGCGTGCCGGCGGAAACCGGCGCTCGGCGGCGACAACAAACTCACAGGAACTACACAGCCGTCCCGCAGCTGTGGCGAAGGTAAACCGGAGGACATTGAACTGATGGCAGCTCCCGGTGGTGCCGACACCAAGCCCGAGGCGCGGGTCCTGGTCGTCGACGACGAAACCAATATCGTTGACCTGCTCTCGGTGAGCCTGAAGTACCAGGGCTTCGAGGTGTTCACCGCGGCCAACGGACCCTCCGCGCTCGACAAGGCCCGCGAGGTCAAGCCCGATGCCGTCATTCTCGACGTGATGATGCCCGGCATGGACGGCTTCGGGGTGCTGCGCCGGTTGCGCGCCGACGGTATCGACGCCCCCGCGCTGTTTCTGACCGCGCGCGACACCCTGCAGGACAAGATCACCGGCTTGACGCTCGGCGGCGACGACTACGTCACCAAACCGTTCAGCCTCGAGGAGGTCGTGGCCCGGTTGCGGGTCATCCTGCGTCGCACCCGCAAGAACGTCGAAGAGCAGCAACCGCCCTCGCGGCTGCGCTTCGCCGACATCGAACTCGACGAGGACACCCACGAGGTGTGGAAGGCCGGCGAACCGGTGTCGTTGTCGCCGACGGAGTTCACGCTGTTGCGCTACTTCGTCATCAACGCGGGCACCGTGCTGAGCAAGCCGAAGATCCTCGACCATGTCTGGCGCTACGACTTCGGCGGTGACGTCAACGTCGTCGAGTCCTACGTCTCCTATCTGCGCCGCAAGATCGACACCGGCGAGACGCGCCTGCTGCACACACTGCGCGGGGTGGGGTATGTGCTTCGCGAACCGCGCTGAGCGACGCTAGCGCCGCCGGGACGCACAATGGGCGCCATGGTGTCTTCGCTTCGACGGGGGATCCCGCTCCGGGTGGCCCTGGTCGCGGCGACGCTGTTGTTGGTGGCCTGCGGACTGCTTGCCTCGGGTATCGCGGTGACCACGATCATGCGGCACAGCCTGGTGACACGCATCGACCGAACCCTCATCGACGCCTCGAACGGTTGGGCCCTGGCGCCGCGCGGCGTGCCGCGACACAACGAGGGGCCGAACCCGGGCCGGCCGCCGACGAACTTCTACGTCCGCGGCGTCGGCACCGACGGCGAGGTGTGGATCGGCGCCGCCGACCGCGATTCGGAACCGGCGCTGCCGCCGGACAACGACGTCGGCCCGGTGCCCACCACCGTCGGATCGCTGGACGGCTCGCCCGCGACCTGGCGCGCGGTGTCGGTGCGCGGCGAGCGCGGCGAG
Source organism: Mycolicibacterium sp. MU0053 (assembly GCF_963378095.1). Lineage (NCBI taxonomy): Bacteria > Bacillati > Actinomycetota > Actinomycetes > Mycobacteriales > Mycobacteriaceae > Mycobacterium > Mycobacterium burgundiense. The sequence goes on from NZ_OY726397.1 coordinate 565,595, forward strand.
TTGACCACCGTGGCAATCGAACTCGCCGACGTGCACTCCACCATGCGGTCCCTGATCTACACCCAGCTGGGGATCGGGGTGGGGGTGCTCGTGATCCTGGGCATCGCCGGGTATGCCGTGGTGCATCGCAGTCTGCGGCCGCTGGCCGAGGTCGAGGAGACCGCCGCGGCGATCGCCAGCGGCAAGTTGGATCGCCGTGTCCCGGAACGGGATCCCCGCACCGAAGTGGGCCGGCTCTCATCCGCGCTCAACGGCATGCTGGCCCAGATCCAGCGCGCGGTGGCCGCCTCGGAGTCCTCGGCCGACCAGGCGCGCGGCTCGGAGGAAAAGATGCGCCGGTTCATCACCGACGCCAGCCACGAATTGCGCACCCCGCTGACGACAATCCGTGGCTTCGCCGAGTTGTACCGGCAGGGCGCGGCCACCGACGTCGAGATGCTGATGTCGCGCATCGAAAGCGAATCCGCGCGGATGGGGGTGCTGGTCGAGGACCTGCTGCTGTTGGCGCGGTTGGACGCCGAGCGCCCCTTCGAGCAGCACCGTGTCGACCTGCTGGCACTGGCCGCCGACGCCGTTCACGACGCCCAGTCGGTGGCTCCCAAGCGCGCGATCACCATGGAGGTCTTCGACGGTCCCGGCACCCCGGAGGTCATCGGCGACGAGTCCCGGCTGCGGCAGGTGCTGGGCAATCTGGTCGCCAACGCCTTACAGCACACCCCGGAGTCCGCCGGCGTCACCGTACGCATCGGGACCCGTGGCCAGGACGCCGTCCTCGAGGTGGTTGATGAGGGGCCCGGGATTGCGCCCGAGGATGCGCGGCGGGTGTTCGAGCGGTTTTATCGCACCGACTCGTCGCGGACCCGCTCCAGCGGCGGCGCCGGCCTGGGCTTGTCGATCGTCGATTCGCTGGTGCGGGCTCACGGTGGCTTGGTGACCGTCGCGACAGCTCCCGGTCAGGGCAGTCGGTTTGTGGTCCGGCTGCCGCGGCTGGTCAACGTCGACATGGACGGTCCGCCAGTAGTCAGTTCAACTCGGCCAGGGCGGCTTTGATCTTGGCCTGCGCCTCGTCGAGGGACTGCGCGGACGGGTTGCGATCGACATGGGCGAACCCGAAGTCGGTGAGCTGCCGCGCCGGGAAGACGTGGACGTGCAGGTGCGGGACCTCCAGACCGGCGATGATCAACCCGGCCCGGGGCGCGTCGAACGCACGGACCACGGCCTTGCCGATGCGCTGCGACACCGCCATGATGCGGGCGTAGGTGTCGGGGTCGACGTCCTGCCATTGGTCGATCTCCGCGCGCGGCACCACCAGCGTGTGACCCTGGGTCATCGGTTCGATGGTCAAGAACGCCACGCACTCGTCGTCCTCGTAGACGAATCGGCCCGGCAGTTCGCGGTTGATGATTTTCGTGAAGACGGTCGCCATGCCAGCAGCATAGGCCCCGCCAAAACTGGCGAGCAGACGCAAACTCGCCCAATTCCGAGAGGAAGAGGGCGAGTTTGTGTCTGTTCGCGGCTCGGGCGCCTAGCGGTCGGCGTCGGTGTAGCGGATGACGCCGCGGATGTTGCGACCCTCCAGCATGTCCTTGTAGCCGTCGTTGATCTGCTCGAGCTTGTACTGCCGGGTGACCATGTCATCGAGGTTCAACTTGCCGGCCTTGTACATCGACAGCAGCTGGGGGATGTCATGGTGCGGGTTGCCACCGCCGAAGATGGTGCCCTGCAGGTTCTTCTGCAGCAGGGTCAGCATCGCCAGGTTCAACTTCACGTCGGAGTCAGCCATCGGGGCCACGGCGGTCACCACGCAGGTGCCGCCCTTCGAGGTGATGTTGAGGTAGTTGTCGATCTCCTCGCCCTTGAGCTCACCGGTGGTGATGATGGTCTTCTTGGACATCATGCCCGCGGTGACCTCGGCGACACCCGCCATCGCGGAGAAGATGTCCGGATAGACGTGCGTGGCACCGAACTTCAGCGCCTGATCCCGCTTCCACTCTACCGGGTCGATCGCGAAGATGTTGCGGGCGCCGGCGATGACCGCACCCTGCAACGCGCCCATGCCGACGCCGCCGATGCCGGCGACCACGACGTCGTCGCCGGGGCGGATGTCGGCGCTGCGCACCGCCGAGCCGTATCCGGTGGTGACACCGCAGCCCACCAGGCAGGCGACCTCGAACGGAATCGACGGATCGATCTTCACCACCGAACTCTTGTGCACCACCATGTACGGGCTGAAAGTGCCCAGCAGGGTCATGGGGAACACCGGCTTGCCGTTGGCGTGGATCCGGTTGGTGCCGTCGGCGACGGCGAGTCCGCCCAGCAGCCCCGCACCCAGGTCGCACAGGTTGCGCATGCCGGCCTGACACGACGGACACTCGCCGCACGACGGAATGAAGGACAGTACGACGTGATCGCCCGGAGCGATGTGCTCCACACCCGGTCCGACCTCGGTCACGATGCCGGCGCCCTCATGGCCGCCGAGCACCGGAAAACCTGCCATCGCGATATCGCCGGTCACCAGGTGGTGATCGGAGTGGCACATCCCCGAAGCTTCCATCTGGATCTTGACCTCGTCTTTGACGGGATCACCGATCTCGATCTCTTCGACTGACCACGGCTGATTGAAATCCCAGACGAGAGCGCCTTTTGTCTTCATCGTTCGACCTGACCTCGATTCGAGCTGTTGATGCTGAGAACTGCCGGACCCGTCTCGGTCGACAGTGGTTTCACGAGTGACAAGGGCCACTCCCGTGGGGCAAGCATAGCGAGCCAGCCTCACAAAGCAACTGCTTGGTCGGTCCCGGTTCGGCCACTCAGAAGATCGGGGCCGGGGCCTGTCCGAGCGCGTAGTACCCGGGCAGCTTCTCGCCCGACAGCGCCCGCTCGATCCGCTTCTGCATGGCGGGCGTGAGGTCGCCGGACTCGATCAGCTTCATGTACGCCTTCTGCACATGGCCGAAGTCGAAGAAGTCGCGCTGCCATTCGATCAGCAGCTCGTCGTTGAGGCGAAACCAGCTGCCGCCGATGCCGTAGATCTCGTCGCGAGTGCCGTCGCTCTTGTTGGCGATCTGCTTCCAGAAGCCGACGATCTCGTTCTGCTTCTCGTCGATGATCGTCTTCTGGTACTCGTAGACCCAGTTCTCCAGGCCTTCCATCTCCAGACCCAGCGCGACGTCGCGGATCTCGTCGCGGCCGATGCACATCACGTCCTCCTTGGGACCGATGTTCCAGCCGTAGGTGGCGTCCTCGGTGAAGAAGTCCGCCAACGGCTTCCAATCACCAGCCTCCTCCGCGACGCGGTTGGCCTCGAGCCAGCTGTCGACCCACTTCTCCAGATCCTCGCGTGATGCCATAACGGTCAGCCTTTCTCTTGAATGGACAGTGCTCGGGTAGGACACATTTCGACAGCCATCTCGACGGCTGCGCGCATCTCGTCGGGCGGTTCGTGATCCAGGATCTCGACGGTGCCGCGCTTGGGCACCCGGAACACCTCCGGGGCCTCCAGTTCGCACATGGCGTGGCCCTGGCACAGATCCTCGTCGAGTTCGATGCGGTAACAACCCATGGTTCAGGCCTGCTCTGATCCCCGGTCGCTGCGCTCCTGCCCTTCGGAAACGCGCCTGCGGTAGCGCACCTTGGCGGGCTGGGCCAACTGGACGACCATCTTGGAGTGGTCGTTGCGGTAGCTCTCGGGTGGCTGCGCCATCTCGAACTCGTAGTCGCGCAACAGGACCGAGAAGATGGCCTTGATCTGCATCTGCGCGAACGCCGCACCGACGCAGCGATGCTTGCCCGCGCCGAACGGGATCCAGGTCCACCGATTGATCAGATCCTCCTGGCGCGGCTTCTCGTACCGGTCCGGGTCGAAGGCGTCCGGGTCCGGGAAGTCCTCGGGGATCCGATTGGAGATCGCCGGGGAGGCGGCCACCATCTGGCCCTGGTGGATCGGGTAACCGGCCACCTCGAACTCGTCCTGGGCCACCCGCATCAGGATGATCAGCGGCGGATGCAGGCGCAGCGTTTCCTTGAGTGCGTTGTCCAGATTCGGGATCTGGCGCAGCGCATGGAAACTCACCTCCTGGCCGTCGGCATACAGCTCGTCGAGCTCCTGCTGCACCTTGGCGTAGAAGTCGGGGTGACGCAGCAACTCGATCATCGTCCAGGACGAGGTGCCCGAGCTGGTGTGGTGGCCGGCGAACATCAGCGAGATGAACATGCCGGTGACCTCGTTGGCGGTGAAGCGGGGGTTGCCGTCCTCATCCTTGATCGACACCAGCACGTCGAGCAGGTCGCGATCCTCCTTGCCCTTGGGCGGGTTGGCGATTCGCCCGTTCATGATCTCCTGCACCAACTCGACGAGTTTGACGCGCGACTCGTCGCGAATCCGGAAGCTCTCGATGTCCAGGTAGGGATCGACGTAGCAGAGCGGGTCGGTGCCGCGCTCCAGTTGGTGGTAGTAGTGGGCGAAGCGACTGTCGAGCTGTTCCCGGAACTTCAGCCCGATCAGGCAGGCCGTCGAGGTGTAGATCGTCAGCTCGGAGAAGAAGTCCAGCAACTCGATCTCGCCCTGGGGTCCCCAGTCGGCGATCATCTTCTTGACCTCGGCCTCGATGGTCGCGGCGTGGCCCTTCATCTGCTCGCCGCGCAGCGCGGTGTTGTGCAGCATCTCGGCGCGGCGTTCCGGGTCGGCATCGAACACCACGCCCTCGCCGAAGATCGGCGTCATGAACGGATAGGCCTCGGCCTGGTTGAGTTCGCTGTCGCTGGAACGGAAGAAGAACTCGTTGGCCTCGGCGCCGGACAGCAGCACCACCTGCTTACCGGCGAGCTGGAACCAGCCGGCGTCGCCGCATTCGTCGCGGACGCGCTGCATCAGCGCGATCGGGTCGGTGCGGAACTCCTCGAGGTGGCCGTGTTCCTCGTCGCCACCGGAAACCCGCTGGACCTCTTTGAGTGTCGTCACTTCTTCGATTCCCCTGTCGTTTCGTTCCCGCCCGGCATGCCGTCCTCGCCGAGTGCGAGCTTCTGACGGTCCTTGATCTCGGCCAGCGGCGCCTCGGGTTGGATCTCCAGGTTGGCGATGAATCCGCCGCGCGGGGTCTCGGCGACGAAGGTGATCGCCCGGGCCAGGTCTTGGGCACGCAGGAAGTAGTCGTGCCGGGCCTGCCCCCACTTGGCCCAATCCTCCAGCGCGGGACCGATTTTCTCGGCCGACAGGCTCCAGCCCATCGACGTGCGGGTGGGTCCCGGATGCACGATGGCGGCGCGCACCCCGGTGCCCTCCAGTTCCATCTGCAGGTTGGTCACCATCGCGACCAGGGCGGCCTTGGCGGCACCGTAGGCGCCCATGTGCGGACGCTGGCGCAGCGCGACGTCGGAGCCGACGAAGATCACGTCACCGCGGCGACGCTGCACCATGCCGGGCAGCACCTCGGTGACCAACCGGTTGGCGCCGATCAGATGGATCTGGATCTGCTCCTCGAACTCGGTGGTGCTCATCTCGTGCACCCGGCCGAAGTTGGTGTCCCCGGCACCGGCGACGAGCAGTTCGATGTCGCCGAGCGCCTCGGTCGCGCCGTGCACGAACGACTTGACCGAGTCGGCGTCGGTGACGTCCAGCGCGAGCGCGATGGCCTCGCCGCCATTGGCTTTGATCTCGGCGACGAGTTCCTGGCATTTCTCGACCCGGCGGGCACCGAGCGCGACGGGAAAGCCGCGGGCCGCGAGTTCGGTCGCGGTCGCGGCACCGATCCCGGAGGACGCGCCCGCGACAATGGCGGGCCGGCGGTCAGGATGAGGGTCAAAACGGGCCATTTAGCGTTTCTCCACTGTGATCGGAAGGTGGGCGAATCCGCGGACGTTGCTGGAGTGGACGCGGACGGCGTTGGCCTCGTCGACCTCGTAGCCGCGGATTCGTTTGAACAGCTCGGTCAGGGCCACCCGGGCCTCCATGCGGGCCAGGTGCGCGCCCAGGCAGAAATGCGCCCCGCTGCCGAAACTCAGTAATTTCGAACCGATCTCGCGGCCGATCACGAAATCGTCGGGGTTCTCGAAGACCCGCTCGTCGCGGTGCGCCGACCCGGGCAGCAGCAACACGATGTCGCCGTCGGGGATCGTGGTGTCGTAGATCGTGAACTCGCCGGCGACGGTGCGGGCCAGGATCTGGCTCGAGGTGTCGTAGCGCAGCGTCTCCTCGACCCACAGCGGGACCCGATCCAGATCGTCATACACCGCGGTCAGTTGATCGGGATTGCGATGCCCCCAAAAGGCGGCGTTGGCAAGTAGTTTGGTGGTCGTCTCGTTGCCGGCGATCACCATCAGGAACATGAAGCCCAGCACCTCGTCATCGGTGAGCTTGTCGCCGTCGATCTCGGCGGCCAGCAGGGCCGAGGTCAGGTCTTCGGTCGGGTTCTTGCGCCGCTGCGCGACCATCTCCTGGTAGTAGACGATCAGGTTGAGCGAGGCGTCGATGGCCGCCGGCGGGACATCGGTGACGCCGTCATCGCGGTGCATCACCGCGTCGGCCCAGGCGCGCACTTGATCGCGGTCCGGTTGCGGGACCCCCATCAACTCGGAGATGACGTCCATCGGCAGCTTGCCGGCGAATTCGGCGACGTAGTCGACCGAGCCCGACTCGGCCCGCTCCATCATGGTGTCCAGATGCCCGACGGCCAACTCGGTGACACGGGGCTCGAGCTCACGAATCCGCCTGGGTGTGAAGCCCTTCGACACCAGGGTGCGCAGCCGCAGATGGGCCGGGTCGTCCATCGCCAGGAACGACATGGTTTTGGACGCATGCGGTCCGCGGGAGGCGGGGTCCAGCGACACACCGAAGGCGTTGGACAACTCGACGCTGTTGCGGAAGCCCTGCACGACGTCCTGATGCCGCGACAACGCCCAGAATCCGAGTTCGGTGTTGCGGTACAGCGGGGCGTCGTCGCGCAACCGCTGGTAGTACGGGTACGGATCCTCGTGGAAGTCGTAGTCGTACGGGTCGAGAATTGGCTTGTCGATCTGGACGGTCATCGATCTCCTTGGACTGGGAGGATCAGTCGGACGACGTAGGTCAACTGGTCGGCGGTCTGTTGGTACGTGAACGCTCCGCTGCCGGCCTGGACGAGCGCCCCGAAGAACGTCATCTGCAGTGCGGAGACCGTGCGCGGGTCCGCGCCCGGCCCGATGGCCGAGGTGATGCGGCGATGGATCTCGGCGCCGATCCGGTCGCGCACGCTCAGCACGGCGGGGTCGCCGCCGGACATCAGCGCCGTCGTGCAGGCCGCGGCGACCACGGGGTCGTCGGCGACCACCAGGGCCAGGGCGCGCAGGGCGTTGTCGACCCGGGTGAACTGAGTGTCGTTGACGTTGGTGAAGTACGGCACCTGCTTGACCAGGTCGAGGTAGACCTCGGCAACCAGGTGGTTCTTCGACGAGAAGTAGGTGTAGGCGGTGGCCGGTGCCACCTTGGCGCGCTTGGCGACGCCGCGCACGGTCAGGTCGGCGTAGGACGTCTCCCGCAGCATCTCCCGGCCGGCCTCGAGCACCTTGCGGAAGGTCTCTTCTTGCCGCCGGTTGCGGGTGTTCTCCCCGGGCTGCGGGGAGGCGTCTAACACGGACTCGCTGGACACATGTCCAAGTTAGTCCACCGCCCCGTCCCAGGCAAGACTGGATTGTGTTTGACCGGATTAACTGCGCGGCAGCGTGCCTTCGGTGGCCCCGCGAACTGGGGTCTTGCTAGTTGTCGCGCGCTGGGGCTATCTTCGGACGAGCAATCATCGGACACTTGTCCAGATGCGGGTTCGCCCGCAACACCGACCGTGGAGGTGCAATGGCGCTACTCGCCGACCGCAACAGCCAGCTGCTCATCGACGGGAAGCTGGCCGCCGGGAGCGCCGGGACCTTCACCACCCTCAACCCCGCCACCGAGGAGGTGCTGGGGAGCGCGGCCGACGCCGACGCGGCCGACATGGGCAGCGCCATCGAGGCCGCCCGGCGGGCCTTCGACGACACCGACTGGTCGCGCGACACCGCCCTGCGGGTGCGGTGCCTGCGCCAACTGCGGCAAGCCATGCAGGGCCACATAGAAGAATTGCGGGAACTGACCATCGCCGAGGTCGGTGCGCCCAAGATGTTGACCTCCGGCGGGCAGCTGGAAGGGCCGGTCGACGACCTGAGCTTCTGCGCCGATACCGCCGAATCCTATCCGTGGCACACCGACCTGGGTTACGCGACACCGCAGGGCATCCCGACCAACCGCACCATCGCCCGCGAGGCGGTCGGCGTGGTCGGCGCGATCACCCCGTGGAACTTCCCGCATCAGATCAACCTGGCCAAGATCGGGCCGGCGCTGGCCGCGGGCAACACCTTGGTGCTCAAGCCCGCGCCCGACACGCCGTGGGCGGCGGCCGTGCTGGGCGAACTGATCGTCGAGCACACCGACTTTCCGGCCGGGGTGGTCAACATCGTGACCTCCAGCGATCACAGCGTCGGCGCGCTGCTGTCCAAAGACCCTCGGGTGGACATGGTTTCGTTCACCGGGTCGACGGCCACCGGTCGCGCGGTGATGACCGACGCCGCGGCCACCATCAAGAAGGTCTTTCTCGAACTCGGCGGCAAGTCGGCGTTCCTGGTGCTCGACGATGCCGATCTGGCCGGAGCCTGCTCGATGGCCGCCTTCACCGCGGCGATGCACGCCGGTCAGGGCTGCGCCATCACCACCCGGCTGGTGGTTCCGCGGGCGAGCTACGACGACGCCGTCGAGGCCGCGGCGGCGACCATGGCCGGTCTCAAGCCCGGCGATCCGACGAGCAAGCGCACGATCTGCGGGCCGGTGATCTCGGCGCGGCAGCGGGACCGGGTGCAGTCCTACCTCGACCTGGCGATCGAAGAGGGCGGCCGGTTCGCCTGCGGCGGCGGCCGTCCGGCCGATCAGCCCAGGGGATTCTTCATCGAGCCGACCGTCATCGCGGGCCTGGACAACACCGCGCGGGTGGCCCGCGAGGAGATCTTCGGCCCGGTGCTGACGGTGATCGCCCACGACGGCGACGACGACGCGGTGCGCATCGCCAACGACTCCCCGTACGGGCTGTCCGGCACGGTGTTCTCCGGGGACCCGGAGCGCGCCGCCGGGGTGGCCGCCCGGCTGCGGGTGGGCACGGTCAACATCAACGGCGGGGTCTGGTACGCCGCCGACGCACCGTTCGGCGGATACAAGCAGTCCGGTATCGGCCGCGAGATGGGCCGGGCGGGCTTCGAGGAGTACACCGAGATCAAGGTGATCGCCACCCTGGCCTGATCCGCCGGCCAGAAGCGTTACACGACATAGACATTCGAGGAGCAGCTGTGAGCAGATTTGAGAACAAGGTCGGGATTGTCACCGGTGCCGGCGGCGGCATCGGCGCCGCCTACGCGGAGGCGCTGGCGCGGGAGGGCGCCGCGGTGGTGGTCGCCGACATCAATGTCGAGGGCGCCGAAAAGGTGGCCGCGGGCATCCGGGGCGAGGGCGGCACCGCGCTGGCGCTGCCCGTCGACGTCTCCGACCCGGTATCGGCCAAGGAGATGGCCGACCGCACGCTGGCCGAGTTCGGCGGCATCGACTACCTGGTAAACAACGCGGCGATCTTCGGTGGCATGAAGCTGGACTTCCTGGTCACGGTCGACCCCGAGTACTACAAGAAGTTCATGAGCGTCAACCTCGACGGGGCGCTGTGGTGCACGCGCGCGGTCTACAAGAAGATGGCCAAGCGCGGTGGTGGGGCGATTGTCAACCAGTCCTCGACCGCGGCGTGGCTGTACTCCAACTTCTACGGCCTGGCCAAGACCGGCATCAACGGCCTGACCCAGCAACTGTCGCGGGAGTTGGGCGGGCAGAACATCCGGATCAACGCCATTGCTCCGGGGCCGATCGACACCGAGGCCAACCGGACCACCACGCCGCAGGAGATCGTCGCCGACATCGTCAAGGGACTTCCGCTGTCGCGCATGGGAACTCCCGACGACCTGGTCGGCATGTGCCTGTTCCTGCTGTCGGACGAGGCGTCGTGGATCACCGGCCAGATCTTCAACGTCGACGGTGGGCAGATCATCCGATGACCGAGCCGAAGCTGGGGTACATCGGACTGGGCAACATGGGTGCGCCGATCGCCCGGCGGTTGGTGGACTGGCCCGGCGGCCTCGTGGTGTTCGATCTGCGCGCCGAGGCCATGGCACCGTTCGCCGAGGCGGGCGCGACGCCGGCCGACAGCGTGGCCGCGGTGGCCGACGCCGACATCATCAGCGTGACCGTCCTCAACGACGAGCAGGTCCGGGATGTGGTGAACGAACTCGCGGCCCGGGCCAAACCCGGCACCGTGATCGCCATTCACTCGACGATCAGCGACACCACCGCCGTCGAACTCGCCGCCGCGCACGCCGACCACGGCATTCATGTCATCGATGCACCCGTCAGCGGGGGCGCCGGAGCCGCGGAAAAGGGCGAGATGGCGACCATGGTCGGGGCCGACCGCGCGGTGTACGACAAGGTGAAGCCGGCTTTCAAGAAGTGGGCCTCGATGGTGATCCATGCCGGTGCGCCCGGCGCCGGCACCCGAATGAAGCTGGCGCGCAACATGCTGACGTTCACCGGCTATGCCGCGGCGTGCGAGGCCATGCGCCTTGCCGAGCAGGCCGGCCTGGACATCAACGCGCTGGGCCGGGTCGTCCGCCACACCGACGCGCTGACCGGCGGGCCGGGCGCCATCATGGTGCGCGAGGACATGTCGGATCTCCCGCCCGACCACTGGCTGTATGAGGCGTTCACCCACACCCGCGGGCTGGGGGAGAAGGATCTGAGTCTGGCGCTGGGGCTGGGCGCGGGCCTGGACGTCGAGCTGCCGCTCGCCGAGGTGGCGCTGAAGAATCTGGCCGCCGGCCTCGGCGTGCCGCATGCTGGGGCCAGCACAGAAGGAGTGAGTGACACATGAGTGCCGACGAATTGCGCCGCAAGGGCCTGGCGAAGATGAACGAGGTCTACGGCTGGGAGATGCCCGACATCAAGGGCGACCCCTACTTCGACCTGACCGTCGACCATCTGTTCGGCTCGGTGTGGACCCGGCCCGGCCTGTCGATGCGCGACAAACGGATCATGACGTTGACCGCGGTTACCGCGGCCGGACGCCAGGATTTGGCCGAGATCCAGGTCAATGCCGCGCTGCTGAACGAAGAACTCGACGAGGTCGCGCTCAAGGAAGCGGCGGTGTTCCTCACCCAGTACCTGGGCTTCCCGCTGGGCTCGGCGCTCAACGGCACGGTCGACAAGGTCATCGCCAAGCGCAAGAAGGCGGCCGCCAAGGGCGAGGGCGAGGACAAGCGGGCCAACGTCAACGCCGCGCTGAAGATGCACTCCGGCACGTCGCTGGACGATGTCGCCGACCAGGGCTGACCGAGCGTCTGCGCCCGCCGCGCCCAGCGCCCGATAAGGTGATGCGCTGTGCGCGTCCTCGTGATCGGTTCCGGTGCCCGTGAACATGCGCTGCTGCTCGCGCTCAAGCGTGATCCGCAGGTCACCGGCCTGGCGGTGGCTCCCGGCAACGCCGGCACCGCGCTGATCGCCGATCAGCACAACGTCGATGTCGGCTCGGCGGACGCCGTCGTGGCCCTGGCCCGTTCCATCGCCGCCGACCTGGTGGTCATCGGCCCCGAGGTGCCCCTGGTGCTCGGTGTCGCCGACGCCGTCCGGGCCGCCGGCATCGCGTGCTTCGGCCCCGGCAAGGACGCCGCCCGGATCGAGGGCTCCAAGGCCTTCGCCAAGGACGTCATGACCGCGGCGGGCGTACCCACGGCGATCAGCGAGATGGTCGACAATCCGGCCCATCTGGACGCCGCGTTGAACCGGTTCGGCCCGGCCGCCGGCCAGCAGGCCTGGGTGGTCAAGGACGACGGCCTGGCCGCCGGTAAGGGCGTGGTGGTCACCGCGGATCGGGACGCCGCACGCGCGCATGCGGCGAGCCTGCTCGACGATGGCCATCCCGTGCTGCTCGAGTCGTTCCTCGACGGCCCGGAGGTCTCGCTGTTCTGCGTGGTCGACGGTGAAACCGTGGTGCCGCTGCTGCCGGCGCAGGACTTCAAGCGCGTCGGCGACGGCGACACCGGACCGAACACCGGCGGCATGGGCGCCTATGCGCCGCTGCCCTGGCTGCCCGACGCGATCACCGATCAGATCGTCAACGACATCGTTAAACCCGTTGCGGCCGAGATGGTCCGGCGCGGCAGTTCCTTCTCGGGCCTGCTGTATGCGGGCCTGGCCATCACGTCGGCCGGGCCGTCGGTGGTGGAGTTCAACTGCCGCTTCGGGGACCCGGAGACCCAGTCGGTGCTGAGCCTGCTGGAATCCCCGCTGGGCCAGCTGCTCCATGCGGCGGCAACCGGATCGCTCGACGAGGTCGAACCGTTGCGGTGGCAGCCCGGAGCGGCCGTCACCGTCGTCATCGCGGCCGAGCACTACCCGGGACGCCCCCGGGTGGGCGACGTCATCACCGGCTCGGAGGCCGCGGGGGTGCTGCACGCCGGCACCGCGCGCCGCGACGACGGCGCCGTCGTGTCCTCCGGTGGGCGGGTGCTCGCGGTCGTCGGCACCGGTCTGGACCTGGCCGCGGCCCGCGCCGCGGCCTACACCACCGCTGGCGCGGTTCGATTGCCCGGCAGTCACTTTCGCTCGGATATCGCGCTACGCGCCGAGCGGGGCGAGATTTCCGTCTGAGCGGACTCGCCCCACCCGGAACGGCGTTCCACCCGCCTCTCGATAGCGGATGCGGTATGACTTACAGTTGGGACATCGATTGATGTGATCGGCGCCACTCGGGTCTAGGAGTCAACGTGGCTGCAAAGACTGCGGCGCGGTTCGCCGGCAAGCACGCGATTGTCACGGGAGCCGGTTCGGGGATCGGCGCCGCGCTGTGTCGGGCCCTGGTCGCCCGCGGAGCGCAGGTGCTGTGCACCGACGTGGACGGCGGGGCCGCCGAACGCACCGCCGCCGCACTGGGTGGGCCGGCCCGCTCGCGTCAGGTGGACGTCACCGACGCCGAAGCGGTGCAGGCCGCGGTCGCCGACGTCGTCGCGCGGGCGGGCCGTCTGGATCTGATGTTCAACAACGCCGGGATCACCTGGGCCGCCGACACCGAACTGCTCACGCTCGACCACTGGAACTCGATCATCGACGTCAACATCCGGGGCGTGGTGCACGGGGTCGCGGCGGCCTATCCGCAGATGGTGCAGCAGGGCGGCGGCTTCATCGTCAACACCGCCTCGATGGCCGGTCTGGCCGCGGCCGGTCAGATCACCAGCTACGTGATGACCAAGCACGCGGTGGTCGGGCTGTCGCTGGCACTGCGTTCCGAGGCCGCCGCACATCGGGTCGGGGTGCTGGCGATCTGCCCGGCCGCGGTGGAGACGCCGATCCTGGACAAGGGGCTGATCACCGGGATCAACGGCCGAGAGTTCTACCGAATGGGCCAGCGCAGCAAGGATTTCTACGATCCGGACCGATTGGCCCGCGACACGCTTCGGGCGGTCGAACGCAACCGCGCGGTGCTGGTCGCACCCCGCACTGCGTACGCGGGGTGGCTGTTGGCCCGCTTCGCGCCCGGACTCATGCAACGCATGTCGATTCGATTCGTCGCCCGGCAGCGGGCGACCCAAGACGCACAACGTAGTTCCGCGAACACAGAAGGGTGATCTCGATGACCGTGCCCATGGCGATACCGCGCTACCCCGACGATGTGACGGCGCAATGGTTGGCGGGTGTGCTGGGCGCCGACGACGGGACCCAGGTCGGTGACGTCAAAGTCAGCGCCATCGGGACCGGACAGACCGGCGCCACCTATCGGGTCGAGGTGGACTATGCGGCCAACCCGACCACCTTGCCCGAGACCTTCGTGATCAAGCTGCCCGCCACCGACGACGCCGTCCGGGACCGGGTGGTACTCGGTTACCGCAGCGAGTGTGCGTTCTACGCGTCCGTGGCCGACCGCGTGACCGTCCCGATCCCGCAGTGCTTCCACTGCGACATCTCCGAGGACGCGGCCGATTACGCGCTGCTGCTGACCGATCAGGCCCCCGCCGTGCAGGGTGATCAGATCGCCGGGTGCTCCACCGAGCAGGCCGTGCTGGCGGCCACCGCCATCGCGGGCCTGCACGGGCCGACCTGGACGCAGCAGGAGTGGCTGACCTTTCCCGGGCTGGCCATGACCATGCTCGACGACGCGTCCAAGAAGGGTCTCGGCGACGTCGCGGTGATGAGCGCCGACATCACGGTCGAGAAGTTGGGCGCCAAGCTCAGCGACGCCGACCGGGCCACCTTCCTGGAAGCCATGGCCCTGGTGACCCCGTGGCTGCAGAACGACTTCGGCCGGTTCAGCCTGATCCACGGCGACTACCGCCTCGACAATCTGCTGTTCCATCCCGACGGCGGCCAGGTCTGGGTGGTGGACTGGCAGACCCTCGGGGTCGGATTGCCGGCCCGAGACCTGGCCTACTTCGCCGGCACCAGCCTGGAACCGGCGGCGCGCGCCGAGGCCGAGCGGGAACTGGTGGCCGCCTACCATGCGGCGCTGTTGCAGCAGGGGGTCTCGGACTATGACCTCGAAACCTGTTGGCAAGACTACCGGTACGGGATGCTGCAGGTGCTGCTGATCTCGGCGCTGGGATTCGCGTTCGCGGTCGGCACCGATCGCGGCGACGACATGGTGGCCACCATGCTGCGCCGCGGTTGTGCGGCGATCCGGGACCTGGACACCGTCGCGCTGATCCGGCAGGCCGCGGGAATCTGACAGCGGGAGTCGGCGTGCAGCACTCATCTCCTCGCACCGCGATCATCGGTGCCGGCATCAGCGGGCTGACCGCGGGCAAGATGCTCAAGGACTACGGCATTCCGTACACGACGTTCGAAACCTCCGACCGGATCGGCGGGAACTGGGCGTTCGGCAACCCCAACGGGCACAGCAGCGCCTACCGGTCGCTGCACATCGACACCTCCAGGCATCGGCTGTCCTTCAAGGACTTCCCGATGCCGGAGCATTATCCGTCGTTTCCGCACCACTCGGAGATCAAGCAGTATCTCGACGACTACGCGGACGCGTTCGGTCTGTTGGATCACATCGAGTTCGGCAACGGCGTGGTGCACGCCCGGTTGGCCGACAACTGCTGGCAGATCGAGGATCAGGCCGGCGCGGTCCGGGAGTTCGATCTGCTGGTGGTCGGCAACGGTCATCACTGGGACGCCCGGCTGCCGGACTTTCCCGGCGAGTTCACCGGCGAATGGATCCACTCCCACCATTACATCGACCCGAACACGCCGCTGCAGTTGACGGGCAAGCGGATCCTGGTGGTCGGTATCGGCAACAGCGCCGCGGACATCACTGTCGAACTGTCCTCGAAGTCACTGCAGAACGAGGTCACGCTGTCCACCCGGTCCAGCGCGTGGATCGTGCCGAAATACCTTGCCGGACAGCCCGGTGACAAGTTCTTCCGGACCACGCCGTACCTGCCGTTGTCCTGGCAACGCAAGGCCGCGCAGTGGTTCGCCCCGCTGGTCGGTGCCGACCCCACCAAATACGGTCTGCCGCCGGCTAACCACAAGCTGTTCGAGGCCCACCCCACCCAGTCGGTGGAACTGCCGCTGCGCCTGGGATCCGGTGACGTCACCCCGAAACCCAATGTGCTCCGGCTCGACGGGCAACGGGTGCACTTCGAGGACGGCACCAGCGCCGAGTTCGACGCGATCATCTATGCCACCGGCTACAACATCACCTTCCCGTTCTTCGATCCCGAGTTCATCGGCGCGCCCGACAACCAGATCCGGCTCTACAAGCGGATGTTCAAGCCCGGCATCGAGAACCTGGTGTTCATCGGATTCGCCCAGGCCATCCCGACGCTGTTTCCATTCGTGGAGTGTCAGTCGCGGCTGCTGGCGGCCTATGCGGTGGGTCGATACGCGCTGCCGTCCGTCGCCGAGATGGAGCGGGTGATCGACACCGATCAACAGTTGCACGCGGGGCATTGTGTGGACCGCCCGCGGCACACCCAGCAGGTGGATTACTTCTACTACGAGCACGACATCCGCGCCCGGGAGCTGCCGGCCGGAATGAAGCGAGCGCAGGTGCGCCACACGGTCCAGAAGGCGATGCTGTGAGGTCACCCACCGAGATGTCCTTCGGCTCGGGCGGAATCACCTGTCGGGCCTGGCATTTCGCCGCCGGTGCCGACGGTGCCGACGGGGCGGCGCGGCGGCCGGTGGTGGTGATGGGACACGGGATCGGCGGCACCATGGACTCCGGGCTGCAGCCGTTCGCCGAGCGGTTCGCCGCGGCGGGCCTGGACGTGCTGACCTTCGATTACCGCGGCTTCGGGCAGTCGGATGGCACACCGCGCCAGACGGTGTCCATCGAGAACCAGGTCCAGGACTACCGGTCCGCGGTGGCACTGGCCCAAACCCTGCCGGAAGTCGCCCCCCGGCAGGTGGTGCTCTGGGGTGCCTCGCTGTCCGGTGGCCACGTGATCCGGGTCGGCGCCGAGGGCGCCGGCATCGCCGCGGTGATCGCGATGACGCCGATGACCGACGCGCTGGCCACGGCCCGCGCCGTCGGGCGCCAGTACCGCCCGGCCGCCCTGGCGCGCTCGGCGGCCTCGGGCGCGCTCAGTCGCGCGGCCGGCGGGTTGGGCCGCGACGCGATCATGATGCCGTTGGTGGCCCCGCCCGGGCAGCCGGGGGCGCTCACGCTGGACGGCGCCTACGAGAGCTATCTGGCGCTGGCCGGCCCGTCCTGGCGCAACGAGCTGGATTCCGCGGTGGGCATGGAACTGTCCAAGATCCGAATCAAGCGCTACGCCAAGCAATTACGCAGCCCGCTGCTGGTCCAGGTCGCCGACTTCGACCGGTACGTGCCCGCGGACGCGGTGCTCAAGACCGCGGTTCGCGGCCGCGCGCAGGTGCATCACTACCCGTGCGACCATTTCGACGTCTGGCCCGGCAACGCCTGGTTCGAGCAGGCGGTCACCGACCAGATCCGGTTCCTGCGGCGGGTGCTGCCGGGCCCCACTTCGAGTGAGAACTGACGCAGGCCGCTACTCGCACATTGTCCGCGTAGGTTCTGACTCGACGATTGCAGTCAGAACACCGTCGAGCCCAGGTCGACCGCGATCTGCGCCGCGGTGACATAGCGGGACTCGTCGCTGGCCAGCCAGCACACCGCGTCCGAGATGTCTTCGGGCTGGGCGATGTAGTCCGGCAGGAACGGCGTCACCATCTGCATCAGGCCTGGGTTCGTATCGTTGGCCCGCATCAGCGCGTTGAGCATGTCGCCGGTGCCCATCGGGGTGTTGACCGCGCCCGGATGCAGGCTGTTCACCCGGATCGAGTGCTTACCGAGTTCGGCGGCGAACGCGCGGGCCATCCCGGTCACGGCGTGCTTACTGGCGGTGTAGTGCACCATGAAGGGCTGCATCTTGATGCCGGCGGCGGAGCTCACCAAGATCACCGATCCGCCGCGGCCGCCGTCGATGATCGTCTGCGCGCCCGCCATCACCGCGTTCCAGGTGCCGGTGACGTTGGTGTCCATCACATCGCGGAAGGCCTCCGGGGTGATCTCGTTCCACGGCTTCGGGGAGGTGATGCCGGCGTTCGCGACGATCACGTCGAGCCGGCCGAACTCCGCGACGCCCTTGCCGACCGCGTCGCGCAGCGCATCAAGGTCGCGGGTGTCGGCGACGGCCGACACGATGCCGCGGCCGGTTTCCTCCACCAGACGCACCGTCTCGGCGAGGTCCTCCGGCGTGGCCGAGTCGTACGGAACGCTGGGCGGCAACGGCCCCGCCAGGTCGACGGCGATGATGTTGGCGCCCTCGTTCGCCAACCGCACGGCATGGGCGCGGCCCTGCCCGCGCGCTGCGCCGGTGATGAAAACGACCTTGTCGGTGAGCCGTCCGCTCATAGTGCTCCTTAAGTGATCAGTTTTGCCGCTGCGCGGCCTTGACTAAGCCGCCGCCGATGATCAGGCGTTGGATCTCGCTGGTTCCCTCGTACAGTCGCAGCAGCCGCACATCGCGGTAGATGCGTTCGACCGTCACGCCCCGCATGTAGCCGGCCCCGCCGTGCACCTGGACGGCCAAATCCGCCACCGTCCCGGCCATCTCGGTGCAGAACAGCTTCGCCACCGACGGTGCGATCCGGCGGTCCTCGTCGTCGACCCATTTGCGTGCGGCATCGCGCACCAGGGCCCGACCGGCCATCACCTGGGTCTGCTGGTCGGCGATCATCGCCTGCACCAGCTGGAAGTTGCCGATCGGGGTGCCGCCCTGCGTCGCGGTCGCGGCGTAGGCCACCGACTCGTCGAGCGCCCGTTGCGCGGCCCCGACGGCCAGGGCGGCGATGTGGACCCGGCCGCGGGCCAGCGAGGTCATCGCGGCCCGGTAACCGATGTCCTCGGCGCCACCGACCAGGGCCGCGTCGGGCACGCGGACGTCGTTGAACGTCACGTCCGAGGTCCAGGCGCCCTCTTGGCCCATCTTCGCGTCCTTGGCGCCGACCTCGACCCCGGCGGCATCCGCCGGGACCAGGAAGACGGCGATGCCGGCGCCCTGGTCGTCGGCCGGGCGGGTGCGGGCGAAGACCACGAACAGGTCGGCGTTGGGCGCGTTGGTGATGAACTGCTTCTGCCCCGAGATCACCCAGGCGGCGCCGTCCCGCACGGCCTTGGTGCGCAGCCCGGACGGGTTGGAGCCGGCGCCGGGTTCGGTCAACGCGAACGAGGCGACGACGTCTCCGGAGGCGATTCCCTCCAACCACCGCGTCTTCTGCTCGTCGGTGCCGAAGCCGACCAGCACCTGCCCGGCGATGCCGTTGTTGGTGCCGAACATCGACCGCAGCGCCAGCGACGTGTAGCCGAATTCCATTGCCAGTTCGACATCTTGGGCCAGGTTCAGCCCGAGCCCGCCCCACTCCTGCGGGATGGCGTAGCCGAACAGGCCCATCCGCTTGGTCTGCTCACGAATGTCGTCGGGCACCTTGTCCTCGGTGAGAATCTCCTGCTCACGCGGAACGACGGCGCTGCGCACGAACTGCCGGGTCTGGGCCAGGATCTGCTGGAAATCGTCGTCGCTGACGGCGGCGCTCATGGCGGGGCTCCTTGGGCAGGGAACGGGCGATCACGGGGACTCGCACGACTTCGCAGAATCATATATGCAATACGATGTTCGAAATATTGGCCCTCCCGGAGCCGGGAGCGGGACTTGAAGGAGCACAGGTGACACTGCTGGCGAATCAAACTGCGGTCGTGACGGGCGGTGCCCAGGGGCTGGGCCTGGCGATCGCCGAACTGTTCGTCGCCGAGGGCGCCAAGGTGGTGCTCGCCGACATCAACCTCGAGGCCACCGAGGAGGCCGCCCGCGGCCTGGGCGGACCCGACATCGCCACGGCCGTGCGCTGCGATGTGACCAGTTCCGCCGATGTCGACGCGCTGATCGCGGCCGCCGTGGCCTGGGGTGGCAGCCTGGACGTCATGGTCAACAACGCCGGCATCACCCGTGACGCCACCATGCGCAAGATGACCGAGGAGCAGTTCGACCAGGTCATCTCGGTGCACCTGAAGGGCACCTGGAACGGGCTGCGGTCCGCGGCCGCCGTGATGCGCGAGAACAAGCGCGGTGCCATCGTCAACATGTCCTCCATCTCCGGCAAGGTCGGCATGGTCGGTCAGACCAACTACTCCGCGGCCAAGGCCGGCATCGTCGGCATGACCAAGGCCGCCTCCAAGGAACTCGCCTACCTCGGGGTGCGCGTCAACGCGATTCAGCCCGGCCTGATCCGCTCGGCCATGACCGAGGCCATGCCGCAACGGATTTGGGACTCCAAGGTTGCCGAGGTGCCACTGGGCCGCGCCGGCGAACCCGCGGAGGTGGCCAAGGTCGCGTTGTTCCTGGCCTCGGATATGTCGTCGTACATGACCGGCACGGTCCTGGAGGTCACGGGCGGTCGGCACCTGTGATGCGTGCGGTTGTCCGCCGAGATCGACGAGATGCCGGAAGTTACTCGCACTTTCCGGCCCAAAGGGACGTTTGGGCGAACGGGGGGAGGGTGCTGTGATGCGTGAGGTTGTCATCTGTGAGCCGGTGCGCACGCCGATCGGCCGGTACAACGGCATGTTCAAGTCGCTGACCGCGGTGGATCTCGGGGTCGCCGCGCTGCAAGGGCTCCTGCAGCGCACCGGCATCGACCCGGTTGCGGTGCAGGACGTCATCCTCGGGCACTGCTATCCGAGCATGGAGGCGCCCGCGATCGGACGGGTGGTGGCGCTCGACGCCGGGCTGCCGGTCACGGTGCCCGGCATGCAGATCGACCGGCGGTGCGGGTCCGGGTTGCAGGCCGTCATCCAGGCCGCCCTGCAGGTGGGCAGCGGCAACAACGATCTGGTGATTGCCGGCGGTGCCGAATCGATGAGCAACGTGGTGTTCCACTCCACCGACATGCGCTGGGGCGGCGCCCGCGGCGGCATCAAGGTGCACGACGCGCTGGCGCGGGGACGCACCACCGCCGGCGGCAAGAACTACCCGGTGCCCGGCGGCATGGTGGAAACCGCAGAGAACCTGCGGCGCCAGTACTCGATCCCGCGCGCCGAGCAGGACGAACTGGCCGTCGCCTCGCACCAACGTGCGGTCGCCGCGCAGACCGCCGGCATCCTGGCCGAGGAGATCATCGCAGTGACGGTGTCGACCCGCGACGGCGATCAGCTGATCGACACCGACGAGCATCCGCGGCCCGACACCTCGATGGAGACCCTGGCCAAGCTCAAACCCATGTTGGTCAACCAGGATCCGGACGCCACCGTCACCGCGGGCAACGCCAGCGGCCAGAACGACGCGGCGTCGATGTGCGTGGTGACCACGCCTGAGCGGGCCGCCGAGTCGGGGCTGACGCCGTTGGTGCGGCTGGTGTCGTGGGGAGTGGCCGGGGTGGCACCCAACGTCATGGGTATCGGTCCGGTGCCGGCCACCGAGGTGGCGCTGGCCAATGCCGGGCTCACCCTCGCCGACATCGATCTGATCGAACTCAACGAGGCCTTCGCCGCGCAGGCCCTGGCCGTCATGCGGGAGTGGAAGTTCGCTCCCGCCGATCTGGAACGCACCAACGTGCACGGCTCGGGCATCTCGCTGGGCCACCCGGTGGGCGCCACCGGCGGGCGGATGCTGGCGACGCTGGCACGTGAGCTGAACCGGCGCGGGGCGCGCTACGGGCTGGAGACCATGTGCATCGGCGGCGGCCAGGGCTTGGCCGCAGTGTTCGAAAGGGTGACCCCGTGACCAGACTTGCCCAGACCCTCGGGTTGACCGAGTTTCAAACCGAGATCGTCACGACGGTACGGCAGTTCGTCGACAAGGAGATCATCCCGGCCGCTCAGGAGCTGGAGCACGCCGACACCTATCCGCAGGCCATCGTCGATCAGATGAGGACCATGGGGCTGTTCGGCCTGATGATTCCCGAAGAGTACGGCGGCCTCGGCGAGTCGCTGCTGACCTATGCGCTGTGCGTGGAGGAACTGGCCCGCGGCTGGATGAGCATCTCCGGCGTGATCAACACGCACTTCATCGTCGCCTACATGATTCGTCAGCACGGCACCGACGCCCAGAAGCAATACCACCTGACCAAGATGGCCACCGGGGAGTCCCGCGGGGCGTTCAGCATGTCGGAGCCGGAACTCGGCTCCGATGTCGCCGCGATCCGGACCCGCGCCCGCCGCGAGGCCGACGGCAACTACGTCATCGACGGCCAGAAGATGTGGCTGACCAACGGCGGCAGCTCCACCCTGGTGGCGACCCTGGTGCGCACCGATGAAGGCGCGGCCAAGCCACACCGCAACCTCACCGCGTTCCTCATCGAAAAGCCGTCTGGCTTCGGCGAAGTCGCACCCGGACTCACCATCCCGGGCAAGCTCGACAAGCTGGGCTACAAGGGCATCGACACCACCGAGATGATCTTCGACGGCTACCGGGCCAGTGCCGACGACGTCCTCGGCGCCAAGCCCGGGCAGGGCTTCGTTCAGATGATGGACGGGGTGGAGGTCGGCCGGGTCAACGTGTCCGCCCGCGCCTGCGGGGTCGGTATCCGCGCGTTCGAGCTCGCGGTGCGTTACGCCCAGCAGCGCAGCACCTTCGGCAAGCCGATCGCCGAACACCAGGCGATCGCGTTCCAGCTCGCCGAGATGGCCACCAAGGTCGAGGCCGCGCACCTGATGATGGTCAACGCGGCCCGGCTCAAGGACTCCGGGGAACGCAACGATGTGGCCGCCGGCATGGCCAAGTACCTGGCCAGCGAGTACTGCGCGGAGGTCACCCAGCAGAGTTTCCGGATTCACGGCGGCTACGGCTATTCCAAGGAGTACGAGATCGAGCGGTTGATGCGCGATGCGCCGTTCCTGCTCATCGGCGAGGGCACCAGCGAGATCCAGAAGCAGATCATCAGCAAGCGGCTGCTGGCCGAGTACCAGATCTGATCGCCGTGACCGTAGGGGATTTCGCCGCCCGGCCGCAGTTGTCGGAGGACGTTGCCCGGCTGGTGCGCGGCCGAATCTTCGACGGCACATATGCCGCGGACAGCTACATCCGGCTGGAACTGCTGGCCGCGGAGTTGGGCATCAGCGTCACCCCGGTGCGGGAGGCGCTGGTGGAACTGCGCGCCGAGGGACTGCTGACGCAGCAGCCGCGGCGGGGCTTCGTGGTGCTGCCGGTGACCCGCCGCGACATCGCCGACGTCTCCGATGTGCAGTCCCATATCGGCGGGGAACTCGCGGCCCGGGCCGCCGCCAACATCACCGCGGCACAACTCGCGGAGGTCGAGTCCATTCAGGCCCGGTTGGAGGCCGCCTATGACGGCGACGACGACGTTCTGGTGGTGCGGCTCAATCACGACTTCCACCGCGCCATCAACGTGGCCGCGGACTCCCCGAAGCTCGCGCAGCTGATGTCCCAGATCACCAGGTACGCACCGGAAACGGTGTTCCCGATGGTGGCCGGCTGGCCGGCGAAGTCCATCCGGGACCATCGCCGGGTGCTGGCGGCGCTCGCCGACGGCGACGAGAAAAAGGCCCGCGCGGCGATGTCGGAGCATCTGTGCGCCGGCGCCGAACCACTGATCGAGCATCTGGTGGCGCGCGGAGTCATCGAGCAATGAGAACCCAGCCGCGAGCAGACACAAACTTCCCAGATTTCTGACGAAATCGGGGAAGTTTGTGTCTGCTCGCCGGAGATGGAGGAGACCATGGGCGTACTGGACGGCATTCGCGTGCTCGACTACGGCCGCTTCATCGCCGCCCCGTGGTGCAGTGCACTGCTGGCCGACATGGGCGCCGATGTGCTGCGGGTGGAAAAGCGCACCGGCGGTGAGGATCGCTGGGTGCAGTCCGTCACCGAAACCGGCGAGGGCGGAACGTTTTTGCAGTGCAACCGCAACAAGCGGTCCCTGACCCTGGATTCCACCACACCCGAAGGCGCGGAGATCACCCGCAGGCTGGTGGCGCAGTCCGACATCGTGATCGCCAACATGCCGGCGGCCGGGATGCGCGCGAATGGGCTGGACTACGCGACCCTGCGGGCGGTGAAGCCGGACATCATCTTGGCCAGCGCCACGGCCTACGGCGAGGGCGGGCCCTACAGCGACCGAATCGGCTTCGACGGCGCCGGGCAGGTCATGTCGGGCGCGGTTGCCCGCCAGGGGCTTCCGGAGCAACCCATCCGGACGGTGGTGCCCTACGCGGATTTCGGCACCGCGCTCACCCTCACCATCGGGGTGATGATGGCGCTGTACCACCGCGACCGCACCGGCGAGGGACAACACGTCGAGGGCGCGTTGCTGCCCACCGCGATGATGATGTCCAATGCGTTCCTCATCGAGCGGGATCTGCTCGGCCTCGACAAGCCGCGGATGGGTAATCAGGGTGGCTCGGTGGCACCGTGCGACCTGTACAGGACCAAGGACGACGACTGGGTGCTGCTGCAGATCGCGGGCCAGCCGATGTTCAAACGCTGGTGCCGGCTGGTGGGCCGGGAGGACCTGTTCGACGATCCCCGATACGGCGACGACGACCTGCGCTGGCAGCGCAGCGAGGAACTGAACGGGATCATGGCGCGGTGGTGTGCGGACAAGACCAAGGCCGAGATCATGACCGCGCTCGAGGCTGCCAAACTGCCTGCGGCGCCCATGCTCACCACGCAGGAGGTGCTCGACGATCCGCACGTGCAGGCCATGGGGTTTCTGCAGCGGGTGCCGTTCCCCGGCACGGCCAAGGATGTGCCGATCATCGAGACCCCGTTCCGGATGTCGGCTACCCCCGGCGAAATCCGCATGCGGGCCCCGCTGCTCGGCGAACACACCGATGAGGTGTTGGGCGAGATCGGCTTTGCCGCGGCCGAAATCGAGGAGCTGCGGACCCGGGAGATCGTGTAGGCGGCTATCCCTGCGGCGGCCCGAACAGCGTGCGCAACCGCGCGACGTCGACCTTCCCGGTGGCACCGCGGGGCACGGCATCGGCATCGTCGGTCAGCAGCCACCGCGCCGGAACCTTGAACGCGCTCAACCGCTCCCGCGCACCCGCCCGTAGCTCGGCTTCGGACACTGTCGCGGGGTCGCCGACCACCAACGCGGCGACCTGATCACCCTGAGCCCCAGATACATTCGTCACGAACGCGCCCTGCACGCCGGGCAGGGCGCGCAGCACCGACTCCACCTCGCTCGGGTACACCGTGGCGCCGCTGACCTTGAACATGTCGTCGCAGCGACCGTGATAGAACAGGAAGCCGTCGGCGTCGAGGTGCCCGAGGTCGCCGGTCGGGTAGTAGCCGTCGGCGGTGAACACCTCCCGGTCCGGGCGCCGGCAGATCCCGCGCATCAGATGGGGCCCGCGTAGTTCGATGACGCCTACGGTCCCGGTCGGCACAGGTGCGCCGGTCTCGGGGTCCGCGATGCGAACGGTCATCCCCGGGAACGGTTTTCCGCAGCTTCCCCAGGCCGCAGCCGGCATATCGGTATCGGCCGGATACCCGCAGTACGGGCCGAACGACTCGGTCATGCCGAACAGCTTCGCTCGCGCGCCGGGAGCACCCCGCAGCGGCGGCGGGAGCAGCGCCTCCAGGCTGCCCGGTTGCAGGCTGGAGAGGTCCGCGCCCACCGCGTCGACCTGGCGTGCAAGCGCTTCGGCTTGATCGGGCCAGCCCCGGAACAGCGTGACGCGTTCCCGGGACAGCAACGGCAGCGTCGTCTCGGGGGTGGGGATCGCCTCGGTGACCAGGGTGGCACCGGCGGCCAGCGCGGTCATCACACCACCGCTGAAACCGCCGACCCAGAAGAACGGCATCGGCAGATACAGCCGGGTGTCCGCGCGGACGCAACGCGCCGCCAAGCCGGAGCGCACGGCATCGAACGAGTTGCCGTGACTGTGTTGGATCCCTTTCGGGGCTCCGCTGCTGCCGGAGGTGAAGATGACGGTCAGCAGGTCGGCGGGGCGAACGGTTGCGCTCAGCGCCTCGACGAACCCGGGCGGTAACCGCGGCGCGTCCAGCTCGAACGCCTCTCGGTGGTCCCAGATCCGCTGCAGGGCAGGCAACTCGGAGCGGTCCGGGGTACCCAGTTCGTCCAGGTAGCGCCGCCCGCGGAACTCCACCGTGGTGATCAGGTGCTGCACCGCGGCGGTACGCAGTTGAGCAGCCAGTTCGCGCGGTCGCAGCAGGGTGCTCAGCGGGACCAGCACCGCCCCGATGCGGGTCAGGGCGCACGCGAGCTGAATCCAGGCGACGCCGTTGGGCAACAGCAGCCCCACTCGGGTGCCTTTGCTCACCCCGGCCGTGATGAGACCGGCCGCCAATCGGGCGCTGCTGAGGTCCAGGTCGCGATAGCTCAGCCGGGCCTCGGGGTCGACGACGGCTGCCTTTTCGGGGGCGGCGGCCGACCAGTGTCGCAGCACCGAGTCCATGGTCCGCGCCGGCTCAGGCATCGAAAAGACCTGCCAGCCCGGCGATGTCGATCTTGCCGCTGGACAGCACCGGAACCTCGGCGGGTCGGCAGGCGGCAAAGCGCTTGGGAATTTTGTAGGCCGACAGCGTCGCGCGCAGCGCCTCGGATGTGGCCGCCGGATCGAATGCCGACGGGTCCTCGAGTGCGATCACCGCCGCGACGATCTGACCGCGCACCGGATCCGGCAGGCCGAAAACATGCACTCCGGCAACGCCGCGGTCCGCGAGGACCCGGGTCAGCGCCGCCTCGACCTCCGGTGGGGCGACGTTGGCGCCGGCCGTCTTGATCATCGACCCGGCGCGGCCGAGGAAGTAGAAGAATCCGTCGGCATCGACGCGCACCAGGTCCCCGGTGTGGAACCAGCCGTGGGCGTCGAAGCAGTCCTCGCGGGCCAGCCCGTAGTAGCGCTGCATCAGATACGGCCCGCGCAGCCACAATTCGGAGTCGATCACCTGGGCCTCGAATCCGGGCGCGAGCCGGCCGAAGGAGCCACGGCGGGACTCGGGTTGGTCGGTGTCGTCGCGGTCGATCAGCGCGACGCTGCCGGTCTCGGTCATGCCCAGCATGTTGTGCCGGAGTTCGGGGTCGGCGGGGCGGACATCGACGGGCATCAGCGGGTAGAGGTTGCCGCGCCGCAACGACGACAGATCCCGCTCGGTGAAGCTCGGATGCCTGGAGAGGTGGGCGATGCCCGCCGCGAAACCGTTGCCGACGGTGGGTTTCTCGGCCTCCAGCAGGTCCAGCGTCACTGCGGCGTCGGTGGCGTTGGAACACACCAGGGTGGCGCCGGCGATGAACGTCGACAGCAGGCTGAACGCGAACCCGCCGATCCAGCAGAACGGCGAGTTGGAGAACAGGATGTCGGATGCGGTCAGGCCGCGGATCGCGTTGAGATTGGCCTGATGTTCCAGCAATGCGCCGTGGGTATGGACCGCGCCCTTGGGCCGGCCGGTGGACCCCGAGGTGTAGACGATCGCCAAGACGTCGGCGGCCGCCACGTCGGCTTCGGTGGCCGCCAGCAGCGCGGGATCCGTCGCCGCGCCGCGGCGCGCCAGCGCATCGGTGTCGAACAGGATGTGCCGCAACACTGGTGCGGCGGTGGTGAACAGCGCTGCGGTCCCGTCGAATTCGTTCACGTCGACACCGAGGGCCGCGCCGACCCGCTGCCGGTAGTCGTGGTTGCGGTAAGCAGTGGCGGCCAACAGGACCGTCACATCGCTGCGCACCAGTTGATCCCGCAGTTCGGTCGCGGTGAGGAAGGTGGAGAACGGCACCACCACCGCGCCGATCCGGGCGGCGGCCAGCGTCGCGACGACGAACTGGGCACCGTTGGGATACCACAGCCCGACGTGGGTGCCCTTGCCGACGCCCAGGGCCAGCAACCCGCGGGCGAGTTCGGCCGAACGGTGTTCGGCGGCGGCGTACGTGAGCCGTTCGTGATCGCACACCAGCAGCGGTTGATCGCCTCGACGGTGTTGGCGGTCGAGCACGCCCGCAACGGTCAGGCCGTCAGCCGCCATCGCGAACCCGGGCGAAATGTTCGCGCACCGCGCCCAGATCGGGTTTGCCCGACGGCGTGCGCGGGAGTGCCGGGACGATGTCGAGGACGTCGGGAATCTCGTAGCGGGCCAGCCGGGATCCCAGAAACTCGACGAGTTCGGCGGCGTCGGTGTGCGCGTTGTCGCGCAATTCGACCAGCCCCACCGGTATTTCACCGAGCCGGGCGTCGGGACGGCCGATCACGACCGCGCCGCGCACCGCCGGGTGGGTCTCCAGCGCGGCGCGGACGTCGTCGGGCAGAATCTTGAAGCCGCCGCGGATGATGGCCTGATCGGAGCGCCCCAGGATCCAGACGAAGCCGTCGGCGTCGATGCGGGCCAGGTCGGTGGTGCGGATCCAGTCCGCGTCCGGCCCCAGCTGTGCTGGTTTGACTTCCAGCAGGCCCGGTTGATCGGCGGGCAGGGCGGTGCCGTCGTCGGCGACGACCCGCAGTTGTGCTCCCGGATTCGCGCGGCCGACGCTGCCGCGCTTGTGCTGCCAGTACTTCCGATGATCGGCCAGCGTCCAGCTTGCCACGCCACCACCGAATTCGGTTGCCGCGTAGGACGTCAGCACTGGGACGCCGAACTTGTCGGTGAAGGCGTCGGCGTCCTCGGCGGACAGTGGGGCGGTGCCGGAGGTGACGGCGCGCAGGCTGGACAGGTCGTCGCGGGTCAGCTCCGAATGCAGCACCATCCGCAGGGCGGCCGGCACCAGCGAGGCGGCCCGCGGCCGGTGTTCGCGCACCGCCGCGGCCCACCGCTCCAGGTCGAACTTGGGCAGCAGCACGAACGGGCGGGCCTCGGCGATGCACAGCAACACCCGAAACACCCCGCCGACGTGCACCAGCGGCGAGTTGACGATCGCGACCCCACGCCGCAGTTCGGTCGGCGCGGGCGCGTGGGCCGGGTCCTTGCCGATCACGCTGTGCGTCAGCATGTCGTAGGTCAGGTCGACGCGTTTGGGCGGCCCGGTGGTCCCGCTGGTCAGCATCCACACCGCCACGCCGGGACGGCCGACGTCGGCGTTGACGATGCGTGCCGGTGCGACCTGCGGTGCGGTGTCCAGGTCCGAGACCGTCACCACCGTGGTGGCGGGGGAGTCGACGCCGAGGGTGGCGATGTCCTCGGCGGTGCCGATCAGCACCGGTAACTGCAGGGCGGCCAGATCGGCGCGGGTGCGTTGGTCGCCGCGGGCCGGGTTGACGACGACGACGGTGCCGCCGGCGCTGAGCACGCCCAGCAGCGCGGCGACGTGGACCGGCCGGTTGCGCAGCAGGATTCCCACCCGCGTGGGGCCGGCGGCGTCGTCGCGGGTGATGAGGTCCGCGATCCGCCGGGACAACGCGGACAGCTGTCCCCAGGACAGCCACTGGCCGTCGAACTCGATGGCCCGTGCGCCTGGGTCCAGCGCCAGGACGTGCTGGATGCGTCGGCTCAGCGGATGGGTCATCACCGGATCCGGGTCGGGGCCTGGGGCACGTCGGGGTCCTGCGCGGCGAGTTCGGCCTTGCCCAGCGGGTTCCCGAGGCGGGTGTAGATCAGACCCTGGTCCAGCGCCGCCCGGTAGGGCTTGTCCAGGGACTCCCAGATGGCCTTGACGGTGCCCTGGGTGGCGGACGGCGGTTTGGCCGCGATCTGTGCCGCGATGTCGTGCGCGCGGCTCCAGAGATCCTCTGCGGGAACGACTTCGGTCACCAGCCGAATCTGGAACGCGGTCTGTGCGCTGACTCGTTCGTCGTTGCCCATCAGGGCCATCCGCAGGGTGTCGGCGAGCCCGACCCGGCGCATCAAGCCGATGGGCTCGATCGCCGAGACCAGGCCGGCGGTCACATGGGAATCGAAGAAGGTGGCGTCCTCGGAGCAGATGACGACGTCTGCCTCGTTGACGAAGTACAGCGCCCCGGCGGTGCACATGCCCTGCACCGCACAGACGACCGGCTTCCACATCTTCTGCCATTTGGGGCTGAGCAACTCGCCCGGATCCTCGTGGCTCCAGACGTTGTCGGGCTGCCCGTAGTCGGACTTGATGTCCAGTCCGGCGCTGAACGCGCGGGTGCCGGCCGCGCGCAGCACCACCGCGTTGGTCGCTTCGTCGTTCTTGACGATGCGCCACACGGCCTGCATCTCCTCGCACATGGTGCGATTGAACGTGTTGAGCCGGTCGGGTCGGTTCAGGGTGATGGTGGCGACCCGGGCGGCCCGGTCGAATTCCAGCAGCAGGGTCTCAAACGGTTGCGTGCTCATCGGCAGGTCCAATTCGGGGTGCGCTTCTCGACGAAGGCCAGCGGGCCCTCCTGGGCATCCTCGGTGCGCACGACGCGTTCCCGGAAGGTTTCGGCGAGGATCTCGCCCTCGTGCAGCGGCAGGTCGAGGGTCTTGAGGATGGCCAGTCGCGTGCCGCGCACCGCCAGCGGCGCATTCGAGTTGACGACATCGGCGATCTCGTGGGCGCGTTCCAGCAGCCGATCGTGCTCGACGATCTCGGTGATCATGCCGAGTTCGTAGGCGCGCTGCGGGCTCATCCGCTCGTGTTTGCCCATCAACGCCATCCGCAGCGCGGCCGAGCGGGGCAGCGTCCGCGCCAGCCGCACCGTCTCCCGGGCGGCCACCAGACCGATGCTGACGTGCGGGTCGAAGAAGCTCGCCCGGTCCGAGGCGATCACGATGTCGCCGGTGGTGACCCAGTCCAGGCCGGCGCCGCAGCACAGCCCGTTGATGGCCGCGAGCACGGGCTTGGCCATCCGGCGGAACGGCGGCGTGCCCTCCTGCGGGGCCTCCCACTGGTCGTAGGTGGACAGGTAGGGGCGCTCGTAGATGACCCGGCCGTCCTCGGGGATCTCCTTGACGTCGGCGCCGGTGCAGAACGCCCGTCCGGTGCCCGTGACGATGGTCAGCCAGATGTTGTCGTCGTTCTCGGCCTCGTCGTAGGCCGACCGCAGTTCGTTGACCATGTGCGGGGAGAGCGCGTTGAGCGCCTCGGGGCGATTCAGGGTGATGGTGGCCTTGTGGCCGTCCACCTCATATTTGATGGTGTCGTATTCACCTGGTGTCGGCATGTGTCATCCCTTCGAGTGGTGACCGGGCCGGCTCAACGGCCCTGGAAGTCCGGTGTGCGTCGGTCCCGGAAAGCGGCCAGGCCCTCTTTGAAATCGGCGGTGCGGCAGGCGAGTTCGAGGCCGGCCAGCTCGGCGTTCATGGTATCCGGCAGCGTCGCATGGGCGGCGTAGGCCAGCGATTGTTTGGCCAGTCCGATGGCAACGGTGGGGCCGGCCGCGAGCCGGTTCAGCAGGTCGTCGGCGACGTGGTCCAGGTCCGGGCCGGCGACCGCGCTGTCGATCAGACCCCAGTCGGCGGCGGTCGCGCCGCTGACCTGCTCGCCCAGTAGCAGCATGCGTCTGGCGCGCGCCACCCCGGCCAGCCGGGGCAGCAGCCAACTGGCGCCCGAGTCCGGGGTGAAGCCGCGGGCCAGGAAGGGCTCCCACAGCGTCGCTTCGGAATCGGCGACGGTGAAGTCGGCGGCCAGCGCCAAATTGCAGCCGAGTCCCACCGCGTAGCCGCGAACGGTGCACACCACCGGCAGGTGCAGTCCGGTGATCAGTTCGATCACCCGGTGCGCGCCGTGCGGGATGCGCCGCACCAGATCTCCGGTGCGGGGACGCTGCCCCGAGGTGTTGGTGGCGACCCAGTCGGCGCCGGTGCAGAAGTCCGTGCCGGCTCCCCTGATTCCGATGGCCCGCAGCGCATCGTCGGTGGCGGCCTCGGTGAGGATCCGCACCAGATCCGCAATCATGGTGCGGCTCAACGAATTACGTCGGCTCGGGCGGTCGAGGGTGATCCGCAGGATCGCCCCGTCGCGCGTGGCGGTGACGCTGCCGTCGTCGACGCCGCCGTCCGCCGTGCCGGTCATCGGTACACCCGCCGCTTCCGGTCCATATGGATACCCCTACAGTAGGCGCTACGATTACTATGCGTACAAGCTAGCAAGGATAGGTCGCCGACGAAACATGCGGGTGGGGACGACGGGCGTGCCGGCCCGGCGTCGACCATGGCATTCCGCGGTGCGTCCGCCTGAGCAGGGCCGAACTGAAAGGACGTTCCGAACATGACGACCGCAGATGACCGGGTGCTTTTCGAGGTGGATTCCGACAACCGCATCGCCACCATCACGCTGAACAATCCCGCGCAGCGCAACTCCTATGACGCGAGCATGCGGGACAGCCTGGCGCGCTACCTCGACATCGTCGCCGAAGACGACGATCTGACGGTGGTGCTGCTGCGCGGCGCCGAGGGCGTCTTCAGCACCGGGGCCGACATGAACAACGCCTACGGCTGGTACGGCGAAAAGCGTGACGAGGGTGCCGCGCCCGCGAAGTCGCGGCCCAGCCAGCGGCGCCGACTTACCGTGGACCGCAAGTCGTTTGGCTTCTACCACAATCTGATGGGTTTCCCGAAGGTGACCGTCGGCGAGATCAACGGCTACGCCTTGGGCGGCGGCTTCGAGATGGCGTTGATGATGGACATCTCGGTGAT
Source organism: Mycolicibacterium sp. MU0053 (assembly GCF_963378095.1). Lineage (NCBI taxonomy): Bacteria > Bacillati > Actinomycetota > Actinomycetes > Mycobacteriales > Mycobacteriaceae > Mycobacterium > Mycobacterium burgundiense. The sequence continues at coordinate 597,689 of NZ_OY726397.1, forward strand.
CGCCCGCGACACCCGGATCGGGATGCCCGCCACCCGGTTTCTGGGTCCGGCGCTGGGCAGCCTGCACCTGTTCTTCCACCGGCTCGGCCCGGTGCTGGCCCGCCGCATGCTGCTCACCGGCGACATCGTCGAGGCCGGCGAGGTCGAGCACCTGGGGGTCTTCACCGAGACCTGCGCGCCGGAATCGGTTGCCGCGCGCGCCCGGTATTGGGCGCAGAAGACGGCGAAGATGCCCGCGGACGGTGTGGTCATCGCCAAGGAGGCCTTCCGGCTCGTCGAGCAGAGCCAGGCGTATCAGGGGGAAGAGGTGGCCAGCTACCTGTTCCACGCCTATGGAACGAATCTGCAGTTTGCGCCCGGCGAGTTCAACTTCGTGAAGACCCGCGCCCAGCACGGGACCAAGGAGGCCTTCCGGCTGCGCGACGAGCATTTTCACGTGCCCGAGCCGGAGTAGCCGGACTCAGGTCGCGGTTTTGCCGGTGCGGGGGGAGCCGGACTTCTCGGAGCGCTTCGGGGACTTGGCGGCACCGCCGGTGGTGATTTTGCGTTCGGCGTGATCGAGGATGCAGTTCAGCGTGTATTCGAAGTTGGTGTCGTCGGCGGCGATGATGTGGTGGCCGGCGTCGCTGACCTGGGCCAGCAGCGGCGTGTTCTCCGGGTCCACCACCATGCTGTCTTCCAAGGAGACCCCACCGTCGTCGGCGGCGGCCGTCTTCTCATGCAGCCGGCGCAGCACCACCGAGCCGCGCACGTGCACCGACATCGCGGAGTAGGTGTCGAAGGCATCCTCGGGGGACAAGCCGGCCTCCACCAGGCTGGCGATGGCCTTCTCGACTTCGAGCACGCCGAGTTGGGCGGCCCGCGGGCTCAGCGCCGAGCGGATCAGGATCAGATCACACAGGATCGGGTTGCCCAGAAACGTCTTCCGCATGGTCCAGGCGTGATTGCGCAGAGTCTCGCGCCAGTCCTTGGCCTCGACATAGGGCGTGGCGAAGACGTACTGGCGCAACGCCCGGTCGGTCATCGCGTTGAGCAGTTCGTCCTTCTTGCGGAAGTACCAGTAGATGCTCGTCACGCCGACGCCCAAATGCTTGCCCAGCAGCGGCATGCTCAGGTTGTCGATGCCGACCTGTTCGGCGAGTTCGAAGGCGCCCTTGATGATGTCGTCGGGGTTGATGGAGCCGCGCTCGCGCCGTGGCCGCTTGTCCGCGGTCGCCTGCTTTGCCACGACGGGCACCTCCATCGAGATCGATTCCGCCTTAGCGGATCCCCGGCCCGGGGTTGGTTTGTTCAAATTTACCGACGGCCGCGGCGTGAAATGCGACTTCGGTCGCGTGTCGGCGGGGCGGCCGTCCCGTCGACTGTACTGGGTGCCGTCCCGCGTGGGCGCTTGCCGAGACCCGCGTGAGACGTGCACCACAGGGTTTGCGGATCAGCGACGCGCATCTCCTGACCTGCCTACCGTAACAAATATAGTAACCTTTTCCAGATGGATCTCGGTCTCCAAGATGCCAAGTCTGTCGTGGTCGGAGGCAGTCGGGGGATGGGGCGCGCGGCTGCCCAGTGTCTGGCCGACGACGGCGCCCGGGTGGCCATCGTCGCGCGATCGCGATCGCAACTCGATGACGTGATCGACGACCTGGCCCGCCGGGGCAGCCCCGATCCGGTCGGGCTGGTTGCCGACGTCACCGACGCCGCGCAGATCGAGGCGGCCTTCGCCGAGGTGTCGCGGCGCTGGGACGGCGAGTTGAACATCCTCGTCAACGCGGTGGGCCCGAGTGTGCGCGGCGGCTTCGCGGACCTGGCCGACGATCAGTGGCAGCAGGCCATCGACGTCGGCGCCATGTCGATGGTGCGGTGCGTGCGCGCCGCACTGCCGCTGCTGCGCGCCGCCGACTGGGCCCGGATCGTGAGCTTCTCGGCGAGTTCGACCAAGCGGCAGGGCGAATCGCTGGTGGCCTACACGGCGGCGAAGTCGATGGTGACCAGTGTCTCCAAGAACCTGTCGCTGTCGCTGGCGCCCGATGAGATTCTGGTGAACGTGATCTCGCCCGGCAGCGTGGCCTCCGAAGGGTTGCGCGGCTGGGCCAAGACGGTCGGCGTCGACGGCGACGACCCGTATCAACTGATGGCGGCGATCACCGAGCATTTCGGCCATCCGGCCCACCTGCCGCGCACGGGTCTGCCCGAGGAGATCGGGCCGGTGGTGGCGTTCTTGGCCTCGCGGCGCAACTCCTACATGACCGGGGCCAACATCAACGTCGACGGCGGCACCGACTTCACCTGAGGTGCAGTCGGTTTGAGGTACTCACCGCCACGAGCGCGGCTTGAACGCGCGGCGATTGCCGCGCCTCCGGGAAGCCCCCGCAAACGACACAGCGCCGCGCCACCTGTGCGGTGACGCGGCGCTGGTGCTGTCGATCAGCTAGTCGTCGGAATCGGAGCCGCCGTTGTCCTTGGACTTGGGCTCGGCATCGGAGCCGCCGGCATCCTTGTCGGTAGCACTCTGCTTGGCCTTGTCGATCCCGAGGCCCTTGCGGATATTGGAGCGCACCCGGTCGACGGTCTCGCGAGCCTTCTCGGCCCGCTCCTTGCGCTGCTCGGCGGCCTGCTCCCGAACCTGCTCCCGCACCTGCTTGAGGCGATCCTTGGCCGTCAGGGCCTTGGCGTCGGCCGACGGCGTGGTGCCCTCGCCCGCGGTGTCTTCGCCCGCGGTGTCCTCGTCGAGGATCGGCTCGACGGCGGGAGTCTCGCCGGTCACCGGCTCGGCAACCGGGGTCTGCGCGTCCTTGACGGGCGTCGCGGTGTCGACCTCGACTACGACGGCCTTGCGGCCGAGCGGGTTGTTGCCGGGCCCGTCCGATGCCAACTGGCTCAACAGTGCGGCGTCGTCGTCGGCGTCCGGGTCAACAGGTACCGGCTTGACCTTCTTCAGAACGTTGGCGATGTCGCGGGGGATCTCGGAAAGGACGAAGTTGAAGGTGCTGCGATCCGAGAAGAGACCGGGGAAGTAGGCATCGGCGTCTTCCAGGTCGGAGGCGTAGCCATTGAAGAACGCGTTGGTGATTCTCGCCGGGGCGTTGATCAGATGGCTGGCCAGTGTCTCGAAGTCGTTGGCCTGCAATGCGGTTGCGGCGGCATCGAGAATCTCCACGGTCTGGAACATTGCGGTGACCGGCGGTGCCAGGACTGCGCGGGCGAGGTTGCCCACTCGTGCGCGGGACAGCAGGCCGAAGTCGCCCCAGCCGGTGCGGATCGAACCATCCGGGTTCACCGGGTCCATCCAGGACGTACCGAGGATGCGGGCCAGCGTCTCGGCGCCGATGTCCTCCAGGAAATCGCCGGGGACCCGCACGGCGTCAAGGAATCCAGCCCGCTGATCCGACAGGACGTCCATCAGGAGCCACAGGTTGACCTCGGAGAACGCATCGGTGAAGTTGCCGGCCGCCAGCAGGCGTGCCGTCTCCTGCAGCAGCGGCGGCGCCATGAGCGGGGTGTCCGTGACGGTGGTGGTGGGCTCCCCGTCTGCGCCGACGTAGAGCAGGACGCCCCGGTCGTTGCGCGCGTGGCGCTCGGTGAACAGGCCGGTGATGGCGTCGGCCGCGGCTTCGAACGAGCCCTGCGAGGCCGCGCTGAGGGTGGGGCCGTACTTCGCCGGGGCGGCCGCCAGGGCCGTCGGGATGGTCATCGGGTTCTGCAGGTTGGTGCGCAGGAAACTGGTGAACCTGGCCTGGACCTCCGGGTCGCCCAGCGCGTCCGCCAGCGCGGTCCAGCTCGCCGAACTCCGGTCGGCCAGCGTCTCCAACTGGAAGGCCAGCCCGGCGGGGCCGGTGAACACTCCCTGCCACACCTCGAGCGGGTTGTCGAAGGCGGAGAGGCCGACGGCGGTGGTCGAGGTGACGCGAACCTCGTCCGACAGGGTAGGCGTGACCATCACCGGGGTGAGCGCCAGCGCGCTGGCGCTCACCGCCGCGACGCCGGCGACCAGGGCCTTGGTGCGGCGAGACGTCGACGGTGTCGGCGACTCGTATTCGCATTCCATGTCGGCACGAACGGGTTGTTGCACGGGTTCTCCTGAAGGGTTCGCGGCTGAACAAGCCTGTGACTCGCGTGAACGTTAGCTGAGCGTTACCTGAGACACAAGAGGTATGCCTACCCTAAATAGATCGGTCGGGGGAGCCCCCACTTTCCGCCGGAACTAATTTATGATGCGCCGCCTCGCGCCGGCAGCGCGCGAAACCGGTGCCCGCGCCAAGGCGGTCGTTCGCGGCGTGCGAAAAGCGCCTTATCGAGGCGGAAACCGGTCCCTTGATTTGGCCGAAAAGCCTAGGCTGAACTGCAAATCCAGCAATGCCCCCGCGTGCCGCCGGAGCGGTTGCGGAACGCGCTACCGATAGGTATACAGTAAGAGCTACACAACCGCCGGTTCCTGCCCCGATGATCGAGGAGGCCCCTCTCGATGAGCGTCGCCGATGGCGTTTCTGCTAGCGAAGCGCTCGAGCAATCGACAGCCGAACCGGCATCCCCGCCCGCCGTCTTGTACGAGGTGCGCGACTCCGGCGTGGCCGTGCTGACTTTCAACCGGCCCGAGCGGATGAACGCCTGGGGCGGCGCGTTGGCCGCCGGCTTCTACTCCTATATCGAGCGGGCCGAGGCCGATCCCCGGGTGCGGGTCATCGTGATGACGGGGACGGGCCGCGCGTTCTGCGCCGGCGCGGACATGGGCGGGTTGGACACCATCTCCGCGACCACCGTCGACTCCGCCAGCAAGACCGACGTCAGCGCATTGGTGGCGGGCAAGCATCCGTACTTTCTGACGCAGGTGTCGAAGCCCGTCATCGCCGCGATCAACGGGGCGGTCGCCGGGATGGGACTGTCGCAGGCGCTGATGGCCGATGTGCGGTTCGCCGCCGCGGGCGCCAAGTTCACGACGTCGTTCGCGCGTCGTGGACTGATCGCCGAGTACGGCATCTCCTGGATCCTGCCGCGGTTGGTCGGTTGGGGAACGGCGGTCGATCTGTTGATCAGCGGCCGCACCTTCCTCGCCGAGGAGGCCGCCGACCTGGGTCTGGTCAAGGAAGTGGTCGCCGCCGAGCAGCTCATGGAGCGGGCGTTGGCCTACGCCGAGGACATCGCCGCCAACTGCGCACCCAGCTCGATTGCGGTCATGAAGCGGCAGCTGTATGCCGATGCGGGGCTGCCGATGGTCGAAACCAGCGACAAGGCCGAGAAGCTCATGCACGAATCGATGACGCGGCCCGACTTCCTGGAGGGCATCACCGCATTCTTCGAGAAGCGATCTCCCAATTTTCCGCCGCTGAGCGCGCAAAGCACCAAGGATTGAGAAGGACTGAGAGGACATCCCGAGATGACCACACTGGAGCAACCCAAGCCCGCCAAGCTCGATTACGCGGCGATCGACGTCGACAACCATTACTACGAAACCGTCGACGCCTTTACTCGCCACCTGCCCAAGGAGTTCCGCAGCCGCGGAGTGCAGATGGTGCAAGACGGCAAGCGCACGTTGGCGGTCTTCGGTGGCGTGGTCAATCACTTCATTCCGAACCCCACCTTCGATCCGATCATTGAACCGGGCTGCCTGGATCTGCTGTTCCGCGGTGAGATTCCCGAGGGCGTGGACCCCGCGTCGCTGATGAAGGTGGACCGCCTCGCCGATCACCCCGAATACCAGAACCGGGATGCGCGGGTGAAGATCCTGGATCAGCAGAACCTCGAAACCGTGTTCATGCTGCCAACTTTCGCGTGCGGCGTGGAAGAGGGGCTCAAGCACGACATTGACGCGACGATGGCCTCGGTGCATGCCTTCAACCTGTGGCTGGACGAGGACTGGGGTTTCGATCGTCCCGATCACCGGATCCTGTCGGCGCCGATCATCTCCCTGGCGGACCCGGCCAAGGCCGTCGAGGAGGTCGAGTTCGTACTGAGCCGCGGCGCCAAGATCGTCTGCGTGCGACCGGCTCCGGTGCCCGGCGTGGCCAGGCCACGGTCGCTCGGCGACCCGGCGCACGACCCGGTGTGGGCGCGGCTGGCCGAAGCCGGCGTCCCGGTCGTCTTCCACCTGTCGGACTCCGGATACATGGCGATCCCCGCGCTGTGGGGTGGCAGCGGCGTGTTCAAGGGGTTCGGCAAGCGTGATCCGCTCGACATGGTGATCATGGACGATCGCCCCATCCACGACACCATCGCGTCGATGATCGTGCACCAGGTGTTCACCCGGCATCCCAAGCTCAAGGTGGTGAGCATCGAGAACGGTTCGTACTTCGTCTACCGGTTGATCAAGCGACTCAAGAAATCTGCCAACAACGCGCCGTACCACTACAAGGAAGATCCGGTGGAGCAGTTGCGCAACCACGTCTGGATTGCGCCGTACTACGAGGACGATGTGAAGTTGTTGGCCGATACGATCGGCGTCGACAAGGTCCTGTTCGGCTCGGACTGGCCGCACGGCGAAGGGTTGGCGGATCCGACGTCGTTCACCGCCGACATCCCACAGTTCCCGGAGTTCAGCGCCGAGGACACCCGAATGGTGATGCGCGACAACGCTCTTGCCCTGCTGAGTACCAACAGGCCGCTGTCGGCCTGACCGCAGAAGCCACCACGCCAACATGACGCAATGGACACTGGGTGCCGTACTCGATGCGATCGCCGAGGCGGTGCCGGAGCGCACCATGACGGTCTGCGGACAGCGGCGCAGCACATTCGCCGAAACCGCCGAACGCACCCGCAGGCTGGCCAGCTTCCTGGCCGACCAGGGTTTCGGCACACACCGCGAGCGCGACGAGCTGTCCAACTGGGAGTGCGGGCAAGACCGGGTGGCCCTGCTCATGTACAACGACCTGTACCCGGACATGGTGCTGGCCTGCTTGAAGGCGCGGGTGGTACCGGTCAATGTCAATTACAATTACACCCCGCGCGAGGTCGCCGAACTCTTCGCGTACCTCACCCCACGCGGTGTCATCTACCACCGTTCGCTCGGCGCTAAGTTCGCCGAGATTCTTCCTGGCGCAGCCGAGTTGATGATCTCGGTGGACGACGGCAGTGCCGCCGCCGAGTTGCCCGGTGCGGTCACGCTCGACGAGGCGCTGGCCGCGGGCCGCGCCGCCGCCGTCATCACGGGATCCCCGGACGATCTGATCATGGTGTGCACGGGCGGCACGACGGGCCGGCCCAAGGGGGTGTTGTGGCGCCAGGGCGACATGTACGTCGCCTCCATGAACGGTGCCGATCATGACGCGGTCAGTGAAATCCAGGACAAGGTCCAGCATCTGGGTGCGCCGTGGTTCGCGGTCTCGCCACTGATGCACGCCGCCGGGCTGTGGACCGCGTTCTCGGCGGTACTCAGCGGGCAGACCGTGGTGCTGCACGACACCTCGAAGAAGTTCGACCCGCGCGCCGTACTCGAGACCGCCGAGCGGGAAAGGGTCGGGTTGATGACCATGGTCGGCGACGCGTACGCCGGACCGATCGTCGCCGAACTGGACCGGCGTAGCTACGATCTCGGATCGCTGTTCGCGATCGGCACCGGCGGGGCCGGCACCAATCTGAAGAACCAGCAGGGCCTGCTCGAACATCTGTCGAACGTCACGCTGATCAACGGCTACGGGTCCTCGGAGACCGGAAACATGGGCTTCGGCCACAATCAACGCGGCAACCACACCGAGACCTTCACCTTCCGCGACGGCGGACTGGTGCTTTCGGAGGATTACCAGAGGTTCCTCGAACCCGGCGACCCGCAGATCGGCTGGGTCGCGCGCACCGGTCGGATTCCGTTGGGCTACTTCGACGATGCGGATGCGACCGCGAAGACCTTCCCGGAGGTCGACGGCACCCGGGTGGTGATATCCGGAGACCGCGCGGCGATCGAACCCGACGGCACGCTGCGGCTCTACGGTCGCGACTCGTTGGTGGTCAACACCGGCGGCGAGAAGGTGTTCGTCGAGGAGGTCGAGGAGATCCTTCGCGCGCACGGCGACGTCGCCGACGCGCTGGTCATCGGGCGGCCCAGCGAACGCTGGGGTGAGGAGGTGGTCGCCCTGGTGGCATTGCGCGACGGTGCGGACACCGGAACGGACGCGCTACGCGACTGCTGTGCGGCGGCACTGGCCCGGTTCAAGGTGCCCAAGGAGTTCCGGTTCGTCGATCAGGTGCGGCGGCTGGGCAACGGCAAGGCCGACTATCGATGGGCCAAAGAACAGGCGCTGCAATCGGTACCGGCTCTACAAGGCGAGGGATGAGATGACGCAGAGTGAGCCCGTGGGCCGGGCCATCGACTGTCTGGTCAACGTGCACTTCGGGGAAACCGAGGTGCAACCGAAGTTCATGACCAAGGTTCGCGACGACTACTTCAAGGGCCCCAAGTCCATGTTCGACCCGGTCGACCTCGCCGAGCTGATCGACGAGATGGACGCCCACGGTGTGGTCAAGGCGATCCTGATGGACAACCTGACCAAGCCGTCGGTGACCGCCCGCAAGTTCGTCGAGGCCAGGCCGGACCGGTTCGCCCTGGCGATGGGCGGGGTGAATCTGCTGCGCCCGGTGGCCTCGCTGCGTGAACTGAGCGCGGTGGCCGCCGATCTGCCCGTCGCGTATGCGGTTGTCGGGCCCAGTTTCTGGGGCGACGGGATGTATCCGCCCAGCGACGCGGTGTACTACCCGCTGTATGCCAAGTGTGCCGAGATCGGGCTGCCGCTGTGCGTCAACACCGGACTGCCCGGACCGCCGATCCCCGGCGAGGTGCAGAACCCGATCCATCTGGATCGGGTGTGTGTGCGGTTCCCGGAGCTGAAGCTGTGCATGATCCACGGTGCGGATCCTTGGTGGGACATCGCGATTCGAATGCTGATCAAGTACGAGAACCTGCGGCTGATGACCTCGGCCTGGTCGCCCAAGCGGCTGCCCGAATCGCTGCTGCACTACATGCGGACCCGGGGCAGCGGCAAGGTCATCTTCGCCTCCGACTGGCCGGTGCTGCGCCAACACCGCGTCGTCCCCGAGGCCAGGGCGCTCGACCTGCCGCCCGAGGTGCTGGACAACTACCTCTTCAACAACGCCGAGCAGTTCTTCTTCGAGAGCCAGGAGCAGTAATCGCATGGATCGCTACGAGTTGCGCCGGCTGGATTACAGCCTGAGCGAGGACCACAAGGACCTGCAGGCGGCCTATCGGCAGTTCTTCGAAACCCACAGCACGATCGAAGTCGTCCGGGCCGCAGAGGAAACCGGATTCGACAAGAGCCTCTGGGAACGGATGTGCGCGATGGGCGCGACCACCATGGCGCTCGGTGAATCCGTCGGCGGCGACGGTGCCACGTTGGTGGACCTCAGCCTGGTGGCCGAGGAACTGGGCCGGTCGGTGGCGCCGGTGCCCTGGATCGATCACGTGTGCGCGGCCCGCCTGTGGGAACGCCTCGGCGGGGGTGCCGACGACATCGGCGACGCCGTCGCGGGCACCCAGTTGCTGGGCTTCGACGCGCAGGGTTCGGACGCCCCGGGGCGCCGCCTGATCGCCGCCGGCGCGGTGGCCGACCGGATCCTCGTGCGCGACGGCGACGAGGTCGTGTTGCTCGATTTCGACGCCCGGCCCGACCGGGTCGACAACCTCGGCCGGCTGCCGATGGCCTGGGTCGATCCGGCCGCGGCCGAGCGGCGTACGGTGCTCGGCTCGGGTTCCGTCGCGGTGGCCGAATACCAACGGGCGCTGGATGAATGGCGGGTGCTCACCGCCGCTGCACTGGCCGGCCTGGTGGAGCAGGCGATGGACATCGCGGTCGAGTTCGCGAAGAACCGCTACACCCTCGGCGTGCCGATCTCGACGTTGCAGGCGATCTCGCATCCGCTGGCCAACATGGCCATCACGGTGCAGGGCGGCCGCAACCTGGCGCGGCGCGCGGCCTGGTTCCTGGACAACGAGCCCGACGAACGCCGCGAGCTACCCGGCTGCGCCTTCGTCTTCATGGCCGAGGAGGCGCCGAAGGCCGCCACGATGGCGGTCCACATCCAGGGCGGTCTCGGGGTGTCGGTCGAGGCGGCCGCCACCGCGTATCTGGTGCGCGCGCGAGGATGGGCGCTCTCCGGTGGCGATCCCGGTGCGGCCGCCAAGCAGGTGGCGCAGATTGTCGCCGACCGAGAAGCCGCTTCGGCGTAACAGGAGACATCACAATGGATTTCAGTACCGTCGAACTCAGCGACGCAGATCGGGCATTTCGCGACGAGGTGCGGGAGTTCTTGGCCACCCACGTCACCGACGAAGTACGACGTCGCGACCGCGAAACCGGCGACAACTTCGACGAGGGGGTCCATCTCGCGATCGGTGCCGCGGGCTACCTGGAGCAGGAATGGCGACCCGAGGAGGAGGGCGGCTTCAGCCGGGTCCGCCGCCGCATCTGGCAGCTGGAGAAGCGTCGCGCGCATGTGCCGTGGGTGACCTGGGGGACCACGTCGCTGGTGGCCCGCGCGCTGCAGGCCTCCGGCAAGCCGGAGTTGGTCGAAGAGGTGCTGCCCCAGGTGTTCAGCGGTCACGTCCGGATGTGCCTGGGCTACACCGAACCCGAGGGCGGCTCGGACATCGCCACGTGCAAGACCCGGGCGGTTCGGGACGGCAACCAGTGGATCATCAATGGTGCCAAGATGTTCACCACCGGTGCGCACAACTGCCAGTACGTCTTCCTGATCACCAACACCGATCCGGAGGCGCCGAAGCACAAGAGCCTGAGCATGTTCCTGGTGCCGCTGGATCTACCGGGCATCGAGATCCAGGGCATCCGCACGGTCGACGGTGACCGCACCAACATCGTCTACTACAGCGACGTCCGGGTTGATGACAAGTATCTGCTCGGCGAGGCCAACGGGGGATGGGCGGTGCTGCGCGGTCCGCTGGACGCCGAGCACGGCGCGGTGCCGTCGACCCCGGATGGCTTGGACGATGTCGCGATCATGGCGCATCAGGCCGGCTTCATGTCCGCGGCCCTGGACGCCGTCGCGGCCGCCACCACCCGACCCGACGCCGGCGGCCGGCGTCGGATCGAGGACGGCGCGGTGGCGTATCGGTTGGGCCGCAGCGCGGCACGGCTGGAAGCGGCGTTGTCGACCCCGAGCATCTTCGGGCGGGTGGCGCAGGCACAGACCATGCGGGACATCGGCCCCGATCTGATGGATTTGGCCGGGCCGGCGTCGGTGTTGCCGATCGATACCGACGGCACCGTCGACGACGGCAAGTCGGAGTACCTGTACCGGTTTGCGCCGCTGGCCGGGATCTATGGTGGTTCGCTCGAGGTGTTCCGCAACATGATCGCCCAGCATGTGCTGGGCCTCGGCAAGCCGAACTACTCGTCGGTCAAGAAGGCGTCGTAGTCCACCGATACGGTCGGGCTGGTCGGATGTGCCTGACAGGTCAGCACATACCCGGCGTCTAGTTCGGCGGGGCCGAGCGCGAAGTTCTGGTCCATCTCCACCGTGCCGCGGGTGAGCTTGGCCCGGCAGGTGCCGCAGGCGCCGCCCATGCATGAGTAGGGTGCGTCGCCGCGCAGCTGCAGAGCGGCTTCCAGGATGGAGTCGCCGGCGGCGAGGTCGACCGTCGCCTGCTGTCCGGATAGCGTGAAAGTCACTGTCGCATCGGCATAATCGCGATTGGGGGCGGAGGCGGCGGGGTAGCCGGTGAACAGCTCCAGGTGGATGCGTTCTTCGCCGACACCGTGGGCGGTCAGCGTGGCACGCGCGGCGCTGCTCATGTCGAGGGGGCCGCAGATGAACCACTCGTCAACGGTGTCGGGGCGCAGGCTGGTGGTCAGCCACCCCTGCAACTTGTCCGCGTCGATCCGGCCGCGCAGTTCCGGGGTGTGCAGCGGCTCGTCGGACAGCACGTGTTTGATCTCCAGGCGATCGGCATAGCGCGACTCCAGCCGGGCCAGATCCTGCCGAAACATCGTCGACTCCTTGGTCCGGTTGCCGTAGATCAGCGTGAAGCGGCTCTCGGTCTCGATCTGCAGCGCTGTTTCCAGGATCGACAGCACCGGTGTGATGCCGCTGCCGGCCACCAGACCGACATAGTGCCGTTGTGCAAGCGGATCCAGCGCCGTGCCGAACCGCCCGGTGGGCGTCATCAGCTCCAACACGTCACCGGCTTTGAGCTGGGTGGCGACGAAGCCCGAGAACGCGCCACCGGGAATGTGTTTGACCGCAATCCGCAGCTGGGCACGCGTGGCCGGTGCGCAGATCGAGTAGTTGCGACGGACCCCTTCACCGCCGAGGTCGGTGCGAACGGTGATGTGCTGGCCCGGCTCGAATCGAAACTCAGCACGCAGCGCTTCAGGGACGGCGAAGGTCACCAGGGTGCTGTCCTCGGTGATCGGATCCACCGAGGCAACCGGAATGCGGTGCAGCACGGCGTGCGGGGCGCTCGAGCGTGGCGGCATATGGACCGGCACCACCCGCCCCAGCCTCCGGTTGAGCCGCTTCCATTCCCGGTACTCGCCTGCGTTGAGGTGCTGACCGAAGACCGTGCTGATCGCGGCATCGCGCTCCAGATAGGCCGCCTCATTGCGGTGCCACGTCTTGCGGTACCGGTAGAACGGCACCGACGGGTGGAGGTGATGCACCAGGTGGTAGTTCTGCGACAGCATCAGCGGGGTGTACAGCCACTCCATGCCCACCCGGGCGCGGGTTGCGCCGTAGCGGTTGCTGCGTTGGGTGTCTGCCAGCCCGTGGTGCGGCAGCCAGTCGAACCACCACACCAGGACGATCAGGCCGATGCGTTGGGGGACGAGGAACACGACTGCCAGCGTCCAGAAGTGGCCGGTAGCGATCACGGTCGCCAACCCGGCCAAGCCGACGATCAGCATCCCCAGCGTCTCGGCAGCTTCGGTTTTCGGTCTGCTGCGCAAGGCGCGCAGGATAAACCGGCCGTACGACAGTTCGGGGAAGGGCCAGCGCAACGGGATCTGCCACCATCGGGAATGGGAGGCCCAGGCATCCGGGTCGAGCTCATCGTCGTTGGCGTGCCGATGGTGCTCGATATGGATGAACGCGTACGTCGGGAAGGAGATGATCGGCACCACCAGCACGAAGGCCGCCCGCCCGACGAACCGGTTGATCCAGCGCGTGCTGCTGACCGCGTAGTGGATGGCGTCGTGGCTGACGGTGAACATCACGAACGTCACCGCTGCGTTGACCGGGATGGTGACCCCAGCCGGCACCCAGCCCCGAAGATAGCCAACGGTCGAGGCCATGAACGCCGCCCAGCCGACCACCAGGAGGGCCACCGTCGGCAGGGCCAGCTTGGGTACCGGCGCGCCTGGGTCCGGCAGCGCGTGCCGTCCAGCCGATACCGATTCCGTGTCGTCGAGTGCGGCGAGGGTCATGGGCTGCTCCAGAATTCTCGGTGTCGGCTGCGGCCGTTTCGGAACCGCCGAGCACAAACGCTACTGAGCTGCGGGAGCTGCGGCCATGTCCTCAGGGCACCACCCGTCGCACGGTGTTTGTCTTCTGGAGACAAATTCCTGCAGTAGGGTCCGGATCATGACGCAGCAGCACAGCGACGACGGGTCGGCCGCTGCGTCGATCATCGAGGTCATCGGCCGGCTACACGGCAAGGTCGACGAGGTCACGGCACACACGCAGCGCGTCCTGATCGACGAAATCGCTGATCTGCGCGGTGATGTGCAACTGGTGCAGTTGATGCGGGACAACGTCGCCGCCAACATCGACACCGTTTTCTCGGCGATCCGCCACGGCATACCGGTGGAGCACGTCGAGGCGCCGACGGCCGCGCTGGAGTATGCGCGGCGGCTCGCGCAGCGTGACGTGTCGGCCAACGCGTTGGTGCGCGCCTACCGGATCGGCCATCAGGTGGTGCTCAAGATCCTGCTCGAGGAACTCCGGGCCTCCGGATTGGATGCGCAACGTCGGCTCGATGTCTTCGACGGGATCCTCGAGGTGACATTCCGCTACATCGACTGGATCACGCAGCAGGTGCTCAGCGTCTACCAGAATGAATACGACCGCTGGCAGCAGAGCCGAAACCGTGTGCAGGCGGCGGGTGTTCGAAGTGTTCTGGAGAACGACGAGGAAATCGACATCGACGCGGCCTCGACCGCGCTGCGCTACCCGCTGCGTCGGACCCATCTGGCACTCGTGCTGTGGTGTGCGGAGTCCGGCGTTCAGGACGAACTCGCCACCATGGAACGCTACGTGCAGCAGTGCGCTACCACGGTGGGCGCCCACGACGACGCACTGGTTGTCTCGGCGGACCGCCTGACCGCCTGGGCCTGGATCCCGGGGTACCCCGAGAACACCGCGTTGGTGCCGGTACCCGAGGATTCCCCACTACGCGTCGCCGCGGGTCGACCCTTGCCGGGAGTGGCGGGGTTCCGTCGTTCGCACCGACAGGCACAGCTTGCACGCGCGGTGCTGATCGCGGCGGATTCCCATTCCGGCCGCCCGGTCAGCGCCGGCGAGCCGGGGCTGATGTTGGCCGGTCTCGCCGGTGGCGACCTGGGCGAGGCCCGTGCCTGGGTGGCCGAAGTGCTCGGACCGCTGGCCTCGGCGGGCGCGGGGGAGGAGCGGCTTCGTGAGACGCTGCGGGTGTTCCTCCGCGCGGGATCCAGTTTCAAGGCTGCGGCTGGAGAGCTTCACCTGCATTTCAACACCGTGAAATACCGAGTGCAGCGCGCCACGGAGCGCCGTGGGCGCCCGATCACCGAGGACCGTCTCGACGTGGAAGTGGCTCTCTTGCTGTGCCATTGGTTCGGGCCGGCGGTTCTCAGCTCCTGAGCACTACGCGATCGCGCCGGCCTCCTTGAGCTCGGCGATGCGGTCCCAGTCGACCCCGAGCTCCATCAACACCAGCTCGGTGTGCTCGGAGGCCTGCGGGGCGCGGGTGGTCTCCAGCGGTTCGTGATTGAACTGCACGGGACCGCGGACCACCTTGAACGGATCGCCACCGTCGCCGGCCTCGACCTCGACGACCATGTCGTTGGCGATGGCCTGTTCGTCGGTGCTCAGGTCCAGCAGGCTCTGGAACGGCGCCCATTGGCCGCGCATGGTCTTCAGGTGCTGGCGCCAGTACTCGAACGGCTTGCCGGCAATGGCCTCCGTGATCAACGCGGCAGCCGCATCGGCATTTTCGATCAGCGGCATGACCTCGCTGAACCGCGGGTCGTCGGCGGCCTCGGGCAGGCCGAGATGCTCGAAGGCGTCGCGGATGTAACCGGTCGGGCTCACGATGCACAGATTGATCGTGCCGCCGTCGGAGGTCAGGTAGTTGGCCATGAACGGGTTCACCGACCCGACCGCGCCGGGCATCAGCGACCGCATGGTCTGGCCGGTCTCCATACCCTGGGTGACGCTGGCGCCGGCCGCCCACCACGCGGTGCTCAACAGCGACACGTCGATCTCGGCGGTCTCACCGGTGCGTTCGCGATGGAACAGTGCGGCCGAAATGCCGCCCGCGATGTTCATCCCGCCGATCGAGTCCCCGAACGCCGGAATGCCCTGCGACAGTGCGCCGCCGATCTCCTCGGGCGTCAGGGCGTGCCCGACACCGCTGCGGGTCCAGAACGCGGTGCCGTCGAAGCCGCCGGTGTCACGCTCGGCGCCCTTGTCGCCGTACGCGCTGCCGCGCGCGTAGATGATGTTCGGGTTCGCCGCGCGGATGTGCTCGACGTCGAACTTGTTCTTCTGCCGCTGCGCGGGCATGTAGTTGGTGAGGAACACGTCGGCGGTCTTGGCGATCTCGTAGAGGATCTCCTGCCCACCGGGGGTGGACACGTCGATGCCGACGCTGCGCTTGCCGCGGTTGGGGTGCTCGATCAGCGGGTGGCGTTCCGGGTCGAGCTGAAAGCCGCCCATGTTGATGAACCCGCGTTGGGTGTCACCGCGGACCGGATGCTCCACCTTGATGACGTCGGCGCCCCAGTCGGCGAGGATCGCCCCGGCCGCCGGAACGAAGGTGAACTGGGCGACCTCGAGGACACGGACGCCCTCCATCGGCTTGAACACTGAGAACCTCTCCTTGATGCTGCTCTAGACCGGGTCGCCGTGCCGCTAGGCGGGATGCCCGATGGTCTTGATCTCCAGATACTCCTTGAAGCCTTCGCCCCCGTTGACCGTCACGTTACCGGTACGCGGCCACCCGGCGATACAAAAGGGTCGTTGAGTGTCAACCCGGTGGCCTCGCCGCCGCGCGCCAATGGCCATGAGATGGCGGAGTCGACGGCACCCTTTACTCGCGGTACCCGGCCGAGAACGACTCAGCGCTGTAAGAACGACGCCACAGCATCCGCGTTTGCGCCGGTGCCGAGAAGTTGCGACATGGCTGCGTCCTCTCGCGCCGCGGCCGCGGCGATCTGCTCGCGGTGCGGGGCGTTCAACAGTCCCTTGACCGTTTTGAGTATTTCCGCCGGCTTGTCGGCCATTTGCTGCGCGTGTTGTTGCGCAACAGTCAACAACTCCTCGGGCGCACAGACTTTCCAGACCAGTCCGATCTCGCGCGCTTCCTCGGCCGAGATCCACTCCGACGACAAAAGTGCCCAGGCTGCGTTCTGGCGCCCCAATAGCAGGGGAAGCAGATACGTCGAGGCGGCCTCCGGGGGAGCGCCGATAGCGGTGAACGGACAGCGCAATTGCGCCTCGCTCGACATGAAGGCCACGTCAGCGAAGCCGAGGATGGTCATGCCGAAACCGACGCCGACGCCGTTCACCGCGATGATGAGCGGCTTGGACAACTCGGCGAGGGTATCGACGAGTTCAGTGAACGCGTTGCTTGTACCGGCCCCAGCCCGGGACGGCGCAGACATGTGCTCTGCGATCTCCTTGAGGTCGGCGCCGGCACTGAAAGCGCGACCGGTGCCGGTGAGAACGATGACCGAGACGTCCGGCTCGGCGACGGCGTCTCGCAGCGCCGCGCCGAGATCGGAGACCAGTTGGATGTTGAACGCGTTGAGCCGCTCGGGGCGGTTCAACGCGATCGTCCGTACGCGACCCTGATCGACGAGCATGACGGTCATGATGTAACCCTCTGTGTTGCGATAGAATTCGCCCACCGATAGTCGGCCTTGCCGACCGGTGAACGACGGACTTCCGGAACCACGATCCATGCCTTCGGCACCTTGTACCGCGCTAGCTGCTGTCCGGCGTGCTGAGCCAGCACGGCTTCGTCGAACTCGGTACCGTCGACGACTTGCACCAGTGCCACCACTTCTTGTCCCCAGCGCTCATTGGGACGCCCAGTGACGATGACATCGGCGACGCTGGGGTGTGACTTGACCGCGGCTTCGACTTCTTCGGCGAAGATCTTCTCTCCACCGGAATTGATGGTGACCGAGTCGCGGCCGAGCAGTCGCACTGCGCCGTCCTCGAGAAGTCGCGCACGATCGCCGGGTACCGCATACCGCACTCCGTCGATCACGGGGAACGTCCGCTCCGTCTTCTCCCGATCACCGAGGTACCCGAGGGGTATGCAGCCCGTCTGCATCAGCCAACCGATGCTGTCCGCGCCCGGTTGCAGTAGTTCACTGAGGGTTTCGTCAGCGACGCGGGCGCCGGGACCTACCGTGAACGTTCCGGTCTGGACGGAATCCTTGGTCGACACGTAGGTGCCCTGAGGGCCGGTCTCACTTGATCCGACGCCGTCGGTGATGATTACGTTCGGCAGCAACTCATGCAACCGCTTCTTCAGTTCCGGCGACAGGGTGACGCTTCCGCTGCCGATGAGGAACAACGTCGACAGGTCGTAGGAGTTCACTTCCAGTTCGGCGATGAGCGGACGCGCCATCGCGTCGCCGATGATCATCATCGCCGAAGCGCCGGCGCCGGCGGCGACACGCAGGACATCCGCCGCGTCCAGACGAGTGTTGTCATCAGGCAGGACCAGGGTGCCGCCGAGGTTGATCTGGGTGAACGCCCCCCACTGCGCGGCACCATGCATCAAGGGCGGCAACAACATCAGCCGCATCGGGGGCGTAGTCAAGGCCCGTTGTACAAGGTCGTCGTAGGTGTTGACCGGCTCCCACGCGCCGGGCAGTTGACCGCCCATCGCGGCGGAGAAGATGTCATGCTGACGCCACAGCACTGCCTTCGGCATCCCCGTGGTTCCGCCGGTGTAGATGATGTGCAGATCGTCAGGCGTCACCGTGGCCGGCAACTCCGGCGCCCCCTGGGTCAATGCGTCCTCGTAGTCCACCGCCCCCGGCAGCAGTTCGTGGCCGGAGTCATCGGCCACCTGGATGAGTACGACATCATCAGGGAGCGCGTCGCGCACCTGCGCCAGCGTCGGTGCGAAGTCGGCGTGGTAGATCACCGCGGCTGGTTCAGCGTCCCCGAACAGGTAGCGCAGTTCGTCCGCGACGTAGCGGTAGTTGACGTTCACCGGCACGGTGCGCGATTTGAACGCGCCCAGCATGGATTCGATGAACTCGTTACCGTTGCGCATATACAGCGCGACGTGATCCTGTCCCGATTCGTGGCCGGCCAGTTGGTCACGTTCGACCCGCGCCCCGAGTCCGCGTTGATGTAGGTACGACGCGAGACGTCGGCTGCGCTCAGTGAGCTGACTGTAGGTGAAGCGCCGGTCCCGCCAAATCAGGTACTCCCGGTCGGGCACCGCAGCGCTGACCGCCTCCTGTGCCAGCGCGAGGTTGAACTGGACATCGGGCATTTACTTCTCCTCTACCAATGGATCGCGTCCTGACCCGAGCTATGGCTAAAGCTCAAGAACGGCAAGGGGTTACACATTTCGGTCCGATGCGCACTACCACAGTCAGATCGGCTCGAAGCCGGAGATGAGCCAACGGCCGTCCACCTTCTCCAGCGTGGCCCGGACGGTGGTTGCGGTGTCGGTCGGAGGTTCGGCACCGGCGGCGGCATGTTGATTGACATACGCCAATACGAGCACCTTGTCCGATTCGGCGTGAATCACTCCTAGCGCGGGTATGGAGGCCACAGTGCGCACTTGGCGCTGCCTTGCTTCCGGGATGACCTCGTCGTGCATGAGTTGGGTGTATTCGTCGTGGAAGGAACCGGTAAGTCTGAGCTGAGCCGCCGTGAGCGTCTGTTCCACGGTGTCCGGGGTGTAAGTCAGCATCGCCGCGATCGTTTCACCGGCTGCCGCAACGGCTTCGGTGCCGGCCGCTCTGCTCGCCGACGCGGTCTCGCTCTCGTACTTGAAGTAGGCCGCCCCGGCCGTCATCGCGATCGCAGTAGCGGGCAGAACGACGAGTGCGGCGACCTTGCGAGAGCGTGTCACGGTACGAACTCCACATTCGACATCTTGACGCTGCCTCCGGGGTCCTTTTGCACGGTGACTCTCATGCGCCAGTGGCGTGCGGCGCTGTCCTGTGGTTCGCCCTCAGCAGCTACCTGGACGGACAATGCAACCATCACTTGTGCCCAGTCGGATTCGGCCGATTCCAGGGCGACTTCACGGATCGTGGCCTCAGAAGAGGAATTCGCCTGCACTACGAAATCGATGAAGGATGCCGACCGCTGCTGAAAGTCGTTCAGGAACGGGTTGATTGAGGCATCGACAACACGTTTGACATCGTCCTCGACGGTCGCACTGCCAATGTTGGCGAGATTCAGCGCACCTTGGCTGGCGACTTCTACGAAGTCCGCTTCGTTGTGAGCAAGTTGGCTTCCCCGGTGCGCTTGGTAGCCGAGCCAGCTCGCCAAGCAGGTAAGGACGAGCGCGAGCACGACGCCGACGGCCAGCGTCGCGGTCCACTGTCCGGCCACGCCGGACGAAGCAGGTTCGGATGGGCAGGCGTCGGCACTTCGGCGTAAGCCCCACCACCGGGGACGCCGCCGGTCCCGCGATTCACCCATCTGGTCCTCCGTTCGGCCGACCCGCCGGCACCAATGGGCCGGCCCGGCGATTCTGAGCCGTGCGCGGTCTAGTCGAGTCGAGCAGGCACACCGCGGGTCGTACGGCAGCGAACGTATCCGACGTGTTGTACCAATGTCTAGATTCGCGTCCAGAATATCGTCGGGTCATGCAGGATGCTGCATGACGGAGATCACAACCATCCCTTGGATGTGACCACGGGGCGTGATACGTTCCATCCGCACCAGACGTAAATCTGGATTCATGTCTGATTTGAGTTCCCGCTACGAACTCAGATGCCAGTTCCAAGGAGGAATCGCTTGCTGCTCAACACGGTGGCCGGCACGTCCGCTAGCCGCGAACAGCGTGCGGCGTAGACGTGATCGAACGCGGTAGGCACCGGGGTTGGTGGGCCCTCGGACTCGTCGTTGTCGTCTGCGCCTTTTTCGCCACCACCGGAATGGCCTTCGGGGGCGCTTTCGTGCGGTCGGTGGACATCACTGTCACTTCCGATAGGGCGGGCCTGGTGATGGAGGTCGGCGGGAAGGTCAAGATGCGCGGGATCGAGGTCGGTCGCGTCGCAACCGTGAACTCGCGGCCCGGCGGGGTGACGCTGGACCTTGCACTGCAACCCGATGCGATCCGGTACATGCCCGCCAACCTCGAAGCGCAGATCCGGACAACCACACTGTTCGGCGCGAAGTACGTCGACCTCATCTACCCCGAAGTTCCCGACGAACCAAGGCTGCGCGCAGGCGCGGTGATCCCGTCGCGCAATGTCACCACCGAGGTCAACACGGTCTTTCAGAATCTGACGACAGTGCTGCAACAGGTGGAACCCGCCAAGGTGAACGCAGTGGTGACCGCATTCTCCGATGCCGTGCGGAGCAAAGGGCAACGGATGGGCGAAGCCACCACATCCGCGCTTGAACTCATCGCTGCTCTCAACGCCCGCACCGACACAATCCAGCGTGACCTGAATTCCCTCGCAGGAGCGGCGGATACGTATACGAGTGCGGCGAACGACGTCATCGACACGTTGTCCGCGCTGACGACCACCGGCCGAACCATCGCCGATCAGTCCGGCGAACTGCAGGCTGCGCTGCTCAGCACAATCGGACTGTCCCATAGTGGGATCGATCTGCTCGCGCCGAACGCGGAGAACTTCGTCAACGCGTTCTCAAAGCTGCCCTCGACCACCGGTCTGCTGCACACCTACAGCCCCACATTCACCTGCCTGTTCCAAGGTGCGCATTGGATCCTGACCGATTCCGGCGGATACGTCACCAACGGCCGAAGCAACGTGGTCGACACCGCGGTGCTTGCCTTGGCCCAGGATCCCTACCGCTACCCCGACCACCTCCCCGTCATCGGTGCCAAGGGTGGCCCCGACGGTAAGCCGGGCTGCGGAGCCCTGCCCCGGCCTGACCTGAACATGCCCGTGCGCTATCTGGTGACCAATACCGGCTACGGAACCGGATTGGACATCCGGCCCAATCCCGGAATCGCCCATCCCTGGTTGGTGAACTTCTTCCCCACCACCAAGGGTGTTCCGGAGCCGCCCAGGATTTACGGGGGTGGGCGTCCGGCGGCGATCGGTCCGGTGCCCTACCCGAATGCACCGCCCTACGGCGCGTCGCTGTTTGGCCCCGATGGGGCTCCGTTGTGGGCAGGTCCGCCGCCCGGTGCGCCGCCGCCGCCCGTCCCTGGAGTCCCAGTTCCGCCGCCACCGTACGGCCCGGGGCCGGCTCCGGAGGCGCCGTCCGGCGCGGCCGAGCAACCCACCGATGGGGGAGGCCACCCGTGAGGACCAGTACCGCAAGCGCCGCGCGGCGTTTCGCCATGGCGGCGGCGGTGTGCCTGTTGGTTGGATTCGCCATGGTCGCGGTGTTCGGACAGCTCCGATTCGGCCAAACACACACCTACAAAGCCGAATTCAAAACCGTGAGCGGCCTCGAGTCCGGAAACTTCGTCCGGATTGCCGGCGTGGAAATCGGCAAAGTACGCAGTATCGCGATCAAGGACAACACGACCGCTGTGGTGGAGTTCGACACCCGGGACAATGTGGTGTTGACCGACGGCGCCAAAGCCGTTGTGCGTTACCAGAACCTGACCGGTGAACGCTACCTGGCGTTGCAGGAAGGCGCCGGAAGCACGGAGGTCTTGCAGCCGGGAAGCTCAATACCGTTGGAGCGCACCGCCGGTGCGCTGGACCTCGACGCGCTAATCGGCGGCTTCAAACCGCTGTTTCGCGCCCTGGATCCCGATCAGATCAACACCCTGAGTGGACAGCTCATCCGGGCACTTCAAGGCGAAGGGCCCGCTCTTGACGCGTTCCTCGGCCAGGCAGCGGCTTTCACCAACACACTGGCCGATCGCGACGAGTTGGTCGGTCAAGTCATTACGAATCTCAACACCGTGATGGAATCGGTCAGCGACCAAAGCAAGCAGGTCGATACCGCCGTGACCGCGGTGGGCAAACTCGTGGATGCGTTGTCGCAACGCAAAGTCGACGTGGCGAATTCACTGGCTCACCTCGACGGCGCGACCGCCACTCTCGGCGACCTGCTTCTGCAGGCGCGTCCGTCCCTGCAAAAGGTGGTCGCAGAGACCGATCGGACAGCGGGGCTTGTCGTGGCCGACCACGACTATTTCACGCATTTTCTCGACGGGCTGCTACCGAGTTATCAGGCGTTGGCACGGCAGGGTCTTTACGGCGATTTCCTGAGCGCCTATATGTGCGAAGGCGTTCTGAAGGTCAACGGTAAGGGTGGCCAGCCTGTCTATGTCCGACTGTTCAACCAGACGACTGGGCGGTGCGCACCGAAGTGATGAAGGCCTTTTCGCAGTACAACCCGAAACGGGTGGGAGCGGTTGGGTGCCTCACCGTGGCGCTCGTTGTCGGCGCTGCGCTGCAGTACGACCGCCTGCCCTTCTTCAATCAGGGCGCGAAGTACACCGCCGACTTTGCCGAGGCGGGCGGTCTGTCTGCCGGCGATCCGGTCCACGTCGCCGGGTACCGCGTCGGCCAGGTGTCCGACATCGCCCTGGACGGCCCCCGAGTACGGGTTAACTTCAGCGTGGACAAGGGCATTCGGCTGGGCGATCGCACCGAAGCGGCGATCAAGACCGAAACGCTACTCGGTTCCCGACTGCTCGAGGTTTCGCCCCGGGGGGAGACGCCGCTGTCGGGGGCGATCCCCCTGGATCGAACCACTTCACCGTATGAGCTCCCCGAGGCGCTGGGCACCCTGAGCGACACCATCGAAGGGCTCGACACTGCACAGCTCAACGACTCATTGACGACCCTGGCGGAGACCTTCAAGGACACCCCGGCCAACCTCCAGCTCGCGGTGAACGGCATTGGGCGGTTCTCGGAGACGATGAATAAGCGCGATACTCAGCTGCGCAGTCTGCTCTCAGATGCCAACAACGTCACCGGGGTTCTTCGGGAGCGCAGCGACGAGATCGTCAAACTCATCGCCGACAGCAATGGGCTACTGGCGCAGTTGCGGACCGAAAGCGGCGCACTCAGCGGTATCGCGTCGAATGTTTCCCTGCTGGCACAACAGGTCACCGGGGTGGTCGCCGAGAACAAGGACCAATTGCGGCCGGCGCTCGAGAAGCTGAACGGGGTGCTCGCCATGGTCGACGACAGGCAAGAGGACCTCAGCAAGTCGATCGGCCTGGTCAGCAAGTTCTCGCTCTCACTCGGCGAATCCGTCTCCGGTGGACCGTTTTTCAAGGAGTACATCGCCAACCTCGTTCCCGGGCAATTCATGCAGCCCTTCGTCGAGGCGGCCTTCTCCGACCTGGGTCTGGATCCGAGCGTCTTGCTCCCCTCGGAGCTCACCGACCCGCAAGTAGGGCAGCCTGCAACCCCTGCGCTGCCCGTTCCGTTCCCGCGCACCGGTCAAGGCGGCGAGCCACGACAGACCCTGCCCGACGCCATCACCGGGAATCCGGACGATCCACGCTACCCACTCAGGCCGGAGCCGGCCCAGCCCGCTCCAGGGGGGCCGGCACCAGGTCCACCGGAAGGTTACGACCCGCACGCCGTGCCGACGGCAGTGCCCACGTTGGTGGAACCCACGCCGCGACAGCTCGTTCCGCCTATGCCAGGGGAAACGCAATGACCACACGTAAGGGCCGAACGCTGCTGGCCGCTGGTTTGGCGTGCTTGATGCTGCTCGGCGCCGTCGTGGCATTCGGCGTGGTGGAACGCATTGAGCGGGTCCGTGTGACTGCGTACTTCGCGAACACCAACGGCCTGTACGCGGGTGACCAGGTTCGGATTCTGGGAGTCCCGGTGGGCGAGGTCGAGACCATCACCCCGGGACGCGACAACGCCAAGGTAACGTTCTGGTTCAACGGCAAATACACCGTTCCGGCCGACGCGGAAGCGGCGATCCTGGCGCCGGGCCTGGTCAGCGCTCGGGTCATCCAGTTGACACCCGCCTATACGGGTGGTCCAGCGCTGGCCGATGCTGCCGTGATTCCGCAACAGCGGACCGCGGTTCCCGCTGAGTACGACGACTTGCGCGTGCAACTGGAGAAACTGAACGAAAGCCTGCAGCCGACGACTCCCGGCGGGGTGGCACCGGCCGGTGCGCTGATCAACACCGGCGCGGCCAACCTGCGCGGCCGCGGTGCCGATGTGCGGCGCTCCCTCATCGAACTGTCCCAGGCATTGTCGGCGCTCGGCGATCACAGCGGCGACATCAGCGGAACCGTCAAGAACTTGTCAGTCCTGGTGACAGCGTTGGGATCCAGCGCCGACCTGCTCGAAGAACTCAACACCAACATGGCCGCGGTAACCAGCCTGATGAATCGGAAACCGCAGGCATTGGCGACAATGGTGCGCGACCTGGACCTCGCGGTGCGCGACGTCAATGGCTTCGTCGCGGACAACCGAGAGACGTTGGGAACCACCTCCGAAAAACTGGGGTCGATCACCACGATGCTGCACGAGCGGCTACCCGAGCTCAAGCAGATCCTGCACGTATCGCCGAACTCGCTGGCCAACTTCGCCAACGTCTACCGCCCGGCAACGGCCTCCTTCGCCGGAACGTTCGCGGTCACCAACTTCGCCAATCCGCTACAGTTCATCTGCAGCAGCATCCAAGCGGCCTCGCGCCTGAATTACGAACGGGCGGCGAAACTCTGCGTGCAATACCTGGCGCCGATCTTCAAGAACCGCGAGTACAACTTCCCACCCATCGGCACGACCATGGGTCTGCTGAATGGTCTGCCGGTCGCCGGGGCAATGGCGCGACCCAACGAGATCACCTTCAGCGAAGACTGGATGCGGCCCGACCACATCCCCCCGGGCGCAGCTACCACGGACCCGGCCGCCGGACTGTCCGGATTGATGGTTCCCCAGGGAGGCGGATCATGAACCCACGACAGCGATTTCGGGCCGTCACCGCAGTTCTGATCTGCGCCGCGACGATGACGTCGGGTTGTGGATGGCAAGGACTCAATTCACTGGCTCTGCCCGGGACCGCGGGCAACGGACCCGGGGCGTACGAGGTCAAGGCCGAGATTCCGGACATCACCAACATCGAACGCAACTCGCGGGTGCGGGTCGGTGACGTCACCGTCGGCAACGTCACCGATATCGACCTGCGGGGGTGGCATGCCCTAGTGACGATGAAGGTCGACAGCGATGTGGTGTTGCCGGCCAATGCCACCGCAACGGTGGGGCAGACCAGCTTGCTGGGGTCGCTGCACATCGAACTGGCGGCACCGAAAGACGCCGAACCGCAGGGACGACTGACGAACGGCGCACTGATATCGTTGGCTTCGACGGGGAGCTATCCCACCACGGAGCAGACGCTGGCCGCGGTCTCGTTCCTGCTCAACGGCGGTGGTTTGGGTCAGATCGGCGACATCACCGAATCGCTGACCACCGCGCTCGGGGACAATCGAGACCAGGATCTGCGCCAACTGGTCGAACACCTCGCCACCTTCACGGCGCGCCTCAACGAGCAGACCCAGGACATCATCGGCGCCGCCGAAAGTCTGAACAACCTCAGTGGCCAGCTCGCCGCGCAGCGACCCGTCATCGACGAGGCGCTGCACACCATTCCGCGTGCGGCCGCGGTACTTGCCGACGAGCGAGACAACCTGGTGGAGACCCTTGCCAAGACCGGCCAGCTGGCCGCGCTGACCAACGCCACCGTCGGTCCGACCAAAGATGCTCTGGTCCAACAGCTCAACGACCTGGGGCCGGTACTGGAGTCGCTGGCCAACGCCGGACCGGCGCTCACTCGTGCGCTCAGCCTGCTGGGGACCTTCCCGTTCCCGATGGAGAAGATCCGCCACTCCATCCGGGGCGACTACAACAACCTCACCCTCGTCTTCGACCTGACGCTGAGCCGCATCGATGGCGCGCTGCTGACCGGCACGCGGTTCGAAGGCAGCCTTACCGAGCTGGAACTGCAATGGGGCCGCACCATCGGACAGACCCCCAGCCCGTATACCGCCGGCAATCCGCTGATCGTGCCCTACAACTCGAATCAGGGATCTTGACATGCATCTGCAACGACGAATCAAGATCCAGTTCGTTGTCTTCACGGTGATCGCCGTTGTGTCGATGACCGCCCTCGCCTTCGGGTACGGCGGCCTGGGTGCCGCGTGGTTCGGGAGCGGACACCACACGGTGACGGTCGGGTTGCCCGAATCCGCTGGCCTCTACAGTCGGGCAAACGTCACGTACCGGGGCACCACCGTGGGCCGAGTCACCGATGTGCGACTCAGCAGCGACGGAGTGCAGGCGGTGCTGGCCTTGGACGCGGATGTCGAGATTCCGGCCGACGTCATCGCCGAGGTCCACAGCCAATCGGCGGTCGGCGAACAATTCGTGGCTCTGACGCCAGGCGGTACTACCGACCAGCCGTTGCGAAACGGCGATGTGATTCCGGTCGACCGCACCACGGTACCCCCGGATATCAACGACCAACTGGACATGACTTCGACTGCACTGCAAGCGATTCCCCAGGGCAACCTCAAGACCGTGATCGACGAGAGTTACACGGCCTTCGGCGGCCTCGGCCCCGAACTGGGCCGGATGGTCGACGGGATCACCGCACTGGCGATCGAATCCAGAGACACTCTGCACGATCTGACCAATGTCATCGACAACTCGGCGCCCATCCTCGACTCTCAGGTCAACACCTCGGATCAGGTGACTGATTGGGCACGTCACCTCGCCGGTCTCACCGGGCAGGTGCAGAGCGAGAACGATTCCGTATCAAGTCTTCTCGACAATGCCGGTCCAGCGGCCGAGGAGGCCCGCGCAATGCTCGACCGGTTGCAGCCGTCGGTGCCGATCCTGCTCGCCAATCTCGTCAGTTTTGCTGACGTGGGTCTGGTCTACAACGCCAACCTCGAGCAGATGCTGGTCCTCATGCCACAGACGGTGGCGCAGATGGGTGCTGCGACGGTGACGAACCTGACTAACACCATTCAGGACTACCGCGGTTCCACCCAGCAATTCGCACTGAATCTGAACCTTCCGCCGCCGTGCTTGACCGGGTATCTGCCGCCCAGCCAGCGCCGCTCGCCCTCCTTCGAGGACTACCCGGAGCGCCCCGAAGGTGACTTCTACTGCCGAATCCCTCAAGATTCCCAGTTCAACGTGCGCGGCGCCCGGAACATCCCCTGTGCCGGCAAGCCCGAGAAACGCGCACCGCTGGTGTGGATGTGTGAGAGCGACACCGACTATGTGCCGCTCAACGAGGGGAACAACTGGAAGGGCGACCCTAACGCGACGCTATCGGGTCAGGACGTACCCCAACTTCCACCCGGGCAACGACGTTCGCCGAGGCAGGTGCCGGCATCACCCGATGGACTACCTCCGGCGTCCACGCCGCCCGCGCTACTGGGCGTCACCGACTACAACCCGGTGGATGGCACCTACCTTGGGTCAGACGGCGAGACATACACCCAGAGCAACCTGGTCGCCGACGGCGAGATTCCGACGCTGAAGTCGATGTTGCTGCCCCCGGTGCCCGGCCAGTGAGGAGCCCAGAAGTGAAAACCGAATCGACAAAAGGTCCGGCGACCATAGGTCCGGCGGCTTCCAAACCGCTGATCGGCGTGGGTGAATTCTTCGCGATGGCCGCCGACACCGCCATGGTGATGTTCCGGCCACCGTTCGCATGGCGAGAGCTCATCGAGCAAGCCTGGTTTCTGATGCGGGTGTCGCTGCTGCCGACCATCATGATGGCGATTCCGTTCACGGTGATGACCGTGTTCGTCATCAATCTGCTCCTGGTCGAAATCGGTGCCCAGGATGCCGCCGGCAGCGGGGCCGCGCTGGGGGCGGTCACCCAGATTGGTCCGATGGTCACCGTGCTCGTCGTCGCGGGCGCCGGCGCCACCGCCATGTGTGCCGACTTGGGCGCGCGCACGATCCGCGAGGAGATCGACGCGATGCGCGTGCTGGGGATAGATCCCTTGCAGCGATTGGTGGCCCCGAGGGTGCTGGCCGCGACTGTGGTCGCGATGCTGCTCTCACCCTTGGTGACGGTGGTGGGACTGCTGGGAGCTTTCGCATTTTCGGTCTTCTTCCAGAACGCCACTCCCGGGACCTTCGTGGGCGGTCTGACGTTGCTGGTAGGCCTGCCCGAGGTGGTGATCTCCTTGGTGAAGTCGGCTCTCTTCGGACTTACCGCCGGCATGATCGCCTGCTATAAGGGGCTCTCGGTTGGCGGAGGCCCGGCGGGTGTCGGCAATGCCGTCAACGAAACCGTGGTGTTCTCGTTCGTCGGGCTGTTCGTGATCAACGTGATCGTTACGGCCATCGGTGTGAAGGCAACACTGTGATCACCTCGACTCCCAGCACCCTGCGTCCTCGGATCGACCGGACGAGAAGCAAGGTCGTGGACGGCTGGACCAAACTGGGGGACCAGGCCGCGTTCTACGGCAAGTCGCTTGTTTCGATCGGCGACGTGCTGCGCAACTACCGCCTCGAATTGGTCCGCATCATCGCCCAAATGAGCATGGGTTCAGGCGCATTGGCGGTAGTCGGCGGCACCGTCGCGATCATCGGGTTTCTCACCCTCTCAGCCGGAGCGCTCATCGCCGTCCAGGGGTACCACTCGCTGTCCAACATCGGCATCGAGGCTCTGACTGGATTCGTCTCCGCCTACCTCAACGTGCGCCTCATTGCGCCCCTCATAGCTGGTGTGGGATTGGCGGCGACCATCGGCGCCGGCGCCACCGCGCAGTTGGGTGCAATGCGGATCAACGAAGAAATCGATGCCATGGAGGTCATCGGCATCCGAAGCGTCGCCTATCTCGCTTCCAGCCGGGTCATCGCCGGCGTCATCGTCGTGATCCCGCTCTACAGCATCGCAGTGCTGATGTCGTTCTTTGCTGCGCGGTTCGGCACCACTGCGATCTACGGACAGTCCCGCGGCGTCTATGACCACTACTTCAACACCTTCTTGAACCCGTCGGACATGCTGTGGTCGTGCTTGACCGCTGTCGTCATGGCCATTGTGATCATGCTCGTTCACACCTACTACGGGTTCACCGCAACCGGCGGTCCCGCGGGCGTGGGTGAGGCGGTGGGGCGGGCGGTCCGCACATCCCTGGTTACCTCGGTCTTCGTAGTGCTGGGTCTGACCCTGGCCATCTACGGCCAGTCCCCTGACGTCAATCTGTCGGGTTAGCGGTGGCCGTCAGCACCGGTCGTCCGGTCTTAGGGGAGCAGCCGGACCTTTCCCATCCCGGTTCCCAGGAACTTGGCAAACTTTGGTCCCCGGGGACCGCTCGCGTCCGGTCGGTGAGACACAGCGCCGAGGACGATCTTCGTTATCCGCTACGGTCTAAGCAATGGCGCAGGGCAGGGTCGTAGAGTCAGCGCGCCGGCGATATACAGGCCGGCGCGCCGATACCATGCTGCGGTTGACCGACGCCGCGATGGAAGTTCTGCGTGAGGTTGGCTTTCACGAGTTGACGCTGCAAATGGTCGGTGAGCGTGCCGGCATGACCCGGGCCACCGCGTACACCTACTTCGCGTCGAAGGACCACCTCGTTGCAGAGGTTTTTCGCCGGCGCATGGTGGCGACAACCGTGTCCATCCCCGACTCGTCGGATGTCGTCGAACGGGTCCTGGCGACGCTTCGGCATATCGCTTTGATCGTCGCGGACGAACCCGAACTGGCCGACGCGATCACGGGGGTCTTCAACAGCTCGGATCCCGAGATAGAAGCCATCCGCATCCAACTGTATGAGTACGTACACACAGTTACCGTCGCGGCGGTCGGTGACGACGGCGACGAGGAAACCGTGTCGATGCTGGAGATGGCCTACCTCGGCGCGATGATGCGAGCGGTGTTCGTACCGGGATTCAAGAAAACCGTGACCCAGGACGTCGAGAAGTTGGCGCGTCGCATCCTCGCAGCGGATTGACACTTGCGGGCGTTCCTCACCCGGGATGCCCGATGGTCTTGATCTCCAGATATTCCTTGAAGCCTTCGGCTCCGTTGCGCCGGCCGAGACCACTTTGCTTGGTACCGCCAAAGGGACTGGTGATACCGAAGTGGCTTCGGCCGTTGACCGTCACGTTACCGGTACGCAGCCGCCGGGCGATACAAAAGGCTCGTTCAGTGTCAACCCCGGTGACTTCGCCGGAGAGCCCGTAGATGGAGTTGTTGGCGATCGCGACGGCCTCGTCGTCGGTGTCATACGGGATCACCGAGAGCACCGGGCCGAAGATTTCCTCTTGGGCCACTTGAGAATTCGGATCCACGTCGACGAGCAGTGTGGGCTGCGTGTAGTACCCGACCGGCAGGTGCTCCGGAACGCCGCCGCCGGTGACCAGCCGGGCACCGGAGTCGATTCCGCTCTGGATCAGCCCGAGCACCTTCTGCCGCTGGGCCTCGCTGATCTGCGGACCCTGCAGCACGCCCGGGTCCCAGGGGTCGCCGACGGCGGTGGCGGCCATGGCGGCCCGCAGGATCTCGATGCCCTCGTCATAGCGGCTTCGGGGCAGCAGGATCCGGCTGGCCATGATGCAGGCCTGACCGGACATCACGCACGCGATCATGGCCGCCATCGGCAGGCACTTCTCGAACTTCGCGTCGTCGAGCACGATGTGGGCGGACTTGCCGCCGAGTTCCATCATGGTGCGCTTGACGGTTGGCGCGGCCGCGGCCAAGATGGCCCGGCCGGTGGCCGTCGACCCGGTGAAGGTGATCATGTCGACCCGCGGGTCGGCTGAGAGCGCCGCGCCCACCTCGTTGGCGTTCGAGCTGACGACGTTGAACACCCCGGCCGGGATGTCGGTCTCCTCGGCGACGATGCGCCCCAGCTCATTGCCCGACCACGGGGTCAGCTGCGCGGGTTTGAGTACGACGGTGTTGCCGGCCATCAGCGCCGGGACGGTCTCGGCGATGTTGAGGTAGAACGGCACGTTCCACGGGGTGATCGCGCCGACCACGCCGACCGGGTCGTAGGCGATGGAACGCCGGGCGGTGCCCATCGGGGCCTTGTGGATGCCGGTGTCGACCAGGTACTCGAAATCCCGGCCGTGTTCGGCCCAGTGCCGGACCTCGTCGATGGGATCCTCGATCTGGCTGCCGGTCACGCTGACCGGACATCCCACCTCGGTGACCACGATGCGACGCAACCGCTCCTTGTTGCGCTCCAGCGCCCGATGCAGCTGCATCAGGCAGTGGAAACGGAAGTCGACGTCGCGGGACCATTCGGTGGTGTCGAAGGCGCGCCGCGCCGCGGCGATGGCGTCGTCCATGTCGGCGACGGTGCCGTCGGCGGCCTGCCCGACCACCTGCTCGTTGGCCGGATGCACCACATCGAACAGCGCGCCGTCGGCAGTGTGCCGCAGTTCGCCGTCGACGAGCATGCGCGCTTCGCCGGCCAGAATGCCGGTCTCACCGGTGGTTTGGGTCATCTCAGCTTCCGGGGGCGACGAGTTGGGGCGGGTGTACCGCGTCGGGGTCGGGGTTGGCGATCGGCAGGCCCATGAAGCGGCGGGCGTTGTCGCCCATGAAGTCGTAGGTCCGGCGGATGTCCATGCCTTCGGCGTAGCGCCAGAAGGCTTTCGGTTCGGCCAGTCCCTCCGGGTGCGGATAGTCCGAGCCGAACAGCACCTTGTCCCAGCCGACGGTGTTGACGACGTCGGCGACGCAGCCCTCCCAGAACGGGCTGACCCAGATGTTGCGGCGGAAGACGTCGTGCGGATGCTCCGGGAAGTTCTGCGGCATCTTCTTGACCAGCTCGTCGAAGTCGTTGAACAGCGGGAAGATCCAGCTGCTGCCGTTCTCGACGCTGGCGATCCGCAACTTGGGGAAGCGGGTCAGGGTGCCGTGGCAGATCAGGCTCGTGAGCATGTCGGCGATCTCGCGGTGGCCGAGCACCATCCAGCGGAAGGCGCTCTGCGCCATGAAGTTCTGGGTGTGTGGCGGTTCCCAGCTGTTCACGTAGTCATCCAGTGGCGGGTAGCTGGCGTGCAGCACGATCGGCAGGCCCGCGGCTTCGACGTCGCGCCAGAACGGATCGAACTCCGGCAGTGCCGGTGAGCGCCAACCGTGCAAGCCGTTGACCGGACCCGGCTTGATCAGCGCGACCTGGGCGCCGTGATCGAGGATGTAGGCCAGTTCGCGCTGGGCGGCGTCGACCTCGGAGAGGTTGATGATCGGTGTGGAGAACACCCGGTCCTCATAGCTGAACGACCAGTGTTCGACCATCCACTGGTTCAGGGCGTGGATGATCGCCAGCGTCAGCTGTGGGTCCTCGGCGCTGGAGTGTTCGACCAGGCTGGCCAGCGTCGGATAGTTGAGCGCCTCGACGACACCTTGCCGGTCGAGCTCTTTGACCCGATCGTCGGGATTGCGGGTCGCCGCGGGCGCCTCGATGGCCTTGCCCTGCATCTCGCGCAGGGTCAGGCCCTCGGTGTTCTTGCCGGCGAAGAACTTCTCGTGCGCCCCGGGCGCGGCCACCCTCTCGAAGGTGGGGTTGGGGATGAAGTCGGTGACCTTGCCATTGATGATGATCCGGGTCTGCTTGCCGATCTGGGCGTACTGGACCGCGTGGCGGTAGCGCTCCGGCAGGAACTTCGTCAGCGCCTCGGGGGTCTCGTACATGTGTTGGTCGGCATCGAAGATCGGAGCCGACCGAAACTGTTCGCTGGGGGTGCTCATGAGCTCGCCTTCCCGCCGCGAGCAGACGCAAACTCACCCGAGATGCAGTGAAATTGGGCAAGTTTGTGTCTGCTCGGCATGGTTTTAGGTGGTGAGGATGGTGGCGGCGGCGGTGCCCGGCGCGCCGTAGAGCTGGGTGAAACCGACCTTCGGGGAGCCGGGGACCTGCCGGTCGCCGGCCTCCCCGCGCAGCTGCCGCACGATCTCGTGGATCTGGCGCAGACCCGAGGCGCCGATCGGCTCGCCGTTGGCGATCAAACCGCCGTCGGTGTTGATCGGCATGGCGCCGCCGATCTCGGTGGCCCCGTCGGCGAGCAGCCGCTCCTGGTCGCCGTCGGCGCAGAAGCCGCACTCGGCCATGTGGATGATCTCCGCGCCGGCGTCGGTGTCCTGCAACTGGATGACGTCGACTTCCTCGGGGCCGATTCCGGCCTTCTCGAACGCGGCGCGCGCGGCGTACACGGTGGGCGCGACGTCCTCGTCCACCGGGGCGAAGGTGGTGTTGACCTCGTAGGCCCCGTAGGTGCGGGTGCGGACCTCGACGGCCTTGAGGTAGACCGGCTTGTCGGTGTAGCGGTGCGCAATGTCGGCGCGGCACATCACGACCGCCGCCGCACCCTCGTCGGGCGCGCAGAACATGTACTGCGTCAGGGGATAGTTCAGCATCGTCGAGTTGAGGATGTCTTCCTCGGAGATGGCCTTGCGGCGGAAGGCGTTCGGATTGAGCACGCCGTTGCGGAAGTTCTTGGCCGCGACCTTGGCCAGCGTCGCCTGGGAAACGCCGTGGGTGTGCAGGTAGCGGTTGGCCTTCATGCCGAAGAACTGGGTGGTGAGGTATTGGCCGTTCTCGGCGTACCAGCGCGGCATCCCGACCAGGGCGGGGTCCTCGGTGAAGGCGCCCTTGGGGTGCTTGTCGAGACCGACCGCGATACCGATGTCGTAGTCGCCGAGCCGGATACCGTCGGCGCAGGTCTTGGCCGCGCTGGCCGCCGTCGCGCAGGCGTTGAACACATTGGTGAACGGGATGCCGGTCAGGCCGACCATGCCGACGATCGCGTCCGGGTTGGCCACCGTCCAGCTGCCGCCGGCAGCGGCCTGGATGTCCGACCATTGCACGCCGGCGTCGGCGACGGCCGCCAGGATGGCGTCGACTCCCATCTGCATGGCGGACTTGCCTTCGAATCGGCCGAAGGGGTGCAACCCCACGCCGATGATGGCCACCTCGTTCACATTCACCCCTTCTGAAGCGCCGCACCGCACCGTTGAGCCGCCCATTGGACCGCCCAACCGTAACACTTACAGTAACTTGGCGGGCGCGGTGGCGCGGGACGTCTGGCGAAGATACTGTAACCTTTACCGTTGATCGTCCCGAAGTTCGCTGTAGTCGTGATTGTGGAGCTGTACGCCGGGGGTTCGGCAGGAAGGCGTAGGCATCAGATGAGCAGTTCGGAGCGAGACGAGCTGTGCGCGCTGTTGCAACGGCAGCGCGACGACTTCCTCGCGCAGGGACCGCCGGATCCGGGGGTGCGGCGGAACCGGATCGACCGGCTGCAGGCCCTGGTGTTGGACAACACCGACGCCCTGGTGGAAGCGATGGGCGCCGACTTCGGCACGCGCTCGCGGTCGGCGTCGCTGTTCACCGAGGTGGTCGGGATGATCCCGGTGATAGAGCACACCCGAAAGCAGCTGGCGCGCTGGATGAAGTCCACCAAGCTGCTGCGGCTGGCCCGGCCGTTGGGTCTGCGTGCCGAGGTCGAGCCCACACCGCTGGGCGTGGTCGGCATCATCGGCCCGTGGAACTTCCCGCTCAACCTGGTGGTGTTGCCGGCCACCGCGGCCTTCGCCGCGGGCAACCGGGTGATGATCAAGATGTCCGAGGTCACCCCGCGCACCGCGGCCCTGTTGAAAGAGTTGGCGCCCAAGTACTTCGACCCCGCCGAGTTGACCGTCGTCACCGGCGGGCCCGACGTCGCGGCGACGTTCACCACGCTGCCCTTCGATCATCTGTTCTTCACCGGATCTCCCGAGATCGGGGTCAGGGTGCAACAGGCCGCGGCACAGCACCTGGTTCCGGTGACGCTGGAACTCGGCGGCAAGAACCCGGTGGTCGTCGCTCCCCGCGGCAGCCACGCCGACATCGCCAAGGCGGCCGCGCGCATCGCGTCGGCGCGGATGGTCAACGGCGGGCAGGTCTGCGTGTGTCCGGATTACGTGCTGGTGCCCGAGGCCGGCGTCGAGGTGTTCGTCGACACCGCGCGGCGCACCTGGCAGGGCATGTTCCCGACGATCATCGCCAACGGCGACTACTGCTCCAGCGTCAACGAAGCCAACTTCGATCGGGTGCTGGGCCTGCTCGACGACGCCCGCGGCAAGGGTGCGGCGGTGGAATCGGTGACCCCGGCCGGAGAGCAACTGCCGGACCGGACCAGCCGCAAGATCGGCCCGACGTTGGTGCGCGGTGTCGACGACGCGATGCGGATCGCGCATGAGGAGATCTTCGGACCGGTGCTGGTGGTGCTGCCGTACTCCGGACTGGTCGAGGCCGTCGACTACATCAACGCGCGGCCCGCCCCGCTGGTGGCCTACTGGTACGGGCCGGCGGACGACGACTTCCGGACCTTCGTCCGCGGCACCCGCAGCGGCGGTGTGGCACGCAATGACTTTGCCGCCCAGATGATCCCGTCGGCCGCTCCCTTCGGCGGGGTGGGGCGCAGCGGCATGGGCGCCTATCACGGCAAGGCGGGCTTCGACACGTTCAGTCATCACCGGACGGTGGTCGGTTCGGATCTGCCGTTCAGCATCACCGGCACCGCGGCGCCACCGTTCACCGCGCCGATGAAGCTGTATGCCGACGCCGCACTTCGGCGGGCCCGCAACAAGACTCGTCGCCGGCTGGCCCGTCCCGGTTCGCCCTCGAGTTCAGGAGAAAGCCGATGAGCACGGCCACCGTAGTGTTCGACCCGTTCTCGGAGGACTTCTTCACCAGTCCCTACGAGATCTACCGGCGGATGCGTGAAGAAGCACCGGTGTACTACAGCGAGCAGTACGACTTCTACGCGCTGACCCGGCACGCGGACGTCGCGGCCGCCTTCAAGGACCACGAGACGTACTCGTCGGCCTACGGCGTGGACCTCGCGCAGGTACGGAAGGGCCATGTGACCGAGCACGGTTCCATCATCGCCATGGACCCGCCGGCGCACCGTCGGATGCGCAGCCTGCTGAACCGGGTGTTCACGCCGCGCGCGATCCAGGACAAGCGCGACCTGGTCACCGAGAGCATCGACAAGCACCTCTCGGCGGTCGATCCGGCCGGCTTCGACTTCGTGCAGGACTTCTCCGCGCGGTTCCCCGTGGACGTGATGACGACCATGCAGGGCGTGCCGGAAGAGGACCGCCAGCAGATCCGGGTGTGGATCGATGACTTCCTGCATCGCGATCCCGGCCAGGTGGACATGAGTGAAGAGGGCCTGAAATCGGCGATCGACATGGCCGTCTACTACTTCCGGTTGGTCAAGAAGCGGCGCACCGAACTCGGTGACGACCTGCTGAGCAAGCTGATCGAGGCGGAAATCGAGCGGGACAACGGCGAGATGGAACCGCTCGACAATGTGGAGATCACCGAATTCGCCACGCTGCTCGGTGGTGCCGGCGCCGAGACGGTGACCAAGCTACTCGGCACCGCGGCCGTGGTGTTCGCGCAGAATCCCGACCAGTGGCAGCTGTTGCTGGACGACCGCAGCAAGGTTCCGCTCGCCGTCGAGGAGTTGCTGCGCTACGAGGCGCCGGCGCAGTACAACGTGCGCCGCTCGATGCGCGAGGTCACCCTGCACGGGGTCACCATTCCCGCGGGCAAACCGGTGTTCCTGGTGGGTGGTTCGGCCAACCGCGACCCCGAGGCCTGGACCGATCCGGACACCTTCGACGTCGACCGCGATCGCACCGAGGCGCAGAACCTGGGCCTGGGTTACGGCATCCACAGCTGCCTGGGTGCCGCGCTGGCCAGGCTGGAAAGCGCGATCGCGCTGGACCGGATGCTGGACTTCATGCCCCGCTACGAGGTGGACTGGAGCGGCTGCAAGCGGGTCAACATGCAAAACGTCGCCGGTTGGAGCAACGTCCCGGTGCGGGTGCTGCCGTGATCGTCAGGGATTGGCGGGGGAGAGTTCCGGTGCGCTCCAACGCAGCGGACCGGGCCCGTCACGTTCGACCACCTCGGAGAGGTTGAATTCGACGAAGCACTGGGCGGCATCGGTGAAAGTATCCGGCTCCCAGACCAGTTGGGCGACGCCGGTCAGTTGGAGGGTGGCGCCGGACGCCCAGTCCATTACGAGAAGCCCGCAGTGCGGGTTCACCTCGATGTTGCCGAGCGTCATGAACAGCGAGTTACCTCGGTAGTCCGGCCAGCGCAACCGGTTGGCCGAGAGTACCTGCACGAAGCCGGGATTGCCGCCGCGGTGGGAGGCGTCGGCGTTGCCGTCGGCGTCCGCGGTGGCGACGAAGAACGTGTCGGCCTCGGCGATCATCCGCCGCTGCCGCTCGTCCAACCCGGCGGCGCGCCGGGGCGCGGACCGCTCGACTTCCGGGGTGAATGATTCGAGGTGCCTGCGCGAGATGTACTTCGGGCAGTTGGAGTACACCTGATCAACGGTGACGAGCAGGCCGTCACCGCGGGCAGCGACGGCGCCGTTGGCCCGCATCCGCCGTCGCCGCTGCGGTTGTAAGGCGATCATCCCGATCCGGGTGGGCCGGGTCAGGGCGGCCGCCAGCGGATCGCCCGGGGCGGGGTGGGCGGCCACGGCGATCGTCCGCTGGTCGACGGCACGCACGAAGCCCGGCGGCCCGACGAGTTCGCTCGCCCACAGCCGGCCGCCCGCGTCGGCGGCGCCGACCACCACCATCGGCTGTTCGGCGAGGAAGTTCGCGGCAGCCTCGGGAATGTCGCGGTGGATGCCGTTGCCGACCTTCGCGGCGATATCCGATTGACCCATGCGTTGCTGTACGGCGAGCTCACCCGCGTGGAAATGATTCATCGGCCGGGGTTCAGAAGAAGCCACACGTCGGTGCCGCACCGTTCGGCGCGGGTGCCGACTCGGCGCCGGTGGGTGCATAGACCTCGAGCCGGATTCCGTCCGGATCGGTGAAGAAGATGCCGCCCGATGGCAGCCCCTCGCCGTGGGCGACCACCCCGTCGTGGGCGAAGTCGACGGCGAGCTCGCGCAGCGCCGATTCCACGGCCCGCACCTGCTCGACGCTGTCGACCTGGAACGACAGGTGGTGCAGGCCGGGCGTGTCGGTGGCGAACGCGCCGCTGCTCTGCTGCCAGAGCGTGAGCACCAGCGTGCCGTCGTGACCGAGGAAGGCCCACTGTTTCGACTCGTCGGAACTTGCGGCCAATTGCTCGAAGCCGAGGGCGCGGCGGTAGAAGTCGGCCGACTGTTGCAGGTCCGACACGTTGAGCCCGACGTGTCCGGTCGCGAGCTGGGGTGCGGTGGTGGTCATGGCAGTCCTCCTGAGATGTAACCGGTGTAGTCATTTCACTGGTTAGACGATAACCCGGCTGCGGCGGCGACGCAACCGGTAAAGTGAAGATTGATGGTTAGGGAGGGGAGGCGGTCACGGTGCCGGACCCTGCGCGCTCGTTAAGCTCAGTCGTGCGCGATCCACGGCCCCACGTCGGCGAACCGCTGGCGTTGGACCTGCTGAACACCCAATGGGTGGACGACGGCCCACGCGATCTGCTCACCGACGTGGCCGGGCTGCGGATCTGGCTGACGTCGGCGGGTCTGTCCGGCCGCGCGACCGCCGACACCCGGACGCTCGAGGCTCTGCTGACCGCACGCACCGCGATCCTGGACGCGGTCCGGCACGGCGGCCAGGACGCGCTCAACGAGGTCCTCGACCACGGCCGGATCCGCAGGCGCCTGACCGACGACGGTCCCGTCGACCTGCCGGACGTTGCCGACCCCGCCTGGCTGCCCGCCTGGGTCGCCGCGGACAACCTGCTGCACTTGCTCGCGACCGCGCCCGACCGGATCCGGCAGTGTGCCCACCCCGATTGCGTGCTGTATTTCCTCGACACGTCCAAGAACGCCACGCGCCGTTGGCATTCCATGGCCATCTGCGGTAACCGCGCAAAGGCTGCCCGGCACTACGCCAGGCGGTCGTAACCGGGGATTTCGGCGTGATCACGCACGGTGAGCGTGTGGGATCACGCCGAAATCACCCCTGGGCGGCCTGTTCCTTGGCCCAGCGGTAGTCGGCCTTGCCGGCCGGGCTGCGCTCGATGACGGGACGGAACACCACCGCCTTGGGCAGCTTGTAGCGGGCCAGCGTGGTCCCGGCGTGCGCGATGAGTTCGTCGGCCGCGACCGCCTCGCCCGGTGCCAGCGCGACCACGGCCACCACCTCCTGGCCCCACCGGTCACTGGGGCGGCCGGCGACCACCACATCGAGCACCGCGGGGTGCGACGCCAGCGCGGTCTCGACCTCCTCGGCGAAGATCTTCTCGCCGCCGGAGTTGATGGTCACCGAATCGCCGAGCAGATGGACGTTGCCGTCGGCGAGGTGACGCGCCCGGTCACCCGGAATGGCGTACCGCAGGCCGTCGACCACCGGGAACGTGCGGGCGGTCTTCTCCGGGTCCCCCTTGTACCCCAACGGGACCGGTCCGCGCTGGGCCAGCCAGCCGTTGCCGTCATGGCCGGGGGCCAGCACGCCGCTGAAATCCTCGGCGATGACGCAGGTATCGGGTCCCGGCTTGAAGGTGCCGGTGGACACCGCGCCCGGCGCCGACATGTGCGTCATCTGCGCGCCGGTCTCCGACGAGCCGACGCCGTCGATCACGATCAGCCCCGGCTTGAGGTCGATCAGCCGCTGCTTGGTGGTCGGGGTCAGCAACGCGCCGCCGTTGGCGACGACGTTGAGCGAGGAGACATCGACCCCGCCGCGTTCGATGGCATCGGCAAGCGGGCGGGCCATCGCATCGCCGACCACGGTGATCACCCCCGCCCGGTGGCGGGCGATCTCACCGAGCACGACGTCGGCATCCAGGCGGTTCGGCACTTGCGAGAACAGCACCGTCTGGCCGGTGGTCAACGCGGTCATCACCCCCCATTGTGCGGCCCCGTGCATCAGCGGCGGCAGGATCAGCAACGTCATGCCGGGGTTGGCGCGGGCCTTCTCGACGATCTCCTCGATCGATTCGCAGGTGTGCCCGCTGTAGAGGTCGCGCCCGCCGAACGAGGCCACGAAGATGTCATGTTGCCGCCACAGCACGCCCTTGGGCATCCCGGTCGTGCCGCCGGTATAGAGCACGTACAGATCGTCCGGGTCGGCGTGTACGGGTGGGGCCGCGGACGGCACCGAGGCCAGCGCCTCGTTGTAATCCACTGCGCCGTCCAGCAGTTCGTTGCCGGACTGGTCGGGGATCTGGATGAGCACGCGCAGCCGAGGCAGCTCGGACCGGATCTCGGCGACCCGCGGCGCGAACTCGGCGTGGTAGAGCAGCGCGGTGGCGCCGGCATCGGCGAGCAGGTATTGCAGTTCGTTCTTGACGTAGCGGAAGTTGACGTTGAACGGGGCGACCCGGGCCCGGAACGCGCCGAGCATGCCCTCGACGTACTCGGGCCCGTTGTGGGCGTAGATGCCGAGCAGGTCCTGGCCGGCCTGGTGTCCGGCGAGTTCAGGCCGCGGCGTATGGCAACCCAGGCCCTGCGCGTGCAGATAGGAGGCCAACCGATTGGAGCGCTGCGCCACCTCGGCGTGGGTGTAGCTGCGATCGCCCTGGATGAGCAGGGGCCGGTCCGGGATCGCCGCCGCGATCGCATCGGCCACTGCGGGAACTGTGAATTGCATCGGTGCTCCGTACAAGTCGGGCTGGTCAGTAACGCTGCCAGCTATCGATCAGGGCATCGGTGGTGGTCACCGTGGACAGCAGGGACAAGGTGTTGTCGATGATCGCCGCGCCGTACTCGGTCGGGATGCCGGCCACCGCGTCGCGGGGCAGCACCACCCGGTAGCCGGCGTTGACGGCGTCCATCACCAGGTTGGGGATGGCGACGTTGAGCGAGACGCCGACCGCGACAATGGTGCGCACCCCGAGGTTGCGCAGGATCGCGTCGAGATCGG
Source organism: Mycolicibacterium sp. MU0053 (assembly GCF_963378095.1). Classification (NCBI taxonomy): domain Bacteria; kingdom Bacillati; phylum Actinomycetota; class Actinomycetes; order Mycobacteriales; family Mycobacteriaceae; genus Mycobacterium; species Mycobacterium burgundiense. The sequence continues at coordinate 638,822 of NZ_OY726397.1, forward strand.
TGCCGCCCATCGGACCCAGCCCGTGCCAGCGCTGCAACACCAGATCGGTTGGCTCCGGCCCGAACTCGTCGAGCAGGGCGGCGCCGGCGCTGCCCGGGGCGATGTCGACGTCGTTGCGGCCGAGCGCGAACAGCTTCGCGTTGTGGTTGGAACCCCGTCCGTCGGCGCGGCGTTGCACCAGGCAGTGCACCACCTCGGCGCCCGCGGCGCGCGCCACCGGCAACAGCCGGGCGATGTTGGGCAGCGCCTCGCGACGGGCCTCCTCGGCCAGCATGGCCAGACCGGCCGCCGGCCCGACCACCGCACCCTGCAATTCCTGGGTGATGACCGCGGTGTGACCGGGCGCGACGAGATCCGCGAGCGGTTCGCGGGTCATGCGGGGGCGTCGTAGAACTGTTTTGCCCACTTGCGCATGGCCATATAGGGTTTGGCGTCGATCTTGGCCAGCGGCGGATTCTCGACGTACTTCTGATGGCGCCAGATGTCGCAGTCCTCCCACACGGTCTTGAGGTACTGCCGCTCGACCTTGGCGCGGACGTGCTCGGGCGGGACGTCAGAGGTCTCGCCGGGTTCCTTGGGCCACCAGATGGAGTAGAACATGTCGGAAACCTCGTCGTCGACCGGCGTGCACGCGAAGATCAGCCGGTGATTGGACGAGCCCTCGAATGCGCTCATCGCGAAGCCGAGTCCGGAGAAGTGGCTGTGGATGCGCAGCGCCATCGCGTCCGGGTCGTCGCTGCGCGCATCGGGCCAGCCGGTGAGGAACCGCCATTCTTGATCCTCGTGCTCCCAATGGAGACAGACCGGAGTCACCGTGGCCTTGTGCACATAGCGGAAATGTGAACTGTCGGGACCGTTCTCGGCGACGATCTGCGGGTGCACCGGGATGGCGTCGGCGCGGCTGGAGAACTCCGGGTACGGGCGGTAGTAGGCCTCCGGGTCGGTCTCGAACTGCGGGAACTTGTGAAAGATGTCGGGCAGTTCCCACCGCGGCGGCTCACCTTGGGGCTGGTACCACATGAAGATGCAGCCGTACTGTTCCCGGACCGGGTACGAGCGCAGCTTCAGGCCGCGGTTGGGCCGGTCGGGCTGATACGGAATGTAGGTGTTGTCGCCCTGCGGGCCCCACCGCCAGCCATGGAACGGGCACTCGACGCAGTCGCCGACCACCTTGCCGCCGTGACCGATGTGCGCACCCAGATGTTTGCAGTGCGCCTCCAGCAGGTGCAACTCGCCGGATTCGTCGCGGTAGGCCGCCAGATCCTCCCCGAAGAACTTCAGTGCCTTGACGTCGCCGACTTCGAATTCGGCCGACCACCCGATCATGAACCACCCGGTGACTTTCCAGGTGAACGGCACTTTCATCGGGGCACCCCTTCTTACGCACGGAAGTTACGGAATAGATTACAGTAGCTGTTTCCGGAGGTCTATCAAGGAGGCAGCGCAGGATGACCGAACCGCAAGCCACGGACCCGCGTGACGAGATCGAGGCGATCCGCCGACTCAAGGCGCAATACTGCCGCTTCCTCGACACCCGCGATATCCCGGCCTGGCGTGGGCTTTTCGCCCCCGATGTCGTCGTCACCCTGGATCTGGCGGTGTCCACCGGGGGTGCCGATCCGCAGACGATGCCGCCGCTGGAAGGCCTCGAGGCGTTCGAACCGGTGGTGCTCGGTGGCATCGCCGACGCCGCGACCGTGCACCACTGCCACACCCCCGAGATCGACCTGACCTCCGCGACCACCGCCACCGGCATCTGGGCCATGGCGGACCTGCTGGTGTGGGAAGGACGGGAACTGCACGGGGCCGGGCACTACCACGAGACTTATGAAAAGCGCGACGGCCGATGGCTGATCAAAACCCTGCACCTGACCCGGACGATGCTCAAGTTCACGGAGTCGGCATGAGCGAGCAACGCTACGACGCGCTGGTCATCGGTGCCGGCTTCTCCGGGCTGTACATGCTGCACAGGCTGCGCGGCCTCGGACTCTCGGTGATCGCGGTGGAGGCCGGGGAAAACGTCGGCGGCACTTGGTTGTTCAACCGCTATCCTGGGGCGCGCTGCGACATCGAGAGCATCGAGTACTCCTACAGCTTCTCCGAGGAGATCCAGCAGGAGTGGGTGTGGACCGAAACCATGCCCGCCCAAAAGGAGATCGAGGCCTACCTGAACTTCGTCGCCGACAGACTCGACCTGCGCGGCGACATCCGGATGGACACCCGGGTGACCGCGATGGCCTTCGACGCCGAGGACGCCGCGTGGCGGATCGACACCGACACCGGCGCCCGTTTCGTCGCCTCCTACGTGGTGGCGGCCTCGGGCATCCTGTCGGTCCCGCTGGAACCGGACTACCCCGGCATGGACTCGTTCGACGGCGCGTCGCTGTACACCGCGAGTTGGCCCAAGGCCGGCTTCGACCTGACCGGTAAGCGCGTCGGGGTCATCGGCACCGGATCCACCGGCGTGCAACTGATCCCGACCGTTGCTCGAGAGGCCGCGCACCTCACGGTGTTTCAGCGCTCGGCGGCCTACACCCTGCCCTGGGCGGTGCGCCGACTCGACGCCGGTGAACTCGATGCGCTCAAGGCGTCCTATCCCGAGATCCGCGCCGCGCAGCGCGAACATCCCGTCGGTGCGGCCCGGTTGAGCGCCTTCTCGCTGCTGCTCGACATGCTGGCCCGCCCGCCGATCAAGTCCGCGACCCGCGCGGAACAACTGCGCGCCATCGACGAGCACGGCGTCATGGGGGCGCTCAACTGGGGCGACGTGTTCTTCGATATCGAGGCCAATCAGATGGCCGCCCGGCTCTACGGCGAAGCGATCGCGCGCATCGTGCAGGATCCGACGACCGCGGCCGCGCTGGTACCCACCCACCCGTTCGGCTGCAAGCGCCCGATCATCGACCAGGGCTACTACGAGACCTTCAACCGCGACAACGTCACGCTGGTGGACCTGCGCTCCGACCCGATCCGGGCGTTGACGCCGACCGGGATCGCGACTGCGCGCGTTGAGCACGAACTCGACGTGATCATCTATGCCACCGGTTTCGACGCCATGACCGGAGCCTTGAGCCGGATCGACATCACCGGCCGCGACGGCGCCTCGTTGCGGCAGGTCTGGCAGGACGACGGCCCCACGTCGTATCTCGGGTTGGCGGTCGCGGGATTTCCCAACCTGTTCATCATCCAGGCGCCCGGCAGCCCGTCGGCCGCGACGAATTTCGTTGCGGCGCTGGAGCAACACGTCGAATGGATCGGCGAGTGCATCGACTACCTACGGGTCAACGGCCACCGCACGATCGAGGCCCGGCCGGAGGCGCAACGGGACTGGATCGAGCACACCACCTCGCTGGTGGAGCCGACGGTGCTGGCCCACCCGAGCTGCAACTCGTGGTACAACGGTGCGAATGTGCCCGGCAAGAGGCGCCGTTACATGGCCTACACCGCAGGGATTCCCGAGTACCGGCGGCGCTGCGACGAGATCGCCGCCACCGGCTATCCCGGCTTCGAACTGGCCTGACCGCATGCGACCCCAGGAACGCCTCACGACCATCGTCCGGGAACTCGCGCGCGTGCTGCCCCGATCGGTGGCGGTGCTTTCGGACGCCGAGGGCCCCTCGACGCTCTCGCCGCGGGGGCTGCGCCAACTCGGCGAGGTCGCCTTGGATGAACTCGTGGTCACCGGGATGACGCTGACCGCGGCGCCGCCGGGCGTGCCGGCCGGGGTGTCCAGCTATGCGGCAACCGCCGCGGAACTGACCGCGCTCGGCCGGGCGGATTCCTACCTGAAGCCAAATCCGTTGCTGGTGAGCGCGATCAGGCGTCGGCTGGCCGGACGATTCGCGTTCGAGGAACTGAGCTATGACCACGACCCGCGGCTGCCGCAGTGCCTGAGCCACATTGGCGGGTCCGCGACCGCGGTGTGCCATCTGGTGCGCCACCGCGGTGGTCCGCGGCCCTGGCTGGTGTGGGTGCACGGTGCCGGGCAGGGCGGGCTGTCGGACTTCGCGGTCGCGCGGGTCGGCCGGATCCATCGCGAGCTCGGCTACAACGTCGCATTGCCCGTTCAACCCGGTCATGGCAGCCGTCGGCACCGGTGGCCGACCTACCCCGACACCGATCCGGTGGCCAATGTCGCGGGCATGATGCGCACGGTCTCCGAGGTTCGCGCGTTGATCCGGTGGCTCCAGCCGCAGGCCACCACGATCGCGCTGGCCGGGCTGTCGCTGGGCAGCGGGGTCGCCGCGCTGGTGGCGGGCCTGGAGGAGGTGGACGGCGTCGCGCTGTACACGCCGATCCTGGGCCTCAACGCGATGATCGCCAACCATCTGCACCGCTGGGGCGGCGCGGCCGACGAGGTCGGCACGGTACTGGGGTCGCCGGCGGTCACGGAGCTGACCGCGGTGATCGATCCGCTGACGGCCGACCCGCTGCCGCCGCCGCAGCGGCGCTTGATCGTCGGTGCCTGGCATGACCAGATGGCGATGCGAGCGCCCGCGTTGGCGATGCACGAACGCTGGGGCGGCGAATTATATTGGCACGACGGCGGTCACGTCGGGCACCTGTTCTCCGGGAAGGTGCAGCGAGTGACCGAACGGTTCCTGCGCGCAGTGGCCGCGGGTGAGTCACGGTGAGGGTGATCGCATGAGGACCGCGCGCGAGGTGGTGGAGCTCTACAACCTGGAACTGTGGAACAACGCCCGGTTCGAGTTGGCCGACGAGATCATCGCCGACACCATGGTGCGCCACGAGGTCGGCGCCTCCCGCATCCTGACCCGGGCCGAGGCGCGCCAACGCGTCGAGGACACCTGGGCCATGTTCGACAACCTCACCTTCGTGCTGAACACCGTGATCGCCAGCGACGACGGCGAGCATGTCTCGATCGTGTACGACTCCACGCTGACCAATAAGGACGGGTCGACGATCGAGATCGCCAGCATCGAGGTGTTCAAGGTGGTCGAGGGGCGGATCACCGATGTGTGGAACTGTGGCTACGGACAAGGAGTGTGGGCATGACCGAACGCGTGCTGGACGAACTGGGTTACTACCTGCTGGCCGGCGCCGGCGGCGAGGGGCCGGCCACCCTGATGGACGAGGCCCGCCAGGGTGAGGAGATGGGTTTCGGGACGGCATTCATCTCGGAGCGGTGGAACGTCAAGGAGGCGTCCTCGCTGACCGGTGCCGCGTGCGCGGTGACCACCCGGATGCAGATCGCCACCGCCGCCACCAACCACAACACCCGTCATCCGCTGATCACCGGGTCGTGGGCGACCACCATGCACCGGCTGTCGCGGGGTCGCTTCACGTTGGGCCTCGGGCGCGGCATCGCGGCGATGTACAACGCCTTCGGGGTGCCGGCGGTGACCACCGCGCAGCTGGAGGACTTCGCCCAGGTGATGCGCCGGCTCTGGCACGGCGAGCTGATCTTCAACCACGACGGACCGATCGGGAAGTATCCGGTGCTGTTCCTGGACCCCGACTTCGACGAGGACATCCGGCTGGCCTTGGTGGCGTTCGGCCCGCAGACGCTCGCGCTCGGCGGCCGGGAGTTCGACGACGTCATCCTGCACACCTATTTCACGCCGGAGACCCTGCAGCGCTGCGTCAAGACGGTCAAGGACGCCGCCGAACAGGCCGGCCGCGACCCGGACAGCGTCAAGGTGTGGTCCTGCTTCGCCACCGTCGGTGACCACCTGCCCGAGGAACTGCGGCTGAAGAAGACCGTCGCCCGGCTGGCGACCTACCTGCAGGGTTACGGGGATCTGCTGGTGCAGACCAACGGTTGGGATCCGGCTGTGCTGGCACGATTCCGCGCCGATTCGGTGGTGACCTCGATTCCCGGCGGCATCGACCACAAGGCCAGCGCCGAGCAGATTGAACACATCGCGACGTTGCTTCCCGACGAGTGGCTCGAGCCCGCGGCCACCGGCAGCGCCCGCCAATGCGTCGACCGGATCCGCCAGGAGTTCGACTACGGCGCCGACGCCCTGATCATGCACGGTGCCACACCGGAGGAACTCGCCCCGGTGGTGGCCGAGTACCGCGCCACCGGGTAACGCGTCCGCGGTAGCCGGGCAAACGTCACGTTCCGGACACAAACCGCCGAGATGCGCCGGGACGCAGGTGGATTACTGAGATTCTGTGGTGGTCGGGGGGCATTAGCGAAGGAGCTTTGATGTCCCCACCCACGATGTTCCACCGGCTCAGCGCCGAGTTCGTCGGCACGTTCTGGCTGGTGCTCGGTGGTTGCGGCAGCGCCGTGTTCGCCGCCAAGTTCATGTCCGACGACATCTCCGTCGGCATCGGATTCCTGGGGGTGGCACTGGCGTTCGGGCTCACGGTACTCACCGGGGTGTACGCCTTCGGCACGATCTCGGGTGGGCACTTCAATCCCGCGGTCACCCTCGGCGCCGCGCTCGCCGGCCGGGTCGAATGGAAAGCGGTTCCCGGCTATTGGATTGTGCAGGTGATCGGCGGTCTGGTCGGCGGTCTCGTCATCTACCTGATCGCGTCGGGCCGGGAGGGCTTCGATCCGGTGGGCAACATGGCTGCCAACGGTTACGGCGACAACTCGCCGGGTGGCTACTCGTTGGTCGCGGTGCTCATCGCCGAGGTCGTGCTCACCGCGATCTTCCTGCTGGTGATCCTCGGCTCCACCGACGATCGCGCCCCGAAAGGGTTCGCCGGCCTGTCGATCGGTTTGTCACTGACCCTGATTCACCTGATCTCCATTCCGATCTCCAACACCTCGGTCAACCCGGCCCGCAGTACGGGCGTGGCGTTCTTCAACGCCGACGGCGCACCCGGTCAGCTCTGGGTGTTCTGGCTCGCCCCGCTGGTGGGCGCCGCCGTCGCCGGAATCGCCTACCCGTACCTCTTCGGCCGCGCCGAGAAGCTCGCGGACCGGCCGGTGCGCGATGATGCGCTCGAAGCGGCTAAGCCCCAAACTGATACGACGCGGCGGTGACGAGCCGATTGCCGTTGCCCTCGTCATAGAGCAGCACCCGCGCCAGTAGCGCGGACTGCCCGGCGCTGGCCTCGGCCTCGGCGCGAAACGGTCCGACCTTGCCCCGAGCCATGAACATCACATGGGAGGACACGGCGGCAAGGCGGTCCGTGCCGGCCAGGGCGCCGGCGGCGGCGCGGGCCGCGGTCTCCAGAATCACGAACTGCGGGCCGATGTGCAGCGCGGCGTCCGGGGACGCGACCTCCACCGCCAGCTCGGGCAGACCCCAATGGCCGTCCGGGCGACGGGCACCGCCGAACACCTGCCACAGCGGCGGCAGGTCTGGGGAGTCGACGACCACGATCGGGTCCACCGGCATCCTCGCCAAACCCGGTGGCGGGGTGCCGATGCTGATGCCCTGCCCCTCGGTCACGGCCAACACCCGCTCGGGCCGGTCGGCGTCGACGAGCATCGATCTGCTGTAACCCAGCTGGCGACCCTGCTTCAGCGTCTCACCACGCACCTCGAAGCGGGTGACGTCGCATCCGGGATCGAGAACCTGGCAGGAATGCACGACGGGGTTGGGGACGGCCTTGAGGTCCGACATGCCGCCGCCCTCGGGCGAGGCGATGCCGAGCACGGCGAGCAACAGTCCGCCGGTGGCGTCGCGCATGTCGCGGCGGACCGCGACGGTGTTGTCGGTGGGCCCCAGATCCATGGTGTCGTAGGTACGACCGATGTAGCGGTAGCTGAGCAAACCGCCCCAACGCGAGCGTAATTCGGCCGCGTAGGCCGCCGGATCATCGGTCAGGTCGCGAATGTCTTTCGGCATGTCGGTCACCGCCTCCAGATCAGGGTGCTGTGGGTGGCGACGCCGTCATCGCCGGTCATGCCGGCCGACAGCGTCAGCACGTCGCCCTCGATCCGATAGTGCCGCAGCTGCGGCCGGGCCAGCAGTTCGGGCATCGTGGACATGACGACGTCGTGGCGGACCGTGGCTGCCGGTACGTCCAGCTGGAATCTGCCGCCGTAGGCGAGGTACTCGGCGATCTCCACGTCATGGCCGGCGGGATCCGGCGCCAACTGTGCCGACATCCAGCCGTCGGCGGTGTAGAGGATCAGCCCCCGCGGGTGCCGGCCCAGCGGGCGACGGAGCCCGCCGTCGTCATCGCGTGCGGTGAACGATTCCAGCTGCCAACCGCCGTGAATGGCGTGGTGCGATAGGGACATTGGATCGTCGGCCTCCGGTCGGTTTGTCAAGGCAGGATCGCGGTGCGCGTGACCGGTGCGGCCGCGATCTGTCGGCGGTGCAGCCCCCGCTGCAGCGCACCGAGCAATGCGGTGCGGGTTTCGCGGGGGTCGATGAGTTCGTCGAAGCCGAGGTTCTCGGCCGAGTTGAACGAGGCCTGCAATTCGGCGTCGTGCAGTTGGTCGGACAGCGCGGCGTCCGTCTTGGCGGCCCGGGTAAGAGCGCCGGCGCTCATTGCGCCCATCGTCGCCCCGGGATAGCCGAACGTCGCGACCTGACCGTCGAATACCAACAGCGACATCACCATCGAGCCGAACCCATACGCCTTGCGCAGGGTCAGGTGCAGCTTGACGGTGGTTGCCGTGGTCTGCGCGGTGAACATCCGTGCGCCGCTGAGTAATACGCCATCGCGCTCGGACCGGCTGCCGGGCAGCATGCCAGGATTGTCGGCCAGGAAGATGATCGGGAGGTGGAACGCGTCGGCGACCATGATGAAGTGAGTGGCCTTGTCGGCGGCTTCGGCATCGATCGAGCCCGCCATCACCTGCGGTTGATTCGCCACCACCGCAACGGGATGCCCGCCCAGATGTGCCAGCGCGCACACGATTCCGCGGCCGAAGCCCGGCTGCACCTCGAACCAGTCCGGGTCGTCGAAGACCGCGTCGAGCACCGAGCGCATGTCGTAGACGCGGCGGTTGTCGCGGGGAACGATCTCGAGCAACTCCGGGGTGGTCCGCGGGGCGGTGTCGTCGCCCGTCGGCCGGGACGGGGGATAGGACCAGGCGCTGGACGGGAAATAGGACAGGTACCGCCGAATGGCGTCCAGCGCCGAGGCGTCGTCGTCGACGAGGTTGTGGACCACGCCGCTGGGCAGCGCCACCTCAGGACCGCCGAGGTCCTCCTTGGAGATCGCTTCGCCGGTGGCCTCCTTGACCACCGGCGGGCCCGCGGTGAAGATCGCGCCGTGCCGGCTCATGATCCGGAAGTCGCAGACCGGGGCGACGAGGGCGCCGTGGCCGGCCGAGGGGCCCAGCACGGCTGCCGCGGTCGGGACCAGGCCCGAGCATTGGGCCTGGGCCAGCAGGTCCGTCGGTGATCTGCCGCCGTGCTTGCCGGGCCGGAAACCGGCGCCCTCCAGCAGCATCACCAACGGAATCCTGTTGCGCAGCGCCAACTCCGCGATCCGATGACGCTTGGAGTTGCTGCCCGCGCCGATGGTGCCGGCCACCGTGGTGAAGTCTTCGGCGCCGACCATGATCGGGGCGCCATTGACCTCCCCCGACCCGACGACGATGCCGTCGGCGGCGACCTCGCCGCCCGCCAGCGTCCCGAGTTCCTGAAAGCTGCCCGGGTCCAGCAGGTGCCGGATGCGCGTGCGGGCATCGAGCTTGCCCGCGCCGCGGTGCGCGGCGAGCCGGTCGGGTCCGCCCATCGCGCGGGAGCGCTCGCGGCGCCGCTCGAGGTCGGCCAGCGTTTCGTCCCAGGCCGCCGAGTTCGCGGGCGTCGCCGGGGCACGCCGTTTTTCGGTCATGCGTCTCCTCCGTGCCGACGGTGGCATTGACCCTACCGAATGACTTACTGTAGCGTCCCCGACCATGCCGGGGCGCCTGAAGATCGACCGCGGAATCCCCAGCCAACTCGACCGCGTAGCCGATGTCGCACGCGCACATGAGCAGGCTGGCTACGACGGCTGCTGGACCGGCGAGATCAACCACGACCCGTTCCTGCCGTTGACGCTGGCCGCCGAGCACACCACCTCGCTCGAGTTGGGCACCAGCATTGCCGTCGCGTTCGCGCGCAACCCGATGACCGTCGCCAACGTGGGCTGGGATCTGCAGACCTATTCCCGCGGCCGGTTCATCCTCGGGCTGGGCGCCCAGGTGCAGGCCCACATCGAGAAGCGGTTCGGCATGCCGTGGAGTCGACCGGTCGCGCGGATGGCGGAATTCGTTGCGGCGCTGCACGCCATCTGGTCGTGCTGGCACACCGGGGAGCGACTCAGCTTCGAGGGCGAGTTCTACACGCACAAGCTGATGACGCCGATGTTCACCCCCGAGCCGTCGCAGCATCCGATCCCCAAGGTGTTCATCGCCGCCGTCGGCGCCGCGATGACGGAATTGACCGGGGCTGTCGCCGACGGTCTGTTGGTGCATGCCTTCACCACCCGCCGGTACCTCGAGGAGATCACCGAACCGGCGCTGACCCGCGGCCTGCAGCGGAGCGGCAGGAGCCGCTCCGAGTTCGAGGTGTCCAGCCCCGTCTTCGTCGTCACCGGCCGCGACGACGCCGAAATGACGGCGGCCGCATCGGCATTCCGCAAGCAGATCGCGTTCTACGGGTCCACGCCGGCCTACTGGAAGGTGCTGGACCTGCACGGCTGGGGGGACCTGCAGCCCGAACTGCGGCGACTCTCGCTGGCCGGGCAGTGGGACGCGATGGCCGACGTCGTCGACGACGAGGTGCTCAGCGCGTTCGCCGTGGTCGCGCCGATCGACTCGGTCGGCGCGGTGTTGGCGCAGCGCTGCAGCGGTGTGATCGACCGGGTGCTGCCGGGATTTCCGGCCGGCACCCCGGAGCCGGTGATCGCGGCGGTTCTCGACGAGGTGCGCGCAACCTGTCAGCGCACACCCGTTGCCCAGCACGGTGATTGAGGAGCGCGCAGTGGATGCAGTTCGTGGTAGGGCCATCGTCGTCACCGGCGCGGCCCGCGGCATCGGGTTCGCCACCGCCCGGGCCCTGCTGGAGCGCGGCGCCCGGGTGATCATCGGCGACCGCGATGTCCCGGCGTTGGAAACGGCGGTGACCGCGTTGGCCGACGCGGGCCGGGTTTTCGGGCATCCGCTGGACGTCAGCGATGTTGAATCGTTCACCGGATTCCTGGACCGGGCCCGTGCCGATGCGGGTGGAGCGATCGACGTCCTGATCAACAACGCCGGGGTGATGCCGGTCGGGCCGTTCCTGGAGCAGTCGGAGCAGGCCATGCGCGCCGCGATCGAGGTGAACTTCTACGGCGTGCTCAACGGTTGCCGGTTGGTGTTGCCCGAGATGGCGGCCCGCGGCCACGGCCACATCATCAACATCGCCTCGCTGGCCGGCGTGGTCGCGGTGCCCGGGCAGGTGGTCTACGCGGGCACCAAGTTTGCGGTGGTGGGCCTCTCCACGGCACTGGCCGACGAGTTCGCGTCGCGGGGAGTCCAGGTCAGCGTGGTGATGCCGCCGTTCACCCGGACCGAGTTGATCGCCGGCACCAAGGCCACCGGCGCCAGCCGGCCCGTCGAGCCCGCGGTGATCGCGGCCGCGATCGTCCGAACCTTGAGCAAACCGAAAACCCATGTGGCCGTGCCCTATCCGATGCGTTTCGTCTCACCGATTCTGGCGATGCTCGGGCCCCGGAGTCGACGACGGCTGCACGCGGCGATGGGATCGGACCGGCTGTTCCTGGACTTCGACGAGAAGTCCCGGCGCTCCTACGCCCGGCGCGCGGAGTCGGCCACCGGGATGGTTTCCGGTGGCAGCGAATCCTAGTGCGGCTGCCGTCTCCCCTACTGAAAGTCTTACCGCAACTGCTACGGTGGATGCACCCATTAGGTGTTCCCCCGCGGTGGGGAGGTAGGCGGGAGCTGTGATGAGCGATTCGACCACGATCGATGGGGACGCGGCGCTGCTCGCCGACCCGCAGGCATACACGAACGAGGAACGACTGCACTCCGCGCTGACGCGCTTGCGCGCCACCGCCCCGGTCTCCTACGTCGAAGTGCCCGACTACGCGCCGTTCTGGGCCATCACCAAGCACGCCGACATCATGGAGATCGAGCGGGCCAACGACATCTTCACCAACTCGCCCCGACCGGTGCTCATCACCAGGGAGGGCGACGAGCAGCAGGCCGCGGTGGGGATCCGGACCCTGATCCATATGGATGACCCGGAGCACCGCGACTTCCGTGCCATCGGGGCCAATTGGTTTCGGCCCAAGGCGATGCGGGCGCTGCAGGATCGTGCCGACGAGTTGGCCAAGCGGTTCGTGGACCAGATGGTCGAGGCGGGCCCGGAGTGCGACTTCGTCCAGCAGGTCGCGGTGAACTATCCGCTGTACATGATCATGTCGCTGCTTGGGGTGCCCGAGCAGGACTTCGCCTCGATGCTGCGCTGGACCCAGGAGATGTTCGGCAACGACGACGACGAGTTCAAGCGTGGTGAGTCCAAGGAAGAACAGATGGTGGCGCTGCTGGAGATGTTCCAGTACTTCACCGAGTTGACCGCGTCCCGGCGGGCGAAGCCCACCGAAGATCTGGGCTCGGCGATCGCCAACGCGACCATCAACGGCGAACCGCTCTCCGACATCGAGACCGTGTCCTACTTCGCGATCGTGGCCGCCGCCGGCCACGACACCACCAGCGCCAGCATCTCCGGGGGCATGCACGCGCTGATCGAAAACCCGGACCAGATGGCGAAACTCAAGGCCGATCCGGGCCTGATGCCATTGGCCGTCGAGGAAATGATCCGCTGGACCACGCCGGTCAAGGAGTTCATGCGCACTGCGCAGCAGGACTATGAGATCCGCGGGGTGCGCATCCCCGCCGGGGATTCGGTGCTGTTGTCCTATGTCTCCGGCAACCGGGACGAGGAGATCTTCGACGAGCCCTTCGTTTTCGATGTGGCCCGAGACCCGAACAAGCACATCTCGTTTGGGTACGGCGTGCACTTCTGTCTCGGCGCTGCGCTGGCCCGGATGGAGGTCAACAGCTTCTTCACCGAACTGCTGCCGCGGCTGAAGTCCGTGCAACTGACCGGGCCGGCTGAACACGTCGCCACCACGTTCGTCGGCGGCCTCAAGCACCTGCCGCTGCGCTACGACCTGGCCTGACCCGTCGCCGAGATTGACGAATTGCCGGAAGCTACTCGCACAAAAGCGGCCCAAAGGTGAGTTTGGGCGGTTTCAGGCGGTGAGCAAGGGGGCCAGCCACGAAAGCTGCGCGGGCAGTTGGGCATTCCAGAACGACGCGTTGTGGCCGCCGGGGGAGAAGCCGCCGGCGGGCGGGTTCGGTAGCTGGGCGACGAAGTCCTGGGTGGCCGCGTAGAACGGGTCCGAGGTGCCGCAGTCGACGCGGATCGGGATCGAACCCAGGGCCGGCAACCCGAACACGCTGTTGGCGGCGAAGTCCTCGGGGCCGTCGAACGCACCGGGGGCGGCCGCGCCGGCCGATCGCCATAGTGCCGGGCTGACGGCCGCGATCGCCGCGGTCCGCGCCGGTCCCAGCCGGGCACCGAGCAACAGCGCACCGTAGCCGCCCATGGACCAGCCCAGGAAGGCCACCCGCGCGGTGTCCAGGCCCTGGGAGTCCAGCAGGGGGATCAACTCGTCGAGCACCATCGCACCGGCGTCCTCGCCCGAGGCGCGCCGGTGCCAGTAGCTGTCGCCGCCGTCGACCGCGACCACCGCGAACGGCGGCAGGCCGGCGTCGACCGCCTGGGCCAACCCCTGCTCGACCCCGCCGGCCATCACCGACGCCGCACTGCTGTCCTTGCCGTGCAGCGCGATGACGGGCCGCAGCGGGATGGTCTGACCCGGCGGCCGGGCGATCGCCCAAGTGGTGGTGACCCCGCGCGCGGCCGACGCAAACGACCCGGTCACCATGGTCGGAGCGGCAGCCGGGGCAACGGGCGGGGCCAGCGGTGCGGCTGGTGCCAGCGGGGCTGACGGTGCGCCGATCGTCGCGTGCGATGGGGCAGAAGTGGCGGCGTGCCCGACGGTGTAGGCGCCGGCAGCGCCCGCGGCAGCACCCATCGCGAGGCGCAGAACGGCCCGGCGGGTCAACTCTGCCATGGGGTCATCTTGCCACCGGCTGTGTGTTTGCCCGAAACGCCCAGCGTGGCCAGCACAAACTGGCAGCATGCTATTCGTGACGGCAGCAGTGACTCCCAAGGGGGAGCGTCGACGGTGTGCACTGGTGAGTGCCGCCGCCGAATTGCTCTGTGCGGGGGGATTCGAGGCGGTGCGGCATCGCGCCGTCGCGCGTCGGGCCGGTCTACCGCTGGCGTCGACCACCTACTACTTCTCCTCACTCGACGACCTGATCGCGGCCGCAGTCGAATACATCGTCATGCGAGAGGCCGCTGAACTGCGCACTCGGGTGGCCGCACTGTCGCGGCGCCGGCGCGGGGCCGAATCCACCTCCGATGTGCTCATCGAGTTGTTGATCGACGACGACGGCCCCGAAAGCCAGGCGCATGAGCAGTTGATCTCCCGCTACGAGCGGTACATCGCCTGTGCGCGACATCCGGCGCTCCGCGAGATTCAACGCCGCATGATGGAGCAACGTGCGGAGGCCGTCGCCGAAGCGGTGCAGCGGTCCGGCCGCGCGATGCGCACCGAGTTGATCTCCACGCTGCTGTTTGCCGTCGACGGGGCGGTGGTCTCCTCGCTCGTCGACGCCTCGGGCACGCCGCGGGCCAAGGCGCGCGCCACGCTCGTCGAAGTTATCGACGCGCTGGCGCCCTACGACCGCCGTCCCGCCAAGGTGTGACACGTCGGCGATTCGCAGGCGAATATCACCCTTCGGCACCCCCCGCGGGTTGAAGATGAGAACCGCATCCGCGGATCTAGGGAGACGAGATGGCCGAGAAGGTAGCAGTCGAAGAGGAACCCCAGCTCAAACGGGTACTGGGGCCTGGGCTGCTGCTGCTCTTCGTGGTCGGCGACATCCTGGGAACCGGAGTTTACGCCCTCACCGGTGATGTCGCCGGGGAGGTGGGCGGTGCGGCGTGGCTACCGTTCCTCATCGCGTTCCTGATCGCGACCGTCACGGCGTTCAGTTATCTCGAGCTGGTCACCAAGTACCCGCAGGCAGCGGGTGCAGCACTCTACGCGCACAAGGCATTTGGCGTCCAATTCGTGACCTTCATCGTGGCGTTCATCGTGATGAGTTCGGGGATCACCTCGGCGGCCACGGCATCGCGGTTCTTCGCGGCCAACTTCTTCGTGGCCTTCGACTTCGACTGGGGCAAGTTCGGTGTCGTGATCGTCGCGCTGCTGTTCATGGGACTGCTGGCGGTGGTGAACTTCCGCGGCGTGGGGGAGAGCGTCAAACTCAACGTGGTGCTGACGATCGTCGAGATCAGCGGCCTGCTGCTGGTGATCTTCGTCGGACTGTGGGCGTTCACCGGCGGCGGTGCGGATGTCGACTTCTCCCGCGTGGTCGCCTTCGAGACCCACGAGGACAAGAACGTCTTCCTCGCGATCACCACGGCGACGTCGCTGGCCTTCTTCGCGATGGTGGGATTCGAGGATTCGGTCAACATGGCCGAGGAGACCAAGGATCCGGTGCGGACCTTCCCGAAGGTGTTGCTCACCGGTCTGGGGATCGCCGGGGTGGTGTACGTGATCGTCGCGGTCGTCGCGGTCGCACTGGTTCCCGTCGGCACCCTGGAAGCCAGCGATACCCCGCTGGTGGAGGTGGTCAAGCTGGGCGCTCCGGACCTGCCCATCGAAACCCTCCTGCCGTTCATCTCGATGTTCGCCGTCGCGAACACCGCGCTGATCAACATGCTGATGGCCAGCCGGTTGATCTACGGCATGGCCCGCCAGCGGGTGCTGCCGCGGGCGCTCGGCGTCGTGCATCCGACTCGTCGTTCACCCTGGGCGGCAATCATTTTCACCACCATCATCGCGTTCGGCCTGATCTTCTACGTCACCGCGTTCGCCAACAGCAACGCGATCGCGATGTTGGGCGGCACCACGTCGCTGCTGCTGTTGGCGGTGTTCGCGATGGTCAACATCGCGGTATTGGTGCTGCGCCGGGACGTGCAGGCCGTCGGCGGGCACTTCACCACCCCGACCGCGCTGCCCATCATCGGCTTCATCACGTCGCTGTATCTGGTCACGCCGCTGTCGGGTCGGCCCGCGCAGCAGTATCTGCTCGCCGGCATCCTCGTCGCGATCGGGGTGGGGTTGTTCTTCCTCACCATGGCGATCAATCGGCAGTTGGGCATCCGCGAAGCCGGCATCATCGATCCGACGCGGCTGGGCGAGCCGCCGGAGTAGCGGCGCAATCTCAGGCCGCCTGCCGCGAGGTGGTTGCGAAACGACCGCGCGCGCAGGCACTGTCGGCGAGCGCCCGGCGCAGCTGGACCCGTGCCCGCGAGATCCGAGACATCACGGTACCGATCGGGATACCCATCAATACGGCGGTCTCGGCGTAGGTGTAGCCCTCCACATCGGCGTAGTACAGCACCGTCCGGAAGCCCTCGGAAAGCTGCTCCATCGCCGAGCGGACGTCATCGTCGGGAAAGGATTCGAGCACCTCGGACTCGGTGGAGCGCCCCCCGCTCGACAGGTGCGCACCGTGGCCGGCCAGCTCGCGGTCGGTGATCCCACCCGACAGCACTTCCGCGGGCCGGCATTGCTTCCACCGGTAGGCGCTGGCCCACTGGTTGTACTGGATCCGGAACAGCCACGCCTGCAGATTGGTGCCCGGCTGGAACTTGCGGAATCCGGTGAAGGCGCGGACCAGCGTCTCCTGCAGCAGATCGTCGGCGTCGGCGTCGTTGTGGGTGAGGCGACGCGCACCCCGGTGCAGGACAGGTACCAACGGCCAGACGTCAGCGGTGTAGCGGGCCTTCAGCTCGTCGTCGGATTCGATGTCGGGGACGATGACCTTCATGGGAGTACCTCCGGTTGATTCCTCCGAGCCCGGTCGGGCCGTGAAATCAGACTGGCGGCCCGAAGCCCGCAGGGGACCCTTGGTCATCCGTGGTCGATGATCCGTAGTGGCCCCTAGTGGGACCACGCCACGGTGCGCAACTGCCGGCGCGAGGTGATCCCCAGCTTCACGAACACCTTGCGCAAATGCCATTCGACGGTGTGCACACTGATGAACAGCTGGTCGCCGATCTCCTGGTTGGTCAGGCCGTCGGCCGCCAACCGCGCGATCTGCGCCTCCTGCGCGGTCAGCTCGTCACCGGAGCTCAACTGTTGTTTTCGGACCTTCGCGCCGACGGCGATGAGTTCCTTGCGCGCCCGCTCGGCGTAGGCCTGCGCGCCCATCCGGACGAACAACTCGTGGGCCTCATTCAGCTGACGGCGGGCATCGCCGCGCCGATTCGCGCGCCGGAGCCACTCGCCGTAGCTGAGGCGCGCGCGGGCCTGGTGCACCACCACGCGAGACCGGCCCAGGTGGTCGAGCGCCTCGGTGAACAACCGGTCGGCCTCGTCGTTGTCGGCCAACATGGCCCGCGCACTGGCCACCGCGCCGAGTCCCCAGGGGCTGCCAGTGGCACCGACGCGCTCTTCGATGTGGCCGACGGCGCGCTGCGCCGCATCCGTTTGGCCGAGGTGTGCGGCGGCCTCCACCAGTTCGTACAGACACCACCCGTGGAAGCCCAGATCCTCGTACGCGCAGGCGTGGCGGGCAGCGGTGAACGCTTCCTCGTAGCGGCCGAGACCGTTGTACAACACCGCGGTGGCGTACCCGGTCAGCCCGATCACGCGGCCCTCACCGCGGGCCGCGCCGTCGGCGGCGGCCGCGTCGATCTCCCGCATCGCCGCCACGGCATCTCCTCGCCAGGCGGCGATCAACAGGGAGTGGTACCGGACCGGACCGTGGTGGGTGGTCGCGGCCGTGATGGAGTTCGCCTCGGCGATCAACGTTGCCGCCGTGTTCAACTCGCCGAACATCACATGAAGGCCCGCTCGATACACCAGCGCCTGCGGGAGGCCCGCCAAGGCGCCGACATCGCGTGCCTGCCGGACGACAGCGGCCGACAATGCGTCGACGAGGTCTTCGTCCCACAGTTCGTGGGCGGCCGATTCCTGCAGGATCGGGAAGGCCGGGACAAGCCATCGCAGCAGCTGGCCGGGATCCTCGGACGCCAGCACGCGCATCGCGTCCAGCGCGGTGCGCAGGTGCTCGGCGCCGGCCCGGATTCCGCCGCAGATGCGCGCCGTCATCCCGCGGAAGAACAGGTCCACCGCACGCGGCAACTCCGAGGTCTGTTCCATCGCCGAAGCCGCCGCCTCGGCGGCAAGGAGGAGCGCACCCGGCCGCCCCAGCCGACCGGCGTAGATCAGGGCCGCGAACGCCTCGAGGTAGCTCTCGCGCGACGCGAAGTCGTCGAGACCCTCCAACTGTTTTGCGGCGTCCAACAAGGCGGCTGCGGTCTCCCCGACCGTCGGGGCGCCGATCTCCCCGGCTCGGCTGCTCGCGAACTCCATCTGGGCGCGCAGGCGGGCGGCCCGGGCCCGTTGAAGTTCTGACAGCGGAGCCATCTCGGCGATGGTCAGGAGTTCGTAGGCGGTCGCGGTCGCGGCGGAGTCCTGTTTGGCCTGCGCGGCGGCCAGAGCCCGGTCCCCGCGGAGTTCGGGGTCGGCGGTGAGCACCGCAGCGCGCTCCAGGAAGGCCGCCGCGGCCGCGATCCCGCCCCGGTTCTGCGCCCGGCTCGCCGAGGCCTCGAGTTCCGCGGCAACCGAATCGTCGGTGGAGGCCACCGCGTTGGCGGCGTGCCAGGCCCGCCGATCAGGGTCGGATTCGACGTCGGTGGCCGAAGCCAGTGCCGCATGGATCGCGCGACGATCGGTCAGGTCGGCGGCGCGGTAGGCGGCCGCGCGCATCAAGGGGTGATGGAAACGCATGCGGGGACCGAACTCGATGACGCCGGCGCTTTCGGCGGGCGCCAGCGCATCCACGGCGATGCCCAGCAGCGCGGCGGCACGCAGGAACAGCGCCGAGTCGCCGACGGGTTCGGCGGCGGCGAGCAGCAGCAGCCGGCGGGTTTGGTCCGGCAGCAGCTGGATACGCCGGAGGTAGCTTTCCTCGATCCGGCTCTGCGATGTCTGCGCGCCGACGATCCAGAACCCACCGGCGAGTTCGGCCGTGGAGTACGAACGCGGCACTTCGAGCAGCGCCAATGGATTGCCGCGGGTTTCGGCCACCACCCGGTCGCGGACTCTCGGATCCAAGCCACCGATCATTGCGTGGTCCAACAGTTTCCGCGCATCGGCGTCGGACAGGCCGTGGACCGGGAGTTCGGGCAGTCCCGTCAGCGCATCGGGGCCCTCGGTGCGCGCGGCGAGCACCAACGCGATCGGTTCGGCCACCAGCCGGCGGGCGACGAAGCCGAGCGTCTGCACCGACACCTGGTCCAGCCATTGGGCGTCGTCGACCACGCACAGCAGGGGTTGTTCGTGCACCGCGGCGGCGAGCAGGCCCAGCACTGCCAACCCGACGAGAAAGCGCTGGGGCGGCGGACCGACGCCGCGCCCGAACGCGACGGCGAGCGCGTCGCGCTGCGGGGCGGGCAGGTCGTCGAGGTGACCCAACAGCGGGCTACACAACTGGTGTAGGCCGGCATAGGCCAGTTCCATATCGGATTCCACGCCGGAGACGTGCACACAGCGCCAGCCCTCGGCCTCCTCGACCAGGAATTCGAGCAGGGCGGTCTTACCGACGCCGGCCTCGCCGCGCAGCACGAGCACCTGCGACCGACCCGTCCGCACCGTCGAGATCACCTCGCGCAGCGCCGCGGTCTCGGCGACGCGACCGTGCAGCGGCCGTCCTCGCCCTTGGCTCGCCATCTGGCTCCACACCGTCCGCCCTGCTGGGCCCACAGGTCTTACCTGGTCACGGCCCGATCCGGGTGGATGGTAGCGAGTTGACGTACCCGCGGTCTAGGTGTTGGCGAGGAATGTGACCGTTCGGACAACTGCGCGGCCGGTACTCGTCAACTCCTGGCCGCCGTCTCCAGGATCCAGTCTTCGAAGCGGAGGTCGAACAGCGCCGCCTCATCGCCGGGAACCAGCGTGTGCTCGGCGATGGCGACACCCCAGTAGCGGGCGTCGGGGTCGGCCAGCACCGTACGGCTGTCGCCACGAGCGGTCAGCGCGGTGCGGATCAGGTCCGGAAGTCGGAACCGTTGCGGCCCACCCACTTCGGTGATCCCATTGACCGGCACGTTCGCCGCGGCGATGACAACCGCTTCGGCGACATCCGCGGAGGCCATCGGCTGAATCAGCGCAGCCGGCAACCGCACGACGCCGTCCACGGAAGCGGAATCGGCGATCGTGGCCAGGAATTCGAAGAACTGGGTGGCGCGCACGATGGTGTACGGGATCGGCCCGCTGCCGATCAGCGTCTCCTGCGCCAGTTTCGCCTTGAAGTAGCCACTCTCGCGAGCCAACAACTCGGTCCCGACCACCGAGAGCGCCACATGATGGGAGACGCCGGCCGCTGCCTCGGCGGTCAGCAGGTTGGTGGTCGCCACGTTGAAGAAGTCCTGGGCTGCCGCCTCTTCGAACGACGGCGAGTTGGTGACGTCCACCACCACCTGCGCGCCGGCCAGCACGTCGGCCAGTCCCTCGCCGGTGAAGGCGTTGACGCCGGTCGACGGTGCGGCGGCCACGGCGTCGTGGCCGTGCTCGGTCAGTCGCTGCACGACCTTCGATCCGATCCGTCCTGTGCCGCCGATGACGACGATCCTCATGATGGCCCCTTTCCTCGGGTTCGCGGAGGCCGCGTGATCACTGCCTCTGGGCGCCAGAACCCGCGACCCGGCGACGATTCATCCCGTGGCCGTCGTCACTGTCGGATGACTGGGCGGGGTCACGGCAGTTCTGGGCGGTAGACCACCAGAAAGGACTGTCATGGAACTGCATACCTACCGCGCGGTCGTCACCGGCGGAACCGCCGGAATCGGCCTGGCGTGCGCTCGTCTGCTCGCCGCGGCCGGCGCCGAGGTGATCATCTCCGGCCGCGACCAGGGCCGCGGCGAGACCGCTGCCGCCACCCACGAACGCATCCGCTTCATCGGAGCCGATATGGCCGATCTGGCCGCCGTCGAATCGCTGGTGCAACAGGCCGGCGACATCGACGTGTTGATCAACAACGCGGCGAGTTTCCCGGGCGCGATGACCCTCGAGCAGGACGCGGCGTCGTTCGCGCAGACCTTCGCCACCAATGTCCGCGGATCGTACTTCCTGACCGCCGGGTTGGTGCCCGGGATGCTCGAGCGGAAGCGCGGCAGCATCGTCAACATCACGTCGATGGTGGCGGCCAAGGGCGTGCCCGCCGCGTCGGTCTACAGCGCGTCGAAAGCGGCGGTGGAGTCGCTGACCCGCACGTGGGCGGCCGAGTTCGGCAGCCGCGGCGTCCGCGTCAACGCCGTCGCGCCGGGGCCGACGAGAACCGAAGGCGTGCAAGCCGAATGGGGCGATGTCAACGACGATCTCGGCCGTGCGCTGCCGTTGGGTCGCGTCGCCGAAGCCGAGGAGATCGCCCACGCCGCGGTGTTCCTGGCCTCACCGCGCGCGAGTTTCATCACCGGTGCGGTCCTGCATGTCGACGGCGGCGGCACCGCGATCTGAGCATCCGATCGCCGGCTGACTGGATCAGGCGCCGGCGGCGCTGAGATGGGTCGCGCGCGCGGGAGCGGCGCCCACCACGAGGTGATACAGCGGTGCACCCCAGGCGTGCGCACCGTTGGCCGCCGGCGTGTACGCGGTGTGAATCGCGATCGAGGCGGGGGACACGGCCTCCTGCTCGGGGTCGTAGTCGCACACCGGGTCGCCCACATCGCAGACGCTGACCGTGCGCGCACCGATGGCCGGCGGCAGCGGCGACGTGTTCGTCGATGCCAGGAACGAATGTTCTTGGGCCACACCCTTGCCCACGCTCGGCCACACCGCCGTCGACCCCATGTTGATGGTGGTGTCGGCGGGCAGCCGGTCCCCGTCGGCGATCAGCAGCGCGGCCACCACGGGCGCGTCGTCGGCCAGATCGTGCAGGTTGCGGTGGATCACCATGGCGCCCTGGGAGTAGCCGGCAAGCACCACCTTGGTCTGCGGGCACTGCTCGGTGAACGCCTCGAGTTGCGCTGCGGTCGCCTCGGTCCCGTCCTCGACGCTGTCCATGAAGTCCATCCAGCCGCCCAGCCCGCCGTCGACCGGAACCGGCGCCGCGGGGTACTGGACGGCCTCGGCGGTGATGCTCTGCCCGTCGGCCGCCAAGTCGGAGCGCAGTTGCTGGTAGGACTGGTAGACCACGTCGCCCATGCCGCCGTTGGCCGTCAGCCTCGCGCCGTCGCGCTGCCCCGAACCCGCGGCACCGATCCAGTGCACGTCGGCGCACGCCGGTGCGGCCGCCGCGGTACCGGTGGTCAGCGCCGACAACGACGTGGCCACCACCACCGCCGCCAACCCCAGGCGACCCATCACGGTGAACTCCTTCCCGACCAGCCCACTCGGCGCTGCTCGCACTACCGAGTTGATCGGTTCTCGGGCTGCCGGGTGTTACGTCGCCAGTCCGGCCTCGCGCAGCCGCTCGAGCCGCGTCGCCAGCCGCGCGGTGCGGTGACCATTGCCGCTGAGCCCCACATAGCGGTCACCGAAGGCCGCCAGCAGCACGTCGTCGAGACGGCGCACCGCGCCCGCGGGATAGCGGTAGGCCAGCGCCGTGTTGACGGCAGCGCTGTCGACCCCTGCCAGCGCGAGGTCCAACGCATCCAGCGAATCGATGCCCAACTCGAGCAGCAGTCCGGAGATCCAGCCGTAGTGCTCGGTGCGCGACCAACCGGCGTCGGGGTAGCGGTTGCCCAGATAGGTCGCCAGCACCGCCGTCGCGATCCGCGGGTCGCTGTCGGACTCGGGCGCGCGGTCCACCGCAGGCGTCGACCGCAACCGTTCGCGGATGGCGGAGAACTCCCGGTCGGCGAGTTCGAGCAGCCCCGCGGCCAACGTGAAGCGGCGGTCGAGGTCGGGTGCGTCCTCGTCGGGAATCGAGCCCTTGTACCGGATGTCGTGCTCGAACTCGGCCCACGCGTGCTGCAGGATGGTGCGGACCTGCACCGAGGCGGGCTGCTGCTCACCTTCGGCCGCGATCAGCAGATGCCGACTCGAATAGCCCCAGCGCCCGGTGCTGGCGGTCTCCACGCCCATGTCCCGGTCGTCGAGCAACCGCATCTCGTCGCCGAGCAGATTGGCCACCGCACTCACGTCGTCACGCAGGTAGGTGATGACCCGCAGGCCCACCTGATCTGTGATCTCCGACAGCGGATCGGTGTAGAGCACCCGGCCGTCGATGCTGCGCTCGGCCTTCTCGGCGAACGACGCCACCGACTTGGTGCGCGCGGTGATGCTCAGATAGTTGATGCCCGCCTCGTCCAGCAGCGCGCGCACCTGGTCGAGGTAGTGGCTGGTGGCCTCCTTGAGCGCGGGCCGACGCTCGGCGTAGGTGGCGATGGCGTCGTGCACGGCCGGCGAGGTCGCCCGGCGCGGGGTGGGTTCGAGATCCTCGGGCAGTGTCGGGGTGACGATGTAGCCGGTGTCGCCATCGCCGTAGATCGTGACATCGCCGGGCCGCGCGGTTGCGTACATCGCCACGTAGGCGCACAGCACCGCGTCGACCGGATCCTCGGCGTGGCGCAGTTCGCTTTTGCGCTCGGCGGTTTCGACGCGCTCCCGCAGTTCGACCCAGTCGTCGTGGTCGGCCACCCGCAGCGCCGGGTCCCGGCGCGCCAGGTTCTCGATGTGATCCATCAACAGCTGCAACTCCGCGCGCAACTGCGGCAGCCCGCGGCCCGGTTTGGCCTTGTACTTCAGGGTGCGGCCGAGCCGGAACAACGCGATGGTCGCGGGATGCGGGTACACCTCGATGGCCCGCCGGCCGGCGGTGGAATGCGGATCCATGTCCAGCCCCAACGCCCGGACGATGCGCGCGCCGCGCGGGGTCTCGGCGAATTCGGGCTTGCCCGTGTTGGCGGGGTGCGCGCCGGCCTGGAAGCGGCCGAAGTCCGCGTTGAGCTGCCGCTCGCAGTCGCGCTGCCCGACCGGGTTGACCACGATCAGTGGCGCATCGACCGCCACCACGCAGTCGCCCTCGACATAGGGCGCCAGCGCCGCGCAGATGCTCGCATCGTCGGAGGCGACCCCGACATAGCTCAGCCGGCCGCTGTCACCGTCGACCACCGCGATCCCGGTGGGCTTACGTTCCCCCCACGCCAAGTCCAGACCGACGAAGTACACCGGTCCACTGTGCCCTATCGAGGCCCAACTCCGACCTCATGGGGCCCGATCCGGGGCCGTAAGCTGTGTCTTCGTGAGCATCCCCAATGTCTTGGCCGACCGTTACGCCAGCGCTGAAATGGTGGCGATCTGGTCGCCGGAAGCCAAGATCGTGGCCGAGCGGCGGCTGTGGCTCGCGGTGCTGCGGGCCCAGGCCGAACTCGGCATCGCGGTCCCCAACGGGGTGATCGACGATTACGAACGCGTGCTCGAGAACGTGGACCTGGCCTCCATCGCGGCGCGCGAGCGCATCACCCGCCACGACGTGAAGGCCCGCATCGAGGAATTCAACGCGCTGGCCGGCCACGAGCATGTCCACAAGGGGATGACCAGCCGCGACCTCACCGAGAACGTCGAGCAGCTGCAGACCCGGCGCGCCCTGGAACTGGTGTTCGCCCGCGGCGTCGCGGTGGTGGCGCGGCTGGCGGCGGCGGCCGTGACTTACCGGGATCTGGTGATGGCCGGCCGGTCCCACAACGTGGCCGCGCAGGCCACCACGTTGGGGAAGCGATTCGCCTCGGCGGCGCAGGAGACGTTGCTGGCGCTGAATCGGGTCGGCGACCTGCTGCAGCGCTACCCGCTGCGCGGCGTGAAGGGCCCGATGGGCACCGCGCAGGACATGCTCGACCTGTTCGACGGCGACGCCGCGCGGCTGGCCGACCTCGAGTCCCGGGTCGCGGAGTTCCTGGGGTTCTCCCGCGTGCTCGACAGCGTCGGGCAGGTGTACCCGCGGTCGCTGGACCACGACGTGCTGTCCGCGCTGGTGCAACTCGGTGCCGGTCCGTCGTCGTTTGCCCACACCGTGCGGCTGATGGCGGGCCACGAACTGGTCACCGAGGGCTTCGCGCCCGGCCAGGTGGGGTCGTCGGCGATGCCGCACAAGATGAACACCCGCTCCTGCGAGCGGGTCAACGGGCTGCAGGTGGTGCTGCGGGGCTACGCCGCGATGGCCTCGGAATTGGCCGGCGCGCAATGGAATGAGGGCGACGTGTTCTGCTCGGTGGTGCGCCGGGTGGCGCTGCCGGATGCGTTCTTCGCGATCGACGGGCAGATCGAGACGTTCCTGACGGTGCTCGACGAGTTCGGCGCCTATCCCGCCGTCGTCCAGCGCGAATTGGACCGGTACCTACCGTTTTTGGCGACCACCCGCATCCTGATGGCGGCGGTCCGCGCCGGGGTGGGCCGGGAGACCGCGCACGAGGTGATCAAGGAACACGCGGTGGCCGTCGCGCTGGCGATGCGCGAACAGGGTCGCGAACCGGACCTGCTGGACCGGCTGGCCGCCGATCCGCGGCTCCCGCTGGACCGTTCGGCGCTCGACGCCGCGCTGGCCGACAAGTCGGCGTTCACCGGGGCGGCCGGTGATCAGGTGGACGCGGTGGTGGCCGCGGTAGCGGAGTTGGTGCGGCTGCATCCGTCGGCCGCCGAGTACACCCCCGGCGCCATTCTTTGATGAGATGACGCTGGCGGGAATCGATTTCACGGATCTGGACAACTTCGCGTCCGGGTTCCCGCATGCGCTGTTCGAGCTCCACCGCCGGGTCGCGCCGGTGTACTGGCACGAACCCACGGAGCACACCCCGGACGGGGAGGGGTTCTGGTCGGTGGCCACCCACGCCGAGACGTTGGCGGTGCTGCGCGATCCGGTGACGTTCTCCTCGGTGACCGGCGGCGGGCGCGAGTTCGGCGGCACGCTGCTGCAGGATCTGCCGATCGCCGGGCAGGTGCTCAACATGATGGACGATCCGCGGCACGCGCAGATCCGCCGCCTGGTGAGTTCGGGACTGACACCACGGATGATCGGCCGGGTCACCGATGACCTGCGGTTGCGGACCCGCCGGCTGCTCGACGGGATCCAGGGCGGGGCCGAGTTCGATTTCGTGGTCGAGGTGGCCGCCGAGATCCCCATGCAGATGATCTGCCTGCTGTTGGGAGTGCCCGAATCCGAACGGCATTGGCTGTTCGAGGCCATCGAACCGAATTTCGACTTCGGCGGTTCGCGGGCCGCGTCCATCACCCGGATGTCGGTCGAGGAGGCGGGCTCTCGGATCTACGCCTACGGTCAGGAGCTCATCGCCGCCAAGCGCGCACAGCCCACCGACGACATGCTGTCGGCCGTGGTCAACGCCCGTCTCGAGGACCCGGAAGCGCCGACCCTGTCCGAGTTGGAGCTGTACCTGTTCTTCAATCTGCTGTTCTCCGCCGGCGCGGAAACCACCCGCAACGCAGCGGCCGGGGCGATGCTGGCGCTGGCCGAACACCCCGCGCAGTGGGAGCTGTTGCGGGCCGACCCTGCCAAGCTGGCGACGGCGGTCGAAGAGGTCATCCGCTGGACCTCGCCGTCGCCGTCCAAGCGCCGCACGGCCACCCGCGACGTCGAACTCGGCGGGCAGGCGATCGCCGCGGGGCACAAGGCCGTGGTCTGGGAAGGATCGGCGAATCGGGACCCGCTGGCATTTGCGGCCCCGGACCGCTTCGACATCACCCGAACACCGAACCCGCACTTGGGTTTCGGGCATGGCATTCATTACTGCCTGGGAGCGAATCTGGCGCGCCTCGAACTGCGGGTGTTGCTTGAGGAGATGCTGTCCAGGTTCGCCGCCCTCGAGGTGGTGCGGCCGGTCGAATGGACCCGCAGTAACCGCCACACCGGAATCAGACACCTCGTTGTCCGGGCCGACTGAATTGCGGCCGCCGCCGGATGTCTTCGCGGTGGTGATGGCCGCGGGCATCGTGTCGATCGCGGCGCTGGACCACACCCACCGGTGGGTCAGCGCCGGCCTGGCGCTGTTCGCGGCGGGCGCGCTGCCGGTCCTGATGGTCCTGGCGGCCCACGGGTGGCGCCACCGCGCGCTCGACCTCGCCGATGTGGACGTCGTGCTGCGACTCTTCACGTTCGTGGCCGCCGGCGCGGTGCTGGCGACCAGGTTCGGCGGATCGTGGGTCGTGTGGCCGCTGGCCGCGATGGCGCTGTCGGCGTGGATGTCGCTGCTGCCGGTGCTGCTGCGCCGGATGCGACGCGTGGGCTGGCCGGGCCTGCGGGACCGCGCCCGGGGCGCCTGGGAGTTGGCCAGCGTGGGGACCTCGGCCCTGGCGATCGTCTTCGCCGATCTGCGCATGATGTTCCCGGCACTGCTGTTCTGGGTGCTGGCGCTGCTGATCTACGGATTCATGACCGCGCTGATCCTGCTGCGCACCGGGCATGAACGGCTGGACCGGGAGGGCTTCCAACCCGACAGCTGGATCTTGATGGGCGCGTTGGCCATTGCCACCGTCGCCGGGGTGCACATCCACGCGCAGTGGCCGACCGAGGTGGTACAGCACGCGACGGTGGTGACCTGGCTGGTGGCCACGCTGTGGATACCGGCCCTGATGCTGTTCGCGGTGCGCGGCGTGCGCACCCAGGTCCCGGTCCCGTCGGCCTGGTGGGCGATGGTCTTTCCGCTCGGGATGTACTCCTCGGCGACGTTCGCGCTGTGGAAGGAGGTCGGCTGGGGGTGGCTGCATCCCGTCTCCCAGGCCTTCTTCTGGACCGCGCTGGCGGCGTGGCTCACCGTCGCGGCCCTCTGGGGATTTCGGCGTGTTCTCACACGGTGAGCGTGTGGGATCACGCCGAAATCGCTTGGCGGATGACGGCAATGACGCGTTCGGGATGCTCGGTGAGGTCCCACCAGGTGAATCGCAGCACCTGCCAACCGAGCAGCGCGAGCTTGTTCTGGCGCTTGCGATCGGCAACGAAGTCGTCGACGTCGCTGTGAAACGCCCAGCCGTCGATTTCGATCGCCACCTTGTGCTGCGGGAACGCCACATCGACGAGGTAGCCCCCAACGGGATAGTTCGCCACCCAACCGGTGATGTGGGCCGCGTTCAACAGCGCAATGTGCCGGCGTTCAGCCGTCGAGCGCGCACCGTCCTCGGCGGCTTGCAGCAGCATGCGAGCCCGCGGAGAACCGTAGCGGCCCTTGTTGCGTACCTGCGCGCGCCACAGTTCGGGTAGCTCGGTGGCGCGCTGCAACGCCCGATCCATGATCGGCGTGCCCCCACTGTGGACGGCCGCTTCGAGCACGGTCAGCGGCAACGACGTGACCCGCAGCCCACGTCGCTCGACGACGTCGGTCTGGGGAAGATCACGCCTGCGCAGGGTCGATCCGGGCCTGCCGCGGCCGTTGGCTACTCGGGGAACGGTGACCTCGACCAGATCGGGTGCGGTGCTGATGAGGCGATGCCACCAGGCCGCCGCGGTCCCGCTGGCCGTTGCGTTGGCGCCATAACCCCAAACCAGGGCGCGTATTCGCGCCGCATTGGTGAACGGGCGGTCGTCGGCGAAGAAGACGCCCGGTGACAACCGGCGCCAGCGGCCGGACACCACCCGTCGTCGGACTGCCTCACGGTGCATGCCTGCCGCGGCAGCCTGGGCAAGTGTGATCACGCCGTCGTGGCGGCGGAGGTAATCATCGACCATGCCTATTAGGAGGTAAAACGGTCCGCTTCGGTTCCCTCGGTCGCGAATTTGGCGTGATTTCGCACGGTGAGCGTGCGAAATCACGCCGAAATCCCTCAGCGCAGGCCCGCGGAGCGCAGTTCGAGGGCGGCCAGGCCGCGCAGCGCGATCGGATCCTCGCGCCGCCACGCGCCCACCGGGTCCACGCTGACCGCGGTGAGCTTGCGCAGCGGTCGGTTGGCCAGGGCGCGCAGCGCCAGCAGTTGCTCACCAGCCGGGGTGGCCGCCAACGCGATCGCGGTCCACTTGCGCCGGAAGAACCGGATGCGCAGATACAGCCACGGGCCGCCGACCGCCAGGATCGGGGTGGCTGCCACCGCCAGCGCCAGCACCCAGGCCAACCAGGTCGCGGTGCTGTTGAGATTGGCGCCGGCCCCGGCCAGGTCCAGGGCCGCCTCGCTGGCCGCGGTCAGGGGCTTGCTCAGCTGGTCCCCGATGAACGGCACCCCGTCGACGCTGTTGCCGGCGGAGTCGAGATTGCGGGAAATGCCGTTGGCCCCGCTTTCCACCTGCCGTCCCACGGCCGCGATCGAGGAGACCGCGTCGTGGACGAGCAACCCGACCAGCACCCAGATCACCGTCCAGGTGCTCACCACGACATCGCTGAGGACCTGCGCCAGGAACCGGTGCGGTCGGGTGGCGTAGGGCACAAAACGCGAACTCATGGCTTGATCCCAGCACGTCGCGCCCCGCTCGGGGGCCGATACCACCAGCCGGGCGGAGGCGGTGGGGCCCCGGGTCGCCCCGCTACGCTGGCCGGATGCGACCCTCCCTGTCCGACTATCCGCATCTGTCCAGCGGCAAGGTCCGCGAGCTCTACGGCATCGACGACGACACCCTGCTGTTCGTGGCCTCCGACCGGATCTCGGCCTATGACCACATCCTGGATTCCGAGATCCCGGACAAGGGCCGCATCCTCACCGCGATGAGCGTGTTCTTCTTCGATCTGATCGCCGCCCCCAACCATCTGGCCGGCGCGCCCGACGACCCCCGCATCCCCGCGGAGGTGCTGGGCCGGGCGTTGGTGGTGCAGAAGCTGGACATGCTCCCGGTGGAGTGCGTCGCCCGCGGCTACCTCAGCGGATCGGGACTGCTGGACTATCAGCAGACCGGCCAGGTGTGCGGCATCCCGCTGCCGTCGGGTCTGACCGAGGCCAGCAAGTTCGACGAGCCGATCTTCACGCCCGCGACCAAGGCGGACATCGGCGACCACGACGAGAACGTCGACTACGCCGCGGTGGTCGAACTGGTGGGCGCGCAGCGGGCCGAGCGGTTGCGGGCCCAGACGCTGCAGATCTACCGGCAGGCCGCCGAGCACGCGCTGGCCAAGGGCATCATCATCGCCGACACCAAGTTCGAATTCGGGGTGGACGCGGACGGCGGTCTGCGGCTGGCCGATGAGGTGTTCACCCCCGACTCGTCGCGCTACTGGCCGGCCGAGCGTTATCGGGCCGGTGTCGTGCAGCCCAGCTTCGACAAGCAGTTTGTCCGCAACTGGCTCACCTCCGAGGAGTCCGGGTGGGACCGGCACGGCATGCAACCGCCGCCGCCGCTGCCGCCGGACATCGTGGCCGCCACCCGTGCGCGTTATATCGAGGCCTACGAACGGATTTCGGGTCTTCGTTTCGCCGACTGGATTGGAGCGCAGGGATGAGCGCCAAGTTCGAACCGCCCGTCGCCAAGCGCGTTGAAACCCGTCGGGAGTTCCACGGCGACGTGTTCATCGACCCCTACGAGTGGCTGCGGGACAAGGCCGCCCCGGCGGTCATCGGCCACCTGGAGGCCGAGAACGCCTACACCGACGCGATGACCGAGCACCTCGAACCGCTCGAGCAACGCATCTTCGACGAGATCAAGGCGCGGACCAAGGAAACCGACCTGTCGGTACCGACGCGACGCGGCGACTATTGGTATTACGGACGCAGTTTCGAGGGCAAGCAGTACGGCGTGCACTGCCGCTGCCCGGTGCGCGATTCGCAGGACTGGAACCCGCCGGTGTTCGATGAGCACACCGAGGTGCCCGGTGAGCAGGTCCTGCTCGACGAGAACCTCGAAGCCGAGGGGCACGAGTTCTTTTCGCTCGGCGCGGCCACCATCAGCCGGGATGGCACGGTGCTGGCGTACTCGGTCGATGTGGTCGGCGACGAGCGATACACGCTGCGGTTCAAGGACCTGCAGACCGGCACGATGTTGCCCGACGAGATCCCCGGCATCGCGGCCGGCGCCACCTGGGCCGCCGACAACACCACGATCTACTACACCACCGTCGACGACGCCTGGCGCACCGACACCGTGTGGCGGCACCGACTCGGCAGCGGCGCGCCGGCCGAGCGGGTCTATCACGAACCCGATGAACGGTTCTGGCTCGGCGTCGGGCGCAGTCGCAGCGATGCCTACGTGATGATCGGCGCCGGATCGGGGATCACCTCCGAGGTCTTCGTCGCCGACGCCGCCGACCCGAATGCGCAGTTCCGCAGCGTGCTGTCGCGCCGCGAGGGCGTGGAGTACTCGGTTGAGCACGCGGTGGTGGGCGGTGCGGACCGGTTCCTGATCCTGCACAACGACGGCGCGGTCAACTTCACCCTGGTGGAGGCGCCCGTCGACGACCCGGGCGATCAGCGCACCCTGGTGCCGCACGACGACAACGTCCGTCTCGAGGCCGTCGACGCGTTCGCCGGGCATCTGGTGCTCAGCTATCGGCGGGCCGCGCTACCGCGAATCCAGCTGTGGCCCATCACTTCCGACGGTCAGTACGCGCCGCCGGAGGAGCTCGAGTTCGAATCCGAGCTGATGTCCTCGGGGCTGGGCGGGAACCCGAACTGGGACGCCCCGCGGCTGCGGATCGCCGCGACGTCGTTTGTGATCCCGCTGCGGGTCTACGATCTGGATCTGCGCACCGGGGAGCGCATTCTGCTGCGGGAGCAGCCGGTGCTGGGCGAATACCGCCCGGAGGACTACGTGGAGCGCCGGGACTGGGCGCAAGCCCCGGACGGCGCCCGTGTGCCGGTGTCGTTGATCTACCGCAAGGGCATCGAATTCCCGTCGCCGGCACTGCTTTACGGCTACGGCGCCTACGAATCCTGCGAGGATCCGCGGTTCTCGATTGCGCGGCTGTCGTTGCTGGATCGCGGCATGGTGTTCGCGGTGGCCCACGTCCGCGGTGGCGGTGAGCTCGGCCGGCTCTGGTACGAGAACGGCAAGCTGCTCAAGAAGAAGAACACCTTCACCGACTTCATCGCGGTGGCCCAGCACCTGGTCGACACCGGCGTCACCCGGCCGGAGCAACTCGTCGCGCTCGGCGGCAGCGCGGGCGGCCTGCTCGTGGGCGCGGTGGCCAACATGGCCCCGCAGCTGTTCGCCGGGATCCTGGCGCAGGTCCCGTTCGTCGACCCGCTGACCAGCATCCTGGACCCCTCGCTGCCGCTGACCATCACCGAATGGGACGAGTGGGGAAATCCGTTGCACGACAGTGACGTCTACGCCTACATGAAGTCCTACACGCCGTATGAGAACGTGGCGGCGGTCGACTACCCGGCCATCTTGGCGATGACGTCGCTGCATGACACCCGGGTGCTCTACGTCGAACCGGCGAAGTGGGTCGCGGCGCTGCGCCACACCAAAACCGACGATCACCCGGTGCTGCTGAAAACCCAAATGAGTGCCGGCCACGGCGGTATCAGCGGCCGGTACGAACGTTGGAAGGAAGTCGCCTTCCAGTACGCGTGGCTGCTGACGACCGCGGATGTTAGCGTCGGGCCATGAGCCTCAACGATATTGCGCTGACCACCCTCGACGGCCAGTCGACGTCCCTGGCCAACTACGCCGACCGTGCCGTCTTGGTGGTCAACGTCGCCTCCAAATGCGGACTGACACCCCAGTACAGCGGCCTCGAGCAGTTGGCGCGCGACTACGCCGAGCGTGGCCTGACGGTGATCGGCGTGCCGTGCAACCAGTTCATGGGGCAGGAACCCGGCACCGCCGAGGAGATCCAGACGTTCTGCTCGACCACCTACGGCGTCACGTTTCCGCTGCTGGCCAAGACCGACGTCAACGGCGCGCAGCGGCATCCGCTCTTCGCCGAGCTCACCAAAACCGCCGACGCCGACGGCGAGGCCGGCGATGTGCAGTGGAACTTCGAGAAGTTCCTGATCGCCCCCGGCGGTGCCGTCGTCAACCGGTTCCGGCCGCGCACCGCGCCGGATGCGCCCGAGGTGGTCAGCGCCATCGAGGCCGTCCTGCCCGGCTGACCCGGATGGCCACCTGACGTCCGGATGTCTGACACCGACTGGACACCTGAGGTTGCGACACTGGCCGCATGACGGGGCAGTTGATCGTGTCGGTGTCGGGTATCAGCGCGCGGACAGTGTCCGCGGTGGACGAGTTCTGCGGGCAGCTCGACGCCCGCGGCGTGCCGGTGTCGCTGCTGGTGGCACCGCGGCTCAAGGGCGGGTACCGCCTCGACGAGGACCCGGGCACCGTGGACTGGCTTGTGCAGCGGCGGGCCCGCGGCGCCGCGGTGGTCCTGCACGGCTACGACGACGCCGCGACCAAACGCCGTCGCGCCGAGTTCGCCGTCCTGCCCGCCCATGAGGCCAACCTGCGGCTGACGGCGGCCGACCGGATTCTGGACCACCTGGGATTGCGCACCCGCCTGTTTGCCGCGCCGGGCTGGTCGGTCTCCGAGGGCGCGACAAGGGTGCTGCCGCGCAACGGGTTTCGGCTATTGGTCGGGGCTGCCGGAACGACCGACTTGGTCCGCGGCGGGACCGAGCGGGCGCGCGTGCTGGGCATCGGCGCCGGGTATCTGGCCGAGGCGTGGTGGTGCCGGACGCTGGTGCTCTCCGCGCAACGCACCGCCCGTCGGGGCGGCATCGTGCGGCTGGCGGTGTCGGCGCCGCAGCTGCGTAAGCCCGGCCCGCAGCAGGCCGCGCTCGACGTCGTCGACCTGGCGTTGCTGCACGGGTGCGCCCCCGGCGTCTACCGGTGGCGGTCCCGGTCGGCACTGGCGGACGCGGCCTGACGCGCCGGGCGCCGGGTGCGCCCAGATCGGCGAAATGCCGGAAGCTTCTCGCACAAAGTGGCCCAAAGGTGAGGTTGGGCGTGGGTTAGCGTGTCGGGATGGACGCGGACGTCATCGTGGTCGGAGCGGGGCTGGCCGGTCTGGTCGCCGCCTGTGAGCTGGCCGATCGGGGCAAGCAGGTGCTGGTGGTCGACCAGGAGAACAGCGCCAACCTGGGCGGGCAGGCGTTCTGGTCCTTCGGCGGCCTGTTCTTCGTCAACAGTCCCGAGCAGCGCCGCCTCGGCATCCGCGACAGCCACGAACTCGCGCTGCAGGACTGGCTGGGCACGGCCGGCTTCGATCGTCCCGAGGACCACTGGCCGCGGCAGTGGGCGCACGCCTACGTCGACTTCGCCGCCGGGGAGAAGCGGTCCTGGTTGCGGCAGCGGGGATTGCGGATCTTCCCG
The DNA here is from genome assembly GCF_963378095.1 of Mycolicibacterium sp. MU0053. NCBI lineage: Bacteria > Bacillati > Actinomycetota > Actinomycetes > Mycobacteriales > Mycobacteriaceae > Mycobacterium > Mycobacterium burgundiense. Next base: position 673,032 of record NZ_OY726397.1, read on the forward strand.
CTGGTGAACTGGGCCGAGCGCGGTGGGTACGGCGCGCGCGGCCACGGTAACTCGGTGCCGCGCTTCCACCTCACCTGGGGGACCGGCCCGGCGCTCGTCGAGGTCTTCGCGCGCCGGATCCGCGACCACGCGCTGGTGCGGTTCGCGCACCGCCACCAGGTCGACGAGTTGCTGGTGGACGACGGCGCGGTCACCGGCGTCCGCGGCACGGTCCTGGCGCCGTCGAACACCGCCCGCGGCGTGGCGTCCTCGCGAGAAGCCTTCGGCGACTTTGAATTTCGCGCCACCTCGGTGATCGTTACCAGCGGTGGCATCGGCGGCAATCCGGAACTGGTCCGGCAGAACTGGCCGGCCCGGATGGGCCGGGTGCCCGAGCAATTGCTGACCGGGGTGCCCGCCCACGTCGACGGCCGGATGATCGCGGTCACCGAGGCGGCCGGCGGGCGCGTCATCAACCGCGACCGGATGTGGCACTACACCGAGGGCATCACCAACTACGACCCGATCTGGCCGAACCACGGCATCCGCATCCTGCCCGGGCCGTCGTCGCTGTGGCTGGACGCCACCGGTCAGCGGCTGCCGGGTCCGCTGTATCCGGGCTTCGACACGCTGGGCACGCTGGAGCACATCGCCAAATCCGGCCACGACTACACCTGGTTCATCCTCAACGCGCGGATCATCGAGAAGGAATTCGGGCTGTCGGGGCAGGAGCAGAATCCCGACCTGACCGGACGCAGTGTGCGGCAGGTGCTTTCGCGGGTACGGCCGGGCGCCCCGGGACCGGTGCAGGCGTTTGTGGACCGCGGCGTGGACTTCGTACAGGCCGCGGCTTTGCCCGAGTTGGTGGCGGCGATGAACGCCCTGCCCGATGTGACGCCGCTGGACTACGCCACCGTGGCGTCCGAGGTGATCGCACGCGACCGCGAGGTGGCGAACTCCTACAGCAAGGACGGTCAGATCACCGCGATCCGCGGCGCGCGCGCCTATCTGCCGGACCGGGTGTCGCGGGTGGTGGCCCCGCACCGGCTGACCGACCCGAAGGCCGGTCCGATGATCGCGGTGAAGCTGCACATTCTGACCCGAAAGACGTTGGGCGGCTTGGAGACCGACCTGGACTCCCGGGTGCTCGGGGCGGACGGGACCGCGGTGCCGGGGCTCTTCGCCGCCGGTGAGGTCGCCGGATTCGGCGGCGGCGGGGTGCACGGCTACCGCGCGCTGGAGGGCACCTTCCTGGGCGGCTGCATCTTCTCCGGCCGCGCGGCCGGCCGGGCCGCGGGCTGACCCACCGGCCGCCGAGATCGACGCGAGGCCGGAAACCACTCGCACAAAGTGGCCCAAAGGTGAGTTTGGGCGTACTGGGGGCGGGGTCAGAAGGTGATGCGGAGGTGTTCCCAGCCGCGGACGGTGGAGGTCGGGGCCAGGCGCGCGGTGTCGTAGTCGATGCCCCACTCGGGCCAGCGGTTCAGCAGCTCGTCGAGCGCCACCCGGCCCTCCAGCCGGGCCAGGTTGGCGCCCAGGCAGTAGTGCAAGCCCTTGCCGAAGGTCAGATGGCTGATGTTGTCCCGACGAATGTCGAACGTGTCCGGGTCGGGGAACCGGCGCGGGTCCCGGTTGGCCGCACCGAACAGCAACAGCATCGCGCTGCCGGCCGGCACCGTGGTGCCGTAGCAGTCGAAATCCCTTGCCAGGTACCGGGCTACGTGGGGCCCGGTGGGTTCGAAGCGAAGCGTCTCGTCAATGGTGCGGTTGAGTAGGCCGCGATCCTCGGCGACCTGCCGACGCTGCTCGGGATGCTCGGCGAGCACTTTGGCCAACCAGCCGATCAGCCGGCCGGTGGTCTCGTTGCCGGCGCCGGCCACCACCTGGGTGTAGTGCAGCACCTCCTTGCGGGTCAGCTTGCGGTGCGCACCGGTCTCGTCGGTGAACTCCACGTTCAGCAGCGCCGTCATCAGGTCGTCCGAGGGGTTCTGGGACCGCCACTGCACGTAGTCGGCGTAGATCCGGCCGTCGGCGATCCGGTCGGCGCGGGCGACCTTCATCGGGGCGCCCGGCTTGGTTCGCAGGTTGGCGTCGTTTGCGTCGCGCACCGAAACCTGTTCGGACTCCGGTATTCCCAACAGCATTCCGATGACCCGCATCGGCATCATGGCCGCCAGTTCGGCGATGATGTCGAAGCCGTCGGAGCCGACGTGCGGGTCCAGGCAGCTGATGCAGTACTGCCGGATCTGCTCCTCGATGGCGGCCATCCGCCGCGGCGTGAACACCCGCGACATCAACCCGCGCAGCATCGAGTGGATGGGCGGATCCTCGAACATCATGACGCCCTTGGGCATATCGAAATCCGACTGGATCAGTTCGAGGATGTCGCTGCGCGAATTGGAGAAGGTCTCCCAGTTCGACAGCGCCTTGTCGACGTCGGCGTGCCGTGACAACGCCCAGAAGTCGTAACGGTCGTTGCAATAGATCGGCGCCTCGGCACGCAGTCGCGCGTAGACGGGATACGGGTCGGCGACGATCCCGACGTCGTAAGGGTCGTAGTAGACCGCTGCGTCCGTGGTGGTTCCCGTGCTCATGGGCTGCCTGTCTCCGTTCCCGCGCCGTGCTGAGCGATCGCTCAAACAATAGTGCGGCCCGCCCTCCGATCAGAGCGAAACGGCGCGTTCCTCGGGCAGCACCCGAAAGTCGGTGTCGGTCATCTCCGACAGCCGGCCGTAGTAGATGCCGCGCGCCGCCGGGGCGATGATGCCCTGGTGGATCGGCACGGCGTGGGTGGGCGCGACGGCCCGCAGGTAGTCGACCGCCTCGGAGATCTTCAGCCACGGCGCGGCCGCCGGGGTGGCCAGCACCTCGACCGGCTCATCGGGCACGAACAGCGCGTCGCCGGGGTGCATCAACTTGGCCGGATGCTCGTCGTCGCCGATCAGATACGAGATGTTGTCGATCACCGGGATCTCCGGATGGATCACCGCGTGCCGGCCGCCGACGCCGCGAACCCGCAGGCCCCCGACGCTGAGTTCATCGCCCACGTGGACCGCGCGCCAGTCGCCACCGAGTTGGGCGGCGGTCTGCGGGTCCGCGTACAGCGCGGCGCCCGGATTGGCCGCCACCAGGGCGGGCAGCCGCGCCGGATCGGCGTGATCCGGGTGCTGATGGGTGATCAGGATCGCCGTCAGGCCGGTGATGCCCTCGAAACCGTGGGAGAAGGTGCCCGGATCGAAGAGGATTGTCGTATCGGCGCCGGTGTCGGGAAAGCTCGCGAGAAGGCACGAATGCCCGAAATGCGTCAGTTCCATGCCTACGATTGTGCAGCGCGGTGCCGGACCGGGGAGGTTGAGTGCTTCGAGTGATGCTGGCGGGACTGCTGTTGGGGGTCGGCACCGTCGCGGTGCCGGTCGCTGCCGCCGATCCGCAGACCTGCCCGCCGATCTGCGACCAGATCCCCGATTCGGCCTGGCCGGCGCCCTGGACGATCCCGCTCAACGGCCGCTACCGCTGGCCCGTCCTCGCCGCAGTGGCCCGACCCGTGCAGGACAGCGGCTTCAAATTCGAGGAGCTGTGCCACACCCCGCGGGACCCCGAGGACCCGCGGAATTACGCGGTGGCCGCCAAGGCCGTGGTCCGCCAACCCGAGGGCCAGTGGCAGCTGCAGGTCCAGGTGCTGCACTGGCGCGGTGCGACGTGGCACGGCGGTGAGCTGGCCAACCAGGTGTTCGCCGCGGCGGTGGCGGCGCTGCGGACCTGTCAGGCCGGCGCCCCGGAGTTCTCGCCGTCCATCACCACCGCGGCCGTCGACCGCGTCGCCGCGGTGATCAGCGGTCCGCAGGTGGTGCACCAGTATCTGGTGGTCAATCCCGCCAACAGTTCGATCAGCGAACTGGTGCTGTGGAGCGCCCCGGGGGCCACCGGGGTGCCGCAGGTGCGCTGGCCGATGGTCCCCGACGAGCGGGTGCTCGAGGCCATCGACGCCCCGCTGTGCGGGGCCTACCTGGGGTCGTGTGGGTAGAGTTGAGCCGTTCTCAGCCGCTGGCTGGGCTCGTACTTATCCCGAAGAATCTAGGAGTCGCGCGTGGCCCGGGTGGTTGTGCACGTGATGCCCAAGGCTGAGATCCTCGACCCGCAGGGCCAGGCGATCGTCGGCGCGCTCGGCCGCCTCGGCCACACCGGGGTCTCGGACGTCCGGCAAGGCAAGCGGTTCGAGTTGGAGGTCGACGACAGTGTCGACGACGAGACGCTGGCCCAGATCGCCGAGTCGTTGCTCGCCAACACCGTGATCGAGGACTGGACAGTCAGCCGGGAGTCCCAGTGAGCGCCCGGGTCGGGGTGATCACGTTCCCCGGCTCGCTCGACGACGTCGACGCGGCGCGTGCGGTGCGCGCGGTCGGTGCCGAACCGGTCAGCCTCTGGCATGCCGACGCCGACCTCAAGGGTGTCGACGCGGTGATCGTGCCCGGCGGCTTCTCCTACGGCGACTACCTGCGCGCCGGGGCCATCGCCCGGTTCGCGCCGGTGCTCGGCGAGGTCATTGCCGGCGCCGAGCGTGGACTGCCGGTGCTCGGTATCTGCAACGGCTTCCAGGTGCTGTGTGAGGCGGGCCTGCTGCCCGGCGCCCTGACCCGGAACATCGGCCTGCACTTCATCTGCCGCGACGTGTGGCTGCGGGTCGAGTCGACCGGCACCGCCTGGAGTTCACGCTACGAACCGGACGCGGAGATCCTGGTGCCGTTGAAATCCGGCGAGGGCCGCTACGTGGCCGACGACGCGGTGCTCGACGAACTCGAGGGCGAGGGCCGCGTGGTCTTCCGCTACGCGGCGGAAAACCCCAACGGGTCGCTGCGCGACATCGCCGGGATCGCCTCGGCCAACGGTCGGGTCGTCGGCCTGATGCCGCACCCCGAACACGCCACCGAGGCGCTGACCGGACCGTCCGACGACGGACTGGGCATCTTCTACTCCGCGCTCGACGCGGTGCTGACCGCCTGAGCCCTACGGGCTGAGCGCGACCGACGCCTCGGCGGTGTAGCACAGGAACGTCATGGTCTCCTGCAGGTACAGCTGCACCGTCTCGGCGTCGTGCGACAGGTAGCCGATCGCCACGTCGGTGCCCAGCTGCAGATCGAAATCGCCGCCGCGGGTTGACAATACAATGGCCCCGTCAATGGCGGGCGCCCAGATGATGTCGCCGTCGACCAGCCGACTCAGGTGCTCGCGGACCGGGTAACCGTTGACCGTGGTCTCACTGACCAGGGTGTAGTTGTCCGCCGAAAGCAGCACCGAATAGGGGCCGTCCACGCCGGCCAGCCGCAACTCGGTGAGCGCCTGCGAGATCGCGTCGGGCATTTCGCGCGGATCGGCGGGCAGCGCCAGCGACGGGTTGGAACTGCTATTGCGGATGCCGCTGATCGAGGCCGCCTCGTAGCCTTCGAAGATCGCGCGGTCCTCGACGAACGCCAACTTGGTGGCCGCGTCCTTGACCGGGTCCCAGTCCGAATCCTGCGATCCGCGTTCGACATCGTCGATGTCCACACGCCGCAAGGTGAACGGCACCCGCAGGCGCACCAGGGGTTGGGCCTGGCGCAGGTGTGCCTGCACGCCCTCGGTGGGCGCGGCCACGTCGAGCAGGTGGCCGGTGCTCACCGCCGCCGTCGTCGGCCCGCCCGGCCCGGTGACGTCCACGACGCGTCGGCCCGCGAGATTGCGCTTGAAGGTACGGCTGGCCTCCAATTCGATCTCCGCCCAGGCGACCTCGGTGACCGGGGCCAGTTCGCGGTACAGGTTGTTCATGAGGAGTGTCCTTTCAAGCTGCCGATCGCCAAGGTGCCGTTGTAGTGCGATGCAAGGTCTGGAATTTCTTCTGCCGCAGCCTCTTCGGCCGCGGAGTCGGTGTCGGGCAGCGGCGGGGGCTCGTCGAGGAAGTCGGCGCTGGGAACGAAGAACAGGGTGCCGGTGCGGGCGGTGGAGAACTCCAGGATCCGGTCGGTGTTGCCCGGCGGGTCGCCGATGAACATGTGGGTCAACATCTGCTCGGTGACGCCGGGGTCGGCGGCGTAGGCGATGAAATAGGTGCCCGATTCGCCGTTGCCGAGCGTGCCGAAGGGCATGTTGCCGCGCACGATCTGCAGCTCATTGCCCTCCTCGTCGTGCAGGGTGTTCAGTGCGACATGGGAATTGGCCGGCTTGACCGCATCGTCGAGTTCGATGTCGTCGAGCTTGGTGCGCCCGATGATCAACTCTTGTTCGGTGGTGCTCAACGCATTCCAGCCGACCATGTCGTGGATATAGCGCTGCACATGAACATAGCTGGATCCCAGGAACGCCGGATCCTCGCCGCTTTCGGGGCCGATCAGGGCGGCTGCCACCGCGTCGGCGCCGCCGGGGTTCTCGGTGCCGTCGACGAAGCCGAGCAGATCGCGCATCTCGAAGAACCGGAAGCCGTGCACCTCGTCGACCACCGTCACCGCGCCGGACATCGCCGCCAGGATGCGTCCGCCGACCTCGTAGCACACGTCCATCGACTCACCGCGGATGTGGAACAGCAGATCCCCCGGCGTGGCGGGGGCCTGATGCTGCCCGCCATCGAGCGCGATGAACGGATGCAGCTTGGCCGGCCGGGGCCCGTCGAACAGCCGGTCCCAGGCCGCCGAGCCAATCCCAATGACCAGGTTGAGATTCGACGACGGAACCCGAAAGCCGATGGCGGGGGCCAGTCCCAGGATCTCCCCGAGCGCGTCGTGAACCCGTGCTGCGGCCTCGGCGCCGTCGTGGATCGTGGCTACCAGGAAGATCGCGGCTGGGGTGAGGGGAGTGAGGACGGGCTGCGGTCTGGGGTGGGCCACGGATTGACCCTATCGTCAGCGGCCCTCTCGCGCGGGGCGAGTGGCGGAAAGCAGACCCACCTCGTCCCGTCGGCGCCCAGCGGCCAAGATGGAGCCATGTCCGCCAGTGCACAAGGTCTCGCCGATTTCATCGACGCCTCGCCCTCGCCGTTCCATGTCTGCAGGACCGCCGCGGCCCGGCTGACCGCGGCCGGCTACACCGAGTTGGCCGAGGCCGACCCCTGGCCGGCCGCGGGCCGGTTCTTCACGGTGCGCGCCGGCTCGCTGATCGCGTGGGACAGCACCGGTGCGCCCGACCGACCGTTCCGGGTGATCGGCGGCCACACCGACAGCCCGAATCTGCGGGTCAAGCAGAACCCCGATCGGGTGGTCGCCGGGTGGCGCGTGGTGGCGTTGCAGCCCTACGGCGGGGTCTGGCTCAACTCCTGGCTGGATCGTGACCTGGGGATCAGCGGCCGGCTGTCGGTCCGGTCCGGCGCGGGCATCGAGCATCGGCTGGTCCGCGTCGACGAGCCGATTCTGCGGGTGCCGCAGTTGGCCATCCACCTGGCCGAGGACCGCGCCGCGCTGAAGCTGGATCCCCAACGCCACGTCAACGCGGTGTGGGCGCTCGGCGATGCACCGCGCTCGTTTGTCGGCTTCGTCGCCGAGCGCGCCGACATCGACCCCGCCGACGTGCTGGGCTTCGATCTGATGACGCACGACCTGACGCCGTCCCTGGTGTGGGGTGCCGAGGGCGAGTTTCTCAGCGCCGCGCGGCTGGACAACCAGGCCACCTGCTACGCCGGGCTGGAGGCGCTGCTGGCCGCCCCGACCGGGGCGCAGGCCGGCCCCCAGGTGCCGGTACTGGCGTTGTTCGACCACGAGGAGGTGGGTTCGACCTCGGATCACGGCGCACAGTCCGACCTACTGATCACCGTGCTGGAACGCATCGTGCTGGCCGCCGGCGGCGGGCGGGAGGACTTCCTGCGGCGCACCGCGGCCTCGATGGTGGCCTCCGGCGACATGGCGCACGCCACCCACCCCAACTACGCCGACCGGCACGAGCCGAACCACCCGATCGTCGTCAACGCCGGACCGGTGCTCAAGGTGCAGCCGAACCTGCGGTACGCCACCGACGGCCGGACCGCCGCCGCATTCGAATTGGCCTGCCGCCAGGCCGGGGTGCGGTTGCAACGCTACGAGCATCGCGCCGACCTGCCGTGCGGTTCGACGATCGGGCCGATGACCTCGGCCCGCACCGGCATTCCCACGGTCGACGTGGGCGCGCCGCAGCTGGCCATGCACTCGGCGCGCGAGCTGATGGGCGCCGAGGACGTCGGTGCGTACGCGGCCGCGCTGCGGGCCTTCCTGGTGCCGGGCTGACCACCGGCGTTAAAGTCGGCTCATGGCGCTTGGCGTGGAGATGATCACCTTCGACACCCTCGATCCCGACCGCCTGGCCCGGTGGTGGGCCGCGGCCACCGACGGTGCGGTCGACGAGGTGGTGCCCGGCGAGTTCGTCATGGTCACCCTGGCCTCGGGATTGCGGCTGGGCTTTCAGCATGTCGACGATCCGACGCCGGGGAAAAACCGGGTGCACGTCGACCTCTCCACCGATGACGACCTGGAAGTTCAGGTCGAGCGGCTGGTGGGGCTGGGCGCCGTCGAGCAGGGCCGGCACGACTTCGGCGCGGAGTTTCGCTGGGTGGTGTTCGCCGATCCGGACGGGAATTCGTTCTGCCTGGCCGCCGGCTGACCGTGGGCGGAAAGTGCAGCTCGCCGATGCTTACTAGACTGTGTGCGTGAAGTCCGGTCTCAGCCCTGAAATTCCCGCTGTCGATACCGTCGAGCTGGCCGCCGCCACCCCCGATCAACCACAGCCCTTCCGTGAGCTGGGACTCAAGGACGACGAGTACGAGCGCATCCGGGAGATCCTGGGCCGGCGCCCCACCGACGCCGAGCTGGCCATGTACTCGGTGATGTGGAGCGAGCACTGCTCCTACAAGTCCTCCAAGGTGCACCTGCGCTATTTCGGCGAAACCACCACCGACGAGATGCGCGCCGACATGCTCGCCGGCATCGGTGAGAACGCCGGTGTCGTCGACATCGGCGACGGCTGGGCCGTCACCTTCAAGGTCGAATCGCACAACCATCCGTCCTACGTGGAGCCCTATCAGGGCGCGGCCACCGGGGTCGGCGGGATTGTCCGCGACATCATGGCCATGGGTGCGCGCCCGGTCGCGGTCATGGACCAGCTGCGGTTCGGTGCGGCCGACGCGCCCGACACCCGGCGCGTGGTCGACGGGGTGGTTCGCGGCATCGGCGGTTACGGCAACTCGCTGGGCCTGCCGAACATCGGCGGTGAGACCGTCTTCGACGCGTCCTACGCCGGCAATCCGCTGGTCAACGCGTTGTGCGTGGGGGTGCTGCGCAAGGAGGACCTGCACCTGGCGTTCGCCTCCGGCACCGGCAACAAGATCATCCTGTTCGGGGCGCGCACCGGCCTCGACGGGATCGGCGGGGTGTCGGTGCTGGCCTCGGAGACCTTCTCGGGTGATGAATCCGGTTCGGGGCGGAAGAAACTTCCCGCGGTGCAGGTGGGCGACCCGTTCATGGAGAAGGTGCTCATCGAGTGCTGCCTGGAGCTGTATGCCGCCGGCCTCGTGGTCGGCATCCAGGACCTCGGCGGGGCCGGATTGTCCTGTGCAACCTCGGAATTGGCCTCGGCCGGTGACGGCGGCATGGCCATCGAGCTGGAGAAGGTGCCGCTGCGCGCGGCGAATATGACCCCGGCCGAGGTGCTTTCCAGCGAATCGCAGGAACGCATGTGCGCGGTGGTCGCCCCCGAGAACGTCGAGGCCTTCATGGCGGTCTGCCGCAAGTGGGAGGTGCTGGCCACCGTCATCGGCGAGGTCACCGACGGGGACCGGCTGCACATCACCTGGAACGGTGCCACCGTGGTGGACGTGCCGCCGCGCACCGTCGCGCACGACGGGCCGGTCTACGAGCGGCCCGTGCAGCGCCCCGAGGGCCAGGACGCGCTGATCGCCGACAGCTCCAAGAGCCTGCCCCGCCCGCAGACCGGCGCCGAACTGCGCGGGACCCTGCTGGCGCTGCTGGGCAGTCCGCACCTGTGCAGTCGCGGCTTCATCACCGAGCAGTACGACCGCTACGTGCGCGGGAACACCGTGCTGGCCGAGTACGCCGACGGCGGAGTGCTGCGCATCGACGAGCAGACCGGCCGCGGCATCGCGATCTCGACCGACGCCTCGGGCCGTTACACCCAGCTGGATCCCTACACCGGGGCGCAACTCGCGCTGGCCGAGGCCTATCGCAACGTCGCCGTCACCGGGGCCACCCCGGTCGCGGTCACCAACTGCCTCAACTTCGGGTCGCCGGAGGACCCGGCCGTGATGTGGCAGTTCTCCCAGGCGGTCCGCGGCCTGGCCGACGGTTGTGCGGCCCTCGGTATCCCCGTCACCGGCGGCAACGTCAGCTTCTACAACCAGACCGGCTCGACGCCGATCCTGCCCACCCCCGTGGTGGGGGTACTCGGCGTGATCGACGATGTCGCGCGGCGCATCCCGACCGGGTTCGGAACCGAGCCCGGCGAAACGCTGTTCCTGCTCGGCGACACCGAGGACGAGTTCGACGGGTCGATCTGGGCGCAGGTCACCGCCGATCACCTCGGCGGTGTGCCGCCCCGGGTGGATCTGGCCCGGGAGCAACTGCTGGCCCAGGTGCTGGCGGCCGCCTCCCGCGACGGTCTGGTGTCCGCGGCGCACGACCTCAGCGAGGGCGGCCTGATGCAGGCGGTGGTGGAGTCCGCGCTGGCCGGCGAAACCGGCTGCCGCATCCTGCTTCCCGAGAATGTGGACCCGTTCGTGATGTTGTTCTCTGAATCGGCCGGCCGGGTGCTGGTCGCGGTGCCGCGCACGGAGGAAAGCCGATTCCGGGCGATGTGCGAGGCGCGCGGGCTGCCCGCGACCCGGATCGGCGTGGTGGAGAGCGGACCGCACGGCGACGACGCCGCGATCGAGGTTCAGGGACACTTCACGGTGCCCCTGACCGAGCTCAGGGCTACCTGGGAGGGTGTACTCCCGAGACTGTTCGGGTGACCGTGGCGTAATGATCGCCCCCGTCGAACGCCGAGCGCGCGTGCTGTTGGCGTGGGTATGGGGGTTGCTCCGGCTCGACTTCACCGGCATCGCGTTCGGCACGCTGTTCTTCTGTTTGTCGTTGACACCGTCGTTGCTGCCGCGCAGCTGGCAGTTCGCCGGCCTGATCGGCGGGATGAACGCGGCCATCGGGTACGGGCTCGGGGTTCTGATCGGTAAGGCGCTGCGCCGCTTCGTGTTACGCGAACGCAGCTGGTGGCCACCGTCGGCCCAGGCGCTGGGACTGCTGAAGGTCGCGACGGTGACGACCGCGATGGTGGCGGCGGTGATCATGGTGGTGCCGGCAACCCGGTGGCAGCGTCAGGTCGCGGAACTGATGGGAGCCGAAGGGCCCCGCACGGACGGTTATATCCGCACTCTGCTGGTCGCCGCCGTGGTCGTCGTCGCCCTGGTGGCGCTGGCGCGGGTGCTGCTGGACCTCACCAAACTCGTTGCCCGGATGCTGATCCGGCGGTGGCGGCTCAACGGTGAGGTGGCCCAGTTCATCGGGACCGCGGTGGTGGTGATCCTGGTCATCACGCTCATCAACGGTGTGTTGCTGCGCGGATTCCTCGCCGGTGCCAGCCGGGTTTTCCAACCCCAGAACACCACCACCAGGGCGGGCGTCGTGCAGCCGCTGGAGCCGCAACGGTCCGGCAGCCCAGCGTCCTTCGCGTCCTGGGAGTCCCTGGGTTATCAGGGGCGCAACTTCGTGGCGGCCGGCGCCGACGCGGCTGAACTCAGCCGCATCAACGGCCGCCCGGCCAAGGAACCGATCCGGGTGTATGTGGGCCTGCAGACCGCCGACACCGACGAGGCCCGGCTGGCCGTGCTGCTGAGCGAGTTGCACCGCACGAACGCTTTTGACCGCGAAGCCCTGGTGATCGTCCCGACCACCGGCACCGGCTGGGTCAACCCCGTGGCCGCGCGCGCGGTCGAATTGATGTACAACGGCGACACCGCGATCGTGGCTCTGCAGTATTCGTACCTGCCCAGCTGGATCTCGTTTCTCGGCGACCAGCACAAGTCGATGCGTTCAGGCCAGATGCTGATCGAGGCGGTGCATGAACGCTGGGCGAAAATGCCTGAGCCGCAGCGCCCCAAGCTGATGCTCTACGGCGAGAGTCTGGGTTCGATGGCCGGGCAGAGCGCCTTCGGGTATCTGCCGGATATCGCGTTGATGGGCTTCGATTCGGTGCTGTGGGTGGGGCCCCCGCAGGCCAGTCCGCTGTGGCGCGCCCTCATCGACCGTCGCGATCCCCACACCACCGAGGTGTCGCCGCGCTACGACAACGGCCGCACGGTGCGGTTCTCCCAAGGCATGGACCCCGCCGAGGTCGTCCGCGACACCGCCGAACCCTGGGACGGCACCAGAGTGTTGTTCCTCCAGCACGCCTCGGATCCGATTGTCTGGTGGTCGCCGGATCTGCTGTTCTCCCGGCCGGACTGGCTGATCGAACCGCCCGGCCAGGACCGCACCGCCGCGATGCGGTGGTATCCGTTCGTCACGTTCTCACAGGTGGGCGCGGATATGTTGAACGCCGCGGACATGCCGGCCGGCCACGGTCACAACTACGACAACGTGATCCTCGACGGGTGGGTCGCGGTGGCGCCCCCGCCGCAGTGGACCCCGGCGGACACCGAACGCATCCGCGCCGCCCTGGACGAGACCGTCGGACCGGAGGGATCGAAGTACTCCTGGTCGGGTTAGCCGCCGGTGACGTCGCGGCTGTCAGCCTGCAACAGGTGCGGGGTGATGCGGATGATCGACCTCGATGACCGTTGAGGTCAACGCCCTACGGGTTGATGGTGTACTCCCCGACCTGGCGACCCCATACGTGGTCGACGAGCATCGGGCTGCCGAGTTCGAGATGGTTGTACGGGGCGACGGTGAAGCCGGTGTCCAGCACCAGGGTGGGCGCCGGCCACAGCTCGCGGGTGATGGACTGCCAGCAGCCCGGCCGGCCGCCGGGGCCGCCCTTGGCGTTGATCCGCGGCAGGTTGTCGGGATAGAGATATGGGGGTTCGGCGCCGGTCACCCCGCCGCCGCTGAAACTGTTCAGCGAGTAGCCATTTGAGCCCAACGCACCCGCCACCCGCGGCGCGACCTGCGCGTAGTTGCGCAGCGTGCAGTACAGCGCGGGGCTGTGCTCGTCGAGAACGCCCGCGGTGGGCACCAGGTCCCGGGCGCCGGCGACCAGGTACGGGCCGGCGCGTTCGAACACCTCGGTGCCGGTGTTTCCGAAACCCGCCGCGGCCAGCAGCGCCGACTCCAGCGAATTGCGTTGCCGGGTCAGGGTGGCGGCCGTGGTCGTCGCGGCCGCCAGACTGTCCCAGAGATCGGGGCCGGCCGCGGTGTAGATCTCGGCGAGCTGGGTCAGCCGGATCGTGTCGTAGTGCAGCCGCGGGAGCCGGGCGTTGACCTCGTCGAGGATGTCGTTGCCGCTGACCAACGAGGCGCCGAAGGGCTCGCCCAACCCGGTCAGCCCCTCGGCGACCGCCGACAGCGTCGTGTTCAGGCGGACCGGGTCCACCTGCTCCGAGATCGACATGATGGTCTCGAACAAGGTGTTGAACTCGGTGCTGACGCCGTTGACGCGGATCGGTTCCGAGGGTGAAAGCCGTTGCTCCGCGGGGTCATCCGGGGAGGTGAGCGAGACATACTTGTTGCCGAACACGGTGGTGGCGGTGATGTCGGCGTCGATGTTGGCCGGCAGCATGGCGGCATAATGCGGTTCGACGTCCACCGCCAACCGGGCCGCGGTGGTCCCGTCGGCGACCATCGGATCCACGGCGACGACGCGACCGATTCGCACCCCGTTGAAGGTCACCTTGGCGCCGGGCTCCATCACCAGGCCGGAGCGGTCCGCCTGCAGTGTCAGGCGCGTGGTCGCCGTGAAGGCCCCGCGGAACTGGCCGTAGCCCAACGCGGCCACGCCCAGGGTCAACACCGCCAACGCGGCGCCGAGCACCCGCTGTCTCCACGTGCGCAGTGATCCAGCCCCGACCATGGTCTGAGAACCTAGGGTATGGCCGCCCGTCGCAGTGCAGATCCGATAAAGACCCGGGCCGCGGTGGCCGCCGTGGGGGAGTGGCTTCGCGACGAGACGGCGGTACCGGCACCGCAACGCGCCGAACTCGCCGAGGCCGTCCGCCGCACCGCGCGCACGCTGGCCGCGGTGGCCCCGGGTGCCTCGGTCGAGGTGCGTGTCCCGCCGTTCGTCGCCGTCCAGTGCATCGCGGGGCCCCGGCACACCCGCGGCACGCCGCCCAATGTCGTCGAGACCGATCCGCGCACCTGGCTGCAGCTGGCGACGGGATTGCTGTCCGTGCAGACCGCGGCCGCCGACGGCCGCCTGCTGCTGTCGGGTCCGCGTGCCGCCGAGATCTCGCAGTGGCTACCGCTGGTCAGCGGAAGTACGGATACTCCTGCACCCAGTGAAAGCCCCGACTGAGCAGCGGGAAGCTGCCCGGGTCGGTGCGTTGCAGACGCACCCGGACCGGCGCGTCGGTCCAGGTGCCGCTCAACTGCAGGGTGTCCGCGCCGTCCCGGACGAAGCTGAACGTGCCCGCCTCGGCACCGTCGAGGCGGAGTTCCCGAGCGGCGGCATCGATGTCGGCCTGCGCAGGCTGCAGCGTGCCGTCCATCTTCTGCACCGCCGCGGCGACGCCGGTGTCGAACACCAACCGCTGCCAGCGACGGTCGTCGGTGGTCAGTGGTGGCGCCACGACTCCGTCGCGAACGAACTCGGTGACCGTCCAGATGCCGTACAGCTCCGGTTTCGGGCTGCCCCCGCCGTAGTCGCGCCAGGCGTCCCAGCTGATCAGCGTCGCCCCGAGCAGCACCCAGACCCCCAACACGACCTGCACCGCGGTGGCCCGGCGGTTGGCGCGTGCCGAGGCGAACAACGGCGGCTGACCGACGGGCTCGCTCGGCCGGCCGAACACCAGCAGATCGGCCAGCCGCCGCAGTTGTGGTGCCAGCAGTACCAGGCTCAACAGCAGCAGGTGGAATGACAAGATCTTCACCGGCACGTCGAATGTCATGTTCATGAGGAACACCTGGCCCATGCCGGCCAGGCTGATCAGCGCGCCCAGCGTGGCGGTGGCAGGCAGGAACAGCAACACGCCGCCGAGGACCTCGACGCTGCCGAGCAACATCTCGTACGGCTGGGAGCTGCCCACCTGCAGCCACAGCACCGACGCCGGGCTGAACTCGCCGTAGGGCTGCAACAGCGCGCTGGGCGGGGGTGCGGGCATCTGGGTGGGAATCACCTTGGCCATGCCGTAGAACAGCATCTGACCACCCAGGCACAGGCGCACGAACACCAGAAACCAGGCGTGTAACCGGGTGTACTCCGGGCGCCGGCGATCCAGGATCGACCACAGTGCCGTCACGATGGTCGCCAGGACCAGCAGGGTGGATACCAACACCCAGATCACGGCCTGATCGCCGCTGCCCGAATCGAGTCGCAGCTGCGCGTCCACGCCGAAGACGATCCGGCCCACCCAACTCAGCAGCGGCTCCAGCGCGATCAGCTGCCACAGCACCGCATGATCGGGCAACCGGGGCGCGAACACCCCGGTGAACACGAACGTGATCTGCGCGAACAACAGGCAGAACAGCCCGAAATAGACGAGGCAGAACCGGAAACCGACCCGCGTGGCCAGGCGCCACCGGGTGGGCGTCGCCGGCCCGGTTTCGGAGTTTGCTGACTGGTGGACCGGGTCGGACCGTGTCGTGGGCACTTGCACCTCCGTGTTGTCGGCAGCGGTCTCGATGGTAGTGGGTGGCCGCAATCGAATTTCGCTTACCGGCCCGGAAAAAGCCTGTCAGGCAAGGTGTTTCGAAGGTATGCCACGGCACCGGCGCGGCGCTTCGACGCGTGCTTTCGCGCCGCGCAGTCGCACTGTGGGGGCGCGCGCCCGGCAGCGAGGTCTGTGAGATTGCCCACCGCGGCGGGTCGTGGCCAGCAACGAAGGCGTTGCCGATGGCTTTACGGACCGGTGCGGGGCCGTAGACTGAACAATGTCACCCACCCCCGTCAGGGAGCAGCCCCGCAACGTGACCGACAAACCGATCGATCTCGAGAATGAGCCCCGCGAAGAGTGCGGCGTGTTCGGTGTGTGGGCCCCCGGCGAGGAAGTCGCCAAGCTCACCTACTACGGCCTGTACGCCCTGCAGCACCGCGGCCAGGAGGCCGCGGGCATCGCCGTGGCCGACGGCACCCAGGTCCTGGTGTTCAAGGACCTCGGCCTGGTGAGTCAGGTGTTCGACGAGCAGACCCTGGCCGCGATGGAGGGCCACGTCGCCGTCGGGCACTGCCGGTACTCCACCACGGGCTCCACCACCTGGGAGAACGCGCAACCGGTGTTTCGTAACACCACCGCGGGCACCGGGGTGGCGCTGGGACACAACGGCAACTTGGTCAACACCACCGAGTTGGCCGCGCGCGCCCGCGAGGCCGGCCTGGTCGACATGCGCGGCGCCCCCGCCGCGACCACCGACTCGGACATCCTGGGAGCGCTGTTGGCCCACGGCGCCGCCGATTCCAGCCTCGAGCAGGCCGCACTGGAACTACTGCCCACCGTGCGCGGGGCGTTCTGCCTGACCTTCATGGACGAGAACACGCTGTATGCCGCGCGGGATCCGCACGGCGTGCGGCCGTTGGCGCTGGGCCGGCTGGACCGCGGCTGGGTGGTGGCCTCCGAGACCGCGGCGCTGGACATCGTGGGTGCCTCCTTCGTCCGCGACATCGAGCCCGGCGAACTGCTGGCGATCGACGCCGACGGCGTGCGGTCGACACGCTTTGCCAATCCCACGCCCAAGGGCTGCGTCTTCGAATACGTCTACCTGGCCCGGCCCGACAGCATGCTGGCGGGACGCTCGGTGCACGGCGCCCGGGTCGACATCGGTCGTCGGCTCGCCCGCGAACTGCCGATCGAGGCCGACCTGGTGATCGGGGTGCCCGAGTCCGGCACCCCGGCCGCGGTCGGCTACGCGCAGGAATCCGGTATCCCGTTCGGCCAGGGCCTGATGAAGAACGCCTACGTGGGGCGCACCTTCATCCAACCGTCGCAGACCATCCGGCAGCTCGGCATCCGGCTGAAGCTCAACCCGCTGCGGGAAATGATCCGCGGCAAGCGGCTGATCGTCGTGGACGACTCGATTGTCCGCGGTAATACCCAGCGGGCGCTGATCCGGATGCTGCGCGAAGCCGGCGCGGTGGAGGTGCACGTGCGCATCGCGTCACCGCCGGTGAAGTGGCCGTGTTTCTACGGCATCGACTTCGCCTCCCCGGCCGAACTGATCGCCAACGCCGCCAACACCGAGGACTCGCAGGGCGGACTGCTCGACGCGGTCCGGCACGCGGTCGGCGCCGACACCCTCGGATACATCTCGCTGGAGGGCATGATCAGCGCCACCGAGCAGCCGGCCTCGCGGCTGTGCTGCGCGTGCTTCGACGGCGTTTACCCGATCGAACTGCCCAGCGAGACCGCGCTCGGCAAGAACGTGATCGAGCAGATGCTGACCAACGCCGCCCGGACCGGCAGCACGCCCGTAGCCCCCGCCCAGACCGACAATGACAACGCTTCGGCGCTGCGCCGCCCCTGACGACTGCTATCCGACTGCCGGCCCGCCGACCCGACCGGTAGATTGAGCGTCGATGACCCAGCGCGCTCAAGACCCCGCAGTTTCCGACGTCATCTCGTATGCGTCGGCCGGAGTCGACATCGAGGCCGGCGATCGTGCCGTGGAATTGTTCAAGCCGCTTGCGGCCCGGGCCACCCGGCCGGAGGTACGCGGAGGGATCGGCGGCTTCGCCGGTTTGTTCGCCCTGCGAGGCGACTACCGCGAGCCACTGCTGGCCTCCTCGACCGACGGCGTCGGCACCAAGCTGGCCATCGCGCAGGCGATGGACAAGCACGACACCGTGGGCCTGGACCTGGTGGCCATGGTCGTCGACGACCTGGTGGTCTGCGGCGCCGAGCCGCTGTTCCTGCAGGACTACATCGCGGTGGGCCGCACCGTGCCCGAGCGCGTGCAGGCGATTGTCGCCGGCATCGCGGAGGGCTGCGTGCAGGCCGGTTGTGCGCTGCTGGGCGGCGAGACCGCCGAGCACCCCGGTCTGATGGAACCCGACCACTACGACATCTCCGCCACCGGCGTGGGTGTGGTGGAGGCCGACGATGTGCTGGGCCCCGACCGCGTGCGGCCCGGCGACGTCATCATCGCGATGGGCTCCTCGGGCCTGCACTCCAACGGCTACTCCCTGGCCCGCAAGGTGCTACTGGAGATCGACCGGATGAACCTCGCCGGTCACGTCGAAGAATTCGGCCGCACGCTGGGCGAAGAGCTACTGGAGCCCACCCGCATCTATGCCAAGGACTGCCTGGCGCTGGCCGCGGAGACGCAGGTGCGCACCTTCTGCCACGTCACCGGCGGTGGTCTGGCCGGCAACCTCGAGCGCGTCATGCCGGCCGGGTTGGTCGCCGAACTCGACCGGGGCACGTGGACGCCGGCACCGGTCTTCGGGATGATCGCCCAGCGCGGCCGCATCGAGGCGGCCGAGATGGAGAAGACATTCAACATGGGCGTCGGCATGGTCGCGGTGGTCGCTCCGGAGGACACCGACCGGGCGCTGGCCATACTGACGGCCCGCCACCTGAACTGCTGGGTCCTCGGTGCCGTCGAGAAGGGCAAGAAAAACACCCACCGTGCGAAGCTGGTGGGTCGGCACCCGAGGTTCTAAGCGGTTTGGTTTGGGGGGCTCAGCGCCGCCAGCTGTCCTCATCGCTCCAGCGGTCGTCAACTAGCTCGTCGTCACGATCACTGTCTGACGACCCAGCCAGCTCACGCTGAAGCCGCTCGAAATCTGTTTGTGGTGAGCTGTATTTGAGCTCTCGAGCAACCTTGGTCTGCTTTGCCTTAGCCCGGCCGCGGCCCATGGGGGGACCCCCTTGCGCAATAACGGAGCGGCCCAATTGCAGGCGGCTCCGATCTGAGTGTTGTGTATTGTCCTGCGTCCACTTTACCGTGCCCGGAACCTGAGTGCTGGTAGGCCCGGTAGCGGCGGCTGTCACAGCTCAATCGGCGCGCCCGCGGAGTCGTGCGATCGCGACCTTTCCCGCCCCCGCGGTATCGGCCGGCGGCAGGGTTTCGGCGTCGATGCGGGCGTCGACCGCCACCTCGCCACCCGTGCTGAGCGGGGTGTCGGCGGGCAGGCCCCGCTTGAGCAGCGCCAGCGCGATCGCACCCTCGTCGACATGGTCCACCACGGTGCCCAGCCGGCCGACCGTGCGGCCACCGGAGACCACCGGATCCCCGGTGGACGGCCGATCCGCCGAACCGTCGAGGTGCAGCAGCACCAGCATGCGTGGCGGCCGGCCCAGGTTGTGGACCCGCGAGACCGTCTCCTGGCCGCGGTAGCAGCCCTTGTCGAGGTGCACGGCGCCGGCGCCGGCGGTGCCGATCCAGGCGACCTCGTGCGGGATGGTGCGCTCGTCGGTGTCCACGCCGAGCCGGGCCCGCACCGCAGCGACCCGGTGCGCCTCGTAGGCCCACACCCCGGCCCGGCGGGCACCGGCCCGCTCAAGGCGCTGTAGCCACGTCTGCTTGTCGGCTTGCGGGACCACCAGGTCCAGCTCGATGGGCCCACCGTCGGTGCTCGGCATCCGGCGCAGGAATCCGCCGTCGGGCAGCGCCACCGCGGTCATCGTCGCCGGCAACTCGCTGACGGACAGGGCCTCGCGCAGCGCCGGGTCGTCGAGGCCCGGCCCGATCAGTGACAGCACCGCCAGGTCGGCGGCCGCGGGCGCGGCGTCGGCCCAGAACACCATCTTGGTGAGGTAGGCCAGCAGCGGCTCGGCGCGCCAGGCCTCGGTGTCGAGGTAGGTCACACCGTCGAGTTCGGTTTGAATCCAGAAGTCCTCGACCCGGCCCTGACCGTCGAGGCTCGAGTTCGCGGTGCTGGCACCGTCGGGCAACTCGGCGACGTGCTGCGTGCACAGGGTGTGCAACCAACTCTGGCGTTCGGCGCCGGTGATGGTCAGGACACCGCGGTGCGATCGGTCGACGACGACGGCCGCGGTGCTCGCGGCGCGTTGCTCGCCGAGCGGGTCGCCGTAATGCCAGATGGCGCCGGCGTCGGGGTCGGTTTCGGGGGCGGGAACGGGAGCGGCTGTCACACATCAACTCTACGGACCGGGCAGGACTAGGCTGTTTCGCCATGGCGGTGGTAGTCACCCTGGACGGTGAGACGCGGGACCCGGCGGCGCCGCTGTTGCACGCCGACGACCTGGCGGCCGTGCGCGGCGACGGGGTGTTCGAGACCCTGCTCGTGCGGGACGGACGGGCGTGTCTGGTCGAGGCGCACCTGGCGCGGCTGGCGCATTCGGCCACCATGCTGGACCTGCCCGCACCGGATCTGGAGGCATGGCGGACCGGCATCGAGAAGGCCGCCGCCGAGTGGAACGCGCAGTCCGGAGCCGAGGGCGCCCTGCGGCTGGTGTACAGCCGGGGCCGGGAGGGCGGCTCACCGCCGACGGCCTACGTCACCGTCGGCCCGCTGGCCGACCGGGTGCCCGCCGCGCGCCGTGACGGCATCAGCGTGGTCACCCTCGAGCGGGGGCTGCCGGCCAGCGGAACCGATGCGATGCCGTGGCTGTTGGCCGGGGCCAAGACCCTGTCGTACGCGCTGAACATGGCCGCGCTGCGGCATGCCGCTCGGCTCGGGGCCGACGACGTGATCTTCGTCAGCACCGACGGGTACATCCTGGAAGGGCCGCGGTCCACGGTCGTGATCGCCACCGAGATCGACGGCACCCCTGCCCTGTTGACCCCACCGCCGTGGTACCCGATCCTGCGCGGCACCACCCAGCAGGCACTGTTCGAGGCCGCTCGGTCCGCCGGCCTCGACTGCGACTACCGCGCGTTGCGGCCAGCGGATTTAGTTGCCGCACAAGGAATCTGGCTGATATCGGCGATCACGCTGGGCGCGCGCGTGCACACCCTGGACGGCCGACGGATGCCGGCGACGGGGCCCCTGGCCGCCGAATTCACCCGGTTGGTCGACGTCGCGCTCGCCGGTGATCGCTGAGCGCAAAAATCCCTTGTCACCCCCGTCCACCTCAAGTACGGTCGGCCGTACACAAGGAAGGAGGTGGTCCGAGAAATTGAGTAGCTTATGGACATGTGAGGTGGCTGTCCGCTAGCAGCACGCGGCGAGGAATCACCTGCGAGCGCTGGCGAATTCCAAGCAGCCACCCGGCCCCCGAGCCCCCGGTTAGTCCAACCGCGGAACAACGGCTCGGGGGCCGCTTCACGTCTCGATCCGATCAAGCACCCGATACACGCATGACACCGCATGCCCGATGCGCGATGATGCGGCCTATGGGTTATCGGTGGTCCACCGCGCTCGGTGCAACTGTCGCGTTGGCCCTCGGTGTCCTCGGCTGCGCCATCCCGCAGGTGCAACCGCAGGCCGGGCCCGCGTGCAGCAGCACCGCCCTGCCGACGCTGGACCCGCAGACCTTCACCTTCGGCACCGACCGGCCCGCCTACCCGCCCTGGTACATCGGCGACGACCCGACCAACGGTGCAGGATTCGAAGCCGCGGTGGCCTACGCCGTCGCCGAGCGCCTCGGCTATGCGCGCGAGCACGTGCGGTGGGTCCGGATTCCGTTCAACACCGCGATGGCGCCGGGACCCAAACCCTTCGACGCCGACCTCTCCCAGTTCTCCATCACCGATCAGCGCCGCGAGATCGTCGACTTCTCGGCGCCCTACTACGACGTCGCACAGGCCGTGGTCGCCCTGCGCGATTCGCCGGCGGCGGCCGCGACCAGCCAGCGCGACCTCAGGCCGCTGCGGATCGGCGCGCAGGTGGGCACCACGAGTTCCGAGGCGGCGCGGTCGCTCGACGCCACCGAACCGGTGCTGGTCTACGACACCAACCTCGAGGCCAAAAGGGCCCTGGTCGACGGTCGCATCCACGCGATGGTGCTGGACCTGCCGTCGGCGAGCACGGTGGTGTCCGAGTTGAGCGACGGCGTCATCGTGGGGCAGCTGCCCGCGGTGGCGCAGCCCGCCGAGCAGTTGGGCATCGTGCTGGACAAGGACAGCCCGTTGACGCGCTGCGTGTCCGAGGCGGTCGAGGGGCTGCGCGCGGACGGCGTGCTGGACGACCTCGAACGGCGCTGGCTGTCCGCCGGTGAGCGGGCCCGGGTGCTGGGCTGACGGCCTCAGGGCCCCGCGGGGCCGGGGGCCAGGGTGCTGCAGGCCTGCATGGCCCGGTCCCAGACCGCCGGATCGACGTCGGCGGGCGGACCGACCGGCGAGGCCGCGGACTCGCTGACACCGTGTTCGGTCAGGCAGCTCGCAAACGAACCGTGTTCGGCGGTCGTCGGTGCGGGCGTGCTGGCGTCTTGCGGCGGCGTGGATTCGGATCCTCCGCAGCCGGCCAGCGCGAGCGCGGCCATGGCCGCGACGGCACCGAGCACTCGGACATGACGTGGTGGCACGGGGTTCTCCATGGGGTTGGCGGAACTATCCGACGAAGCGAATCAACCGGGCTGACAGGTGCGGGACAAGTCCGCCGTCGGCGTCGACCCGCTCCTCAACGTAGGCGAGATCGCCGCCCTCGACGATGCCGTAGAGCCGTTTGGCGCCGCCGACAAGCACACCGGATTGGCTGCGCGCCAACGCATCGGTGGCCAACTCCCAGGAGGACTGCGTCAGGGGGCGTCCGTAGAACAGTTCGATGTAGCCGGCCGAGTGCGCCAGCAGCAATTCGATGGCCTGGTTTTCTTCGGTGTCGTTCGGATCGTTGACGAAGCGCCAGAAGCCGGACTCCCGCAGGGATTTCGACGCGTAGCTGCCGTCCTCGTCGAGGCGCCAGGAGCGGGCTTCCCAATTGAGGTAGTCGCCACCGTCGTGCGAGACGACGATTTGTTGCCCGAAGCGGTAGTCGCCGTCGGCGTCGCGGCCCTCGCCCTCGCCGCGCCACACACCCACCAGCGGCAGCAGGGCGAGCAGGGCGTCGTTGAGATCGGCTCCCTCGCGCAGATTGGCGGTGTCCGAGGGGAGCGGAAGATCGTCGAAGGTCGGAATGTTGCGCGCCGCGGTGATCTGAGCACGTTCGACCGCGGCGGCTACCGCGCGGTCACCAGAGCCTGGATCCACTCCGGACCCCTCGTCGCTGCCGGTCATCGGCAATCAGGACTCGTCGGAGATCAGCCGGTACAGGGTGTAGAGCGCAAACCATGTGATGACCACGACGGCCGCGACAAGCATCAATTCGAAGAACAGCACCACGGGCAACAGTCTAGTTCGTCGCGGAGGCGGTTTTGCCCGGGGTGCCCCGCGCGAGCGTGCGGGAAATCTCACTTTTTGCGGCGTGTCGCCTCGGCGACCCGCACGCTCGCGCAGATTGGGGCAAAAGGGCGGAGCCTAGGCGACCTTGACGGCGACCTCGTGGACGCCGGCACCGGTCGGGGCCACGACGGCGTCGCCGTTGCCGACCTTCGACAGTGCCCGCAGGCGCCACGAACCGGGCGCGGCGAAGAACCGGAAGTCACCCGTCGCCGACGCCACCACCTCGGCGGTGAATTCGTCGGAGGAATCCAGCAGACGCACGAAGGCGCCACCGACCGGCTGCCCGGAGCCGTCGACCACGCGGCCGGTGATCACGGTTTCCTTCTCGACGTCGACGCCCGCGGGTAGGGCCTGTCCCTGGGTAGGGGCTGCGCACATGATTAACTTCCCAACTCAATCGGGGCTCCCACGAGGGAGCCGTATTCGCACCAACTGCCGTCATAGTTCTTGACGTTCTGATGGCCGAGCAGTTCCTGCAGCACGAACCACGTGTGTGAGGACCGCTCGCCGATCCGGCAGTAGGCGATGATCTCCTTCTCGCCGTCGAGGCCGGCGTCGGCGTACAGCTTGGCCAGCTCCTCGTCGGACTTGAAGGTGCCGTCTTCGTTGGCGGCCTTGCTCCATGGAACGTTGATGGCGCCGGGAACATGCCCGGGGCGCTGGCTCTGTTCCTGCGGCAGGTGTGCCGGCGCGAGAATCTTGCCGGAGAATTCGTCGGGGGAACGCACGTCGACCAGGTTCTTGGTGTTGATCGCGGCGATCACCTCGTCACGGAACGCGCGGATCGAAAGGTCCGGGTCCTTGGCGGTGTAGCTGGTCTGCGGACGCTCGACCTTGTCGGTCACGAGCGGCCGCCCGTCGAGCTCCCACTTCTTGCGGCCGCCGTCGAGCAGCTTGACGTTCTCGTGGCCGTACAGCTTGAAGTACCAGTACGCGTAGGCGGCGAACCAGTTGTTGTTCCCGCCGTAGAGGATCACGGTGTCGTCGTTGCCGATCCCGCGCTCGGACAGCAGCTTCGAGAAGCCCGCGGCGTCGACGAAGTCGCGACGGACCGGATCCTGCAGATCGGCCTTCCAGTCCAGCCGGACCGCGCCGGCGATGTGTCCGGTGTCGTACGCGCTGGTGTCCTCGTCGACCTCAACGAAAACCGTGTTCGGTGCGTTGAGATTTTGTTCAGCCCAGTCGGTGGTGACCAGGACGTCGGAACGGGCCATAAAGCAGGGTCCTTTCGGGATTACGGGTGTGGCAGGTCAGGGCGTCGGATGGGCGGACAGGGCGGGGGTGCGCCGCAGGCGCACGATCAGGGGGTAGAGCCGGCAACCCAGGCAGATGCCGAAGGCCGCGTTGAGGAAGGCCGCGAACAGGGCGAAGCCGGTGGCGACGAGGCCGATCAGCGGCGCGCCCAGCGCGAAACCGGCGGTCCCGACGATCGCGAAGACCAGGCCGACAAGCTGAGCGAACTTCAGCGGCGGTACCGGTTCACGTTCGACTGTCGGTCCGCGCCGTGGCGCGATCACGGCGGCGTAGAGCCGGCCGTAGGGGTGCTGCCGCGGCCCGAACCAGGCGCCGACCGCGAACACCGCCGCCTGTAAACCGAGCAGGACCGCCGCCAGCGCGCTGCTGACCGCGGCCGCGAACAGCGTCGCGACCAGGACCACGGTGGTCACCCACGCCGTGAACCGTGGGCCACGCACGTCGACCTGGCCGACGGCGGCGGTCGGGGGCTCATTCGGGATTGACATGGACATGCTCCTGTTGATGTACGGGTGGGCTGGGCCAACTAGCCGCCGGCTGCTCGCCGCGGCGACGCGTACTACGCGTGGCTACTCAGCAGCTACAACAACAGCAACAACCCGCAAGGCGGCACAGATCGACTGCGCGGCGCTTGGTGAGCATCGGCTCAAGACGGGCTGGCACGCCCGACAGCTTACCTAATGAGTCCGCGCTCAGGCCAATAGCGGTTCCAGCGCCGACCGCAGGTCACCGGCGGTGGGGACGCCAGTGGTCCGGTAGCGCGGACGGCCATCGGCGTCGAAGATGATCGTGGTCGGCAGCGAGAGCACCGAGAGGCGGCGTGCCGCTTCGAGATTGGTGTCCATGTCGATCTCCACGTGCGCCACCGCGGGCAGGTCGTCGCACACCGTGTCGATGACGCGCCGCACGGCCTGGCAGGGGCCGCACCAGGTGGCGGTGAAGTGCAAAACGGTGGGCCCGGTGTCGGACAGGCCCAGGCCGCTGGTGTCGACGTCGGCGGCGTCGGCGGCCCCGCGCAGCAGGCCCGATCGCAACGTGAGCAGCCTGCCCACCAGGTAGCCGAGGCCCAGCACGGCGATGACGATGACGATGATCAGACCGACCGAGGTGCTCATGCCTGGGTGAACTCCGAGAGCGTGATGGTTAGTCCCTCGGTGATGCCCTCGATGATGACCTCGGAGCCGCGGGCGCCCTGGCTGGTAGGCGCGACACCGAAGGGCAACCGCTGATCGGGCAGCGTGGCCCGGAAGGCGTCCAGAATCGCGGTCAGTTTGTCCTCGGGGACGTCCTGATCGGCGGTGCCCGGCCCCGTCAGGACCCCGGTCGGGGTGAACACCAGCGTGGTGCGTTCGGGGCCGACGACGGACAGGTCGACCGCGACGCTGACCTGCTGGTCGAACCCGGCGGCGGTGGGGGTGGCGGTGAAGACCAGGCCCTCGCTGCCGGAAATGCCCGATTCGGTGGTGCCGCCGGTCGCGTCGTTGCTCTCCACGGTGGGTGCCTCGACCATCAGATCCTTGAGTCCCATGAATCGACCCAGATGCGCCGAATCGATGATGATCCGGCTCTCCAGCTTGCCGATGGGCAGCACGGCATCCGGCCTGATCAACCAGGACGCCTCGGCAATTCCGATGGAGTGCATGGTGGCTTCCAACGAGGCCCGCTCGACATGCGGATGGTCGACGTCGGTGGCCTTGATCTCGATCTCGTCGTAGTGATGACCCATGGCCTGCGGAATGAACGGGAAGCCGAGGATGGCCACCGACGGGTCCCAGTTCAGGCCGGCCGCGCTTCGCACCGCGCGGGACAGCCGGTATTCGGCGGCGATGGCCGCGCCGAAGTCGACGCCGAGGCCCACGAGCAACACGGTCAGCACGGTCGCACCGATTCCGGTCAGCAGTTTCCGCACGCGGTCATTGTCGCCTACCGCC
This sequence comes from Mycolicibacterium sp. MU0053, assembly GCF_963378095.1. NCBI lineage: Bacteria > Bacillati > Actinomycetota > Actinomycetes > Mycobacteriales > Mycobacteriaceae > Mycobacterium > Mycobacterium burgundiense. The sequence goes on from NZ_OY726397.1 coordinate 699,565, forward strand.
GGATCGGAGCACACAAGATGACCGCACAACCCGGAGGATCAGCAGGTGGCAGGCTATCGTTAGTCAAATCTCGGTCGGTAACGACGATGTGTCGGCCATGAATCTGGGGAGTAATCCCCCGGTTGCTGGAGGGCCTTTTGGATCTGTTGCTTCTCACCGCCGACCCACATCCGGAAGCGGTTCTGCCGTCCCTGGCGTTGTTGGCCCACCAGGTGCGCGCGGCGCCGACGGAGGTGTCCTCCCTGCTCGAGGCCGGTACGGCCGACGTCGCGATTGTCGATGCGCGCACCGATCTGGCGGCCGCCCGCGGGCTGTGTCGCCTGTTGGGGACGACGGGCACTGCGGTGCCGGTGATCGCCGTCGTCAACGAGGGCGGTCTGGTGGCCGTCAGCCTCGAGTGGGGGATCGACGAAATTCTGTTGCCGGGCACCGGTCCCGCCGAGATCGACGCGCGGCTGCGGTTGCTGGTCGGCCGGCGTGGTGGCGCGGCGACCCAGGAGAGCGCGGGCAAGGTCAGCCTCGGTGAGTTGGTCATCGACGAGGGGACCTACACCGCCCGGCTGCGCGGACGCCCGCTCGATCTGACCTATAAGGAATTCGAGCTGCTCAAGTACCTCGCGCAGCACGCGGGCCGGGTGTTCACCCGAGCCCAACTGCTGCAGGAGGTCTGGGGGTATGACTTCTTCGGCGGTACCCGCACGGTCGACGTGCATGTGCGGCGCCTGCGCGCCAAGCTCGGCGTCGAACACGAGGCGCTGATTGGTACCGTCCGCAACGTCGGATACAAGGCGGTTCGCCCCGCGCGGGGCCGCACCGCGCCGCCCGACGCCGAAGAGGTCGGCACCGAGGACGACCCCGACGACGGCCCGGAAAGGGATCACGTGCAGACATCGCCGGTTGCGCCCGAATCGCTGGCCGATGCGCAGTGACGCAGATCCAGTGGCGTTCGGCTCTCACCGCCGCCGAGCAGGAACAGATCCGGGACCTCATCGAGGCCGGCGGCAGCGCCGACGGCGTCGCCCCCGTGGGTGATCAGGTGCTGCGGGAGCTGGGCGCGGACCGCACCCGACATCTGCTGGCGCTGGAAGCCGATCGGGTGGTCGGGTATCTCAACCTGGCCCCGGCCACCGACGACGGCGGGGCGATGGCCGAAGCCGTCGTGCATCCGCAGGCTCGGCGGCGCGGCATCGGCTCGACGTTGGTCCGTCGGGGCCTGGCCGAGGCCGGCGCCGGCGTCCGGATCTGGGCGCACGGCAACCTGGAACCGGCCCGCGCCACCGCGCGCGCGCTCGGCCTGTCGCCGGTCCGGGAGCTGCTGCAGATGCGCCGCCCGCTACGCGACCTGCCGCCCGTTCGGCCGGCCGCCGGGGTGCGGATGGCCACCTACTCCGGCCCCGAGGACGATGCCGAGCTGCTGCGGGTCAACAACGCGGCGTTCGACTGGCATCCCGAACAAGGCGGGTGGACCGCGGCCGATATCGCCGAACGCCGCGGCGAGGCGTGGTTCGATCCGGCCGGGTTGTTTCTGGCCTTCGACGAACAGAGCGGCGTGCTGCTCGGATTTCACTGGACCAAGGTGCACGGGCCCGATCTCGGCGAGGTCTACGTGGTGGGGGTCGACCCGGCCGCGCAGGGCCGTGGGCTGGGCGGGTTGTTGACGCTGACCGGTCTGCACCATCTCGCGGAACGGTTGGGCGCCGAGTCAACGGTGTTGCTCTACGTGGAGGCGGACAACACCGCCGCGGTCAAGACCTATCAGCGCCTGGACTTCGAGGTGTTCAGCGTGGACACCGCGTACGGCTGAGCCGGTTCAGCCGAAGCGACCGGAGATGTAATCCTCGGTGCGACGGTCCGACGGGTTGGAGAAGATCTTCTCGGTCTCGTCGTTCTCGACGAGCAGACCGTGCCGGACACCGTCCTCGTCCACCTCGGCGGTGAAGAACGCGGTCTTGTCGGAGACCCGCGCGGCCTGCTGCATGTTGTGCGTCACGATCAGGATGGTGAACTGCGACGCGAGCTCGCGCATCAGTTCTTCGATCTTGGACGTCGCGATCGGGTCGAGCGCCGAGCACGGCTCGTCCATCAGGATGACCTCGGGGCGGGTCGCGATCGTGCGGGCGATGCACAGCCGCTGCTGCTGGCCGCCCGACATCGCCAGTGCGCTGTCCTTGAGCTTGTCCTTGACCTCGTCCCACAGGGCGGCGCTGGTGAGCGCCTCCTCGACGATGTCGTCCATGTTGCCCTTCATCCCGTTGACCCGGGGGCCGTAGGCGATGTTGTCGTAGATCGACTTCGGGAACGGGTTGGGCTTCTGGAACACCATGCCGATGCGGCGCCGCACCTCGATCGGGTCGACGTTCTTCCCGTACAGGTCGATGCCGTGGTAGCGGACGTCGCCATCGACCCGGGCCGAGGGCACCAGGTCGTTCATCCGGTTGAAGCACCGCAGCACGGTGCTCTTACCGCAGCCGGACGGCCCGATCAGCGCGGTGATGTCGTTCTCGACGATCTCCAGGTTCACGTTACGGACCGCGTTGTGCGAGCCGTACCAGACATCCATGTCCTTCACCGTGAACACCAGGCTGCCGCCGGCGCCGCGGTTCGCGCGGCCGGTCGGCTTGTCCACGTGGATGGACTTCCCTTCGCGGGCACCGGTGTGCGTTCCGTCGGTCATATGGTCGCTTCCGGTCGCGGGCGCGAATGGTCCCTGGGTCATGTCTTAGAACTTCCGCTCGTAGTGATTGCGTAGCCAGATCGCAAAAGAGTTCATTGCCAGCAACACTGCCAGCATCACGATTACTCCCGCTGCGGCAAGAATATGGAACTCTTCCTGCGGGCGTTGGATGTAGTTGTAAATCAGCACCGGCATCGCGGTGTACCCGCCCTCAAAGAACTGCGGGTTGAATGTAATAAAGGTAGTCGCTCCGACCAACAGCAGCGGCGCCGCCTCGCCGATGGCGCGTGCCACCGCGAGGATGACGCCGGTGAGGATGCCGGGGATGGCGATCGGCAGCACCTGTTTGCTGATGGTCTGCCATTCGGTGGCGCCCAGACCGAGCGAGGCGTCCCGGATCGAGGACGGCACCGCGCGGATGGCTTCGCGTGCGGTGATGATGACGGTCGGAAGCACCAGCATGGCCAGCGTGATCGAGCCGGCCACCGCGACGAAGCCCAGGTTCAGCGGGCCGCGGACGATGAACGCCATGCCGAGGATGCCGAACACGATCGACGGCACCCCGGCCAGGTTCTGGATGTTGAGCTCGATGAGCTTGTTGTACCACTTCGTCTTGTCCGCGTATTCCTCGAGGTACACCGCCGAGGCGACACCGATCGGCACGATCAGGACGATCACGCCGGCAATGAGGTAGACGGTGCCCAGGATCGCCGGCCGGAACCCGGCGGTGTCGCGGTTGATGGTCGACGGGGCGTTGGTGAACAGGTTCAGGTCGAGCCGCGGCCAGCCCTTGACCAACGCCCACAGGATCATGCCGACGAGCACCGTGACGGCGATCGCGATCGCGAGCAGCATGACGGCCAGGAACAGCTGATTGGTGATCTTGCCGACCGGGGACTTGCTCTTGAGCGAGCTTTCCACGACGGCGCGGGCGCCGGCGCTGGCGAGCCGGCCCCGTTCGGTCCGGAGAGGTTCGGTAGCCACTAGTCGTAAACCTCCCGGAAGCGCTTGACCATGCGGATCGCGAACATGTTCATGCACAGCGTCATGACGAACAGCAGGGCGCCCACCGCGAAGATCGACTCGTAGACGATGGTGCCGGTGGCGATGTCGCCGGTTGCGGTGGAGCCGATGAAGGCCGTCATCGTCTGCACTGATCCGGTGAAGGTGAAGCCGAAGCGGGGGGTCTGGCCGGCGACGATCAGCACGACCATGGTCTCGCCGATGGCGCGCGAGGTGGCGAGCACGATCGCGGCGATGATGCCGGAGATCGCGCCGGGGAACACCACTCGCAGCGACACCTGCATCTTGTTGGCGCCCAGCCCGTAGGCGCCCTCGCGCAGTCCCTGCGGGACCGAGCGCATCGCGTCATCCGACACCGAGGTGATCAGCGGAATGATCATGATTCCCACCATGATTCCGGCGACGCCCACCGAGAACGCCTGCCAGGACAGGAACGGGAAGAGGTCTTCGAGGAATGGCCGCATGAACAGCAGACCGAACATGCCGATGGCGACCGTCGGGATGCCCTCGAGGACCTCGAGGATGGGTTTGACGACCTTGCGGACCCGCGGTGGGGCGTACTCGGCGAGGTAGATCGCGGCCAGCAGGCCCAGCGGGATGCCGACGAGCAGCGCCCAGAAGACGACGGTCAGGGTTCCGATGACGATGGGCAGGACGCCGAACGACGGGTCCGCGAACGCGGGCCGCCACGATGTCCCGGTGAAGAAGTCGACAATCGAAACATGGCGGAAGAAGCCGATTGTCGGGAAGAGCAGTGCGAGCACGATCGCGGTGGTGATGGCCACCGACAACACTGCCGAAAGTGCGAAGACCACCTTGATGATCTTCTCGGCGTATCTGGGGCTGGACGCCGCCAGCGACACCGGGGGTGATGACCCCGGTGCGCTGACGGCCTCGTCCACTACTGGCATGTTTGGTTGATCTCGCTACTTGTTTGCGGCGAGTTCGTCGATCTTGGTGTGCGCTTCCGTCTTCTGCTCATCGGTCAACGGAATGTAGGTGGCTGCCTCGGCGGCCGTGTCGGAGTTGTCGATGTAGAACTTCATGAACTCCAGCACCTCGGGACGTCGCAGCGCCTTGTCGCTGGCGTAGACGAACAACTCGCGGCCCAGCGGGGCGTAGGTGCCGCTCTGGACGTTGTCGAGGTTGCCCGCCACACAGCCGGTGCCGCTGTCGATCTCGAGCGGCTTCACCCGGTCGCCGACCTCCTGGGTGAAGGAGTAGGGGATGAAGCCCATGGCGTTCGGATCGCCGGAGATGCCGGTGACCGCGGCGTTGTCGTCCTCGCCGATGTCGGTGTAGTTCTCGCGGATGACGCCCTCTTCGCCGTTGACGGCTTCGGTGAAGAAGTCGAAGGTGCCGGAGTCGGTGCCGGGGCCGAACAGGTTGATCGGCTTGGACTTCCAATCCTCGGGCAGTTCCAGGCCGGTGATGTCGCCCCAGGTGTTGACCGTCGAGCCCGCATTCCAGATCTGGGTGGCCTGCTCGAGCGTGACGCACTGCAGCGGGTTCTCCGGGTTGACGATCAGCGAGATCGCGTCGTTGGCCACGGTGATGCTGTCGTAGGCGATGCCGGCGGCGTCGCAGGCCGCGATCTCCGACTCCTTGATGGCGCGGGAGGCGTCGTTCATGTCGGTCTCGCCGTTGCAGAACTTCTGGAAGCCCCCGCCGGTGCCGGAGGTGCCCACGGTCACCCGCACACCGGAGTTCTCCTGCTGGAACAGCTCGGCGATGGTCTCCGAGAGCGGCGCCACCGTGCTCGAGCCGTCGATCAGGATCGTGCCGGACAGCGCGCCGCTCTCAGAGCCGCCCGCTGCGTTGTCACCGCTACCACCGCAACCCACCAGGAACAGGGATGCCGACGCGGTCAACGCCGCCGCTGTACGCCAGTTGCGCATTTCTCTCCGATCACTTCCGTGCGAGCGCGTGTCCGGGCCCGTAGTTGGCTGTCTTTTGAGTACTGCCAAAACGTAGGAAAGGGACGCGTCGACACGGGGGTTATTGGATGAACGGCAGATGAACAGCTACGGCATTTCCGCCGGGATTCGCGGCCCAGCCGCTGCATACGCGGTATCGCGGCGAAAGCTGTGATCCAGGCGACACCCCGGGGTCCGGTTGCGACGTGGCGCCAGGCCCGGCGCTTCGGCGGGAAAGCTAGCCGTGGGTGTCGCCCTCGTCGGGATCCAGCACTCCCAACACCTGGAAATTGACCCGGCGGCCGATCTCGACCGCGTGGTCGGCAAAACGCTCGTAGAACCGGCCCAGCATCGTCACATCGATGGCCGCGGGCACGCCGTGCGGCCATTCCCGGTCCATCAACACCTTGAACAGGTGGGCGTGCAGGTCGTCCATCACGTCGTCTTGATCGTCGATCGCGGCGGCGGTCTTGGTGTCCCGCATCAACAGGGCCTGCTGCGTGGCCTTGCCCAATTGGACTGCCACACGCCCCATTTGGGCGAAGTAGCCGCTGACGTCCGCGGGTACGGCGTGGTTCGGGTGGCGGCGCTGGGTCACCCCCGCCACGTGCTTGGCCAGCACGCCCATGCGCTCGACGTCGAAGAGGTTCTGGATCGAGGTCACGACGGTCCGCAGATCCCCGGCGACCGGCGCCTGCCGCACCAGCAACACGAAGGCAGCATCCTCGGCCGCCAGGCAGGCGGCGACCAGCTGATCATGCTCGCGGATCACGCGTTCGGCCAGCACCAGATCGGCGCGCAGCAATGCCTTGGTCGCGGTCTCCATCGATACCGTGACGAGGCCGCACAGCTCGGCGATCTTGGCTGTGAGCGCGACGAGTTGTTCGCGGTAGGTGGTCCGCACCATCACACCCTAGATCCGACCGACACTGGCGGGAAATTCGCGAGCGACGCTACGCGCGCCAGGTGGCCGGCGGCAGCTCTTCGTAGTCTGGGAGCTCGCCGGTCGCCATGAAGATGACCCGGCGGCCGATCTCGACGGCGTGGTCGGCGAAGCGCTCGTAGAACCGGCTCAGGAGCGCAACGTCGACCGCGGAGGCGACGCCGTGCTTCCATTCCCGGTCCATCAGGACGTTGAACAAGTGCCGGTGCAGGTCGTCCATCGCGTCGTCTTCGGCGCGCAGCCGGGCGGCCTTTTCGACGTCGCCGGTCAGCAGCACTTCCTGGGCGGTCTTGCCCAATTCGACTGCAACTCGGCCCATTTCGGAGAAGTAGCCGTTGACTTCCTCCGGCAGCGCGTGGACCGGGTGGCGCCGGCGGGCGATCTTGGCCACGTGGACGGCCAGCGCCCCCATCCGGTCGATGTCGGCCACCATCTGGATAGCGGAGACCACCGAGCGCAGATCGCGGGCCACCGGCGCCTGCAGCGCCAGCAGCACGAACGCGGCCTCCTCGGCGCGGGCACTGTGCTCGCCGAGCACATCCTGATCGCTGATCACCTGCTCGGCGAGCACCAAATCGGCCTGCAACAGGGCCTGGGTCGCGCGTTCCATCGCGGCGCCGGCCAGCTCACACATCTCACCGAGCTGGTTGGCGAGGTCGTCAAGTTGGTCGTGGTACGCGGTACGCATGTACCAAGCCTAGAGGTTTGGCACCCCAAAGGGCACAAGGGCGACGATGAACGGCTGATGAAATGGGCGCTCGCGCCCCCTCGCTCATTCGCAGCTGACGTCGGCGCCGTTGGTGATGGTCAGGTCTTCGGGGAGGTAGGTCGGGGTGCTGCGGTCCTGGTGGGCCACGGTGACGGTCATCGACGAGCCGCTGGGCGGCGGGGGCAGCACCGACGAATAATCGGGGCCGAGGGCCACTTGGACGTCCTGTCCGAGGCCGGTGATTCGTTCGATCCGGGGGTTGCCGAACGCGGCCGCAACGGTCGCCGCGGCGTGTTCGTTGCCGGGCGAATACATCACCGTGGTGGCGGGCAACGCCTCCGGATAGTCGTCGGGGGTGTCCACGTTGAAGCCGTGCAACTGCAGCTCGGTGCTGGCCGCCGAGCCAAGTCCGGCGATGCTGGTCGCATTCGCCACGTGCACGTTGATCTCGTCGGGGTCGGTCGTCACCGCATGCACGACTTCGGTTGTCGTGGCGGACTCCGCGCTCTCCCCGTTGGCGTCCGGGGTGGCCTCGTCGGTGGGGGCCGTGCCGGTCGCCGAGGACTGCGGCAGCTCGGCCTGCGCGGAGCTGTTGGTCATCGGGGCGATGGTCTCGTTCTGGTCGTTCTCGCCGGGCAGCGGGTCGTCGTCGATGATCGCGTCGAACAGCGCCCGAATATCGGCGGTCCGCGGCTGTTCGTTGCCCCACTCGTCGGCGTAACCGGTGGTGGGCACCGTGACGAAGGTGATGCGGCCGGCCGAGACGCCCTGCAGCGACTGCCCGAGGTCGACGAGGTCCTTGGTGTTCACGTTGTCGACCGAGCTGTCGTTGATGAACATGTTCACCACGTTGTTGAGCTTGCTCAGCGAGAAGAAGGTCTCCTTGGAGATCAGTGAGCGCAGCAGGGACGACAGGAACAGCTGCTGGCGTTTGATGCGGCCGTAGTCGCCGTTGACCTCGGTGGTGACCTGGCGCGCCCGGACATAATTCAGTGCGGTGGTGCCGTCGATGATCTGACGTCCCGCGGTCGGCAGGACCGTGCCGATCTCGTAGTCCTCCAGCGGGGTGGTGCTGCAGACCTCGACGCCGCCCAGGGCGTCGACCATGGTGGCGAACCCGGCGAAGTCGACGGCCATGAACCGGTTGATGGACAGGCCCGACATCTTCTGGATGGCCTTGACCAGGCATTTGGGTCCGCCGAAGGCGTAGGCCGAGTTGATTTTGGTCTCGGTGTAGACCTCTTCGGGACCGTAGGTGCCCGACATCTCGTCGTACACCGGGCCGTATTCACCGGTGGAGGCGTCCCAGGCGTCGCATTTGAGCGGCGTGATCGCCAGGTCGCGGGGGAACGACACCGCCACCACCCGCTCGCGGTTGGCGGGAATGTTGACCAGGATGATGCTGTCCGAGCGGGCGCCGTCGGCGTCGGCGGTGTCGCCGGCGCCCATGGCGCTGTTCTCGCCGTGTCGGCTGTCGACGCCGACGATCAGGAAGTTCTCGTCGCCGAACTGGGCGTTGGGATCGAGGATGTCGCGTGAGTTCGGGTCCAACGCCGCGATGTTGTTCATCCGGTTGTTCTTGCTGGTGGTCCACTGCCAGGCGCCGCCGGTCAGGACCAACGCCAGGACAGCGAACAACGCCGCCACAGAACGTCCGGCATAGCGGATCGTCTTGCGGCGGCGATGGTGGTTGACGTCTTGGGGTTTGGGGGGTGCGGCGGTTCGGTGACCGACGTGGGCGGGGCGTACTCGTCCGGGTGGGCGTTCCGAGACCGCCTGCAACACGGTGGTGGCGGTCTCGTCGTCGCGATCCACCGCCGTGCCGGCGCGGCGGTCGGTCCGGCTCAGATCGGGAATCTCGGAGGCATAGGCCGACTGCACCGGAACGGTCGGCGGGTCGTGCACCAGGTCATCGTCAGCGGGCCCGTCGACATGCTCGTCGGCCTCGGGCCCCTCGACGTCTTGCGCGCTTGCTCGCAGCGCTGGAGGCACGTCGCCGGTCACCCGGGCGATCAGGTCCGCGACGGTGATGCCGTCGGGGGGGTTGCCGTCTCGGGCGCCGCGCGACCTCGATTCCGAGGCTGCGGTGCGCTCCCACGGCGCGGCGTCTGGCTTTGGCCGCGGAGTTCGGGTAAGCCACTGGTTATCGCCGTCAGGTTCGGGCGCACGGCGACCAGGAGTGGCGTTATCGCCGTCACTCATGTTCGTATCCGGCCTCCGACTCTGGTGAGGTCTCATTCAGTGCACGCGGGTGCGGCTGCGGTTTGTCGACGCTGACAAACACGGGGTGTACCTATGTCTCTAGCAGTCCAAGGGGGCGCCGCGCTACTCGCGGCGAACTCCGAACCAGGTTCACACATCGTACTTAGACAAGCTGTGCGGGCTGGTGTCGAGATCGTCTCGATTCAGCCACCGGAGTGCATAGCGTCGGCTCCGGCCGGCACCGTGCAGTCGTCCGGATCGTCCAACCAGCCGTGCGGCAGTGCGACCGAGGCCGCCGATCCCTGGCGACCGCGGGGGCCGTTGGCGGCCGGCGGGAACGCCGCGTCGGCGTCGAGCTGGTCCAGCAGCGCATCGAGTTCGGGCAACGTCTTGACCAATGCCAGCGCTCGCCGCAGATCCGATCCCACGGGGAAGCCGTGCAAATACCACGCGACGTGCTTGCGGATGTCCCGCATGCCCTTGTCCTCGCCGAAATGGGCCGCCAGCAGATCGCCGTGGCGCCGGACGATGTCGGCGACCTGGCCCAGGGTGGGGGGCGTCGGTGCGGGGGTGCCGGTGAACGCCGCGGACAACTCGGCGAACAGCCAGGGGCGACCCAGGCAGCCGCGGCCGATGACCACGCCGTCGCATCCGGTGGTCGCCATCATGGTCAGCGCGTCGCTGGCGTCGAAGATGTCGCCGTTGCCGAGCACCGGGATGCTGCGCACGTGCTGTTTGAGCTGGGCGATCTGTTCCCAGTCGGCGGCACCGGAGTAGCGCTGTGCGGCGGTGCGGGCGTGCAGCGCCACCGCGGCCGCGCCCTCCTGCTCGGCGATCCGGCCGGCATCCAGATGGGTGTGGTGCTGCTCGTCGATGCCCACCCGGAACTTGACCGTCACGGGGATATCGGTGCCCTCGGTGGCGCGCACTGCGGCCGCCACGATCTGGCCGAACAGCCGCCGCTTGTAGGGCAGCGCGGCGCCTCCGCCCCGCTTGGTCACCTTGGGAACCGGGCAGCCGAAATTCATGTCGATGTGGTCGGCCAGATTCTCGTCAGCAATCATCTTGGCCGCCGCGTAGGTGGTGTCCGGATCCACGGTGTAGAGCTGTAACGACCGCGGCGTCTCCTCGGGCGCGAACGTCGTCATGTGCATCGTCACGGGGTGGCGCTCCACGAGCGCGCGGGCGGTGACCATCTCGCAGACGTACAGCCCGCTGACGGTCCCTACCCGCTCGAGTTCGAGCTCGCGGCACAGTGTGCGGAATGCGACATTTGTCACACCGGCCATGGGGGCCAGGACGACGGGGCTGGGCAGCGCGAACGGACCGATCCGCAGTGCCGCGGATCGGTCCGGTGCAGTGCCCGCTGCGAGGCGGTCTGTCAGGAGGCCGCTGATGATGTCGTCGCCAACAGGTTCTTCGCGGCCTTCTTCTCGGCCACCTTGCGCTCGCGCTCGAGGCGACGCTCCTTGGCGATCTCGAACTTCTGGCAGGTGTCCTCGAGTTCCTCGATGACCTTGCCGAGCTGATCGCGCAGGCGCGCGCCCTCGCCGGTGAAGTCCTCGCGTTCGAAGATGCGCCACTTCTTGAGCACCGGCATCACGACGTCATCGAGGTGAATGCGCGGATCGTAGACGCCGCCGACGGCGATGATGACGGCCTTACGGCGGAAGTCCGGCACGGTGTACCCGGGCATCTTGAAGTTCGACAGCACCCGGTACAGGGAGGTCATCGCCTGGTTCGGGGCGATGTCCAGGCCGGCGCCGCTGACGTCGCGGTAGAAGATCATGTGCAGGTTCTCGTCGGCCGAGACCCGCTGCAGCAGCTGGTCGGCAACCGGGTCGGCACACGCCTTGCCGGTGTTGCGGTGCGAGACACGAGTGGCGAGTTCCTGGAAGGACACGTACATCACCGAGTCGAACAGGCTCTCGGCGAACAGGTCGCCCTGCTGGTTCTGGCCCGGCGAGAAACCGCGAGTGACCTGCTCCATCCGGGTGATCTCGAGTTCCACGGGGTCGACGGCGCGGGTGGCCAGCAGGTAGTCGCGCAGGGCGATGCCGTGCCGGTTCTCCTCGGCGGTCCAGCGGTTGACCCAGAAGCCCCAGGGACCGTCCATGGAGAAGTTCATCGCGATCTCGCGGTGATAGGACGGCAGGTTGTCCTCGGTGAGCAGGTTCTGCACCATCGCGGTGCGCGCCACCTCGGAAAGCTTGGATTCCTCGGGGTTCCATTCCTGACCGCCGAGAGCGTAGAAATTCTTGCCGTCGGACCAGGGCACGTAGTCGTGCGGATTCCAGTCCTTCTTCATCTTCATGTGACGATTGATTTGCTGCTCGACTACCGGCTCGAGCTCATGCAGAAGTTGCAGGTCGGTCAGGTCTTGCGACATGACACCTCCCAGTTATCTGTACCTCGTGGTTGCAGTCAATATATCTGTGTACCCCAGTATCATCAAGTTTGAACGCGGCTTCAGCCGTGATTTGCCGCACGCCCGCTGCTGCGGTCCAGCAACATCGCGACGCAGTAGTCGATGAACTGTTCGCGGGTGGTCGGCAGTCGGTCGTCGAGGTAGGCCGTGAACAGCGCCGTCAGGCCCCCGATCAGGCTGGTTGCCGTCATGGCCTGCAGCGCCGGATCGGTGATGGTGGTCAGTTTCTGCTGCAGCAGGTCGATGAAGTCGGGCATCCATTCGGAGCCGGACTTCGCCAACGCGGGCTCGGCTTCCGGGGCCAGCAGCAGGGCGCGGCCTCGGACCGGATCGTCGACCATGAGGGCGACAAAGCGTTCGACCGCATCGCGGGGCGTGGTGGCCGACATCAGCGCGGTCATCGCCTGCTTGCACACTTCGGCGTAGACGGCCCGGACGTATTCGTCGCGGTCCGTGAAGCTTTCGTAGAAATAGCGCTCGGTCAGCCCGGCCCCCCGGCAGGCCGCGCGCACCGTGACCGTCGGGCGTTCTTCGCCCCCCAGCAGTGAGATGCCGGCGGCGATGAGTTCGTCGCGCCGCTTGGCCTGGCGATCCTCAAGGGGAACCCCGGTCCAGCGGCGTTGGCGTTGACCGGACGTCACATCACTCCTACACTCGGGACAAGCTGACAACGCTCGTAGTCAAACACTTTCCAGCTGACGGGTCTCGCAGTGACCCAAGATACGACCGACGTCCACCCGGTGGCCAGCGAAACCGCCGTTTGTTGCCGTGCTGCCCCGATCGGCTGTGGGCCGCTCAACTGAGGTTGTCGGCGCCCTTCTTCGTTTGGTTTACCGTCGGATTGTGCGAGCCGTCGGTGCGAAAGCGGCCGGGCTACAGCGGGTTTCGTCGTGACGAATGGCCGCATCGTCGGCTCGGGAACGTGATCTCGGAATGCATTACTCCCCAGGGGGTAAGCGTCGCACCGGCGCGTTGTCCCGGCAGCGTGGCGGATGCGTGGTCTGATGGAGAACGACGTCGGATCGACGGGGTGATGAGATGACGATGGCATGGCTTATCGGACCTCCGCTGGCTATTGCATACGCGTTTCTGGTGCTCAAGGGTGTCGAGGTGGTCGCGCGAGGTTGGGAACGCCGGCGGCGGTCCCACGACCGTCGGTGACCGCAGGTCCGAACCACTGACCCGGGCGCCTCCACCGGGAACGGCGCTGCGCCGATTACGGTAGGGCCATGTTCATCGCCCCCGAGTTGCTCGGCGGTCGCTACGAGTTGCGGGGGATCCTCGGGCGCGGCGGCATGGCCGAGGTGCGCGAGGGCTGGGACACCCAGACCGGGCAATCCGTCGCCATCAAACTGCTCTACCCAGGGTTCGACACGCACCCGGATTACCTGCGCCGATTCTGGGCGGAGGCGCATTCGGCCGCCGCGTTGCGCCACCCCAACATCGTCGCGGTCTACGGCAGCGGGGAGCACCATGGCACCCCGTTCATCGTCATGGAACGCCTTCCCGGCAACAGCCTGGCGGACCTGATTGCCCAGGGCCCGCTGCCGCCGGATTATGTCCGCAAGATGCTCGACGACGTGCTCGCGGCGTTGTCGACCGCGCACGCCGCCGGCGTCATGCACCGCGACATCAAGCCCGCCAACATCCTGTTCACCCCCGACGGCACCGCGCAGGTCGCCGATTTCGGGCTCGCGAAGGGCCCGGACACGCACCGGACCGACACCGGACAGATCATGGGCACGATGGCCTATATGAGTCCCGAGCGGCTCGCCGGCAATCCGGCCACCGTCGCCGACGACCTGTACGCCGTTGGGGTCATCGGGTGGGAGGCCCTCACGGGTCGACGGGCGTTCCCCGAGGAGAACCTCGTGGCTCTGGCGCACGCCATCACCGAGAGTCCGCCGCCGCCGGTGTCGGTGCTGCGCCCCGATGTCGCGCCGCAACTGGCGGCCGTCATCGACCGAGCGATGGCGCGCGAGGGCGCGCAGCGCTTTCCCAGCGCCGAGGTGATGCGTGCCGAACTGGCCAACGTGTACGGCGATCCCGCCACCGGACCGATCCCGATCCTGCCGCTGCCGGGACAACCGACGCCGCCGGGGTGGAATCCGCCGACCGCGCCCGTCGGCTATCCCGTCGACCGCAGCAGGGGCAGGCTGATCCTGTTGCTGGCGGTGCTGCTGATCGCGATCGTGGTCGGTGTGGTCGCGTTTGTGCTGGGGGCCTCCACGCAGCGCACCGCCGGCGCGGCCGACATCGCGACTGGTCACACCTCAGCCGCGTTCCACCGATAGATCGGCTGGTGTTCGGGGGAGCGGAGATAGGAAAGCGCATCTGAACGGCAAAGATTGACGATCGCTACGAAGCGGTCAGATCAGCACACGATAGGCACTGCCAGTGCAAGTGACCCGCCCGGCCCGGCTCGGCAGTGTTCGACGGGAAATCCGCGTCATGCGCGGGCTCGGGCCACTGATGGCCCTGGCGAGGAGGTTGGGCTAAAACGGTTGTTGGCCAATGAGGTTGACATCGCCTCACCGCGGTGCCCGCCGACTCGATCCGTGCTCTCTGAGCAGCTGGTGGTCCTCCGCAAATTGTGGAGGGTGTCCTGTGCTGCTCTTGATTCCGCCCGAATCTTCGTTTTATCCGCGTCCGCTCGTGCTTCTGCGCCGCCGCGGTGAAGTTCTGTTCGAGCAGGCCGGGGACTTCGGCGGAATCAATGCGAGCGATCCACCTGTGGACCAGGGCAGACTGAAAACCGGCCATGGGCAGGTCTTCGTATGAGGCACAGGGTGTTTGGCCCTCTGGCTCGCGACCAAGCGTGCAGTGCTCACTTCGCCGTCCCCTTGACCCATAAAAGCCACCGATGGTTTTAGAGGGTTACGTCCATCTGCACAGGCAACCTCCCATCGCGACCGCTTGCGGTTGACCGGTCAGTGCCGCCCAACTCGCCGAGACACTTGTGCGCACCCGCGCACGCCCCGGCCCGGTACCCAAGTGCGCTCGTGTCTCCCGAGATCACGGGGGACGCGCGCGACCGGTTTGCCCGTCGAAACTGGAGGCTGGGTCGGCAATCCACGTTCACGTGCAGTTGGGCGCCATCCTCGTCAATACTGTCCCACCCATGTCAGCGGCGTCAGGTAAGCACTCGGGAAGCTGTGCAGCAATGACCTTAGATGGATCCAATTTAGGGATAATGCATGTAATATGGTGATCTACTGGTGCTTAAGGGCGGAAATGGATCCTATTGACTTAGGGTGGGGCCGACGCGAGGCCAGCGCTATGCCGTGTCGCTCTCCGGGTCAGCTGCTTGAAATGGGGGCTCATGCCAACCGAACGACGGCTGGAAACAGACTTGCCTGGGATCGAGCTGTCTGCCAACGACGACGACTGGGCGGTTGCTGATCTGATGCGCTTCCACACAGCGCGCGTCGCATGAACCGAGGCTCGGCTGGTGGGATGGCCGGGACTAGTTCGCGACGGATCAATTTCGAAGACCGTTGTGAGCTGGCGGATGCCCTACCGGCGTTTTCAAGGTCAAATGCTGCCTTCTCCTGCCATCAAGCCCCTCGAGCCAAGGAAGGGTGCCGTGTCATCCGATCACTGCGCACTGCAGAGACTCATTCCACGAGTCGATGACCCATTCCATTGGGAGATAATCGCGTTCATGGTTAGCTGGGCTCCTTACGGTGGGCCAAGCGACGAAGACGCGCTACCAACGTTCGGTATGAACTGCCAAGACCTCGTGGCGCGTTTCAATAAGGTGGTTCGCGCACTGATGGGTCAACGAGCGCATCTTAGTGAGCAGCAACTCGACCTACTCCTGCGCGCAGAACGGCTACTGCCCCCCGATCGGGAACAGCATCGCGACCTGCGGCACCGTACCCGCCCGACTTTACTGAACGGCTCAGACAGTTGCTCCGTCACCTCGCAGCCGGCGTCGGGATCTGCGACGGACATTGGTTTGTCACCGGCGCAGGGACATTGGGCGCTGAACCGAGGGCTTTGGCACTGGCGCGAAGGCTGTCAAGACATACAGAGCTAAAGCCGCGCGTGTGATGAGACAGGTGTAGCTCGCACTCGGTGAAGCCCCTTGGCGCGCAAGGCAGGGCTGAAGTTGCGCAATTCAATTCAATCGACCAGTTGACTCGTGACGTTCTGTAGGTGCGTTCGGCGCCGGTGCGACCTCATGTGAGGCAAACAGTGCCCGATGCTTGTTACTACGCTGGACCAGTAATTGGAAGCGGGGCGGCGGCCGTCGCGCCAAACCTCTTATAAGCGCACCATCGTCGTAGCTTTCGGCCCCAGTTATGGCTGGACCGTTTGGAGTCGATTCGATACTGGATGCAGCTGCGTGCACTTCCAGTATCGGCCCTTCCAGAGGGGGTTCACTGTGGCATCATGGGCGGCCGCTGTCTCGATTCGCGCGCGTCTAGTCCGACGATCTTCATCCGCTCCGCACCCCGGTGCCAATAGCAATAGTTTCCAACGTGATTGGCGCGCAGGGGCCCAGCGAGGGCAGGGCCGAGACCACGCCACGTATGCTCCGGTCGCCGATGCGCCAAACTGGAGCCGGCGGAGGATCTCCAGTTCGACACCGATGGCGGGAGACAGTTCAGGGGCCTCTCGCAGAAACCGCTCCTGTGGAGGACTCGGCGGCATGGCCAGGCGTAGCGCCGCCCCCACCTTCGGCACTAGTCAGCATGAACAGTTCACCGGGTTCGCTCAGGGTCACTGTGGTGCGGCACTGGAATCGATTCCAATATCGGCCACGCGAATGCGCTCAATCTCAGCGTTGAGATCGAATCCTCGGTGGGCAGTCAGATAGATCACTGACGATACCGCCAGGCCCACCAGCATGGAGACGTCAACACCGCCCAGAATTCGAGCAAAGACGCCATGGAAGTCGCCCACGACCGCAAAGGGCAGCATCGAGGCGAAACCGATGAAGTAGGCCGTGAGGCCACGCCAGGACCAACGGCCGTACATGCCGCTGGGATTGAATATCTCTCGAATCGAGTAGTGTCCGCGACGCACCACGTAAAAATCGATGAGATTGATTGCAGTCCACGGTGTGAGCAGGTATCCAAGAACGAACAGGAAGTTTCCCAGCCAGGTTATAAACGACCCACTCGCGCCGTACGCGATGACGGTCGTGATTATGCCCAGGCATGCGAGGGCAAATAGGCGCTTAGATGGGGACGGCCTGATCTGTTTGATCGAGTCCGTGCATGACAATAGTGTGAGGCTGCCGCCATAGAAGCATAGAGCGACTGCAGCGAAGGCGGGTATAATCGCCGCAATCAGCAGTATATTACCGAAACCCGGAATAATGGCATCACCACTGGATATGACCGCGCCAACAGTATCAGCCAAAGGAAACATCGATGCCGCGGCGGCGCCGATCAGCATCATCCACGCTCCACTGATCGCGGCACCAGCATAGGTCCACCAAAATGTCTCGCGCACACCGACATTCGGTTCCAGGTACCTTGAATAGTCCGATACAAAGATGGAATAGGACAGCTGATATGCCGCTGCGGTGAAGAACTGCACCATGAATGGCACCAGCGAAAAGGAACGAATGTCGAATGCACCCGCGCTAAACGGCTGGACCATGATGATTCCGATTGTGAATATGGCGAGCACAATTACCATCAGCAAGGAGAGGCACCTGGCGGCTCTATGGATGAGATCGTGGCCCACTACCGCTAAGAGCATCGCGACCAACGCGATCCCGAAGTAGCCGATAGTAGTCGGCAAACCGACGATTTCTTCGAGGGTATCGCCAACTAGGATCTGGATCGACGCGGCGTACCCACCGTAGATAATAAGCGCGACTATCCACACCAAAAAGGCGCCAGCGAAGCCGAATTGCGGCCGGGACTGCACCATCTGCGGCAGCCCGAGTTGTGGTCCTTGAGTGGAGTGAAACGCCATGAAAAACGTGCCGAAGGCGCAACCCGTGACGATCGCTATTGCCGTCCAAAGAAGGTTTGCGCCTAGTGCTATTCCGATAAACCCTAACGCGACTGTAAGTATGTGTACGTTTCCAGTAAACCAAATTGTGGAAAGGTGCCACACTTTGCCGTGCCGTTCTGCCAATGGAATGTAGTCGATAGAACGCGTCTCAACGATCCCGATAGTTTCACTGGGCCGGGCGGCGAGACCTGTCTCAGGTAGATTGGTGTCTTCGATCATCGTCACTCTCTCTATGAGTTGCCGGATGTTGTACTTCGTTGCACCTTCTGGGGCGGAGGTAGCGGGCGCCCAACCGCGCGGGCGCGGCAAAGCAAGCGCAAAGTGGCCCAGTTTGCGATGGGTTCCGAACGTGACTGGCCAGGTCTGCAGCCCTGGCGGCGGGTGCAGGCCAGAACAGGTGCTCGACTGCCGGCGGCTGCGATGGGGCTACGAATGAGGGGTTGGGGGACGAATCGCGTTGGGTAGCATCTAAAGTCGGTCGACGAAGTCGACGCGATTAATCGATTGCGAGTGGACCTTCAGTGCCTGGGTCCGCTTGCTAGGCACGGCCTGGCTGCAGCCAGGTGCCCACAGCAGGCCTGATTTCCGTCGGCCGGAACGCTTGACTCCGCAATGTGGCGTCCGCGGGAGTTTCTCTGCGGTATCGCGTAGTCGTGTGGTCGAACAGCCGGCCGGTGACGGCTTGAGGCAACCCGGAAGGGTGTTCGATGCCAGAAGCTATTCGGTCAGTACCTGTTGTCGTAGCTGGGCTTGCGGAGCGGATTTCCAGGATCCATTGGTATGGATGGTCATGGCTCAGTGATCTCCCTACGAAAGTTGTTTAGGCCCAACTGTTTATTCCGCGCCGTCGGCTTCTGCTGCCCGTCGACGATCGCTGCATTTTGTGGAACCCGTGGATGCAGAGTCGATCGCCGGAGCACCCACAGCCGCATGGTCGTTCGACTCGCAGATACGTGAGCTACGCCACGTAGAAGACCGTAGACCGAGCGCATCACCGTCGTCAACCACCATGCGGACATCGTGTCCGCATGAAGGGACTGTGGGCGAGTTTTGAACGCCGGTCGGACTAGCTCTGGCCTGTTGTAATGTCCGCAGTATGGGTAGGGAGCACGCCACGGGGCCGGCGTCTGTGAACGTGGTGTTGAAGGCTGGCGCAATCCTTGACGTACTCGAACAGCGTCCGGACTTGTCTGCAGTGGAGATCGCTGAGCTCACTAATGAACCCCGCAGTACTGTCTACCGTCTCCTCGGCACCCTTCAGCAGCTCGGCTGGGTGGAGGCTGCGCCGAGCCAAGGCCGGTATCGTCTGGGAATCCGCCTCTTCCGGCTGGGCTCGGCTGTGGCTCGGACGTTCGACGTACGCGGGGCGTCTGATGACCCGATGAGGCAGCTTCACGCGGAGACGGGGGAGACCGTTTTTCTCTTGATTCCGCAGGGCAATAACGCGCTTTGCATCTCAGAAATCGGAGGCCGATGGGTAAAATCAATGGCCATCACAGTCGGCACGACACTGCCTCTTCACATCGGGGCAGGCCCACGCGCCCTACTTGCGTTTCAGCCGAAACCATTTCAGCTGAGCTACGTCGCCGAGTCACTGGTCCAGTTCACCGAGGACAGCCTGTCGACTGCGGCAGATCTCGAACAAAACCTTGAGCAGATTCGCCGGGAAGGGGTCGCAATCAGCGACGGTGACGTCGTGCCGGGGATGGCAGCGATCGGCGCGCCGTTCTTCGATCATGTACCGAGCCTGTGCGGCGCGATCTCCCTGAGTGGCCCGCGACCAGTCATCCTCCAGGGGGAGACAGTGAATATGCGGGACCGCATTATCGACGCAGCTAAGAGCATCTCCAAGCGGCTCGGCTTCGAGTCTGAGAGGCCATGGCCACCTTGTATGGGCTGCTGATGCGGGATGGCAGCGTTCCCAGGGGAATCGCCTGATTCTTGATGACCGCTGTCGCCCTGTTCCAGGGCCTCGCTGCGGGCGTCGACGAATCGTACGGTTCCGACTCCCCGTGGCTGGCCCCAGGTGCTGGTGGGTAACCGTGAGCGTTGAGTCGAGTTCAGAACCAGCCTCCCGGCGTGATGGTGCGCCCCGGTGCGGCAATTGCCGAGCGGCAGCTGATGCGGATCGGCGATGGGACGAATCCGGAAGGTGCTGCGCCGGACCCGAATCCGACGGACTTGTTCGCGCCGGCGCGCGTAACTCGTTTTGGTCGCGGTGGCGTCGATCTGGATGGTGTTCCACGCGCGTGCCACGCGCGGTCCTAGCGAGTTGCGCTGCCGGCACGGTTGCTGGATGCATGCGGAACGGTGCCGCGCCGTATGGGGCGTACGCCGTGGTGCTCGTCGTTTCAGCACGGGCGTAACGACGACACAACGGGAATGACCGTCAATCCCGTTCGACACCTAGCGTGAACGGCCTTCGATCAGATGGACGCGTTGCGTGGGGCGCGTCGTGATTTAGGGCTGGCCGTATCGCTCGAAGTCGATGCCGGCAAAGGCGGTAGAGCTGCCTCGATGAAGCGATTGGATCCAAATACGGCCTAAATCCTAGAATTACCCGGCATACTCCGGTTGACGAGGCCGATATGGATCCAGTACGTTGCTGTTGGTTCCATCACAGTTGTCCACTCACCGCGGCGAGGCCACGCCGGCTAGATCCGCAACCTGGCGAGCAACGTCGGGGGGCGGCAAACCGAACAACCCCGTGTCCCCGGCCGATTGGCCGGCCTTGCAGAAGGGTCACCTGTAGTGCCAATCGCTGTCATTAGCAAGGGCTTTCGGTCAGTTGCCGTAGATTCGATCTACAACGGCGCTGAGGCGTGAGTGTCTCGCGGAACGTCTCGACAGGGCTTCAGCCATCCATGGCCGGGGCACTCCTCGGCGGCAACGCGAGGCGAGCGCAGCGTCACCACCGCCACGGCCGGTCACCCTCGTGGATTCTCGCAACTATGAGTACTGGCAAGCGCGAGACGAAATGCAGTCATTCGATCTCGACAGTCCCCGACATTCCGCATGCAGAAGCGGATAGCGCCGTTCTGGCACCGCCGATCAGATCGGCTGCAGGTTCGCATCTGCGGGGATCGCAACGGAATCCAAATTAGGTACGCAAATCCAACCTGCCGACGTTGTGGGAACCGCTGCAGGTCAATTTGCAGTTATTTACCTGAGCCTTGGGATTAAGAGGAGGAGCGCCGTCGATCACAGCCCCATCGGCAGAACCCAACCGTCAATCGGCGGAACCCCGAAGATTTAAATAAGGATTTTCACGAGAAAGAGTGCGCACATGAAAAAGGTTCTAATCCTGAGTTCAAGCCCACGCCGTACCGGCAACTCGGCCACGCTCGCCGAGGCCGCGGCTAAAGGCGTCACTGATGCGGGGCACGAGGCAGACTTCGTCTACCTGGACGACTTCATGACGGGGATGCTGAGAGATTGTCGAATCTGCCGTCACGACTCCGGCGACTGCGGGATCCAGGACGATTACAGGAGGTTGCTTTTCGATCACGTCCTGCCAGCCGATGGCTGGATCCTGGCCACGCCTTTGTACTGGTACGGGCCTTCTGGTGCGTTGAAGACGTTCTACGATCGGATGTTCTGCTATGTCGCGCGTAGCCATCCAGAGCACGCCGAAGTGGTCGCTCGCCTCCTCGGTAAAAGAACGGGCCTTCTTATTGCCTGCGAGGAGAGCTACCCGAACGCGACGGCGCCGCTAATTTCGCAGATCCAGGAGATTTGCATACATCTGCGACAAGAGCTTGCGGGCACTGTCATCGGAGTTGGCAATAGTCGAGGTGAAGTGAGGCTGGACCCGACTGACCCGGTCGGCCGAGCCGAACGTTTGGGCCGAGAGCTCTTTACGGCACGAGTTACTGACTTCCGTTTGGATACCGAGCGATCAGGCAAGGTTTGGTCATAGCTACCAGCTGGATGTCGAGCGCGCCGCTCGTCTCCGTATTTAAATTCAAGAGCAAATAGATAGGAATGGACGAAATGGAAGAAATTCAGATTGCCCCCGCTGATGCGGTCGCCTTTGCTGTATCCCGCGGCCAGTTACTGCGCGTCATAGATGTAGAGGGCCAGCAAGTGGCCGACTTCATCGCGGTGCGGAAAGGCGATGCGTCGGAGTTCAGTTCGCCAGGCGAGACTATTCTCTTCAACTATCCAAGGATTCGCTTGAACCCGGGCGATAAGTTTTATTCGTCGAAGCAGCAGCCAATGTTCGAGATCGTTTCGGACGACGCCAAGGGCGTGCATGACTTTCTGTTCGCTGCGTGCAATCGAGTTTGGTTTGAGAGCATGGATTTGCCCGGGCATCGTAACTGCAATGACAACCTGCGGGCTGCGCTCGCCAAGATGGACCTGAATTACGAAACCCTGCCCGCCCCGATCAACCTTTTCCAAGACACATACCCACAACCCGACGGTCTGGTCATGTCGAAACCGGCGCCGACTGGGGCCGGCGAAGGCGTTACGCTGCGTGCACTCGTCGACTGCATCGTCGCGGTCAGTTCGTGTTCATACGATGCAGAAGCAGCCGAAACATGCTGCAACGGACCGGGTCCGTCGCCTGTCCGAGTCGAGCTCACCTAGCTGATGTGCTCGGAGCCAGGCCTGCCAAGTCGTGGCGACGCGTGGAGCCCGGCTTGGCAGGCCGGTTCGGAGCCGCTGCGAGTTGTCGCCACCGCACCGCGCCCTCCGAGTGCACTTTGGGCAACAACACTTTGACGTGTTTCGAGAACTGAAAGCGCACTGCACGAGTACCGCCACTGATGTCTTCGCGCCGCGCGGGATACCGGCGAGACCCCAGGGGGAGCCATGAGTCCACGAGAGATTGGATTTGGTTGTTACGAGCGACGGACGCGGTGTCAGCTGCCTCGCAGGCTGGAAAATGCCCAGTAGCGAGTCATCGGATCGCCGACTCGATGCGTGAGGACATCCTTGCCGGGCGGCTGAGCCCTGGAGAACGGATCCGCCAGGAAGACGTCGCAAGCAAGATGGGTGCAAGCCGACTTCCCGTGCGAGAGGCGCTCCGCATGCTTGAGTCGGAGGGCCTCGTCGAACTCAGGGCAAACAGCGGTGCCTGGGTGTCCAGGCTGGACCTGCAGGACTGTGACTTAATCTACCGCGTCCGCGAACGCATCGAACCACTCGCACTTGAGGCAAGCCTTCCACGACTCACCTCCCGCGAGCATCGAAAATTGACCGAAACTCAATGCGAAATCGAGGTCACCGAGGATGTCGATCGTTTCCTTGTACTCGATCGGGA
Source organism: Mycolicibacterium sp. MU0053 (assembly GCF_963378095.1). NCBI lineage: Bacteria > Bacillati > Actinomycetota > Actinomycetes > Mycobacteriales > Mycobacteriaceae > Mycobacterium > Mycobacterium burgundiense. Next base: position 722,708 of record NZ_OY726397.1, read on the forward strand.
CCTGCATTTGCTCGCCTATAGCGGCTGCCAAATCCTCGAACTCAACACCATGGTCGCGCGGTACTGGAACACCACCCAACATTACCGTCGCGCATACGCCCACCTCGTCGGTTCGGGACGCAAGTGGGTCGCGAACGCTGAACACCGACTCCTCATCGATGCTGTCATCCGTCGAGACGTGGTCGAGGCCGAGCGATACCTAGTGGGGCACATTCGGCGGACGCGGGTCGAACTGTCGAAGCATCCTGAGCTTTTCGATATCGTTCGACGCGGTGCGCGGTGAGTCCTGTGAGCGTGCATGGTGACGGTGCCGCCGCCGGACCGCGTCGCGTACCAACTCGGTGACTATCGCGAGGTGCTTGGGGCGTTGATGGGAGCATCCAAGGTCGACTCGGAAGTTGTGACTATCGCATTCTCCGTACAAGGCGTCGCCGGTTGTGCAAACATCCCTCACTACAGCGGACAGGATCGCCCGTCTGGCTAGAGCAGTTCATTGGCGCGGTGTGGGGGAACACGGATGCGACAAGCGTTTCGGGGTCTATTTGTCCTGACTTTTGCCTTGCTGGGTGTGGTCGCGGTGGCCGTGGCCGGCACCATCACCTCGTTTGTGGCACTGGCCGCGACCGCGTTGATCGTGCCGGGGACCGGCACCCCCAACGCGAATGTGCTGCCCGGCTACATGCAGAACGCGGTCAGTCGCTATCTCACCCAGACCCGGTGTTTTGTGAACGGTGTGGCCAACGGCTGTGACGTTGCGGTCCCGGACCCCAGCGCCAACCTGATCGGGATCAACTACCCAGCATCGTTCTGGCCCATGCCTTTTCCCGGTTGGTGTGAGCCAGGCACCTGCAAGAAGTGGAACGTTTCGGTGGGCCAGGGTGTCAGTGCGCTGAATGCCGAGGTGATCGAGCAGTGGACCGCCAACCCGAACGAAGACATCGTCATCTTCGGCTACTCGCAGGGCGGTGCGGTGGTCTCCAACGAGCTACGCAATCTCGATCAGCTGCCACCGGAAATCAAGGATCAACTCCAGGTCGTCATGATCGGCAACATCGCCAATCCCGATGGGGGACTGTGGCAGCGGCTGCGTCCGATTTCGATACTCGGTGAACTGCTGCTCGATGCGACGTTCGGGCCGCCGATGATCACCGACAGCGGAATCCCGATCACCAACATCGGTTTCGAGTACGACCCGGTGGTCTACGCACCGCGCTACTGGGGCAACCCGCTGGCAATGCTCAATGCGATCGCGGCCTTCGACAACGTGCACGGCTACTACCTGGCCGGTCCCAACCGTCCCGGAACCGGAACCATGCCCTACGGCTATACCGACGCGGAACTGGCGGCGGCAATCGCCGACCCGAACAACATCCGCTACGGCGGTCACGACCCGGACAGCCCGAACAAATACATCATGATCCCGGCCAGGTCGCTGCCGCTGGCCAACCTGATCCTGAGCCTGGCCGAGTCGACCGGAACCACTCCCGTGGTGAAGCCGCTCGTCGACCTGCTGTCGCCGGCGGCCAAGGTGTTGATCGATCTGGGTTACGACTGGAGCGGCGATCCGGATGTGCCCAAGTCGCTGTCGCTGCTGCCGTTCAACCCGTTCAACAACTGGGTCGAGGTGGGCGTCGATCTCGTCGAAGCGCTCGCCGAGGGCGTACACAACGTGGTCGGCGGGCCCGGTGCGGTGGCGACGACGGGGCCGCCCGCCGCGCCTGTGGAGGGCTTGTCGGTGTTGGCGGACCCGGCCCCCGCACCGAAGCCGCTGGCCGAACGGGTCAGGGCCCTCGCCGCCGCGGAGCAGAAGAGCCCGGAGGTCGTGGCGGTCGGCGCGGCGGCGGATGGCGCTCTGGAGACGCCCGCCGCAGAACCGGCCGAGGGCATCGACACCGAACCCGCCAAGAAGCCGGCCGAACTCAGCGCCAAGAAGCTCAGGAAGGACCTCAGGGGCGCGGTCAAGACGTTCTTCGGCAAGGGTGCGAAGAAGAACGGCCTCGCGAAGGGCCTCAAGAACGGCCGGGGCGACAAGGACGTCGAGCAGAAGCAGGACGAGGGCGCGACGGCCGCCGAGAACGACACTGAGAAGGCGCCGGCGGACGGTGACGACGGCAACGCCGGCAACGACGCCAAGCAGGCCGCCTGACAGACGCGGGCGGTTACCAGTAGGGCTCGACCTGCGACCTGCCGATCGACAGTCCGCTCCGACGCGACGATGTTGGGTTGATTCGCGACTGCCCGTCGTGTTCCGCTGTAGACCCTGCTACAGGGTCTGTAGCGCAGGCTACAGCGGTTGTAGGCTGGTCCGGACGTGAACGCACTTGGCCGGTCACAATCGCGGTCGACCGATGGGAGCAACGCCATGAGCGATGCAGACACCTGGCTTGCCGAGCGCGAGGTAGAGCTCAGCGCGACCGCATCCAAGCGCTTCGCCAAGGTCTGGCGCGAACTCGCCGAGCGCGACGGGCGCGCCCGCGAGGCTGGGCTAACGGCCGCGGCAAAGTACCTCGCCGGCGCGACCAAGCCGGCCGACATCGGCAAGACGCTCGCCAAGGCGCGCCAACGGGCCGAGGCGCAGCTGGCGGCGGCGCGCGTAGTCGCGGTGCTGGCGGTCGAGGACGGGGCTGGGGAAGCCCCGACGGCCCGCGAGATCGGCGTGGATCGCATGGCGCTACGCAACTGGCTCGGCAAGCGGTAGCAGAATGCCCCCACCCGCCGTCGGGGCGGAATTTTGCTATGCGGCACGCCGGCCCTTCGCCGGCAGTGCGAACCGTCGGCTGGGGTCTGTCCGATTGTCGTGCTGCGCAACCATTCCCGCGCATCCGTATCTACCCGTGGAGCAGGCGATGTGTGTAGAGGGCGCTACAGTCAAGCCCGGGAGGGAGGCGCGGGGATAGGATGGCAGTCGCAAACCCAATCGAAAAGCTTCAGAAGGTCGACCGTGACAGCCTGGTGGCGACAGTGTGTGTCGGCCACCACCCCAGCCTCGACTCCCAGGAGCGCGTCGTGCTGACCGCGAAGTGCGGCGTTGCCGACGACGATGCACGCTGGCTATAGAGGGCCGGAATGAACCACGAGAAAGAAAGAGAGGCAACGGTTTTGAGTAACGCCAGCATCATCGACCGCGTGCGCGCCATCAACTGGAACGACGTTCAGGACGAGATGGACCTGACCATCTGGAACCGCGTCACCGCCAACTTCTGGCTGCCCGAAAAGGTACCGCTGTCCAACGACGTGCAGTCCTGGGGAACGCTGTCGCCGGCCGAGCAGCAAGCGGTCATCCGCGTGTTCACCGGGCTGACGCTGCTCGACACCATCCAGGGATCGGTCGGCGACGTCGAAATGCTCGAGGACGCCGTCACGCCGCACGAGGAGGCGGTGCTGGGCAACTTCATCTTCATGGAGCACGTCCACGCCAAGAGTTACAGCTCGATCTTCTCGACGCTGTGCTCGACGCCCGAGATCGACGAGGCCTTCCGGTGGTCCGAGGAAAATCCGCACCTCCAGCGCAAGGCTGAGATCCTCGTCAACTTCTACCGCGCCGACGACTCGCTCAAAAAGAAGATCGTCTCGGTGATGCTCGAAAGTTTTCTGTTCTACTCGGGCTTCTACCTCCCGCTGTATTGGTCCTCGCGCGCGAAGCTGACCAACACGGCCGACATCATCCGGCTGATCATCCGCGACGAGGCGGTGCACGGGTTCTATATCGGCTACAAGTTCCAAAAGGCGCTCGAGCGCGAGCCGCAGGCCCGCCGCGATGAACTCAAAGACTATGCCTACGAGCTGCTGATGGAGCTTTACGACAACGAGGTGGACTACGCCCAGGACATCTACGACGGCATGGGCGTCACCGAGGACGTGAAGGCCTATATGCGCTACAACGGCAACAAGGCGCTGGCGAACCTCGGCTACGACCCGCTGTTCCCGGCGGACAGCACCGAGTTCAACCCGGTGATCCTGACCGCCATGGCGCCCGACGCGAACGAGACGCACGACTTTTTCTCAGGGTCGGGCAGCTCGTATGTCATGGGCCAGGCCGTCAGCACCGAGGACGGTGATTGGGACTTCTAGCCGGCCGGCGCGGTGCTCTGGTGCCCCCAGTAGGACTCGAACCTACGACCTGCGGATTAAAAGTCCGTAGCTCTACCAACTGAGCTATAGGGGCGTTGCGAGCAATCAGGATAACCGAGCCCGTACCGTCGCTTCCGGACGAGGTTCCCGAGACCCCGCGCGAGGCCCCTTCCGGCCCAATTTTGGGATTGCGGGGAACGTGCCCTAAGCTATCGAAGCTCCCAGCGGAAGCGTTGTGAGTACCCCGGAGAGATTCGGACCAGGCCCCCTTCGTCTAGCGGCCTAGGACGCCGCCCTTTCAAGGCGGTAGCGCGGGTTCGAATCCCGTAGGGGGTACGCATATCGTGGAAGCATGGGATGCAGCAGTAAGCAAGGCCCTGTGGCGCAGTTGGTTAGCGCGCCGCCCTGTCACGGCGGAGGTCGCGGGTTCGAGTCCCGTCAGGGTCGCCAATAAGGCATTGAGGTTATCCGGTGCCTTCCGGCCAGGTAGCTCAGTTGGTACGAGCGTCCGCCTGAAAAGCGGAAGGTCGCCGGTTCGATCCCGGCCCTGGCCACAATGAACCCGCTGGTAACAGCGGGTTTTCTGGTTCGCGGCCGCGCTGCCGATGACCCATCGTGACCCGTTCCGGAATTACTCGCCCGCCGATGACCCGGCCGTGGTCACTCGGCCTTCTTCTCCGACCCCGTCGTGATTGTGTTCAGCACCGCAGCGGCGTCGGCGAGGGCGTCGTTCGTCGAGTGCGCGTAGGTCCGCAAGGTGAACCCGGCGTCCCGGTGCCCGAGCCACGCTGCGATAACCACCACCGGCACGCCACGCATGTGCATCAGCGTCGCGCAGCTGTGCCTCGCGTCGTGGAGACGAACGTGGGGCAGGCCCGTCGACTTCGATCTCGGCCCGTAGCTCGGCGGCGGACGGCAGGGTTTGCTCGGTCATCTCAGGCGCCTTTCGGCAGCAGGAAACGCTCGCGGTGTACCACGGAGGCGCCGAACAGTTGCAGGCCGGTGCGGGCCCGGCGCAGGTATAGGGTGCGCGGGGTGTTCCCAGGTGAACCCGATGCCACCGTGCAGCTGGATGGCCTGCATCGCGGTGTGGACGTAGGCCTCGGCGCAGGCGAATCCCGCGAGTGCGACTGCATCGCCGCGGTTTTCAGCGTCCTCGTATCGGGCGGTCGCGTTCTGAGCCGCCGAAGTCGCCGATTCGACCTGTAGCGACAGATCGGCCGCCATGTGTTTGAGCGCCTGGAAACTGACGATCGGCCGGCCGAACTGGATGCGGGTCTTGAGATGGTCGACGGTGAGGTCGAAGATCCGGCGGGCTCCGCCGGCCTGCTCGCCGACCAGCGCGATAACCGCCAGATCCAGCGCCTGCTGGACCGCCTCCCAGCCTGCGGTGCCGATGCGCTGGGACGGGCTGGCGGTGAAGGTGTAGGTGGACAGCGTGGCCGGATCGAAAACCGCTGCGGCGGTGCGCTGGAAGCCGGGGGCATCGGGGGCGACGTGGAAGACGGCGGGTCCGTCGTGGGTCTGCGCGACGACGAGGATGACATCGGCGATCTGTCCGCTGGTGACGTAATGCGCAGTCCCGGTCAGCGTTCCGTCCGCGCCAGCCCGGATGTCGACACCGTCCGGCGCCCAGTTGCCGCGGGGCCCCGTGACGGCCACAGTGCCGATCGCGGTTCCGTCGGCCAGCTTGGGGAGCAGCCGCTGCTTGTCCGCTGTGGTGCCGGCGGCCCGGACGAGCGCCACGGTGAGCACCGCGCTGGACAGGAACGGGGCGGGCGGCAGGGCGGCCCCGGTCTCCTCGGCGACGGCCTCGAGTTCCGCCGCGCCCAGGCCGACACGGCCGTACTCGGGCTCCACCAGTAGCCCGGTGACGCCCTGCGCAGCCAGCTTGGCCCACAGCTCGTGGTCGTAGCGGTCCGCAGAGGCCGGCACCCGGCGCACGTCGGCCTCGGCACGTTTCCGATCGCGACATGAGTGGACTCAGTACGAGGCGCGTCCGCCGGAGACGTCGTACACCGCGCCGGTGGAGAAGCTCACCGCAGCCGAGGACAGCCAAGCCACCAGCTCGGCGACCTCGTCGGTGCGGCCCATCCGCGCCATCGGGGTCAGTGCCTGCGAGCGCGCCAGGATCGCCGGGTCGGTGTTGTAGTTCATCGGGCTGGAAACCGCCGCCGGGGCCACCGCATTGACCAGCACTCCGGTGGTGGCCAACTCCTTGCCCAGTGATTTCGTCAGCGCGATGACGGCGGCCTTGGACGCGGAATAGGCACTCTGCATGGGGTTTCCGTCCTTGGCGGCGATGCTCGCCAGGTTGACGATGCGGCCCCAGCCTCGTTCGACCATGCCCGGGGCGAAGGCCCGGCACATCAGGAAGGTGCCCTCGGTGTTCACGGCGAAGGTGCGCCGCCAGTCGGCCATGGTCACCGCCACCAACGGCGCCGACGGACCCACCACACCTGCGCTGTTGATCAGGATGTCGACCACGCCGACCCGCTCGCGCAGCGCGTCGACGGAGTCGGGATCACTGATATCGACGTGTTCATCGGCCTGTCCGGCCAGGTCCGCGGTCACCACCTCGACGCCGGCGGCACGCAGCCGGACGGCACATGCCGCGCCAATACCGCTGGCACCGCCGGTCACCAATGCCCGCTGTCGGGGGTCGGTTTCGGTCATCATGTCTCCTCGGCACCGGCATTATGTTCAACTGGCGCAAAGTTTTTCAAATCTCTGTATGCTCTGAGCAGTATAGGAGTGCAGCGAGAGCGGGGAGCCGATCGTGGAGATTCGGTGGATGCAGGCATTCGTCGCGGTCGCCGAGGAACTGCACTTCGGCCGGGCGGCGACGCGCTTGCAGATGGCGCAGTCTCCGCTGTCGCAGACCATCCGCAAGCTCGAGCGCGACCTCGGTGTCTCGCTGTTCGAGCGCAGCACCCGGTCGGTGGCGCTGACCGCGGCCGGGCACGCCTTCCTGCCGCACGCCCGCACTGTGCTCGAGGAGGTCGAAACCGCGCGCCGTGCCACCCGGGCGTCCGCGGGCGGTATCTACGGCCATGTGGCACTTGGCTTTACCGGTGTGCTCAACCATCTTTCGGTGCCCCCGCTAACCCAGGCGGTGCGGAACACCTACCCAGATGTCGAACTCGATCTGGTCGGCCGGGTGATGACCCGCGATGCCCTGACGAAAGTGGACACCGGCGCCCTGGACATCGCCTTCGTCGGGCTGCCGGTCGACTCGGCGGTGGTGCGCACCCGGCTCATCGCCAGGGAGCCCTTCGGTGCGGTGCTGCCCGTGGGACACCGGCTCGCCGGTCGGGACGCCATCGATCTGGCGGCGCTGGCCGATGACGATTTCATCGCCACCCCGTTCCTGGCGGGTTCGTCGCTGCAGGAGATCGCGATGCAAGCGTGCGTGGATGCCGGGTTCCGGCCGCGGGTGGTGCAGGAGATCACCGACCCCTACATGATCCTGATGCTGGTGGCCGCAGGAGTGGGGGTGGCGCTGATGACCGAGGGGGTTGCCAACGTGACGCCGCCCGGTGCGGTGTTCGTGCCGCTGACCGGGGAGCCGGTGCTGATGCTGCACGGTATTGCATGGTCACCGCGGCGTGGTTCGGTCGCGCGGGATGCTGTCCTTGCGTTGTCGGAGGACATCTTGCCAACGCCGCCCTGATCTGCGATTAAGACGTTCAAGCACATAAATAAAGATCAATTTAGTGTTGGACACGCAATAGTGTGTCGGGTCACACTTTCTGTGCTGCGGGTAGAGACACCCCCGCACTCGGAAAGGACCACCCATGACCTCCGTTGCACCGGCCGCCACCGCGCGGCCGCCGGCCACCGCGCGGCCGCCGGCCACCGTGAATGCCAAGCGCGCCGCGGTTTCGGGCTTCGTCGGCAGCACGCTCGACGCAGAGCTCGTCCGCCAGGCCCGCGAGGAGCGGCTGGCGCCGGGCGCCGGAGGGCTCGATCTGGCCGGCATGCTCGCCGCATTGCCCACGGGTACGCCGATCAGCATCGAGTTACCCAATGAGCCGCAGCGTCAGGCCGTGGGCACCGCCGCCTGGCTGAACCACCTCACCGCCGCGGCCAGAGCCGTCGAAGCCCGGGTACCGCAAGTCGTCGAATGAGTTCGTCGGCCGGCCTACGTGTGCTGGTGACCGGCGGCAGCACGGGAATCGATGCTGGGCATCGGACTGCTCGCCGATCGGGCCGGTCTGAACGCGGCGCTGTACGGGTTCTCCGCCGCGGCCGGCGTAATGGCGGCAACGATGTTGGCTGTTCTGGTGATCAGGCAGCGGATCGTCTCGAAGCGCCGTTGAGACTCTGGTGCCTCAGATCTGGCCCTCTTCGGTGAGAACCCCTGCTGCGATCCGGAAGGCGTTGTTGGCGTCGGGGACCCCGCAGTAGATGGCGCTCTGCAGGATCACCTCTTTGATCTCGTCGGAGGTCAGCCCATTGCGCAGCGCCGCCCGCACATGCATGGCGAACTCCTCATGGTGGCCGCGGGCGATCAGCGCCGTCAGTGTGATCACCGAGCGGCTACGCCGGTCCAGGCCCGGCCGGGTCCAGATGTCACCCCACGCGTAGCGAGTGATCAGGTCCTGGAAATCGGCGGTGAACGCGGTGGTACCGGCGATGGCGCGGTCCACATGCGCATCGCCGAGCACTTCCCGGCGAACTGCCATACCGTCGTCATAGCCGCTCACTGTGCCTCCTTGAGATGATGGCGCGCCCGTTGCAGGGCCGCGTCCACCAGTAGATCGGTGGTCCCCAGATACCGGGCGGCCGGGGGGCGGTCGGCCAGCGCGGCCATGGTCTGCTGTTCGGCATAGATACCCTGGGCCTCTTGTTGATTCGTGGCTGCCCGCGCGGTGTCGACACGAAGCCCGAGCAACAGATCGGTGGCCTGGGATGCCGCCACGAGGCTGCGCCGGACCAGGGTGCGCAGGGTCGACCACTCGACGTGCCAACCACCGTCAGCGCGCTCGTCGACACTGGCTGCCGACGCCGCGTGCAGGGTGGCGCCCAGCTGCGATGTGGTCAGTGCGGCGCGGCGCAGCAGCACGGTCAGCACCGGATTGTTCTTGTGCGGCATGGTCGATGATCCGCCACCGGATCCTTCGGCGAGCTCGCCGGTGCGTACGCCGGCGGCGACGTCGTTGGCGATATGCCCCCACGCGTCACAGCAGCCCACCAGAGCATCACCGGTGCGGGTGATCAGCGCGCGGTTGGTGTGCCACGGAAACGCCTGCGCCAAGCCCAGAACGTCGGCCCAGTTCCGGGCCAGGGCCAGGGCGGCCGCCGGAGATCCGGCCAGTTCGGTGGTGGCGGCGAACGTCCCGGCCGCTCCGCCGGACGAAACAGTCAGGGCCGGCAGGGCTTTGAGCGCATCGACCGCATCGAGGACGCCGGCCAGCCAGTTCGCGAACTTGCGGGCTGCCGTGCCGGGTAGTGCCGGCTGGGCCAGCGTGTGGGTCAACATCGGGGTGTCGCGGTGCTGTTCGGTGAGGCCGATGAGGGCGTTCACCTGCTCGTCCAGCGCCTCGGTCAGGGCGGTCAAACCGTCACGCAGGCATAGCATCAGCGCGGTGTCCAGCACGTCCTGACTGGTCAGCCCGCGGTGCAACCACGTGGCGGTGTCCGCTGTGGCACATTCGCGCAGCAGGCCGACCAGCGCGGTGACCGGGTTGCCGTCTCGTTCGGCGGCGGTGGCGATGTCCTCCAGATCGGCCTCCGACACCAGCGCGGTCAGATCCGCGGCGGCCGCGGCCGGGGCGATTCCAGCTTCGACAAGCACTGTCAGCCAGGCATTCTCGACCGCGGCCAGCGCGGCCAGCAGTGCGGTGTCCGACATCACCGCGCCGGCGCGGTGATCGCCGGGCCAGAAGAGGTCGTTCACTGGCCCGGGTACCGCAGGAATACGGTCTCGTCGTCACCCTGCAGTCGGATGTCGAAACGCAGACCCTGCTCGTCGCGTGTGGCGATCAGGGTGTCGCGCCGGTCGGCGGGCAGGCCGGACAGCAGAGGGTCGTCCGTGCAGGCGGGGCCCGGTACATAGGCGCGGGTGAACAGCCGGTTGAGTAGTCCTCGTCCGAACACGGTGATCGCGATGAACGGCGCGCGACCAGGGGCGGCGGCCGCGGGCTCGACGGTGGTGAAACTGAAATGCCCCTCGTCGTCGGTGGATACCCGGCCCCAGCCGGTGAACGTCCACCCATCGCGTTGCAGTGATCCCGCGGTGTGGGGCACCCGGCCATCTGCATCGGCCTGCCAGATCTCCAGCAGCACATCGGGTACCGGTCGGCCGGCGCCGTCGGTGACGTTGCCGTGGAAGCGGATCGCGCCGGGGGTGCCTGCGGCTACCAACTCGCCGCTGCGGTCGAACGGCAGCGCGTAGCCGTAGAACGGACCGATCGTCTGTCCTGGAGTTGCGACCAGCATCGTCATCAGTGCTCCTCATCTTCGGTAGGAGTGGCATTCTCGAAATGCGTGCGCTGCGAGCCGGTCAGCACGATGTCCCAGCGGTAGCCGGTGGCCCATTCGTGGCTGGAGACATCGTGGTCGTAGGCGGCGACCAGCCGGTCACGCGCCTTCTGGTCGATGATGGCCTGGTAGATCGGGTCCAGGGCGAACAGCGGATCGCCGGGAAAGTACATCTGGGTGATCATGCGCTGGGTGAAATCGGTGCCGAACAGCGAGAAATGGATGTGCGCGGGCCGCCACGCGTTGCGGTGGTTCTTCCAAGGGTAGGGTCCCGGCTTGATGGTGGTGAAGCGGTAGTTCCCGTCAGCATCGGTCAGGCAGCGGCCGACGCCGGTGAAGTTGGGATCCAGTGGCGCGTGGTGCTGATCGCGCTTGTGCACATAGCGGCCTGCCGAATTGGCCTGCCAGATCTCGACGAGCTGGTGGCGCACGGGCCGGCCATCACCGTCGAGGACACGGCCGGTGATGACCATGCGTTCGCCGATCGGATCGCCGTTGTGCTGGATCGTCAGATCGGATTCCAGGCGGTGCACATCGCGTTCACCGAACACCGGCGCCCACAACTCCAGGGCCTCTGGATCGGCGTGATGCAGATCCTTGGTGGGATGGCGCAGCAGGCTGCTGCGGTAGGGGGCGTAGTCCAGCCGGGGCTGAGATTCCTCGATACCTGTTTGCAGGTAACCGGTTTCGATGGCGGCCATTTCGGCGTTGATCTCAGCCTGGCTCGCCGAAGAGCTATCGGGATTGGTATCCGTGATGGTGGGGTGCGGGGCTGTCATGCGGTCTGACGCTAGTCGGCCAACGGGTCACCACGGAAGAGTAGACTTCCGCTGAGCGGAAGGATTATGCGGTTGGCGGGGAACACGTCGATACCGGGCACCACGGTGGCCTCGAGGTTGCTGGCGATGGTCGGTGCCTTCGATGAGCGGCACCGCGCGCTGACGCTCACCGAACTCGCTCAGCGGGCCGGCCTGACGTTGCCGACGGCATCGCGGCTGGCCGGTGAGCTGGTGGCCGGCGCGGCGCTGGAACGCCGTGCGGACGGCCGGTTCGTGATCGGCAGGCTGCTGTGGGAGGCGGGTCTGCAGGCGCCGGTGGAAGGCCGGTTGAAACAGGTTGCCGAGCCGTTCCTGTCCGACGTCTACGCCGCCACCCTGGCCACCGTGCACCTTGCGGTGCGGGACGGGTCCCAGGTGCTCTACCTGGCCAGGATGTCCGGCCGGGCGTCGGTGCCGATCGTCAGCACGGTGGGCAGGCTGCCGATGCACAGCACCGGTGTGGGCAAGGTGCTACTTGCCCACGCCCCGTTGGACGTGCGCCAGGAGGTGTTTGCCGCACTGGTGCGGGTTACTGCCAAGACGATCACGTCGTCGGTGGTGCTCGAGGCTCAACTCGATCGGATTCGTCGCGACGGGGTGGCGGGCACGGTGGAGGAGATGTCGATCGGGGCGTGTTCGATGGCGGTGCCGGTGGTCCGTGCCTCGGACAACGCCGTGGCGGCCGCGATCGGGGTGGTGGTGCCCACCCTGAACCGCGACCGCCGGCGGATGTTGGGAGCCCTGCAGGTCGCCGCGCGGGGAATCGGGCGCCTGCTTTGACCGTCAGTGCCTGACGAGCTCGCCTTCGGGTACTAACCGATGGCCCAGTATTTCGGTTGGCACGTCCCGGGTTTCACCGGCGGTCAGGGCCGAACCCGCGGCGATCAGGCACACCACCATGGCCGTCAGAAGCTGCTCACCTGCCCGCGCCTCGACGTCGATGACGGTGAAGTTCAGCCCTCCGCTGTGGCTCGCGCCCACCGCTCGGTCCCGGTATGGGCTGAGCGCCGCGGACCGGGCCATCAACCGGTCCAGCACCTCTTGCGCCTGGGCCTGATGCGTGTGGTGGACGAAAACGGTGAGCTGCGGGCTGTGGATGTGCGACTCGCGAACCCGGATCGCGACGGCCACTGGTGCGTGGGGTATCAGCGTGCCGGCGGGGAAACCTGCGCGTAAGCACACGCGGGGTGCCGTTAGGTGATGTCGCCGACGGTGGTCTGCATCCAGGCTGGCGGATCGGCGTACATGCCGGGGCCGATCTCGACCGCACCATCGTGCTCGTCGATCAACTCGGCCAGGGCGAGCGCAGTGGTCAGCCGCGCTACCGGTGCGAGCACGTGTTCTTCCGTCGCCGCCTCTCCCAGGTGCTTTACGCCGATCAGCAGTTCGCCGAGGGCGATCAGTGCACGGCGCGTGGGCTCACCTTGAGCATCGATCAACGCGGCCGGGTCGGTGATCGGGCGGCGGGTGGATGGTTTCATCAGACATGCCGTCGGGTCCGTCAACCTGACGCCAGGGCGAACGGGATCCACTCTCGGCGACGACAGTGGCGTCTGTCACAGTAAGCGAATGCAATTCTGGTCCGGCACGGCCTTTCTCCCCACCCGCGATCTGACCACCATCGCTGCGTTGCTCGACGAGCACGGGTTCACCGGCGTCTTCACCTCGGATCACCTGATCTATCCGCGCGAGTTGCGCACGCCGTACCCGTTGACCGGGGACAAGCCACCGTGGCCACCCGAGACGGAGTGGCCGGACTCGTGGGTGACCATCGGCGCGCTGGCCGCGGTGACAACGCGGCTGCGGTTCTCCAACGCCGTGTACATCGCCGGGGCTCGCCCGCTGCTCGAGGTGGCCAAGCAGGTCGCCACCGCCGCAACGCTCTCCGACGGCCGGGTGTCGCTGGCAATCGGAACCGGTTGGATGCGTGAGGAATTTGAGCTACTGGGGCAGGACTTCGACAATCGCGGTCCGCGTACCACTGAGATGATTCACGCCCTGCGCGCCTTGTGGCAGGGCGGCTGGGTGTCCTGGCAGGGCGAGCACTACGCGGTTCCCGAGATCATGATCGAGCCGCACCCGCCGGCGCCGGTGCCCATCCTGTGCGGAGGCGAATCCGATGTCGCCCTCAAGCGCGCGGCCCGGGACTGCGACGGTTGGGTGGGCACCTACTACACCTGGGATGCCGCCGTCGCGATCATTGGGCGGCTCAAGGAGCTTCGGCAACGCTACGGGCGTGCGGACGAGCCGTTCGAGGTGATCGTCTCGCTCAGCGATCCGCCGTCGGCCGACCTGTATCGACGCGCCGAGGACATCGGTATCACCGGCGTGATGTGCGCGCCGTGGCGCGGCGATCGTTATCGCGAAGGAATTGAGAGATTTGCTGAGGAAATCATCACCCGGTGCGGCTAAAGGTTTGACGGAGCCGTAATCGGGCAACAATGCTGCCGATCAACTAACCGACTGGAGGCGTGATGAACCGCTTGATGACCATGACGATTGCCGGCCTTGCGGCCGCTACGTTGGCGACGGGATGTTCCTCTGCCGTGATGAACCAGGGCGGCGACACGAAGTGCAGCGACTTCACCGCGGCCGACGAGAAGACGCAGAACGAGAACATCACCAAGATGCTCACCGACGAAGGCAAGAACGAGCCGTCGAACATCGAACTGACGGGCACCCGGGTCGCGGTCCAGACCTTCTGCCAGACCGCAGGCACCCCGGACACCCCGATCAAGGACGCGCCGCACCTCTAAGCGTCATCGGTGTCAGTGGCCGGACCACTGGGCGTGGCGCCCCCCTCGTCCGCCCAGTCGGTCCGGTCCTCGTTGCCCTTGGCCGGGTCGCTGTCGACGTCATCGGGGTTTTCGTCGGGGCCGGACATGGTCGGTTTCATGTCGCGGCGAGTACCCGCAGTCGGCAGGTTTCACTCCCGCCGGTCGGTGCGCCGGGTCCTCGGAGACGAGTAGCGCGCTACGCGTGAGTGCGGCCGTCGTCGCCGCCACGCTGGGTTCATACCCGGCGAGGAGGCGACGATGGCCAAGATCGGCAACGACCGAATGATCGTGCGGGGCGAACGCCGTGCCGACGGCAGTTGGCTGTTCACCATTTGCTACACGGCCCACTTCGCCGAGGACGACCTCGGCAGACGGTTCGACGACTCGGTGCAGATCGCGGGGATCCGCCGGACCGGCCAACTTCCGCCGGTCTGCGGATCGCCGGTGTCGTTCCGGGCCACCGCGAGTCAAGTGTTCCGGAAGAAGCGGATCGTGGTCCGCCCCGATGCCTATGACCCGAACACCGGCCCACCCGCGGTACGGGCGCTGATCCGGTTGCATCGCGACGGCGATGCGCACGCCGTCGAGGACGAGCAACACACCCCGGCGGTGCCGTCGGCCCGCTAGGGTCTCGACCATGGCAGTCACCGATTCGCGGGAAGTCGTCATCGAAGCGACGCCGACGGAGATCCTCGACGTCCTCGCCGACGTGGAATCGACTCCATCCTGGTCGCCGCAATATCAGAAGGCCGAGATCCTCGAGACCTACGACGACGGCCGGCCGCGTCGAGCCAAGATGACCATCAAGGCGGCCGGTCTCACCGACGACCAGGTCATCGAATACACCTGGACCGACACCAGCGTCAGCTGGACCCTGGTCTCCGCCGGCCAGTTGAAGGCGCAGGACGCCTCCTACACGCTGACGCCCGACGGCGATAAGACCAAGGTCCGTTTCGACATGTCGGTCGATCCCTCGGTGCCGATCCCCGGTTTCTTGCTCAAACGAACCCTCAAGGGCGGCATGGAGACTGCCACCGATGGGCTGCGCAAGCAGGTGCTGAAAGTCAAGAAGGGCGGCTGAGCCGCCCCTCGGCAGTCGCCCCTCGGCGGTGCCGAGAATTTGCTGCGAAACCCGGGGGCAGTTACTACGGTCGACGGTATGGCTGTACGAGCGTCACGGGAAGTGGTGTTCGACGCCTCGCCCGAGGCGATTCTGGACACCCTCGCCGATGTCGAGGCACTGCCGTCGTGGTCCACGCTGCACCGCCGGGCCGAGGTGCTCGACCGCTATCCCGACGGCAGGCCCCATCACGTCAAGGCGACGGTCCGGTTGCTCGGGGTCACCGACAAAGAAGTGCTCGAATACCGCTGGGGCGACAACTGGGTGGTCTGGGACGCCGAACACACCTTCCAGCAACGGGGCCAGCACGCCGAATACAACCTGACCCGGGAGGGAGATCTGACCCGGGTGCGGTTCGACATCATCGTCGACCCGTCGGCGCCGATTCCGAACTTCCTGGTCAAGCGCGCCAAACGCATCGTGTTGGAGGCCGCGATCGATCGACTGCGCAGCCGGGTGACGCGCTTCCACGGATGAGCCCGCGGCGCAAGGATTTCGATCGTCTCGACATTTTCGGGACTACGGACGGGGTGCGCCGACGTTGGTAGTCAGCATGCCCGCTGGAGTTGTGCTCGTCCCGAGTCCCCATGCCGCCAACCTCGTCGATGATGTCGTGGCACAGGCGCGACGCGCCCACGAGATCGGTGTGCGCCAGATCTGGCTGGCACAGCAGCTCGACCTCGACGCCATCGCCCTGGCCGCGATCGTCGGCGCCGCGGTGCCGGGCCTGGCCGTCGGCACCTCGGTGGTCCCGATCAACCCGCGGCACCCGCTCGTCATCGCCGCCCTGGCGCAAACCGCGCAAGCGGCCAGCCACGGCGCGTTCAGCCTCGGCCTGGGACTGGGGGCGCACGACATCGAGCGCCAAGCCTTCGGCATCGCGGCCACCCACACCATCGCGCGATTGCGCGAGCAGCTGACGGTATTGCGCGCGGTGTTCGACGACGGCGCGGTGGATCATCACGGCGAACACTTCACCGCGGCCCCGCCATGGCCGGTCCGGGTCGCCGGCGGCACCCCGATCCCGGTCTATGTGGCCGCGATGGGCCCAAAGGCGTTGCGGGTCACCGGCGAATTGGCCGACGGCACCATGCCGTATTTGGCGGGCCCGCGCACCATCGCGGAGTTCATCGTGCCCACGATCACCCAGGCCGCCACCGATGCGGGGCGGCCGCCGCCGCGGGTGTTGGCGGGAGTGCCGGTGGCCGTCACCGACGACATCGACAGCGGTCGCGACGCGGCGGCCGCCGGCCTGGCGCTCTACGACACCATCCCGTCGTATCAGCGGGTGGTTGAACGCGAGGGATTGACGTCGGCGGCCGAGCTGGCGGTCATCGGCTCGGCCGAGACCGTCCGGCGGGGGCTGGCCGCCTATCGGGACGCCGGCGCCACCGACATCGTCGTCTCGCCGTTACTGCGGGACGATCGGGCGGCCTCTGAGGCGCTGTGGCGGGTGGTCGCCGCGCTGTAACGTCCCCAGTCGCCGGATGCCCTCTTCGAGGGTGTCCTCGCGTTTGCAGAATGCGAAGCGCACCAAGTGGTTCCATGCTGCGAAGTGCGGTCCGCCCGGATCGCAGAACGCCGAGAGCGGAATTGCGGCCACCCCGACCTGGTGCGGCAACTGCTGGCAGAACTCGGTGCTGTCGCGGTAGCCGAGCGGGCGGGGGTCCGCGCACAAGAAATAGGTGCCCGAGCTCG
The DNA here is from genome assembly GCF_963378095.1 of Mycolicibacterium sp. MU0053. NCBI lineage: Bacteria > Bacillati > Actinomycetota > Actinomycetes > Mycobacteriales > Mycobacteriaceae > Mycobacterium > Mycobacterium burgundiense. The sequence continues at coordinate 739,678 of NZ_OY726397.1, forward strand.
GATGCACCTCGAATCCGAGGTCGGTCAGGGCCGCGGTGAGGGTGTCGCGTCGGGACTGCATCGAAGCCCGCAGCGCGTCGACCCACCGGTCTTCGGTGTTCAACGCAAGTGCCACCGCGGGCTGGAACGGGGCACCGCCGACGTAGCTCAGGTATTGCTTGGCCGCACGCATGCCCGCAATCAAATCTGCTGGACCGCAAGCCCATCCGATCTTCCAGCCGGTGCAGTTGAACATCTTCGCGGCGCTGGAAATGGTGATCGTGCGTTCCGCCATGCCGGGCAAGGCGGCCAGCGGGCGGTGCTGGGCGCCGTCGAAAGTCAGGTGCTCATAGACCTCGTCGGTGATCACCAGCAGGTCGTTGTCGACGGCGACGGCCGCGATCGCCGTCAGCTCATCGGCGCTGAGCACCGTGCCGGTCGGGTTGTGCGGCGAGTTGACGATCAGCGCCCGGGTGCGCGGCCCGATGGTGCGGCGCAGCGCATCGACATCGAGGGCGAACCCGCGGCCGTCGGGAATCAGCGGTGCGGTGACCCGATGGCAACCGGCCATCGCCACCACCGGGGCATACGAGTCGTAGAACGGTTCGATCAGCGCGACCTCGGAGCCGGGTTCGACCAGGCCGATGACGGCGGCCGCGATGGCCTCGGTGGCCCCGACGGTGACCAGCACCTCGGACGCCGGGTCGTAGTCGACGCCGAAGCGCCTCTTGCGCTGTCCGGCGATGGCCTCGCGCAACTCGAGTGTGCCCAGGCCCGGTGGGTACTGGTTGACGCCGTCGCGGATCGCCCGCTGGGCGGCCTCGAGCATGGCGGCCGGCCCGTCCTCGTCGGGAAAGCCCTGTCCCAGATTGACCGCGCCCACGCTGGCCGCCAACGCCGACATCTCGGCGAAAATCGTCACGGCGTAGGGCGCCAACCGGGAGACCGTCATGGGGACCGAGCCTAGCGGCGGAACTGTCGGCGTGATTGCTGCACCAGAGCGACGTCGAAAGCGGTTAATGTCCAACGGGTAGCTGATTGTCGACAGGGGGCATCTGTGGCTGACTCGGTGGCTGATCACGCGCAGGCGAGCATCGAGGAACTCGAAGCCCGGTATCTGGCGGCCCGCGATCCCGGCGAGGCGGTGCAGGCCGCCGAAGTCCTACGGGCCGCGCGCAGCAGCGCACTCGGTGCCCAGCACCCCGACACGGTGATGACGGCGCTGGCGGCGGCGACCTGGCGATTTCATGCTGGCGACGTCGCGGGCGCGGTGCCCGAACTGCGTCGCCTGATCCCGCTCGCCATCGAGGTGCTCGGTGAAGATGACCTCGGCACGCTGGCCGCCCGGCACATCGTGGCGTCCTATCCGGACGGGACCGCGCAGTCGTCGGCGCAGCGGCTGGTCGGCTGGCTCGAGCTCTACGCCGCCGAGCAGCGCGTGCTGGGCCCCGACCATCCGACCACCCTGGCGGCCCGCAACCAGGTGGCCGTGCTGCGGCGCGAACTCGGTGACCGCATCGGCGCGCGCGATGAGTCCGCGGCGGTTGTGGAGGCGCAGCGCCGCGTGTTGGGCGATACTCACCCCGACACCCTGACCGGCCGATTCACCGCGGCGATGTGCCTGGGCGAGGCCAGCGACGGCGCTACGGCCCTGGCCGAAGTCGAGGCTCTCATACCGTTGTTGGGCGCGGCCTTTGGCTACGACCACCAGAACACCTTGGCGGCGCGGCAGACCAGTGCGCTGTGGACCCTGGAGAGTGCGGGCGATCCGCTGGACCGGGTCTCGGACTGGGAGGTGCTCGTCGAAGACCTCACTCGTGCGTTGGGGGATCAGCACCCGCTGACCGTGGCCGCTACCCAGACCCGCGCCGAGCAGCGGTCGCTGTGGCAACAGCAGGAGCCCGAGGAGGGGGCGGGCCTGCTGGCGGCGGTCGTCGAGGCCAAGCGGGTGGTGGGGCGCGCCCTGCGAGACGACGGCCCCGAATCGGGGACCTATCTGCGGTGCCGTTTCGACCTGGCGCAGCGGTTCCTGCGCGGGCAAGACCTCGACGCGGCCCGCCGCCACGCCGAATCGCTGGTCGCCGACAGCAGCGCCATCCTGGGTGATGACCACGAACTGACCCTGGCCGCGCGCCGACTGCTCGCTGACATCGCCGCCTGGCCGCGCTGAGTCTGTCCCGGAGTCAGGCCTTCCACACCGTCTTGAGATTGCAGAACTCGCGCATCCCGGCCGCAGCCAGTTCGCGGCCGTAGCCGGAATCCTTGATGCCCCCGAATGGCAGCTCCGGGTAGGAGACGGTCATTCCGTTGAGGAAGACCGCGCCCGCATCCAGATTTCGGATGAACCACTCGCGCTCGGCATCGTCGTTGCTCCACACCGAGGAGCTCAGCCCAAACGTCGTCTGGTTGGCGATGCGTACCGCCTCGTCTCTGCCGCCGACCCGGTACAGCGACGCGACGGGACCAAAGGTTTCCTCCAGCACAATGCGCATATCGTCGGTCAGTTCGGCCAGCACGGTAGGCGAGTAGTACCACCCCGGGCGGTCCGGCGCCGACCCCCCGGTGAGCAGCTGAGCGCCTTTGGACACGGCGTCGTCCACCAGGCCGATGATGTCGGCGCGCCCGGATTCGGTGGCCAGTGGCCCGACATCGGTGGACTCGTCCATCGGATCGCCGACCACCAGCTGGTTCATCTTGTCGACGAACAGCCCGACGAACTCGTCATAGACATCGGTATGAACGATGAACCGCTTTCCGGCTATGCAGGATTGGCCGTTGTTGGAGACACGGGCCGCCACAGCCACTGCCGATGCCGCCGCCAGGTCGGCGCTGGGCATCACGATGAAGGGATCCGAGCCGCCGAGTTCCAAAACGGCCTTCTTGATATGTCGGCCGGCGGTCGTGGCCACCGCACTCCCCGCCGGTACGGACCCGGTCAGGGTGACGGCCTTGACGCGGCGGTCCTCGATCACCGCCGCGACGTCCTTCGGGTCGACCAGCAACGAGCGAAGCGCGCCGACCGGAAATCCGCCCTTCGTGAAGAGCTCATCGAGATAAAGCGCTGCGCGCGGAACGTTCGGCGCGTGCTTCAGCAGGACGGTGTTGCCGGCCATCAACGCGGGGGCGGCGAACCGGATTACTTGCCACAGCGGGTAATTCCACGGCATCACGGCCAGCACGACACCAAGGGGCTGCCAAACCGTACCCGCCGCAGCAGCCGACACCGTCGACGGGTCGGCCAGTTCCTCAGGGGCGAGGAAAGATTCGGCGTTGTCGGCGTAGAAGCGGATGCTCTTGATGCACTTGAGCACCTCGGCGCGGGATTGCCGGATCGGCTTACCCATCTCGACGGTGATCATCTCTGCTGCCCGTTCGACGTCGGCTTCGAGGACGTCGGCTGTGGCGTGCATCCACCGGGTGCGCTCAGTGAAGGTCCTGTCGCGCAGGGCGTGGGCCGCATCGCAGGCGTGCGCGATCCGGCGTTGCACCTCGGCACTGTCATGCGGTTCGAACGTCTCGAGGATCTCGCCCGTCGCCGGATTGGTGGTTGCGATTGTCATCGAGAGTTCCTGTTCCCTAGTGGTTGTTGAACGAAAGCGTGGGACGCATCCCATGAACCGCAAGGCGCCATGCATGGATCCAAACTAGCGCAACTGTAGTCGATATCCGAGGTTTTCCCGCGTAGGCCTAGCCAAATTGGATCCATTGTGCGTAGTCTCCGATATGTGCCACGCGCCGACGAGGGAGTCGGCCGGCCAGGAGATGAGGTTTATGTCAACCCAATGCCGCCTGGAAACGGGATCCGAATGGATCGAACTGTCCACCACCGACGATGACTGGGAGGCCGCGGATCCCGCACTTCTGGGCACCATGCTCGCCGAGCTGCACCTCATTCGGGCGTTCGAGGAAACGGTCCTCGAGCTCGCCGCCGAGGGGCTGGTCCACGGGCCGGCCCACTCCAGCATCGGACAGGAGGGCGGCGCCGTTGGCTCCATCGTCGGCCTGCGCCCCACCGACGCGGTCAACGGTTCGCACCGGGGGCATCACCAGTTCTTGGCAAAGGTGTTCACGTATGTGTCGGGCGGGGTGATCGACCCGGCCGCCCCCGTGACGCCGAAGATCGCTGACGTGCTGCAGCGCACGCTCGCCGAGATCCTCGGGTTGGCGCAAGGCTACTGCCGGGGCCGGGGTGGCTCGATGCATCTGCAGTGGCACGAGGCGGGCGCGTTGGGCACCAACGCCATCGTGGGGGGTGGCGTGCCGATGGCCACCGGTAATGCATGGGCTCAGAAGCACGGTGCCACCGATGATCTCACGATCAGTTACTTCGGTGACGGCGCCAGTCAGATCGGATCGGTGCTGGAGTCGATGAACCTGGCGGCCGCCTGGAAACTGCCGGTGTGCTTCTTCATCGAGAACAACCTCTACGCGGTGTCGACCCACGTCGACGAGGTCACCGCGGACCCCCGCCTGTCGGTGCGTGGACAGGGCTTCGGCATCCCGGGTTGGCGGGTCGATGGAATGGACCCACTGGCGGTGTACCTGGCCACCGAACAAGCCGCCGAAAGAATGCGCAGTGGCAACGGTCCGGCCATCGTCGAGGCCGAGGTGTACCGGTTCTTTCACCAGAACGGGCCGTACCCGGGCAGTGCCTTCGGATACCGCGACAAGGCAGAGGAAGCGCACTGGCGTAGCCGCGACCCGCTCGATAGCACTGCAGCGCAGATGATCAGACTCGGTTTGATAGACGAAACCGGTGTGGACGAGTTGCGTCGTCAGGCACAGGAGGCGATGGTCACCGCAGCAGCCGAACTCTTGGAAGCCGATCCGGGAGTCCCGGGCAAGCGCCGCATCCGACCCGAACTCTGGCCCGACCCGAGCTTCGTCAACGTCGGTGTCCGTGGCGATTCCAGCGAATTGCAGTCGCTGACGGTGCTCGAACCCACCGAGCACGAAGGTGCCTGGCGCAAGGCGAAGTTCGTTGACGCGGTCGCCGGTGTCATGGATCGCCGAATGGCGACCGACGAGCGGATTGTGATCTTCGGTGAGGACGTCCATCGCCTGAACGGCGGGACCAACGGTGCCACCAAGGGACTGGCGAAGTACGGCGGAGACCGCCTGGTCGGAACGCCGATCAGTGAGAACGCATTCGCCGGCCTCGGCGGCGGACTGGCGTTGGACGGTAGGTTCCGGCCGGTCGTGGAGTTCATGTATCCCGACTTCATGTGGGTAGCGGCCGACCAGGTGTTCAACCAGATCGCCAAGGCGCGCCACATGTTCGGTGGCGATAACCCGGTGCCCATCGTCCTGCGCACCAAAGTGGCGATGGGGACGGGGTACGGCTCCCAGCACCTGATGGATCCCGCGGGGATCTTCGCCACCAGTCCTGGCTGGCGGATCGTGGCTCCGTCGACCGCTGCGGACTATGTCGGGCTGATGAACGCAGCCCTCGCGCTCGATGATCCGGTGTTGGTGATCGAGCACGTCGATCTGTACGGCATCATCGGCCAGGTACCCGAGGGCGATCTCGACTACATCATCCCGCCGGGTCGGGCAGTTGTCCGGCGGTCGGGCACCGAGGTCACCGTCATCAGCTACCTCTCGATGGTCGAGCGGTGTGTCGAGGCGGTCGAACAGACAGGCCTCGACGCAGAGGTGATCGATCTACGCTGGCTCGACCGCGCTTCCATCGACTGGGACACCATCCAAACGAGCGTTCGTAAGACGAATGCGGTGCTGATCGTCGAACAAGGTGCGCAGGGCAGTTCGTACGGCGGCTGGTTGGCCGATGAGATCCAACGCAGGATGTTCGACTGGCTCGATCAACCCATCGAGCGCGTCTCGGGAGAAGAGGCCTCGCCCAGCATTTCTCGGATCCTCGAGCGCGCCGCCATCGCCGGCACCGAAGAAATCGTCGACGCCCTCGAAAAGATCAGACGCGGGATGGGGAGGTCCTGATGGCCACCGTCGTGCGAATGCCAGAGGTGCTGGCCGACGCCAGTGAGGCGACAATCCAGACCTGGCTGGTGTCCGTCGGCGAGACGATCGCCATCGGTGATCCGATCGCCGAGATCGAAACGGACAAGGCGGTTGTCGAGTACGCCGCCGAAGTGGAGGGGATCCTGGCCCAGCTGTTGGCCGAACCCGGGACATCCATCGCCGTCGGCGAACCCATAGCGGTGGTGACGGCCCCGGGTGAGGACGCCGCAGCTCTCGATCCCACCCTCGTAGCCGATGCGAAGCCGCGGGAGCAGACACCGGCAACACCGGTCGGCGCCGCGACTACTCGCGCGGAGGCGCCGGATGTAGCGCCCATCGATGCCGCTGACCGACGGTTGTTCGCCACCCCGCTGGTTCGAAAGATCGCCCGGGAAAAAGGTATTGATCTGGCCACCGTCACCGGGACGGGGCCGGGAGGCCGCATCGTGCGCCGTGACGTCGACCGGGTGCCCGCCCAGACCCCGGTGGAAGCTCCCACCACACGACGGACTGAGGAGGTACCGGCTTCAGAGTTGCCGGGCATCGTTGACATCCCCCTGACAGGGATGCGTAAGACAATCGCTCGTCGGCTCACCGAGAGCAAAACTACGGTGCCTCATTTCTATGTGACCGCTGACTGCAGGGTGGATGCGCTGGCGGAACTGCGAGCAACCATCAACGGATCCACCACCGTGAAAGTCTCGGTGAACGACTTCGTACTCAAAGCGGTCGCCGGCGCCCTGCTGGAGGTTCCGGAAGCAAACGCGATCTGGAACGGCGACTCGATCCGGCAGTTCCAGGGCGTTGACATCGCGGTGGCCGTCGCGGTCGACGGAGGCCTCATGACACCGGTGCTGCGCGGAGTGGAGCGATTGCCGATTTCCGTGATATCCACGCAGGTAGCCGATTTCGCGGCACGTGCCCGTGCGGGACGAATTCAGCAGCATGAGCTCACCGGCGGCAGCTTCGCTGTTTCCAACCTCGGGATGTACGGAGTCACCGAGTTCTCCGCGATTCTCAACCCCCCGCATTCCGGGATCCTCGCGGTCGGCGCAGCCGCTCAGCGACCCGTGGTCATCGACGGCCAACTAGCCGTCGGCTCGGTCATGACCGTGACATTGTCGGCCGACCATCGGGTCATCGACGGTGCTGTGGCAGCACAGTGGATGGCGGCATTCGTCCGGCGGATCGAGAACCCCATGACGATTCTGATATGAGTGCCCGCCGAATGTTCGCACTGCTGTTGGCGAACCGTGCACCCCGGCGAAGCCCTGGCCGCTCCGGACGCGACGGGAACTGCGTTTCGCTTCCGCCGGGTGGGCAACGCCACCGCGCCGAGCCGGCTTCGGCTGCCTGCCCAACCGAATACGAAGACACGAAGACCATCTCGATATCTTTTCTGAACATGACCTGGGAGCGTTGATGACTCGAAACACCTTTGCGCGCTTGGTAGGAGCCGCGGTTCTTCTCACGTCGGCAATCGGATGTTCTTCGGGATTGCACGACGTCGCCGTGGACGGTGTGGACACGGCGATCACCGACATCTCGACCTACGAGCAAGCCGCCAAGGCGGCGATGCAGCCGATAGTGGAGTGGCCCGGCCCCGCCGATGGTCCACCGGCACAGTCCGGTGTGAAGGTCATGTGGATCGCGTGCGGGTTCGCGGCCGAGGGGTGTAAGGCACCCGCGCAGGCGGCGGAGGCCGCCGCTGACGCTCTGGGCTGGGAGTTGCGGGTCGTCGACGGCCAACTCGACCCGCGAATCTACAACCGGGCGGTCAGTGAGGCCATCGATCAAGGTTACGACGCGGTGATCCTGAACGCCTTGTCGGTGGACGCGGTGGCCGGCGCGGTGCAACGTGCCAGGGCCGCCGGAATCGTGGTCGGGAGCTGGGACGGCGGCAACGAACCGAGCCCGCACGGTGTCACGTTCGAGGTGGACCAACCCATTGCCCAGCAAGGGGCCAACATGGCCAGCTACATGATCTGGAAATCGGGTGGGAACACCAACGCCTACCTGACCGAGGCTCCCGAGTTCAACGTGGTCCGGGGTTGGATCCAGGGTGCCCGCGAAACGCTCGAGACCTGTCGGACCTGCGACATCGTTCGCGAGGACAAGTTCACAGCAGCGGAGGCATCCACACGTGTCCCGACGCTGATGGTCTCCGCGTTGCGGGAAAACCCGCGGATCAACACGGTGATCGGCGCCTACGACGCGTCCATGCTCAGTGCCCTGCCGTCCATCCGGGGCGCGAAATTCCAGAACGTCCGGGTGGGTGCATTCAACGGCATCGCCCCCTGGCTCCAACTGATCCGTGATGGCCAAGCCAACGCGACGTCGGCGGTGCCGATCAAGTGGGGCGCCTGGGCAGCGTTCGACAACGTCAACCGCCTGATGGCCGGCCAGGACGTCGTCGCCCAAAACGTGCCGACTCGCCTGATCACCTCCGAGAACATCGATGAAATCTCGGGGCAGGGGCAATGGGAAGGTGACATCGACTACATGGCGGAGTACCGACGAATCTGGACCGCCTCATGACCGGCACCCGAACGCTTCCGGGCTCCGCCCTCTCGGCGGAGGCGGTGAGCAAGTCCTTCGGCGACAACGTCGCACTCGAGAACGTATCCATCGACATTCCGGCGGGAGCGGTGCATGCATTGGTCGGGATGAACGGCTCGGGAAAGTCGACGTTCGTGAAGATCCTGGCGGGGTTCTATCAACGCGACAGCGGAGCCATCACGGTCGGCGGCGTCACGGAGAACTTCCACGACAAGATCGCATTCGTCCATCAGGATCTCGCGCTCGTGGAACCCCTGACGGTGCTGGAGAATCTCAGCCTCGGACACCGCATTCCCACCCGCCGGGGCTGCATCGACCGGAATGCGGAACGCGACTCAGTGATGGCGGCGCTCAAGCCGTTTCAGCTTGAACGGACGATCGATGTCACGGTTGATCAGCTGACAAAGGCGGAGAAGACGATCATCGCGATCGCGCGTGCACTACGCGCCAGTTCTGATTGTTCGCTGCTGGTGTTGGATGAGCCGACATCGACCCTGCCGGCGCGAGAGACGCAACGACTGCTCGACGTCGCCGCCCAATGTGCCGAGTCAGGGTTGGGGGTGTTATTCATCTCGCACCGCCTCGGCGAAATCATGAGCGTCAGCGACTCGGTGACCGTGCTGCGTAACGGGCGGGTGGTGTGCAGTTCGCCGACTTCCGAACTCTCGGTCGATCGGATGGTCAAGGAGATGGGCGGCACGAGCGCCCAACCGGTGACTGTCACCCGGTCCAGCGTTGCTGAAGCGCAGCGTCCAGGACGCCCCATCATGAGTGCCCGGAATCTGTGCGGTAGGACACTTCGCGGGATCGATCTGGCCATCCACCGCGGCGAGATGGTAGGTGTAGCGGGGGTTTTAGGCAGCGGCATCGAAGAACTGGGACTTCTGCTCTCCGGCAGAGCAGAGCCCTCGGGGGGAGTCGTCGCCCTGGATGACGCCGCGGTAGGCGGGCGCTCGCATCCGGTCGGTTTCGTGCCGGCGAACCGCGCAAGCCAAGCCGTCCTGACCGGACTCACCGCCCGGGAAAACGCCACCATATCCGATGTCCGACCCTACGTGTCCCGAGGTCGAATCAGCGTCCGTAGCGAACGGGCGCGGATGCACGAGTTGTTCGCGGCGATGGGAGTTCACCCACTCGACACTGAGGCGGACATGCTCACGCTGTCCGGCGGCAACCAGCAGAAGGTACTGATAAGTCGTTGGCTGGCAGTCGATCCCGGTGTGCTGGTCGCAGACGAGCCGACCCAGGGTGTGGATGTCTACGCCAAAGGCGAGATCCTGGCGACGTTACGTCAGCATGTCGCAGAGGGGCTCGCGGTGGTGCTGGTAAGTGGGGAACCGGAAGAGATAGCCGCTGCCTGCGACCGGATGGTGGTCATCAACAACGGTCGACTCCAAGCCGAATTTCCGGCGCCCGTCGATGTTTCGTCGGTCCTGGCCGAAATGCACAAGGGAGATGCTCATGCTCACAGCTGACGTTACGACGCGGCAGGACCCCCCGGTCTCCAGGCAGTGGGGGAGCCTGGCGGCAAGGTTCGCTGTCGTGGGACTGATCGCGTTGCTTGTCCTCGTGTTCAGTCTGCTGCGACCCGACACATTTGCCACCGTCGCCAACGCTCAGACGATCTTGGTGGAAAGCGCCGTGCTGACCGTCCTGAGCCTCGCAGTGATGGTCCCGTTGATTGTCAACGAGTTCGATTTGTCACTCGCGGCGGTGCTCGGCCTGGCCGCGATGTTGGCCGCTGGACTGCCTGCCCGACAGGGCTTCAGCGTCGCGTTGACATTGGTCGCGATCCTCGTCATGGCGCTCGCTGTGGGAGCGGTCCACGCTGGGCTCATCGTAGGACTCAAGTTGCCGTCGTTCGTAGTGACGCTCGGCACGAATTCCGTTCTGGCGGGGTTGATTCTCCTGTACTCCGGCGGCGCGGTCGTCTATGAGGCCATACCTGACGGAATCCGGATCATCGGCACCGCGTCGATCGCTGGAATCGGTCTGCCCATACTGCTGATGGCGGCCATCACCGCGGTTTTGTGGTTTGTGTTGACGCAGCGCCCCATCGGCCGATTCTTCTACGCTGTCGGCGCCAACGAGCCCGCCGCCAGGTTGGCCGGTGTGCCGACGGCACGAATTCGGGTGTTGGCGTTGATCAGTGCCCCGGTCCTGGCCGCCGTTGCCGGACTGGTGCTGACGGCTCGGGTGGGGTCGGCGAACCCAACGTCATACAGCGCGTTCTTTCTGCCGGCGTTCGCCGCGGCATTCCTGAGCCTGGCAGCGTTCCAGATTGGCAAATTCAATCCGCTGGGAGTTGTTGCGGCGGTGTACCTGTTGGCGGTCGGCGTCGGAGGGTTGTCGCAACTGGGTGTGCCGTCCTGGGTGGACCCGGTATTCAACGGTGCCGCCCTGGTGGTCGCTATCGCGTTGTCGCGGCTGACCTCCGAACGCCGGGCGGCGAATGCGGTTTAGCTCCCGCGCATCCGAATGTCCTGGAACATGAGCTCACACCGAAAGAGACAGGAAGTGCAATGCAACCGCAACTCCCATCGTCGCAAGTCGACCAGTTGGGTTTCCTCGTACCGGATCTGGCCGCCGGCGTACAGCAATGGACGGCTGCACTGAACGTGACCGACTGGCGTGTCTACACGTACTCGTCGGACATCACGGGCACGACGTTCTCCTATCGGGGACAGCCCGGCGAGTTCGCCATGCGGCTTGCGTTGGCGAACACGGTCCCGCAGATCGAGCTGATCCAGCCGATGGTCGGCCCCAGCATCTACCACGACTGGATCGACCAGCACGGCTACGGGTTTCACCACGTCGGATTCTTCGTCCCGTCGATCGCGGACACCATCGATGAGTACCGCAGATCTCGGCTCGAACCGGCACAGACGGGCGCCGGTTATGGAGTCGACGGGGACGGCGGGTTCGCATACTACGAAATGGAGGACAACCTGGGAACCGTAGTCGAATTCATCGAAGTGCCGACGAATCGCCGCCCAAGCGAATTGCTTTGATCCGATCGGGCGACCTTGCCCGACCGGACGCCAGCGGGACACCCCGATACCCGACCCAAAACAAGGAGTAATCATGGACAACACTCTCGAGAACCTCAGCCGTCGCGTTGCACGCCTAGAGGCCGCCGACGAGATTCGCCGGCTGAAATTGCGTTACGCCGCAGCGTGCGATGACAACTATCCGCCGGACATCATCGCGCCGATGTTCACCGAGGACGCAATCTGGGATGGCGGCGAGCGCTGGGGACGTCACAACGGACGTGAGGCGATCCGCACCTTCTTCGCCGGCACCAGTGACACGATCACGTTTGCGCTGCACTTGATGATCGGCGGGGACATCGAAGTCGACGATACTGCGACGTCGGCCAAGGGCTTCTGGCAGCTTTTCGAACCGGTCGCCATCGCCGATGGTGACCAGAGCTTCTCGGCGGTGATGGCCGGCCTCTACCACGATGAGTACGTGCTCACCGACGACGGATGGAAATTTTCCGTGGTGCGGCTGGATTGGGCGATGCAGGCACGGATGGACCGAGGCTGGCACGACGGTCGCTTCCACCTTTGATCGCCCCAGGCCAAGGAGAACATGATGATCAATCCGCGAATCGATGAGGTCGAACAAATTGCCTCCGCCCTGGGTATCGCCGAGGGTGCACACTACGAGGATGTCCTGGCGGTCGTCCGCGCCCGCCTCGACGACACCGAACCGGTCGCTGCTGCCCTCACACAAACCCCTCGCGAAGCGGCGTGGAGACGGTCTCGGACCGAGGACGATCCGCTGAACGCCGTTGTGCGATGGTGCGATATCGAGCCGACGGGAGAAGGCGCACTGTCGGGGCGGACGATTTCGGTGAAGGATTCGGTGTTCGTGGCGGGCGTGCCCGCCACCTGCGGCTACTCGGGCCTCGAAGACTTTGTTCCGGCAACCCACGCGACGATCGTCGACCGGATTCTGCGTGCCGGTGGCCGGATCGTGGCGACGACGAACATGGACTGCTTCGGATTCGCGGCCTCGGGCGAGACGAGCTCGTATGGTCCGACACAGAATCCCAACTCGGTCAGCCATCTTGCCGGCGGCTCGTCCAGTGGAGCCGCGGCCGCGTTGTCCTACCCGGGTGTTGATATCAGCGTGGGTTGCGATCAAGGTGGATCGATCCGCATCCCAGCCGCTTGGTGTGGTGCCCTGGGGCTCAAGCCGACGCATGGTTGGGTGCCCTACACCGGCATCGCGGGAATCGACCAGATCATCGACCACGCAGGTCCGATGGCGCGATCCGTGGCCGACATCGCCGTCATGATGGACGTGCTCGTCGGCCGCGACGGCATCGATCCCCGGCAACCGGTGCACGTCCCGGACGCAACGTTTGCGGGGCGGGTGCAGAGTCCGCCCAGGAATCTTGACGGGATCCGGATCGGGGTTCTCGACGAAGGCGTCGATCTGGCTCGCGAGCATGGGGCGGCCGGTGTGATCGACGTCGTCGAGGCGACCTGTCGCGAGCTGGAGTCCATGGGGGCACAGATCCAGCGGGTCTCGGTGCCGGAGCATCTCACGATCGGTGTCGCGTCGTTCATCTGCAATCTCGAAGGGATGGCATCGCTGTTGCGTTCCGGGGGCCACGGCTACGGGCACCTGGGCCGCTACGACGTCGAGTTCGCGACACAGTTACATGCCGCACTACGGGACCGTGCCGAGGAGTTGTCGCCGCAGGTTAAAGTCGCGTGGCTGGCGGGTACCGCGATGTCGAATACCTATGGCGGCGCGCTGTATGCGGCAGCGCGGAACAGCCTCACCGACCACATAGCTGCCTATGCGAACGTCTTCGCGGGCGTCGACATGCTTCTTATGCCGACGACGCCGTTCGCCCCATTGCGTACGCTCGAGACTCCAAGCGCAGCTCAGTCGCTCGACAGGGGCTGGAGCATGCTGGGCAACACCGCGCCGTTCAATGCGACCGGCATGCCCGCGCTGAGCATGCCCGTGGGTCGATCCGACGGGCTGCCGGTGGGAGTGATGCTGGTCGGGCCGAAGGGGGCCGATGCCGGGCTACTCGAGGTCGCCCAGCTCTACGAGACAACGGTGGGCTGGGACCTGGGTCCCGAGCTCGCCGTTGCTGCACCTGAATGGGAGCGCTAGTTCATGCAATTCGGTTTGAATCTGCCCACCCACGGGGTGATGAGCCGGGATGAAAGTGGCAACTGCTTTCTGACGAACATCGACCCGCGGCAGATGCGCCCAGTCGAGCGGAGCGTCCGGGCCGAGGAACTGGGCTTCCACTCCGTGTGGCTCAGCGACCACATCGTGACCGAGGCATACTCGGAAGGGGTGCATCCAGCGAACTCAACGGGCAAGAGAGCATATCCGGATCGGCCGGTGATGATGGATGTGGCAACAACATTCGGCGCGATAGCCAGCCGGACTTCGACGTTGCGCTTCTGCCCGACGGTCTATATCGCCCCGTATCGGCATCCGCTCATCACCGCGCACGAGTGGGCCACCCTCGATGTGCTGTCGGAAGGCAGAGCGATGATGGCGGTCGGAGTCGGTTGGGAAATCGGCGAATTCGAAGCTCTTGGTGTCGACTTCCAACATCGTGGCTCAGTCCTGCAGGAGTGCCTGCAGATCTATCGGCAGGCTTGGGAGAACGCGGATATCGAGTTTGACGGTAGGCATTTTCAGATCCACGGGGTGTCCATGGATCTGAAACCTGTCCAACCAAGGATGCCGATCTGGTACGGCGGGATGTCCGAGATAGCAGCCAAGCGTGCGGCCCGGCTCTGTGAAGGCTTCTATCCCATGTTCCTGGACAGCCACACCCGGCCGCAGGATCTGGACTTCCTGCGGGTGGCCATCCGGCGAGAGGCTGCGTCGATCGGGCGAGATTTGAGTGACTTCACCATGGGCGCGTACTGCCAGGTCCGGGTCTGCTCGACAGCGCAGGACAACTCGTCGTTCAAGTTCGGCCGTCCCATCCTCACCGGAAATGCCGAGCAGGTTGTCGAGGACCTCCATGAGCTGGCCGCTTTCGGATACGGGCACATCACTGTGCAATTCGACTGCCCGAGCGGGACAGCCCGCGAGCATGAAGACCAGACTGAGTTGTTCGCCGCAGAGGTACTGCCGCATGCGGCGTCGATTGCGGCGGCGCCGTTGACCAATTGAGTCAGGGTCATCCCGAGCGGAGGGCCGATACCGTCACTTATTTGGGGGCGTCTCGAACAGCTCAGGGTGCTTTGAGAGTTCAACTCGGGTCCGCCGGATGTGGCCCACCAGGCACCGGTCGGCCTCCACGCTGTCGTAACGGGTGATGGCGTCGATGAGCAGGCGGTGCTCAGCGATGATGACCCATTTGCGATCCGCTCCGGCCAACCGCGCGAAGGCGCGACGGTAATGCTGCGTGGTATTCCAGTAGCGGTCGACCATGGAGTTGAGCTGGGGAATTTCGCACCCGCTGTAGGTCAGTAGGTGCAATTCCCGATCCAGTACGAGAAACCGGTCGACATCGTCGTTGCTCTCGATCTCGGCCTGGATCTCGTTGAGCCGGCGGTGATGTTCCGCGTTGAGTCGGGGAATACTCTCTTCGAGAGCGAGCGGTTCGATGCGCTCCCGGACCCGGTAGACGAAGTCGCATTCCTGCATGTCCAACTTCGAAACCCACGCGCCGCTGTTGGCCTTCAGTTCGACGAGTCCTTCGGATTCCAGTATGCGCAGGGCCTCGCGGACAGGCAGTCGACTGGCACCCACCTTCTTGGCGATGCTTTCCTGGCGGATCCGCTGTCCGGGTGAAAGCTGGCCGGTCAGAATGTCGTCGCGTAGGACATCGGCAATGCGCTGGCTCACGACCGATGCAGGCCCCTGCGGCGTGGACGTCAGTTCTTTGTCGGTAGCAGCCATCGAGATCCTCGGCAGGTCATAGCTTCTCGGCGAACGACAGGACAGCGCCGTTGAACTCGACCGGATTCTCGATCATCGGATAGTGTCCTGTCCCTTCCAGAATGGCGATACTGCTATCGGTGATTCGGGCCGCAGTTTCGTCAACCATCTGTTGGTTCACCAGCCAGTCAGCGTCACCACGGATGAGTAGGACCGGACTGGTGATCTTACCCATCTCCGCGCGCCGATCGAATCCGGCATAACCGGTCAGGTCCGCGGCGATGTATTCGGGGGCGACACGTCTGAGCTGCCACACGACTTCCCGCGCCCGGTCCGGCGGCGTGCGCTTGCCGGTCATGGATCGTGACCACGCTTCCAGGATCTGAGGGCCGTTGAGCATCAGCATCTCCAGAAGGAAGGGGCTGACGGTCGGAGTGTAATCGGCCCCCTCGCAGGACACGACGCCACGGTAGTAGTCCGGGCGTCGGGCTGCCAGTTCCAGCACCATGTTCCCTCCCATCGAGCACCCGACAAGCACCGGGCGATCGAGGCCGAGGGCATCCATGAATGTCTCGTTGAAGTCCGCGTGCTCGGTGATGCTGTGAAACGGGCCGCCGCTCGGCTCCGCGGTTTTCCCATGGCCCGGTGCGTCCAGGGAAATGACTCGAAAACGGTCGGACAATCCCCGCACGACATGCCGGTACATCAGAGTGTCTTGACCAGCGGCGTGAATGCACACGATCGGGATGCCGTTGCCGGCCTCCTCGTAGTACGTCTCGATGCCGTTGACATCGATATAGCGACCGGTCACCACTCGGTCGTATGTCGGCGGCGCCGGGGAATAGTTGGGCGGGGCATCTTCAGCCGGGCGCGCTGTTCGCGCGAGCGCATGTAGGAACAGCCACATTGCCTTGACGTTCCGGCTGGCGGCGACAGCATCGCCGGCGACGCTCAGCTCGCCCAATCCCGGCGACGTCGCTTCGAAGTAGTCGACCCGGCCGTCCAGGATCCGCCGCCACTCCCTCTCGGGTGCGGTCAAGAGGATGTCCGCCCCTGCGGGGAGCGGTCCCGGCGCCGCGCCGACCGCCCTGCCGTCACGGGTGTCTACGGCGAAACTGTAGTCGGCGCAGCGCAACTCGATACGCACCGAGAAGTGCTTTGCTGCCCCTGACCACTCGGTGTCCTTGTTGAGTTCATCGAGGAACGCTGTCCAGAAGTCTGGGCGGGTGAATTCGCTGAGCATAGCGGGTGTCCTTCCGAGTGCAGGGGCTGATCGGTGGGCTCGGCACAACCCGCCTGGCCGACGTTTGCGGACAAAGCAGCGTGCGATGTCCGCCGGTGATGCAGTCGATCATGGTTGTGGCATGGTGCACATTCTACGGCATCGGATCCAATTGAAAGGTTCAACGCGCAAAGTCTCGCGAATGACTCGGGTCAACTCGCGGATTGGATCCCAAGCGGCGTATTGGCGATATGTGGCGAGTCGCGCCCGCCGCTATGCGGGCCGACGGCGCGGTCCGTGATTGTCGGTCTATTCCGCCCGCGCTTCGAGGCCTGGTGGGACCACTCGAAGTTTCGCCGCGATGCGCGTCAGCGCCGCCAGGTCGGTGGCGGTGAGCGGGTCCAGGACGAGCTCGCGCACGGCCCGTGCATGGATCGGGGCCGCCTCGACGACCAGGCGGTAGCCGGTGTCGGTGAGGGACGCGATGGTGTACCGACCGTCCTCGGGATCCGGCGACCGAGTAGCCCAACCCCGGCCCTCGAACCTCTTGACGACGTTGGACAGTCGGGACAACGATCCGCTGGCCAAAAACGCCAGATCACTCATCCGGATTCGGTGGTCGGGTGCCTCGGATATGTGGCTGAGCACCAGATATTCGAAGAGGGTCAAGTCCACTTGGCGCAGTGGCGATTCGAGCTTGCCCGGCAGCAGCAGCATGAGGGCGACCAAACCGGTCCACGCCTCCTTCTCCTGCGGCGTCAGCCAACGAGTCTCCGCCATGCCCGATGACTTTACGCGTGAAGTATTCGCGTGTACGGTTACTTCATGCATGAAGTAAAAATGGATCGCGACGTCGAGTTCTTTGTCACCCCCGGCGCCGGAGAGAAGCTGTTTGGCCTGCTGCATTACAGCCAGGCGGTGCGGATCGGGAACCGAGTGGAGATTTCCGGGCAGGGTGGCTGGGATGCCGACCTGAACGTCGCGGAGTCGTTGGAGGAGGAGATCGTGACGGCGTTCGACAACGTCGAACGCACCCTGGCCACCGCCGGCGCAACCTGGCGCGACGTGGTGCACGTGAACTCCTACCATGTGCTGCCCGCCCCGGAGCTGACATACAACGCGCACAACGACGTGATGACCGCCCAGTTCCGCGCGCGGCTGGGCGACCGGGCGCCGATCTGGACCCAGACCGGCGTCACCGCGCTCGGACTACCCGAGATGCGGGTCGAGATCCGCGTGACCGCGATCGTCGATAGCTGATGCGCCCGGCGGAGCCCCGCATATAAAACACGTGCTGAGGACGCCCAACCAACAGGTTGGTCAGGGTTGTTGATAAGGTGTGTGACCAGTGGACTATCGTCCGGAGGGACGGCCCCTGTCATCCACCCGAAAGGGAACAACACATGTCCGAAGAAGCCTTTATCTATGAGGCCATTCGCACGCCGCGTGGCAAGCGAAATGGTGCCCTCAACGAAATCAAGCCCGTCAACCTCGTGGTCGGCCTGATCGACGAAATGCGGTCGCGTTTCCCCGACCTGGACGAGACGCTGATCAGTGACCTGATCCTCGGTGTCGTCGGACCCGTCGGCGATCAGGGCGGCGATATCGCCCGCACCGCCGGGCTGGTCGCCGGTCTGCCGGACACCACCGGTGGTGTGCAGCTCAACCGGTTCTGCGCCTCAGGCCTGGAGGCGGTCAACATGGCGGCGCAGAAGGTGCGCTCCGGCTGGGACGACCTGGTCTACGCCGGCGGTGTGGAGTCGATGAGCCGGGTGCCGATGGGTTCCGACGGCGGCGCGTGGGCCGGTGACCCGGACACCAACTACCGCGTCGGTTTCGTGCCGCAGGGCATCGGTGCGGATCTGATTGCGACGATCGAGGGTTTCTCCCGTGAGGATGTCGACGCCTATGCGGCGCGCTCGCAGGACCGGGCCGCCGCCGCATGGTCGGGTGGCTATTTCGCCAAGTCGGTGGTGCCGGTGCGCGATCAGAACGGTCTGATTGTGCTGGACAGCGATGAGCACATGCGTCCCGGTTCGACCGTGGAGAGCCTGGGCAAGCTCAGGACCGCGTTCGACGGTGTCGGGGCGATGGGTGGCTTCAACGATGTGGCGCTGCAGAAGTACCACTGGGTGGAGAAGATCAACCACGTCCACACCGGCGGTAACTCCTCGGGCATCGTCGACGGCGCCGCCCTG
This sequence comes from Mycolicibacterium sp. MU0053, assembly GCF_963378095.1. Classification (NCBI taxonomy): domain Bacteria; kingdom Bacillati; phylum Actinomycetota; class Actinomycetes; order Mycobacteriales; family Mycobacteriaceae; genus Mycobacterium; species Mycobacterium burgundiense. Next base: position 758,494 of record NZ_OY726397.1, read on the forward strand.
GTGCTCGTCGGCTCCGAGGCTGCGGGCAAGTCGCAGGGTCTGACCCCGCGGGCGCGCATCGTGGCCACCGCCACCAGCGGTGCCGATCCGGTCATCATGCTGACCGGTCCCACCCCGGCAACCCGCAAGGTGCTCGACCGGGCCGGGCTGACCGTCGATGACATCGACCTGTTCGAGCTGAACGAGGCGTTCGCGTCGGTGGTGCTGAAGTTCCAGAAGGATCTGAACATCCCCGACGAGAAGCTCAACGTCAACGGTGGCGCCATCGCGATGGGCCACCCGCTGGGCGCCACCGGCGCCATGATCACCGGAACCATGGTCGACGAGCTCGAGCGTCGCGGCGCGAAGCGTGCGCTGATCACGCTGTGCGTCGGCGGCGGCATGGGCGTGGCCACCATCATCGAGAGGGTCTAACCACAATGGCTGAGAACACAATTGCCTGGGACAAGGATGCCGACGGCATCGTCACCTTGACGTTGGACGACCCGACCGGTTCGGCCAACGTGATGAACGAGCATTACAAGGAGTCGATGCACAAGACAGTTGAACGTCTTGTCGCCGAGCAGGATTCGATCACCGGTGTGGTGATCGCCAGCGCGAAGAAGACCTTCTTCGCCGGCGGTGACCTCAAGGGCATGATGAACGTCGGGCCCGAGGACGCTGCGGCGTCCTTCGCCGAGGTCGAGTTCATCAAGGCCGACCTGCGCAAGCTCGAGACCCTGGGCAAGCCCGTGGTCGCGGCCATCAACGGCGCCGCGCTCGGCGGTGGCCTGGAGATCGCCCTGGCGTGTCATCACCGAATCGCCGCCGACGTGCGCGGTTCGGTGATCGGCCTGCCCGAGGTCACCCTGGGTCTGCTGCCCGGCGGTGGCGGCGTCGCCCGCACCGTGCGGATGTTCGGTGTCCAGAAGGCGTTCATGGAGGTCCTGAGCCAGGGCACCCGGTTCAGCCCGACCAAGGCCAAGGAGACCGGCCTGGTCGACGAACTCGTCGGCTCCGTCGAGGAATTGGTCCCCGCCGCCAAGGCGTGGATCAAGGCCAATCCCGAGTCGCACACCCAGCCCTGGGATGCCAAGGGCTACAAGATGCCTGGCGGCACCCCGAGCAGTCCCGGCCTGGCCGCGATCCTGCCGTCGTTCCCGGCGCTGCTCAAGAAGCAGCTCAAGGGTGCGCCGATGCCGGCGCCGCGGGCGATCCTCAACGCCGCGGTCGAGGGTGCGCAGGTCGACTTCGACACCGCCAGCCGCATCGAGAGCCGCTACTTCACCCAGTTGGTGACCGGCCAGACCGCCAAGAACATGATTCAGGCGTTCTTCCTGGACCTGCAGGCCATCAACGGCGGCGCCTCGCGTCCCGACGGCATCGCCAAGCAGGAGATCCGCAAGATCGGCGTGCTCGGCGCGGGCATGATGGGCGCCGGTATCGCCTACGTGTCGGCCAAGGCCGGCTACGACGTCGTGCTCAAGGACGTCACGCTCGAGGCCGCCCAGAAGGGCAAGGCCTACTCGGAGAACCTGGAAGCCAAGGCGCTCAAGCGTGGCAAGACCACCGAAGAGCGCTCCGCGGCGTTGCTTTCGAAGATCACCCCCACCGCCGATGCCGCGGATTTCAAGGGTGTGGACTTCGTGATCGAGGCCGTGTTCGAGAACCAGGAACTCAAGCACAAGGTGTTCCAGGAGATCGAGGACATCGTCGAGCCGAACGCGCTGTTGGGTTCCAACACCTCCACGCTGCCGATCACCGGTCTGGCCACCGGCGTCAAGCGCCAGGAGGACTTCATCGGGATCCACTTCTTCTCACCCGTGGACAAGATGCCGCTGGTGGAGATCATCAAGGGCGAGAAGACCTCGGACGAGGCGCTGGCCCGGGTGTTCGACTACACCCTGGCGATCAAGAAGACCCCGATCGTCGTCAACGACAGCCGCGGCTTCTTCACCAGCCGCGTCATCGGCACCTTCGTCAACGAGGCGCTGGCGATGCTCGGCGAGGGTGTCGAGCCGGCCAGCATCGAGCAGGCCGGTGGACAGGCCGGTTACCCCGCGGCGCCGCTGCAGCTCTCCGATGAGCTCAACCTGGAGCTGATGCAGAAGATCGCCACCGAGACCCGCAAGGCGACCGAGGCCGCCGGCGGCACCCACGAGGCGCACCCGGCCGAAGACGTCGTCAACAAGATGATCGAGATCGGTCGTCCGTCGCGGCTCAAGGGTGCCGGCTTCTACGAGTACGCCGACGGCAAGCGGGTCGGCCTGTGGCCCGGGCTGCGGGAGACGTTCAACTCGGGCAGCAGCGATATCCCCTTGCAGGACATGATCGACCGGATGCTGTTCGCCGAGGCCCTGGAAACCCAGAAGTGCCTCGACGAGGGCGTGTTGACCTCCACCGCGGACGCCAACATCGGCTCGATCATGGGCATCGGATTCCCGCCCTACACCGGTGGCTCGGCGCAGTTCATCGTCGGCTACCAGGGTGAGCTCGGGGTCGGCAAGGAGGCCTTCGTCGCCCGCGCCAAGCAGTTGGCCGAGCGCTACGGCGAGCGGTTCAACCCGCCGGCGTCGCTGACCAAGTAACACCACCTCGCAAGATGCCCTCGACCTCAGGTCGGGGGCATCTTCGCTTGGGTCGGTTAGAAACCGCCGAGGTCGGCCGAAAGCCAGTGCTGCGGACGCATATAGATCACCACGGACTCGCCGTGCTCGCGGCGCGCCATCTCGAGGTAGGGCTCCACGGCCGCCGGCGGGAGATAACGCTTGGTGACCTCGACCAGGAGGTCGTCGGTGCCGGGCTCGATCCGGCTGACGGCACCGTTGACACTGACGTAGCGCACCGTCGGTTCGACCCGGTCCACCATCAGCGTGAAGCGGCCGGTCGCCTCGATGAGCCGGTGTTTTCGGGATCCGGCGCCGGTCAGCACCCACGGCTCGTCGCCGGGGCGGTACTGGTACCAGACCGGAACCGTCAGGGGTCCGCGTTGATCGCCGGCGGTCACCGACAGCGCGGCGACATGCGGCTCCGACAGAAACTGTTCGCGTTCTTCTTTGGTGAGAGCCATGGCCCCAGGGTAAGTCGGGCCGGTGTCGCTGTTCCCGTGAATGGCCGGGCGGGGTACGGTCGGCTCCATGCGCTTCGGATTGTTCATCCCGCAGGGCTGGCGACTCGACCTGGTGGATATCGACCCCGCAGAGCATTGGTCGGTGATGCGCGGACTTGCGCAGTACGCCGACGACAGCCCGGCGTGGGACTCCCTCTGGGTGTACGACCACTTCCACACCGTGCCGACGCCCACCAGCGAGGCCACCCATGAGGCGTGGTCCCTGATGGCGGCGTACGCCGCGAGCACCTCGCGGATCAAGCTCGGCCAGATGTGTACCGCGATGAGCTACCGCAATCCGGCCTATCTGGCCAAGGTCGCGGCGACGACGGACATCATCTCCGGCGGCCGGGTCCAGATGGGCATCGGCGGCGGCTGGTACGAACACGAGTGGCGGGCTTACGGTTACGGCTTTCCGTCGGCGGGTGTCCGGCTGGCGCGCCTCGACGAGGGCGTCCAGATCATGCGTGATGCCTGGCGCGACGGCATCGTCAGCTTCGAGGGCAAGCATTATCAGGTCGACGGTGCGATAGTTGCCCCGAAGCCACTGCAGGACAACGGGATCCCGTTGTGGATCGCCGGCGGCGGTGAGAAGGTCACGCTGCGCATCGCCGCGAAGTACGCGCAGTACACCAACTTCACCTCCGAACCTGAGGGGTTCGAACACAAGTCGAAGGTGCTCGCCGAGCATTGCGCCGACGTCGGCACCGACTACGACGCCATCACGCGGTCGGCGAATATCAATGCGTTCGTCGGTGCCTCCGAGGCGGACGTCAAGGACCGGATGGCGCGCGTGCACTCGCGGATCAGCGGCTTGACCGGCGAGGCCGCCGCGGACGCGATGATCAACTCGATGAAGGGTCCGCAGTCCGGCAGTGGCACGCCCGAGCAACTCGTGGAGTCGTTGGGTCGCCTGCGCGACCTCGGCTGCGAGTACGTGATCTGCTATTTCCCCGAGGCGGCCTACGACCGCTCCGGCGTCGAACTCTTCGAGCGCGAGGTAATCCCCGCCCTCACCTGAGGTCGCTCGTGGTCTCGTTGCTGGGCCGCGTGTCGAGCAGGTCAAGCAGGGTGCGCCTCGGACGCCGAGATTGCGCTGACGGCGACGAGGTTGCGCCGACGGCGAAAATACGGCCATTTTCCCGCCGTCCGCTCAAGCCGGGGGCCACGAATGCAATCTCGAGGCGTCCACGGGACATCTTCGAAGCTACGAATGCAACCGTCAGTGCCCGCAGTCGGGTCCAAGCCGGGCCAACTTTCCGCGAGAGTGCGGGTCCCCGGCCGACACGCCGGCAAAACCACCGACTCTGCGCACGTTCGCGGCCCGGAGAATGAGCTTTCCGTTTTTCGTCAACAGTATTGTACGATTCTGCAAGCGCATTATTGGTCACGACCGCGGAGGATTGACATGCAGAAGGCGATCGCACCCGAGATCTCCACCTGGCCCGCGGAGAACCCGCAGCTGATCGGCAGTCAGTGCGGCAGCTGTTCGGCCACCGTGTTCCCGGTCCAGGACCATTGCCCCAAGTGCAGCAGCGCTGATATGTCGGAGTTGTTGCTGCCGCGGCGCGGCACGGTCATCGCCTGGACCACCCAGGGGTTCCCGCCCGGTGCCCCCTACGCCGGTCCTACCGGCAAGGACTTCGTGCCGTTCGGGGTGGGCCTCGTCCAACTCGGTGACGTGATCCGCGTCGAGGGCCGGTTGACCGAAAACGACCCCGCCAAGCTCGAATTCGGCCAGGAGGTCGAGCTGACCATGATCCCGTTCACCACTGACGCCGACGGCAACGAAGTCGTCACGTTCGCGTTCCAGCCTGTCTGAGGAGTACCGCAATGACCAACGATGTGGCCATCATCGGCGTCGGCCTGCACCCCTTCGGTCGCTTCGATAAGCCCGCTGTGCAGATGGGCGCCGAGGCGATCCGGCTGGCACTCGCCGACGCGGGTGTGGAGTGGAAAGACATCCAGTTCGGCTTCGGCGGCAGCTACGAGGTGTCCAACCCGGACTCGGTGACCCGCCTCGTCGGGCTCACCGGAATCACCTTCACCAACGTCTTCAACGCCTGCGCCACCTCGGCCAGCGCGATCCAGCAGACCGCCGACACCATCCGGCTCGGCAAATACGACATCGGCGTCGCGGTGGGCCTGGACAAGCATCCGCGCGGGGCGTTCACCGACGACCCGGCCAAATTGGCGCTGCCGCAGTGGTACGCCGAGAACGGCCAGTTCGTCACCACCAAGTTCTTCGGCATGAAGGCCAACAAGTACCTGCACGACCACAACATCAGCCAGGAGACGCTGGCGCGGGTGGCCAACAAGAACTTCCGCAACGGCGAGCTGAACCCGAATGCGTTCCGCCGCAAGCCCATTTCCATCGAGGAGATCCTCAACTCGCCGGCGCTGAACTACCCGCTGACGCAGTACATGTTCTGCGCACCCGACGAGGGCGCTGCCGCGGTGATCATGTGCCGCGGCGATATCGCCCACAAGTTCACCGACAAGCCGGTCTACGTGAAGGCCTCCGAGATCCGCACCAGGACGTTCGGGGCCTACGAGGTCCACGCTACTTCGGCGCCGCTGGACGAGGACCCCTCGCCGACGGTGTATGCCGCGAAGGCCGCCTACGAGATCGCGGGCATCGGTCCCGAGGACGTCGACATCGCGCAGCTGCAGGACACCGACGCCGGCGCCGAGGTCATCCACATGGCCGAGACGGGCTTGTGCAAGGACGGCGAGCAGGAAAAGCTGCTGGCCGACGGTGCCACCGAGATCGGTGGCTCGATGCCGGTGAACACCGACGGCGGATTAATCGCCAACGGCGAACCGATCGGGGCTTCCGGCCTGCGCCAGATGCACGAACTCGTGCGTCAGCTGCGCGGTGAGGCCGGGGATCGCCAGGTGCCGGGTCAGCCCCGCGTCGGCCTGGCTCAGGTATACGGCGCGCCCGGCACCGCTTCGGCGACCATCCTGTCGCTGTAGTCGGCGGGTTCCGTCGGCGCGAGCGTGCGCAATCCCGACCTGCACAACGGCGTGTCGGCCGGGGACTCGCCCGGTCGCGAGAGGCGCGAGTCGCCCGCTCGCGCGAGTCGCCCGCTCGCGCGAGTCGCGACTCGCCCGCTCGCGCGAGTCGCGAGTGGCGCGAAGCTGTGACCGGTCTCAGATCGCGGGGCCCAACAGGTCGTCGGCGTCCTTGATGAGGTATCCGTAGCCCTGTTCGGCCAGGAAACGCTGCCGGTGCGCGGCGTATTCGGCGTCGAGGCTGTCGCGGGACACCACCGAGTAGAAGATCGCGCCGCCACCGTCGGCCTTGGGTCGCAGCAACCTGCCCAGGCGCTGGGCTTCCTCCTGGCGGGAGCCGAACGTCCCCGAAACCTGCACGGCCACTGAGGCTTCGGGCAGGTCGATGGAGAAGTTGGCCACCTTGGAAACCACCAGGGTGCGAATCTCGCCGCGTCGGAACGCGTCGAACAGCGCCTCGCGTTCGGCGGTCTTGGTGGAGCCCTGGATTATCGGGGCGTTCAACTCGGTGCCGAGCTCGTCGAGCTGATCCAGATAGGCGCCGATGACGAGGGTCGGCTCGGTCTTGTGGCGGTCCAGGATCGACTTGACCACCGCGATCTTCGAGTGCGCGGTCGAACACAGCTTGTAGCGTTCCTCGGGTTCGGCGGTGGCGTACAGCATCCGCTCGTTGTCGGTGAGCGTCACCCGGACCTCGATGCATTCCGCGGGCGCGATCCAGCCCTGGGCTTCGATGTCCTTCCACGGCGCGTCGTACCGCTTCGGACCGATCAGGCTGAACACGTCGCCCTCCCGACCGTCCTCCCGGATCAACGTTGCTGTCAGCCCCAACCGCCGCCGCGACTGCAGGTCGGCCGTCATCCGGAACACCGGCGCCGGCAGCAGGTGCACCTCGTCGTAGATGATCAGGCCCCAGTCCCGGCTGTCGAACAACTCGAGGTGTTTGTACTCGCCCTTGGTACGACGGGTGATCACCTGATACGTCGCGATCGTGACCGGGCGGACCTCCTTGCGCTCACCGGAGTATTCGCCGATCTCCTCCTCGGTCAGCGAGGTGCGCGCGATCAACTCGCGCTTCCACTGCCGACCTGCCACGGTGTTGGTCACCAAGATCAGCGTGGTGGCCCCGGCCTTGGCCATCGCCGCGGCCCCGACCAGCGTCTTGCCGGCCCCGCACGGCAACACCACCACGCCCGAGCCGCCGGCCCAGAACGATTCGGCCGCCATCTCCTGATAGTCGCGCAACTCCCAGCCGTCCTGGTCCAGCGCGATGGGGTGCGCCTCGCCGTTGACGTAGCCCGCCAGGTCCTCGGCCGGCCAGCCGATCTTGAGCAGCATCTGCTTGACCCGGCCGCGCTCGCTGGGATGTACGACGACGGTGTCGTCGTCGATCCGCGCGCCCAACATGGGCGCGATTTTCTTGTGGCGCAGCACCTCTTCGAGGACCGCGCGGTCCAGGCTCACCAGCGTCAGGCCGTGGACGGGGCTCTTGACCAGCTGGAGCCGGCCGTAGCGGGCCATGGTGTCGACGATGTCGACCAGCAGCGGTTGCGGCACCGCGTACCGGGAGAAGCTCACCAGCGCGTCGACCACCTGTTCGGCGTCGTGACCGGCCGCGCGGGCGTTCCACAGTGCCAGCGGCGTGATGCGGTAGGTATGGATGTGCTCGGGTGCTCGCTCGAGTTCGGCAAAGGGCGCGATCGCCGCGCGCGCGTCACCGGCCTGCTCGTGGTCGACTTCGAGCAACACAGTCTTGTCAGACTGCACGATCAGGGGTCCGTCGGTCATTTAACCCATTATCCCGGCTCCGCCGACATGACCGAGGTCACACGATGCACGGCGAAGTCCCGCACCCGGCCGGCCGCGGTGTCGAACGCGGTCAACTGGCCGCCCCGCACGTGGATCGGCGACACCACCCGCTGGGTGGAGATCCCCGCCGGATCGGTGTAACCGAGGACCACGCTGCTTTGCTGCAGCGCAGCCTGCTGCAGCAGCGCGACCGCCTGCGCCGGCTCCAGCCGCCCGCTGCCGGCGGTGCCGTCTTCGACCTTGCGCAGCACCGAGACGATCGCGTTGAGGGTGTCCCGGTTCGGGGTGGTCGGCGACGGCCGGAAGAACCGGCGGTGCGGCGGCGCGGGCACCCGACCGCTGCGGGACCGCAGATCCACGATCGTCCCGCTGGAATCCTCGGCCGCCGGCGCCAGGCCGGCCGCGCGCAACGCGGCCAGCACATCGGCGATGGGGGCGTGCGACACCGCGACGGTCGGCGCCAGCAGCCGCAACTCGAGCTGCGCGACGGGGGCCGCGGCCACCGCCTGGGCCAGCAGCGCCGGGTCCTCGCAACGCACGAACGACGACGCGATGCCCACGCGCAGCTGTCCGTGTCGCCGGGCGACGTCGTCGATCAGGTATGTGAGCCCTTGCGGCACCGGTGTTTTGGAGTGTTTCGCAAAGAAGGCGTGCAGCTGGCCCGGGGTGCGGCCGGTGTCGAGGGCGTGGCGGATGGAGGCCTCGCTGACCCGGTACACCATGGCGGCACCGGCGGATTCGACGTCGGCCACGGCCGCCAGATCGTCGGCGAGGTCGCGGTCGAGCGGTCCCGGCACCACGACGGTCAGGTCGGCCTGCAGCAGGAAGTGGTCCACCGGCGTCGGCAACGCCTTGGCCATCGCCGCGATCGCGGCCTCGGGGCCGTCCTGCAACAGCGCCCGGGCGGGTGCGGTGATGCTGCCGCGGCCGAGCAGGCCCACGGCGTGCGCCTCTTCGAGCAGTTGCGCCACGGGTTCGGGCTGTAGCCGGGCCGACCAGCGCGGGCGACGCCAGATCATCGCCTGGGAGGCCTCCGCGGCGTCCACCGAGGTGCCGGGCGCCAACTCGGCCAGCGTCGCCAGCAGCAGCCGGCGATCCAGTGGGGCGGCCGTGGAATACAGCGAATCCGACAGCGCCGCATAAGGTTTACCGTCGGGACCGCGGTGTCCGATCAGGCTGGGCCGGGCCGGTAGATCCTGCCAGGTGGTGGCGATCAGATGCCAGCGTTCCGCGGTCGGGGTTTCGATGAAGCGGTCGGCGGCCACCGTCGGTGCCCAGTACGGTCCGCCGGGGCCGTCCACGGGCTCTGGCTCGGGCATGCCGCTGGCGATCAGCCCGGCGGCGGAAGCGATTTCTAGGAGCAACGCCAGCCGGCTCTCGCCGATGCCGGTCAGCTTCGCCAGGCGCTTCATGTCACGGACCCCGAGTCCGCCGCTACGCAGCTCGGGAACCGGTGTGGCGCCGAGTGTTTCGATCACCACCTCGAACTCACGCAGGAGGTCGATGATCGCGCCGGCGCCGGCGGCGTCGATCGCCTTCTTCGGGACCGGTTTGGCGGAGCTGACGGGTTCGGGGGCGGTGAACGCCGACGGGCCGGGCTCCTCGCCGCGCAGCAGCTGCCCCACCTTGCGCGGCAGGATGACGGTGTCGTGGTCGAGCTGGCGCAGCAGGCCAGCCGCCAGCAGGCGTTGCACCGGCCGGTCCGGCGGTGTCCCGGGCGCCGCGTCGCGGGTGCGGCCCACCGGAGAGCCCGCCAGCAGCCGGTTCAGCAGCTCGCGCTGGGGGTCATCGAGTGCCTCGAGCTGGGCGCTCAGGGCGGCGGCGCTGACCGTCGGATCCTCCAGCACGACCTGGCCGGGATACCAGGGCAGCCCCGCGGACGCCTCGGTGGCCACCCGGACCGACGACGGGTCTCCCCACACCAGCGCGCGCTCGCGCAGGTCCTCGAGGGCCGCCAGGACCGCGTCCTGCGGGGCGCGCTCGCCGACCAGCGCGACGAGCTTGCTGACCGGAATCGGAGTGGTATCGGCTTGCAGCACCAACAGGGCGTCGAGCACCGCGAGCCGGAGAAAGTCCAGGTCATCGGAGGCAGCCTTGACCGATTGCCGCGCCTGGGCCCGCGCCGCGAGCGCCGCGATGCTGCCCGGCGGCGGCTGGGCGAGGTCCGGGCGCAGCTCCAGCAGCCGGATCAGCGCCTCGTCGGGCGAGTCGGCCAGCCAGACTCCCAGGGGCACGCCAGGGATGTGATCGGTCATCGTGACCAGGGTAAAGCAGTGACCGTAGCGCACGAAGATTCCGCGACCTGTCACAATGGCTGGCGTGGCTGACATTGCTGAGACCAACAAGGGCCGTTACGTCGATCCCGGCTGGCCGACCACCGATCCGGACGACCACGCTGTGAGCGAACTGGCGACCGACCGCACCGGCGCGCTCTCGCCGTTCGGCGAGGTCACGTTCCCGGTGCCGGCCGAGGAACTGCCGTACGTGCACCCGGTCACCGTCATCAACAGATAACGATGGCCAGGGGCTCGGGTTCCCAGCCGTTGTCGCACCTCGACGAGCGGGGGGCCGCCCACATGGTCGACGTCACCGACAAGGACGTCACCAAGCGCACCGCCGTCGCGTCGGGGGTGCTGCACACCACCGCCGAGGTGGTCGGACTGATCTCGGCCGGTGGCCTGCCCAAGGGTGACGCGTTGGCGACCGCCCGGGTCGCCGGCATCCTGGCGGCCAAGCGCACCAGCGATCTGATTCCGCTGTGTCATCACCTCGCGCTCACCGGCGTCGACATCGATTTCCAGGTGGTCGATGCCACCGTGGAGGTGACCGCCACCGTGCGCACCACCGACCGCACCGGGGTCGAGATGGAGGCGTTGACCGCGGTCAGCGTTGCGGCGTTGACCGTCTACGACATGATCAAGGCCGTGGATCCGGCCGCGCGGATCGACGACATCAAGGTGCTCAGCAAGGTCGGCGGTCGTACCGGGGAATGGCGCCGGTGACCCGCAACGGCCGCGTCATCATCGCCTCCACCCGCGCGGCCGAGGGTGTCTACGACGACCGCAGCGGGCCGCTGATCGCGCAATGGTTTGTCCAACAAGGTTTTTCCGAACCCGAAACCGTGGTGGTGCCCGACGGGGACCCCGTCGGGCGGGCGCTGCGGATCGCGGTCGACGACGGGGTCGACCTGGTGATCACCTCCGGCGGCACCGGAATTTCGCCCACCGACGAAACCCCGGATCAGACCGCGGCCGTGCTGGACTTCGAGCTGCCGGGCCTGGCCGAGGCGATCCGTCGCGCCGGACTGCCCAAGGTGCCCACCGCCGTGCTGTCGCGCGGATTGTGCGGCGTCGCGGGACGTACCCTGATCGTGAACCTGCCCGGCTCGCCCGGCGGCGTCCGCGACGGCCTCACGGTGCTCACCGATGTCGTGCCCCATGCGCTTGATCAGCTGGCCGGTAAAGACCACCCGCGATGACCGTCGTCCTGCGCGCCGCGCTCACCGAAGAACCCATCCTGCTCGTCGAGCACGAGTTGTTGGTCGCCGACCCGGCCGCGGGTGCGGTGGTCGGCTTCGCCGGGGTGGTGCGCAACCACGACGGCGGCCGGCAGGTGCTGCGGCTGGAATACTCCGCCCATCCGCTGGCCCAGCAGACCATGGCCGAGGTGCTCGCGGAGGTGGCCGCGCAGGCCGACGGCGTGCGCGCAATCGCCGCCAGCCACCGGGTCGGGGCGCTCGCGCTCGGCGATGCGGCGTTGGTGGCCGCGGTCGCCGCGGACCATCGCCGGGCCGCGTTCGAGGTGTGCGCGCAGTTGGTCGACGCCATCAAGGAGCGGTTACCGGTCTGGAAGCACCAGTTCTTCGCGGACGGCACCGAGGAATGGGTCAACTGCGCCTGACGGCGTGTTCGTCGAGCGCAGCGCCTAGGCGGGCGGGGCCACCGGAGCCGGCACGGGCTCGGGGGCCGGAGCACCCGGGACAACCGGGGTGTTCGGGCCGACCGGAGCGTTGGCCGGCGGCTGCGAGGTCAGCGGCCGCTGCGCCAGCGCCAGCAGCATGTCGTTGCCGTCGATCTCCTGGGTCTGCACCGCATGCCACAGCTCACGCAGGTAGGTCAGGTTCGGCTGGCTGTTCGGGGTCAGCGGCAGGTCGGTGGCACCCGGGGGAAGGTTCTCCGGGCTGGGCAGGTGCGGGATGGCCTCGGCCGCGATGGTCGGAACCTCGCCCGAGACCAGCTGGTTGGCCGCGTCGAAGGCCGGCGCGGGGATGTCGAGGTTGGCCAGCGGTGCCATCGGGTCGGCGGGCGGGGCAGGCACGGCCGGATCGGCCGGGGTCTGCGGAAGCACATCGAGCGACCACAGCTGCGCGCCCGGCTGGGTGTTCGGGTCGGCAACCGTCCAGTCGGCCGGGTCGACGGCCGGGGCGGGGACCTCGAGCGAAGCCTGCTCGATGACGGCCGCGTCCGCCGGCGGTGCCTCGGGGACGAAGTCGACCGGGACGGCGAGGGGTTCGGGTGGCGGCGGGGGTGCGATGTCGGCCGGCGGCAGGGGTGCCTCGGGTGCGGGGGCCGGCGGGAGGGCTTCGGGTGCGGGCGGCAGGCCCTCGGGGACGAAGTCGACCGGGACGGCGAGGGGTTCGGGGGCCGGCGGGGGCGGCGGCGGGGGTGCGATGTCGGCCGGCGGCAGGGGTGCCTCGGGTGCGGGGGCCGGCGGGAGGGCTTCGGGTGCGGGCGGCAGGCCCCTCGGGGACGAAGTCGACCGGGACGGCGAGGGTTCGGGGGGCCGGCGGGGGCGGGGAGGCGGTGGCGGCGCGATATCGGCCGGCGGCAGCGGTGCCTCAGGTGCGGGCGGCAGGCCCTCGGGTGCGGGCGGCAGGCCCTCGGGGGCCTGGGTCTCCAGCGACGCGGGCTGGACGACGTTGCGGGGGGTGGGGCCGGAGAGGCTGCGACCGCAGACGGGCCAGGCGCCCTTGCCCTGCGTGGCCAACACCCGCTCGGCGACCGCGATCTGCTGTTCCTTGGTGGCCTGGTGCGCGACCGGCGCGAACTCACCGCCGCCATGACCGGACCAGGTACCCGGGGCGAACTGCAGACCGCCGTGGTAGCCGTTGCCGGTGTTGATGGCCCAGTTGCCACCGGATTCGCAGCGCGCGACGGTGTCCCATTCGCCATCTGTCGCGGCGCCGGCCTGGCCGGCGAGGGCGAGACCGCTGCCCCCGATCACAGCGCCGGTGAAGGCGATCTTCGCGACGTTCTTGCCGGTTTCGGTGGGCTTGCGATGCCGTCCACTCATAGGTCGGTGATGTCCTCTCTGTCTGCGCCCACGAGGTCAGCTGTCGGGTTCGGGCTGGAGAGGTTGCCCGGCCGCGGCCGGTTCCGAAGGAACGACGTTGGCTTCACCCCTAGGGTCCGCAGCCGCGGTCCCAGGTCCGATTCGGTGGACCGGTTGGGTCCCCCGCCTCCATCCGTGGTGTTCGTCGGCACCCGTACCCAACGGATGGAGCTCGGCGCAATCAGGTACGGGAGGGTCTACCGCTCGGTACTGCTCGGCCGACCGAAGACGACGGTAACGGCTGGCCCGCGTCGCGTCATCTTTTGTCGCACGCGGCGTTTCCGCTGGCGGCAAAACTTAAAGGAGCTCTAAACCCGCACGACACCCGTCGTTTTTTGGACCTGATTTCCGGCCCCCGCGAGGACAAACCGCCCCGTTATCATTTCGTTATGTGACGCATATCACGCTATCCGCCAGCAAATGGGGGTAAGACATCGAGGGTTTGCCCGGAATTCAGCACCGTGCCGAGGTCACGGACCGCAACACCATCACAGAGGTACGAGCACCGCTGGAGCACCCTGGCCAACTCGGCGTTACGCGCACTGAGCGTTTCGACAACCTCACCGACCGTGGTGCCGGACGAAAACGGCAGCACCTCTTGATCGCTGGCCGCGGCAGCGCTGGCCGCCGCGAAATAGCGCAGCGTCACCTGGATCTGCCGGTCGGTCTGCACCTCGGTCACGTCTATCCACCTATCGCACTCATCGGCCGCGCGGGCTGAACAAAGCTCGGGTCGTTGATGCCGTGGCCCGCGGCCTTCTGCCACATCGCCGAGCGCCAGGCCGCCTCGATGGCGGCGTCGTCGGATCCGTCGCGCAGCAGGGTGCGCAGGTCTGTCTCGGAGGTCGCGAACAGACAGTTGCGCACCTGCCCGTCGGCGGTGAGTCGGGTGCGGTCACAGGCCGCACAGAACGCCTCGGACACCGACGCAATGACCCCGACGGTGGCGGTGCCGCCGTCGACCCGCCACAGCTGCGCGGGAGCCGATCCGCGCGGTGTCGGGTCGGGGGTCAGGGCGAAGTGCTCGCGCAGCGTGGCCAGGATCTCGGCGCCCGACAGCATGCTGTCGCGTTGCCAGTGGTGCTCGGCGTCCAGCGGCATCTGTTCGATGACCCGCAATTGGTAGTCGTGGTCGAGGCAGAACCGCAGCAGCGCCACCACATCCTCGCGGCCGGTGCGGGGGTCCAACACCGCGTTGACCTTGACCGGCCGTAACCCGGCGGCCTGGGCTGCCGCCAGTCCCGCGATGACGTCCTGGAGCCGGTCGCGCCGGGTGATCGCAGCGAAGTGGGCGGCATCGACGGTGTCGAGGGAGACGTTGACGCGATCCAGTCCGGCCTCGGCCAGCGCCCGGGCTCGACGGTGCAGTGCGACCCCGTTGGTGGTCAGTGCGAGCTGCGGGCGCGGGCGCAGCGCGGCGGTAGCGGCGACGACCTGCTCGAGACCCTTGAACAGCAGCGGTTCGCCGCCCGTGAAGCGGACGTTGGTGATGCCCAGCCGGGTCACCGCGATGCGCAGCAGGCGCTGCAACTCCTCGGCGCTCAACAGCCGGTCGTCGGGCAGCCAGTCCAGGCCCTCGGCCGGCATGCAGTAGGTACAGCGCAGATTGCAGAGGTCGGTCAGCGACACCCGCAGGTCGGCGGCGATCCGGCCGAACGTGTCGATCATCGGCCCGTCGGCCGGCGCCGGGCCCAGTCGACGGACCACCGTGGGCAACCCGAGCGGAGTCGCGGTCATGTCGGCAGTCCGATGGGGTCGTGCCGGGCCTGATCCACCGGCACGATCTCCTTGCCGAGCGGCAGTAGCGAGATCGGAATCATCTTCAGATCCGCCAGCGCCAGCGGGATCCCGATGATGGTGACGGCCATCGCGATCGCGCTGAGCAGGTGGCCGAGCGCCAACCACCAGCCGAACAGGATGATCCAGATGATGTTGCCGATCAGGGCACCCGGCCTGGTGCCCGGCTTGTCGACGACGGTCCGCCCGAAGGGCCACAGCGCGAACGCGGCGATGCGCAGCGCCGCAAAGCCGAACGGGATCGTGATGATCAGTACGAAGGAGATCAGGGCGGCGAGCAGGTATCCCAACGCCAGCCACAGGCCACCGAAGATCAACCAGATCACGTTCAGAATCAGGCGCATCTTTCCTCCAGCGGTACGGCCACCCTACCGAGTTAACACGGATGCTGGGGGCCGGGTGCGCCGAGTAGGATCAGCGTCGGTGCGCCCTGCGCAGGCGGGGCGCACCGTTATGTATCGGTTGAGGTCGTCGCGAACCGGCGCCCCGTGAGACAGCAGGTGAGACCAGTGCCTACCGGCAGGGTGAAGTGGTATGACGCCGAGAAGGGCTTCGGCTTCCTGTCCCAGGAGGAGGGGGAGGACGTCTACGTCCGGGCGTCCGCGCTACCCGCAGGGGTGGAGGGTCTCAAGGCCGGACAACGGGTGGAGTTCGGGGTGGCCGCGGGACGACGCGGACCGCAGGCGCTGAGCGTGAAACTGATCGATCCGCCGCCGAGCTTGTCGCGGACGCGGCGCGAGGCGGCCGGACCGCCGGAGCGCAAACACACTCCCGACGAGTTGCACGGCATGGTCGAGGACATGATCACGCTGCTCGAGGGCACGGTGCAGCCGGATCTGCGCAAGGGTCGCTACCCCGACCGCAAGGTGGCCCGCCGGGTCTCCGAAGTGGTCAAGGCGGTTGCACGCGAACTCGACGCCTAGATCGACGCTGGGCGGGCATGCTGGAGACATGTCTGATTCCTACGTCGCCGCCGGCGGCGAGTTCGACCGCGACACCGACTACATCACCAGTCGCATCACCGCCGACGGACGCGACGGCTACCCGGTGGAACCCGGCCGGTACCGGCTGATCGTCGCGCGGGCCTGCCCCTGGGCCAACCGCGCCATCATCGTGCGCCGCCTGCTGGGGCTCGAAGACGTGCTGTCCATTGGCTTTTGTGGGCCCACCCACGACAAGCTCAGTTGGACGTTCGACCTCGATCCCGGCGGCGTCGATCCGGTATTGCAGATCCCGCGGTTGCGTGACGCCTACCTCAAGCGGTTTCCGGACTATCCGAAGGGCATCACGGTTCCGGCGATCGTGGACGTGACCACCGGCGCGGTGGTCACCAACGACTTCGCACAGCTGACGCTGGACCTGTCCACGCAGTGGTCGGCCCATCACCGCCCGGGTGCCCCGCAGCTGTATCCCGAGTCGCTGCGCGCCGAGATCGACGAGGTGGCCAAAAGGATCTACACCGAGGTCAACAACGGCGTCTACCGCTGTGGCTTCGCCGGCAGTCAGCAGGCCTACGACGCGGCCTACGACCGGTTGTTCACCGCGTTGGACTGGCTCAGCGCACGGTTGAGCACGCGGCGATATCTGGTCGGCGACACCATCACCGAGGCCGACGTGCGATTGTTCACCACGCTGGCCCGGTTCGACGCGGTCTATCACGGACATTTCAAGTGCAACCGGCACAAGCTCGCGGAACTGCCGGTGCTCTGGGCCTACGCCCGCGACCTGTTCCAGACGCCGGGCTTCGGCGACACCACCGACTTCGTGCAGATCAAGCAGCACTATTACATCGTGCACGCCGACGTCAACCCGACCCAGATCGTGCCCAAGGGCCCGGAGCTGGCGGGCTGGCTCACGCCGCACGGACGAGAAGAACTGGGCGGCAGGCCATTCGGCGACGGCACCGCGCCGGGTCCGACGGCCGAGGCCGAGCGGGTGCCCGCGGGACACGGGGCCGGTCCGTCGTAGTCGATGGATAGGCTCTGGGCATGGCTCTGCTAGGTGCGCACGTCGACTCCACTGATCCGCTGGCCGCCGCCGAGGCCCGCGGCGCGCAGGTGGTCCAGTTCTTCCTCGGCGATCCGCAAGGGTGGAAGAAGCCGCCGGAGCATCCGCACGCCGCGGCCCTGCGCGACAGCGACGTCGCGGTCTACATCCATTCGCCGTACGTCATCAACATCGCCTCGACCAACAACCGGATCCGGATTCCGAGCCGCAAGATCCTGCACCAGCACGCCGAGGCCGCCGCGGCCATCGGCGCCAAGGGGCTGGTCGTGCACGGCGGTCACGTCACCGCCAAGGACGATCCGCAGGCCGGAATCGAGAACTGGCGCAAGCTTTTCGAGCGCGCCGAGGAATCCGGTGGGTTTCCGTTGCCGATTCTGATCGAGAACACCGCCGGCGGCGACAACGCGATGGCGCGCCGATTCGACCGGCTGGCGATGTTGTGGGACGCCGTGGGCCAGTACGAGCCGGGATTCGTCTTGGACACCTGCCACGCATGGGCCGGCGGCGAGGAACTCGCCGACATCGCCGACCGGGTGAAGGCGATCACCGGGCGCATCGACCTGGTGCACGCCAACAACTCGCGGGACGCCTTCGGCTCGGGCGCCGACCGGCACGCCAACTTCGACTCCGGGACCTTCGATTCGGACCTGATCGCCTCGGTGTGCCGGGACGCCCGCTGCGACGTCATCATCGAGACCCCATCCGACGGTCACGCCGACGATCTGGAATTCCTGCGAAAGAGGCTGTCCTAGTCAGCTTTCGGGGTCGGCTTCGGTGCCCTCGCGCTGCTGCCAGACGGTGCGGACCGACCACTCGGCGTGCGGGATCTCCCGCAGCTCGCCGTCCAACTCGACCAGCGTCGGGAGCTGGACGGCGAATCCGGTCAGGCGGCCCCGCTGCGGATCCACCGTGGCGATGGTGACGGCGAGCTGCTCGCCGGGCGAGAACGTGTAGATCTGGTCCTGATCGATTTCCTCGTAGGCCAGGATCAGCCGCCAGGGTGCGGCGCCGATGGCCGCAGGTACCGAAAGCTGGACCGGGTCGCTGTGATTGACCGTCAGCTCGCCCTGGTGGCCGCCGTCCTGACAGTCGTTGAGGTCGACCACGTTGCAGTACAGGTACGGGCCCACGCGCTCCAGGTGGCCGTGGGTGAACGCGCTGATCTCCGGCAGCGACGGGCCGTCGTCGCGGGTCAGCACCCAGGCGCCCACCCCCGCGGCTGCGGCGACCAGCACCACCGCGACGCCGGCGAGCACGGTCAAGATCCTGTTCATTCGCGATATCCCGCCTGATATTCCGGCCGCGACAACCGCGACTCGGCACGGACGGCGCCGTCCTGCTCCACCATGACCGGGCGGTTGCCGCCGAGACCGGGGATCAACGAGGCGCCGTGGAAACTGAGCACGGTCTGGGCCAGGGCCGGGATCAGCACCGCGCTGATCGCGGTGAACCCGATCCACAGATCGGTGTAGACCAACACGCCGATGGCCCCGCCGAGCACCCAGGCGAGCTGCAGCACCGACTCGGAGCGGCCGAACGCGGAGGCCCGGGACTCCTCGGGCAGATCGTGTTGCAGTGACGCATCCAGCGAGGCCTTGGCGATCGCGCTCGCCCCCGAGGTCACCAGCGTGGCGACCGCCACCACCAGCAGGTTGCCGGTGAACGCCGCGAGCAGCGCCACGGCGGTGACCGCGATCGCGCAGCGCACCACCAGCACCGCCGGGCGCCCCAGCTTCAGCCGCGCCGCGGTGAAGTTACCGGCGAAGTTGCCCACCCCCGCGGCCGCGCCGATCAGCCCCAGGATGGCCAGCTGCTCCCAGCCGCTGGCGTCGTGCGATTTGGCGACGAACGCCGGATACAGGAACAGGAACCCGACCATCGCCTTGACCGTGCAGTTGCCCCACAGTGCGGTGATGACGTTGCGGCCCAATGGTTGTCGGCGGCGCAGCGCCTCGCCGTGCTGGTCGGAGTCGTGGTAGCTCAGGGTGGCCGGGACCTCGCCGGCGGTGACCTCCACCCAGCTCGGGATCTGCATCGACAGCCAGATCCCCGCGAGCGAGCCGGCCACCAACACGAACAACGCCCCGGGCAGGTGGAACAGCGTGGTCAGGCCGTACTCCACCCCGGCCGCGATGCCGCCACCCACGATGGTGCCGCCGAGCAGGCCGAACATGGTCAGTCGGGAGTTGACCCGCACCAGGTCGATCGACGGTGGCATCACCCGGGGGGTGACCGCGCTGCGCAACACCGTGAACGACTTGGACAGCACCATCATCCCCAACGCGCACGGGTAGAGCACCCAGGACGGGAAGCTGCCGGTGGCGGCGTCGTAGTTGGCGATCAGCACCACCGCCAGGACGGTGCGCAGGGCGAAGGAGCCCGCCAGCGCCACCCGCCGCCCGTGCTGCAGGCGGTCCAGCGCCGGGCCGATGAGCGGCGCGATGACGGCGAACGGCGCGATCGTGATCAGCAGGTACAGCGCCACCCGACTCTTGGATTCGGCGGTCGCCGCGGCGAAGAACAACGTGTTGGCCAGCGCCACGGCCATCGCGGCATCCACCGCGAAGTTGGCCACCACCGGCCACGTCAGCGCGGTCAGGCCGGACTTGTCGGCGCCGTCGGCAGTCGCCGCCCGGTGCACCAGCCCGTACATCCGGGTGCCCATCTCGCGGCTGCGCATGGCGGCCGCCCGGGTCACGGTGATGCGGTCGTCGTCGCGGCCGGTTGCCGAGGCGTCCGGTGGCGGCGTCGGGCGTCCGGTGCGGCGCTCGTCGTCCAGCGGCGGGAGGTAGCGGTTGCCGCTGGAGGCCGTGCGCGGCGGGTCGCTCGGATAGTTCGCCAGGCCGGGATGCTCGCCGGCGGGCCGCCCCTGCGCGCGCTCGGACGGGGTGCGCCGGACGCCTGGGCGGGGCCGTTGCCGGTCCCCGAACCGCTGATCATCTCGACGCCCGGACACGACGTCGATTGTTCCTTATTTCCTCGGACTAGCGCGCCAGTGGTGACCGGTGTGGCTGAAGCGCCGCTGCTGAGGCAGTATTGACGGCGATGGACAGCGCGACCGAAACCACCGAACGAGTTACAGAGCAGCCCGGCACCGAACACAGTGCCGAGGTGACCGAGGCCTTGGCGGCCGTGCTCAACGGCGCGGTCGACGCTGCCCGCGAGGCGGTCGAGGAGTTCAGCGGCGGCGCCGTTGGGGAGTATCTCGGCGTCAGCTACGAGGATCCGAGCGCGGCCACCCACCGCTTCCTGGCCACCCTGCCGGGCTATCGCGGCTGGCAGTGGGCCGTCGTGGTCGCCGCCTACCCCGGCGCGACCCGCGCCACCATCAGCGAGGTCGTCCTGGTACCGGGTCCGACGGCGCTGCTGGCCCCCGAGTGGGTGCCGTGGGAACAGCGGGTCCGGGTCGGTGACCTGGGCCCCGGTGACCTGTTGGCCCCGCCCGCCGACGATCCGCGGCTGGTCCCCGGGTATCTGCTCAGCGGTGATCCCGCGGTCGACGAAACCGCGGCCGAGATCGGCCTGGGCCGGCGTCGGGTGATGAGCGCGTGGGGCCGTGCCGATGCCGCACAGCGCTGGCACGACGGGGAATTCGGCCCCTCCTCGGCGATGGCCCGGTCCACCAAGCGGGTGTGCCGCGACTGCGGATACCTGCTGCCGATGGCCGGATCGCTGGGCACCATGTTCGGGGTGTGCGGCAACGAGTTGGCCGCCGACGGACGCGTCGTGGACTTCAGCTACGGCTGCGGTGCGCATTCGGACACCCCGGCCCCGGCCGGTGCGGGTTCACCGCAGTTCGACCCGTACGACGACGGCGTGCTCGACGTCGCGGCCAACCCCGACGCGGTGCCGTCGGACGAGGCCCCCGGTGAGTTCCTGGCGGCTAACCCCGTTCCGCCGCCGCTTTGATCCGCTCGAGCGAGGCGTTCATCCCTTCGATGAGTTCCTGCTCGAAGCTCGGCACGCCACCCATCAGCTTGTCGACGAGCAGATTCGACACCGCGGTGGTGCCGTTTTCGGCATGGCGCGACTCGACGACGCGGGTGCCGCCTCCCGCGGTCGGTTCCAGTTCGTAGCTCCACACCGTCCGGTTGGCGTCGACCTTGAACGCCAACTTCTGCTCCGGGACCACCTCGGTCACGGTGCAGGTGGTCGGCCAGAACAGGAACTTGCGGCGGTTGAGGTTCAGGGTGCGGGTGCCCGGTCGCACCGGTCCCAGCGGTTTCATCAGCCGACACTGCGGGCTCCACTCCGGCATTCGGCTGACGTCCGAGATCAGCTCCCAGACCTTGGGCAGCGGTGCGTTGATGTCGATTTCGGCTTGCAACAGGGGCGCGGCCATGATTACTCCTTCGGGTCGGCGACAACGAGTGGTGCGGTCAATCGGTGAGTCCGGTCTGCGCGCCGCGGGCCCCGCGGCGGGCGGCGCTGCGCTGCCACAGGAAGACCGAGGTGCCGATCACGCCGGTGGCCAGGCCGGCCAGGCAGATCGGTCGCCAATCTTCGAGTGCGGGCACGGTGAACGCCGCCACCGTAGCCGCCAGCCATAGCAACGCCCCGGCCGCGATGACGCGCCAGGGCTCGGTCAGTGCCGCCGGCAGCGGCGGTGGTGCGGGAGCTTCGGGTGGCACGGGGGGCATCGCAACCAACGTAACCGATCCCGCACCGCCACAACCAGGTAGACGGTCTGTCAATTGGTCGCTTGGCAATGCACCAGCTGAAGTATTGTTTCACGGGTGAAGGATGTCGACAGTCGGCTCGTGGGGGACCTTTCGCTCGCGGTGATCCGGCTGGCCCGGCAATTGCGTTTCCGGCGCCCCGATTCGCCGGTGTCGCTGTCCCAGCTGTCGGCGTTGGCGACGCTGGAAAAAGAAGGTGCGATGACACCGGGTGCGCTGGCGATCCGCGAACGCGTCCGTCCGCCGTCGATGACCAGGGTCATTGCGGCGTTGGCCGAGACGGGCCTGGTGGTGCGCACCCCGCACCCGGTCGACGGCAGGCAGGTCCTGGTCTCGGTCTCCGACAGCGGCTTGGAGCTGCTGTCGGCCGAGCGGCAGGAGAGCCAGGCCTGGCTGCAGCGCCGGGTGGCGACACTGAACTCCGATGAACGTGCGGTCCTGCTGCGGGCAGCCAATCTGATGTCGGTCATCGTCGACGAAAGCGCGTGAGCGTCAACGTCATTGACGTCGACCACCCGGGCGATTCGCGGTTGGACGATTTCCGCGACCTCAACTCGGTGGATCGGCGCCCGGATCTGCCCACCGGGCGTGGGCTGGTGATCGCCGAGGGCGTGCTGGTGGTCCAACGCATGCTGGCCTCCCGGTTCGAGCCGCACGCGCTGCTGGGGACCGCGCGCCGGCTCGACGAACTGCGGGCCGACCTCGACTGCCCGGCGAATGCGGCCATCCCGTACTACCGGGTCACCGCCGAGGTGATGGCCGACGTGGTGGGCTTCCATCTGAACCGGGGCGTGTTGGCGGCCGCGCGTCGGCCCGCGGCGTTGACGCTGGGCGAGGTGGTCGAGGACGCTCGCACGGTCGTGGTGCTGGAGGGGGTCAACGACCATGAGAACCTCGGGTCGATCTTCCGCAACGCGGCCGGGTTGGGCGTCGACGCGGTGATCTTCGGAACCGGCTGCGCCGACCCGCTGTATCGGCGCGCGGTGCGGGTCTCGATGGGCCATGCGCTGCTGGTGCCGTTCGCCAGGGCGCCGCGCTGGCCGGCGGACCTGCAGGCGTTGCGCGACGGCGGTTTCCGGCTGTTGGCCATGACCCCGGGTGCGGGTTCGGTGCCGGCGGCGCAGGCCATGGCCGAGGCCACCGGAGACCGGGTGGCGATTCTGGTCGGCGCCGAGGGCCCGGGCCTGACCGAGACCGCGATGCGGGTCAGCGACGCCCGGGTGCGCATCCCGATGGCCCGCGGCACCGATTCACTCAACGTCGCCACGGCCGCGGCGATCGCGTTCTATGAGCGGGTGCGGGCGGGCGGTTAGGGTGCCACCGTGACTGAGGAACCCACCCCCTGGGGCACCGGGCTGACCGCGGCGGCCTTCGCCGCGGCCGTCATCGCGGCCGCGATCGTGGTGTTGAGCCTCGGCTTGATCCGGGTGCACCCGCTGCTGGCGGTGGGCCTGAATCTGGTGGCCGTCGGCGGGTTGGCGCCCACGGTGTGGGGTTGGCGCCGGATTCCGGTGGTGCGCTGGTTCGTCCTGGGCAGTGCGGTCGGCGTGGCCGGCGGCTGGCTGGGGCTGCTGGCGTTGGCCGTCGGGGGTTGAGCGAGCGCCTCAGCGGTCGCCGCTGGAGCGCACCCCGAGCAGGACGTCTTCCCACGCGGGCACCGCGGGCCGGGACCGCTTGGCGCGGGCCGGGCGGGCCTCCTCGGCGGGCCGGGTCGGCTCGGGTGCCGGTGCGGGCGCGGCCGGGGTTGGCTCCGGGTGATCGAAGGCCAGCTGCGCCAGCGGGGCGACCGGACGCAGGGGCCGGTCGAAGTCGGGATCGATCAGCTCGGTGGCGGTCTCATCGAGTGCGGTGACGGTGCCGCCATGCGCGCCGGGGACGTAGCGGAAATGCGCGACGTTGTCCGAGCAGCCCGCCTTCCAGGCCAGCTGCACGGTCCAGCGGCCGTCCTCGTTGCGCCACGAATCCCAGGTGGTGGAGTCGGGGTTCAGGCCGCGGTTCACCAGCGCCGTGGTGACCGATTCGAGCAGCGTCAGGACCGATGGCCCGTCGGTGAGCACCGGATGTGCGGCGGTCGCCAGTTCCGCGGCCCTCGAGCGTTCCAGCAGCACGGGGTGGGCGAAGCGCTCGATCTTGGCCGGATCCACCCCGCTGGCCTCGGCCAGCTGCTCGACGGAGGCGCCGGCACGGATCCGGGATTGAATCTCCTTGGGACGCAACACGCTTCTGACCTCGATTTGTGTCTGGCCGGCCTGCGCGGCGTCGCCGCGCACCGCCGCGCGGAGCCGGTCGTCGACCCGCAACCGGAACTTGCTGGGCGTGCCGGTGGCCTCGTCCTCCTCGCAGAGGATGTGCCTGCCGTCGACATCGAGTCCAACAACCTTCAGATCTCGCATGTCGACCTCCTTGGGATCACCGAGCCGGACCCGCTTGGAGCGGACCTTACTGCAGCCCGATCGTTATCCGGGCGTGACACGCGGGCCCGACCGCGATCGGCGTCAAAGCCGCTCGACCACCCAATCGACACACGCGGTCAGCGCGCTGACGTCATCAGGGTCCACGGCCGGGAACATCGCGACCCGCAGCTGGTTGCGCCCGAGCTTGCGGTACGGCTCGGTGTCGACGATGCCGTTGGCCCGCAGGACCTTGGCGACCGCGGCCGCGTCGACCTCGTCGTTGAAGTCGATCGTGCCCACCACCTGCGAGCGTAGCGCCGGATCGGTGACGAACGGCGTGGCGAACGAGGTGCCCTCCGCCCAGGAATACAGCCGTTGGGATGAGTCCGCGGTGCGCTTGACGGCCCAGTCGAGTCCGCCGTTGCCGTTGAGCCAGTCCAGTTGCTCGGCCATCAGCAACAGCGTCCCGATCGCGGGGGTGTTGTAGGTCTGGTTCTTCAGGCTGTTGTCGACGGCGATCGGCAGCGACAGGAATTCGGGCACCCAGCGGCCGGATTCCTTGATCGCCTCGACGCGGGCCAACGCGGCCGGCGACATGATGGCCAGCCACAGGCCGCCGTCGCTGGCGAAGTTCTTCTGCGGGGCGAAGTAGTAGGCGTCGACGTCGTTGATGTCGACGGGCAGCCCGCCGGCGCCGGAGGTGGCGTCGATGACGATCAGCTTGTCGGCAGCGCCTTCTGGCCGGGTCACCGGGACGGCGACGCCGGTCGAGGTCTCGTTGTGCGCCCAGGCGATGACGTCCACCGACGGGTCGGACTGCGGCCGCGGCGCCCCGCCCGGATCGGCCTTGACGATGATCGGCTCGCCGACGAACGGGTTCTTGGCGACCGCGGATGCGAACTTCGCGCTGAATTCGCCGAAGGTCAGGTGCAGTGAGCGCTGATCGATCAGACCGAAGGCGGCGGCATCCCAGAACGCGGTCGAGCCGCCGTTGCCCAGGATCACCTCGTAGCCGTCGGGAACCGAGAACAGCGCCCGCACGCCGTCGCGCACCCGGCCCACCAGGTTCTTCACCGGGGCCTGGCGGTGCGAGGTCCCGAACAGCGCGGCACCCTTGCTGACCAGCGCCTCCAGCTGCGCATCGCGTACCTTTGACGGTCCACACCCGAATCTGCCGTCGGCGGGCTTGAGGTGGTCTGGAATCGTCAACTGATCAGCCATGGCCACCAGCGTAGACAGCGCCCGATGGCTGGTCGATGCGGGCTTCGGGAGGGAAAGTGGGTACCCCATGAGGGCCGCCACCCAGCGGCGTTGAATGTGGTGTAGGGCACATCGGATTGGCGTCGGTGCGGGTATGGAGTTTTGGCGATACCTGCGGTACCGTTGATGGACATCTAGCGCCCCGATGTAAAGCTTCAGGGAGGCTCACATGGCACGTACGAAGATGATTCGACGGTGGCGTCGCAACATGGAAGTTCGCGACGACCAGCCCTATGTCGACATGCTCACCACACTGTCCGAGGGGTCGGTGCGGCGAAACTTCAATCCGTACACCGACATCGACTGGGATTCGCCGGAATTCGCCGTGATCCCCGACGACCCGCGCTGGGTACTGCCCGCCACCGATCCGCTGGGTCGGCACCCCTGGTACCAGGCCCAGCCGGTCGCGCGGCAGATCGAGATCGGGATGTGGCGCCAGGCCAACGTCGCCAAGGTGGGTCTGCACTTCGAGTCGATCCTGATCCGCGGGCTGATGAACTACGCGTTCTGGGTGCCCAACGGCTCCCCGGAGTACCGCTACTGTCTGCACGAATCGGTCGAAGAGTGCAACCACACCATGATGTTCCAGGAGATGGTGAACCGCATCGGCGCCGACGTCCCCGGCATGCCGCGGCTGCTCAAGTGGCTCTCGACCTTCATCCCGCTGGCCGCGGGCCCGCTGCCGATCGTGTTCTTCTTCGGTGTGCTCGCCGGCGAGGAGCCCATCGACCACACCCAGAAGAACGTCTTGCGCGAGGGCCGCAACCTGCATCCGATCATGGAACGGGTGATGGCGATCCACGTCGCCGAGGAAGCCCGGCACATCTCGTTCGCCCACGAGTACCTGCGCAAGCGGGTGCCGATGATGCGGGCGCGCAAGCGGTTCATGCTCTCGCTGCACGTCCCGATCATCATGCGGACGCTGTGTTCGGCGATCCTCAAGCCGCCGCGCAGCTTCTGGCGGGAATTCGACATTCCCAAGTCGGTCAAGCGCGAGGTGTTCTTCCGCTCGCCCGAGGCCCGGCAGATGCTCTCCGAGGTCTTCGCCGACGTGCGGATGCTGTGCCACGACACCGGGTTGATGAACCCAATGGCGCGGCTGATGTGGCGGATCTGCAAGATTGACGGCGAACCTTCCCGTTACCGCAGCGAACCGCGGCGGGCGCACCTGCCGACTGTCGAGAAGATTCCCGCCTAACCGGAGGTCGGATGCCCCACGTCATCACCCAGTCGTGCTGCAGCGACGGGTCGTGTGTTTTCGCCTGCCCGGTGAACTGCATCCATCCGTCCCCGGATGAGCCGGGGTTCGCCACCACCGAGATGCTCTACATCGATCCGGCGGCCTGTGTGGACTGCGGCGCGTGCGTCAGCGCCTGCCCGGTGGGTGCGATCGCCCCGGAGTCACAGCTGACGCCCGCACAGTTGCCGTTCATCGAACTGAACGCCGGCTTCTACCCGCCGCGCGCGGAGGGCGAGAAGGTGCCGCCGACCTCGAAGCTGGCGCCGGTGATCCCGGCGCCGGAGGTCCGCACCGGCGGTACCCCGCTGACGGTCGCCATCGTCGGGTCCGGGCCGGCGGCGATGTATGCCGCCGACGAGCTGCTGACGCAGCCGGGGGTACGGGTCAATGTCTTCGAAAAGCTGCCCACCCCTTACGGTTTGGTGCGCGCCGGGGTCGCCCCCGACCATCCCAGCACCAAGGGCGTGACCGAGCTGTTCGACCGGGTCACCCGGCGCAAGGGGTTCACGTTCTTTCTCAATGTCGAGGTCGGCCGGCACCTGCGGCACAGCGATCTGCTCGCGCATCACCACGCGGTGTTGTACGCGGTCGGGGCGCCCAACGATCGCCGTCTCGACATCGACGGCATGCAGTTGCCCGGCGCGGGGACCGCCACCGAACTCGTGGCCTGGATCAACGGCCACCCCGACTTCACGGATCTGCCCGTCGATCTGGGGCACGAACGCGTCGTGGTCATCGGCAATGGCAACGTCGCCCTCGACGTGGCCCGGATCCTCACCGCCGACGCCGACGACCTGGCCCGCACCGACATCGCCGACCACGCCCTGGCGCGACTGCGCGACTCCCGGGTGCGGGAGGTCGTCATCGCGGCCCGGCGCGGACCGGCGGACTCGGCGTTCACGCTGCCCGAGTTGATCGGGCTGACCGGGGTTGCCGAGGTGGTGCTCGAACCGGGCGACCAAGACCTGGTGCAGCGCGACCTCGCGGCGTTGGGCGCCGGCGCCGAGCACCGCCTGACCCGCGCCAAGCTGGAGATCCTGAGCAAACTCGCCGGCAGCGACTCGCCGGTGACCAAGCCGCGCATCCGGCTGGCCTATCGCTGCACCCCGTCCCGGATCGAGGGGACCGACCGGGTCAGCGGAATCGAATTCATCCGCACCGGAACCGACGAGACCCGCCGCCTCGACGCCGGTCTGGTGCTGACGTCAATCGGCTACCGCGGCAAGGCTATTCACGATCTGCCGTTCGACGACGACCTGGGTGTGGTGCCCAACGACGGCGGCCGGGTGCTGGGCGCGAGCGGCGCCTACGTGGCCGGCTGGATCAAGCGCGGCCCGACGGGGTTCATCGGCACCAACAAGTCGTGTGCGTTGCAAACCGTGCAGCAACTCGTCGCCGACTACAACGACGGGGTGCTCGCCACGCCGGCCGGTCGGCCCGACGCGCTCGCCAAGCTCGTGCAGGCCCGCCAACCCGACGTCGTCGACCTGGCCGGGTGGCGCGCCATCGACGCCGCCGAGGTCGAACGCGGTCAGGGGCAGCGGCCGCGCAGCAAGTTCACCGATGTGGCGGCCATGCTCGCGGTCGCCGCCGCGGCGCCGAAACCGTCGTTGCGCCGGCGTCTTCTAGCTGGCCTGCGGGGTTAGCTCGCGTTCATATGCGCGGCGATGTCGGCCGGGGCCACCTCGCGCACCGATTCGGCCAACGACCACTGATGGCCGAAGGGGTCACGTACCAGGGCGTACCGATCGCCCCAGAACTGGTCCTCCGGTTCGGCGACCGCGGTGGCACCGGCGTCGACGGCGCGTTTGAACCGACCGTCGACATCCGGTCCGTGCAGGTGCAACGTCACCGACGCGCCGCCCAATGCCGTCGGGGTCATGGATTTGCCGCCGGATGTTTCGGGGAAGTCGTCGTTGAGGAAGACCGGGTGGCCGTTGATCGTCACGCAGGCGTGAATGATCTTGCCGTCGGGGCCCGGCATCCGGATCTCCTCGGTGGCGTTGAACGCCCGCACGTAGAAGTCGATCGCGGCGGCGGCGTCGTCGACCACGAGGTGCGGTACCAGCATCGGGGTGTTGTCGATGGTCATCATGACCTCCTGGGTGGATGTAACAGTCGCAACTACTGACTGCGGCCACCGACAATTCTCATCGCTGGGCGAGCAGATCCCAACCCTCGACCTGCTGCGGACGCCGCGGCTCGGGGCCGACATAGATCGCGGCGGGGCGCACCAGCTTGCCCAGCCGCTTCTGTTCGAGGATGTGCGCGCACCAGCCCGCGGTGCGGCCGCAGGTGAACATCGCCGGCATCATCCTGGCGGGCACCCCGGCGAAGTCCAGGATGACCGCGGCCCAGAACTCGACGTTGGTCTCGATGGGGCGGTCCGGTCGACGCTCCCGCAGTTCGGCCAGTGCGGCCTGCTCCAGCGCCGCGGCCACCTCGTAGCGCGGGGCGCCCAACCGCTTGGCGGTGGCCCGCAGCACGCGGGCCCGGGGATCCTCGGCGCGGTAGACCCGGTGACCGAAGCCCATCAGCTTCTCGCTGCGGTCCAGGATGCCCTTGACGACGGCCGCGGCGTCGTCGTTGCGTTCGACCTCCTCGATCATGGGCAGCACCCGCGCCGGCGCGCCGCCGTGCAGCGGGCCGCTCATGGCTCCGATCGCCCCCGACATCGCCGCGGCCACATCAGCGCCGGTCGAGGCGATCACGCGGGCCGTGAACGTCGACGCGTTCATGCCGTGTTCGGCGGCCGACACCCAGTAGGCGTCGATGGCCTCGACGTGGCGGGGATCCGGCTCACCCTGCCAACGCGTCATGAATCGCGCGGTGACCGTGGCGCACTCGTCGATCACGCGCTGCGGAACGGCCGGCTGGTAGATGCCGCGCGCGGACTGCGCCACATACGACAGCGCCATCACCGACGCCCGGGCCAGTTGGTCGCGGGCGGTGTCGTCGTCGATGTCGAGCAGCGGCGCGTAGCCCCAGATCGGGGCCAGCATCGCCAGTCCGGCCTGGACGTCCACCCGGACGTCGCCGGTGTGGATCGGCAGCGGGAAGGGTTCGGCGGGGGACAGGCCGCGGCCGAACCGGCCGTCCACCAACAACGCCCACACGTCGGCGAAGGTGACCCGCTCGCCCACCAGGTCCTCGATGTCGACCCCGCGATACCGCAGGGCGCCGCCGTCCTTGTCGGGCTCGGCGATCTCGGTCTCGAATGCGACCACGCCTTCCAGCCCGGGGACGAAATCCTTTGGTCCTGCAGTCATGATGCAGATTCTCGCACTAGCGTTGTTCGCATGGTCGAGGCGGAGGGTGCACGCTCGAGGTCGACGCGCGTCGAATCCGGCTCGGTCGAGAAGGACGCCCACGCTGATCTCGATGTGGACTGGCTGGGCGAGGACCCGGCGACCGGCTGGCTCACGTTGCTGCGCAACTGGATCACCGATGCCGAACGGGCCGGACTCGCCGAACCGAACGCGATGGTTCTCGCCACCGTGCACGCCGGGAAGCCGGTCTGTCGATCGGTGCTGTGCAAAAGCGTCGAGGCGACCGGAATCACGTTCTACACCAACTACAACTCGGCCAAGGGCGCCGAACTCGCCGAGACACCCCAGGCGGCCGTGACCTTCCCCTGGTACCAGCTGGGTCGGCAGGTGCATCTTCGCGGATCGGTCCGCAAGGTCAGCGCCGACGAAACCGCCGCGTATTGGTCCAAACGTCCGCGGGGATCGCAGCTGGGTGCCTGGGCCTCGCAACAATCGCAGCCGATCGCCTCCCGCGCGGTCCTGCTCGAGCGACTGGCCGAGGTCACGGCGCGGTTCTCCGGCGCCGCCGAGGTCCCGGTGCCCCCGCATTGGGGCGGCTACCGCATTGCCCCGGAGACCGTGGAGTTCTGGCAGGGCCGCCAAGACCGGATCCACAACCGCATCAGGATCGTGCTGGACGCCGCACTGCCGGCCGGGGCCTTGGTTACCCGGCTGCAGCCCTAGCGATCGACGAATGGACCATGCGCAGGCGCGCGAGCCCCGCTAGCATTCCAACTTGTGGGGGGAGCCAAGGCGGGCACCGCCGTGGGCCTACGGGAACGCAAGAAACGTCGCACGCGCGCGACGTTGATCGAGGCTGCGGTCCAGCTGTGCCTGGACCAGGGCTACGACAACACCACCGTCGAGCAGATCGCGGCCGCCGCCGAGGTGTCGCCGCGCACCTTCAGCCGGTACTTCGCGACCAAGGACGCGGTCGTGTTGACGTTGCTGGAGGACCTGGTCGACCTGGTGCACGACGAGTTGGCCACCATCCCGTACGAGGTGCCGGTGCTCGAGGCGCTGCGGCGCGCGCACGTCCACGTGCTCGACGCGGTGGGTTCCGGCAGCGTGACCGGGGTGTCGAGCGAGCGGATCGCGCTGATGCTGCGGATCCTGAATTCGACGCCCACGCTCAAGTCCGCAGCCACCGAATTCACGCCTCGTGCCACCCTCGTCGCGTTGGCCGACCGGTTGGGGGTCGGCGTCGAGGATCGCCGGGTGGCGCTGGTGGCGGGCATCTGGGCGACTATCATCGTGACCGCGTGCGGGGACCTCAACGCCGACCGCGACGGCCTCAAATTGGGCCCGGATTTGATGGTGAAGCGCATCTGCGAGGTCTTCGAACAGTTCGCCGGGCTCACCGTCGGGCTGGGCTAGCCAGTCCCGAAAGAGGGGTCAACGGCAACCCCCCGCAGGCAGACCGCGACCGTAGCGACTACCTTGCCTTAGTACGGACAGCACTGCCGCTGCCTACGAGCGCAGAAGGGGTTTCAGTGGCCAGCAACTCGAGTCAAGATTCAACACTCGAAACCGCCACCCTGAAGTATCCGGGTGGAGAGATCGACCTGGACATCGTGCCGGCGACGGAGGGATCCGACGGAATCGCACTCGGGTCTTTGCTGGCAAAGACGGGTTACACCACCTTCGACGGTGGTTTCGTCAACACCTCCTCGACGAAGTCCGCGATCACCTACATCGACGGCGACGCCGGCATCCTGCGGTATCGGGGCTACCCGATCGAGCAGCTCGCCGAGAAGTCGACGTTCATCGAGGTCAGCTATCTGCTGATCTACGGCGAACTGCCGACCAAGGACGAGCTGGAATCGTTCACCAACAAGATCCAGCGGCACACCTTGCTGCACGAGGACCTCAAGCGGTTCTTCGACGGCTTCCCCCGCAACGCGCATCCGATGCCGGTGCTCTCCAGCGCGGTCAATGCGCTGAGCGCCTACTATCCGGATTCACTGGATCCGTTCAATCCGACGCAGGTGGAACTTTCCACCATTCGGCTGCTCGCCAAGCTGCCGACCATCGCCGCCTATGCCTTCAAGAAGTCCGAGGGGCAGCCGTTCCTGTACCCGGACAACTCGCTGACGCTGGTCGAGAACTTCCTGCGGATGACCTTCGGCCTCCCGGCCGAGCCCTATGAAATCGACACTGAGATCGCTCGCGCCCTGGACATGCTGTTCATCCTGCACGCCGATCACGAGCAGAACTGTTCGACCTCGACGGTGCGGCTGGTGGGTTCCTCGGAGGCCAACCTGTTCACGTCGATCTCCGGCGGCATCAACGCGCTGTGGGGCCCGCTGCACGGCGGCGCCAACCAGGCGGTGCTGGAGATGCTGGAGAAGATCCGCAGCGAGCACACCGACGTCCGCGAGTTCGTCAAGAAGGTCAAGAACCGC
Source organism: Mycolicibacterium sp. MU0053 (assembly GCF_963378095.1). Taxonomy (NCBI): domain Bacteria; kingdom Bacillati; phylum Actinomycetota; class Actinomycetes; order Mycobacteriales; family Mycobacteriaceae; genus Mycobacterium; species Mycobacterium burgundiense. Next base: position 790,829 of record NZ_OY726397.1, read on the forward strand.
GAAGACGGCGTCAAGCTGATGGGCTTCGGCCACCGCGTGTACAAGAACTACGACCCGCGCGCCCGCATCGTCAAGGAACAGGCCGACAAGATCCTGGCCAAGCTGGGTGGCGACGACGAACTGCTGGGCATCGCGAAATCGCTCGAGGAGATCGCGCTCACCGACGACTTCTTCATCGAACGCAAGCTGTATCCGAACGTCGACTACTACACCGGGGTCATCTACCGGGCGATGGGCTTCCCCACCCGGATGTTCACGGTGCTCTTCGCGCTCGGTCGGCTGCCCGGATGGATCGCGCACTGGCGGGAGATGCACTCCCAGCCCGGCAAGATCGGCCGGCCGCGCCAGATCTACACCGGTTACACCGAACGCGACTACGCGGCCATCGACGGCCGCTGAGGAGGGGCACTGCGATGACGACAAAACCCGAGATCGAGTTTCCCGAGGGACCCGCGCCGGGCGAATTGGTCATCGAGGACCTGGTGGTCGGCGACGGTGCGGAGGCCGTGCCCGGCGGCACCGTCGAGGTGCACTATGTCGGCGTGGAATTCGACACCGGCGAGGAATTCGACAGTTCGTGGGACCGCGGCCAGAGTATTGAATTCCCGTTGCGGGGACTCATCCAGGGCTGGCAGGACGGCATTCCGGGAATGCAGGTCGGCGGACGCCGCAAGCTGACGATCCCGCCAGCTCAGGCCTACGGCCCGGCCGGCGGCGGGCATCGGCTGTCCGGCAAGACACTGATCTTCGTGATCGATTTGCTGGGCGTGCGATAGCGCGACAGCGCTAAACACCCGAGGTGCCTTCGGGTTTGATTTCGGGCCAATCGGCCCGCCGGTGGGTGTCGTTGTCCTAGGCTGAAAAGCTGCTCAGCTGAGCGCAGCCTGACGGTGCAACGATGGAGGTCCCATGCCGGATCCCGACGAAACCCGAACGATAACCGGGTGGAAAACCGCATCGCGGCTCTACCGTCGGTCGCCGGGTCTGGGATGGTTGCTGGCGTTGTTGGTGGTCCCGTTGCTGTTGGGACTGCTGGGCTGGGGCGTACTCGACAACTCCGGCGAGGATCTCGATCCCGAGGCGGCCACCCCCGAAGTCACCGTGCCGGGCCGGCCGGCCGCGTTGTCAATCATCAGGAACGGCAACGACATAACGCTGTCGGGGGAGATACCCAATGCGGCGGCGAAGACCGAGCTGCTCGACCTGCTCACCTCGATCCACGGACCCGACGTTAACCTCGTCGACAACCTCGACATCGCGGCCGGCGTCCTCGAACCTAATCTGCCCGGCCTGCACGCTGTCCTCGGGGCCGCGGCCGAAATCCCGGATTTCAGCTGGACTCTCAAGGGCACCAACCTCACGCTGAGCGGGACCGCACCCAGTGAGCAGGTCCGGTCCGCGGTCGAGGCGGCCGCCACCTCGGCATGGCCAGATGTCAACGTCACCAACCGGATTCAGGTCACGGGTGGCCCGCCCGGCGCCCCGGTACCGGCTCCCGGCGGTGACTGCGCCAATCTGCAGGCCGATATCACCGCGCTGCTCGACACCCCGGTCACCTTCGAGACCGACGGCACCAGCCTGACCCCGCCCAGTGCGCAGCTGTTGAGCCGGATCGCCGAGAAGATCACGGCGTGCCCCGAGGTCCGGGTCTCGGTGGACGGATACACCGACAACAGCGGCAACGACGCCATCAACGTTCCGTTGAGCACCAATCGCGCCAAGGCCGTGGCCGACTTCCTGGTCGCACGCGGCGTCGCCGGCAACCTCGTCACCTCGCAGGGCCACGGCTCGGCCAATCCGATCGCCGCCAATGACACGGCCGAGGGGAAAGCTCAGAACCGCCGCGTCGAGATCACCGTCAGCTAAGGAGAATTCGAGATGGACTTCGTCATCCAATGGTTGTGGTATCTGCTGGCATTCGTCCTCGGCTCGCTGGTGGCCTGGCTGCTCGCCGTGGTCACGGTGCGGCGCACCAGCGAGCGGGAGGCCCTGGCCGCCCTGCCCGGCTTCCGGGAGTCGGGAGCACCGCGATGAACCACGCCAACGGGTGGCTGCTGGTCGTGGCGTTCGCGCTGGGGGTGGTGCTGACCTTCGCGTTCATGATTCGCCGCGTCACCCGGGAGGTGCCGGTGTACGGCCCGCTCGGGCGCGGGCCCGCCGTCGACAGCGCCACCACCGCCGCCACTGCCCCGGCGTTCACGCTGGCCGGCACCGGGGATTTCGAGATCGCCGACCTGGAGCCCTACGGCGACGGCTCGGTGCGGCTGGAGCGGGGCAGCCAGACCGGGCCGCCCGGCTATCCCATCAAGGGCAACGAGGACTCGATGCGCTACCACACCACCGACAGCCCGGCCTATGCGCAGACCATGGCCGAGGTGTGGTTTTCCGATGAGGAGACCGCCACCAGGGCCGGCTTCGAGCCCTGGCAGCAGAATCAGGAGTAGACGCCCGACTCATTACTGCGTGCGCAGCACGAATCCCACGCCGCGCACGGTGTGCAGCAGTCGCGGCGCGCCGCCGGCCTCCAGCTTGCGACGCAGATAGCCGATGAACACGTCGACGACATTGGTGTCGGCGGCGAAGTCGTAGCCCCACACCAGTTCGAGCAACTGCGCGCGGGACAGCACCGCGGTCTTGTGCTCGGCCAGCACGGCCAGCAGGTCGAATTCGCGCTTGGTCAGATCGACGTCGACGCCGTTGACCCGGGCCCGGCGACCCGGGATGTCCACCTCGAGTGGGCCCACCTGAATGGTCTCCGAGGAGAACGTCGCGGTGGCCCCGCGCCGGCGCAGCAGCGCCTTGACCCGCGCGACCAGCTCGGCCAGCACGAACGGCTTGACCAGATAGTCGTCGGCGCCCGCCTCCAGGCCCGCGACCCGGTCGTCGACCGAGCTGCGCGCCGACAGCACGCAGACCGGCACGTCGTTGTCCATCGCGCGCAACGCGGTGACCACGCTGACCCCGTCGAGGATCGGCATGTTGATGTCGAGCACGATCGCGTCCGGCCGGGTCTCGGTGGCGCTGCGCAGCGCCTCGGCGCCGTCGACGGCGGTCGAGACCTCGAATCCGGAGAGCCGCAGGCCACGCTCGAGCGATGCCAGCACGTCGGCATCGTCGTCGACGACCAACACCCGGGGGGAACCTGCAGCACTGTCCATGGCCCCAATTTTGCCTGATCATTGCCCGCGATCCGCGCAGGCGCCTTGACCTCAACATTCGTTTGGGTTCTACGGTAGGGGTCATGACCGCGATCCGGGCGCTGCCGCAGCCCGCAGGATTTCCGATCGGTGCAGTTCGGAGGCCTGCGCCGGTCCGAAGGGACCGGATCTGTCGGCGGCGCATGGGAGCATCGGAATTCGGGGTCAAATGGCGACGTTGATGTCGCGGGGGTCGGGTATTGGTACCAACGCACCCGCACAAAGGAGCGACGAGCCGTTGATTGCACCGCCGCCGCAGCGCATCAGGGGCAGTTCGGACCTGATACGGCTGCTGCCCTACCTGCTGCCGTATCGGGTCCGCTGGGTCTCGATGGTGGTGGTGGCGCTGATCAGCCTCGTCGCCACCATCTCGATCCCGTTGATGACCAAGGCCGTGATCGACGGGCCCATCCGGCAGCAGGATCAGCGCGGCCTGTGGATCTTGGGTACCGCCGCGCTCGCCATCGGAGTCACCGAGGCGGTGCTGTGGTTCATCCGCCGGTGGCTGACCGCCCGCGCGACGATGGGCGTCGAGGCCGACATCCGCAAGGACCTCTACGCGCGGCTGCAGATCCTGCCGATGTCGTTCCATGGCCGCTGGCAGTCCGGTCAGTTGCTGTCCCGGGTGATGAACGACCTGGCCACCATCCGCCGGTTCCTGTCCTTCGGTCTGGTGTTCATGTTGCTCAACGGCCTTCAGATCATCGCGGTGACCGCAATCCTGCTGAGCATGTATTGGCCGCTGGGCGTCGTGGTGATGGTCTCGGTCGTCCCCATCACGCTGACGGTGCTGCACTTCGAGCGGCAGTTCACCCGGCTGTCGCGCCAGGCCCAGGACCAGTCCGGGGTGGTCGCCACCCACGTCGAGGAGTCCGCGCTGGGGATGCGGCTGGTCAAGTCGTTCGGGCGGGAGGACTACGTCTTCGACCGCTTCGACAGCGAGGCCGAGGCGCTCTACCACCTTCAGGTCCGCAAGGTCGGCGTCTCGGCCCGGTTCTGGACGCTGCTTGAGATCATCCCGAACCTGACGCTGATCGTGGTGCTGGGGTTCGGCGCCTACGCCGCCGGCCACGGCCTGGTCACGATGGGCACCCTGGTCGCGTTCATCACGATGATGTTGTCGCTGGTGTGGCCGATCGCGTCGCTCGGGTTCCTGCTGTCGATGACGCAGGAGGCGATGACGGCCTCGAACCGGATCGCGGAGATCTTCGACGCGCCCCGCGAAATCGACGACGGTCCCGTCGCCGGGCCGGCCCGGGGCGGCCGGCTCGAACTCGTCGACGTCGGGTTCCGCTTCCCGGGCGCCGAGGGCCGGCAATCGCCGTGGGCGCTGCGCCACGTCAACCTCACGGTCGAACCGGGCGAGACCGTCGCGCTGGTCGGCGCGACCGGGTCCGGCAAGTCGGTGTTGGTGGCGTTGCTGTCCCGGCTCTATGACGTCTCCGAGGGCCGGATCCTGCTCGACGGCACCGACATTCGCCAGCTGAGCCTGCCCGCCCTGCGTGCTGCGGTGGCCACGGCGTTCGAGGACCCCACGCTGTTCTCGATGTCGGTGGCCGAGAATCTGCGGTTGGGGCGCGGCCCCGACAACCCGGCCGGCGATGCGGAGTTGGCCCGCGCGATCGACATCGCCGCCGCCGACTTCGTCTACGATCTGCCGTTCGGCCTGGACACCCGGATCGGCGAACAGGGCATGAGCCTGTCCGGCGGTCAGCGCCAACGGCTTTCGCTGGCGCGGGCCATTCTGGCCGCGCCCAGCGTGTTGGTGCTCGACGACACGCTCTCGGCGTTGGACGTGCACACCGAGGCCGAGGTCACCGAGGCGCTGCGGCGGGTGCTCGGTTCGGTCACCGCGATCGTCGTCGCGAATCGCGCTTCGACGGTGCTGCTGGCCGACAAGGTGGCCCTGCTCGAGGCGGTGGACGGTGTCGGCACCATCACGCGGACCGGTACCCATGCGGAACTATTGGCCACCGCGCCGCAATACCGCGACCTGCTCGCCGCCGATGACGAGCTCAACGACGACCTCGAGAACGCCCCCACCTGGGCGACTGACGCGGAGTGGGTTCGGCTGAACCACCGGCAGGAGGTGAACGATGCGGGAGACGGTTTGGCGCGGCCGGTTCGACGAGAAGTCTGACGACGACTCGCCGATCAACGAGAAGCTGCCGCGCCGGCGGGAGGCGCGCGCGTTGCTGTTCTCGCTGCTGGCGCCCTTCAAGCTCACGGTGCTACTGCTCGCGGTCATCGTCGTGGTGGAAAACGCCGCGCGGCTGTCGGTTCCGCTGCTCGTGCAGCGCGGGATCGACCGCGGCATCCCGCCCATCGCCGAGGGCGGTTCGGCGCGCGAACTGGCCATCGTGGTCGCCGCGCTGGGCGCGGTGGTGTGCACGCAGGCCGTCAGCCGGATGGTGTTCCTGCTGCGCTCCGGCAAGGTCGGCCAGCAGGTGCTGCTCGAGCTGCGCCGCCGGATCTTCCGCCATTTCAACCGCCTCGACGTGGCCTTCCACGACCGGTACACCTCGGGGCGGGTGGTCAGCCGGTCCACCAACGACATCGATGCCATCCAGGAGTTGCTGCAGAACGGCTTCGACAGCCTGGTCACTGCGGTGCTGACGCTGTTCGGCACGGCGGCGCTGCTGATCGTCCTCGATTGGCGGCTGGGCCTGATGTGTCTGGTGGCGTTCCCGATCCTGGTGCTGCTGGCGGCCTGGTTTCGCACCGAATCCGCCAAGACCTACCGCGAGGTGCGCGACAGCGCCGCGTTGGTGATCGTGCAGTTCGTCGAGACGATGACGGGCATCAAGGCCGTGCAGGCCTACCGCCGCGAGGCCCGCAACCAGGAGATCTTCGACGACGTCGCAGACCGGTACCGCGACATCAACGAAAAGACCTTCAAGCTCGTGGCGATCTTCATGCCCGGGGTCAAACTCGTCGGCAACATCACCACCGGGGTGGTGCTGCTCTACGGCGGCTACCGGGTGCTGCAGGGCGAGATGACCATCGGCGTGCTGACCGCCTTCCTGCTGTACCTGCGGATGTTCTTCGAGCCGATGCAGGAGATCACCCAGTTCTTCAACACCTTCCAGTCCGCGTCCTCGGCGTTGGAGAAGCTCGCGGGCGTGCTGGCGCAGCGGCCGGCGATCGCCGACCCCGAGCGGCCCGCGGCGCTGCCGGACGTGCGGGGCGAGGTCACCTTCGAGCGCGTCGAGTTCGAGTACGTGCCGGGCCGCCCGGTGCTGCCCGGCCTGGATCTGCGGGTCCCGGCGGGGCAGACGGTCGCGTTGGTGGGGACCACCGGCGCGGGCAAGACGACCATCGCCAAGCTGATCGCCCGGTTCTACGACCCGACCGCCGGTTCGGTCCGCCTGGACGGCGTCGACCTGCGGGAGCTGGCGCAGGACGAGTTGCGCCGGCACGTCGTGATGGTGACCCAGGAGAACTTCATGTTCTCGGGCACGGTCGCCGACAACATCCGGTTCGGCCGACCGGACGCCACGGCCGCCGAGGTGATCGCGGCCGCCGAGGCCGTCGGCGCCGACCGGTTCATCGCGGCACTGCCGGAGGGCTACGACACCGACGTCGCCAAGCGCGGCGGCCGGCTGTCGGCGGGTCAGCGCCAGCTCATCGCGTTCGCCCGGGCGTTCCTCGCCGACCCGGCGGTGCTGATCCTCGACGAGGCGACGTCATCGCTGGACATCCCCAGCGAACGGCTGGTGCAACGCGCGCTGCGCACCGTGCTGGCGGACCGGACCGCGCTGGTGATCGCGCACCGACTGTCCACCGTCGAGGTCGCCGACCGGGTGCTGGTGCTCGAACACGGCCGGATCCTCGAGGACGGCCCGCCCGCGGAACTCATTCGCGGCGACGGGCATTACGCGGCGTTGCACGACGCCTGGGTGCGATCCCTGGCCTGAGCGGGCTACAGGCCCATGCGGCGGTAGCGGTCCAGCCGGGCCGCCAACCGCGCGGCGTCCACCTGTTCGGACAGCCCCGCCACCTCGACCGCAATCGCGCGGGCAAGGCGCTTGGAGAACTCCACCGGCTCGTCGGCGGCATCCGGTTGCTCCGGCACGATCACGTCGACGATCCCGTTGCGCTTCAGATCCGCCGACCGGATCCCTTGGGCGGCAGCGAGTTCCGGCGCGTGGTCGGTGTCGCGGAACACGATCGCGCTGGCCCCCTCCGGCGGCAGCGGCGCCAGCCAGCCGTGCAGCGCGGCCAACACCCGATCGGCGGGCACCATCGCCAGTGCCGGGCCGCCGCTGCCCTGACCCATCAGCACCGACACCGTCGGCACCGGCAGCGTGACCAACTCCGAGAGGCAGCGGGCGATCTCGGCGGCCAGGCCGCCCTGCTCGGCCTCCTGCGACAGCGCCGGGCCGGCGGTGTCGATGACCAGCACCAGTGGCAGCTGCAGACCGGCGGCCAGTGCCATCCCGCGGCGCGCCTCCCGCAGTGCGGCCGGCCCGACCAACCCCCCGACCAGGCGCTGCTGGCCCAGCACCACCACGGGCTGCCCGCCGAAGCGCGCCAGCGCCAGCAGCGTCGTCGCGGCCTCCCCGGCGCCGGTGCCGGACAGCAGCACCCGCGCGGTGGCGCCGTGGCGCAGCAGGTGACCGACACCCGGTCGGTCGGGCCGGCGGGAGGCCTCCACCGATTCCCACGCCGGGACGTCGGGGATAGCGGTGTCGGGCAGCGGTTCGGGGGCGTCGCCGGGCGGGTCGGCGACGACCTTCAGGGCCCAGTCCAGGGTCTGACGCAGCCCGTCGAGCGGCACCACCCCGTCGATCACGCCGTGCTGCCGCAGGTTCTCGGCGGTCTGCACGCCCGGCGGAAACGGTTCACCGTAGAGCTGTTCGTACACGCGGGGGCCGAGGAAGCCGATCAACGCGCCGGGCTCGGCGACCGTGATGTGCCCCAGGGAGCCCCACGATGCGAACACCCCGCCCGTCGTCGGGTGCCGCAGGTACACCAGGTAGGGCAGGTGGGCCTGCTTGTGCAGGGTGACCGCGGCGGCGATCTTGACCATCTGCAGGAACGCAACCGTGCCCTCCTGCATCCGGGTGCCGCCCGAACTCGGCGAGGCCAGCAGCGGAAGACGCAGCGCGGTGGCCCGCTCGATGGCGGCGGTGATCCGTTCGGCCGCGGCCACCCCGATCGAGCCCGCCAGGAAGTCGAACTCGCCGGCCACCACGGCGACCCGGCGTCCGAACACCGTGCCCTCGCCGGTCAACACCGACTCGTCGAGGCCGGTCGCGGTTTGGGCGGCGGCCAACTCGGCGCGGTACGGCTCGGACATCGGGACGGTCACGGGCGGCACATCCCAGCTGACGAACGACCCGGCGTCCAGCACGGCGTCCCGCAACTCCCACGCACTGATACGGCTCACGCACCGAGGCTAGCCGGGGATATCTCCAGCGGTCTCTCGGTCCTAGCTGGTCATCGTTTGTTGACGGTTGTCCACAGGGAGAGGCTGGAAGGGCGGCGCGGGTCGATGCTTCGGGAGAGGCTGGGGATAGGCGTCAACAAGTGATGCCTGCGCGCGAAAGAGGGGCGGCGTGGCGACAAGCGAACCGTGGTGGCAGAACGATCCGACGATCCAGGCCTTGACCCGTCAGGTCATGGCAGAAATCGAGGAAGCCGCCGCTCGCCCGAGCCGCCCCAAGCCCGACCCCGACCAGCCCGACCCGGTGGTCGACGAGTTCTACTCCGGCACGTGCAGACGCGCGCTGGCCGCCGCGCGCGATGGACTCGCCGCGGCGCGGGCCGCCTACGACGAGGCGGTCCTCAACGCCAGGACGGCCGGATACTCGTGGAGCGAGATCGGCGCGGTGCTCGGCGTATCCAAGCAGCAGTTGCATCGCCGATTCCGGGGCCGCAGTTAGGGTGGACCCATGATCGGAATCACCCGCGAAGGCAGTGTCATGACCCTCGAGATGCAGCGCGAGGAACGTCGCAACGCACTGAACTGCGAACTCGTCGACGCACTCCGGGAGGCCGTCGAACACGCCGCCGAGCAGGACATCCGCGCGATCGTGCTGACCGGTGCGGGCCGGGTGTTCAGTTCGGGGGCCGATCTCACCGACGCCGCGGGGATGGCGGAGAAACTTCCGGACAAGGCGCTGGCCCTGAACCTGGCCATCGACAAGGCGCCGGTCCCGGTCATCGGCGCCATCAATGGTCCCACCATCGGCGCCGGGGTGATCCTGTCGCTGATCTGCGATCTGCGCGTGGTGGCGCCGGAGGCGTATTTCCAGTTTCCGATCGCCAAGTACGGGCTGGCCATCGACAACTGGAGCGTCCGCCGCCTGACCTCGCTGGTCGGTGCCGGCCGGGCCCGCGGCATGCTGCTGGCAGCCGAGAAGCTCACCGCCGACACCGCGTTGCAGACCGGGCTGGCCAACCGGATCGGCACCCTGGCCGACGCGCAGGCCTGGGCCGCCGAGATCGCCGGCTACGCGCCGCTGTCGCTGCAGCACTCCAAGCGGGTGCTCAACGATGACGGCGCCTATGAGCAGCCGCGGCCCGAGCACAAGGAACTCTTCGACCGCGCGTGGGCAAGCAAGGACGTCATCGAGGCCCAGGTGGCGCGCATCGAGAAGCGGCCACCCAACTTCGTCGGCGCCTGATGCTCTCCTCGACGATCCGGTTGGTCGGCGGCACCGCCGCATTGGCGACGGGCGGTTGGCTGCTGCGCGCGCTACACGGCGCCCCGTCGGCCCTGGGGGCCGGCGTCGAGGCCATCGCGAAGGTCGCCGACGGCTCACCGAACTATCGCGGCGGGGTGTTCCACAACCTGGAACCGGCATCGATGATCAGCCTGAGTCGGCAGGACCAGTGGCGCCTGCTCCATGACCTGTTCGACGACGCCACCAAGGGGCCCAAGCAACCGATCCCGGTGATCACCCCGAAGACCGGCGTGCCCGCCGCGGACCTGGCCTTGACCTGGTACGGACACTCCTCGGTGGTCGTCGAGGTCGACGGCTACCGCATTCTGGCCGACCCGGTGTGGAGTCAGCGTTGTTCGCCGTCGCGCAGCGTCGGCCCGCAGCGGCTGCACCCGGTGCCGGCACCGCTGGAAGCGCTGCCCGCCATCGATGCGGTCATCATCAGCCACGACCACTACGACCATCTTGATGTCGATACCGTGAAAAGACTTGTTGAAACCCAGAATTCGGTGTTCTACGTACCGCTGGGCATCGGCGCCCACCTGCGTGGGTGGGGCGTTCCCGACCAGCGCATCGTGGAACTGGACTGGGGCCAGTCCGGCGAACTCGGCGAGCTGCGGATCGTCTGCACCCCGGCCCGGCACTTCTCCGGACGCTTCCTGACCCGGAACACCACGCTGTGGTCGTCCTGGGCGATCATCGGCCCGCGGCACCGGGCGTTCTTCGGCGGCGACACCGGCTACACCGCGAGCTTCGCGGAGGTCGGCGACGAGTACGGGCCGTTCGACCTCACGCTGATGCCGGTCGGGGCCTACCACCCGGGCTGGCCCGACATCCACATGAACCCCGAAGAGGCCGTGCGGGCCCACCGCGATGTCACCGACGCGGGCCGGGGGTTGTTCGTCCCGATCCACTGGGCCACCTTCCGGCTGGCCCCGCATCCGTGGTCGGAACCCATCGAACGGATGCTCACCGCGGCCACCGAGTCGGCGGTCGCGGCGGCGGTGCCCCGACCGGGACAGCGCGTCGAGGTCGGCACCGCGACATCACCGCCGTCGATCGACGATGACGCGTGGTGGCGCCTATAGGTCGCGGAAAGCGACTACCGTTTGGCGGGTGAAACGCGCAGCGGTCCTGGCCGTGCTGATGGCGCTGGTGGCGACGGGATGTCAGGCGCCGGTGCGCCCGGTCGATCGAACGACGTCGGAGCTGCCGCCGCCGCTGGTCCCCGCGATGGCCCTGCCGGCGGCCGCGGTCGACAACGCGGTGAGCCAGCTGACCCGCATCGCCGAGGAACTGATGGACTCCTCGGGCATCCCCGGGATGGCCGTGGCCGTGGTGCACGGCGGAAGAACGGTGTACGCCAAGGGGTTCGGCGTCAAGGATGTGCGCGCGGGGGACAAGCTGGACAACCGCGTCGACCGGGACACGGTGTTCCAGCTGGCCTCGGTGTCCAAATCGCTGTCCGCCTCGGTCGTCGCTCGCCAGGTCGGCGCCAAGGCCATCAGCTGGGACACCCCGCTGGTGTCGAAGCTGCCCGGGTTCGCGCTGGCCGATCCGGCCGTCACGTCGATGGTCACCGTCGGCGACATGTTTGCGCATCGCTCGGGGCTGCCCGACCATGCCGGGGATCGACTCGAGGACCTCGGCTACGACCGTGCCTACGTGCTGTCCAAGCTGCGTGAGCTGCCGCTGCAGCCGTTCCGAACCTCATACGCCTACACCAACTTCGGGTTGACCGCGGCGGCCGAGGCGGTTGCCGTCGGCGCCGGCAGAACCTGGGAGCAGTTGGCCTCCGACGTGCTCTACGAGCCGCTGGGAATGTCGGTGACGAGTTCGCGGTACACCGACTTCGAAGACCGGTCCAACAAGGCGTTGACCCACATCCGGCTCGACGACCGGTACGAACCGCGCTTTCAGCGCGATCCCGACCCGCAATCGCCGGCCGGCGGGGCCAGCTCCTCGGTCGCCGACATGGCGCACTGGCTCGGCATGATCCTGGCCGACGGCAAGCGCGGCGATCGGCAGATCATCGACGCCGAGGCGCTGCTGCCGGCACTGACCCCCCAGATCGTGTCGAGCCCGCCAACCGAACCGGCAATGCGCCCAGGGTTTTACGGCTACGGATTCAACGTCGGCACCACCTCGGCGGCGCGCACCATGTTCAGTCATTCGGGCGCCTTCGAACTCGGCGCGGCCACCAACTTCGTGGTGATCCCGTCGGCCGACGTCGGCATCATCGCGCTCACCAACGCCACCGCCTCTGGCATCCCCGAGACGCTCACCGCCGAATTCGCCGATCTGGTGCAATTCGGTGAGGTGCGCGAGGATTGGCGGCGGCTCTATCGGGAGGCGTTCGCCGAGTTCAGCGCCCCGGTGGGGGCACTGGTGGGCAAGGACCGCCCGTCGTCCCCGGCTCCGGCCCCGCCGTTGGCGGAGCTCGCCGGAACCTACGCCAACGACTACTGGGGCCCGGCGACGGTGACCGAGCGTGACGGTGCGCTGACTCTGACGCTGGGTCCGAAGGCGCAGCCGTGGCGCCTCGAGCACTGGGACGGCAACGTCTTCACGTTCCGCTTCATCAGCGAGAACTCGCCGCCCGGTTCGGTTTCCAAGGCCACGTTCAACGGTGATGCGTTGACGCTCGAATACTTCGACGACGACGGCAAGGGGACTTTCACGCGATGACCGAGACCACGATCGCGGACCCGCTCGCCGGTCTGTCCGACGCCGAGGTCGCCCGCCGCGTCGCCGACGGCAGGACCAATGACGTGCCCACCCGCGCGGCGCGCAGCGTGTCGGAGATCGTCCGATCCAACGTCTTCACCCGGATCAATGCGATCCTCGGGGTGCTGTTCGTGATCGTGCTGGCCACCGGGTCGCTGATCAACGGACTGTTCGGCCTGCTGATCATCGCCAACAGCGGCATCGGCATCATCCAGGAGATCCGCGCCAAGCGCACGCTGGACCAGCTCGCGATCGTCAGCCAGACCAAGCCGCGGGTGCGGCGCCGGTCCGGGACGGCCGAGCTGCCCCCCAACGAGGTGGTGCTCGACGATGTCATCGAGGTGGGTCCGGGCGATCAGATCGTCGTCGACGGCGAGGTGCTCGAGGAGGCCAACCTCGAGATCGACGAGTCGCTGCTGACCGGTGAGGCCGACCCGATCGCCAAGGACGCCGGCGACCCGGTGCTGTCCGGCAGCTTCGTCGTCGCCGGCAGCGGCGCCTACCGGGCCACCAAGGTGGGCCGGGAGGCGTATGCGGCCAAGCTCGCCGAGGAGGCCAGCAAGTTCACCCTGGTGAAGTCCGAACTGCGCTCCGGCATCAACAAGATCCTGAAGTTCGTCACGTATCTGCTGTGGCCGGCCGGGCTGTTGACGATCTACACCCAGCTGTTCACCACCGACGCCGACTGGCGGGAGTCGGTGCTGCGGATGGTCGGCGCCCTGGTGCCGATGGTGCCCGAGGGCTTGGTGCTGATGACCTCCATCGCGTTCGCGGTCGGGGTCATCCGGCTGGGCCGGCGGCAATGCCTGGTCAACGAGCTACCGGCGATCGAGGGGCTGGCGCGCGTCGATGTGGTGTGCGCGGACAAGACCGGCACGCTGACCGAGAACGGGATGCGGTTCGCCGAACTGAAACTGGTGGGCGGGGCCGACCGGCAACGCGTCGAGCAGGCCCTGGCCGCGCTGGCGGCCGACGACGCCCGCCCCAACGCCAGCATGCAGGCCATCGCCGAGGCCTTCGCCACCTCGCCGGGCTGGCGGGTCGACGCCGCGGCGCCGTTCAAGTCGGCGACCAAGTGGAGCGGGGTGTCCTACGGGGAGCGTGGCAACTGGGTGATCGGGGCGCCGGACGTGCTGGTGGACCCCGGCTCCGAACCCGCGGTGGAGGCCGAACGCATTGGCGCGCACGGGCTGCGGGTGCTGCTGCTCGGATCGTGCGACCGCGCGGTGGACGCCCCCGACGCGCCGGGACGGGTGACTCCGATGGCGCTGGTGGTGCTGGAACAGAAGGTCCGGCCGGACGCCCGCGACACCCTGAATTACTTTGCCGATCAGAAGGTTTCGGTGAAGGTCATCTCCGGCGACAACGCGGTGTCGGTGGGGGCGGTGGCGGATTCGCTCGGCCTGCACGGCGCGGCCCTGGATGCCCGCCAACTACCCGAGGAGCAGGACGCGCTGGCCGACGCCCTGCAGAGCCACACCACCTTCGGCCGGGTGCGTCCGGACCAGAAACGCACCATGGTGCACGCCCTGCAGTCCCGCGGCCACACCGTCGCGATGACCGGCGACGGCGTCAACGACGTGCTGGCGCTCAAGGATGCCGACATCGGCGTGGCGATGGGCTCGGGCAGCTCGGCCACCCGCGCGGTGGCCCAGATCGTGTTGCTGGACAACAAGTTCGCCACCCTGCCCTATGTGGTGGGGGAGGGGCGCCGGGTCATCGGCAACATCGAACGGGTTTCGAACCTGTTCCTGACCAAGACGGTCTACTCGGTGTTCCTGGCGCTGCTGGTCGGCATCGTCGGGCTGGGTTCGCAGATCTTCGACTACGACCCCTTGCTGTACCCGTTCCAGCCGATCCACGTCACGATCGCGGCCTGGTTCACCATCGGGATACCGGCCTTCGTGCTGTCGCTGGCCCCGAACAACGAACGCGCCCACACCGGGTTCGTGCGGCGGGTCATGCTGGCCGCGCTGCCGTCGGGCCTGACGGTGGGTGTCGCGACGTTCGTCTCCTATTTGGTCGCCTATTCGGGCAACGACGCGTCCCGGGAGATGCAGACCCAGGCGTCCACCGCCGCGCTGATCACGCTGCTGATCGCCGGCTGGTGGGTGCTGGCTACCGTGGCCCGCCCGTACGAATGGTGGCGCGTGCTGCTGGTGACGGTGTCGGGGTTGGCCTACGTCGTGATTTTTTCCATTCCGCCGGCCCGCGAATTGTTCATGCTGGATCCGTCCAATCTGGCCACGACCACCACCGCAGTGCTGATCGGCGTGATCGCGGCGGCGGTGATCGAGGCGCTGTGGTGGCTGCAGGGCCGGATCTTGGGGGAGCGACGGCGGTTGTGGAAGGTCGAGGACTAGCGTTCACTGGGAACATGTCGTTTCTCGATAAAGCCAAGGACCTGCTGGGAAAGAACGCCGACAAGGTCGGGACCGTGGTCGACAAGGCCGGGGACTTCGTCGACAACAAGACCGGTGGCAAATATGCCGAGCAGGTCGACAAGGTTCAGGACGCCGCCAAGAACGCGACCGAGAAGTTGGATCCCACCAACAAGGACAATCCGCCGGCCTGACAGAATTGCGCCCGTGGCAAAGCTATCTGTCTCTGTTGACGTGCCACTCGCACCCGAGCAGGCGTGGGAGTGCGCTGCGGATCTGTCCCGCTACAAGGAGTGGTTGACCATCCACCGGGTGTGGCGCAGTCCGCTGCCCGAAACCCTGGAAAAGGGCACCTCGCTGGACTCGATCGTCGAGGTCAAGGGCATGCCCAACCGGGTGAAGTGGACGATTGTGCACTACAAGCCCCCGCACGCGATGACGCTGAACGGGGACGGGCGCGGCGGGGTCAAGATCAAGCTGATGGCCAAGATCACCCCGAAGGGCGACGGTTCGGTGGTCACCTTCGACACCCATCTCGGTGGGCCTGCGCTGTTCGGACCGATAGGGATGGTCGTCGCGGGCGCGCTCAAGGGCGATATTCGGCAGTCCCTGAACAAGTTCGTGACGGTGTTCGCGGGCTGAGTGCCCGGCTCAGGGCAGCGGCACCGACCACACCAGCCGGGCGCCGCCGCCGGCAGCCGGGCCGAGTTCGAGCGCGCCGGCGCATTCGCGCGCCCGGGCGGCCAGGTTCGCCAGCCCGCTGCGGGTGGTGACCTCGGGAAAGCCGCCGCCGTTGTCGGTCACCGTGACCGTCAGATTGTCGGCGACCTCGATGGTCACGGTCACCGCTGAGGCCCCGGCGTGCCGGACGGTGTTGCTGACGGCTTCGCGCACCACCGCCTCGGCATGGTCAGCCAGGCCGGCCTCGATGACCGAGAGCGGCCCGCTGATGTGCAGGGTCGCGCGCACCGGCGAGTCCGTCGTCATCTGCGCGACCGCCTGTTCGAGGCGTTGGCGCAGCCGGGTCACGCTGCCACCGTGCAGGTCGAAGATCGCGGTGCGGATCTCCTGCACCACCTGCTGCAGGTCGTCGAGCGCCCCGGAGATGCGCGCCGAGGTGTCCTCGGGGTCGGCGCTCTGGGCGCCCTGCAGGGACAGCCCGACGGCGAACAGCCGCTGGATGACGTGGTCGTGCAGATCGCGCGCGATGCGGTCGCGGTCCGAGAGCAGGTCGAGCTCCCGCATCCGTCGCTGTGCGGTGGCCAACTCCAGGGCCAGGCCGCACTGATCGGCGAATGCCGCCATCATGGCGAGTTGGTCGTCGGCGTTCCCGGTGGGCCCGTCGGCCACGCACAGCAGCACGCCGGAGACGGTGTCGTGCTCGCGCATCGGCAGGACCAGCGCGGTGGAGCCCGCGCCCAGTTCGTTGAAATCGTTGATGCGCAATGGCTTCTGCTCGGTGAATGCCCGTCCGATGGCACCCCCGCTGATCGGCATCGCGCGCCCGACCAGATCCTCGCGGGTCGACGCGGTCACCGTCAGGGCGTGGTCGGCGGTGGGGATCAGCAGTGCACCGAACGCACCGCCGGTGAGTCGCACCGTGGCCTCGACGATCTGGCGGTGCACCTCGGCCGGATCCTGACCGGCGAGCAGATTCGTGCTGATGTCGCGGGTCGCCTTGATCCACTCCTGACGCGTGCGGGCCGCCTGGTAGAGCCGCGCGTTCTCGATGGCGATGCCGGCCGCGGCCGCCAGCGCCTGCACCAGTACCTCGTCATCGGCGCTGAATTCGCGGCCGCCGTGTTTCTCGGTCAGGTACAGATTGCCGAACACCTGGTCACGGGTGCGGATCGGCACGCCCAGGAAGCTGCGCATCGGCGGGTGGTGGGGCGGGAAACCCACCGAGGCCGGGTGCTGCGAAAGGTCCTCGATACGAACGGGTTCGGTGGTGTGAAAAAGCACGCCGAGCACACCCTGTCCGGACGGCAACGGTCCGATCAGCCGCCGGGTCTCCTCGTCGATTCCCTCGTGCAGGAAGCGCTCCAGTCGGTGCAGGGACTCGGTGCTGGCCACCCCGAGCGCGCCGTAGCGGGCGTCCACCAGGCGCATTGCGGTATGCACGATGGTCTGCAGGGTCTGCTCGAGGTCCAGATCGGAGGTGACCGCGAGCAGCGCGTCGACCAGGCCGTCGCGGGCCCGGACCTCGGCGCTACTCACGGTGCTGGCGGAGTTCGGCGGCCAGCAGGGCGGCCTGGGTGCGTCGGTGCATCCCCAGCTTGGCCAACAGGCGGGAGACGTAGTTCTTGACGGTCTTCTCGGCCAAGAACATCCGTTCGCCGATCTCGCGGTTGGTCAGGCCCTCGCCCAGCAGTTCGAGCAGGGTGCGCTCGGTCTGGGTCAGGTCGCGCAGCCGGGGATCCTCGGGTTCGTTGCCCAGAGTGTCCTCGCGCAGCTTGGACATCAACGCGGCCGCGGCGCGGTTGTCCAACAACGACTTTCCGGCGCCGACCGCCTTGATCGCCTTGGCCAGTTCCATGCCGCGGATGTCCTTGACGACGTAACCGCTGGCGCCGGCCAGGATCGCATCGAGCATCGACTGTTCGTCGGTGAACGACGTCAGGATCAGACAGCGCAGCTGATCGTGGGCCGCCAGCAGGTCCCGGCACAGGTCGATGCCGTTGCCGTCGGGCAGACGCACGTCGAGCACCGCGACATCGGGGCGGGCCGCCGGGATCCGTGACTTGGCCTCGGCAACCGAACCCGCCTCACCGACGACGGTGAGGTCGGGATCGCCGCTGAGTAGGTCGATCAGACCACGCCGCACCACTTCATGGTCGTCGACCAGGAAAACCGAGATCACCCGGCCAGGTTAACGCCTAGGCTGAGCCCGTGATTGAGAAGTACATCTGTGGCGTCGATTTCGACAAGGTCGACGTCATCGACTTTCACACCCATGTCGAGGTCGACTGCGACGGGCACCGGGCCTACGACGACGAGTTGGTGGACGCCACCCGGGCGTACTTCAAGATGGGCGACGCCGCGAGCGCCACGGTCGACGACCTGGCCGAGATCTGCCGCCGCAACAACGCCGCGGCGGTGGGGTTCACCATCGACGCGGAGACCGCGATGGGACACCGGAGCAATTCGGTGGCGGATCTGATCGCCGGCACCGTCCGCAACAACGACGTGCTGATCCCGTTCGGGACCGTCGACCCCTGGAAGAGCGACGCGGTGGCGCGGGTGGGAGAACTCGTGGACCGCTACGGGGTGCGGGGCTTCAAATTCCACCCCAGCATGCAGGCCTTCGAGCCGAACGACCGCCGGTTCTACCCGATCTATCAGGCGATCTCGGATGCGGGCGTGCCCGCGCTGTTCCACACCGGGCAGACCGGCATGGGGTCGGGGTTGCCGGGCGGGCACGGCATCAAGTTGCGGTATTCGGATCCGGTGTTGCTCGACGACGTCGCCGCGGACTTCCCGGACCTGACCGTGGTGATGGCGCATCCCGCGGTGCCGTGGGTGGACGCGCAGATCGCGATCGCCGCCCACAAAGCCAATGTCTATCTGGACCTGTCCGGATACAGCCCCAAGTATTTTCCACCCCAACTGGTCGCGGCGATAGGCCGCCAGTTGCGCACCAAGGTGCTGTTCGGCACCGATCACCCCTACATCGGCATCGAGCGCTGGCGCCGGGATTTCGAGGCACTGGAACTCGACGCCGAGATCGCGCGGTTGGTGTACCGGGACAACGCGCTGCGCGTGCTGGGAGTCCGTGGCCACCACCGATGAGTTTTTCTCGCGGCGGCGGTCTGCATGAGGACAACTATCGCTGTGAGGAGACCCGACATGCCGACCATCACCGCAACTGCGCTGGGCGCCCCGTGCTGGATTGACCTGACCAGCTCCGACCTGGAGCGGGCCAAGGACTTCTACGGCGCGCTCTTCGGCTGGACCTTCGAAACCGGCGGCCCCGAATACGGCGGTTACACCACAGCCTTCAAGGACGGCCTCAAGGTGGCGGGCCTGATGGCCAACGATCCGCAGTGGCAGATGCCGGACGCATGGAGCACCTATCTGCACACCGCGGACATCGAGGCCACGCTGGCCAAGGCCGTCGCCGCCGGCGGGACGTCCTGCGGCGGCGTGATGGACGTCCCGGAGCAGGGCCGGATGGCGATGCTGACCGATCCCGGCGAGGCGATGGTCGGGTTGTGGCAACCCACCGGTCATCGGGGTTTCGAGGTCGTCGGTGAGCACGGTGCCCCGGCCTGGCATCAGCTGACGACGCGCAAGTACGCGGCGGCGCTGGAGTTCTATCGCGAGGCGCTGGGTTGGCAGACCCAGAGCGAGTCGGATACCGACGAATTCCGCTACACCACAGCGTTGTTCGACGGCGAGGCGCTGCTGGGCGTGATGGACGCCGGGGCCATGCCCGCAGGGTTCGGTTCGCAATGGAACTTCTTCCTCGGCGCCGACGACGTGGACCGGACCATCGAAGGGATACTCGCCCGTGGGGGCTCGGTGGTGCGCGCCGCCGAGGACACGCCCTTCGGTCGGCTGGCCGCGGTGGCCGATCCCACGGGTGCGGCGTTCAATCTCACGAGTGCATCGTGAAATCGGCGAAATCGAATCCGGGCACCACCACGCAACTCACCAGGCAGGCCTGATCGGCACGGGGCCGCGCGCGCTGCCAGTGTCCGGGCGGCACCACAAGCTGTGGGAGCTGTCCCGAGGAAATGTCACTGCCCAACAAATAGGTTGTCGCACTGTCCATTTCGGGACCAAACTCCAGCAGCAGCGGGCCGCCGCGGTGGTAGAGCCACAGTTCGGTGCTGCGCACGGTGTGCCAGGCCGACTGTTGCCCGGGAAGCAGCAGGAACAGGATCGCGGTCCCGGCGTTGCGCGCCCCGGTGTACGCCGGGGGCAGCGCCGCGGGCCCGATGCTGAGCTCGCTGCGCCAGGTCTCCTTGTAGAAGCCGCCTTCGGGGTGCGGCGCCAGGTCCAGGTGTCGCGCCCACTCCGGAAGCTCGCTCATCGCCACAGCGTAGAGAAATTCGGTTGCCCTCGGGCGGCAACCGCGACTACCTTGGCGCACATGATCGACAGCAGGGTTGCCTGAACGCGCTGACCCCCCGGCCGCCTTTCCTTTTCCAGGAGCGCCATGTCTGTCATTCTCCACGATCTCGGCTTCAGCTGGCCGGACGGCACCGTCGTGCTGTCCGGCATCACGGGCGTCTTCGGCGCCGACCGTACCGGCCTGATCGGTGCCAACGGCTCCGGCAAGTCGACCCTGCTGAGGTTGATCGCCGGGCAACTGAATCCCGGCGCCGGCTCGGTGACCGTCGAGGGCGACGTGGCCTACCTACCCCAGACGCTGACCCTGGACGTCGGGACCAGTGTCGCCGAACTGCTCGGGATTGCCGCCCAGCGCGCCGCGCTGGCCGCGATCGAGTCCGGCGATGCCGCCGAGGCGCATTTCGAGGTGATCGGCGAGGACTGGGACATCGAAGCCCGGGCGCGGGCCCTGCTGGCCGAGCTCGGCCTGGCCCATCTCGACCTGGACCGCGACGTCGGCTCGATCTCCGGCGGTGAGGCAATGCTGGTGGCCATCGCCGGGGTGCGGGTCGCCGGTGCGTCGATCACCCTGCTCGACGAACCGACCAACAATCTGGACCGCTCCGCCCGCGCCACACTGACCGACATGCTCGCCCAGTGGCCGGGCACGTTGATCGTGGTCAGCCACGATGTGGCGGTGCTGGACCGGATGGCGAACACCGCCGAGATCCACGACGGCACGCTCACGGTGTTCGGCGGGCCCTACCGGGCGTGGCGGGCCCAGCTGGAGGCCGAGCAGGCCGCCGCGGTCCAGGCCGCCCGCACCGCCGAGCAGGCGGTCAAGATCGAGAAGCGCCAGCGGGTGGAGGCCGAAACCAAGCTGGCCCGGCGTAACCGGACCGCCAAGAAGAACCGGGACAGCCTGCCGCGGATCGTGGCCAACATGCGGGCCTCGGCCGCCCAGGTGTCGGCCGGCAAGCTGCGCGCCGGTCACGACGACCGGCTGCGGGCCGCGCAGGCGGCCGCCGACCACGCCGGAGCGCGGGTGCGCGAGGACGAGCACATCCGGGTCGAGTTGCCGGATCCGCAGCTTCCGGCGGGCCGCCGGATCGCCGAGGTCGCCGGGACGGACGGCACCCTGACGGTGACCGGGCCCGAACGCGTCGCCCTCATCGGACCCAACGGCGTCGGAAAGACGACCTTCCTGCACCGGCTGCTGTCCGGCGCCGGTCTGCGCACCGATCGGGTGGGCTACCTGCCGCAGCGTCTCGACGGCCTCCAGGACGACGCCACCGTGCTGGACACGGTGCGGGCCGCGGCGCCCGATGTCGATGCCGAGATTGTCCGGGGCCAGCTGGCCCGGTTCCTGTTGCGCGGCGACAGCGTGCACCGCGCCGTGGGCAGCCTGTCCGGCGGGGAGCGGTTCCGGGTGGTGCTGGCCCGGCTGTTGCTCGCCGAACCGCCTCCGCAACTGGTGGTGCTCGACGAACCGACCAACAACCTCGACCTCACCAGCGTCGACCAACTCGTCGACGCGCTGTCCAGCTACCGCGGCGCACTGCTGGTGGTCAGTCACGACGACGTGTTTCTGGGGCGGTTGGAGTTGGACCGAACCTGGGTAATGGCGGCGCCGGGCGAATTACGCGAAACGGATAGGCTCGGAGGATGACTCGCGTGCGCCCCGGCTGGCTGGTGGCATTGTGCGCGGGGGTGCTGGCGGTGAGCGCGTGGCTGCCGTGGCTGACCACGACGGCCGACGGCGGCGGGCGGGCAAGTGCGATCGGCGGTACGGCCGGCACGCTGTCGCTGCCGTCGGGTTTCGGTGTGGGGCAGCTGATCGTGCTGCTTTGCTCGACCCTGTTGATCGCCGGTGCGATGACCGCGCGGGGGTTGTCGGCGCAGGGCGCGGCGGTGGCGGCGCTGTTGAACTCGCTGCTGTTGGGGGCGCTGACCGTGCTGTATTACTACCGCCACGTCGGCGCGACCGTCACGGCCGGCTATGGGTTCTACATAGGCATCGCCAGTGTCGTTGGCGCCGTGGCATTTTCGGTGTGGTCGTTGATCGAGGCCCGCCGCACTGGCGTGGCGCGCCGAGCCGCTGCGTGAACCGCTGGCGGGCAAACATCCTCGCGACCCGGCGGAGTGTGCGAAGGTTCCCCCTGTGAGTGCCGAACCCGAGAGCGCGCTGGCCCACCGGATGGCCGAACTCGCCAGGACGCTGGCGGTGCCGCTGCGGCTGGACGAGGTGCTCGCGGGCGTGAGCCGGACGGTTCTGGAGGTTTTGCCGGGTGCCCAGGCGGCCGGTTTCCTGCTGTTCACCAAGGCCGAGAAGTTCGAGACGCACGCACCCACCACCGAGGTGATGTTCACCATCGATGCGCTCCAGATCGAGTACGGCGAGGGGCCCTGCATGGAGGCCGCCCTCGACGAGTTGATTGTCCGCACGGACGACTTCGAGCAGGAACAACGCTGGCCACGATTTTCCGCCGCAGTCCTCAAGATGGGGTTGCGCAGCGCATTGTCGTTCAAGCTGTACACCAGCCACCGCAATGCCGGCGCGCTCAACATCTTCAGCTACGAGCCCCACGCCTTCGGGCCGGAGGACGAGGCCCAAGGGCAGGTGTTGGCCGCGCACGCCGCGGCCGCGATCCTGGCCAGTCGGCAGGGCGAACAGTTGCAGTCCGCGTTGAACAGCCGTGACCTGATCGGTCAGGCCAAGGGCATCATCATGGAGCGGTTCAACGTCGATGCCGTTCGCGCCTTCGAGATGCTGCGCGAACTATCCCAGACGTCCAACGTCAAGCTGGTCGAGATCGCCCAGCAGGTCATCGACAAGCGCGGGTGACGCTCAGCGGTGGTGGTGGTGCCGCCAGTGCTTGGCCTTGCCGGGGCCCTTGCGTGGCCCGTCGTACCAGACGTTGACACCGGGCACGTCGACGCACGCGCTGGCGTAACCGTATGGACCGCTCACGCAAAGGCCAGGACTTGCAGACGCTGGGGCGGCGATGACGGTGGCAAACGCCAACGGCAGCGCGGCGGCCGTCACGGCGACAGCACTTCGTCGAATCATCTTCTGCCAGCTCACTTTAACCTCCGGCTCAATCCCCGACTGAATCGGATTGCAGGTGCGTGACAAGCCTACTTGATTGATGCGCCGGGCCGGGGTGGGGTCGGGGCGGCGCGTCCCAGACGGACTCAATGTGGATTTTTAGGGTGCTCGAACTTTAAGCTACGGGTATGCGAACTGGTCCGGCTGGAGGCGCGGTGCGGCGGGCGGTGGCGGTCGCGAGTGCGGCAACGGTGGCCGTCGTATTGGCGGCCTGCGCGCCGGCCGGCCGCGAGGAATTCGACCGGCCGGTGGTGCTGACCACCTTCACGGTGCTGGCCGACATCGCCGCCAATGTCGCCGGTGAACACCTCATCGTGGAGTCGATCACCAAACCGGGCGCGGAGATCCACGGATACGAGCCCACCCCGGGCGACATCAAGAAGGCCGCCCGGGCGAATCTGATCCTGGACAACGGCCTGCATCTGGAGGCCTGGTTCGCCCGGTTCGTCGACGGCATCGACGTGCCGCACGTGGTGGTCAGCGACGGCATCGACCCCGTCGACATCGCCGGCGACGCCTACGCGGGGATGCCGAACCCGCACGCGTGGATGTCACCGCTCAACGTCGGGATCTACGCGGAGAACATGGCCGAGGCCTTTGCCGAATTGGATCCCGAGCATGCCCCCGACTATCGGGCCAATGCCGCGGCGTATCGCGAACAACTCCAGCAGGTTCAGCACGAACTCGTCGACAAACTGGCGGCGGTACCGCCGCCGCAGCGGGCGTTGGTCACCTGCGAAGGCGCGTTTTCCTATCTGGCCCGCGACGCCGGGCTCGTCGAGAAGTACATCTGGCCAGTGAATGCCGAGCAGCAGGCGACCCCGCAGCGGATCGCCGCGGTCATCGAATTCGTGAACCACAACGACGTGCCGGCGGTGTTCTGCGAGTCGACGGTCTCCGACGCCGCAATGCAGCGCGTGGTCGAATCCACCGGTGCCCGGTTCGGCGGGGTGTTGTTCGTCGACTCGCTGTCGGAGGCCGACGGCCCGGTCCCCACCTACCTCGACCTGATTCGGCACGACGCGGCCACCATCGTCGCCGGACTGTCCGGCAGTCACCGGCCGTGACCGCGGTGCTCAAGGTCGACTCCGTCACCGTCCAGTACGGGCCCGTGGTGGCGTTGGAGGATGCCACGTTGTCGATCGGCGCGGGACGGATCTGCGGTTTGATCGGCATGAACGGGTCGGGCAAGTCCACCCTCTTCAAGGCCGTCATGGGGTTGCTGCGCGCCGACACCGGTCGCATCCTGATCAACGGTGGTACGCCGGGGCGCGCCCGCAAGCAGGGCGTCATCGGCTACATGCCGCAGAACGAAGACGTCGACTGGAAGTTTCCGTTGTCGGTGCGCGACGTCGTCCTCACCGGTCGGTACGGGCGCCTGGGGTTCACCCGGCGTCCTCGGCGCCCCGACCACGACGCCGCCGACGAAGCGCTGCACCGCGTCGGACTCCGGGAATTGCAGCATCGGCAGATCGGGCAACTCTCCGGCGGCCAACGCAAACGGGCTTTCCTGGCCCGCTGCATCGCGCAGAACGCCAGCCTGTTGCTGCTCGACGAGCCCTTCGCCGGAATCGACAAGAGCAGCGAGGCGACGATCAGCGGGCTGCTGCGCGATCTCGCCGACGGCGGGGCCACCATCCTGGTGGCCACCCACGACCTGGCCGCCCTGCCCGATCTGGCCGATGAGGCCATCCTGTTGATGCGGACCGTGTTGATGCATGACGCACCGGAAACCGTGCTGCTGCCGCAGAACCTGGCGCGGGCTTTCGAGCGCTCATGAACATCGTGGAATTCCTGCTCGAGCCAATGCAACTGGAGTTCATGGTGCGCGCGACCCTCACCACCGTGGTGGCCTCGGTGGTGTGTGCCACGCTGTCGTGCTGGCTGGTGCTCATCGGCTGGTCGCTGATGGGGGACGCGGTCTCCCACGCGGTGCTGCCCGGGGTGGTGTTGGCCTACATCGTCGGCGCC
Organism: Mycolicibacterium sp. MU0053; assembly: GCF_963378095.1. Classification (NCBI taxonomy): domain Bacteria; kingdom Bacillati; phylum Actinomycetota; class Actinomycetes; order Mycobacteriales; family Mycobacteriaceae; genus Mycobacterium; species Mycobacterium burgundiense. The sequence continues at coordinate 815,940 of NZ_OY726397.1, forward strand.
CCGTTTGCGCTCGGTGCGGTGCTGTTCGGGGTGCTGGCCGTCGCGTTGATCGGGGTGGTCCGGGATACCAGCCGGATCAAGGAGGACGCCGCTATCGGGGTGGTGTTCACCACCCTGTTCGCCTTGGGTCTGGTGCTGGTGTCGGTGACGCCGAGTCAGGTGGACCTCAACCACATCATCTTCGGCAACCTGCTCGGCGTCTCGCGAGCAGACCTGACCCAGGTCCTGATACTCGGCGGCATCGTGCTGGCCGTGCTGCTGCTCAAGCGCCGCGACTTCACGCTGTACGCCTTCGATGCCACCCACGCGCACGCGATCGGACTCAACCCGCGCCTGCTCGGTGCGACGCTGCTGGGGCTGCTCGCGTTGACGGCCGTGGTGGCGCTGCAGGCCGTCGGGGTGGTGCTCGTGGTCGCGCTGCTGATCATTCCCGGTGCCACGGCCTACCTGCTCACCGACCGCTTCGGGCGGATGCTGCTGATCGCGCCCGGCGTCGCGGCCCTGTGCGGGCTGATCGGCATCTACACCAGCTATTACCTGGACGCCGCGTCCGGACCGATGGTGGTGCTGGCCAACGGTGTCGCGTTCACGCTGGCCTACCTGTTCAGTCCGGGGCAGGGCGTGGTGACGACGAGGGTCCTGCGGAAGCTGCGGAGGATGTCGGCGGGCTCGGCTAGCGTCCGGACGAACGAAATCTTCGAGGGGGAAACATGATCCGAGTGCTTCTTGGCGCGGCGTCGCTGGCGGTGCTGCTTTCGGCCTGTGGCGGCGGGGGTGAGGAGGCTGCACCGTCGACGGTGACTGTGCGCGAGACCGTCTCCTCGGCGCCGGCCGCACCCGCAACCCCGGCGCCGGCCGCCCAATCGTGGACGATGCCGGACCTGCGTGGCCAGAATCTGCAGGCCGCTCAGGACGCAATCCAGCGCCTCACCAGCGACCAGGTGTTCTTCAGTGGATCCACCGACCTGACCGGCGCGGGGCGCAATCAGGTCCTCGATCGCAACTGGCAGGTGTGCACGTCCACCCCGGCACCCGGCGAGACTCTCAGCGCGGGCACGCCGGTCGACTTCGGGGTGGTCCGGATCGACACCGAAGTGTGCCCCTGATCGGCTCGCTTACCCCGCGCTCGGCGGACGGGTGGTTCAGAAGGGTGGTTCGTCGTTGTCGGTGGGTGGGGGTGGGGGTGGTGGTTTCCAGTCGGCGGTGATGGTTTCGTTTTCGGGTGGGTCGTTGACCCAGGTGCACCAGGGGCTGGTGCTGGGGGTGCCTTTGAGGAGGAAGAGTTTGTGGCGGACTTCGTTGCGCCATTGCCGCATCTCGATTTCGTGGGCGCGGGCGCGGTTGATCCGCAGGGTTTCGGCGTTGGTGGCGCGTTTGGCGGCCAGGCCGGCGCGGGCGTGGGCGGTGCGTCGGGTTTTGTCGCGGCGGTGGTTGCGCGGCAGCGGGGCGGGGGTGGTGCAGGCGGTGTGGATGTCGGCGAACAGTTCGGCGCCCTCGGGGGTGCTGCGGTAGATGCGGCCGGTGGGTGAGGTCCATTCGATGGTGCCGTCGCGGCATTGTTTGTCTTGCCAGCCGTCGGGGCCGTTGTGGAAGGTTTTGAGCAGGTGGTGTTGGCGGCATTTGGGGCTGAGGTTGCCGGCCAGGGTCCAGCCGCCGCGCAGCGGGTTGTGGTGGTCGAAGGGCACGCTGTGGTCGAGGTCGGCGCGCCAGGCCGAGCGGTTGCAGCCGGGGAAGCTGCAGGTCAGGTCGCGGCAGCGGACCCAGCGTGCCAGCGCCGCGCAGGGTTGATGGCGCAGCACGTCGCCGGCCTGCGGGTCGCTGGGTCGCGCGGTGGGCCGCAGCAGCGCGCCGCCGTCGGCGAGGTCGCGGACCTGCTCGGCGTCGAGCACGCCGTAGCCGTCGAGGTAGCCGGGGTCCTCGCTGCGCCCGGTCAGGGTGTCGGCGCTGGCGACCACGTTGATGACGACTCGGCCCGGCCCCGGCGGGTCTGCGGCGCGGGCGGGGCACTCGGGGCGCCCGCAGCCACAGTCGAGGGTGAACCGGCCCCGCCCGAGGGCTTCGAGGGCGTCGGCGCGACGCTGGGCCAGCGTGCGGGGATCCTCGGCGCAGACCGCGGTGGCCATGGCGCTGAGGCGTTGGTCGAACAGGGCCGCCGCCGGCGCCGAGATCTGGGCCTGCACCCGGGCCATCCCGTTGGGTTCGGCGCGCACGGTGACGCGGCGGTCGGTGTCGGCGCTGTGGCGGCGCTCTTTCGCGGCTTCGGGATCGGCGCGCAGGATCGCGGCATCGACGGTGTTGCGCAGCCGCCGCCGCGACCAGCAGTCCCAGCCGGCGATCTTCTCCGCCAGGGCGGCGTCGAGGTCGGGCATCAGTGCCGCATCGACGTATTCGGTGCGGGTGATGATGGTGGTGACATCCGAGTAGTCCAGGCCCCCGGCGGCCAGCAGCGCCGCAATCTGGGGCAGGCGGGTATCGAGGGCTTCGGCTTGGGAGACCAGTCGACTCGCGTCGAATGAGGCGATGTTCAGCGCGGCACCGACCTCGGCGCAGGTCCGCGCGAACCCGGTGATCAGGGCATAACTCGGGTCGTCCTCGTCGTGGCCTTCGGCCTCGGCGGTGCGTTCCCACAACAGTGCGGCGATGGCGGCCATCCGGCGCGCATGCATCCCCGACTCGTCGCGGCGGGTGTCCTCCACCACCGCGACCAGATCACTCGGCGACCGTCCATCGAACATGCTTGGCGCTCCACGTGTTTTCGTGGGCGCATTTTCGCTGTTCAGCGGTATTTTGTGGGGAGTTTCAACGACTTCGGTGTTTCGCCGGTGAATTGAAGGACGCGCACGCGGTGTGCCTCTAGGTTTCGGGGTTACCACACCAACCTCAACCGCAAGGACGATCCGCGTGCGCGTCAACACTGCATTTAACCGTCTGCTGCAGATTCCCGGGGCCACGGTCACCGATGTCGTCATCGGCGACGGGCAGATCGATGTCCACCTGCGACCGAAAGCGCGCCTGCTGCGCTGCCCGTGCGGCAAACGCCTACGGGCGGTCTATGACCGCCGCCGGCGACGCTGGCGCCATCTGGATCTGGCCCGGGCACAGCTGTGGCTGGTCTATGAGATCCGCCGCCTCGATTGCCCGGACTGCGGGGTGATCACCGAGGAACTGCCCTGGGCTCGTCCCGGTGCGCGTCACACCCGCGATTTCGAAGACATGGTGCTGTGGCTGGCCCAACGAACCGACCGGACCTCGGTGGCGGCGTTGATGCGCTGCGCCTGGGAAACGGTCACCGCCATCATCGGCCGCGGCGTGGCCGAACTTCTCGACCAGCGTCGCCTGCAGACGCTGTATCGCATTGGTGTCGACGAGATCTGCTACCGCCATCCCCATCGTTATCTGACCATCATCGGCAACCACGACACCGGCACCGTCGTCGACGTCCAGCCTGGACGCAGCGAACAATCATTAGCCAACTTCTATGCCGCCCAAACCGATTCAGCACTGGCACACATCGACGCGGTCAGCATGGACGTCTCCAGGGCCTACACCGCTGCCACCACCGCAGCGGTCCCGAACGCGGTCATCTGCTACGACGGCTTCCATGTCATGCAGTGGGTCCAACGCGCCCTCGATCGCGTCTTCGCCGAATCGATCCGCCTGCCCGGACACGCCACCGCGGACTGGAAAGCCGCCCGCTGGGCGCTGCGCACCGGCGAGAACAAACTCACCGACGACAAACGCGCCCTGGTCAACCAGATCGCGCGAACCAACCGACGCATCGGCCGGGCCTGGACGCTGAAGGAACAAGCCCGCGACCTCTACCGCCACCACCACGAACCCGACCAAGCCCGCCGACTGCTCAAAGCCTGGATCACCGCCGCCAAACGCTCCCGCATCCCGGCGTTCGTCGCGCTGAGCAAACGCTTCGAGGTCTACTTCGAACCCATCCTCGCCGCCATCGAACTACGCATCTCCAACGCCCTCATCGAAGGCATCAACGCCAAAATCCGCCTCATCAACGCCCGCGGCTACGGACACCACTCCGCCCAAACACTGACCTCAATGATCTACCTCTGCCTCGGCGGACTGCAGGTCAAACTCCCCACAAGAACCTGAGGAGTCGCACATGCTTTCGATTGTGTCATGGGGGTACGACACGACGCAGCTTTCTCGGCTGGGCGCATCGAGTACGCCTGGCCGGACGCGCGCACGCGAAGTACGAAACATGTTGGGCGGCAATGCAACACACAAAGAGTGCCCTCGGCAGGATTCGAACCTGCGACACCGGCTTTAGGAGAGCCTGCAAGCTCAACTAGTCATGGTCTCGAAAATGACCCTGAAATGGCGATATAACGCCATTCGGTGCCACCCGAAACCACGGCGTGTCGCAGATTCACCGACCGAGCACCGACCACAGATCAGCGTTGACTTCCGGGCTCAGAAACGAGCGAAGCCCCTCGGCTGCAACCAAGGGGCTCCACGGAGGCAACTATGGAAACCACCGTTTGCGCGCGCAGTCGAATCGTACCGCGGGCGCACAACTACGTCATCGATCCTTCAATCTATGGCGGCGAGAAATGACGCCGGCGGATCGGCTTCCCGGCGGTGCGGGGGACCCGGGGGAGGATGACTCGCTGACTCGCCTCTTCGGAGGACCCACGGAAGACGAGCGAGCACGGATTCGGGCCGACCTTATCGCCAGGGCTGTGCAGGTTCAGGTGGGCGGCTGGGCCCTTTATCGCGCGGTCTGGTCCACCGGGGAGCTCATCGGTGTGGCGGTGATCCTGGCGGACGACCGCGAACTCGCCGTGCTCGGTGAGAGTAGGCAGTCGGGGCGTGAACGCTGGGCGTTCGACCTCTGGGGCCTTGACAGCGGCGAGGCTGATGTCGATAACGGTTGCAAAACAACCTGTCACTGCTTCCGGGACGCTGCGGTCGCGTTGTCTGATGCCCTGCGCTCTTCGCGGAAGCATGATGCACAGACGGCCGGCGGTGAGGCATGAGTAGAAGAGCGGTTCCGGGCTTCTCGGTGAGCGTGCGAAGAACGCAAGTCACGTTCACAACGCCGAGGTTCTCGTCCATCGGTCGCTACGCGTTGAGTGCCGACGAGGCTGAAGCCCTCGCTAACAAGTTGCAGTCGGCGGCCTTCCTTGCTGGCCTTGCGGAGGGTCGCAGATCGCTGCTGCAGGCGTTTGTGAGGGGGAACTATGAGCTCACTCCGGAGTTAGATGGCGATGAATGGTGGGAAGCGGCTGGGTCTGCCAACGGGGTGTCGGACAGAGCACTGAAGGAAGGCCCTACTCACCTTTCGCAGGCGCGTCGCGATGCGGCGCTTATTCGGGTGCTCAACGAGACTTCACGCGTTCTGGCTCGAATGGCACAGCTGGTTTCTGGTGACTTGGGCCGAGAACGATGATCGGCAGAGTTCCTGACGAGGGCGGCGGCGCGGCGGCCCGGAGCGCTTGCGCGGAGGGCCAGAGCGTCGACGGCGCGAGCGCAGCGAGCGCTCTTGGTAGTACTCAGAGTTATTGCTTCACAACTGGTGTCGAGGCCGGGTTGTTGGCCTCTGCGGAGAAGCGCCGAGATCGCTGGGGTGCCCGAGCGATGCTCTGGCAGGCGTCATCATTGAAAGCCGTCCGCTGCTGCGGTCGAATGTTGCACAACGACGCTGTTGGGGACCCCGACGACGGTCAGACGGTCGCCATCAAGAGGCGCGAAGTGAATGGGCAGTCGATTGCGAGCTATCAGGGACTGATGACGTGCGGATCTGTGTGGTCGTGCCCTCGGTGCTCGGCAGTGATCGCGCACACTAGGGCGGCGGAAATTGCTGCGGCGGTCCGCGAATGCCACCGGCAAGGCGGAAACGTGTACTTGTTGACGCTCACGATGCGTCATACATCGAAGGACCGCCTCGCTCAGCTATGGGATGGACTGAGCGCAGGCTGGAGAGCAGCGTTCGGTACACGCAAATGGACCGGTCAGCGTGCGCGGACGGTGGAGCGAGCGGGCAAGACGACTGTTGTTGCCGCCCATGTCGGTGATGCTGAACTCTTTGATGTCGCGGGTTTGACCAGAGTCGTCGAGGCGACATACGGCGCTCCGACTCGCGGAGGCAACGGGTGGCATCTCCACATCCACGCGCTCGTGTTCACTGCGTCAGGGATGGAGTCTGCGCTACGGTCGGAGTTGCCACTCTGGTTCGATGGTCTCGACCGAGAGTGGCTTGCGCGCAACACGTTTGCTGCGAGAGTTCACGAACGATGGTCGAATGGTCTGCACAAAGCCGGGTTCCGGTCTCCTGGCTCAGTTGCAGTCGACGTCCGCGATGTTGCGTCAGACGGTGCTGACTACGTTGGCCGTTACTTGTCCAAGGCAACATACGATGCTGCGACCAAGATGGGATTCGAGATCGCAGGCGGACAGTTGGAAAAGTCTGCTCGGACCGAGCGAAATCGAACCCCCTTCGAGATTCTCGCCGATCTGGCGTCTTCTGTAGACGCAAGAGGTTTCGGTGTACGCACACCACGCCACTGGTCGGTAGTGGAGGCGGGACAGGGTGACTGGGCGGTGATCGACTCGGACTCCGGCGAGGTGGTTTCGGTGACACCACCAGGCGAGTGGGCCGTGTGGCACGAGTGGGAGCAGGCTTCGAAGGGACGGCGTCAACTGCTCTGGTCTCGGAAGCGGAAGGAGCCTTCGTCGAAGCGGGAGGTGCTTTGGAACAGATTGTTGTCGGAGCGGGGCGCCACCGCTGAGCAATCTGACGAGGCGGTATCGGCCACTGATGCCGGTGGAGAGACGTTAGGAGAGATCAGCCGATCGGACTGGTATCGGATCGTGGTTTGGCGGCCGGAACTGATGTCGACTCTGCTTGAGATCGTCGAGCGTGGCGATGACCATTGTTTGTTGAAACTCACCCAGGATATGGGGATTACGCTACATCCGCCCTCACAGCCACCAGACTGCAGCTGCTGAGCGTCACGACGAAAGAGTAGGAGATGGCGTGCAGTGAACGATCCGGCGGTTGAGGCCGCGCGGCGTGCATTCTGCGTTCTATGGCCGGATCAAGGCGATCCTGAGTTCGACTTCATCGGAAGGCAGAGAAATTGGGCAATTCTCGGGGCCCGCGAAGTGCTTATCGTGGCCTGGCCTTCTATCAAGAAGGCTGTCGAAGATGCGACGCTGGCTCACATAAACTCGCTCATGAATCAGACGTCTCGGAATGTGAACACCCGCGATAGCGTCTCCAACGGTGCTGACGCTGCGCTGGATCTTGCTGTTGCAATCAATGATTCGATCTTGTCAAAGCTGTTCCCGAACGAAACTAGCGCAGCGAGGTCAGGTCGCACTGGGACGTGAGGACGCTGTTGTGAACGTGTTTGGGCAACGGTGTCCTTGCCGCCCATCGGAGCCCTCGCGATGGCATCAGCGGCGTGGTCAGCCTGGCCCAGCATCTCCTCCGGGATGGCCGGCAGCGGTCTATTGCCCTACTTCGGTAGTTTTCCGATGGTTTGTGTGCACCCGTTGCGGCCGCGGCGCTTGTCGTTGGGCATTGCGTTCGTCGGAACCCAATGCCCAGAACTGGGCTCCGGACGGACCGTGCGATCCTCAGAGAAGAACCATGTGCGGGCGGTGCCCTAAGCTTTTGTTTGCCGGCGCTCGTGGATCATTCAGATGTCCTCGCAACTCCGAGCAATCTGCGTCTACCGTTCTGAGCTGCGCAGACACGCCGGATCTCAGCAGTCGCCATCGACTGCTGCAGTACTAAGGTACGAAGGATGAGCCGACTGCCCTGGTCCCGCTACGAGGGCGACGATATCGAGGCAGTCGTGTCGATGTTCGTCTGCCGCGAGTTTCCTGAAGCTTTTCGAGTCCGACCATCTCGGGGGGATGGCGGGATCGACGTATGTCGAGCCATCAGTCCGGGACATGTTGAGATCTACCAGGTCAAAAAATTCGCAAGCAATCTAGGCACCAGTGAGAAGGCGCAGATTGTCGACTCGCACACCCGAATCCAGGAATACGCGCAGCAGCGCGACTGGATTATTGATCGATGGCACCTAACCATGCCGCTTGATCCGACGCCTGAAAACTCCGAATGGTTCGAGCAGCTAGAGGCGTCCGGTAACTTTCCTTGTTCATGGGTCGGTCTAGCGCCGATCGAGGCGTGGGTGTCGAAGTATCCGGACATCGTGGATTACTATCTGCGGGACGGCCGCGATCGCTTGGCGGAAGAACTTGCACGGTTTGTGGCCATCTCTGGAATCCCTGTGGATGATCGTCAATCGACAACTCCCGAAAGTTTCGCGAATCTCGCGCCTTCTATGACCTACAACCAATTTGGGACGCTTCGAGACACTCTCAATCAGCGAGATCCTCACTTCCAATACGACATAGCAGTTTCGCAGCAACCAATGAGCCCTCCTCCGCCGGGAACTGGCGGCTACCCCGCATTGGTTGCAAGCACTTCTCGCAACGTGGGGGACAGCTACGTAACTTTCCATGTACTCGCTCGCGGGGCTGAGTCACTGCGGGAGCGTCCGATCGGCTTCAAGGGCAAGCTCACCGTCGAGGCCGGCAGCAAGGAACACGCAGAGTTCGAAGAGTTCCGCACATATGGACGACCGCCGACTGTGCCTTTGAAGGTCTCTGGTTACGAGATGGAGTTGCCCGGTGGGCTCGGCGGAAAGTTCGATACCGGCACGCTCATCCTTAGCGAGCTCGATGGTGGGGAGACATTCGAACGTCGCCTCGAAGTTCTCTCACCCGCTGGTGAGACGCTGGCAGCCGTCACGCTGACAATGAACCCACCCACGACTAACCCCGACAACACGGGTGCTTACAACAGAGGCACCGACCCACACGGGTTCTTGACAGTTGAGACGCTAGCAACAATCAACGATGGCAAGTTCGATATGAAGCTGAGGTTCAAGCTCGGAGACTCCACTGGACGCTTTCCAGATCAGATTGAGCAGCCTTTAGCGCTCGTGACTCAGTTCCGCGCTCCTAACCGTATGCGACTGTCCGCCGTGCGCGGAAACTCCGTCGTGGAGCAAGACCTCTCGTCGGTGCTGCCCACCGAGGGGGATGGACTCCAATGGAACGAACTCGTGCTGCGATATGTCAAGGCCCTCATCGAGATTCAGAAGTATGTTGCTTACGAACTGAAGGTGCCAGATTTAAGCACTGAGGATCTCGATCACATGGAGGGGGTAATCAGGGCCGCACGCCTCATCGACGGAGATGTAGTCAACGCGTCTTGGAGCGGCATGCGGTTCACGATGCACCCGGATACGCCAGCGCCAAACGGCCTTCAGCAGGCAGTGTTTCACCGCGACCTCGAGGTGCAAGTCGGTGACAGCACGATCCCGCTGGGTTTGGTCAGGGTCGCTACGGGGCCTGTGCAGGTGGAGGTCGTGGATACCGACAGCGAAGGCACGACAACCGCTAAGCTCGTTCCCGATTCGGGGAACAACACCGTTCAGATGCAATGGCTCGGTTCAGACTCCGTACGATTGCGTTCGCACAATTCCGAACAAGGCTAGTGACGTAGGTTCTGGTCGACACGACGAACATATTATGGAGACCTACAACTGGCCAAGAATGGATACCTCGACTTGTCCATCAGTGGGCACTTTGTTATGGCCACGGCAATCTGGTCGGCCGAGTCGCGGTCGCTTTTAAGTACACACATTCTCGATCTTCTGTCGCCGCGCATCGAGATACATGGGGACAAGCGTGTTCGAAGATCCGGTCAATCGTCCGGACCCCGCGTCCAAGGTGCCCGGGTGTGTTGATCGTAGTCTGTCGCGGTCCGCTCAACGTACGTACTGAACTCTTCGTCGATCCGGGCTGAGAGATCTGCCCCGGCGAGTTCCTGGTTGTCCGCATCAAATCTCGGCGAATAGTCAGTCCGCCAGGAGAAAAGATCCTCCCCTGAAGCCCCGACCGTACCGCCGAGATCGAACAAGTGCTCGGCGGTCAGCGCGAAGTGTGGCCTCCCTGCGGAGTCCTCGGTCACGCGCCACTCTTCGCTGCAGTTGGCGGCGCGATCTAGAGTCGCTGCGAAGGTCGCTCTGGCGCCGAGTTGATCGGCTGAGCGCCATAGCTTGTCCAACTCCTCCTGAGAAAGGCCACGCGCGTTCGCCTTACATTCGCCCAGAATGATCTCGCCATTGCGAAGAACGACCATGACGTCAGCTTCCGCTGTGACGCGTTCGCTGTCGGAATTCCGGAACTCTACCCCCGGATAGCCTCCGAAAACGAGCGGCCTGCCACCCAGTTCTCCGCATACGTACCGCATGGCGAGAACATGCGAAAGAACATCGTGACTCATTGCCCGAAGCAGGACTTCACTAGCCCGATAACGGAAGTTGATCTGGTTGTAGCCGTGGGGACTGGCGATCTGTTGGCCGCAGGCATGGCAGACCAGCGATGGAACGGCTTCGCTGAGCGGGCGCCACTGCTTGTGGCCGCATCGAGTGCAGTTCGCCTCCACACCGCGAAGGATGAGGCCACCGTCCATAGCCCAACTGACCCATTGTTGGGCTGCGTCACGACGCATGCGGAGTAGCTGTCTCATTCGATCGAACGTCGGATAACCGAGTTCTTCCGCGTCGGGGGACCCAAGGCCTTGATTTAGGCGATCGAGGAGTGTCTGGTAGCGGTCGGAGGACTCGTCGGTCTCCGGGTCGGCGAGGTATTGGTTCAATCGTCGCTTCACGATGCTTACGCTTCGGCCGCGCGTTAACTCGCTGAGTGTTTCGACGACGCCAGGAGAGGCGAACATTGAGAGGTTCCGTCCCGCCGCACGGATCAGATGTTCCGCAGCTCTACCTGGGGCGCTTTCGGTTAAGCGCAGCCCTTGGTCGACTGATAGAGCTGATATGACCTCCAGTCCTGATGGCAAGCGTATTGTCGTGAACCCGTCGGACCGGCCGCCAGTCGTGATCGCGCCTTCAAGATAGTGCGCGTCGCCGTGGTAGACCTGGCGCCTCATTGTCTGAGACGGCGGAAGCGGAGCGTCAACGACAACGGTCTTTCGCTTCATCCATGTGCCCTGATGACTGCCTAGGTACGCACCTCCGATGGCCTGGAAGTCACCCGGCGAGAATGAAGCGATACGTGCCTTGCCGCCGGCAAACCGCACGGTGTTATTGGACACTGAGCAGTAGCCACCGATTGGCCGCAGCAGTTCCCACGGATCGACCGCCTCAAATCCGACGCTCTTGGCCAGTGTGGCAACGCGATCGGGTGCGATCGACATTGAAGTCAATGCGAGGTTGTGGTCAAAGCCGAAATGATGATCCGCGCCTGATTGGATTAGATATCGGATGTCATTTTCCACTGTGGATGTCATCGGCACGGCGAGCGGAAAGCGTGGCGGGTGAAGAAATCTTGCCCGCAGATTCCACACAAGAGCCAGATCTTCAGAGCTGCCGGGTTCGTAGAGCACGACTATATTGGGTCCGAACCGCTGCGACGTTACGTCATCGCTCCATGCGAAGCGCGACGACGACGGGAACCCCTTGTTGTAGCCGCCCTGGAGTCCGGTCGGGAGCTTCGATCGGCTTAGTTCGACTGCCGTTGTCGCAGAGAAGTCACGTACTAATGCGAGAAGACCCGCGGAAGAACCATTTTCGCTAATACCGCGGATCTGTAAGACATCGTCAAAGGTTAGATCACGGCGAAGATCGTTCCAGGTATTCTGGGGATGGGGCTGGGACGAAAGATCACCCGCAACGGCAATATACGCGAGATGCCAGGGATCGCTGGTTGGCATGCCTCGGACGGTTTGGACAGTCGGTTTCCGTTCGAGGTCTACCAGGATGCGGATAAGTTGTGCAGATGCCGGGCCTTCAGCATCGGTGTATGCCGAGGCCGCGTTGTCTCCCAAGAGATCAGAGCGTTCGATTCCATCTAGGTTGCTCTCGTTGAGAATTCTCGACCAACGCGGATCAATATCCTCAGAAGGTGTGACCGGAATGAGCGGAACTCCAGCACCGCCCCAGACCCCGCAGAGATCACGTACTTGGTCACACGAAGAAAGGTAGTCCGATCGGTCGATGACCACGGCACCTTCTCGAGGGCGCAATTGACTGCTGATCAGTTGTTCGCCCTCAAGCGGGTCTGCGACCAGGAGCGGCCATAGATCTGTCATTCCTGCTACCTTAAATGGTTGAACATCGCGTCGATGCTGCTTTCCACGTTCCGCGGCGATTGCCGTGGTTCGGCGGATGCAGGGGGTTCGTCACTCTCAGAAGCCTGATCACTCAGGTCCAGCTCGACGATGTACTCAGAGCTAGCTACTTTGCGAGCTGCGTTCATCTCGCGGTAATCGTCCCAATCGGGCTCGAATCCGTTGAAATGCTCGTAAACGTCCCTTTGGATGCCTTCAAATCGTTCGGAAAAGGAGGTCAAGTCGAAGTACTGAGTGGCGATGCTACGTATCTCATCAATATGAGCGTCGGCATCAGACTCTTTCTCGGCATTGGGTAGTACGTTGTCGAACTCGTTCTTCAACCATTGATCGAAGCAGTTGAGAAGTATAGATTCGTCGTCGTCTGTCCAACTCACCTCAGTTTCTTCATCAAGCCAATTGCGGTACTCGAACACCGGATGCCACTCATCGTGATACCCCACAACATCGCACCAAATCAGAAAAAGTATTTTGCAGCTTTCAAGCTCAGCTTCGGTCGCGAGGCTGCGACCGGACGCGCGGATGGCCTGCGTCAGTTCCTCGCAGTTGTGTCCATCTAATGAATGGTAAGTCGAATATTCTGAAAGGGAGAGGATCTGGTCCACAATCCACTCCTCTATGCCCAGATCTAGATGAGCTGCGGACCCTAAAAGGGACTCAAGTATTGCCGGCGCATCAGACGGCACAGTTCGGCGAGCGCTTAAATTTCTATCCCAAGTGTCCGAGATTGCTTGGGCAACCTGAACTGAATTTTCCCGTAAATTGGACCCGAGCAGCGGATACTTCAAGGTGCGGTCTCGGTCCGCAGATTGCGCGTATCGCAGAAGTTGGGCAAGCTGGTCGGGACCTATAACAGTTTGGGCCAGCAGCGTGGCATAGTCGGCATGTGAATTCAAGAACGAGAGAACGAAATCGCGACAGCTGGGGTTAGCGAATGAAGTATAAGTCTCGCTGTGATTAAATCTGCCAGCTATCTGAATCCAGCTTCCGTCGAGTTGCTTGAGCGCCCGCTCAAATTCCAGTGGAGTCGAAGTTCCTGCGACGCTCGCACGTACTGCACTTGTCGTGGCACCTGTGGTGGGGAACGTGGCAAGGTGCATTAGCAATGTTCGAGCGGCCTCGGTTAGCGATTCCCTGAAACTTGGACCCCATAATTCCATCGGATGATCGAGAGCGTGTACCATTCTGCGAAGCAATTCTTCCGCTGTGTCTTGGGAGCTGCTCTGGGCGATAGTTAACTCGATCAATCGAGGGGTGAAGTTTTCGTGGTTAATGATTCGCATATAGAATCTCTGCACGACGAAATCGCGGACGATCTCACGTGCCAAATTGCTGAAATACAAGTGATTATAAAGAATCCTTGCGCGTATCTCTCGTGTGTATTCGGTCACCTCTACAACACATTCGTGAGCCCGCAGTCCAGCGCGTGCTACCGCCTCATCGCGAAGCTCGGCCTCCTGGAGGACGTGCGTGCGGGTGGTAATAACTAGCTGCTTTCCGGGTCTCCGGCCAATGGCACTGATCAGGCGGGCGACAGTTTTGCCGTTGTCCCGACTTAGCCGTTCTTGTATGTCGGTTTGGCCGAATACATCATCAAAGTAGAAGAAGAGCTTGCCGTCTTCTGAGCTATCAAGGACATCCCAAGCTTTATCAATCGCGCTTGACTCTAACTCAACTATCTTCCAACCGTCTTGCCACTGGGCAAGCGCGAGCATGTCAGCGAGCATGGTCTTTCCGACCCCAGGAGCTCCGCTAATCACGCAGACCCTCTTGTCGGCAAGCATTTGTGTGGCTAGCTGATAGCTGGACGTGCTGACGTATAGTCGAACTCGATCCTGGATTTCCTCCAGTAGAGCCTTGCTCCGATTCCAAATACCGCTGTTTACAATTTCCCTTAAGATCGTAGACGATGCCATCCAAAGCTTGAAATGGTTTATCTCGACATTTGGATAATCCGTTAATAGATCATTGAGGTCCAACTGAGAATAAATCTGGGACGTGTCGGTGATGTGGGGCGAAAGAGCATTAACCAAAGCTTGTTGCTGTGTCAGCGTCAATAGCTGCGATGTTACAAAGTAGTAGTTGTCAGGCTTCAATTCGTCTATTTTTGACTTTTCTGCGGTAGCAGCACGTTTCAGGGCACTGAAAGATGACCCTCGGTAGTGTTTGCACTGAACAATTGTTATTTGTCCGTTGTCCGAGGACCTAAGGTCAATGCCTCCGTCAGGGCCGTGCCCGAATGCCTGTAAACGAACACCCAGGTGCTCCTTGAGTAAGTCTCGGACAAGTAGCTCGAAGTCCATAGGAGACAAGGTGTGGAAATCGTATGTCTTCATTCGCGGCCCCTAGTCGACGTCCCGATTGCTTTTCTCCTGGATACTTTGCTTGCCAGTGTCAAAGTAGCTCAATCTCGTGCGGCGGACGGCGAGAACCATGCGCGTGCCGTTGTCGGGAGTCCATGCCGTCTGCGTCGGGCGTGTCGGTGTGCAGGTGCATCGTCTCAGTTGGGCGACCGCCCCGACTGATGAAGCCAGGAGAGACGAGATGTATCGAACAGTTGACGGGATGACACGCTGGCACTCGGTGACTGCGGAGCTGCATAGTTCCAGATTGCCTCTAGCGCAGTGGTTTCGATCTACACTCCCGAACACCGGCGGCGTGTTCAGGGCTTTCCGCGACACCGTCGTGAATCCCTGCATCGAACCGTTGCCCGATATTCCAAGCGGGACAGCGGGTGCTGCTTTCGATCTGTTGACAAGGTGCAAGCTGGGCGCGCCGATTGTTTCTAGCTCGGTTGTCGAGGCGATCTACGACTACTGCCCTTCTCGAATGTGGGCTGGTGTGGTCGACGAGTTGATCAGCTGGCTCGATCGGCTGATCCTTCGCGAAATGGATCGCAAGGCCGCTGCTGGCGCCGATGAGGGACTGTTGCGAGGTTGCTGGGCAATTGCCTTGTTGGTTGAGCTCGTCCGCGGCGTGAAGTTCGATCGGTCAGCGTTGTGTGCGCTCGGAGACAAGCCCACTTGCAGGGACCTTGTCGATGTTATGCCGGCGTCCGCCATTGCGGATCTGAGACGTCTTGAGCAAGTTTTTCGTGATTGCCTGCTACCGGTTATCAACTCACGCCAAGGTGAGCTTGTTACAGGTCCGGCGTTTTCCCGTGTGTTACCGGGGGACGCTGACTTGATCAAGGGCAATGTACTCGTCGAGGAGGAATTGTCAATACCTGTGGATCGGCGTGTTTCAGGCGACCTCCGTTCCGGCTTGCTGATCGCCGTCTGAGGGCGGTGTCGGTGGGGTGATTTCGGTGGGGCGTTCGAGCAGTTTGCCCTTGTGGAAGACCGCGCCGGCGCGGACCAGGGCGACCAGGTGTGGTGCGTTGACGGCACGCCAGCGGGCCGCGGCGGCGTCGATGAGCTTGTAGGCCATGGCCAGACCAGCCGCACGTGATCCCGGCCCCTTGGTGACCTTGGTTCTCAAACGTACTGTGGCAAAGGTGCTTTCGATCGGATTTGTCGTGCGTAGGTGGATCCAGTGCTCGGCGGGATAGTGGTAGAACTCCAGTAGGGTGTCCAGATCGTCGGTGATCTTGGCGACCGCCTTGGGGTACTTGGCCCCGAAGTCGACCGTGAAGGCCTTGACCGCGACCTGGGCCTTGTCGATATCCTCGGCGTTGTAGATCTCCTTGAGCGCCGACAACGCCGACGCGTGCGCTGATTTCGGCAGGGCGGCAAGCACATTGGCTTGCTTATGAAACCAGCACCGCTGTTCTTTGGTGGCCGGGAACACCTCGCGTACCGCTTTCCAGAAGCCGAGTGCGCCATCGCCGACGGCGAGCACGGGTGCGGTCATGCCGCGTCGTTTACAGTCGCGCAGCAGATCAGCCCACGACTCGGTCGATTCCCGGTAGCCGTCGGTGATCGCCACGAGCTCTTTGCGGCCGTCCGCGCGCACGCCGAGCATCACCAGCAGACACAGCTTTTCCTGGTCCAGGCGGACCTTGAGGTGGATGCCGTCGACCCACAGGTAGACGTAATCGGTGCCCGACAGGTCCCGGGCGGCAAACGCGCGGGCCTCGTCCTGCCACTGGCTGGTCAGCCGGGTGATCGTGGTGGCCGAGAGCCCGGCACCCGAGCCCAGGAACTGCTCCAGAGCGGGGGTGAAGTCGCTGGTGGACAGCCCGTGCAGGTACAGCAGCGGCAGCACTTCGCTCATCTGCGGTGACTTGCGTGCCCAGGCCGGCAGGATCGCCGAGGAGAACCGTTTCCGTTCACCGGTGTCGGGGTCGACGCGTTTGTCGTTGACTCGCGGTGCTTTCACCTCAACTGCCCCGGCTGCCGTCAGCACCTCGCGGGCCTGGTGATAGCCGTTGCGGACCACCAGCCGATGCCCCTTCTCATCGAGCTGATCGGCGAACTGGGCCACGTAGGCGGCGACCTCAGCCTTCAACGCGGCGGCCAGCATCTGACGGGCGCCGTCGCGGACGATCTCGTCCAACAACGACCGACCAGCACCGCCAGTGCTTTCGTTGGCCTCGATGGCATCGTGAACTACGGTGAGCATGGGCGTACCTTCCCGAACCAGCGCGCCAACGCCGGCTCATGATCGGACCTTCGGATATTCAGATCATCCTCGGGAAGGTGCGCCCACTTTCACGCCCCCTCACCGAGGCTCATCCACAGGTTCTGATCATTGCTCCTCGTCGAGGTTAAGGCGATGGTGCACAGACGAAAGCGCGACGGTACACCGCGGTACAGCGTGGACGCGAGAACTCTGTACCAGATGGAGGAATTGTCAATACCTGTGGATCGGCGTGTTTCAGGCGACCTCCGTTCCGGCTTGCTGATCGCCGTCTGAGGGCGGTGTCGGTGGGGTGATTTCGGTGGGGCGTTCGAGCAGTTTGCCCTTGTGGAAGACCGCGCCGGCGCGGACCAGGGCGACCAGGTGTGGTGCGTTGACGGCACGCCAGCGGGCCGCGGCGGCGTCGATGAGCTTGTAGGCCATGGCCAGACCAGCCGCACGTGATCCCGGCCCCTTGGTGACCTTGGTTCTCAAACGTACTGTGGCAAAGGTGCTTTCGATCGGATTTGTCGTGCGTAGGTGGATCCAGTGCTCGGCGGGATAGTGGTAGAACTCCAGTAGGGTGTCCAGATCGTCGGTGATCTTGGCGACCGCCTTGGGGTACTTGGCCCCGAAGTCGACCGTGAAGGCCTTGACCGCGACCTGGGCCTTGTCGATATCCTCGGCGTTGTAGATCTCCTTGAGCGCCGACAACGCCGACGCGTGCGCTGATTTCGGCAGGGCGGCAAGCACATTGGCTTGCTTATGAAACCAGCACCGCTGTTCTTTGGTGGCCGGGAACACCTCGCGTACCGCTTTCCAGAAGCCGAGTGCGCCATCGCCGACGGCGAGCACGGGTGCGGTCATGCCGCGTCGTTTACAGTCGCGCAGCAGATCAGCCCACGACTCGGTCGATTCCCGGTAGCCGTCGGTGATCGCCACGAGCTCTTTGCGGCCGTCCGCGCGCACGCCGAGCATCACCAGCAGACACAGCTTTTCCTGGTCCAGGCGGACCTTGAGGTGGATGCCGTCGACCCACAGGTAGACGTAATCGGTGCCCGACAGGTCCCGGGCGGCAAACGCGCGGGCCTCGTCCTGCCACTGGCTGGTCAGCCGGGTGATCGTGGTGGCCGAGAGCCCGGCACCCGAGCCCAGGAACTGCTCCAGAGCGGGGGTGAAGTCGCTGGTGGACAGCCCGTGCAGGTACAGCAGCGGCAGCACTTCGCTCATCTGCGGTGACTTGCGTGCCCAGGCCGGCAGGATCGCCGAGGAGAACCGTTTCCGTTCACCGGTGTCGGGGTCGACGCGTTTGTCGTTGACTCGCGGTGCTTTCACCTCAACTGCCCCGGCTGCCGTCAGCACCTCGCGGGCCTGGTGATAGCCGTTGCGGACCACCAGCCGATGCCCCTTCTCATCGAGCTGATCGGCGAACTGGGCCACGTAGGCGGCGACCTCAGCCTTCAACGCGGCGGCCAGCATCTGACGGGCGCCGTCGCGGACGATCTCGTCCAACAACGACCGACCAGCACCGCCAGTGCTTTCGTTGGCCTCGATGGCATCGTGAACTACGGTGAGCATGGGCGTACCTTCCCGAACCAGCGCGCCAACGCCGGCTCATGATCGGACCTTCGGATATTCAGATCATCCTCGGGAAGGTGCGCCCACTTTCACGCCCCCTCACCGAGGCTCATCCACAGGTTCTGATCATTGCTCTACCAGATGCTGGCCTATGCTCTTCTGGCACAGGATCATTACTCCATCGACGAGTTGGTCCTCTTCAACGCGCGGTATGCACATGTCTACTCATGGCCGTTGGACGAGCTCTTGGCTGAGTTGGCTGGGGCTGCAGTTGAGGCTCAGGAGATGGCAGCCAGGCTCAAGATGTTTCTAGAGAACCCCGTCGATGCGCGTGTGCCAACGCCGGCGAGAGTTGCTGCGATGGCGGTCATCGGGAGAGGGGATACTCGCCATCTATGAGATGTCGCGGATCGGGTTGCGCCGTTCGCGAAGATAGTGTCGTGCCGATCTGCAACTGCGATACGGAGCCCGCCAACCGAGAGAATGCTGTCTGCTCGAAACATCGGCATCATCAGTAATTTTCATATGCCATATCGACCGGAAGGTGCTCGTGCATAGAAGTGAAGGCCCTTTTATGGGCCCTGTCGACGGTCAGCACCGTGTTGAGGGCGCTGGGTCATCGCGGTCTGCGGTTCGGGACGGTGTTGGACAGCTCGCTGCGATCTTGTCTCCCGGGGAGAAACCTCTAAGAGGTGTGTTGAGGCGTATCCCGAAGAGGTGGGCGCCTTGTATTGACGTCGAGCCCGGCTGGGACGCGCTCATCATCGAGACCGACGCGCAGCTCGCCGCGGTCGACCCCGATTACGTCGTTCTACAGATCAAAGAAAAGTTCGGTGCGTTGCGCTACTACTGTCAACCGAGCGGAGACGACCCAGCTCCGGAGGTTTGCGATGCTCTCGACACCATCACCGACGAGGCGGAGCGGAGATCGGCGACCATCTGCGAGCGCTGCGGTCAACCAGGGAGGTTATCTGACTTCGCTGGAAGGTTGAAAACCCTATGCCAACGATGCACCGAAAAGTAACTGCACACAACGATTTTGAATAGCACAACTGGCAAAGATTACGGTAGGTCCGTCCTGCCAGGCATGTTCATTAATCGTTGCCGGTCCGCGTCCATAGACGCTCGGAGTTCAGCGATGGCGGTCTGAGCAGTATCAAAAATCGTTAGTAGATCTCGGAGCGTTGGCGAGAATCGGTACTCGGAGGCGGGTGGATCGGTCAGATTCTCTCGTGATCGATAGATGTGCCTGTCGCTGCGCTTGAAGCCGCCGAGCCGTCTTGCATCTTGAACAGAGAGACCGCCGAGCATGAGGCCACGATCCGCCAGCTTGGTACCTCGAAGGTAGACCGACTCAGACTCATCGAGGATCAGCGAGAGGCAGTCGTACTCGTTGAGTAGTGCTGCGACTGTCTGATTGTGGCGCATCACAAGGCCGTCGCGTCGACTAACCCCTAGCCCAACGTGGTCGATCTCATTAATCATGCGATTGATATCGCGAAGCTGAGCTTTGAGGACCGACCGCCTGTTCCTGATCTCGTTGGCAGAGCCGAGGAAACGCTTGATCTCGTTCGCATTGGCGACGGTTGCATCGACGATAGGTCGCTCCAGTTCGTCACGGCGTAGGTCTGCCAGCTTGAGAAGCGCTTCCTGCTTAGACAATTGCGGGTTCAGTGGAAGCTGGCGGCGAAGGTTCTTGAGTTTGACCTTCGTCCGAGATTTCTGGGGCTCTGGCAGTCGCATGACTGAGAGGATCTCAGAGTCAGAAGCACCGGCCTGCAAGGCAGTCGTGGCAGCATCCCAGAGTGGTTGTGAAGCTTCGGGCTGCTGATGCCCATGACTGTTCACCATGGCAATAACGGTATCTCCTCATTCCGACAGCCCAGCTGGAATCTTCTTTGACCTGCGGGTTTGACAACGGCTCGTCATTGCTTGTCGAGGCTAGCGGCGTCCCGCAGCATTGATTCTCGTATGACGCCGTATGGCGAGAACTGGTTACAAAGAGAGTGGGAGTGCAATGCCTGAGCTAAGCAAAATGACCGTGGCGGTGGATCCATCGACGGTGCTGTTGATCGGCACGGGTGGGACGGCACGGACGCGCGCGCAGTACGAGAACGGCGTCAAGACGGACACCAACGTGCAGCGTGGAGGGGTTGACGTACACCGGCTGACGGGCGTGGCGGTCTCGGTCGGTGGAACCGGCCTCGACGGAGCTACGGTGGAGACGGCGACGCCGCTCGAAAACGTTCAGGCAGGGAGTATTTTCAAGGCAGAAGGCCTGACCGAGGTGTCGGTGCGGGCAGAGGGACGAGCCGGGTTTGGCGACGGGTCACCTCGTGGGGTCTTGGCCGTAACCGTTTTTATCGAGCGTCTGGTTCCCGTTGGCAATGCGAATGACCTCCTCCGATCGGGCGCGTCCTCGCGGCGGCCGGCAAGCGGGGAGTGACTGTGCCGCACGCAACTTGGATGATTCCGGCTGCGATTCTGTTGTGCGCAGCGGTAGTTGCGGTGAAGCGCGGATCTACTGGTGCCCACAAGGTGTGGATTGTCGCGGTATCAATCGTGTTGTTCTTGTTTGTCTTTGGGGTGCATTGGTCGGGCAGCGGTGTAGTCACTATCGGCGTTTGTGTCGCGGCCGGCTACTTCATCCTGCGATGGCGGCGTGAGAGCACGCCGGAGCCACTTCCCTCGCCGTACCTCGCAGAGGTGCAGTACGCGGTCGAGGTTCTCTCCGATGAAAAGAGGCGCTTCGAGCTGTTCGATGTCGTTGGACTTTTCGTACGCCGCAAGGACAAGCACGGCCGGTTCGTGCGGTACATGCCTACCTTGCGAGGTATTGACTCAACGGTATTCGGGGCGAGTGCTCGGTTTCTTGCCGTTGACGGTCAGGAACTGGCCGACTGGCGAAAGGCTTCCGGTCGTCTCGCGACTGCATTGATGGTCCCGAGTGTGGTTATGTCAGAACCTAAGCCGGGTCTATTCCAGCTCGACCTCAGGGTGCGGGATCCACTTGGCTCTCCCGTGACGCTCGACTCCGTAAAGCCACTGACGGATTGGGTATTGCAGCTTGGGGCTGATGAACATGGCAAGTCGAAGTCAATTCCGATCTCCAATGTCTCGGGTGTGGTGGTTGGCGGCTTGCCGGGTTCGGGCAAGACTGCCTGGCTCACACAGACTTTGGCTTCCTTCTCGGGGTGCGACTCGGCGCAAATGGTCGTGGTCGATGGCAAAGGCGGAATGGACCTTTCGGCACTGAAGCCTCGCAGCTACCGCTTCGTTGACGACGACATGGACCTCGACGCCGTGATCGGTGCGCTTCACGAGGTCAAGGAACTGGTCCGCGAGCGATCGCAGAATCTCCATGAGCTTCTCGGTACATCGAACTTTTGGAACCATGGTCCTACGCCGGAGGTGCCCGTCGTCCTGGTGCTCATCGACGAGTGTCAGACATTTCTGGACCCGCGGCAGCTTGTAGGCAAGGAGAACAAGGCCAAGGGCACGGAGATCCACGCGCTCGTCAGTTTCCTTGTCCGAAAGGGGCGTTCGGCCGGAGTGGTGACGATTCTGACGACTCAGAAACCAACTGCTGACTCCCTGCCGACCGATATCCGCGACAATTCCTCTGTCAGAGTCTGTTTCGGAGTTCAGTCACGGTATGCGGCAGAGGCGGTGCTTGGTGACGATTGGTCAGCGGACAGCGCTGCCAGTCCACTTGGCGCTCCTGTCGGGGTGGGCGTCGCCTCGGTCGACAGCGCGTTCGTCCGTTTCCGCGCGCCTTACATTCGAGAGGCAGCGGTTGCGGACTGGGTGAACCGCTTCGCTGGCTTGGCCCGAGACCCATCACAACTTCTTCACAACCGACTGGCGCAGCCGTCATGACTCATCCATATGAGCGCGATACCGAGCGTGCTGCAAATCTGATCTTCGCGACGCTCACGATTGCGGCTGGCGTGATCTGGTCTGCAGCCGACTACTCCGCGGGTCGTCAGGCAGATGCGGGGATTACGCGTCCGCCGGCGTCGTCGGGAGCATCCGGTCCAGCAGCTACTGCAGGTGCACCGTGCTCGCCTCCCGGCCCCGGTACTCAGGCACAAGCCGCCGGAACGGCGGCGCGTGAGCCGCTCTTGTTCGTATCTCTGATGGAGGGGCCAGATGGGAAGGCAGGCGGCTAGGCGAGCTGGAACGCAAACCGAGTATTTGACGATCCAG
Source organism: Mycolicibacterium sp. MU0053 (assembly GCF_963378095.1). Classification (NCBI taxonomy): domain Bacteria; kingdom Bacillati; phylum Actinomycetota; class Actinomycetes; order Mycobacteriales; family Mycobacteriaceae; genus Mycobacterium; species Mycobacterium burgundiense. The sequence goes on from NZ_OY726397.1 coordinate 838,486, forward strand.
CAGTTGGCCGAGAAATTCCAGGTCAGTGTCGGGTGTATTCGCTCGTGGCGTCTGCGTGGTGAAGGGCCGCCCGCAATAAAGCTGGGGAATTCGCTTCGCTGGGACTCGACGGAGGTGGACCGCTGGGTGGATGCACAGCGGGAGTCGCGTTGGGAAGAAGGGTGATGGCGTGAAGAAGGGTAGGTTTGCGGCCGGTGTTCTGACGCAGCCGCTGAGTTCCGATCGTTCATGGATCGACATGAACGAAGGGCTCCTTATCGAACTCGAAGCCCGGAATGCATCGTGGGCTGACATCGACTTATCCGAGTCAGGCGTGGAGGACGACGAGCGCCTGTCGGATGGGGTGCAGACCCAATGTGTGGGTGAATGAATGATCGAGGGACGTGAGGGCCCCGGCGGCTCGCGCGTCTACAGAGCCCGGGTCTACTACCGCGGTCGCTACGTCGCGTCGCGTACTTTTCCGCGCAAGCGGGATGCTCAGGAGTGGGAGCGTAAGCAGGTCGACGCGCTCAAGACCGGCGTGTGGGCGGACCCGAAGGCGGGGGAGAAGCCGGTACGAGAGTGGTGCGAGATCTGGTTCGCCGCTCAACCGCCCCGTCAACCCGCAACCGAGCGCAAGATTCGCGGTGTCATCAACAGACAGATTTCAGGTGCGTTCGGTCGTCGGCCCTTGGTTTCTGTCCGCCCGTCAGAGGTTGAGGTCTGGGCGGCCGGTATCTCTCGACAGCAGTCGCCGGCCACGGCGCGGCACGCGCTTGGGGTGTTGCGCCGGGTGTTCGACTACGCGCTGAGGGACGGCGCAATCCATCGCAATCCTGCAGTCGGTATCAAGCTGCCGAAGGTCCAAGGAAACGATCCACGCCCGCTGACGCATGATCAACTCTGGGCCCTGGTTGACCATCTGCCTTCACAGCGCGACCGCCTCATCGTCCTGGTTGGCGGGTATTGCGGCCTCAGGTGGGGTGAGCTGGCCGCGTTGCAGTGGTCCGATGTGGATTTCGTGTCCCATAGGCTCCGCGTCCGTCGTGCGTACTCCGAGGAGGCTCCGCGCGGTGAGATGGCTCCGGTGAAAGATCATCAGGCTCGGACGGTGCCGATCCCTGCGACGGTCTCCAACATGCTCGCTGGCTTCGGCGTTGATCGTCGCCCCGGTGAACTGGTGTTTCCATCAGCAAGCGGGACGCCCCTCCGAAACCGAAACTTCCGCCGGGACGTCTTTGACGCTGCCGTGAACTCCGCGCAGCTCGACATCACGCCACACAACCTCCGCGACACCGCGGCATCTCTCGCGATCCAGGCTGGGGCCTCGGTAGTCGCCGTTGCGCGTTTGCTAGGCCACGAATCCGCTGCTACGACCCTCAACCACTACGCCGGCCTCTTCCCGTCTGATCTCGACGACGTTGCGCACCGTCTTGACGCTGCGGCTCGTCTCGTGCAACACGGGGACAACCAGGCGGACGATATGCCTATGGATCAGAAACGCCGCTGGATTCCGGCGGATGAGGTCGCCGGAATTCTGAATAGCTCGCCGGTCGACGACGGGCTCCATGACGACATCTACGGTCCAGCGGAACCGGTGGACAGCGGTGAGCCGTCGGGTGAGACCGGCTACCTGCTGAGGTCACCCGAGAATGCGCGACGCCTGCTGGACGCCGTGGCGCGAGACAAAGCCAGTCAGCCGGCACCATCCGATACCAGCGAAGCACCGACCACACACCGACCAGAGGGGAGTAACGAGCAGTAGGGCAACGGCCCGGAAAAGTGCGCTGATCTGCGAAAAAGCGAAGTGCCCTCGGCAGGATTCGAACCTGCGACACCGGCTTTAGGAGAGCCGTGCTCTATCCCCTGAGCTACGAGGGCGAGGGACAAATCGAGATAGGTGGTGAGAACTCTAGTGGATCGCCGGTGCTGCCGGTGCGCGGCTGGGTGGGACGGTGGTGGAGCTGCCGGGGCTTGGTCGATCAGGTCAGTACACCTAGGTAAGTATCGACGCCGCCCTGGAGCGCACGATCTGTTCGGCCTCACCGCAGATCCGTTCCAGCACTTCGGCGGCGGGACGTATCGCGTCGATCGATGCGGCGCCCTGCCCGTACGCGATCGGGTCGGTCTCCGGGTTGGGTTCATCGATCAGAAATGGATTCCCCTCGGCCACCTCCTCGCGACGCTGCTCCAACTCGGCCGTCCGCCCCGACCACTCGTCGGTGAACCGGTTACGACGCACACGTTCCCCGATAGAGCGCGGCCATGGCAGGCCGCTGACGATGTCGTAGGCCCGGGTGTGGGTCGTGTCGGTGCCGTCGGACGCGACGATGAGTTTCTTGTATGCGTCATGGACCTCGGTCACTTCGGGGGTGGCCAGGAAGGCGGTGCCCATCACGGCTCCGTCAGCTCCGGCGATGAGGGCACCGGCGAACGTGCGTCCGCCGCTGATGCCGCCGGCCGCGAGCAGTGGGATGTCGGGGTGTCGGGCGGCGACTGCGGACAGCAACGGCAGCAACGCCATCGTCCCGGTGTGTCCACCGGCCTCGGTGCCCTGCGCAACGAGCACGTCGGTGCCGGCCTCCACCGCGAGATCCGCGTCCTCGAGCGTCTGGACCTGGCAGATCGTGCGGGCTCCGGTGGCGGCCGCCCGCCCGATCCAGGGTTTCGGGTCGCTGAAGGAGAAGACGACGGCCGGGGGCGACGCGGCCAGGGCGGCGTCGAACAGTGGCGCGCCGAACTCCAGGAATGGGGTGATGAAGCCGACCGCGAAGGGACGGTCGGTCTGTGCCCGGATCGCCGTGACCTGGGCGTCGAGCCAATCCGGTCCCTTCGGGTTGATGCCCCCGAATGAACCCAAGGCGCCCGCCGACGAGACCGCCGCGGCGATCGTCGCCCCGCTGTGCATCGCCATCGGCGCGGACATGACCGGGTACTGCAGGTCGAACATCTCGGTGAATCGGGTGCGCAACATCGACTCAGCTCACCTCCGGACCGCGAGGTCTTGCGGTCTGGCCGGATAGCCGCCCGCGGACCGGATCTGTGCAGACCACCGGCCCACGATGCCAAGCAGTTCGTCGATGTCGTCACCGAGTGCGGCGACGAGCGGGGCGCAGCCATCGTCCGTGGCCACCTCGACGGCCTCACGGGCGGCCCGGCCGCTGTCGGTGAAGGCACCGTCGCGGATCAATCCCCGCGATCGCAGCCGATCTTCGGCCGCATCGAGGTCCTCGTCGCTCCAGGCTCTGGTGCGCACGTAGCTGCGCGACGGTATGCCCCAGTAGAGCTCGGTGATCAGGCCGATCTCGACCGCGTCGAAACCGCCGGTGGTCCAGGCGTTGACGTGGACATCGCCGCGATACTCCCGCAGCTGGTCGGCCAACCGCCACGCATCGGCCAATGGTTCACCGGGCAGGCCCTGGGCGACCAGTCCGGAAAACAGCGGCTTGCCGGCCAGCGACAGCCGCCCGGTCGCCCGATGCAGCAGTTCCACCGCCCGGTCGAGACCGTCCGGGGCGGCGCCGAGGATGCGCCGAAGTTGCTGCACCGCACCGTCGGTGCGGGCCGCGCAGATCGTCTGCGCGTCGGTCAGGGTCCAGCCGTACATGACCGCCGGTATCACCGCCGCAGGGTTGAACACCCCGAAAGCCGCGGCGATCACCGCGCCGGGCACCTGTCCCAGCACGGAGCCGCGGCTGCAGAAATAGGCGGGGCCGTCGGGCATCTCGGCTACGCCCGCCTTGCCCGGGCTGGGGGAGAACCCCAGTGCCGCATAACCGCGGTGGCACTCCGGGGAAAAGTACACCTGTCCGGCGAAGGGTTCGATCGCCAGGGCGAGGGCTCGAGACGGTGCGACGGTCATGCGGAACCTCCTCCGGGTGCAGCGTACGCACTGCGCGGCCCCGGCCGCGGGACTATCGTCGCCGCTATGACTGCCCTCGCTGATCAAGTCGTGCTCGTCACCGGCGCCAACCGCGGCATGGGCCGGGAGTACGTCGAGCAGCTGCTCGACCGGGGCGTGGCGAAGGTGTACGCAGCGGCCCGCAACCCGGACTCGATCGAGGTGTCCGACGCTCGCGTCGTCCCGCTGCAGCTCGACGTGAGTGATGCCGCATCGGTCGCCGCGGCCGCCGAACACGCCACCGACGTCAGCGTGCTGATCAACAATGCCGGGATTTCACGCGGTGGCTCCGTCCTGGCCCCGGACACCGCGGAGCTGCGCGAAGAACTGGAGACCAACCTGTTCGGCCCGTTGGCGCTGGCATCGGCGTTCGCCGACCGGATCGCGGAACGGTCGGGCGCCATCGTCAACGTGGCCTCGGTGTTGGCCTGGCTCCCGGTCGGCGGCACCTACAGCGTCTCCAAGGCGGCGTTGTCGAGCGCGACGGACTCCATGCGCATCGAGCTGGCGCCGCGCGGGGTGCAGGTGGTCGGGGTCTACGTCGGACTGGTCGACACCGACATGGGTGCTTTTTCGGACAGCCCGAAGACGCCGCCGGCCGATGTGGTGCGGCAGGTGCTGGACGGTCTGGAGGCCGGCGCCGAGGAGGTCCTGGCCGATGAGCTGACCCGGCAGGTGCGTGCCCAGCTGAGTACACCGCTGCACGAGCGCTGAGACTGCCGGGCGCTCAACGCAATTCGGCGATCACCTTCGCGAAGTAGGCGGAGTCCTTCTTCTGGACCGAGAATGACGTCACCCCAAACTGTTCGCGCAACGCGCGCAGCCGGTCGGCGGCGTCGCGTGGGGTGCCGGAAAGCACGCCGGGCAGGGCCAGGATTTCCTCGTCGGACAGCTGGGGCGCGTAGCGACGCGGCATCGTGAGATCGGGCATTCCGGAGTCGTCCGAGGGGGCCGCCGTGATCGCCAGGTCCAGCACCACCGGGCGGCCGTCGGCGCGGGTGCGGACGAACTCGACGCGGTCGGTTCCGGTGAGCCCGACGATGTCGGCGTGCTGCGCGGCGATGGTCAGCACCCGATCGCCGTTGCCGGCGATCAGCAGCGGAATCTCGGGATGGTGCCGGCGCAGGTACTGGGTGACGTGCTCGAGGTGAGACACCCGCTGCCCGGCCGTCGGGAAGGGGATCTCGGCGGCTTCGAATTCCTCCCGCACATAACCCGCGCCGAGTCCCAGGTCGAGTCGTCCGTCGCTGAGCGTGTGCACCTCGGCGGCATCGCGGGCCAGCAGCGCGGGGCTGTAGAACGCCGCGTTCATCACGTAGCTGCCGACCCGGATCTTCGACGTCGCCTGCGCCACCGCGGTGAGAACCGGGAACGGGGCCGGCGCGCCGAGATGATCCGGGATGTTGAGCACGTCGAAGCCGGAATCCTCGAAGCGGCAAGCGGTTTCTTGCAGCTTTGCGCGGGAGCGCACGGAGCTGATCCCCACGGCGAAGCGAAAGTCGTCGGTCATCACCGCCCGATGCTACGTGGGGCCCACTAGCTCAGAGGCAACTCGGCAAAGACCGCACCGGTCGGCTGCGTCGAACCCGTTCCGGGCTCGACCGTGAACGCCAGCGCGGTGGAGCTGCCCAAATCGGGAACCACCGCGGTGGTCGACGGCGACACCGTGGCGGCGTCCATCGTGCCCGCCGAGGTCGCGCGCTCCGCGTCGACCAGCCACATCTGATACACCGTGCCCTCGGTCGGCGGGGCCACGTTGTTCATCACCAGCACGCCGGCGTCGCGTTCGTGGGAGAAGACGAACGTCGCGGTGCCACCGGTGGGGATCTGGCCCGAGACGGTCCGCACGTCCGGGGCCGCGAAGATCAGCTGCGCGGTCGACGGTTCCGGTGTCGGCCGCATCGACACGCCGATCCCGACGGCGCCCAGTCCGATCACCAGCGCCGCCGCGGCGCCCAGCGCGGCCGTCTGCCAGCGGCGCCCCGGTTTCCGGAGCGGACGAACGGAATCGTCGGCGGCTGCGGTCAGGATCTTCGCGCGTAGCTCGGACGGTGGTTCCAGCGCGGTCGCGGCCGAGACCGCGGCCAGTGTCTCGCGGACCGCCCGCACCTCATCGAAGAAGGCGTCGGCGTTCTCGGCGTCGATCAGCTGGAGTTCGAGGTTGTCCCGGTCGGCCTGGTCCAGCGCGTGCAACGCGTACGGCGTGGCCAGGTCCAGGAGCTCCTCGGGTGGGTTCGGCGTGCTCATCTCACCGCCTACCCAGGCAATTCCGCAGGTTACGCAGGGCATCGCGCATCCGCGACTTGACCGTCGCCAGATTGGCCGACAGCTGCTCGGACACCTGCACGTAGGTCAGGCCGTCGTAGTACGCCAGCTGCACGCACTGCCGTTGCAGGTCGGTCAGCCCATCCAGGCACAGGGTGACCTGACGTCGTTCGTCGCTGCCCAGGACCGATTCGCTGACCTGGTCGACGGCGGGTTCGACGGAGACCGCGCCGTACTGCGAGTTGCGCCGGCTGGCGGCCTCCTCGCTGCGCACGCGGTCGACGGCGCGGCGGTGGGCCAGGGTCATCAGCCAGGCCAGCGCGGAACCCGAGGCGGGGTCGTAGTTGTCGGCGCTGCGCCACACCTGCAGGTACACCTCCTGCGTGGTCTCCTCGCTGTAGCCGGGATCCCGCAGGACCCGCGTGACCAGCCCGAATACCCGGGATCGGGTCGCATCGTAGAAGGCTGCGAAGGCGTCGGCGTCCCGACGCGCGACTCCCCGCAACAGGACGTCGAGGTCGTGGGCCACGGGTGTGAGCCTAACCGTCGTGCTGTGCGTCATGGCATCTTATCTACGCTTTGCCGGGCGGGGTAGGAAAAACGCTGTCCGAGAGCGATATTCGCGGTAGCCCGGACGATCCGCCAGGTACTTCTCGGCGAGTTTGGCGCCGGTGGCGTACACCAGGAAGTACGTCATCAGCAGCGGCGAGAGCACCGTGACCAACGCCCACGGGCCGTTGATGGTCACCAGCCACAGCCCCCACCACACGCAGGCGTCGCCGAAGTAGTTGGGGTGCCGGGTCCAAGCCCACAGGCCGCGGTCCATGATTCGGCCCTTGTTCGCCGGGTCGGCCTTGAACTGCTTCAACTGATGGTCGCCGAGGCCCTCGAACAGCACGCCCGTCGCCCACAACGCGATCCCCAGCGCCAGCACCGGCCACAGTGCGGGCGGGGTCGCTCCGGTGGTGGCGGACAACTGCAGGGGCAGCGAGACGAACCACACCGAGGCGCCCTGGATGACGAAGACCTTGCGCAGGACGTGGGTGGCGGAGTGGTCGCCGCCCAACAGATCTCGATATCGGGGGTCCTCGCCCTTGCCGACGGTCTTGCTGTGGATGTGGACTGCCAGGCGCAGCCCCCACACGCCGACCAGCGTCAACAGCAGCACCCGACGCCCCAGGTCGCCGCTGCCCAGCGCGGCCGCGACGGCGGCGACGGCGACGAATCCGAGTCCCCACGCAACATCGACGATGTTGTACCGGCCGATGCGGCGACCGATGAGGAACGTCGCGCCGAACAGCAGGGCGATGACACCCAACGAAACCAGCGATACCACAACGAAATTCACCACTTGCCTCCACTGTGCGCGAATGTCCACTGATAGACGTCGAGGTACCCGGAGCGAAAGCCGGCTTCCGAGTAGGCCAGGTAGAGCTCCCACATCCGTTGGAACGTCTCGTCGAAGCCCAGTTCCGTCAACGCGGTACGGCGCGCCAGGAAGCGCTGCCGCCACAAGCGCAGCGTCTCGGCGTAGTGCCGCTGCAGGGAGAGCATGCTGACGGTGCGCAGCGCCGTGTGCCGTCCGGTGATGTCCAGGATGACGTCGGTGGAGGGCAGCAGGCCGCCCGGGAAGATGTACTTCTGAATCCAGCTGTAGGTGTCGCGGCTGGCCAGCATTCGGTCGTGCGGCATGGTGATCGACTGGATGGCCACCCGACCGCCCGGCGTCACCAACCGGTCGAGCGTCTGGAAGTAGTCCGGCCAGTTGCGGTAGCCGACGGCCTCGACCATCTCCACCGACAGCACCGCGTCGAAGCTGCCTACGACGTCCCGGTAATCGCGCAGCTGAATGTCGACGCGGTCCGACAACCCGGCGGCGGCAACCCGCTGCCGCGCCAGCCGCTGCTGCTCCGCGGACAGCGTCACCGAGGTCACCTGGGCTCCACGCGCGGCCGCACGCAGGGCCAGTTCGCCCCACCCGGTGCCGATCTCGAGCACCCGGCGGCCGGCCGTGACATCGGCGGTGTCCAGGAGTCGATCGACTTTGCGTCGTTGCGCATCGGCCAAGCTCGTGGGCGTGGCCGGCAGCGTGTCGAACAGCGCGCTGGAATACGTCATGGTCTCGTCGAGGAACTCGGCGAACAACTCGTTGGACAGGTCATAGTGCGCGGAGATGTTGCTGCGCGCCTGATCTCGGGTGTTGCGGTGCGAATCGGGTTGGCTGGCCAGCACGATCGGCCGCAGTCGCTGCAGCGGCTGGGGGACCAACGTGGATACGGAGCGGGCGAAGGTGGTGAGCACGCCGACGAGGTCCGCGGAGCTCCATTCTCCGGCCATGTAGGACTCGCCGAACCCGATCAGCCCGTGCCGCCCGATGCGGCGGGCCAACCGGTCGGGGTGGCGCAGGATCAGGGTGGGCAGGCTGGGGTCGGCGGCCCCGATCACCGCGCCGTCGGGGTATTGCAACCGCAGCGGCAGGCTGCGCGCGGTCCGCTGCAACAAGGCCGAAGCCGCCTGGGCGGACAGCGCGGCGATCGGGCCTCGCGGAACGGCATCGACGTCCGGCCACCGGGTGCGGCCGGCGGTGGGGGCGGTGATGGTCATGGGCGCTCCTGGATCGGCACACGGCGCAGCCAGAGCAGGATGCCCTGTACGCGAATTCCCCAGGCCACCAACAGCGGAGCCAGCGGAGCGGACAGTTGCAGCCACGCGATCCGCGCGGGGGTGGCGCACTGGCGGTGGCCCTGCAGCGTCGCGACGAATGCGGGGTGGTCGTCTCGGTGCAACGTGATCCGGACGTTGAGCGTCTCCTCCGGTTGCGGGGCGCGCACCAGGTAGTAGCCGTCGGTGCCGTTGAACGGGGAGACGTACATGCGTTTGGGTATCGGCGTGCTCCTGTCCTGATCGGCGGGTAGCAGATAGGCGTGTCGTTGGCCGTAGGTGTTGTGCACCTCGGCGATCACCGCGCGCAGTCGCCCGTCGCGGTCGTGGCACCAGAAGATGCTCAGCGGGTTGAACACGAAACCCAGCACGCGGGCCTGCATCAACGCGGTGACCTGACCGCCCCGCAGGTCGATGCCGTGACCGGCCAGCAAGGTGTCGACCCGGCGGCGCAGGGTGTCCGGGCCGGAACCCGGCGGCTGTAGGTGGTCGGCCGGGCGGAATCGGGCGAACGGCCGCAGCAGCGCGGGCAGCCGCGGTGGCGCATCGATGTCGAGATACCAGCAGTAGCCCCGGTGTTCGAAATGGTGGTGTACCGGGGCGCGTCGCAGATGGGTGGTGCGGGTGCGGTAGATCGCCGCCGTGCTCACTGCTGCACCGCCGTTCGTTGCAGCCGCCGTGCGGCGCGCAGCCCCGAGGCGGCGCCGTCCTCATGGAAGCCCCAGCCGTGGTAGGCGCCGGCGAAGACCACCCGATCGTCGTCCAGATTGGCCAGATGTTGTTGGGCCGCCACGGATTCCAACGTGTACTGCGGGTGGTGGTAGGTCATGGTGACCAGGGTGCGCTCGGGGGCGACGAGGTCGTGGTCGCCGAGGGTCAGCAGGAACCGCCGGGTCCCGCCGAGCCGCATCAGGTGGGTGATGTCGTAGGTGACGGCGACCGCATCGCTGCGCCCGGTGATCAGGTAGTTCCACGATGCGCGGGCCCGCCGACTCCTCGGCAGCACCGACTCGTCGGTGTGCAGGCGGGCGAGGTTGGGCGTGTATCCGATGGCACCGAGGACCGCGCGTTCGCGACGGGTGGGTTCGGCCAGCAGCGCCAGCGCCTGGTCGGAATGGGTCGCGATGACCACCGCATCGAAGTCCTCGAGCGCGGCGCGGTCGGTGCGGATCTGTACGCCGGTCCGGGTGCGCCGCAGCGCCCGCACGGGGGTCCCGAGACGGACCTCGTCGAGGTGCTGCGCGATCGCTTCGACGTAGGTGGCAGAGCCGCCCACGACGGTGCGCCAGGACGGCGAACCGAACACCGTCAGCATGCCGTGGTGCTCGAGGAAGACGAACAGGTAGCGGGCCGGGTAGTCGAGTGCGGTGTCCGGCGAGCAGGACCACACCGCCGCCACCAGCGGGGTCATGAAGTGTTGGACGAAAAATGGCGAGAAGCCGTGGCGCTGTAGGAAGCCGCGCAGCGGCTCGTCGGGTGCGGCGTCGCTGCTGCGTAGCAGCGCGGTGGCGTGCCGGTGAAACTTCCTGACCTCGACCAGCATTGCGAGGTACCGGGGACGAGTCAGGTTGGCCAGGCTCGGGAACAGGCCGCCGAGGCCGCGGGCGCCCGCATACTCCAGTCCGGTTTCGTCAGAACGCACCGACATGGACATGTCGGTGTCGCGGGTGGCGATGTTCAGCTCATAGAACAGCCGACACAGCGTGGGGTAGGTGCGGCTGTTGTGCACCAGAAACGCCGAGTCGATCCGTTCCATGACCCCGTCGCCGCGGTCGACCACATGGCTGTGGGCATGACCACCCAGCCGATCGTCGGCTTCGAACAAGGTCACCCGATCATGGCGCGACAGGGTGTATGCGGCGGTCAGACCCGCCACACCACTGCCGATGACGGCGATGGAGCGCCGGCTGTCGTCGATGTGCACATCAGGTATTCGGAGCCGGTCGCCGCCTGGATGGGTGGGAGTTTGCGGCTATCGGCTGCCGGCTGTGCTCGGCTCCGAAACCGCTTGTGCCCGAAAGCGATGCAGGAAATCGACCCAGTGTTGCGGCAGCCGATGGTGCCGGGCGCCGTCGATGATCCGCTCGAGATAGCCCGGCCGCGGCGGCCCGGGGTCGACCCGGTGATCGATGTACACCCAGACCCAGGCCGTTCCCAGCGCGGTCCGCACCGCCAGGCGGTCGCGGCGGTAACGCACCGGCACGCCCTCGGCGCGGTCCAGCGCCGCCAGATCGCAGGCCGATACATCCCACACCACGCCGTGCACCTGCGTGCCGCGCCGCGGCTCGATGGTGGCGACACCGCGCTCGTTGATCAGCCAGTCGTGGTCACCGAGAACGGCGCGTTGCGGATCGGCGGCGTCGGGACAGCGAGCCGCCATCTGCTGCACGCACAGGTTGGACCCGTACGCGAAGTAGCGGTGCCGGACGGTCACTCAGCCTTGCACTCCGGAACCGGTTAGAAGACCATCCCGGCGCCGTAGAACGGGCTGCCGTACCAGGGCATCGCGTACACGGGCGGCCGCGACACGATCTGGGTGTTGCCGGGGCTGCTGCACTGGGTGGTGGCACCGCCCGCGTAGCCGCCGCCGGAACTGGTCACTGTGCAATCGGGGTTCAGCGGGTTCGCGGCCGCGGCGGGCGCGGCGATGATTGCCGCCGCGGCACCTCCCGCCATCAAAGCGGGAACGATGAGACGCAGGACGCGCATGGGCAGAACCCCTCTACTGGAAACCTGTATGTTCGCTGAAAGTGTATAGCCGAACCGGGTCAGAGGTCGGCTATGGGCAGGTTGAGGTTGGGGAACGTGAGGCCGCCATCGACCTCCAGAGTCTTGCCGGTGAGGTAACTGCTCGCCGGCGACGCCAGATAGACCGCCGCGGCGGCGATGTCGGACGGATCGCCGAGTCGGCGCATCGGGGTCGCCTGCTCCATCGGTTCCCGCAGCTCGTCGTTGGAAGCGACAATGTCGAGCGCCGAGGTCAGGATCGAGCCCGGCGCAATCGCATTGACCCGGATCCGCGGGCACAGGTCCAGGGCGGCCAGTCGGGTGTATTGCGCCAGCGCCCCCTTGGCCGTGCCGTAGGCCGCGAACCCGCGCCCGGCGAGCCGGCCCATGGTCGAGGTGATGTTGATGATGCTGCCGCCGCCGGAATGTTCGAGCATCAGCGGGACGGCGGCCGACGTCAGCGCGTGCGCGGTGCCGACATTGAAGGTGAAGGCGTCGCGGAGATCCTTGGCCGAGGTGTTCAACAGCGGCCCGGGCATGGTGCCGCCGACGTTGTTGACGACGACGTCGAGGCGCCCGAAGGCTTCGACCGCGGCGGCCGCAAGCTCAGCGGTGGTCTCCGGATGGGCAAGATCACCCACCACGATGTGTGCCCGCCGCCCGGTCGCGCGGATCTGGTCAGCCACCGCGTCGAGTTCGGTCCGGGTGCGGGCGGCGATGACAACGTCGGCGCCCACTTCCGCGAAGGCCACCGCGATCGCCGCGCCGAGACCGCGGCCCGCGCCGGTGACCACGGCCACCTGGTCGTCGAGCCGGAATTTATCGAGGATCATCGCGGCCACGCTAGCAAGGTCGGCCGCCGACGGCGGTAGGTTCACAGCGTGAGTCCGGATGACGGCGACCGCGTCGAAGACCTTGATGCGTGGATAGCGGCCAAGGCGTTGACCGAATACGAGGTGGCGCCGGGCTCCGAACTGCGGTTGGTCAACCGCTCCGAGAACACGGTCTTCGGGCTCACCGACGCGGCCACCGGTGAACAGTCGATGCTGCGGGTGCATCGGCCCGGCTACCACCACCGGCATCAGATCGAGTCGGAACTCGACTGGCTCGCCGCGATCCGCAGGGACGACGTCGTGACCGTGCCCACGGTGTGCGCCGCCCGCGACGGGCGGCGGGTGGTCACGGTCGACGGCGTCGATGCCGGGCCGCGACACGTGGTCCGTTTCGCGCTGATCCCCGGTGCGCATCCGGATGAGGACTGCCTGACGGAGCGGGACTTTCACGATCTGGGCCGGGTGACGGCGGCGTTGCACGAGCATTCGCGGCGATGGCGACGGCCACCGGGCTTCGATCGGTTTGCCTGGGACTGGGACTCCTCGCTCGGGTGCCGGCCGCGGTGGGGCAGGTGGCAGGACTCGGCCGGGGTCGGACCCGACCAGCGCCGCGTGCTGGCTGGCGCGCAGGACCTGCTGCAGCAACGCCTTACCGAGTACGGTCGCAGCCCCGACCGGTTCGGTTTGGTGCACGCCGACCTGCGCCTGGCCAACCTGCTGGTCGACGCCGGCGTGATTGCCGCCATCGACTTCGACGACTGCGGATTCAGTTGGTTCTTCTATGATTTCGGCGCGGCGGTGTCCTTCATCGAGGACGATCCGGCGGTACCGCAGTGGCAGGACGCGTGGCTCGCCGGCTACCGGACCGCAGGACAGGTGAGCGCGGTCGACGAGGAGATGTTGGCCTCGTTCGTGATGCTGCGACGATTGAAATTGCTCGCCTGGATGGGAACTCACGACCATGCACTGGAATCTCAGACCAAACTGACCACCTACGCCGAAGGTAGCTGCGAACTCGCCGAGCGGTACATGACCTCGGGTGGCCGCTTAGTGCACCGATAGCGGTGCACATTTCAAAACTGTTTGAACCATTCGGCCAGCGGCAACGTGGTCCTGTGTGTGGAACATCCACGCTCTACGGTTAACCCCATGACGGTAACCAGCACGACCCCGCGGCTTGCTGCCGCGGCGGTGGCACTGCCCCCGCATCGGCACAGCCAGGCCGAGGTGACCGCGCTGCTCACCGACGCTGCCGGGGCGGAGTTCGAACGGTTTGCCAACACCAGCGGGGTGCAGACGCGGAGTCTCGCGCTGCCGCTGGAGCGCTACCGCGAGCTGAGGGATTTCACCGAGGCCAACCAGACCTATTTGAATGTGGCCCTTGAGTTGTCGGAGAGCGCCCTCCGCAATGCGCTGGCCACCGCACAGATCACACCCGACGAGGTCGACATCATCTTCTCGACCACCGTGACCGGGTTGGCGGTGCCCACGTTGGATGCCAGGTTGGCCGCCCGCATCGGCTTGCGTCCCGACGTCAAGCGCGTCCCGTTGTTCGGCCTGGGCTGTGTGGCCGGGGCCGCCGGAGTGGCCCGCATGCACGATTATCTGCGCGCCTATCCGGAACAGGTGGCGGTGTTGGTCGCGGTCGAACTGTGTTCGCTGACCATCCAGTGGGGCGACCATTCGGTGGCAAATATGGTGGCCTCCAGTCTGTTCGGTGACGGTGCGGCAGCCGTCGTGGCCACCGGTGCGCAGCGCGCGGGCACCGGCCCGCAGGTGCTGGCGAGTCGCAGCCGGCTCTACCCCGACACCGAGCACGTGATGGGGTGGGAGATCGGGACCTCGGGGTTCAAGATCGTACTGTCCGCCGACATTCCCACCGTTGCTGAGAAATACCTGGGCGAAGATGTCACGTTGTTCCTCGCCGAGTTCGGACTGACACCCGACGATGTCGACACCTGGGTGTGCCACCCGGGTGGGCCGAAGGTGATCGAGGCCGTCGAGCACGTGTTGAAGCTGCCGTCGTCGGCGTTGGATCGGACGCGGGAGTCGTTGCGGGACAACGGGAACTTGTCCTCGGTGTCGGTACTCGACGTCCTGCGCGCCACCATGGGCGACCCGCCCGCGGCGGGATCGTTGGGCATGATGATCGCGATGGGGCCCGGGTTCTGCGCGGAACTCGTCCTGCTGCGGTGGTGATCGTGTACTACTTGCTGATCGCCGCGGTGGGGCTGGAACGCATCGTCGAACTGGTCGTCTCCAAACGAAATGCGCGGTGGGCATTCGCCCACGGCGGCAAGGAATTCGGACGCGGGCACTATCCGGCGATGGTGGCCATCCACCTCGCACTGCTACTCGGCTGCGTGCTGGAGGTCTGGCTGTTGGACCGGCCATTCCTGCCGTGGCTGGGCTGGACCATGCTGGCCGTGGTGGTGGCGGCTCAGGCGCTGCGGTGGTGGTGCATCGCGACGCTGGGTAAACGCTGGAACACCCTGGTGATCGTGTTGCCCGAGGCCCCGCTGGTGCGCATCGGGCCGTACCGGTGGCTGCACCATCCCAACTACGTGGCGGTGGTGGCCGAAGGTATCGCGTTGCCGCTGGTGCACTCCGCCTGGATCACCGCGGTCGTCTTCACGGTGGCCAACGCACTGCTGCTGACGGTCCGGATCCGGGTGGAGAATGCCGCCCTCGGTTACACCGATGCCCGACTATGACGCGGACATCCTGATCGTCGGTGGCGGTCCGGGTGGTCTCGCGACCGCGTTACATGCGCGTGCACAGGGTCTTTCGGTCATTGTCGCCGAGCCGCGGACGGCGCCGATCGACAAGGCCTGCGGCGAGGGGTTGATGCCCGGCGGGCTCTCGGCGCTCGCCCGGTTGGGCGTGGATCCGGTGGGTATGCCGTTTCACGGCATCGCCTATCTGGACGACCGCCGCCGGGTGGAGGCCCGATTCCGCACCGGCAGCGGCCGCGGGGTCCGACGCACCACCCTGCATGCGGCCCTGATGAGCCGCGCCAAGGAGGTAGATACCCAATGGGTTCCGGCCAAGGTGACGAGCCTGGCCCAGGACTCCGCCGGGGTGACCGCGGCCGGCCTCCGGGTGCGCTATCTGGTGGCCGCCGACGGTCTGCATTCCAGCGTGCGGCGAGCGGTCGGCATCGAGACCACGGTGGGCGCGCCTCGTCGGGTGGGTCTGCGTCGGCACTACCGGGTGCCGACCTGGTCGGAGTTCGTCGAGGTGTACTGGTCGCCGTTCGGCGAGGCGTACGTGACACCGGTGGAACCGAACCTGGTGGGCGTGGCGATCCTCAGTCGGCACCGCCACTCGCTGAGCTGGTTTCCCTCGCTCGAGCGCAGGCTCGCCGGTGCCGGGGGCGGCTCCGAACGAGGGTGCGGCCCGCTGCGCCAGGTGGTGTCCCGCCGGGTCGCGGGGCGGGTGCTGCTGGTGGGGGATGCCGCCGGTTACGAGGACGCGCTGACCGGCGAGGGGTTGAGCCTGGCCGTCAAACAGGCCGGGGCGGCGGTGACCGCGATCGCCGCGGACCGGCCGCAGGATTACGAACGGGATTGGCACCTGATCACCCGGCGGTACCGCTGGCTCACCCGCGCCCTGGTGCTGGGCACCACGCCGGCGCTGGGCCGCCGGTGCATCGTGCCGGCGGCTGCGGCGTTGCCGGTTGTGTTCCGCGGGGCGGTCCACACCCTGGCGGGTTAAGCCCCGTCGACCAGCTTGACCAGCACGTCCTCGACATCGCGCAGCGGCTGCACGGATTTGGCGGCGCGGGCCTGCAGCAGGGCGCCCTCGACCGCGCTGACGACCACCGATGAGGTGGTTTCCGCTGCACTCGCGGTGGCGCCGGCGGCGACCAGCGCCGCCCCGACGCGGGCCCGCAGCCCCGCGAAGGCGTCCGCAGCCGCGGCGGTGATCGCCGGTTCGTCGGGACCCGCCAAGGCGCCGGCCGCGATCGGGCAGCCGGTGGCGAACTCGCTGGCCTCCAACACGGCGACCCAGTCCGCGATCAGGCTCCGCACGATTCCGGCCGGGTCGTTGTTGCCGGCCAGTCGGTCGATGCGGCCGGCGACGACGGAGCCCGCCGCCTCGATCGCCGCGACCATCAGGTCCTGCTTCCCGCCGGGAAAATGCTGGTAGATCGAATTGCGGGCGGTCGAACTGCGCTTGAGCAGATCCGACAGGCCGGTCGCGTGCACGCCGCGTTCCTGCACCATCGAGATGGCGGTGCTGATCAGCCGCTCCCGCGGCCCGGGTCTGACCGCACTCATTTCTTGGTCGCCTTTTTCGCCGGCGCCTTCTTGGCCGCCTTCTTTGCCGGCGCCTTTTTGGCGGCCGTCTTCTTCGCGGCCTTCTTGGCGGGCGCTTTCTTGGGCTCGTCATCGGAGTCGGAGTCGGAGGATCCGCCGCGTCGTTTCTTGACACTGGCCTCGAGCTTGGCCAACAGATCGGAGACGTCCTCGGTCTCATCGAGCGCGGTGGGCTGCTCCTCGACGGTGAACGCCTCACCGCCTTCGAGCTTGGCCTCGACCAGTTCCCGAAGTTGTTCCTGATAGTCGTCCCGGAACTGATCGGGGTTGAAGTCATCGGCCATCGAATCGACCACCTGCCCGGCCATTTTGAGCTCGGCCGGTTTGATCTCCACCTTGGAATCGAGCACCGGAAAGTCTGGATCGCGGATCTCGTCGGGCCACAGCAGGGTGTGGATGGTCATCACCTCACGCTTGTTGATGTCCATCACCCGAAGGGCCGCCAGTCGGGTCTTGTTGCGCAGCGCGAAATGCACGATCGCGATCCGATCGGTCTCGGCGAGGGTCTTGGCCAGCAGCACGTAGGACTTCGTCGACTTGGTGTCCGGCTCGAGGAAGTAGCTGCGGTCGTACATGATCGGGTCAATGTCGCTGGCCGGGACGAACTGCAGCACGTCGATCTCGCGGCTGCGTTCCTCCGGCAGGGTCGCGATGTCCTCGTCGGTGATCACGACGCTGCGGCCGTCGTCGGATTCGAATGCGCGTGCGATGTCGCGGTATTCGACCACCTCGCCGCACTCCTCGCACACCCGCTTGTAGCGGATGCGGCCGTTGTCCTTGGCATGGACCTGGTGGAACTTGAGGTCATGGTCTTGGGTTGCGCTGTACACCTTGACCGGGACGTTCACCAGGCCGAAGGCGATGGAACCCTTCCAAATGGACCGCATGAATCCAGTATGGACTAACGGGTCTACTGCTCGGGCGGTTAACCGATCACCGGGGGCTCGCCCGGATCCAGGCCCAGCGGTGTCTCGGGGTTGGCGCCGGGCCCGTCGTCATGGGTGAACACCTGCGACGGCGCGACCTTGCAGTAATTGTCCATCGGTGTCTGATCACCCGAGCACCACGGCAGCAGATTGTCCGGATCCGCCGTCGCGGCGGGGGCGCCCAGAATCGCCGCGGCCATTCCGAGCGCGGCCAGGATCCGTCGGGCGCATGCCATACCTGCAACGCTAGCAAGGTATACCTTTGACGGCGATGGGATCACTGGAGTCGCAGGTCAAGCTGACCAACGCCGACAAGGTGCTGTATCCGGACACCGGCACCACCAAGGCCGAGGTCTTCGATTACTACGTGGCCATCGCCGAGGTGATGCTGCCGCACATCGCCGGCCGCCCCGTCACGCGCAAGCGTTGGCCCAACGGGGTCGAACAGGGCGACTTCTTCGAGAAGCAACTCGCGTCCTCGGCGCCGGACTGGCTGAGTCGCGGCAGCGTCACGCATCGCTCGGGTACCACCACGTATCCGATCATCGACAGCGTCGACGGTCTGGCGTGGATCGCGCAGCAGGCGTCGCTGGAAGTGCACGTGCCGCAGTGGCGGTTCGTCGACGACAAACCCGGTCCGGCCACGCGGATCGTGTTCGACCTCGACCCGGGCGAAGACGTGGACATGGCGCAGATTTGTGCCGTGGCGCGGGAGGTGCGCGCGTTGATGGACGACATCGGGCTGCGGACCTTCCCGGTGACCAGCGGCAGCAAGGGTGTGCACCTGTATGTGCCGCTGGCCGAACCGGTCAGCTCCCGCGGTGCATCGGTGTTGGCCAAACGTGTTGCGCAGCAACTCGAACAGGCGATGCCCAAACAGGTGACCGCCACGATGACCAAGAGCCTGCGGGCCGGAAAGGTCTTCGTCGACTGGAGCCAGAACTCGGCGGCCAAGACCACCATCGCCCCGTATTCGATGCGGGGACGGGCCCAGCCGACGGTGGCCGCGCCGCGCACCTGGGACGAGATCGAGGACCCGGATCTGCGGCAGTTGCGGTTCGACGAGGTGCTGGAGCGGGTGGCGCGCGACGGGGATCTGCTCGACGGGCTCGACGAACAGACGCCGGTGTCGGACCGGTTGACCACCTACCGCTCCATGCGGGACGTGGGGAAGACTCCGGAGCCGGTGCCGTCGGCGAAACCCGCTGTCGGCAACAACAATACGTTCGTCATCCAGGAGCACCACGCCCGCCGGTTGCACTACGACTTCCGGCTGGAGCGCGACGGGGTATTGGTGTCGTGGGCGATACCGAAGAACCTTCCCGACAGCCCGTCGGTGAACCACCTCGCGGTGCACACCGAGGATCACCCGCTGGAGTATGCGACGTTCGAGGGCACCATCCCCAAGGGCGAATACGGTGGCGGCAAGGTGATCATCTGGGATTCGGGCACCTATGAGGCGGAGAAGTTCCGTGACCCGCCCGAGCAGGGCCAGAAGGGCGAGGTGATCGTCACCCTGCGCGGCGACAAGGTCTCGGGTCGGTACGCGTTGATCCAGACCGACGGCAAGAACTGGCTGGCGCACCGCACCAAGGATCAGCCGCAGCCGCTGCCGTCGGACTTGGCGCCGATGCTGGCCACCCACGGATCGGTGGCCAAACTCAACGGGACCCAATGGGCCTTCGAGGGCAAATGGGACGGCTACCGCCTGCTGTCCGATTCCGACCACGGCACCGTCAGTCTGCGCTCCCGCAGCGGCCGCGACGTCACCAAGGAGTACCCCCAGCTGAAGTCGGTCGGTGCGGACCTGGGCGATCACCACGTGCTGCTCGACGGCGAGGCCGTGGCTCTCGATGAGCACGGGGTGCCCAGCTTCGGCGAGATGCAGAACCGAGCGCGCGCCACCCGGGTCGAATTCTGGGCGTTCGACCTGCTCTACCTGGACGGGCGTTCGCTGTTGAACGTCAAGTACCGCGATCGACGCAAGCTGCTCGAGACGCTGGCTGAGGGAACGAATCTGATTGTGTCCGAGCAGATTCCCGGTGATGGCGCCGAGGCGTTGAGCTATTCGGCCGAGCGCGGCTGGGAGGGGGTGGTCGCCAAGAAGTGGGATTCGACCTATCAGCCCGGGCACCGTTCGGCAGCGTGGCTCAAGGACAAGAACTGGTTCACCCAAGAGATTGTGATCGGCGGCTGGCGACAGGGCGAGGGCGGGCGGTCCGCAGGTATCGGCGCGCTGCTGATGGGAATACCCGGCCAGGACGGGCTGGACTTCGTGGGCCGGGTCGGGACCGGGTTCACCGACAAGGAACTGGCGAAGCTCAAGAAGCTGCTGACACCGCTGCGTACCGATGAATCCCCGTTCAATACACGGCTTTCCGGTCCCGATGCGCGCGGGGTGACGTTCGTCGAGCCCGTGCACGTCGGCGAAGTGCGCTTCGGGCAGTGGACCTCCGACGGCCGGTTGCGCCACCCCAGCTGGCGGGGACTGCGGCCGGACAAGTCGCCGGAGGAAGTCAGACGGGAGTAGTCGTGGCGATCGCTTCCTGCAGACCCCGGGTCGCCAACTCATCGGCCAATTCGTTGTCGGCGACACCCGAGTGACCCTTCACCCAGAACCACTCGACCTGGTGCCGCGCGCAGGCCTGCTGGAGCCGCTGCCACAGGTCGACGTTCTTCACCGGCTGCTTGGCGGCGGTCAGCCAGCCATTGCGTTCCCACCCGAGCACCCACTTGGTGATGCCGTTGCGGACGTAGGTGCTGTCGGTGTACAGGTGGACGGCCACGGGCCTGCTGAGCGCCTCCAGTGCCATGATCGGCGCGGTCAGTTCCATGCGGTTGTTGCTGGTGATGGCGGGCTCGCCGCCGAAAATCTCGCGGATGTGGTGGCGCTGACGCAGCACCGCACCCCAGCCGCCGGGGCCCGGATTGGGTCGACAGCCGCCGTCGGTGTGGATGACAACTGGGACGTCGATGGACTCGCTCACCCGCCGAGGATAGGCGGGGCGCAGCGGCGTCGGCTCGGCGACGCGCCGAGGTCGGGGGTGTTGCGGCGCGGGGCGGGACTGCGCGGGGTAGGTGTTTGTGTTGTCTCACCTCACAGCGACAGTTAGCGACAAACAGGGTTTGTCGTACTGGGGTGGCAGGGTGCACGCATGGAGACGGGAATTCTGTTGCGTGGCATCGAGTTGCGCTATGTGCTCACCGTGATGCTGGCCAACGGCGGTGAGATGACGGTCCACGAACTGGTCCACGAAATCGATCGCCAAGGGTTCACGGTGGCCGGTCGTCCCTCGAAGACGGTGTCCGACGCGCTGCGCTGGGAGATCGGGCACGGGCGCGTATCGCGATACGGACACGGTCGGTACGGCCTGGGCATCATCCCCAAGTCGACGGAGTACCGGATCTGGCGCCGGGTGGCCGATCTGCGCGAGCGGGCGCGGTCGCGGCGCGAGGAGGGTTGGGCCGCCTGAACGGGCCGCCCGGTTCGGTCCAGTAATTGTCGCTAGCTGTCGCTGTGAGGTGAGACGCCCGGAACAGGTCCCCGACAGCCGCAGTAGTGCCGACAGCCCAGAGGGGCTCCCGGTTACTGCCCGAGCACGCCCCTCAGCGCATCGAGCACCGAGGCGTCCTCGATGGTCGACGGCACCGGCTCATCGCGGCCGGCCGCGATGCCCCGCAGCGTCTTGCGCAGGATCTTGCCGGAGCGGGTCTTCGGCAGGCCCGGCACCACGTCGACGAGCCGGAACGCCGCCACCGCGCCGATCTCCTTGCGCACCAACGCAACCAGTTCCGCCGGCAGCCCCTCGGCCGCCGCGCCCGCCTTGAGCACCACCAGACCGCGCGGCGCCTGGCCCTTGATGTCGTCAGAAACCCCGATCACCGCGCACTCGGCCACGGCGGGATGCGTCGCGAGCACCTCCTCGATGGCCCCCGTCGACAGCCGGTGCCCGGCCACGTTGATCACGTCGTCGATGCGGCCCATCACGAACAGGTAGCCGTCCTCGTCGAATCGGCCCCCGTCGCCGGTCAGGTAGTAGCCGGGATGCTCGGACAGGTAGGAGACCTCGTAGCGGTCGTCGGCGTTCCACAGCGTCGGCAGCGTTCCGGGCGGCAATGGCAGCGCAATGCAGATGGCGCCATCGGTTCCAGGTGCACACTCGCTGCCGTCGTCGGCCAGGATGTGGATGTCGTAGCCCGGCATCGGCATCGTGGGGGAGCCGGCCTTGATCGGAAACTGTTCCAGGCCCATGGGGTTGGCGGCGATGGCCCACCCGGTCTCGGTCTGCCACCAGTGGTCGACCACCGGGATACCGAGATTCTTCGCCGCCCAGTGGTAGGTGTCGGGGTCCAGGCGTTCGCCGGCGACGAACAGATATTTCAGTCCGGACAGGTCGTAGCGCGCCAGGTGCTCGGCGTGGGGGTCCTCCTTACGGATCACCCGGATCGCGGTCGGCGCGGTGAACAATGCCTTGACGTTGTACTCGCTGATCACCCGCCAGAAGGCGCCCGGGTCGGGGGTCCCGACGGGCTTGCCCTCGTAGAGCACCGTCGTCGCACCCAAAAGCAAAGGGGCATAGACGATGTAGGAATGCCCGACGACCCAGCCCACATCGGAGGCGGCCCAGAACACATCGCCGGGGGCAATGTCGTAGATGTTGCGCATGCTCCACAGCAGCGCCACCGCATGGCCGCCGTTGTCGCGGACAATCCCCTTGGGCTTGCCGGTGGTCCCCGAGGTGTACAGCACGTAGAGCGGGTCGGTGGCGGCCACCGGCACCGCCTCGGCCGGTTCGGCGTCGGCCATCAGCTGCTGCCAGTCCAGGTCGCGGCCCTCGACCATCGAACAACGCTGCCGATCGCGTTGCACCACAACGCAATGCGCCGGCGGATGCGCGGCCATGGCCAGCGCCTCGTCGATCATCGGCTTGTACTCGACCACCCGCGACGGCTCGATCCCGCACGAGGCCGTCACCACCGCCGCGGGCCGGACATCGTCGATGCGCACCGCGAGCTCATGCGGGGCGAATCCGCCGAACACCACCGAATGCACCGCGCCCAGGCGGGCGCAGGCCAGCATCGCGATCACGGCTTCCGGGATCATCGGCATGTAGATGACCACCCGGTCGCCCTTGCCGACACCCAGACTGCGCAGCGCGCCGGCGAAGCGGGCGGTCTCGGCCAGCAGTTCGGAGTAGGTATAGGTGCGCTTGGTCGAGGTCACCGGGGAGTCGTAGATCAGAGCGGCCTGCTCCCCGCGACCGTCGTCGACGTGGCGGTCCAACGCGTTGGCGCAGGTGTTGAGTTCGGCGTCGGGAAACCAGCGGTAGAACGGCGGGTTCGCATCGTCGAGGATGCGCTGCGGGGCTCGCGTCCATGTCACCGCGCGGGCGGCCTCGCCCCAGAAACCGGACGGGTCGGCGATGCTGGTGTCGAACACGTCTTTGTATGCGCCCATGACGGCACGGTACAACCCCGGCTGACCTATCGTCATCGGCATGTCTGACGAAGTCGTATTCGATTCCGCCGACCAGATCGCCGTGGTCACGCTGAATCGTCCCGACAAACTCAACGCCATCGACGGCGGGTTGCTCGACGGCCTGGACGCGGCATTGGATGAACTCGAATCCGGGGAGCATCGGGTGGCGATCCTGACCGGCGCGGGCCGCGGGTTCTGCGCGGGTGCCGACCTGAGCGCCACGAGGCAGCCCTGGGCGAGCAAGGCCAAGACCCCGCTCAAGACCACCTACGACGGCCAGGCCCGGCTGGCCGACCAGATGACCCGGCTCTACGAGCTGCCCATCCCGGTGATCGCCGCGGTCAACGGTGTCGCCGTCGGTGGCGGGCTCGCCTACGCCCTGCACTGCGACATTCGTATCGCCGCGCAGACCGCAGCCTTTGGGTCGGTGTTCATCAAGGCCGGCTTCTCCTCGATGGACATGGGCACCAGCTACCTGCTGCCGCGCCTCGTCGGGGCCGGCATCGCGCGGGAACTGATGCTGACCGGGCGGATCATCGACGCCGACGAGGCCTACCGCATCCAGTTGGCCAACGAGGTGACCGCGCCGGAGGACCTCATGGACGTCGCCATGGCCAAGGCCCGCGAAATCGCGGCCAACAACGCCTACGGAGTCTGGCAGACCAAGACCGGGCTCAACGCCGCACTCGATGCGCCGAGCCTGCGGCACGCCAAGGAGATCGAGAACCGCACTCAGGTGCTGAGCACGTTCACCGGCAACGCGGCGGAGGCGGCCATGGCGCATCGCGAGAAGCGGCCGCCGGTGTGGAACGAGCTGTGATCAGACCTTGCTGATCACGTTCTCGGCGAAGCGCTCCAGGTTACGGATCTTGTCCGCCAGCGGCTCGGTGTCCTGGCCCATGATGTAGGGCAGCCGGAACCCGACGATCACGTCGGTGACGCCCTTGTCCTCGAGCCGCTTGATGCCGTCGACGGTGTAAGCGTCGAGCGAGATGACGTGGATTTCAAAGGGTTGCGCGGGATCCCGGTCGGATTCCTCGCGGTACCGGGCGAGCTTGGCCAACAGTTCATCGAGTTCCTCGGGCGCGCCGCCGCCATGCATCCAGCCGTCGTTGCGCGCGGCGCGGCGCAGGGCCGCATCGGCGTGACCGCCGATCAGGATCGGAATCGGCTTGCTGGGCGCGGGCGTCATCTTGGTCTTGGTGATGTCGTAGAACTCGCCGTGGTACTCGAAGTAGTCGCCGGTGGTGAGCCCCCGGATGATGTCGATGCACTCGTCCATCCGCTTGCCGCGCTTGGCGTACGGCACGCCCATCAGGTCGTAATCCTCGGGCCAGGGGCTGGTGCCGACGCCGAGCCCGAGCCGGTTGCCGAACATCGCCGCCAGCGAACCGGCCTGCTTGGCCACCAGAGCCGGTGGCCGGATCGGCAGCTTGAGCACGAAAAAGTTGAACTTCAACGTGGTGGTGACCGCGGACAGCGCCGAGGCCAGGATGAACGTCTCGATCATCTCCTTGCCGTCGAGGAACTCGCGGTTGCCGTCGGGGGTGTATGGATACTTCGAGTCGGACTCGAACGGATAGGCAACGCTGTCGGCCAGCGTCATCGCGTGGTAGCCGGCCGCCTCGGCGGCCTGCGCCAACGGGATGTAGTAGCTGGAATCGGTCATTGCTTCCGCATAGGTGAACCGCATGCCTGCGATACTAGAACACGTTCTAATTGTGGCCGAGCTATCGTGGAAAATATGTCCACCACGGCCGGCCGCTTGCTGCGGACGCGTTGGTTGATGCGAGCGCCCATCGGGCTGTACCGCGCGGGACTGGGGTTCCTGCTCGGGCGGCGCATGCTGATGCTCGAGCACCGCGGACGCAAGTCCGGCCTGCCGCGTCAGGTGGTGTTGGAGACCGTCGATCGGCCGGGGCCGCAACGCTTCGTGGTCGTCTCCGGGTTCGGTGCAGCCTCGCAGTGGTATCGCAACGTGCTGGCCGATCCGCGCGTCAAGGTCAGCGTCGGGACCCGACGCGACGTGCCGGCCGTGGCGCGCGCCATGACCGCCGAGGAGTCCGCGGCGACGTTGTCGGGCTATCAGCGCCGGCACCCGATCGCCTGGCGGTTCCTGGCCCCGGCGATGCGCGACACCCTCGGTGAGGACCTCGCGCTGCCGATGGTGGAATTGACCCTGGCCGGCGGCGATCAGTCGAACGCGAACGGCGGCTGACCGACTCCGGTGACGGTGTAGCCGCCCCACGGCGTCCGTTCCGTCAGTCGCGCGGTGGCGCTGCTACCGGGAGTCGAAACGGTCACGGCACGTTGCCCTTTGAGCACATCCTCGGGCAGTTCGCCGGCGATCGACCCGCGCCAGTGGTAGCGGCCGTCGATCGCGTCGAGATGGCCGCTGAGCCGCGCGCGCACGGCGATGTCGCCGTCGGCGAGCGTGAGGGTGGCGGTGCCGTCGTACACCCGGGCGTCCGTGGGAATCGAACCGGTCAGATAGAACCGGGTCGCGAGCGCGCGTTGCGGCCAGCGGCGCAGCCGGATCCGCGATCTGGCCTCGATGCGGGTCGACCCGGAGTTGCGGAGCAACTCGAGGCACTGGGCGACGAACCGGGATTGGCGCGCGCGATCCGGACCGGGGATGCGGAAGTAGTTCGGCATGCCATGGACCGCGATCGTCGCGTCGCCGCTCGGGCGCGTGTCCAGCAGGATGTGCGCGCTGATGCAGCGGCCATCGGCCGTGGTGAGCGACCAACTATCGGTATCCGCGTCGAAACGGGCATCGCGCAGCCGCGCCTGATCCGCCGGCACCTCGATCGCGGTGATGTCGCCCAGTTCGGAACCGAGGTCTGCGACCCGGCCCAGAACTATGGCGGTCACAGGAAGCCGGCCCGCCGCCACATGCGCCGCGCGAACCGGCCCATCAACCCGATCTCGTCGAAGAACTCGGCCAGCGGGGCGAACGCCGAAACGCACTTCGTCCGGAAATGCGGATTGGCCCGGGCGACCGCGCGCATCTGCTTGCCGTCCAGACCGATTCGGGAGTATTGGATCGGCAGGGTGAACAGCATCCGGTAGAACAGCCCGCCGGCGCCATGCACGTTGGCGATGAACGCCTTTCGGTACCACGGCATGATCGGCACCGTCTTGCGCAGGCCGTCGCGGGCGAATTGGATGTGGCGGGCTTCCTCGGCGACATGAATCCGCATGAGGCGCTGCACGATCGGCTGCAGCTCGGGACTTTCCATGATCTGGCGCTGCATCGCGTCGAAGATCTCCTCGCCGACCAGGGCCGCGCCCCACAGCAGCGGACCGCGGAAGACCAGCGGTAGTGAGTTGATGATGATCCGCTGAAACAGTTTGGGCCGCACCGGCGTACCGCCGATGCGTGCAATGGTCTTACCGAACATGATCATGTGGCGGGTCTCGTCACCGAGTTCGGTCAACGCGTAATGGGTGGTCTTGGCGGTCGGGTTGCGGTGCATCAGGTCACGCAACAGGGCCTGATTGAGAATGTTCTCGAACCAGATGCCCGCCGAGAGGACGTTCACCAGTTCCTGCCGGGACAGGTCGATCTGCTGCGCGCGGGTCAGCGCGCCCCACTCCGGGGTGCCGTACAAGGTGATCATCTCCGGCGGCAGGAAGAACTTGTCCGGGTCCAGCGGGGCGTCCCAGTCGATGTCGACGACGGGTTCGTAGGACCGCTTGACCGATCCCTTGAGCAGGCGTTCGGCGAACTCCTCGCGGGTGGGTCCGGAGGGGGAGAGCGACGTGGTCATGGCGTGGAAGTCCCTTCGTGTGACGTCCGTAATCCTGAAGATTAGACCGCTTCCCGATAAAGTCAATACCGCCGGTACTGGATACTTTGAAATCGTTGTTTGGGCACACTGGACGCATGCCCGAACTGCCCGAGGTGGAAGCTCTCGCCGACTATCTGCGCGGCAATGCCGTGGGACGGCCGGTCGGCCGCATCGATGTGTCGGCACTGTCGGTACTCAAGACCTTCGAGCCGCCGCTGACGGCACTGCACGGCCAGACCGTGACCGGTGCCAGTCGCTGGGGCAAGTACCTGGGTCTGGACGTCGGTGACCTGCACCTGATCACGCACCTGTCGCGCGCGGGCTGGCTGCGGTGGTCGGACAGCCTGGCCGGCGCGCCGCTCAAACCCGGCAAGGGGCCCATCGCGTTGCGGGTCCACCTCGGAACACCGGGCGAGGCACCGGGATTCGACCTCACCGAGGCCGGTACCCAGAAACGGCTGGCGGTGTGGCTCGTCGACGATCCGACCAAGGTCCCCGGCATCGCCAAGCTGGGACCGGACGCGTTGTCGCTCGGACCCGAGGAACTGGGCGCGGTGCTGCGGGGCAACACCGGACGGCTCAAGACGGTCATCACCGATCAGAAGGTGATCGCCGGGATCGGCAACGCCTACAGCGACGAGATCCTGCACGTCGCCAGGCTGTCCCCGTTCGCGACGGCCGGCAAGCTGACCGACGCGCAGTTGGGCGCGCTGCACGACGCGATGATCTCGGTGCTCACCGACGCCGTGCAGCGCTCGGTGGGCCAACAGGCCGCGACGCTGAAGGGGGAGAAGAGATCCGGGTTGCGCGTGCACGCCCGCACCGGTCTGCCGTGCCCGGTCTGCGGCGACACCGTGCGCGAGGTGTCCTTCGTCGACAAGTCGTTCCAATACTGCGCCGCCTGCCAGACCGGTGGGAAGGTGCTGGCGGACCGGCGAATGTCGAAGCTACTCAAGTAGCTCCACGTGATTTCGGCGTGATTTTCCACGCTGAGGGTGTGGGATCACGCCGAAATCACTGACTCCGGCCGCGTGCCTCGCGGTAGCGGCGCACCAGCGCGTCGGTCGAGCTGTCCGACTGGGCCGGCGGCGACTCGTCGTCGGTGAGCACCGACAGCAGCGCCATGGCCTGGGTCTTGCCCAGCTCCACCCCCCACTGGTCGAACGAGTCGATGCCCCAGATGACGCCCGCGGTGAACACCTGGTGCTCATAGAGCGCGATCAGCTGGCCCACCGCCGACGGCGTCAGCCGGTTCGCCAGGATCGAGGTCGAGGGCCGGTTGCCCGGCATCACCTTGTGCGGCACCACGTCGGGCGGGGTGCCCTCGGCGGCAATCTCTGCGGCGGTCTTGCCGAACGCCAGCACCTGGGTCTGGGCGAAGAAGTTGCTCATCAGCAGGTCGTGCATGGACCCCGCGCCGTCGGCGGTGGGCAGGTCGTCGGTGGGCTGGGAGAAGCCGATGAAGTCCGCGGGCACCAACCGGGTGCCCTGATGCAGCAACTGGTAGAACGCGTGCTGGCCGTTGGTGCCCGGCTCACCCCAGAAGATTTCGCCGGTGTCGGTGGAAACCGGGGTGCCGTCGGCACGCACCGACTTGCCATTGGATTCCATGGTCAGCTGTTGCAGATAGGCCGCGAACCGGGACAGGTCGTTCGAATAGGGCAGCACCGCACGTGATTGCGCGCCAAAGAAATTCGAGTACCACACCCCGATGAGACCGAGCAGCGCCGGCGCGTTGGACTCCAGCGGGGTGGTGCGGAAATGCTCGTCGACCACATGGAAACCCGACAGGAACTCGGCGAACCGTTCGCGACCGATGACCGCCATCACCGACAGCCCGATCGCCGAGTCCACCGAATAGCGTCCGCCGACCCAGTCCCAGAAGCCGAACATGTTGGCGGTGTCGACCCCGAACTCGGCGACCCGCTCGGCGTTGGTCGACACCGCCACGAAGTGCTTCGAAACAGCCGCGTCGCCCAAAGCGTCCGTCAGCCAACGCCGCGCCGCCGTCGCATTGGTCAGGGTCTCCAGCGTCGAGAACGTCTTGGAGGCGACGATGAAAAGCGTTGCCGCAGGGTCGAGTCCATCCAGGGCGGCGACCAGGTCGGCCGGGTCGACGTTGGAGACGAACCGGGCGGAGATACCGGCGTCGGCGTAGTGGCGCAGCGCGTCGTACACCATGACCGGGCCCAGATCCGAGCCGCCGATGCCGATGTTCACCACCGTCGTGATGCGCTCGCCGGTGGCACCGCGCCACTGCCCGGACCGCAGCCGGTCGGTGAACTCGCCCATCCGCTCCAGCACCGCGTGCACGTCGGCGACCACATCCTGGCCGTCCACCGCCAACTCCGCGTCGCGGGGCAGCCGCAGCGCGGTGTGCAGCACGGCGCGGTCCTCGGAGGTATTGATGTGCTCGCCGGCGAACATCGCATCGCGACGAGCCTCCAGGTCGACGGCCCGGGCCAGATCGGTGAGCAACGTCAGGGTTTCGCGGTTGAGCCGGTGCTTGCTGTAGTCGATGTACAGGTCGCCGACCGTCAGGGCGTATTCGCGGCCCCGGTCGGGCTCGGCGTCGAAGAACTCCCGCAGGTGGGTGGCACCGATCTGCTTGTGGTGCTGGACCAACGCGGCCCAGGCGGACATTTGTGTGACCTCGGCAACCATGACCCTGACCCTAGTGAATGATGGAGGGATGGACATCACCAAGCTGCTGTCATCGGTACCGACCGGCCTGTGGATCGGCGGGGTCGAACGCGAAGCCTCTGCCCAGTTCGACGTGCTCAACCCGGCCACCGGTGAGCTGATCACCAAGGTCGCCGACGCCGCCCCGGCCGACGGCATCGCCGCCGTCGAGGCCGCGATGGCCGTGCAGGACGCGTGGGCCGCGACCGCGCCGCGCGAGCGCGGCGAGATCCTGCGTTCGGTCTTCGAGACCATCACCGCCCACGCCGACGACATCGCCGCGCTGATGACCCTCGAGATGGGCAAGGTGCTTGCGGAGAGCAAGGGCGAGGTCAAGTACGGCGCCGAGTTCTTCCGCTGGTTCGCCGAGGAGGCCGTCCGCATCGACGGCCGTTACACCGGCAGCCCCGCGGGCACCGGCCGCATCCTGGTCAGCAAGGCCCCGGTCGGGTTGTGCTACGCGATCACGCCGTGGAACTTCCCGCTGGCCATGGGAACCCGCAAGATCGGCCCGGCCGTCGCCGCCGGCTGCACCATGATCGTCAAGCCGGCTCAGGAGACCCCGCTGACCATGCTGTTGCTGGCCAAGTTGATGGACGAGGCCGGGCTGCCCAAGGGGGTGTTGTCGGTGCTGCCGACGTCGGAGCCCGGGGTCCTGACGAGCGCCCTGGTCGATGACGGTCGGTTGCGCAAGCTGACGTTCACAGGCTCCACCGGGGTGGGCAAGGCGCTGGTCAAGCAGTCGGCGGACCGGCTGCTGCGGACCTCCATGGAATTGGGCGGCAACGCCCCGTTCATCGTGTTCGACGACGCCGACATCGACGCCGCCGTCGACGGCGCGATCCTGGCCAAGATGCGCAACGGCGGCGAGGCGTGCACGGCCGCCAACCGGTTCCATGTCGCCAACGCGGTGCGAGCGGAGTTCACCGACAAGCTGATCAAGCGGATGAGCGAGTTCACCCTCGGCGACGGCCTGGACGACGCGTCGACGCTGGGCCCGCTGATCAACACCAAGCAGGTCAAGACGGTCGAGGACCTGGTGGCCGACGCGGTGGCCAAGGGCGCGACGGTCGCGGTGGGCGGCGTGGCCCCGGGCGGCCCCGGCAACTTCTACCCGGCAACCGTGCTCACCGACGTCGCCCCCGGATCCCGCATCCTCTCCGAGGAGGTGTTCGGTCCCGTCGCTCCGATCGTCGGATTCGACACCGAGGACGAGGCCATCAAGGTGGCCAACGACACCAAGTACGGCCTGGCGGCCTACATCTACACCCAATCGTTGGACCGGGCACTGCGGGTGGCCGAGGCCATCGAATCGGGGATGGTCGGCGTCAACCGGGGCGTGATCTCCGATGCGGCGGCACCGTTCGGCGGCATCAAGGAGTCCGGCTTCGGGCGCGAGGGCGGTACCGAGGGCATCGAGGAGTACCTCGACACCAAGTACATCGCGTTCACGCAGTAGTGGTCAGTGGCCGAGGCGGCCGCGGCCCATCCGCAGGAGCAGCATCGCCAGGTCTTTGCCTTCGGGGCCGAGCGCGCTGTAGCGCTCGATGACCTTCATCTCGCGGCTGTGCACCAGTCGGGTGCCGCCGGAGGCCATCCGAGCCTTGCCGATCCGCTTGGACACCTCGGTGCGGCGCTGCACAGCGGCCAGGATCTCGGCGTCCAGGCGGTCGATCTCGCCGCGCAGGTCGTCGACCTCGGCGGCTTTCGGGGTTTCGGTGCTGTCCACGCTCATCGGGTCATCCTCTGCGTTCTCGCCGTTGGTGGGTTCTGGTCTCATTCGGAGTATCCGGCCTCACACACCAGAGAAGCAGCAGCTGAGCACGAATCGAGTGTGCCACTAAGGGCCGGGCCAGCGCAAAGTGCTGTTCGGGCGGGGTGGGGCGGTGTCGGGGTGGAGCGGTAGGTTTACAGGCGATATGACTTCGTTTTCACCGTCCGCGGCCACCGACACAGATCAACTTCTCGACGGCCTCAACCCGCAGCAGCGCCAAGCCGTCCTGCACGCGGGTGCGCCCCTGTTGATCGTGGCCGGCGCGGGCTCGGGGAAGACGGCCGTGCTGACCCGGCGGATCGCCTACCTGTTGGCCGCCCGCGACGCCGGGGTCGGGCAGATCCTGGCGATCACGTTCACCAACAAAGCCGCCGCGGAGATGCGGGAGCGGGTCGAACAGTTGGTCGGGCCGCGGGCCCGCGCCATGTGGGTCTCGACGTTCCACTCCACCTGCGTGCGGATCCTGCGCAACCAGGCCTCGCTGGTGCCCGGGCTCAACTCGAACTTCTCGATCTACGACGCCGACGACTCGCGCCGCCTGCTGATGATGATCGCCAAGGACATGGGCCTCGACGTCAAGCGCTACTCGCCGCGCCTGCTGGCCAACTCGATCTCCAACCTGAAGAACGAGTTGATCGACCCCGAGCAGGCCGTCGCCGAACTCAGCGACGTGTCCGACGATCTGCACCGCACGGTCGCCGCGGTCTACGGCGAGTACCAGCGGCGCTTGCGGACGGCCAACGCGCTGGACTTCGACGACCTGATCGGCGAGACCGTCGGCATTCTGCAGGCCTTCCCGCAGATCGCGCAGTACTACCGCCGCCGGTTCCGGCACATCCTGGTCGACGAGTACCAGGACACCAACCACGCGCAGTACGCGCTGGTGCGCGAACTCGTCGGCACCGAGGCGACGCAGGACGGGATCGAGCCGGGCGAACTGTGCGTGGTCGGTGACGCGGATCAGTCCATCTATGCCTTCCGCGGCGCGACGATCCGCAACATCGAGGACTTCGAACGCGACTTCCCCAACGCCACCACGATCCTGCTCGAACAGAACTACCGATCCACGCAGAACATCCTGACCGCGGCCAACGCCGTCATCTCCCGGAACTCGGGGCGACGGGAGAAGCGGCTGTGGACCGAGGAAGGCGAGGGTGAGCTGATCGTCGGCTACGTCGCCGACAACGAGCACGACGAGGCGCGCTTCGTCGCCGAGGAGATCGACGCCCTGGCCGACAAGGGTGCGATCAGCTATAACGACGTCGCGGTTTTCTACCGCACCAACAACTCTTCGCGCGCGCTGGAAGAAGTCTTCATCCGTGCCGGGATTCCGTACAAAGTGGTTGGGGGAGTGCGCTTTTACGAGCGCAAGGAGATTCGCGACATCGTCGCCTACCTGCGGGTGCTGGACAACCCGGGCGACTCGGTGAGCATGCGACGGATTCTCAACACCCCCCGGCGCGGCATCGGTGACCGGGCCGAGGCCTGCGTCGCGGTCTATGCCGAGAACACC
The DNA here is from genome assembly GCF_963378095.1 of Mycolicibacterium sp. MU0053. Classification (NCBI taxonomy): domain Bacteria; kingdom Bacillati; phylum Actinomycetota; class Actinomycetes; order Mycobacteriales; family Mycobacteriaceae; genus Mycobacterium; species Mycobacterium burgundiense. The sequence continues at coordinate 871,342 of NZ_OY726397.1, forward strand.
GGCGCGAGCTTCAACGAGGCCCTGCAGGCCGCCGCCGCGGGCAAGGTGCCGATGCTCAACAGCCGTTCGGAGAAGGCGATCGCGGCGTTCGTGGAGTTGCTCGACAGTCTGCGCGGCAAGCTCGGCGACGCACTCGGCGACCTGGTGGAGGCCGTGCTCGACCGCACCGGGTACCGGCAGACGCTGGAATCCTCGTCCGACCCGCAGGATCTGGCGCGGCTGGACAACCTGAACGAACTCGTCAGCGTGGCACACGAATTCAGCATCGACCGGGCGAACGCGGCCGCCCTCGCCGAGGACACCGGGCCCGTCGACGAGGACGTTCCCGACATCGGCATCCTCGCCGAGTTCCTCGAGCGGGTTTCGCTTGTCGCCGACACCGACGAGATCCCCGAGCACGGTTCGGGAGTGGTGACGATGATGACGCTGCACACCGCCAAGGGCCTGGAATTCCCGGTCGTGTTCGTCACCGGCTGGGAGGACGGCATGTTCCCCCACATGCGGGCCTTGGGCGACCCGGCCGAACTCTCCGAGGAACGCCGACTCGCCTACGTCGGGATCACCCGGGCCCGGCAGCGCCTTTACCTGAGCCGCGCCAAGGTGCGCTCGTCGTGGGGCCAGCCGATGCTCAACCCGGAGTCGCGCTTCCTGCGCGAGATCCCGGAGGAATTGATCGACTGGCGACGTACCGAGCAGAGCTCGGGATTCAGTGCGCCGGGCCGACTTTCGGGAAGCGGAGGCGCCTCATTCGGTGGCCCGGCGCGCCCGGCCCCGAACCGGTCGGCCGCCCGCAACCGCCCGCTGGTGGTGCTGGAACCGGGCGACCGGGTCACCCACGACAAGTACGGCCTGGGTCGGGTCGAGGAGGTCAGCGGGGCCGGCGAGTCGGCGATGTCGTTGATCGACTTCGGCAGCGCCGGACGGGTCAAGCTGATGCACAACCACGCCCCGATCAGCAAGCTGTAGGTCAGCTCGGATCGTTGGCCCAGCGCTTGGTCGCGGGCAGCAGGGCCAGGACGGCGCTGGCGATCGGTAGCGCCGGAATGGCGTACACCACCCACGGTATCTGCGCGCCCGCAATGAACACGCCGCCGAAACCCAACAGTGCGACCACCGCCCCGACGGCGATCAAGTAGCGACCCACCGCGCGGCGCATGAGCAGCAGCACAACGCCCGTCGTGGTGGCCGCGGCGAACACGAACGCCAGGAAAGCGACTGCGGCACAGAACAATCGGTCGGTGCTCCACCAGCCCGTGATGAGACTGGTCGCCAGCACCAGGGTGGCCCAACCGCTGACCATGGCGGTCACACACGCGGCCACCGCGGTGCTGGGTCGCGGCGTTTTGGGCTCGGCGTCCGGCAGCGCCGGGAAAGCGCCGGTGGGGGCGCGTCGGATGATGCCGGTTCGGGTGTCGTCGGTGTGACCGGTGGGCGCGCGCCGGATGATCCGGGTTTCGGCACCCGAGGGATGTTCTGGTGGAGCAGGAGTGGGCGGTTCGGCCACCGGCTCAGCCGGCGTAGCCGCCGACGCTGATGCCTCGCTGGGCAAGCCACGGCACAGGGTCGATGCGGTCGGTGCCGTTGGGCATGACCTCGAAGTGGCAGTGCGGCCCGGTCGAGAAGCCGCGGTTGCCGATGGTGGCGATCTGGTCGCCGGCCATGACGGCTTGGCCGACGCTGACGGTCCAGGTGTTCACGTGTCCGTAGAGCGTCACGGTGCCGTCGCGGTGACGCAGTTTCACCAGCGCGCCGTAACCGGCGGTCGGGCCGGCCTCGATGACCACGCCGTCGCTCACCGCGTAGATCGGGGTGCCGATGGGGCCGGCGATGTCGACGCCGGCGTGCAGGGCACCCCAGCGGTAACCGAAGCCCGAGGTGAAGATCCCGTTGGTCGGCTTGACGAACAGGGGGGCGGCCAGCCGGGCCTCGCGCTCGGCGCGCTCCTGCGCGTACGCGACGCCCTTGGCGAGTTCCTCCGAGTGCACGCTGCTGTGCGCCGCCGGGGTCACGCTGACGACCTGCATGCCGCGCGGGGTTTCGCCGGCGTTGGCGCTGGGTACTGTCACGTCCGAGGACAGCACGGCCGTCGCGGAGGCCTCGTCGGACGGGTTGATGGCGGTGTGGGCTGCGGCCGCGGCGGCCCCGGCGGCCATCGCGGCGATCATCACGCGGCCCTTCAGGGCGCTGGCGGCGGGCTTGCGGTGCAGGCCGCCGCCACTCACGCGGGGAATGATGTCGGTGGCGTCGGGATCGTGGATGACGTTCAGATCCATCCGGCGCATCAGCGTCAACGGCATCTCGTCGGTGTCGACGACGTCGTCGAGTTCGGGTGCGCGCAGGATTTCGGCCGCGGAGTCGAAGGCGCCGGCGTGAAAGTCGAGGTCATCGAGGCTGCCGAACTCATTGAACGGCAGGATGTCCGTTACTTCGGTCGCGTGGAGATCCACCTTGCTTTGGGGGGCGTTCATCGCGGTTCCCGCACGTGAGCGCGGTGCCGAGCGATGCGTTGCCAACCTGAAACGTCCCTTGCGTCGTGACCAAAGCGTTATCGAAGCCGAGAGAGACGTTAACCAAATTCCAATGGAGGTGGCAACCCAAGAAGGTATTCCGCCGCAGAATGTGACTTGTATCACGAATGCCGGGCGGTGACATGTACCACAAGAGCGGTGGGCGGTGCGAGTCTGTCGCAGCCGTGTCGATAAAGTTCCCCGAGGCTTTGCGCCTCAAACGTCATCGCCGTCAAGCCGGCAGCGACTGTGCCCCAGTTAGGAAGCTATGGATCTTTTCGAATACCAGGCGAAGGAACTGTTCGCCAAGCACAACGTCCCGACCACACCCGGTCGCGTCACCGATTCTGCCGACGAGGCCAAGGCGATCGCCGAGGAGATCGGCAAGCCCGTGATGGTCAAGGCGCAGGTCAAGGTCGGCGGCCGCGGTAAGGCCGGCGGCGTGAAGTTCGCTGCCACCCCCGACGACGCGCTCACGCATGCCGGCAACATCCTCGGCCTGGACATCAAGGGCCACGTCGTGAAGAAGCTCCTGGTCGCCGAGGCCAGCGACATCGCCGAGGAGTACTACATCTCCTTCCTGCTCGATCGGGCCAACCGCACCTACCTGGCGATGTGCTCGGTCGAGGGCGGCATGGAGATCGAAGAGGTTGCCGCCACCAAGCCCGAGCGGCTTGCCAAGGTTGCCGTCGACGCCGTCAAGGGTGTCGACCTCGCCACCGCGCGCTCGATCGCCGAGCAGGGGCACCTGCCCGCCGAGGTGCTCGACGCCGCTGCGGTGACGATCCAGAAGCTGTGGGAGGTCTTCGTCGCCGAGGACGCCACGCTGGTTGAGGTCAACCCGTTGGTGCGCACGCCGGACGACAAGATCCTGGCGCTCGACGGCAAGGTGACCCTCGACGCCAACGCCGACTTCCGGCAGCCCGGTCACGCCGAGTTCGAGGACAAGGACGCCGCGGACCCGCTGGAGCAGAAGGCCAAGGAGAACGACCTCAACTACGTCAAGCTCGACGGGCAGGTCGGCATCATCGGCAACGGTGCCGGGCTGGTCATGTCGACGCTGGACGTCGTGGCCTACGCCGGGGAGAACCACGGCGGGGTCAAGCCGGCCAACTTCCTGGACATCGGTGGTGGCGCCTCGGCCGAGGTGATGGCCGCCGGCCTCGACGTCATCCTGAACGACTCACAGGTCAAGAGCGTGTTCGTCAACGTCTTCGGGGGCATCACCGCGTGCGACGCGGTGGCCAACGGAATCGTCCAGGCGCTGCAGATCCTCGGCGACGAGGCCAACAAGCCGCTCGTGGTGCGGTTGGACGGCAACAACGTCGAGGAGGGTCGCCGCATCCTGTCCGAGGCCAATCACCCGCTGGTGATCCAGGCCGACACGATGGACTCGGGTGCCGACAAGGCCGCCGAGCTGGCGAGCAAGTAAGGGAGGGTTGCAATGTCTATCTTTTTGAACAAGGACTCCAAGGTCATCGTCCAGGGCATCACCGGCGGCGAGGGCACCAAGCACACCGCCCTGATGCTGAAGGCCGGCACCCAGGTGGTCGGTGGCGTCAACGCCCGCAAGGCCGGCACGACCGTGCAGCATGTGGACAAAGATGGTGCGGCAGTCGAGTTGCCGGTGTTCGGCAGCGTCGCCGAGGCCATCAAGGAGACCGGCGCCGACGTGTCGATCGCCTTCGTGCCGCCGGCCTTCTCCAAGGACGCCATCATCGAGGCCATCGACGCCGAGATTCCGCTACTGGTGGTCATCACCGAGGGAATCCCGGTGCAGGACAGCGCTTATGCGTGGGCCTATAACGTCGAGAAGGGTCAGAAGACCCGCATCATCGGCCCCAACTGCCCGGGCATCATCACGCCCGGTGAGTCGCTGGTCGGCATCACGCCGAACAACATCACCGGTAAGGGCCCCATCGGCCTGGTGTCGAAGTCCGGCACGTTGACCTACCAGATGATGTACGAGCTGCGCGATCTCGGTTTCTCCACGGCCATCGGCATCGGCGGCGACCCGGTCATCGGCACCACCCACATCGACGCGATCGAGGCGTTCGAGAAGGATCCCGAGACCAAGATCATCGTGATGATCGGCGAGATCGGCGGCGACGCCGAGGAGCGTGCCGCCGACTACATCAAGGCCAACGTCACCAAGCCGGTCGTCGGCTACGTGGCCGGCTTCACCGCGCCGGAGGGCAAGACCATGGGCCACGCCGGCGCCATCGTGTCGGGCTCCTCGGGCACCGCGGCGGCCAAGCAGGAAGCCCTCGAAGCTGCCGGGGTCAAGGTCGGCAAGACGCCGTCCGCGACCGCCGCGCTGGCCCGGGAGATCCTGGAAAGCCTGTAGTTTCCCGCCCCCTTGCGCAACCCCCTCTTGCGCAACCCCCTCTTGCGCGAGCGTGCGTGTCCCCGCGGCGACACACCGTCGTTGTCGCGGGACCACGCACGCTCGCCGAGATGGGGCCGGGCTCGGATGTCAGACCCGGCCGCCCAGCTGCTGGGCCAGAAACCGCTCGACCGCGTGGTACATGTCGATTTGGTTGTCCGGGTTGAGGAATCCGTGCCCCTCGTCCTGCTTGACCAGGTACTCGACCTCCACGCCGCGGGCACGCAGGGCCTCGACCATGTTGTCCGATTCGGCTTGCACCACCCGAGAGTCGTTGGCGCCCTGCACCACCAGCAGCGGCGTGCGGATCTTCTCGACGTAGCTGATCGGTGAACGGGCCAGCATGTCGGCTTCCTGCTCCGGGTCCGACGGGTCGCCGACATACCGGTGCCAGTTGTTGGCCAGGAAGCGCCGGCCGACGTTCGGCAGGGTTCGCATGAAGTTGGCGAGATTCGACACCCCGACATAGTCGATGGCCGCGGCGAACACCTCCGGGGTGAATGTCACCCCCACCAGCGCCGCGTAGCCGCCGTAGGAACCGCCGAAGATCGCCACCCGGTCGCGGTCGGTGTAACCGCGCTCGACGGCCCAGTCCACGGCGTCGATAAGGTCGTCGTGCATCCGGCCGGCGAACTCGCCGACCGCCGCCTTCGTGAAGGCCTTGCCGTAGCCGGTCGAGCCGCGAAAGTTGACCTGCAGCACCGCGTATCCGCGGTTGGCCAGCAGCTGCACCTCCGGCTGGAAACTCCAGGCGTCGCGAGCCCACGGCCCGCCATGGACCAACAACACCGTCGGCAACCCCGCCGGGTCGATCCCGACCGGCAGTGTCAGATACCCGTGCAGTTCCAGCCCGTCGCGCGCAGGAATGGTGACCGGTGTCATCGGGGCCAGCGCATCGGGGTCCAGGCGCGGATAGGGTCGGAACAGCAGCCGGCTCGCGCCGGTGGCGTGGTTGTAGAAGTAGGTGACGGCGGGGTCGCGGTCGTGGGTGAAGCTCACCACCCAGTGCTGCCCGCTGTCGTCGGACGAGATCCCCGCCAGGTCACCGTCCGACAACTTGGACAGATTGTCCAGTACCGCAGCGAAATTCGCGTCCAGCGGGTGGATGACCTGACGTTCGCCGTAGTAGCGTGCGCCGAGCAGTTCTCCGGTGCGCGCACCGAGGATCAGCGGCGTGGGCAGGCCCAACTGGACGGACAGTTCGAGGGTGGGATGGCTGTCGATCTCGGTCTCCGCGCCCGACTCGACGTCGACGCGGACCAACCGGGTGCGGTCGCTGCCCTTGTTGGACCCGACCCAGATGCCGGTGCCGTCGGGGGTGATCTCGGTGGGGTAGACGCCCACCGGGTAGTCGACGCCCGCATAGCGCGCGATGGGCCGCAGCGTCCCGGATGCCTTGTCCCAGTGCGACAGTTCGATGTCACCGTCGGCAGTCATGGCCGAGTTGAACAGTTCGCCGTTGCGACTGCACAGCCACTCCATGATGTTGCCGGGGTTCTCCGCCAGCAGCGTGAGTTCGCCGGTGGCGATGTCGAGTTCGTAGGGGTCGAACAGTTCGGGGTTGCGCTTGTTGAGTTGGACGATCGCCTTGCCGGGCCGGCCCTTGGGCAGCGTGAGCATGGAGCGCACCCCGGGAAACGGGGTGAGGTCGACGGCGGGCGCGTCGGGGTCCTCGAGGTCGACGCGGTAGACATGCCAGTTCTCGTTGCCACCGCCGTCTTGCAGATAGAGCAGCCAGCGTGGGTCATCGGTCCAGTGGTAGACGACTACGCTACGGGTCGCGTCGGCCGTGACACAGCGCGCGGGACCCGCCAATTCACCTGCTGCACTGATGTTTTGCACCCACACGTTGAGGCGGTCGTTGCGCCACGGCGCGAGATAGGCGATGCGGTTCCCGTCCGGAGACATGGTGGCCAGGAAGCGCTCTGGTGGGCTGAAGAAGTCCTCGACCGAGATGAGTTCGGGGAGGGCCATGGTGAGTCCTTTCGGTGGATTACGCAGAGACGGGGCCGCCGAGGCGTCCGTTGGTGGCTTCCCGGATGGCGCGGTCGATGAGCGACAGCGCCTCCTGCTGGCTCACCGTCTGCTTGTCGACGATCACCGCCCGGCTGACGTCCTCGTCGACCACCCGGAACGCCGCGGTTACGGCCGCGGCGCAGAGTCGAACCGTCAGGTCGGAGTCGTCGAGCCGCAGACGATCGGCGATCACGGGGATGAACCCGCGTTCCATCTGGTCGTGCACCATCAGGTACGCGGTACGCAGGGCGGGGTCGGACGAGGACATGGCGGCGATGCGCATAGCGCTGATCTCGTCCTCGACCTCCTGGGGGGTGAGCGGATGCGCAACGGCGTCGGCGGCCAGGTGATCGGCGAGCGACAACTCCAGCGGCCAGCGCTGCAGCATCCCGATGAAGCGGTCCACCGTCCGGGCGAGCACGGGTTCCACGCAACTCTCCTTGGTGCGGAAGTAGCGCCAGATCGTGCGGGTGGAAAGGCCCGCGGCCGCGGCGATGTCGTCCCCACTGGTGCCGGCCACTCCGCGCTCCCAGAACAACGCGCAGGCATGCCGCGAGACCGCCAGGCGAGCCTGAGCCTGCTTGTCGTTCACGGGACCACCCCTCCGGTCGTGTCACTTAGTGACAGCTACGACTGTGTCACTAAGTGACAACTGCTGTCAAGGTCGAGCAGATATCGCGTCGATTTCAGCTCACTGCGGGCCATCGGTTAGCCTGACGAACTAGTTGCTTCGTGTAACCGTGAGGGTGCGCAAACCCGGTCTGATTGCGGCGTGTCGGGCCGGGGACGCGCCCGCTCGCGGGAAGTGGGGAGCGCCCGGTGGGAAAGAAGGAGTTGAACATGGTCGATCCGCGCACGCCCGTTGTTGTCGGGGTCGGTCAGTTCACCGAGCGCATCGACGACCCCGACTATCGCGGCATGTCCTCGGTGGAGCTCGCGACCGAGGCGGTGCGCACCGCGCTGGGCGACACCGGCGTCGACCCGACTGCCGTCGCGGCGGCCATCGAGGTGTTCGCCGGTCTGCGGCAGTTCGAGATCTGCACCCCGGCGCCGGCGCCGCTGGGCGCCTCGGACAACTATGTGCGGTCGGTGGCCGCACGGGTGGGCGCGAACCCGGCGCGCGCGGTGCTCGAGCCAATCGGTGGCAACGGTCCGCAGAAGTTGATGACCGAGTTTGCCGGCGAGATCGCGGCGGGCGCCATCGAGGTCGCGCTGGTCCTGGGCTCCGAAAACGGCTCCACGCTACGAACTTTCGCGAAGCGGGCCGACAAGCCCGACTTCACCGAGAGTGTCGGCGGTCAGCTGGAGGATCGCGGTTACGGCTACGAGCAGTACATGAGCGAGTACACCGTCAACCATGGTCTGACGGGCGCGCCGGTGCAGTACGGCCTGCTGGACAATGCCCGGCGCGCGCGGCTGGGTCTCGGGGTTGCCGAGTACCGCCGACAGATGGCCGAGCTGTTCGCTCCGTTCACCAAAGTCGCTGCCAAGAACCCATTTTCGGCTTCCCCGGTGGAGCGGTCGGTCGAGGAGCTGGCGACGGTCACCGCCGAGAACCGGATGATCTGCGACCCCTACCCCCGGCTGCTGGTCGCGCGGGATCAGGTCAACCAGGGCGCGGCCGCGGTGCTGATGTCGGTGGCCGCCGCGCGTCGCCTCGGCGTCCCCGAGGAGAAGTGGGTGTACCTGCGCGGGCATGCCGACCTCATCGAGCAGGACCTGCTGGTGCGCGAGTACCTCGGTACCAGCGTGTCGGCGGAAATGGCCGTCACGGAGGCCCTTCGGACCGCCGGTATCGACCTCGAGGACGTCGCGACCTTCGACCTGTACAGCTGCTTCCCGTTTCCGGTGTTCACCGTGTGCGACACCGCCGGCGTGGCGACCGACGATCCCCGCGGCCTGACGCTGACCGGGGGGCTGCCCTTCTTCGGCGGCCCGGGCAACAGTTACTCCCTGCACGGGATCGCCGAGACGGTCTGCGAGATGCGGGACAAGCCAGGGCAATTCGGACTGGTCGGCGCCAACGGTGGCGTCATGACCAAGTACTCGGCGGGTGTCTACTCCACCGAACCCGCCGACTGGGTTCCCGATCGCAGCAAGGATCTGCAGTCGCGGATCGCGGCGCTGCCGGAGGTCGCCGTCACGCGCGACGTCAACGAAACCGGGATCATCGAAACCTATTCGGTGCGCTACGACTGGCCGGTACGCACCGGCATCATCATCGGCCGCCTCGACGACGGCAGCCGGTTCATGGCGACCAGCACGGATGCCGATCTGGTGGCGCTGTTGAGCGACGGGGATCCGTTGGGGCAGCGGATCGCGGTGACGGCGAACGACGGCACGAATCAGGCGCGGCTGGCCTAAAGGTCAAGCGCCGAAAGCTTTCCGGCCAACCGCTCCACATACGCGGCCACCTCGGCCTCGGGCTTGTCCGGCAGGCCGAACAGCACCTCGGTGACGCCGAGCTGCTTCCAGTGTGCGAGCTTGTCGGGGTCGGGCTTGAAGTCCAGCGCCACGATCTGCGGGGCGCCGTCCCGGTCGGCGGCGGCCCAGGTGTCCTGCAGCAGCTGCACCGGTTCGTCGATGTTGAAGTCGCGCGGGGTGGTGATCCAGCCGTCGGCCGAGCGGGCGATCCACTTGAAGTTCTTCTCGGTGCCTGCGGCGCCCACCAGCACCGGGATATGGGACTGGATCGGCTTGGGCCAGGCCCAGGACGGCCCGAAGTTCACGAACTCGCCCTCGTAGGACGCCTCTTCCTCGGTCCACAGCGCACGCATGGCCTCGAGGTACTCGCGCAGCATCGTGCGTCGCCGCGCGGGCGGGACGTTGTGGTCGGCGAGTTCGTCGGTGTTCCAACCGAATCCGACGCCGAGGGACACCCGGCCGCCGGAGAGGTGATCGAGGGTGGCGATGGTCTTGGCCAGGCTGATGGGGTCGTGCTCGACGGGCAGCGCCACCGCGGTGGACAGTCGCACCCGGGTGGTCAGGGCGCTGGCGGTGGCCAACGACACCCAGGGATCCAGGGTGCGCATGTAGCGGTCGTCGGGCAGGGTCTCGTCGCCGGTGGTGGGGTGGGCGGCCTGCCGCTTGATCGGGATGTGGGTGTGCTCGGGCACATAGAACGTGGTGAAGCCGTGCTCATCGGCCAGTTTGGCCGCCGCCGCCGGGGTGATACCGCGATCGCTGGTGAACAGCACAAGCCCAAAGTCCATGCCCCGAATTAGAACGTGTTCTAGTCCGGATGGCAAGGACCCGTCCCACGGGTGCATTCTCGGCGATTTAAATGCGTGACGAGCCGGGCCGGAGGCGGTGTCATCGAAACCATGACCACCGAACGCATCGCCGACCACGTCAAGTTCGCCTATTGGGTTCCCAATGTCAGCGGCGGCCTGGTCACCAGCGATATCGAGCAGCGCACCGACTGGAACTACGACTACAACGTCAAGTTGGCCCAGACCGCGGAGAACAGCGGTTTCGAATACGCGCTGAGCCAGGTGCGGTACGAGGCCAGCTACGGCGCCGAGTACCAGCACGAATCCACCAGCTTCAGCCTGGCGTTGCTGCTGGCCACCCAGCGCCTCAAGGTCATCGCCGCGGTCCACCCGGGCCTATGGCAGCCGGGCGTGCTGGCCAAACTCGGGGCCACCGCCGATCAGCTGAGCAAGGGCCGCTTCGCCGTCAACGTCGTCTCGGGGTGGTTCAAGGACGAATTCACCCACCTCGGCGAGCCGTGGCTCGAGCACGACGAGCGCTACCGCCGCACCGCCGAATTCCTGCAGGTGTTGCGCAAGATCTGGACCGAGGACGACGTGGATTTTCGCGGCGACTTCTACCGCATCCACGACTTCACGCTCAAGCCCAAGCCGCTCAACACCGCCGAGCGGCCCAACCCGGAACTGTTCCAGGGCGGCAATTCCACCGCGGCGCGGCGCAACGGCGGCTACTACGCCGACTGGTACTTCTCCAACGGTAAGGACTACGACGGACTGACCGAACAGCTCGTCGAGGTCCGCGGCCACGCCCGGGACGCGGACCGCGAGGTCAAGTTCGGCCTCAACGGCTTCATCATCGCCAGGGACACCGAAAAAGAGGCGAAGGAAGTCCTGAAAGAGATCATCGCCAAGGCCAACAAGCCCGCGGTGGAAGGCTTCCGCGGCGCGGTGCAACAGGCCGGCAACTCGACGAGCGACCAGAAGGGCATGTGGGCCGACTCGTCATTCGAGGACCTGGTCCAGTACAACGACGGCTTCCGCACCGGTCTGATCGGAACGCCCGAGCAGATTGCCGAGCGCATTGCCGCCTACCGGAAACGCGGCGTCGACCTGATCCTGGGTGGCTTCCTGCACTTTCAGGAGGAGGTCGAATATTTCGGCGCGAAGGTCCTGCCCTTGGTCCGCGAAATCGAAGCCGGCGAGCAGGATTCGGTCGACGCCCCGGTGTTGATCCCGGCCTGAGCGCACAGACACGGGGGATTGGCGCGTGTTGCGGGCCGCAACGTGCGCTAGCGTGGGTGGTCGAATCGTGGTCAGGGCGCCGGCGCAATCGTGTGTGGCGACCATCGACCGCGGTCCCACGTAAGCGTCGCGGGGAGTGACGTTCAACGAAACAGGAGAGGTCATGACCTACTCACCAGGCTCACCTGGTAGCTCCGGCTACCCATCCGCGCAGCCGCCCGGCTCGTACGGCGCACCGGCACCGTTCGGCCAGGCTGCCGAGTCCGGACCGAGCAAGCTGCCGCTGTACCTCTCGGTCGCGGTTGCCGTGCTCGGTCTCATTGCGTACCTGCTGACCTTCGGCCCGATGTTCACTTTGAGTGCCGAGGTCGGTCCGTTCGTCAGCGAGGTGACCGCCGGCGGCAGCGGCCTGCCGATTCTGGCGGCGCTGGCCGCGGCGCTGCTGGCCGGCGCCGGCCTGCTGCCGAAGGCGAACAACTACCACGCCGTCGTGGCGGTGCTGGCCACCCTCGGCGCGCTGCTGGCGCTGTCGGACCTGCTGGGCAAGCCGGACGGCTTCTCGGTCGGCTGGGCCTTCTGGGTCTTCCTGGCCGCCACCGTCCTGCAGTCCGTCGCGGCGATCGTCGCGCTGCTGTTCGATTCCGGCCTCATCACCCCACCGGCGCCGCGGCCCCGCTACGACCAGGGCCAGTACGGCCAGTACGGCCCGCCCGGGGGCTACTACGGCCAGCCCAGCCAGCCGGTCCCCGGCCCCGGCCAGCGGCCCGGCTACCCGTCGCAGTACGGCGGCTACGGTGGCCCGCAGCAACCGCAGTCGGGCGGCTACGGCGCCCCGCAGGGTGCCCAGCAGCAGGGTGGCTCGCAGCAGGGTTCGCCCACCCCGCCGACCGGATATCCCACGTTCAGCCCGCCGCCGTCCGTCGGCTCGGGCCCCGCTCAGGGGGGCGGTCCGATCTCGCCGAGCGCCCCCACTCAGCAGGCGCCCACGCAGCCGCCGTCCAACGGGCCGTCGTCCTCGTAACCAGGATTGCCCGCACCTAGCCTCGCGCTGGGTGCGGGCATCGTGGACGTGAATGCACGACAACCCCACGGCGGGCGCGCGCCAGGCACGTGATCTGGTCCGGGTCGCATTCGGCCCGGCCCTCGTCGCATTGGTCGTCATTGCGGCAGTGGTGCTGCTGCAACTGCTGATCGCCAACAGCGACATGACCGGCGCCTTCGGCGCCATCGCCAGCATGTGGCTCGGCACCCACGGGGTGCCCATTTCCATCGGCGGCCGCGAACTCGGCGTCATGCCGTTGCTGCCGTTGCTGCTCATGGTGTGGGGCACCGCGCACACCACGGCCGCGGCCACCCACGCCGGGTCGTCCTGGTTCGTCATCCGCTGGGTGGTGGCGTCCGCGCTCGGTGGCCCCCTCCTGATCGCGGCGATCGCGCTGGCCGTGATCCATGACGCGGCCTCGGTGCTCACCGAACTGCAAACCCCGAGCGCGCTGCAGGCGTTCACCTCGGTGCTGGCGGTACACGCCGTCGGCGCGCTGATCGGCGTCGGCTCGAAGGTGGGCCGACGCACGCTGGCGTCCTCGCCGGTGCCCGCGTGGCTCGGCGGCGCGGTGCGGCCGGCCCTGGCCGGCGTGCTGGCCCTGATCGGGCTGTCCGGAGCGGTCACCGCGGCCTCGCTGGTGGTGCACTGGTCGACCATGCACGACCTGTACGCGATCACCGACTCGCTGTTCGGTCAGCTGAGCCTGACCCTGCTGTCGATCCTCTACATCCCCAACGTGATCATCGGCACCTCCGCGATCGCGGTCGGATCCAGCGCCCATATCGGCTTCGCGACGTTCAGTTCGTTCACGGTGTTCGGCGGCGACATCCCGGCCGTACCGGTGTTGGCGGCCGCCCCGGCCCCGCCGCTGGGCCCGGTGTGGGTCGCGCTGTTGATCGTCGGTGCCGCCTCCGGGGTGGCGCTGGGCCAGCAGTGTGCCCGGCGCCCGCTGCCGCTGGGGCCCGCGTTGGGCAAGCTCGCGGCGGCCGCGTTGTTGGCCGCCGTGATCATGGTTGCGCTCGGGCACGTCGGCGGCGGCGCGCTGGGCAACTTCGGCCCGGTCGGGGTGGACCAGACCACGTTCGGTCCGGGCGTCTTCCTGTGGTTCTTCTGCATCGGTGCGCTCACGGTGGCGATGGCGGGCGGGCTGACCCGGCGTCCCAAACCCGCGCCGGTGACCGAACCGCTGGCCGAACTCGAGAGCCGCCGGGCCGACCCGGTGACCGAACCGCTGGACACGACCGTGGAGGAACCGTTCGAGGAGGAACTGTTCACCGACGACGTCGAGACCAACGCATTCGAACCGTTGCATCCCGACGACGAGGGCGACGACGTGATCGTCATGCCCGAGCGCGCGCCGGTGCCGGCCGCGGAGCCGACGGGAACCGAGGACCTCCAGGATCTTCCCGACGCCGAGGATCTGTGGGAAGCCGACAACGACGCACCGACCTCGCATCAGGACCGCGGACCTGCCGACTAAGCTTTCGGCCGTGCCGCAACCGTCCGCTGTCCCGCCGAACAACCCGTCCCGGCTGGTGGTGTTGGCGTCGGGCACCGGTTCGCTGCTGGAGGCGCTGCTGCAGGCGGCGACCGGCGACTATCCGGCGCGCGTGGTCGCGGTCGGGGTGGACCGCGAGTGTCGCGCCACCGAGATCGCGGCCGCCGCCGGCATCCCGACGTTCTCGGCGCGGGTGCGCGACTATCCCGACCGCGGTGCGTGGGACGCGGCGATCACCGCGGCCGTCGAGCGCCACGATCCGGATCTGGTGGTCTCCGCCGGCTTCATGAAGATTCTCGGGCCGCAGTTCCTCGCCCGGTTCGACGGCCGGGTGATCAACACCCATCCGGCGCTGCTGCCGTCATTTCCCGGCGCGCATGCCGTGCACGACGCGCTGACCTACGGCGTGCGCGTGACCGGAACCACCGTTCATCTCGTCGACAGCGGCGTGGACACCGGACCGATCCTGGCTCAGGAGACGGTCGAGGTGCTCGAGAGCGACGACGAAGAAACCTTGCACGAACGCATCAAGGTGGTCGAACGACGACTGCTGGTGGACGTGCTGGCCGCGATGGCAACCCGCGGTGTGACCTGGAGCGGACGAAAGGCAGTATTCGGATGACAGCGAGCGCAGAACGTAAACCGATCCGGCGCGCATTGATCAGCGTGTACGACAAGACCGGTCTGGAGGCGCTGGCCCGCGGGCTGCACGAGGCCGGGGTGGTAATCGTCTCGACCGGGTCGACCGCGAAAAAGATTGCGGACCAGAACATTCCGGTCACACCGGTGGAGCAGGTGACGGGCTTCCCCGAGGTGCTCGACGGGCGGGTCAAGACCCTGCATCCCAAGGTGCACGCCGGACTGCTGGCCGATCTGCGCAAGCCCGAGCATGTCGCCGCGCTCACCGAACTCGGGGTCGAGGCCTTCGAACTCGTCGTGGTCAACCTGTACCCGTTCAGCGAGACCGTCGCCTCCGGGGCCGGAGTGGACGAGTGCGTCGAGCAGATCGACATCGGCGGCCCCTCGATGGTGCGGGCCGCGGCCAAGAACCACCCCAGCGTGGCGGTGGTGGTGGACCCACTCGGCTACGACGGTGTACTGGCGGCCGTGCGCTCCGGCGGCTTCACGCTGGATGAGCGGAAGCGGTTGGCGTCGCTGGCATTTCGGCACACCGCCGAGTACGACGTGGCGGTCGCGTCCTGGATGGGTTCGACGCTGTCCCCGGAAGGTTCCGACGCGCCGGTGGCCCTCCCGCAGTGGTTCGCGGGCACCTGGCGACGTTCCGCGGTGCTGCGCTACGGCGAGAACCCGCATCAGCAGGCCGCGCTGTACAGCGACGAGGGTGCCTGGCCCGGCCTCGCGCAGGCCGAGCAGCTGCACGGAAAAGAGATGTCCTACAACAACTTCACCGACTCGGACGCGGCGTGGCGCGCGGCGTTCGACCACGAGGAAACCTGCGTGGCGATCATCAAACACGCCAACCCGTGCGGCATCGCCGTCTCCTCGGTGTCGGTGGCCGACGCCCACCGCAAGGCCCACGAGTGCGACCCGCTGAGCGCCTTCGGCGGGGTGATCGCGACCAACTCGACGGTCAGCGTCGAGATGGCCGAGACCGTGGCCGAGATCTTCACCGAGGTCATCATCGCCCCGGCCTACGCCGACGGCGCGGTGGAGATCCTGGCCCGTAAGAAGAACATTCGGATCCTGGTGGCCGCCGAGCCGCAGCCGGGCGCGACCGAGTTCCGGCAGATCAGCGGTGGACTGCTGGTGCAGACCCGCGATGAGTTCGGCGCCGACGGCGACGATCCGGCGAACTGGACCCTGGCCACCGGCGAACCCGCCGATCCCGCCACCCTGGCCGACCTGAAGTTCGCCTGGCGCACCGGGCGGGCGGTCAAGTCCAACGCGATTGTCATCGCCAAGGACGGCGCCACCGTCGGCGTGGGCATGGGGCAGGTCAACCGGGTCGATGCCGCGCGGTTGGCGGTCGAGCGGGCCGGGGCGCGCACCCAGGGCGCGGTGGCGGCCTCCGATGCCTTCTTCCCGTTCCCGGACGGGTTGGAGACGCTGATCGCGGCCGGGGTCAAGGCCGTGGTCCATCCGGGCGGTTCGATGCGCGACGACGTGGTCACCGAAGCCGCCGCCAAGGCCGGGATCACGCTGTATCTGACCGGGGCGCGGCACTTCGCGCACTAGTTTGCTTTGCGCGGCGGGCCCCGGCACACATTGCCGGGGTGGGCCGGGCCACTTCGGCGACCAGTTCGGCCACGGTCATCGGGCCATTGCGGGTCAGGGTGAAAGTGCGCACGTAGCGCAATGCGGTACCGCGAAGCAATGTCGTCATGGCCGGACAATGCCAGCGGGCGCCGACAACTTTCCGGTGTCGTTCGCAGCCGGGAACGGCGGTGTGGCGCTCCGGATATCGGGGGACCAGGTGCCCCGTTTTGACCTTCGTCGTAGCGTGGAGTGGTGACTCCACCCAGCAATCTGCCTCGTACCGTCGGTGAACTGCGCGCTTCCGGCCATCAGGAACGCAGCGTCAAGCAGGAACTCCGGGAGAACCTGCTGGTAGCGCTGGCCGACGGCACCGAAATCTGGCCCGGCATCTTCGGCTTCGAGGACACCGTGTTGCCGCAGGTCGAGCGGGCATTGATCGCCGGCCACGACTTCGTGCTGCTCGGCGAGCGCGGCCAGGGCAAGACCCGGTTGCTGCGCTCGCTGGCCAACCTGCTCGACGAGTGGACCCCGGTGATCGCCGGCTCCGAACTCGGGGAGCACCCGTACAGCCCCATCACCCCGGAATCGCAGCGGCGCGCCGCCGAGTCCGGCGAGGACCTGCCGATCGAGTGGCGACACCGCAGCGAGCGGTACACCGAGAAGCTCGCCACCCCGGACACCAGCGTGGCCGACCTGGTCGGCGACATCGACCCGATCAAGGTCGCCGAGGGCCGCAGCCTGGGTGACCCCGAGACCATCGCCTACGGGCTGATCCCGCGTTCGCATCGCGGCATCGTCGCGGTCAACGAACTGCCGGACCTGGCCGAGCGCATCCAGGTCTCGATGCTCAACGTCATGGAGGAACGCGACATCCAGGTGCGTGGGTACACGCTGCGGCTGCCGCTGGACGTCCTGGTGGTGGCCAGCGCCAACCCGGAGGACTACACCAACCGCGGCCGGATCATCACGCCGCTGAAGGACCGCTTCGGCGCCGAGATCCGCACGCACTACCCGCTGGAACTCGACGCCGAGGTGGGCGTCATCCGCCAGGAGTCGCACCTGTCGGCGGAGGTGCCCGACTATCTGCTGCAGATCGTCGCGCGGTTCGCCCGCGGGCTGCGCGAATCGAACTCGGTGGACCAGCGCTCCGGCGTCTCGGCCCGCTTCGCCATCGCCGCCGCCGAGACCGTGGCCGCGTCCGCCCGCCACCGCGGTGCGCTGCTGGGCGAGCAGGACCCGGTGGCCCGGGTGGTCGATCTGAGCACCATCGTCGACGTGCTGCGGGGCAAGCTGGAGTTCGAATCCGGGGAGGAGGGCCGTGAGCAGGCGGTGCTCGAACACCTGCTGCGTCGGGCCACCGCCGACACCGCCCAGCGGCTGCTGGGCGGCCTCGACGTCGGACCGCTCGTGGTCGCGGTGGAGGAGGGCTCGCCGGTGACCACCGGTGAGCGGGTCAGCGCCAAGGATGTGCTGGCCGCGTTGCCGGACCTGCCCGTGCTCGAGGAGATCGCCGAGCGACTCGGCGCGGAGTCCGACGGGCAACGGGCCTCGGCCATCGAGCTGGCGCTGGAGGCCCTGTATCTGGCCAAGCGCATCGACAAGGTGTCCGGCGAGGGTGAAACAGTTTATGGCTAAAGGCTTCTCGCGGTACTCGCGATACACCGGCGGGCCAGACCCGCTGGCGCCGCCCGTCGACTTGCGGGAGGCGCTCGAGGCCATCGGCCAGGACGTCATGGAGGGTTCTTCGCCGCGGCGGGCGTTGCAGGAGATGCTGCGCCGCGGCACCCAGAGCATGACCGGGGCCGACAAGCTGGCCGCCGAGGCCAACCGTAAGCGCCGGGAGCTGTTGCAGCGCAACAATCTCGACGGCACCCTGCAGGACATCAAGAAGCTGCTCGACGAGGCCGTGCTGGCCGAGCGCAAGGAACTCGCGCGTGCCCTCGATGACGACGCCAGGTTCGGCGAGCTGCAGCTGGAGTCGCTGTCCCCGTCGCCGGCCAAGGCGGTGCAGGAACTGGCCGAGTACGACTGGCGCAGCCCGGAGGCGCGGCAGAAGTACGACGAGATCAAGGATCTGCTCGGCCGCGAGATGCTCGATCAGCGCTTCGCCGGCATGAAGCAGGCCCTGGAGAATGCCACCGACGAGGACCGTCAGCGCGTCAACGACATGCTCGACGACCTGAACGACCTGCTGGACAAGCACGCCAAGGACGCCGACACCAAGCAGGACTTCGACGACTTCATGGCCAAACACGGCGACTTCTTCCCGGAAAACCCGCGCAACATCGACGAGTTGCTCGATGCGTTGGCCAAGCGGGCGGCCGCCGCGCAGCGGTTCCGCAACAGCCTGTCGGAGTCCCAACGCGCCGAACTCGACGCCCTGGCGCAGCAGGCCTTCGGCTCCCCGTCGCTGATGAATGCCCTGAACCGGTTGGATTCGCATCTGCAGGCCGCGCGTCCGGGCGAGGACTGGGACGGCTCGCAGAAGTTCTCCGGTGACGACCCGCTGGGCATGGGGGAGGGCGCCCAAGCCCTGGCCGACATCGGCGAACTCGAGCAACTGGCCGAACAGCTGTCGCAGAGTTATGCCGGGGCGTCCATGGACGATGTCGACCTGGACATGCTGGCCCGCCAGCTCGGCGACGAGGCCGCCGTCGATGCGCGCACGCTGGCCGAGCTGGAACGCTCGTTGATGAACCAGGGCTTCCTCGACCGCAGCTCCGACGGCCAGTGGCGGTTGTCCCCGAAGGCCATGCGGCAGCTCGGTCAGGCCGCGCTGCGCGATGTGGCACAACAGCTTTCGGGCCGCCACGGTGAGCGTCAAACCCGCCGCGCCGGTGCGGCCGGCGAGCTGACCGGCGCCACCCGTCAGTGGGCGTTCGGGGACACCGAGCCCTGGAACGTCACCCGCACTTTGACCAATGCCGTGCTCCGCACGGCGGCGACCGCGGAGGCGGCCACCCCCATCCGGATCACGGTCGACGACGTCGAGATCTCCGAGACCGAAACCCGCACCCAAGCCGCGGTGGCGCTGCTGGTCGACACGTCGTTCTCGATGGTGATGGAGAACCGGTGGCTGCCGATGAAGCGCACGGCGTTGGCGCTGCACCACCTGGTGAGCACCCGGTTCCGCGCGGACGACCTGCAGATCGTCGCATTCGGTCGCCACGCCCGCACCGTCACCGCCGCCGAATTGACCGGGCTGGAAGGCGTTTACGAGCAGGGCACCAACCTGCATCACGCGCTGGCCTTGGCGGCCCGGCATCTGCGCCGGCATCCCAACGCGCAACCCGTCGTCCTGATCGTCACCGACGGCGAGCCGACCGCGCATCTGGAGGACTTCGGCGACGGCGCGGAGGTCTTCTTCGATTACCCACCGCATCCGCGCACCATCGGTCTGACGGTGCGCGGCTTCGACGAGATCGCCCGACTTGGCGCGCAGGTCACCATCTTCCGGCTGGGCACCGATCCCGGGCTGGCGCGGTTCATCGATCAGGTGGCCCGCCGGGTCGAGGGCCGCGTGGTCGAACCCGACCTCGACGGGTTGGGCGCCGCGGTGGTGGGGGACTATCTGAAGGCGCGGCGGCGGCGCTAGTATCCAACCGGCGGGAATATCGGGGGGAGATCGCCATGGCAGCCACGTCCAGCTACAAGCTGCTGCAAGTTGCACTCGTCATCGTGGGGGCGGTGATGGTTTTGCTTTATCCGTTGGCTTCGGTGTGGCCGTCGGGATGGGCATGGCATTCCGGTGCGCCACACCAATCGCAGTACTTCATGATGATCGTCGCCCTGTACGTGACGCTCGGCGCGTTCCTGGTGAACGCGGCCCGCCGCCCCGAGGCGCATGTGAGCCTGATCTGGTTCGCGGTGGTCTCGAGCGTCGCGCACGCGGCGGTCATGGCGGTGCAGTCCGTCAGCAGCGATCACCATCGAGGGCATCTGTGGGGCGATGTTCCCGCGCTGCTCATCGCAGCCGTGGTGTTGGCGGTCCTCGTCCGGGCGGCCGGGCCCGGGCAGGGTTCTCGGACCTGAGTTTCGGTCGGCCTGAGCGGGTCACAGGTACTTGTAGAAGCCCTGCCCGGACTCGAGACCCAGCTTGCCCCTGTCGATGTAGTTCTGCTTCAACCACGCAGCCAACTGCTGGGCGTCGGCGTCGCCGTGCGCCATGATGTTGTACGGCGTCCGCAGGCCGATGATGTCGTAGATCTGGAACGGACCGGCCGGCGCCCCGGTGCCGATGCGCCAGGTGTTGTCCACATCCCCGGGTTCGGCGTAGCCGCCGGCCACCAACTCCAGCGCCGCCCGCAGGAACGGCACCAGCAACGTGTTGAGCACGTAACCGGCCTTCTCCTGGTGGATTTGGATGGGCACCATGCCTATTGCCTCGGCGAATGCCACGATTTCGTCGAACACCTCGGGGTCGGTGTCGGGGGTGCCCATGACTTCGGCGATGTTGGAGAACCAGATCTTGTTGGCGAAGTGCAGCGCCAGAAATCGGTCCGGGCGCCCGGTGGAATCCTTGAGGTCGCTCGGCAGCAGCGTCGAGGAGTTGGTGGCAAATATGGTCTTCGCCGGGGCGAGGCTGCCGAGTTTCTCGTAGGTCTGCCGTTTGAGGTCCAGGATTTCCGGGATGGCTTCGATGATCAGGTCGGCGTCGGCGGCGGCCTGAGCGAGGTTGGTGGTCAGGACAATTCGGTCCAGGGCGGCCTCTGCGCCGTCCTCACCGCCGGGCACCTCCGCCCGATACGTGTCGACCAGCTTGCGAAAGCGCTGCCGCGCCAGCGCCACCGCGGCGTCGTCGATGTCGTAGGCGATGACCGGGAAACCCTGGAACGCGCTCTGATAGGCAATTTGGGAGCCCAGGACTCCGGTGCCGAGCACCGTGACATTGCGGATCTTGGTGGTCATGAAGCTCCAATCTAGGGGATAGGAATCCCCATTCGCAGCAATCTTGCTTCAGCGCAAAAGAGCCGTCCAATGTGGGGGGTGCCGGTTCCGGGTATCCCGGACCCTCGATTCAGCGCGCCGGAAAGACAAGACATTTCGCGCGCCCCTCGACACCGGGCCCGCGATCGAGGATCGGGCGACTGCGGCGACAGCCGCCCGTGGTGAGCCCGGGGATGAAGCGGTCGAAACCGCTGCAGTCGAGCAGATCGCCACTTAGCATCCATTCAGGATTCTCCAAGTTTCCCGCAGGGAACGCGGTGAGTCCTGGTCACAGAACCTATTCAGATCGGGGACCCACTACATGGCAGCCAAGCCACTTCTGACCGCCGGCGTCGCACTCGCGGGTGCGGCCGCGATTGTCGCTGCCACACCGGCGATCATGCCGACCGCGGCCGACAAGTCATATATCACAACGGCTTCGACACCGACGGAACTTGCGCCGAAACAGCTGACGGTGCCTGACTACCAGCTGATGGCCGTCACGCTGCCGGGGCTGTTGCACGCCTTTTTCAACGGCTACGGCGGACTGGTCAGTGGCGACGGATCCGGTGATTGCGGGCTCCGAACGGCCTCGTGCGTGACGGGCCCGCTGGGGGCGCTGTACTACCTCGGCGAAGAGACGGTTCTGGCCGGCGTCGCGGTGGACAACCACCTCTTCGAGTTCGGGCCGTTTGGTGCCGCCGAGCATCTGGCCGAAACCGCCGGGCTGTCCGACGACATCGTCGAGTTCGTCGCCGCACCGTGGGCCAAGACGCGCGCCACCGTGGTCGACGTGGTCAACGGCCTCACCGGAGGCACGGCGACCGAGTATTCGCTCCCGGCGCTCCTGGTCCACGAGTTCTTGCACAACGGCGGGCCGCTCGCGATTGCGCAGATCGCCGTCGAACTGATCAAGGAGATCTTCGACCCGACGCCGCCGCCGGCCACGGAGGAACCCGACCCCGAGGCTCCCGAGGCTCCCGAGGAGCCCGCGGAACCCGAGGAACCCGAGGACCCCACGCCTGCCCCCGGTGCCGGCGCGCAGGGCGGTGACGGGTCCTCGCTCGGCGGTCTCGTGCAGCGCGGGCCGGCAGCGCCGACCGCGACCAAGGTTTCGCTACCGGCCGACGACGTCGACACCGACGCGGCCGAGTCCACGGCGCTCGCCGGCGCCATCAAGAGCGTCAAGCCCGCTCCCGCGCCGGCCGCCGACGAAGCCGATCCGGGCCAGGCCGACCAGGCCGCCGAGGCCGAGGTCGACGCCACCGCGGCGCTCGGTGACTCCGGGGTGGAGGCCAAGACCAACGCCGAGTTGCGTCGCGAGGCCGCCAAGAATCGGGCCGAGGAGCGCCGGGCGGCCGCCAAGGAGCGCGCGCAGGAACGCCGGGCGGCGGCCAAGGAGCGCATCAACAACGTGCGCGGCAAGGTCAAGGACACCATCAAGCGCGCCACGGGCGGCGGCAACAAAGGGGACGACAACAAAGGCAGCAAGGACAACGACGGCTGAGCCGCACTGACCGAGAACACCAACTCACGCTCGCCGATGCCCCGAACCGGGGCCGGCGAGCGTGAGTCATTTTCGCGGCGCATAAGCCCTGCAGACCGCTCCCAGCTAACACACAGGAATAACACGATCAACGGTACAAAATGGGCCCGCAAAATGAACAAATTCGCATTCGAGTTGCCGCCGAGATAACCCTCACTTAGCATTCACTCAGGGGTTTATCAGTTCTCGAATAAGTTCGTCGAACTTGAAAAGAATCGGGGGATTCTTGATGGTGTCTAGGCCGATCCTGACCACCGGCGTCGCGCTCGCGGGGGCCGCCGCGATTGTCGCCGCCACCCCGGCGATCATCCCGAACGAAACCGAAAAGACTTACGTCACAACGGCTTCGGTGCCCGAGTGTCCAATGGGGCAGCTGTCCGTCGCCGACTATCAGTTGATGGCGGTGACGCTGCCAGGCCTGTTGCAGGCATTCTTCAACGGATACGGCCAGGAAGTCACCGAAGACACCCTCGTGCTGGGACCCTTGGGTGCGTTGTACTACCTCTTGGACCAGGGCGTACTGGCCGAGGTCGACGTCGACGACCACTTCTTCGAGGAGGGGCCGTACGCGGCCGCCGGCCATTTGGCCAGGCAGGCCGGACTGCCGGAACTGGCGGAGTTCCTCGAGGGGCCCTGGGTGGACTTGCGGGAGAGCATCGTCGAATTGGCGCACGCGCTGACCGGGGGCGGTCTCGTGGATCTCGACGACATCGACCCCGACGAGGACCTGACGTTCCCGGCGCGGCTGGTACACGCGTTTCTGCACAACGGCGGTCCCCTGGGGGTGATCCGGGTGATCGTCGACGAGATCAACGACGCGTTCAACCCAGAGGAGACCGAGGCCGTCGTCACCGAGCACCAGGCAGCGGGGGAGGGCCAGGGTCTGCCTGGGACCGAGGGGCCGGACACCAACCGGCTCGATCCGGGGCCGGTCGAGCAATTCGTCCAGCGCGACGACGAGCCGGTGGCAGCCGGCGCGCCCTCGTTCAATCCGGCTGCCGGGCTGAAGATCACGTCGTTCCTCCCGAAGAAGCCCGCCGGCTCGGGACTCGAGGGTCTCGCCGGGGCGATCAAGCACTTCGACAGCGGTACCCCGCAGCAGACCCCCGCGCCGCAGGTCGAAATTCCGGAACCGGAGGTCGAGCCCCCGGTCGCGGCCGAGGACTCCGGGGAGCCGACCAAGACCAAGGCGCAGCTGCGTCACGAGGTCTTCCAGGAGCGGTGGCAGGAACGGCGCGAAGCGGCCAAGGAGCGCGCACAGGAACGCCGGGAAGCAATCAAAGATCGGGTCAACGACGCCGTGCAGCGGGTCACCGGTCGCGACAGCCAAACCGACGACACCCAAACCGGTGACGACGGCGGCGCCGACAACAAGAATGACGGTGCCGATCCCGGGGAATGACCCCGCGGAAAGTCAGAGGGTGTTGTCGGGACCGTGCGGTCGACGGTTCTTGCGCTTGATGCCGACGTTGCCCCAGAAGGCGAAGCCGCGGATCTTGATCCGCGGGGCGCCGGGCGACCCCTGCCCCTCGAGGTGCTCGAAACCGCCCATCACGCCGTTCCCGTCGACCTCGACGTTTACCTCCGGGGGCAGCAGGATGGTCTGGCCGCCCAGGATGGAGTACGCGCGGATGTTGACCACCGGCGAAGTGAAGTCCGCGTAGCGCAGGTCGATGACGCCGCCGCCGCAGAACGTGAAGGTCGTCAGCTTGTGCGGGACATTCCAGCGGCCTCGACGTTGGAATCCGCTGAGGATCGCCAGCAGCACAGTCGACGGCGCCGGCTTGCAGGCCCCGCGCCGGATATTGGCGATTCCGGGCAGGTCGGCCGAGAGTTGGTCCAGCTCACCGTAGGTTTCCGCGGCGTAGGCCTTGTTGAGCCGGGACTCGTATTCCGACAGGTCCAGATGGCCCTGCGCTGCCGCATCGGTCAGCAGTTGGGCGGTCTGTATCCGGTCGGTGTCCGCGGCTCGTAGTGATGAGTCGCGCTGCGCTGAATCGCTCATCGCAGACGAGCCTACGACGCGTGTTGTCAACCGCAAAGCGGGGCGGGCTAATCGCTGACTTCCGTGGCCGATTCGGACCATTCCGGTGGCCGCTTCTGCAAGAACGCGAGCATGCCTTCGCGGGCCTCCGCCGAGATGAACAGCCGTGCCGATTCCTGGGTGAGCCGTTCGGCAGCGCGATCGAAATCGGCCAGAATGGGTGCCGTGGTCAGGCGCTTTGATGCCGCCAACCCCTGCGGCGAACCCTTTGCCAACGCCTCGACGAGGCACGACAGTTCGGTCTCGACGTCCTTGGCCGCGATGGTCACCATGCCGAGTTCGACGGCGGTGGGCGCGGTGAAGGTCTCTCCGGTGAGAAAATAGCGACCTGCACCACGCGGGGTCATTTTCGGCAGCAAGACCAGCGAGATGATCGCCGGTGCCACCCCGATGCGCGCCTCGGTGAGTGCGAACGTGCACTTGGGGCCGGCGACCACCATGTCGCAGGCGCCCACCAGGCCCATCCCGCCGGCGCGCACATGCCCGTCGATCGCCCCGATCACCGGAAGCGGGGATTCGAGCAGCGCCCGCAGCAGCGCCGCCATCTCGCGGCCCCGCTGCGCGGCGAGCGTCTCAGGGTCGGCCGCCGGTTCGTCGGAGGCCTGGGTCAGATCGGCGCCCGCGCAGAAGGTGCCGCCGGTGTGGCCGAGCACCACCATCCGGACCCGCGGGTGGGCGACCGCGTCGCGCAAGCCCTGATGCAACTGTGCGATCAGGGCCGTCGACAACGCGTTGCGGTTGTGCGGCGAGTTCAGCGTGAGCCGGGCCGCGGGTCCTTCGACGCGGTAGTCGACCTGGCGATCCGGATGCGCGTCCATCAGTACGACCGGGGCAGGCCGAGCGAGGTCTGGGCGACGAAGTTCAGGATCATCTCCCGGCTGACCGGCGCGATGCGCGCCAACCGGGAGGCGGTCAACACCGACGCGATGCCGTACTCCTTGGTCAGACCGTTGCCGCCGAGGGACTGCACGGCCTGATCGACCGCGCGGACCGAGGCCTCGCCGGCGGCGTACTTGGCCATGTTGGCGGCCTCGGCCGCCCCGAAGTCGTCGCCGCTGTCGTACAGGGCCGCGGCCTTCTGCATCATCAGCTTGGCCAATTCGATCTCGATGTGGTTGGCGGCCAACGGATGCGAGATGCCCTGATGCGCACCGATCGGCGTCTTCCAGACCTGTCGGGTCTTGACGTAATCGGTGGCCTTGGTCAGCGCGAACCGGCCCATTCCCACCGCGCTGGCCGCGCCCATGATCCGTTCCGGGTTCAACCCGGCGAACAACTGCGCGATTGCGGCGTCCTCGGAGCCCACCAGGGCGTCGGCCGGCAGTCGCACGTCGTCGAGGAACACCTGGAACTGGAATTCGGGGCTGACGATCTCCATTTCGATCTTGGTCCAGGACAGCCCGGGGGTGTCGGTGGGCACCACGAACAGCGCGGGCTTGAGGTTCCCGGTTTTGGCTTCCTCCGTGCGGCCCACCACCAGGATCGCCTGAGCCTGGTCGACGCCCGAGATGAACACCTTCTGTCCGGACAGAATCCAGTCGCTGCCGTCGCGCCGTGCGGTGGTGGTGATCCGGTGCGAGTTGGAACCGGCGTCGGGTTCGGTGATGGCGAAGGCCATGGTGATGCTGCCGTCGGCGATGCCGGGCAGCCAGCGCTGCTTCTGCTCGTCGGTGCCGAACTTGGCGATGATGGTGCCGTTGATCGCGGGTGAGACCACCATCATCAGCAGCGCACATCCCGAGGCCGACATCTCCTCCATCACCAGCGACAGTTCGTACATGCCGGCCCCGCCGCCGCCGTACTGCTCGGGCAGGTTCACCCCGATGAAGCCGAGCTTGCCTGCCTCGGTCCACAATTCGCTGGTGTGCTCGCCGGCGCGGGCCTTCTCCAGGTAGTACTCGGGCCCGTAGTTCGCCGCCATACCGGCGACGGCCGCGCGCAGCGCCTGCCGTTCGGGACTCTCGATGAAACCGGTGTCGCTCATGTGCTGTGTTCCTTCCGTTGTCTGGTCAGGCGGTTGTCCGCGGTCAGGCTTCGGCGACGACGGCCAGCACGGCCCCCATCTCGACCTGCTGTCCGGCGTTGACCTGCAGTTCACTGAGTACGCCGTCGGCCGGCGCGGTCAGGGTGTGCTCCATCTTCATGGCCTCCAGCCAGACCAGCGGTTGACCAGCCGTCACCGTTTGGCCGACCTCGGCGCCGAGTCGGGTCACCACACCGGGCATCGGGGCCACCAGCGACCCCGCGGCCACCGCCGACCCCGGTTCGACGAAACGCGGCACCGCGGTGAACTCGACGCTGCCGCGCGGCGAGTCGATGCAGACGACAGCGCCGTATCGCGCGACGGCGTAGGCGGTTTCGGTCCCGGCGGCCTCGGCGAGCACCACCAGGTCGGGGTCGGCCGACACCAGGCGCAGTCCGTCGTCGTCCGGCAGGTCCAGCCCGGTGCGGGTGAACCGGTATTCGACGCGGTGTTCGGTGCCGGCGACATCCCGGTATGCCTTGCTCTGATTGCCCGACGGTACGTTGCGCCACCCGATCGGGGCTGCCGCGAAACCTGTTGCCGTCAACCGGTTGTGCGCGGCGTCGGCCAGGGTGGCCGCGACCGCCGAGTGTCGGACGGCCTCGGCATCGGCCAGCGGCGCCGACAACGCCGCGAGGCCGTGGGTGTCGAAAAACGCGGTGTCGGTATCGCCGTCGAGGAACGCTGCGTGCCGCAGGACATTGACCAGCAGGTCACGGTTGGTGCGCAGGCCGTGCAGGCGCATCCGGACCAGCGCATCCGCGAGCATCGCGGCGGCCCGGCGCCGGTTCGGGGCATAGGAGATGACCTTGGCCAGCATCGGGTCGTAATGAATGGACACCGTCGACCCGTCCACGATGCCGGAATCCACCCGGATCTCGGCGCGCCCCGAACTCTCGAACTCGGTGCGGGCGGTCGGCACCTCGAAGCGCTGCACCGTGCCGGCCTGCGGTTGCCAATTGTTGGCCGGATCCTCGGCGTAGAGCCGGGCCTCGATCGAATGGCCATGTGCGGGTGGAGGTTCGGGGTCCAGCCGCTCGCCCTCGGCGATCCGTAGCTGCAGTTCGACCAGATCGAGACCGGTGGTGGCCTCGGTGACCGGATGCTCGACCTGCAGCCTGGTGTTCATCTCCAGAAAGTAGAACTCGCCCGCACCGGAGGCGAGGAATTCGACCGTGCCCGCTCCCGTGTACCCGATCGCGGTCGCCGCCAGCCGGGCGGCGTCGTAAAGCTTCGTGCGCATCCCCGCGATGCGCTCGACCAGCGGCGACGGCGATTCCTCGACGACCTTCTGATGACGACGCTGGATCGAGCATTCGCGTTCTCCGACCGCCCAGACCGTGCCGTGCGCGTCGGCCAGAATCTGCACCTCGACGTGGTGTCCGGTGGGCAGGTAGCGCTCGCAGAACACCGTCTCGTCGCCGAAGGCGGACTTGGCTTCCCGGCGCGCCGAGTCGATTTCACTTGCCAGCACGCTCAGGTCGCGCACCACCCGCATGCCCCGGCCACCCCCGCCCGCCGAGGCCTTCACCAACACCGGCAGGTCGTGCGTCGTGACCGCCGCGGGGTCGAGTTTGTCGAGGACCGGCACGCCCGCGGCCGCCATCATCGTCTTGGACTCGACCTTGGACCCCATCGCGGCGATCGCCGCCGCCGGCGGCCCGATCCAGGTCAACCCGGCGGCCGGCACCGCCGCGGCGAATTCCGCATTCTCCGAGAGAAATCCGTATCCGGGATGGACGGCATCGGCACCGGCGACCCGGGCCGCGGCCAGGATGGCGTCGATGTCGAGGTAGCTGTCCACCCGGACGCGGGCATCGGCGGCCCGCACATGTGCGGCGTGGGCATCGGGATCGGTGTAGATCGCGACGGTGCCGATGCCGAGTCGGCGGCACGTGGCGAAAACCCGCAGGCTGATCTCGCCGCGATTGGCAACCAGGACCCTGGTGATCATCGGCCGACTCCCTACATCCGGAAGACGCCGAAGTTCGACGTCCCCTCGATCGGGCCGCTGGCAATCGCGGACAGGCACATTCCGAGCACGGTCCGGGTGTCTCGGGGGTCTATCACCCCGTCGTCATAGAGCCGGCCGGACAGGAACATCGGCAGCGATTCCGCTTCGATCTGCGCTTCCACGGCCGCCCGCAGCGCGGCGTCGGCATCCTCGTCGACCTGTTGCCCGCGGGCCTGGGCGGCCGCGCGGCTGACGATCGACAACACGCCGGCAAGCTGAGTGCCGCCCATCACCGCCGACTTCGCCGACGGCCAGGCGAACAGGAAACGCGGATCGTAGGCGCGCCCGCACATGCCGTAGTGCCCGGCGCCGTAGGACGCCCCGATGAGCAGCGAGATGTGCGGCACCGTCGAGTTGGACACCGCATTGATCATCATCGAACCGTGCTTGATCATCCCGCCGGCCTCGTAGTCCTTGCCCACCATGTAGCCGGTGGTGTTGTGCAGGAACAGCAGTGGGGTGTTGGAGCGATTCGCCAATTGGAGGAACTGCGTGGCCTTTTGGGACTCCGCGCTGAACAGCACACCGCGGGCGTTGGCCAGGATGCCCAGCGGGTAGCCGCCCACGGTGGCCCAACCGGTGACCAGGGAGCTTCCGTAGAGCGGCTTGAACTCATCGAAATCGGAGTCGTCGACTATGCGGGCGATGACCTCGCGGGGGTCGAACGGGGTCCGCAGGTCGGCCGGCACGATCCCGATCAGTTCCGCCGCGGACAGCCGGGGTTCGGTGAACGGTTTCGGCCGCGGACCCAGTTTGGTCCAGTTCAGCCGCGTGACGATGCGCCGGCCGATCCGGATGGCGTCGAGTTCGTCGACCGCGAAGTAATCCGCCAAACCCGAGGTGCGGGCATGCATGTCGGCGCCGCCGAGTTCCTCGTCGTCGGACTCTTCGCCGGTGGCCATCTTCACCAAGGGCGGCCCGGCCAGGAACACCTTGGAGCGGTCCCTGATCATCACCACGTGATCGGACATGCCGGGGATATATGCGCCGCCGGCGGTCGAATTGCCGAACACCAGCGCGATGGTCGGGATGCCGGCCGCCGACAGCCGGGTGAGGTCGCGGAACAGCCGCCCGCCCGGGATGAAGATCTCCTTCTGGGTGGGCAGATCCGCGCCGCCCGACTCCACCAGCGAGATCAGCGGGAGTCGGTTCTCCAGGGCGATCTGGTTGACCCGCAGGTTCTTTCGCAGCGTCCAGGGGTTGCTGGTGCCGCCCTTGACCGTCGGATCGTTGGCCACGATCATGCATTCGACGCCCTCGACCACCCCGATGCCGGTGACCACGCTGGCGCCGACCTGGAATTCACTGCCGTAGGCGGCCAGCGCGCACAGTTCCAGGAAGGGGGAGTCCGGGTCGATCAGCGCCTCGACGCGTTCACGCGCCGTCAGCTTCCCGCGGGACCGGTGTCGGTCGACGTACTTGGCCCCGCCGCCGGCCACCGCCTTCGCCAGTTCGGCGTCGAGTTCGTGGAGTTTGGCGGTCAGCGCCTCGGAGGCATCGGCGTAGGCCGGCGAGGCGGTGTCGAGGCTGGATTGCAGGACCGTCATGCCTGGTATCCAAGCGCCTTTGCCGCGAGTCCGGTCAGGATTTCGGTGGTACCGCCGCCGATTCCCAAGATCCGCATATCGCGGTACTGGCGCTCCACCTCGGATTCGGCCATGTAACCCATCCCGCCGAACAACTGAACCGCCTGGTGAGCCACCCATTCGCCGGCCTCGACGGCGGTGTTCTTGGCGAAGCACACATCGGCGATCAGGTTCGCATTCTCCGGGCCGCCGGCGAGCTGCCGCTCCAGGATGTGCCGGGAGTACACCCGCGCGACGTCGATCTTGCGCGCCATCTCGGCCAGCGTGTTCTGCACTGCCTGCCGGGCGATCAGCGGCTTGCCGAAGGTCTCCCGGTCGCGACACCACGCGACCGAGAGGTCCAGGCAGCGCTGGGCACTCGAATACGCCTGGGTGGCAAGGCCGATGCGCTCGGCGACGAAGGCCTGCGCGATCTGCAGGAAGCCGCTGTTCTCGGCGCCGATCAGGTTGGCGACGGGTACCCGGACATCGGTGTAGGACAGTTCGGCGGTGTCACTGGAGCGCCATCCCATCTTGTCCAGCTTGCGGGACACCTCGAAACCGGGTGTGCCGCTTTCCACCACCAGCAGCGACACGCCGCCGGCGCCGGGCCCGCCGGTGCGCACCGCGGTCACTACGTAGTCGGCCCGCACACCAGAGGTGATGTAGGTCTTGGCGCCGTTGACGACGTAGCAGTCGCCGTCGCGCACCGCGCGGGTGGTCAGGTGGCCGACGTCGGAGCCGCCGCCCGGTTCGGTGATGGCCAGCGCGCCGATCTTCTCACCCCGCAGCGTGGGTCTTACGAACTCGTCGATCAGCCGCTGATCGCCCGCGGCCGCCATGTGCGGGACCGCGATCCCGCAGGTGAACAGGGAAGCGAAAACCCCGCCCGGGCAACCAGACTCGTGCAGTTCCTCGCAGATGACCAGTGCGTCGGCGCTGTCGCCGCCCTCGCCGCCGACGGACTCCGGGAACGCGGCGCCCAGCAGGCCCGCCTCGGCGGCCTTGCGGTGCAGCTCGCGGGGGATTTCGCCCGCGCGCTCCCAGTCGTCGGCATAGGGCAGGATCTCGCGCTCGGCGAACGCCCGCACGGTCTTGCGGAGCTGATCGCGCTCGGGCGTGGTCCACATGCTCATTGCAGGAGCCTTTCCGGGATGTCGATATGGCGAGCGCGTAGCCATTCCCCGAGGCCCTTGGCCTGCGGGTCGAAGCGCGCCTGATAGGCCACGCCCGCGCCGAGGATGCCCTCGATCACGAAGTTGGCCGCGTACAGGTGCGGCAGCAGATGCCGGGTGACGGTGAGTTCGGCGGTCTCCGGCAGCAACCGCTTGAAGGTGGCAGGCGTCAGGGTGTGGGCCAGCCACCGCCACTGCTCCTCGGTGCGCACCCACACCCCCACGTTGGCGTCGCCGCCCTTGTCGCCGCTGCGGGCGCCGGCGATGGTCCCCAGCGGCACCCGGCGCGTCCCGCCCCCCGGGGGTGGGGGCGGCAGCGGCGGTCCGTCGGCGGGCCGCAGTTCCTGGGTGGCGGGGGCCGGCGCGATGGCAACGCGGGTGCCGTCGGGCTGCACCGCGACGTGGCTGACCTCGGTGGCGTCGACGTAGCCCGGCCGGAACACACCGTAGACCTGCCCATCGCCGGGCGGCGCGGTGACATGGAAGCCGGGATAGCTCGCGAGCGCGAGTTCGACTCCGGCGCCGGTGAATTGGCGTCCCACCTTGGCGGGGTCCGGATCGCGCACCGTGCAGTGCAGCAGCGCGCTCGCGGTTTCCTCGGTGGCCGCGTCGGGGTGGTCGGTGCGCGCCAGCGTCCACTGCATTTCGGCCGGCTGCACGGGCAGCAGCGAGTCGAGTTGGCGCCGCACCAACTGGGCCTTGGCCTCGATATCGAGGCCGGTCAGCACGAAGGTCACGGTGTTGCGGAAGCCACCGATGCTGTTCAGCGACACTTTCAGGGTGGGTGGGGGTGGCTCACCCTTGGCTCCGGTGATCGCGACTCGATCCGGGCCGTCCTGGGTCAGCCGCACGCTGTCCATCCGGGCGGTCACATCGGGGTTGGCGTAGCGGGCGCCGGTGATCTCGTAGAGCAGTTGGCTGGTGACGGTCCCCACGCTGACCTGCCCGCCGGTGCCGGGGTGTTTGGTGATCACCGAGGAGCCGTCGCCGCGGATCTCGGCGATGGGGAAGCCGGGGTGGGTCAGATCGTCCACCTCGGTGAAGAAGGCATAGTTGCCGCCGCAGGCCTGGGCGCCGCATTCGATCACGTGGCCGGCGATCACGGCGCCGGCGAGCCGGTCGTAGTCGTCGTGGCGCCAGCCGAAGTGCGCGGCGGCCGGCCCGACGATGACCGACGCGTCGGTGACACGACCGGTCACCACGACGTCCGCGCCCGAGGCCAGGCAGTCCACGATGCCCCAGGCGCCGAGGTAGGCGTTGGCGGTCAAGGGGTCCCCGAGGCCGAGTTCGCCGGCGCGGGGCAGCAGGTCGTCACCCTCGACGTGGGCGACCCGCACCTCGAGACCGAGTCGGCCGGCCAGGGTCCGCACCGCGTCGGCCAGTCCGGCCGGGTTCAGGCCACCCGCGTTGGCGACGATCCGCACGCCCTTGTCCTGGGCCAGTCCGAGGCAGTCCTCGAGCTGGCGCAGGAAGGTCTTCGCGTAGCCGCCGTCGGGATTCTTCATCCGGTCGCGGCCCAGGATGAGCATGGTCAGCTCGGCCAAGTAGTCGCCGGTCAGATAGTCCAGCTCGCCGCCTTCGAGCATTTCCCGCATGGCGGAGCGGCGATCGCCGTAGAAGCCCGAGCAATTGCCGATGCGCACCGCTGATGTCACCCGCGCACTCCCGTCCTGGCTCGACCCCCGGGCCGCCCAACCAGTCGGTAGGTTACCGGGTACCGCCGGTCTCGCGTCAAGTGTGCCGGGCGCGCAATTTGGGGCGGACGCAGGTCAGCAGTTACTCTGGACAACAACTGTCGCCGCCGAGGTCCGCGCGACTGACCTTCGGGTTCCCCAAAGCTAAGGAGATGCACACATGGCTGTGCCCAAGCGGAGAATGTCGCGTTCGAATACCCGCAGTCGTCGCGCGCAGTGGAAGGCCGAGGCCCCCGGCCTGGTCACCGTGACCGTCGCGGGTCAGCAGCACAAGGTGCCACGTCGCCTGCTCAAGGCCGCCCGGCTCGGCCTGGTCGACCTCGACAAGCGCTGACCTGAGACCGCTGCGGCGCGCCTCTCAGCCTGGTCTCAGGCGTTGGGATAACACTGGTGGCCGTGCGGATTCTTGTCGTTGATGATGATCGCGCCGTTCGCGAGTCGCTGCGCAGGTCCCTAACTTTCAACGGGTACTCAGTCAGCCTCGCCGAGGATGGCGTCGAGGCCCTGACGGCCATTGACGAGGATCGACCCGATGCGGTGATCCTCGACGTGATGATGCCGAGGCTGGACGGACTCGAAGTCTGCCGACAGTTGCGCAGCGCCGGCGACGACCTGCCGATCCTGGTTTTGACCGCGCGGGACTCGGTGTCCGAGCGTGTCGCCGGGCTCGACGCCGGTGCCGACGACTACCTGCCCAAGCCGTTCGCGTTGGAGGAACTGCTCGCGCGGATGCGCGCGTTGTTGCGCCGCAGCACCCTCGATGACCACGCCGATTCGATGGCGATGACTTTCGCCGACCTCACCCTCGATCCCGCGACCCGAGAAGTCACCCGCGGCGAGCGGCACATCAGCCTGACCCGCACCGAGTTCGCGCTGCTGGAGATGCTGATCGCCAACCCGCGGCGGGTGCTGACCCGCAGTCGCATCCTCGAAGAGGTGTGGGGGTTCGACTTCCCGACCTCCGGCAACGCGCTCGAGGTGTATGTCGGCTATCTGCGCCGCAAGACCGAAGCGGAGGGGGAACCTCGGCTGATTCACACCGTCCGCGGCGTGGGTTACGTGCTGCGCGAGACACCGCCGTGACGCTGGGGCCCTGATGTCGCTGCTGCACCCCCAACCGCTGAAACGGCCCCCATTGCGGGCCACGACCTCGCTGTCGCTGCGGTGGCGGGTGATGTTGCTCGCCATGTCGATGGTCGCCATGGTGGTGGTGTTGATGGCGGTCGCGGTGTACGCGGTGGTCGCCGCCGCCCTGTACGACGACATCGACAACCAATTGCAGAGTCGCGCGCAGCTGTTGATCGCCAGCGGATCCCTGGCCGCCGACCCCGGCAAGGCCATCGAGGGCACCGCCTATTCCGATGTCAACGCGATGCTGATCAACCCCGGTCGCTCGATCTACACCGCGAACCAAGAGGGTCAGACCCTGCCGATCGGGGCCACCGAGAAGGCCGTGATCCGCGGCGAGCTGTTCATGTCGCGGCGCACCGCGGCCGACCAACGCGTGCTCGCGGTGCATCTGCCCAACGGCAGCACCCTGCTGATCTCCAAGAGTCTCGCCCCCACCGATGCGGTGATGAGCAAGCTGCGCTGGGTGTTGCTGGCCGTGGGTGGCATCGGCGTCGCGGTCGCCGCGATTGCCGGGGGCCTCGTCATCCGAACCGGATTACGCCCGGTCGCCCGCCTGACCGAGGCCGCCGAGCGGGTGGCCCGCACCGACGATCTGCGGCCCATCCCGGTGTTCGGTAGCGATGAACTCGCGCGGCTGACCGAGGCGTTCAACACGATGCTGCGCGCGCTGACCGAATCCCGGGAACGGCAAGCCCGCCTGGTGGCCGACGCGGGCCACGAGTTGCGTACCCCGTTGACCTCTTTGCGGACCAACGTCGAGTTGCTGATCGCCGCACAGCAGCCGGGCGCGCCGCCGCTGCCGGATTCCGAAATGGCGGACCTGCGCGTCGATGTGGTCGGTCAGATCGAGGAATTGTCGACCCTGGTCGGTGACCTGGTGGACCTCACCCGCGACGACGCCGGCGGCGTCGTTCACGAGGCCGTCGACATGACCGAGGTGGTCGATCGTTGTCTGGAACGAGTTCGCAGGCGTCGCAACGACATCGAGTTCGACGTCAACGTCGCGCCGTGGCAGGTCTATGGCGATGCCGCCGGGCTGTCCCGCGCGGTCCTCAACCTGCTCGACAACGCGGCCAAGTGGAGCCCGTCGGGCAGCCGGGTCGGGCTGACGTTGACCCAGCTCGACCAGGCGCACGCCGAACTCGTGGTCTCGGACCGCGGCCCGGGGATTCCGGTGGCCGACCGACATCTGGTGTTCGAACGGTTCTACCGCTCGCCGGAGGCGCGGGCGATGCCCGGCTCCGGGCTGGGGTTGGCCATCGTCAAACACGTTGTGCTCAAACACGGCGGTGCCATCCGGGTCGAGGACACCGTGCCGGGCGGCGATCCGCCGGGTACCTCTATATATGTGCTGTTGCCGGGCGCGCCGCTGCCGGCCGTGTCGCACCTCGGCGTTGATGATGACGACGGTCACAATGGGGGGAACCCATCGGCGCAGCAGAGCGTTATCTCAGTGGATTCTCAGTCGACGCGGGCAAGGTAGAGATATCACGGTCGCTGCGACCGCTACGAGCTTGAAGGACGAACACAAGGCACATGACCAACTACCCCAGGTATTCGCCGCAACAGCACGGCCCGCACGGCGATCAGCGTGCCGGTTCGGATCAGCATGCGCCGCAACCGTATCCGGGCCCCTACCAACCGGGCTTCGACTGGCGTTACGCCACTGCGCAAAGCGTGCAGCAGCCGCGCCCGCCGTACGGCCCCTACCGCCCCGGCCCGCAGCCGGCGTCCGCACCCAAGCGTCGGACCGGCTCTCGGACAGCGGCTTTGACGGTGGGCGCGCTGGCGATCGCGGCGGTATCGGCCGGCATCGGCGGCGGGGTCGCGCTGCTGGCCCAGCCTGACAGTCAGACGCCGTCGCCCATGACCACGGCCACCGGGGCCGCACCCAGCGTGCCCGCGGCCAATGTCCCCATCGGTTCCATCGAACAGGTTGCGGCCAAGGTGGTTCCCAGTGTGGTCAAGCTGGAGACCACGCTCGGCCGCGCCAACGAGGAGGGTTCGGGAGTCATCCTGACCTCCGACGGACTGATCCTGACGAACAACCACGTGGTCTCGGCCGCGGCCGGCAGCCCCGTACCCGGTGGCGCGTCGCCGCAGGATCCCGATCGGCCGCAGATCCCACGCGAACGCGGAAACGCCAAGCCCACCACCACCATCACCTTCGCCGACGGCAGTACCGCGCCGTTCACGGTGGTCGGCACCGATCCGTTGAGTGACATCGCGGTGGTGCGGGCCGAAGGGGTTTCGGGCCTGACGCCGATCACCATCGGCTCCTCGGCCGACCTGCGGGTCGGACAGAACGTCGTCGCGATCGGCTCCCCGCTGGGCCTCGAGGGCACCGTCACCACCGGGATCGTCAGCGCGCTCAATCGCCCGGTGTCGACGGCCGGCGACACCAACAATCAGAACACCGTGCTCGATGCGATCCAGACCGACGCAGCGATCAACCCGGGTAACTCCGGCGGCGCACTGGTCAACATGAACGGCGAGTTGGTGGGCGTCAACTCGGCGATCGCGACGCTCGGCGGCGACGCCATGGGCGGACCCAAGGGTGGCTCGATAGGTCTGGGCTTCGCCATTCCGGTGGATCAAGCCAAACGCATTGCCGACGAGCTGATCTCGTCCGGGAAGGCCTCCCGCGCCTCGCTGGGCGTGCAGGTGAGCAACGACCCCAGTGCCAACGGCGCCAAGATCGTGGAGGTGAACGAGGGCGGTGCCGCGGCAAGCGCGGGCCTGCCCAGTGGCGCCATCGTGGTCAAGGTCGACGACCGCGTGATCGCCAGCGCCGATGCGCTGGTGGCGGCCGTGCGGTCGAAGGCACCCGGCGACACGATCACGCTGAGTTATCTGGACGAGGCCGGAAAGCCCGGTTCGGTGCAGGTCAGACTCGGGCAGGCGGGCGAGTGACCACCGAGCTTCCACCCCCATTGACCCTGCCCGTGACCGTGTTGTCCGTGGACGGATATACGGTGGCATCCATGGAACAGCCTGTGGAGCTGGTGGGTAGAGCACTCGTTGTCGTCGTGGACGACCGCACCGCGCATGGCGAGGAAGACCACAGTGGACCCTTGGTCACTGAGTTGCTCAACGAGGCGGGCTTCGTCGTCGACGGTGTCGTGGTGGTGGCCGCCGACGAAGTCGAGATCAGAAACGCCCTGAACACCGCCGTGATCGGCGGGGTGGACCTGGTGATCTCGGTCGGTGGTACCGGCGTCACGCCGCGCGATGTCACGCCGGAGGCCACCCTGGACATCCTGGATCGTGAGCTGCTGGGCATCGCCGAGGCCTTGCGTGGCTCGGGGTTGTCGGCCGGTGTCGCTGATGCCGGGTTGTCGCGCGGCCTGGCCGGCATCTCAGGGAGCACTCTGGTGGTGAATCTGCCGGGTTCGCGGGCCGCGGTACGCGACGGGATGGCCACGCTCACGCCGATGGCCGCGCACGTCATCGCGCAGCTGTCGAGCCTGGAGATCTGACCGCGGCCGGTGCCGTTCACAGCGAACGCTTTCGGGTGCCGGGCGAGCGGAACGCCAAGGCGTTTACGGTGCCGAAGATTCTTTTGCGTCGGGCTGGCGACCGTTGCGTTACAGCCGCGTGAACAGGGAAAAGGGCGTTAGTGTGATCTTAATCACAACCAGGAGCGCAGCGTGACGGATTCATCGCCTCGGGACCGGAGTGCAGTTAACAAGATCTTCGGTGCGGAAATTCCCCAGGAGTCTGCCGATGAGCGGGATCCGGATGCCTCGCGGGCGGACCGGGACCGCGAAGATTGGCTCCGGGACAACGTCCCGCCGCACCATTCCTGACCCGATGACCCCGCTTTACTAGGCGCGAAGGGTCGCCTAACTGAAAGCTGGCGAACAAACTCACGATCGCGGGACCGCATAACACAGGTGCGAAGTCCATGCAGGTCGGAGCATATATTGTCAATTCGCCTGAAATCTCCAGCAAACTTTCGGCAGGCTGTGCCGCGGTATGAGGGCCGGTGCGTTCGCGTTGCCGGGTAGTGCCCACCCCGTTATGTTCCTGGTGTCGCAAACGATGAGCGAAACGTAAGAGTGGCGTGTGAGACATCTCATTAGCCCACTCTCACGAAGGTGTCTGGTGCCAGCATGTGGCCAGCGCGAACACCCCTTGGTGAGCCCCCCGGATCACCGCTGACAGAGCTAGGGAGAACATGAAGGTAATCAGTCGGGTGCTGGTGGCGATGCTCGCCGCGTTCGCCACGATGTTCGTAAGCACGGGCACTTCACATGCGGGCTTGGACAATGAGCTGAGCCTGGTGGACGGGCAGGGCCGCACCCTGACAATCCAGCAGTGGGACACCTTCTTGCACGGTGTGTTCCCCCTTGACCGCAACCGGCTGACCCGCGAGTGGTTCCACTCGGGCAAGGCCAGCTACAACGTCGCCGGCGAAGGCGCCGACGACTTCGAAGGTGTTCTGGAACTCGGCTACCAGGTGGGCTTCCCCTGGTCGCTGGGTGTGGGCATCAACTTCAGCTACACCACTCCCAACATCGCCTTCGACGGCCTCGAGGGCAGTGGCCCGCTGGGCTTCGACGGCATCGTGACCCCGCCGCTGTTCCCGGGTGTCTCGATCAGCGCTGACCTGGGTAACGGCCCCGGCATCCAGGAAGTCGCCACCTTCTCGGTGGACGTCGCGGGCGGCGCCGGTTCGGTGGCCGTTTCCAACGCCCACGGCACTGTCACCGGTGCTGCCGGCGGTGTGCTGCTGCGCCCGTTCGCTCGGTTGATCTCCGCAAGTGGTGACAGCGTCACCACCTACGGCGAGCCTTGGAACATGAACTAAAAGATTCGCTCACGGAAATCGCCCCTCGGCCTGCGCGCCGGGGGGCGATTTTCGTTGTGGTCAGCCGGCTGACCCTCAGCGGTAGCCGAAATGCCCCAGTGTGAGCCGGACGGTGTCGGCGATCGCCTCGTTCAGGGGGTCGGCGTCCTTGCGGTCCTCGCTTGAGTGGGTGAGCACCACCATGACGACGCGCTGCCCGGTCGGTCCGTACAGCACGCCGGCGTCGTTGGTGGACCCGTAATCGCCGGCACCGGTCTTGTCTGCGCTGGTCCAGCCGGGCGGGATCCCGGCCCGGAAGCGCTTGGCGGATGTCACGTTGGCCCGCATCCAGTCCAGCAGCCGATCACTAGACACCGGTGTCAGGGCGTCCCCGGTGAGCAGCCGCCGGTAGCCCGCGCCCAATCCACCCGGTGTGGTGGTGTCACGCGGATCGCCGGGGGTGGCCGCATTCAGTTCGGGCTCCCAGCGGTCGAGGCGGGTGTCCTGGTCGCCGAGGGTGCGTGCGAAGGCCGTGACCGCCGGCGGTCCGCCGATGATGCGCAGCAACAGGTTTCCCGCGGTGTTGTCGCTCTGGGTCAGGGCGGCGTCGCAGATCTCGTCGACTGTCATCGAGGCTCCGGCCCGAGTGCTGGTCACGGGCGAGTTCACCACGATGTCGGTCGCCGAAACAGCAATCGGCTCAGTCATATTCAGTTGCCCGTCAGCGGCGAGTTGCAGGGCTCGCGCGGCCGCGTAGGTCTTGAACGTCGAGCACATCGCAAAGCGCTCGGTGGCGCGATGCTCCGCTGCGGCGCCGGTGTGCAGATCCACCGCCCACAGCCCTATCCGAGCGCGGTGACGCTGCTCGAGTTCGGCGATGTCGGAGTCGATGGCCGATTGCGGTGCGGCGCTGGCGGATTGGCTACCGACTGCGAAGGCGCCCCCGAGGGCGAGGAAGCCCAGCAGCGCTTCGCGGCGATTCAGTTGTGAGTTCATCCCCCCAGATTGCACAAAAACGGCGTCGATGGCGAGGGCGCCGCGCGGGAATTACTCGGGCGAACGCGTCTGCGGCGGCGTGCCGTGCCGGCCGACGGTGTCGCCCACGGCATTCTGCTGCAGCAGGTCGCGGATTTCGGTGAGCAGGGTCAGCTCGGTGTCTTCCTCTTCGACCTTGGTGTCACGCTCCTTGAGCTTCTTGTACGGCACCACGATGACGAAATAGAGCACCAGCGCCACCAGCAAGAAGTTGATGATCGCCGCCAACACGGTGTTCAGGTCGATGAACTGCTCGCCGCCGATCGGAATCCGAAGGATGCCGTACTGCTCGTCCTGTCCGGCGCCGATCCGATCGATGAGCGGTTGGACCACGCTGTCGGTGAACGCGGTCACCAACGCGGTGAATGCCGCGCCGATGACGACGGCGACGGCCAGGTCGATCACATTGC
Source organism: Mycolicibacterium sp. MU0053 (assembly GCF_963378095.1). Classification (NCBI taxonomy): domain Bacteria; kingdom Bacillati; phylum Actinomycetota; class Actinomycetes; order Mycobacteriales; family Mycobacteriaceae; genus Mycobacterium; species Mycobacterium burgundiense. The sequence goes on from NZ_OY726397.1 coordinate 911,820, forward strand.
CGCGCGAAATGAACTCTTTGAATCCCTTCAACATGGGACTGACCTTTCTCCTCACGGTGGCGTGCTGGGCAAGGCAAAAGGTTAGTCCTGTTAGCCACGCGAAATGAGGGCAACGGCGTCAAGAAGGTCAATGCAGCGTCAGCGTCAGCGCCTGCACGAGCGCGGCACCCGCGACGGTGTTTGCCGCTGGGGCCGGCAGCGCCACCAGCACCACGCGGTCGTGGGCCGCGGGGGCGCCCTTTTGCGGGCCGGAGACCAGCACCACCACGGCATCGGTGGCGATGACCCGTGCCGTGGCGTCGGGTTCGGAATCGGGGGCCGCCAGGATGTCGACGATGTCGCCGCCGCGGATCACGTCGAGCACGGCGCTGTCGGCCAGCTGGACCGGCACCATGCGGGCCCCCGGGCCGGCGGTGGCCTCGACCAACCGGGGACCGAGCACTCGCACGTCGGTCAGCACCTCCCCCCGCCGCACCGGGCCCGCCAGCGTCGCGCCCTCGATCGTCGCGAGATCCGATTGGGCGCCGTCGGGAACGGTGGCGGCCAATTGGCCCTCGATCCGGACGTCGGCGGCCGTCAGCGCCACGCCGGGGGCCAGGTCGCGGACCGCGACGAGCACCGAAGCGCGGTCACCGTCGGGATTGGCACGCACGGCGGCCACGCCCGCCAGCACCACCAGGGCGGCGGCCGCAATGCGACGGGCCCGCACGGTGTGCACCCAATCGGGTTGCAGCACCTGCCGTAGCCGGGTCAGCGCGGTCGGGTTCAACGAGGACGCGCGGCCGGTGGGCATGGCCGCACAGTAGGGAACGGACGTGCCCGTGGTGTGCTCGCCCGATCCGTACCTGTGGATAGCCCGCGAGGTTGCGTACAGAGTGCTTGCCCGGCGAGCGTGCCGGCGCCGGCGGTCTTAGCGTCGGAAGAAGCGGCTGATTACACGGGCTTAGGGGCGACGATGCGAACTAGAGAAAAGGTTGGGGCGGTGGCATTGGCGGCCGCGGCGATCGTAGGGCTGGGCGGCATGGGACCCATCGACACCGGCCGGGTGCACAAGGATCCGAGGGTGATCACGTCGACGCAGGGAATTGTCCGCGGCTCGTTCAAGGCGGTCCCGCACGATTCGGCGCTGGCGCACCTCAATGGCAGTGCCCGGGCCGGGGAAATGTGCACCGACTCGGCCTGTTGAGCCAGCTGTCAGAGGGGTGTCAGCTGGCGGCGGGAGCCGGTGTGGAGGACGAGGTCTTGTCGCCGGAACCGCTCGAGGACTTCTCCGACGACGATGACGAAGAAGATGACGACGAGTCGCTCGACTTCTCGCTCTTGGTCGCCGCGGCCGTGCTCTTGCTCGCCTCGCGACTGTCGGTGCGGTAGAAGCCGCTGCCCTTGAAGACCACGCCGACGGAGCTGAACAGCTTCCGCAGCCGACCCTGGCATTTGGTGCAGCTGGTCAGGGCGTCATCCGTGAAGGCCTGCACAGCGTCGAAACGATCGCCGCAGTCGGTACACGCGTAGCTGTAGGTGGGCACCAATACCTCCAGGAAATGTTCAGGACCGTTAGCACTCTACCGTCTCAAGTGCTAGAACCGCCATGTGGCGTTGCCCATTCCCGCACAGGCGAGCGGAAGCTAGAGCTGCTGCACCCCGCGCGCGGGGGTGAGCACGTGGCTGACCGGCACATCGTGCGGACACGCGGGTAGCTCGTCGACGACCTCGTCGTCGCGAACGACGGCGATCAGGACCGCTGCCGGATCGCGCAACGGCAGCGAGCGGTCGTAGAACCCCGCGCCGCGGCCCAGCCGGGTCCCGCGCCGGTCCACCGCGAGCGCGGGCACGACCAGAACGGCGGCCTCCGCAATTGCCGCGGCCGGCAGGCGGGGCCCGGCCGGTTCCCACAAGCCGAATTCGGCCTTCGTCAATTCGCCGGGGACGTACTGCGCCCACAGCAAGGGCTGGGGCGTGGGATCGGGCACCACCGGCAACAACACCCGGATGCCCGCCGCATGCAGGGCATCGAGCATGGCGGGTGATCCGGGTTCGGCGCCCACCGGGACGTACGCGGCCACCGTCGCGGCCCGGCCCCGAACCCAACTGACCAGGGCGGACCCGATGGCCGCGGCCTCGTCGGCCCGGACCTGCTCGGGCACCGCCCGTCGCGCCGTGAGCAACTTTGCCCGCAATGGGGACTTTTCGGGGCTGGGCACAGCGTCCACAATTGCAGCACCTGTCAAATCAGGGGGAGCGCCGCCGAACGAGCGGTGAACTGGTATTTGGTTAGGGTGATGTCCATGTCTCAGGCACCAGACGTACCGATCCCGTATACGGCGATCGTGCCTGCGGCGGGTTTGGGCACCCGCTTCCTGCCCGCCACCAAGACCGTCCCCAAAGAATTGTTGCCGGTCGTCGACACGCCGGGCATTGAATTGGTGGCCGCCGAGGCCGCCTCAGCCGGTGCCGGACGACTGGTGATCGTCACCTCCGAGGGTAAAGACAGCGTGGTCGCGCACTTCGTCGAGGACCTGGTCCTCGAGGGCACGCTCGCCGCGCGCGGTAAGCACGTGATGCTGGCGAAGGTGCGTCGCGCGCCCGCTTTGATCAAGGTCGAATCAGTGGTGCAGGCCGAACCCCTGGGACTCGGACACGCCGTGGCGTGCGTCGAGAAGGTACTGCTGCCGCACGAGGACGCCGTCGCGGTGCTGCTGCCCGACGATCTGGTGTTGCCCACCGGCGTGCTGGAGATCATGTCGAAGGTGCGGGCCAAGCGCGGCGGTTCGGTGTTGTGCGCCATCGAAGTTCCGCCCGAGGAGATCAGCGCCTACGGCGTCTTCGACGTGGAGACCGTTCCCGACGCCAACAATCCCAACGTGTTGCGGGTCAAGGGCATGGTCGAAAAGCCCGACGCCGCCGATGCGCCCTCGCCGTATGCCGCCGCCGGCCGCTACGTGCTGGACCGGGCGATATTCGATGCCCTGCGCCGGATCGACCGCGGGGTAGGCGGCGAGATTCAGCTCACCGATGCGATCTCGCTGTTGATCGACGAGGGTCATCCGGTGCATGTCGTGGTGCACCGCGGCTCTCGACACGACTTGGGAAATCCCGGCGGCTACCTCAAGGCTGCGGTTGACTTTGCCTTGGAGCGTGACGACTACGGCCCGGAACTGCGTAGCTGGTTGGTTGAGCGGTTGGGCCTGACCGAGCAGTAGTTGACCGTCGGCCCGACATTCGGACATGACGGCGGAAAGGCGCATAGTGCGTTCGGTTGAAGAGCAGCAGGCCAAAGTGCAGGCCGCAGCTATGGCACCCCGACCCGTTCGAGTGGCGATCGCCGAGGCGCAGGGGTTGATGTGCGCCGAGGAGGTCGTCACCGAACGTCCGCTGCCCGGTTTCGACCAGGCGGCCATCGACGGGTACGCGGTGCGCAGCGTCGACGTCTTGGGTGTGGGTGATGCCGAGACGTCCGGAACGGGCAATGGCCAGCTCATCCTGCCAGTGATGGGCACGATCACCGCCGGGTCGCGCACGCCGAGTCGGCTCCAGCCGCGGCAGGCCGCCCGGGTGCAGACCGGCGCGCCGATGCCGACGTTGGCCGATGCGGTGCTTCCGCTGCGCTGGACCGACGGCGGGCAAGCCAAGGTGCGGGTGCTCCGGGCGGTGCGATCTGGCGCCTATGTACGTCGCACCGGCGACGACGTCCAACCCGGCGACGTTGCGGTGCGCGCCGGAACCATCATCGGGGCGGCGCAGGTCGGGCTGCTCGCGGCGGTCGGCCGGGAACGGGTGTTGGTGCATCCGCGTCCGCGGCTCACGGTGATCTCGGTGGGCGGCGAGTTGGTCGACATCTCGCGGACCCCCGGCAACGGCCAGGTCTACGACGTCAACTCCTACGCGTTGGCCGCGGCCGGCCGCGATGCGGGTGCGGAGGTCAACCGGGTCGGCATCGTCGACAGCGACCCGGACAAGCTGCGCGAGGCCGTCGAAGGTCAACTGAGCCGCTCCGAGATCGTGCTGATCGCGGGCGCGGTCGGCGGGGTGGCGGCCGAAAGCGTGCGGGCGGTGCTCTCGGAACTCGGCGAGATGGAGGTGTCGCGCATCGCGATGCATCCCGGCTCTGTGCAGGGCTTCGGTCAGCTCGGCAACGAGCGTGTCCCGGTGTTCCTGCTGCCCGCCAATCCGGTGTCGGCGCTGGTGGTTTTCGAGGTGATGGTGCGGCCGCTGATCCGGTTGTCGCTGGGCAAGCGGCAACCGACGCGGCGGGTGGTGCAGGCGCGGACCTTGGCGCCGATCTCCTCGGTGCCCGGCCGCAAGGGCTTCCTGCGCGGCCAGTTGATGCGCGATCAGGACACCGGCGAGTATCTGGTGCAGGCGCTCGGCGGCGCTCCCGGAGTGTCCTCACATCTGCTGGCGACGCTCGCCGAGGCCAACTGCCTGGTCTTGGTGCCCAGCGAGGCCGAACAAATCCGCACCGGAGAAATTGTCGACGTCGCATTCCTCGCCCAGCGCGGTTGAGTTGTCCCGCTTCTGGTTCGGGCCCAGTCCCGCGCACCCGGGATGGCCGATGGCGGTCGGACCGCTGCGGGTGCCGGCCGGGGTGGTGCGACTGCGACCCATCCGGATGCGCGACGCGGCGACCTGGAGCCGCACCCGGATCGACGACCGTGAACTCCTCGAGCCGTGGGAGCCGTCGGCCGAGGTGGATTGGATTGCCCGGCATGCCCGTTCGGCGTGGCCCACAGTGTGTTCGGCGTTGCGTGCCGAGGCCCGCCGGGGGCGCATCCTGCCCTACGTCATCGAACTCGATGGCCGTTTCGTGGGGCAGTTGACCATCGGCAACGTCACCCATGGCGCGCTGCGCTCGGCCTGGATCGGGTACTGGGTGCACAGTTCGGTCACCGGCCGGGGAGTGGCGACGGCCGCCCTGGCCCTCGGGGTCGACCATTGTTTCCACGCGGTGCGTCTGCATCGCGTGGAGGCGACCGTGCGGCCGGAGAACCACGCGAGTCGCGCGGTGCTGAGCAAGGTGGGTTTCCGGGAAGAGGGCCTGCTGCGCCGTTACCTCGATGTCGATGGCGGCTGGCGCGACCATCTCCTGGTGGCGATCACGGTCGAGGAGGTCGCCGGTTCGGTGGCCGCAGCGCTGGTGCGGGCGGGCCGGGCGCGCTGGGGCTGAGTTGGGCGGGTTCGGCGAAATGCGCGCCGGATTCACCCCAGGGCGGTGGCATCGACCTGAAAAGCCAGAGAAACTGTTACTGATGTGACATTTGAGGCTGTTGGTGCTTGTAACCTGCGAATTACAGGTGTGTAATTGACTTCGGCGCGCCAGCCACGGTTGCGTTGGTCGCACACCTAGCCTGTAGGGGAAAGGAGCACGGCCACCATGCCAAGCATCCCCCAATCTCTGCTGTGGATTTCGCTCGTGGTGCTCTGGCTGTTCGTGCTGGTGCCCATGTTGGTCAACAAGCGCGACGCGGTGAAGCGCACGAGTGACGTTGCGCTGGCCACCCGAGTGCTCAACACCGGCCGGGCTGCGCGGTTGATCAAACGCGGTCGTCCGGCGGCCGGTCATGCCAGCGATCCCGACTGGCAACACGATGCCGACCTCGACGACTACGACGACGACGCGACGGGCCCGGTGGTCGTGACGGCCAAGCCGGCCCGAGCCCGCACCATGGCGGTGGTGACATCGGTCCCGGCCGAGGACGGGCCGGACTATCTCGACGTCGACGTCGTCGACGAGGACTCCGGGGCGCTGCCGGTCGGCAAGCTCAAGGGCGAAGGACTGCAGGCCGAGGAGTTGCCGCTCGAATTCGCCGAGACAGCGCAGGTGGACGACGAGGCAGTCCCGGAGCCGGAATCGGAAGAGACCGCCGGCGCCGCGGCAGAAATGCCCGCCGCGGCAGCAGTCGAATCCGAAGCCGAACCTCAGGCCGAGGAAGAAGAGTTCGGCGAATTCGAAGGCGCCCGAAGCGAATACGAGTACGTCGAGGACACTTCCGGGCTGGAGGCCGAGGCCGAGCCGGCGACGTCCGCGATCCCACTGTCGCGGGATCGTCGCTACCACTCCAAGACCGCCGCGGCGGTCAGCGCCCGCAAGTACCGGTTCCGCAAGAACGTGCTGTCCGGCATGGCCCTCATGCTGGTGGCATCGGCCGGGGCGGCGTTCCTGTTGTCCCCGGTCAATTGGTGGGTGTGCGGGACCGTCGGCGTGATGACCGTGCTGTACCTGGCCTACCTGCGTCGGCAGACGCGGATTGAGGAGCGGTTGCGGCGGCGGCGGATGCAGCGGATGGCGCGCTCGCGACTTGGTGTGGAGAACACCCAGGACCACGATCTCGATGTAGTACCTGCCCGCTTGCGCCAACCCGGGGCGGCGGTGCTGGAAATCGACGATGAGGACCCCGAATTCGAGCACCTCGAATATGTGCCGTTCGCCCGGCAATTCGATCTGCCGCGCGCGGCTGGGCAGTGACGAGGCAATTTTCGATCGGTGCCCGCCGGCTGGTAGCCTGCTAGCGATCAAGGGGCTATGGCGCAGTTGGTAGCGCGACTCGTTCGCAACGAGTAGGTCAGGGGTTCGATTCCCCTTAGCTCCACAGTTTCTCCACACTTTTCGTTCCAGTAGGACGGCCCGGAAACGGGCCAGATTTTTGGTCCTTGGCTCGCCGCGCGGACCGGCCATTTCGCTGCTACTCTTAGCGCGGACTTACACCCTCTCAATCGAGATTTCTGCCTACTACAAGGGGAAACGCACATGAAGAAGCTGGTCACCGTCGGGCTGGGCGCGTTCGCGCTGGCCGCGGGTCTGGTCACCTTCGGCACCGCAACGGCGAGCGCCGAGGTCGACGAAGTGGCGCCCGGCCCCGAGGTCCGTAGCCGCCAGGCCTCAGTGGTCTCGGATTCATGGCTTCGCATCGTCGACCCCAGCGTCGCGCGCGGCCTGTCGCAGGCCCGGCTTGCTGACGCCGGCGAGATCAACGCCCAGGGCGACACCCGTGACTCGGTCAAGGCCGTCAACGGCACCACCGCGGAATCCTTCCAGGGACCGTGGGCGCCGGGCCCCGCCATCGGCGATTGGTGATCTAGAACCTAGCTCGACCGACACCGCCCCCAGTGCCTTGCGCTGGGGGCGGTGTCGTGTCGAAAGGCCCCACCGCCCCTTGCCATCAATCGGGCAGGTTCAGCATTCGGGTCGTCAGCTGCATCAACGCGGCGCGCAGCGTGTCGTCGTCGATGTCGTCGAGCAGCGGGTTGATGATCGCGCCGCCGATGGCACCGGAGAACAGCGCGGCCGACACCCGGGCCGTGGTGTCGTCCTCATCGCCCTGCAGGACGCCGTAAAGCTCGCTGATGAACGCCCGGAACGGTTCGTGCTCGCCGAGCAGACGGATGATGATCGGGTCGTTCTGCAGCGTCCTGACCCAGCGCCGCCGGGCCACGGCCATGTCGATGACCTGCGTGAGCAGCACCTTGCGCGCGCTGGCCGGGTCGGACTCCGCCTGGGCGGCGGCCAGCGCGTCCTCCAAGCTCGCCAACTCGAGTTCGGTGACGCCCACGACGATCTCGTCCTTGGTCTTGAACTGGTGGTAGACCGCGGCCTTCGTCACGCCGATGGCATCGGCGATCATCTGGAGCGAGGTGCCGCTGACACCGTGGTAGGCGATCAGCTCCAGCGCCGCGTCCAGGACGCGCATCTGGGCTGGTGTGCGCGCGGCGGTGCCAAGTCGCCGTCGACCCGATTTGGTGATGGTCACGCACTCAGGATAGCCATCCGGCTAGTACGCGGATCGGCTTCGCGGGCCGACGCTTCCGGTAACCTTACGTCCGATCGGAAGGACGTCGTCGTGGCCGAACTGATCACCCAGCGGGCCAGTCATCTTTCGGGCCTGTCGGTGTTCGCCGACTGCTTCGGCGCCGATCTCTACGGCCTGGCCGCCAGCCTGGAACCGCTGCACCTCGATCCCGGCGAAGTGTTGATGGAACAGGGCGACACGTCGCATTTCTTCGCAATCCTCGCCGACGGGTCCGTCGCAATCCGCCATGAGGACGGCAACGGGGCGGCGGTCGAGATGGTGGTGCCCGCCGGTGAGATCGTTGGCGAGATCGCCATGCTCAAGAACCAGCCCCGCGTCGCGTCCGTCGTCGCGACCACCGAGGTGACGGGGTGGCGCGGCGGCGACGACGCCTTTGCCGAGCTGATCCAGTTGCCCGGCGTGCTGCGGAACCTGGTTCGCACCGCCAGACAGCGCCTGGCCGCATTCCTGACCCCGATTCCGGTCCGGATGCGCGATGGCTCCGAGATGCAGCTGCGCCCGGCGCTGCCAGGAGACAAAGAAATGGCCTCGCATGGCCACGTGCAGTTCTCCGCGGAGACGTTGTATCGCCGATTCATGTCCTTTCGCGAACCGAATCAGCAGTTGATGAGCTATCTGTTCGAGGTCGACTACGTCGATCATTTCGTATGGGTGATCACCGCCGAGGACGACGAGGTGGTGGCCGATGCCCGGTTCGTTCGGGACGAGAGCAAGGGGACAACTGCCGAGGTCGCCTTCATCGTCGCCGACGCGTATCAGGGCAGGGGTGTCGGTTCATTTCTCATGAAGGCAGTGGCGATCGCCGCCGAAGTCGCCGGCGTCGAGCAGTTCACCGCGCGGGTGTTGAGCGAGAACCTGTCGATGCGCAGAATCCTGGACGGCTACGGAGCGCATTGGGAGCGGGAGGATCTCGGAGTGGTGATGACGGTGCTGCCGGTGCCGGAGCGCAGGCGCATCAAATTGCCCAAAGACCTGGCGGACCGGATTGCGGGTTTGGCGCGTCAGGCCATCAAGGCGGTGGGATGATGGCGCGCCCGGCGCTGAGCAAGGACACCACGGTGTGCATCTCGTTGGCTGCGCGTCCGACCAACATCGGTACCCGCTTCCACAACTACCTGTACGAGCAACTCGGGCTCGACTTTCTGTACAAGGCCTTCAGTACCAGCGACATTGCCGCAGCCATCGGGGGCGTGCGTGCACTGGGCATTCGAGGCGTTTCGGTGTCGATGCCGTTCAAACAGGACGTTCTGGGTCTGGTCGATCACGTGGAGCCCTCCGCGCGAGCCATCAACGCGGTCAACACCGTAGTCAACGACGCGGGGGTGTTGACGGCCTCGAACACCGACTACCTCGCCATCGAGCAGTTGATCGAATCGCACGGGCTGGTGCCCGATGCGACCGTGCTGCTCTGCGGTAGCGGCGGAATGGCCAGCGCCGTGGGAACCGCATTTCGGGACAGCGGATTTCAGAGCGGCGTGGTGATCGCCCGCAACCCGGTCGCCGGGCCGGCGTTGGCCGAACGGCTGGGCTACCGCTGGCGGCCGCACGTCGGCGGGGCCACCGCCTCGATCGTCATCAACGCCACGCCCATCGGCATGGCCGGTGCCGCGGAGGAGCGCGACAGCCCCTTCGGCGAGACCGCCATCGCGGCCGCGGACACCGTGTTCGACGTGGTGGCTGTGCCCGCGGAGACGCCGCTGATCGCTGCCGGGCGGGCGGCAGGCAAACGGGTGATCACCGGTGCCGAAGTCATCGCTCTACAAGCCGCGGAGCAGTTTGCGCGCTACACCGGTGTGCGGCCCTCCGCGGAACAAGTGGCGGAGGCCGCTGCGTTCTCCCGCGGCACGTAGCTGGTCCGGACACTACTGCGGGGCGGCCGGTGGGCCGCCCCGCAGTAGTGGTGGGTGTTGGTCAGCGCATGTAGAGCGGGTGGTTCACGGTGGTGTTGAACCGTTGCTTGTCGCGCTTGTCGACCTTCTCGGTGTTGTTCTGAATGCGGGGGAATTCCTGCGGTGCGGCGCTCAGGGAGATGTCTGCCTGGCTGAGGCTGTCGATGGCCGGGACGGCCAGTGCCGGTGCGGCCAAACCGATTGTGAGAGCTGCCAATCCGCTGGTGATTGCTGCGGTCAATTGGATCTTCTTCATGGGATTTCCCGCCTGTTCTCTGTTGCGCTGCTGGCGTGTTTCGCTTATGCACAATGGAACTCGGTGGGGAAGTGTTTTCTTCCCGGTGAATTCAGGGGTGGACGAACTTGGCGGAATGTTGTCGGGGCCTGGCAGAAAACGATGAAAGCATCGCCGACGAACCCTCCGCATGCCTCGATTACGCCCGGGGCAGGGCATTCTCGGTGTCCGAACGAAGTCGGCCGACCTAATTGGTCGTCGGTGGTGCTTGCGGTTGGAAGGGTTGGTACCACCACCATTGGGCGCGTTCGCCGGTGGGTCCGGGGCAGGGTGGGACATCGGGTGGGGGAGTCTTCGGCGGGCGAGCCAGCGCGCCTGGGTGCAGTGGCTGGCCGTCGCTGTCGGTCACGACGAGTCGGTGGGCGGGTCCGGTGAGGGTGAGCAGGCCGCGGTGGTGGGCGCGGTGGTGGTAGGGACAGAGCAGGATGAGGTTGTGCAGTTCGGTGGGGCCGCCGTCTTCCCAGTGCACGAGGTGGTGAGCGTGCAGGCCGCGGGTGGCGCCGCAGCCGGGTACCGCGCAGCAGCGGTCGCGGTGTTCGAGGGCGCGGCGCAGTCGTCGGCTGATGGTGCGGGTGGTGCGGCCGGCGCCGATGGGTTGGCCGTCGTGTTCGAACCACACTTCGGCGGTGGCGTCGCAGGTCAGGTAGCGGCGTTCGTGATCGGTGAGCAGCGGTCCCAGGTGCAGGGCGGCCAGTCGATCCTTGACGTCGAGGTGTACGACCACGGTGGTGTGCTGTCCGTGGGGGCGGCGGGCGACGTCGCAGTCCCAGCCGGCTTCGATGAGGCTCATGAAGGCATCGACGCCGTCGGGAAACGGTGGCGCCTGTTCGGGGATCGGTCCGTTGGCGTCGTGGTCGCGTTTCCAGTCGGCGATCTGCGCGTCGCGGTGGGACTGTAGGGCGGCCTCGAATTTGGCGGCCTCCACCCGTGGCAAGCGGATGCGCCAGGTGGTGTGGTCGTCCTGGACCACCTTGGTGATCGAGCGCTGCACTTCCGGTCGCGGTTCGGGGTCGGGTCGGGGTTCGAGTTTGACGGCGGTGCGTAGTTGGTTGACGGTGGCGACCTCGGCCAGTTGGGCGTAGTGCTCGTCGGAGCCGTCGGCGGCGCGTTCGGCGATGACTCCGAGTCGGTCCAGTGACAGTCGACCCTCACGGAGTCCTTGGGCGCAGCGGGGGAATTCGTCGAGGCGCTGCGCCACCGCGACGATCGTCTCGGCGTTGCGCGGCGAGGTGCCGGTCTTCCAGGCCACCAACGCCGGCACCGACTTCGCGCCGGTGTTGCCCCACAGTCCGTCGCGGTCCACCTCGGCAACGATCTCCACGATGCGCCCGTCGATCGCATTGCGCTGACCGGTCAATTCGGCAAGTTCGTCGAAAAGTACCTCAAGACGCTGGTCAGAGCGCCCCGCAGTGATGGCTGAGGTCGCGGCCGGGAACATGACCTCAGCATTGCAGGGGGGTCTGACATTGATACTGGAAGAGCGTTACCGCGCAGGTCGTGACTCTGGGTCTGACTGACGCCCTGCTGGGTTGTCCATCAATTGATTTGTCCGGCCTGCGTGGTGCGCGTCTTGTTCACGCCGGACAGGACGGACATGACCTAATCAGGAGCCTGGCCGTTCCCTCATCAATGTCTTGTCTGCCCGCCCTGGCCGGTGTGTGCCCTACTCAACGCGAAGTCAGAAGGGACATCACCATCTTGGCAGATTCCACGCTCATCGTCGCCGGCGCAGACACCCACGCCGACACCATCCACGTCGCGGCGATCTCGATGACCGGCGCGACGATCGGTGACCGGGAGTTCCCGACCACCGCCGCCGGTTACACCGCGGCCATCAGATTTCTGACGTCGTTGGGGCAGGTGGAGTTTGTCGGGGTGGAGGGCACCGCCAGCTACGGCGCCGGATTCACCCGAGCACTGACCACTGCTGGCATCGAGGTCGCTGAGGTGACCCGCGCGGTCAAGTCCACCCGACGATTGAAAGGAAAATCTGACCCGCTCGATGCCTATAGCGCCGCCCGCACGGCGTTGGCCGGCGACGGGCTGGCCGCTCCGAAAGATGACGCCACCGCGGGGCTGCGTGCTCTGCACATCGCTCGACGCTCGGCGGTCAAGCATCGCACCCGGTGATCAATCAACTCAAGGCCATGTTGGTGTCCGCACCGGATGCGGTACGTGAAAAATACCGAGGGCTAACGACATTGAAGCTGGTCGAAGCGATCGCCCGCTGCCGACCCGACGCGCAAGCCGAGCCGTGGGCGCAGTCGGTGCTCGTCGCGGCCAAGCTGCTCGCCCAACGCGTGCAGTTCCTCGAGATCCAAGCTGAGGCCCTCGAAGCTCAGATCGACACTCTCGTGACAGCGGCGAATCCCGGGTTGCGGGCGGCCTACGGTGTCGGTGCGGACACCGCCGCCCAGTTGTTGATCACGCCGGGGCCAACGCGCACCGGTTGCACAGTGAGGCGGCGTTCGCCGCGCTGTGCGGCGCGGCGCCCGTCCCCGCGTCTTCGGGCAAGACCAACCGGCACCGACTCTCTCGTGGCGGGGACCGTGCGGCCAACAACGCCCCGTTCCGCATCGCCCTGGTGCGCATGTCCCACCACCAGCCGACCAAGAGTTACGTGCAACGACAGCAGGCCCTGGGCCACACCCGGATGGAGATCCTGCGCAAACTCAAACGGGCCATCGCCCGGGAGATATTCAAGCTCCTGACCCGCCAGATCGCCGTGCCCGACTACGCCGACCTGCGCCCGGCCCGTCAAGCCAAGAACATCACCGTCACCGCCGCTGCCAACCACTTCGGGCTCTGGCCCACCGTCATCTCCCGCATCGAACGCGGACTACAACGCGACGATGCCTTCGCAGACACCTACAGAAACTGGCTCCAAGCCGCTTGAAAGAAATAGGAGCATCAATTCCGGGGTACGCGCTGCTCCGGCCACCGTTGCGACGACGAACTGCGGGGCGGCCGGTGGGCCGCCCCGCAGTAGTGGTGGGTGTTGGTCAGCGCATGTAGAACGGGTGGTTCACGGTGGTGTTGAACCGTTGCTTGTCGCGCTTGTCGACCTTCTCGGTGTTGTTCTGAATGCGGGGGAATTCCTGCGGTGCGGCGCTCAGGGAGATGTCTGCCTGGCTGAGGCTGTCGATGGCCGGGACGGCCAGTGCCGGTGCGGCCAAACCGATTGTGAGAGCTGCCAATCCGCTGGTGATTGCTGCGGTCAATTGGATCTTCTTCATGGGATTTCCCGCCTGTTCTCTGTTGCGCTGCTGGCGTGTTTCGCTTATGCACAATGGAACTCGGCGGGGAAGCGTTTTCTTCCCGTTGAATTCAGGGGTGGACGAACTTGGCGGAATGTTGTCGGGGCCTGGCAGTAAACGATGATTGCGGCGAATTCTGGGGACTGGTCCCGCCCGCGAGCACCTCACCCGGCGGCGGCCACCTCAACGCCACTGCGGGGCGTCCGTGTGGACGCCCCGCAGTGGGAGATGTTGGTGTTCAGTTGTTTCGGTTGTGCTGGCGGTCACCGTCGCCCGACGATCGGACCGATCGGCAGCGAACCCGGCAACTGCCCCGCGGTGATCCCGGCACTCTTGCTTGGGCGCGGGTTCAGCGAGTTGTAGAAGGGGTGTCGGACCTCGGTGTTGAAACGTTGCTTGTCGCGAACGTCGTTCTTTTCGGTGTTGTGCTGAATTCTGGGGAACTCTTGCGGCGCGGCGACCAACGATGCACCGTTTTGAGCGGGTGTGGTGACGGTGGGTCCCGCCAGTGTCGGTGCGGCCAAACCGGTTGTCAGAGCGGTCAACCCGCTGATTACGGACGAGGCCAGTAGTGTCTTCTTCATTGGATCGCCTACCTCTTTTTCGGTTCCGTCTTTGCTCTGACGGTGGAGGACTTCGCCTTCTGCACAGTGGAACTCAGGGGTGAAGGGTTTTCTTCCCGGTGATTCCGGAGTGACCCGCATTTGGTGAGGTTGGCGGAATGTTGTCGACGAACTGGCAGAAATCCCGCCTCGAACGCCAATGCGGGGCGTCCGTGTGGACACCCCGCATCGGGATCTGTTGCTGTTGAGTTATGTGCTGGGGGTCACCGTCTTCCGACGATCGGGCCCAGCGGGACCGTGCCCGGCGACTGCCCCGGTGTGATCCCGGGGCTCGTGGACGGACGCGGGTTCAGCGAGTTGTAGTACGGGTGGTTCACTTCGGTGTTGAACCGTTGCTTGTCCCGAATGTTGTTCTTTTCGGTGTTGTGTTGGATTCTGGGGAATTCTTGTTCATCGGCGATTAGTGATCCACCGCTCTGAGCGGGAGTGGTGATGGCCGGGGCGGCGATTGCCGGTGCAGCCAAACCAATTGTCAGAGCTACCAACCCGCTGATCGCGGCCGAGCCCAGCAGTGTCTTCTTCATCGTAATCTCGCCTCTTCTTTACTTCTTGCCTCTTTCTCCACCGATTATGGGTTGGAGAATTAATTTGTCGTCTATGGGGTAGAACGCTAAATGCTGGAGAATTAGTCCCGCCGACTGCATTTGGGCGATATCGTCTCCATGTCGGCGTCAATTCGACAGCACCGATCCGCAGGAATAACTCAATTCCGGTGATCTGTAGTTATATAGCGACTTTTCGCGATCCGCTATCTCAGGCCGACGATCGGTCCCAGCGGCACCCGACTCGGTAGCTGTCCGGGCGTGACACCGGAATGCCCGGCGGGCCGTGGGATCAGGGAGTCGTTGTAGGGATGCTTGGCGATGCCGAAATCGTGGTACGGGTACCGGTCGTCCGTCTCGTAATTGTGCGGTTCGGTCGGGTTCTTGGGGGCGTTGAGCATCACGGTGTCGCCCGATTGAGCAGGCGCCGTCGATGCCGGCACTGCCATTGCCGGTGTGGCCAAACCGATGGTCAGAGCGGCTAATGCAGCTGCACTTGCCGAGCTCAGGAGGATCTTCTTCATTGGATTTCTCACCTCTTCCTCGGTGCCGTCTGTACTCCGACTGGGGAGTACTTCGCGGTCTGCACAGTGGAACTCGGGGGTGAAGTATTTTCTTCCCCGTGATTTCGGCCACGGCGAGATTGGCGGAATGTTGTCGAAAACTGGCAGTAACCAGGGCAATAACGGAGTGTTAACGGCGGAGTGTGGTACCAACGGGCATGCGGCTCCTGCCTGCCCTCGTGGTGACCGTTCTGGTCGCCGGCTGCGGCGTCCCCGCCGGACAGAACGGCGCCGGAACCGCGACGGAGACCGCCCGAGCCGAGAACGGCCCGGATTCCATCGACCCCGACCGCGTCAAGCGGATCCGCAAAGACCTTCCGGCCGGGGATGAGGTCGCGGAGGCCCGCGACGTGACCTCCCCGGCGACGTATTGGGGGATGCGGTCGGGTTGGGTCGCCGAGCCACCGCAGTGCGCGGCACTGGTGAACCCGGCCGACGGGGGCGTAAGTCGGGGGCTGTCGAGTTCCGGCGACGGCGGTCAGATCTATGTCGTCATTGCCGCGGCCCCCGAGGGGAGGCAGGTGGCCCCAGGCCCCGCGTTGGTGACCGAGTGCCAACAGTGGACCGCCTCCTTCGGGCGCTCGGTCGCCGCCGTCACCCAGGCCCCCGCGCCTTCGATTGACGGGGCCGACGGCACCGTCGGGATGACGACGTCGATTCGCACCCTCGTCGAGTCGGGAACCGAGACTGATTCCCACGCCCACACCTATATCGCCTACCTGGATGCGCACCTCATCTTCGTCACCCTCATCGTCGACCCCGGCTCGCCACATCCGCCGCTGCCGCCGCAATACGCCGCCGACCTATTGGTCAAAACGGTCGCCGCTGCGCGCGGGTAAGGGCGCGGATGGGTAGATTGGCGCCCGATGTCCACACATAGAGTGCTGGTTTCGGTGGTAAGCGTCGGCCTGCTCGCTGGGTGCTCGGCGGCAGAAGATCCCGGGACTGCGGAACCGGTCGACATCTCCAAGATTGGCCAACTCACGTCGACGTTCGGTCCCGAGTTCCAGGTCAGCGAGAAGTCCTCAGGTCTTGACCCCAAGATTCTGGAAAACCAGAAGCCGCCCGAAGGAGTGAAGTTCGAGCCCGCCGAATGCGGAGAGTTCGCCAGTATGCAAACGCTGCCCCCGGATCTCAAGGGCAACATGTCCGCGGTGATTGCCGAAGGAGCGGGCAACCGGCTGGTGGCAATCGCACTGGAAACTTCGCAGCGGGTGCCGCTGAACGACCCCTCCGACAACTGCAAGAAATTCTCCTACGCCGCCGGAGCGACGCGGGGCACCATCGAGTCGGTTCCGGCCCCGCAGATCGATGGCGTCCAGACGCTGGGCGTGCACCGGGTGGTACAGGCGACCGTGGACGGCAAGATGCAGACCGGCGAGGTGTACAGCTACATCGCACAGCTCGGTGAGTACCAAGTCATCGTCACCGCCAACCCGTTGGTGACCCCCGACAAGCCGCCGGTGCCCGTGGATACTGCGCGGGCCGAAGGGGTGCTGGTCGACGCCGTGACCGCAATCCGGAATTAGCTCCATCGATTCGGCCTGCTTGTCTATCCGAAAACCTATCTAGCGCACCGCGTTTCGCTTCTCCGATCCGTAGGGGGACCCCTGCTGGGATGCGTGCACCCAGCTGCACCCAGCTGCGCCTTGATCGCCCAACGCAAATGGCCGCCCGTTGGGCGGTCCGTCTCGATCGCGCTTGCCTGATCGGCAAGCGCCCCGTTCTTGTTATTGATAATGAATCCCATTAGCAATAAGGTCACCCTGCTGGGAGCGTGGGTTCGAGGAAAGGCGGGGTCGACGACGTGTACGGATGGTTGGGGCAGATCGGGATCGTTTCATCGACGGCGGTGCTGATCAGCGCCTACGGCATGGCCAGCCCACCGCGCGATCGGGCCGAGGACTTGCTGACCGCGGTCGCTGCGACACGGGAAATGACTACTGCGCATCTGCCGCTCTACCTAGCCAGCCTGCATCGTCCGCTGCCGCCGATGAGTTCAGGCGCCGACGGTGGTGATGACGGCAGCAAGAGGCGTGGTGGGGGTGGTGCCGACCGTCGTGGCGCGGAACGCAATTCAGACCCCAGCCGCGACCAGGTTGACGACCGCGGTTCACGGAACCGCAGTGGTGGGCGTGATGGTTCAGAGCGTCGCGCCGAGGACCGTCGCGGTTCGGAGATCGGCGCCGAGCGGCGTGGTGGCATGGAGAACCCCGGTCGCGGGCGCGGTGGTTCGGAGAGTCGTGCCGTGCTGCGTGCTTTCGACGGACGTCGAAAGGGATTGGAGCGAGGGTGGTCCGACCGCGAAGGTGAGCGTCAGGAGTCGGGCGTGACCAGCGGCTCTGATGGCGCCGGTGCCGTGGGCAGTCGGCGTGCGCTCCTCGGGCTTTTGGACCGACACCGCGGTAGCGACCGCGGTCTCGGCGCAGACCAAGTCGACGATGACCACGATCACGGCGAGGACGATGATCACGGCGGGGACGATGATCACGACCACGGCCATGATCACGACGGGGACGATGGCGACGGCGATGGCGATGATCACGCCGGCGACGATCACGACCATGATCACGATCACGGCGGGGACGATGGCCACGACCATGACCACGACCATGACCACGATCACGGCCATGATCATGGCGGGGACGATGGCGACGGCGATGGCGATGATCACGCCGGCGACGACGATCCCGGTCATGATCACGGCGGGGACGATGATCACGACCATGACCACGATCACGGCGGGGATGATGACCACGACCACAACGATGAGACCCCGGCGCAGCAGCTTGTGCGGAGTTTGCTGAAGGCTCTGGGGCTAGAAAACCACCCGGCGGTGATTGAGATTCTGCGAGTCCTGTGGGGCGGTAATGGTGGGGGTGGTCACGACCACGGTGGCGGTGGCCATGACCACGACCACGGTGGGGGTGGTCACGACCACGACCATGGTGGCGGTGGCCATGACCACGATCACGGTGGGGGTGGTCACGACCATGATCACGGCCACGGCGGGGAGGTGCACGGCCATGATCATGGCCACGCTCACGGTCACGGGATCGCTGCGCTTCTGGGTGGACACGCCCATGAACACGGTCACGATCACGTCCACGGGGTGGCATTTTCGGACCACGACCACAGTGCCCTCGGCCATGATCACGACCATCGGTCGCACGATCACGAACACGATCCCAGTCATAACCATGAGCACGGCCACGACGCCGGCCACGGTCACGGTCACGAACACGATGCCGGACACGACCACGACCACAACCACGGGCACGATCACGGCCACGATCACGGCGAGCAGGGCGAACACGCCGCTCCCGCGGACGCGGTGAACAATCGCGGAGTACAGACGGCCGCGACGGGGACCCCGTGGACTTCCCCGCTGGTATGGAGCGGCTTGATTGCTGTGCTCGGTGCACTGGCGTTGGTCGGCCGGTGGATCGCCGGTGCGCTGGCTGGAAACTCCGGCGCGTCGGGGCGGTGGCAGCGCAGGCGAACCCGGCGCCCGAAGCCGTAGCTGTCTAGCGAACGCCCCGCGGACGAAACTGGATGCTGATCCGGGGTCCGACGGGCCGGGCGGTCTTCGGAATCGAGTGCTCCCAAGTGCGCTGGCATGAGCCGCCCATCACCAGCAGGTCGCCGTGGCCGTGCTTGATGCGCAGCGAGTGGCCGCCGCCCCGCGGGCGCAACGCGAAAGTGCGGGCGGCGCCGAGGCTCACGATAGCCACCATCGTGTCCTCGGAGCTTCCGCGGCCGATGGTGTCGCCATGCCAGGCCACGCTGTCGTTGCCGTCCCGGTACAGACACAGGCCAACGGTGGTGAACGGTTCGCCGAGTTCGCCGGCATAGATGTCGTTGACTCGTCGACGCAGCTGGGTGAGGGCGGGGTGCGGCGCCGGTTTATCGCTCAGGTCGTGGTAACTGAGTAGCCGCGGCACGTCGAGGGCGCGGTCGTACATCTGTCGGCGCTCGGCCCGCCAAGGAATGGCGGACAGCAACTCGCTGAACAACCCGTCGGGTGCGTCGAACCAGCCGGCGCGAACGTCGATCCACGCCCCGTGAGCCAGCCGTCGTCGCTCGGCGTGGTCGAACAGGCCTCCCTGTACCGCCACAGTCACGCACATCAGTCTATCGCACACACGTTCGATCAGAGCCGAACTGGGCCAGGTCCTTTTTCCGAAAGCATGTCATCGGGGTTCGATAGCGTGCAGCTCTTGAGGCTGAGGCAGCCGCATCCGATGCAATCGGCCAGATTGTCGCGCAGGCGCTGCAGATGCAGGATGCGGTCATCGAGATCCTCGCGCCACCCGGCCGACAGCCGGGCCCAATCTCGGCTGCTCGGCACCCGGTCGGCCGGCAGCGTCGATAACGCCTGCCGAACCCGCGCCAGCGGTATGCCCAGCCGCTGTGACATCCGGATGAACGCGACGCGGCGCAGGGTGTCGCGCGTGTAGCGGCGTTGATTGCCCGAGGTCCGCCGAGAGACGATCAGCCCTTCGCGCTCGTAGAAGTGCAGTGCCGAAATCGCGACGCCCGCACGAGCCGCTAGTTCTCCCGGCGTCAGTTCCTGGGTGCTCATACTCCTCAACAATAGTTGAGGTAGGGTTCGGCGCCCAGGCTCACGGCATCGGTTCGGCGGCGACCACGTAGTCATGGCCGTGGCTCAGGCTATCCTCGCGCTCGTTGAGGGCAAGTGCCCGCGCACGGAGACCGTCGACGTAACCGTGCATCGCCGTGCCCAGTTCTCGTGACGAGAAACGGGCGAGGCGGTTCTGGCACATGTCCAACTGGCTATGGATGTATCGCGCGCGGTAGCGGATGGGAAAGCGGCGGCTTTCCACCATCCGAAATCCGGCCCTGCCCAACTGTCGCAACGTCCAATCGAGCGGATACTCGCGGTACGGCCGCTCGCCGGCGAGCAGCAGGCACGCATCGCGTACGCGGCCGATCTCCCAAATGATCTTGCCGGCTGGGGATTCGGGCTCGAACTGGACGTACGGTTCGAGTCCGATGAGGTAAAGCCGGCCATGTTCGGCGACCAGTGGGCGCAGCCGTTCGAACACGCGATCCTGCCAGTACGGCGCGAACCCTTCGATGGCGCCGACCAAATAGTCGACCAGCACGGTGTCGAAGGTTTCGCCGGTCAGCAGGCTGTCGTTGATCCAATTTCCCACCAGTAGGCGATCCTGAGGCCGAACCCCGCTGCCCACCGCCGCGCGAGCGTTGTCCGCCATGCGGTGGGCAGCGGTGATCGCGGTCCAACGTTCGGTCGGCAGCGTCAGAATCCATTCCAGCGACTTCACGCCGGTGCCCGCGTCCAAGAAGCTGCCCCATGGCCGATCCCCCTGGAGGTCTTCGACGTAGCGAAACAGCGAGGAGATCTTGGGGTTCGTGTTCACCGGCATTGGGCTCCGCTCACCTACGACATCGCTGGGATCCAGGCACGCAAACAACGGTTGCGGGCGGTCCTCATGTTAACGAGCGAAGGTGGTTAATGAAAATCATTCCCGGTAAGCCCCGCGTTCCGGTCGTGTGTTTCCCGCCGCTGCGGCAGGGCTGAGGTGCTTGGGACGCTACGGTGCTAGCTGTGGATGCTGCGGCGTTGAGCGTCAAATCCGAGGTGGGAACGCTGCGGGTGGCAATCCTGCACAGGCCCGGCGCTGAACTGCAGCGGCTGACACCGCGCAACAACGACCGCCTGCTGTTCGACGGGGTGCCCTGGGTTTCGCGCGCCCAGCAGGAGCACGACGCCTTCGCCGCCGTGTTGCGGGGTCGCGGCGTCGAGGTGCTGCTGCTGTCGGATCTGCTGCGCGAGGCGCTGGCCAGCGGGGCGGCACGCATGCATGGCATCTCGGCGGCCGTCGACGCGCGTCGCTTGGGTGTGACCCTGGCACAAGAGCTTTCGTCGTATCTACGCAGCCTCGAGCCGGCCCCGCTGGCGCACATCCTGATGGCCGGCATGACGTTCACCGAACTGCCGTTGGCCGGCAGTGAGCTGTCGCTGGTGCGGCGCATGCATCACGGGGGCGACTTCGTCATCGACCCGCTGCCGAATCTGGTCTTCACCCGCGACTCGTCGTTCTGGATCGGGCCGCGGGTGGCGATCACCTCGTTGGCGCTGCCCGCCCGCATGCGCGAGACCTCGCTGACCGATCTGATCTACGCCCACCATCCCAGGTTTCTCGGGGTCAGACGCGCCTACGAATCGCGCTCGGCCCCGGTGGAGGGCGGCGATGTCTTGCTGCTGGCACCGGGTGTGGTGGCCGTGGGGGTGGGGGAGCGCACCACCCCGGCGGGGGCGGAGGCGTTGGCGCGCAGCCTCTTCGAGGACGAGTTGGCCCACACCGTGTTGGCGGTGCCCATTGCCCAGGGGCGGGCCCAGATGCATCTCGACACGGTCTGCACGATGGTCGACACCGACGCCGTGGTGATGTATCCCGATGTGGTGGACACGTTGTCCGCGTTCACCATTCGCCGCATCGACGGACACGTCCGGATCGACGACGCCGCGCCCTTCGTCCGGGCGGCCGCCGACGCGATGGGGATCGACCGGCTGCGGGTGATCGACACCGGCCTGGATCCGGTGACCGCCGAACGCGAGCAGTGGGACGACGGCAACAACACGCTGGCCCTGGCGCCGGGTGTGGTGGTGGCCTATGAACGCAACGTCGAAACCAATGCGCGGCTCGAGGATTCGGGCATCGAGGTGCTGCGGATCGCCGCATCGGAGCTGGGCACCGGGCGCGGCGGGCCGCGCTGCATGTCCTGCCCGGCGTCCCGCGACCCGTCCTAACCGAGCGCGACCGGCCGGTCGGGCTCCGAACTCCACTGCGACCACGAGCCCGGGAACAGCGCTGCGTCGATCCCCACGGCGGCCAGTGCGGCGACGGTCACCGCGGCCGTCACCCCCGAACCGCAATACACCGCCACCTCGGTGTCGGTGCCCACCCCGGAATCTTCGAACAGCCGGGTCAGATCCGCCGCCGGCAGCCACGCGCCGTCGGCGTCCAGCAAGCGGGTGCTCGGAACGTTGCGCGCTCCCGGGATGTGGCCCGCCACCGGGTCGACGGGTTCGACCTCGCCACGGTAGCGCTCGGGGGCGCGGGCATCCAGCAGCACCGCCGCCGTCGCAGCCTGATCCGCGGTGACGGTCCGGCGCGCCGCCGTGTAGAGGTCGTCATGGTCGACGGTGATGTCGCCGGGCTCGGGAATGACTGTGCCGGATTGCAATTCGCCCCGCCACGCGGAGAGGCCGCCGTCGAGGATTCGCACGCCGGGAATGCCCGCGGCCGACAGCACCCACCACGCGCGCGCGGATCCGGCGCGGTTCCAATCGTCGTAGACCACCACCGGTACGCCGGCGCGGATTCCCCACCGCCGCGCCGCATCCTGCAGCGCCGCACCGGACGGCAGCGGATGACGGCCGCGGCCCGACACCGCGTGGTCGGCGAGGTCGTCGTCGAGAGACACGTACACCGCGCCGGGCAGATGTCCGCGCGCATAGGCCGCCCGGCCGTCGGGCTGGGCCAACTCCCACCGCACGTCCAGCAGCGTGATCGGTTCGCCGGCATCGAGTCGTCGGGCCAACTCGTCGGCGCTGATCAGGACGTCCTCGCGAGTGCTCATACTGCCCTCCGTCATCGCCAACTCGGCAGCCAGATCTGCATGTTCCAGGTGTGCTGGGAGATCGGCATTCCGGTCAATACCGGGAAGAGCCACGCGAAGTTCGTGATCACCAACGCCACGTAGCAGCACACCACGACCACCCCGAGCGTTCGTCGTTCCGGGTTGCGGGTGGGTTTGTACAGGATGTCGCCGCAGATCAGGGCAATCGCCATGACGAGGAACGGCGCCATCACCACCGCATAGAAGAAGTACATCTGCCGGTCGATGTCGACGAACCACGGCAGCCAACCCGCGAAGTAGCCGACCAGCACCACCGCGTAGCGCCAATCGCAGCGGATGAACGCGCGCCACACCGCGTACGCCAGGACGGGCACCGCCAGGAACCACATCGCCGGGGTGCCGACGAGCATCACCGCCTTGATGCAGGACGCGGAACCGCAGCCCGGAACGTTGTCCTGATCGATGGCATACAGCACCGGCCGCAGCGACATCGGCCAGGCCCAGGGCTTGGATTCCCACGGGTGTTGATTGCCCGCGGCATTGGTCAGCCCGGAGTGGAAGTCGTAGGCCTTGGCGGTGTAGTACCACAGCGACCGGATGGCGTCCGGGGGCTGGAACCAGGCGCGCTCACCGATGTTGTCGCCCGCCTGATAGCGGTTGACGGCGGTCTCGGAGGCAAACCACGGCGCATAGGAGGCCAGGTACACCCCGATCGGAATCAGGCCGATCGCCCAGGCGGTGGGGCCGACGTCGCGGCGGATGGTGCCCAGCCACGGCCGCGAAACCCGGTACTGCCGGCGGGCCACCACGTCGAAGGTCAACGACATCAACCCGAAGAACACCACGAAGTACAGGCCGGACCACTTTGTCGCACAGCCCAATCCGAGCAGCACCCCGGCCCCGAACCGCCACCAGCGCACCCCCAGCCGCGGACCCCACGGGGTCTCGGTGATCCGCCCGTCCAGCAGCGCGTTGTGCATCCGCTCCCGGACCTGATCGCGGTCGACGATCAACGCGCCGAAGGCCGCGACCACGAACACCACCAGAAACCCGTCGAGCAGGGCCGTGCGCGACGCCACGAACGTCACGCCGTCGGCGGTGAGCAGCACCCCGGCGATGGCGCCGACCAGCGTCGAGCGGCTGATCCGTCGCACGATCCGGGCGACCAGCACCACCAGGATGACGCCCAGCAGCGCGACGCTGAAGCGCCAACCCAGCCCGCTGTAGCCGAAGATGGCCTCGCCGACGGCGATCAGTTGCTTACCCAGTGGCGGGTGGACCACCAGGCCGAAGCCCGGGTTGTCCTCGACGCCGCCGTTGTGCAGCATCTGCCAGGCCTGCGGCGCGTAGTGCTTCTCGTCGAAGATCGGCGTGCCGGCGTCGGTCGGGGACTGCAGATTCAGGAACCGTGTGATGGCCGCCAGCGCCGCGATCACCGCGGTCATCACCCATCCGCGTGCTCGATCCAGCGGCCCGAAATCGGCGACGGGCACGAGCGGGCCGGGGCTGATCACCGGTACGGCGCGCTCCGGCACCACGGTCGAGGGAGCGGTCATCGACAACGATCGTAGGCTGTGGGGCATGAGTGGCGGTCGACTGTTGCTGGCTGCCACACCGTTGGGCCACCCCGCCGACGCCTCGGGACGGCTGATCGATGCGCTCGCCACGGCGCACATCGTCGCCGCCGAGGACACCCGCCGAGTGCGCAACCTGGCCCAGTCGCTGGAAGTCCGGATCGGCGGCAGGGTGCTGAGCCTGTTCGAGGGCAACGAGTCGACGCGGGTTCCGTACCTGGTCGAGGAGATCCGCGGCGGTGCGACCGTGTTGGCGGTCACCGACGCGGGGATGCCGTCGATCAGCGACCCCGGCTACCGCCTGGTGGCCGCGTGCGTGGCGGCGGACCTGCCGCTGACGTGTCTGCCCGGGCCTTCGGCGGTGACGACGGCGCTGACGGTGTCCGGGTTGCCGGCCGACCGGTTCTGCTTCGAGGGTTTTGCCCCGCGCAAGCAGGCCGCGCGCCGCACCTGGCTGGCGTCCCTGGCCGCCGAACCACGCACCGCGGTGTTCTTCGAGTCGCCGCGGCGACTGGCGGAACTGCTGCGCGAGGCGGTCGACGAACTGGGCGGCGATCGCCGCGCCGCGGTGTGCCGGGAACTGACCAAGACCCACGAGGAGGTCATCCGCGGCACCCTGGCCGAGTTGGCCGACTGGGCCGTCGACGGCGTGCTGGGCGAGATCACGGTGGTGCTCGCGGGTGCGACGCCGGTCGCCGACCTCGACGTGCTGGTGGCCGAGGTCGCGGAGTTGACCGCCGAGGGCATGCGGGTCAAGGACGCCTGTCAGCAGGTGATCGCCGCGCATCCCGGGGCGCCCTCGCGCCGCGACCTCTACGACGCGGTGCTGCGCGCCCGCGATCAGTGATGCGAGGCCACCGGTGCCACGACGGCGCTGCTGGACAGGCCGATGGTCGCGGCCGCCTTGTCCAGGCACTCCTGCCATTCGGCGTCGGGGTCGGAGTCGGCGGTGATGCCGCCGCCCACGCCGAGCACCGCGGTGCCGGACGCGTCGAATTCGACGGTGCGGATCGCGACGTTGAGTTCGGTGCCGGCCACCGGTGAGGCCAGTCCGACGGTGCCGCAGTAAACCCCGCGAACCTGCGGCTCCCACTGCGAAAGTAGCTCGCGCGCACGAAGTTTCGGGGTCCCGGTCACCGAGGCGGGCGGGAACGTGGCGGCCAGCACCGCGCGCATCGGGGTGGTCGCGGGTACCTGCGCCGACACCGTCGACACCAGATGCCACACGCCGGGTGCGGGCCGGATGGCCAGCAGTTCCGGCACGGTCACCGAACCGGTCACCGCGATGCGGCCGAGGTCGTTGCGGACCAGGTCGACGATCATGATGTTCTCCGCGACGTCCTTGACCGAATCGAGCAACAGGGCCGGGTCGGCGTGCAGCGGCAGGGTGCCCTTGATGGGGCTCGAGATCACCTGCGCACCGCGGCGGCGCAGGAACAACTCGGGGGACAGCGAGGCCACCGCGCCCCACGGACCGGCGAGGAACGCGGCCCGCGCCGGGGAGGTGCGCGCCACCGCGTCGGCGAAGAAGTCCACCGGGGCCCCCGTGCACACGCCGCGGTACTGCGTGCACACGCAGGCCTGATAGACCTCTCCGGCGCCGATCGCGGCCAGACACGCCCGCACCCCGGCGCGGTGCGCGTCGCGATCCGGGGCGCTCCAGGCGATGTGCCAGTGCCCCGGGACGCCCGCAGCGGTCAGGGCGTGTTCCAGCCAGGCGGGCATCGCCGCCCCGGACAGGCTTTCGTACCACCAGATTCCGGCGTCGTCGCAGCGCAGCACGCAGTCGGTCCAGCCGCCCGCGGCCGCGGGGATCCGGGCGCCGGCACCGTCGGGGTAGGACAGGTAGCCGAACCAGCCACCGCCGACCGCCTCCGAGTCCCCGCCGGGATCGGCGGTGAACGCCGCCTCGGCGGGGACGGGTGCGGCGGCCAGGCTCGGGGCGATGACCGCGCGCGCCCCGAACCATTCGCCGGTCAACGCGGCCGGCGGCGGCAGCCTCCGCGCAGTGGTGCCCGCCCCGACCGCGCGCAGCACCTCGGCGGGGGTGCCGAGGGCGCCGAGCCGATCGATGCGCATGAGATCAGCTTCCCAGATGCCTCTCCACCCCGGGCGCGAGCAGACGCGAAGTCACCCAAATCCGGGTCGAATTGGGCAACTTTGCGTCTGCTCGCGGGATTTTCAGCGGCTGATCTGGCGGGGGACGGTGACGCCGGCCAGCTTGTCCGGGTTGCGCATGGCGTACAGATGGGTGATCTTGCCGTCCATCACTTCGGCGGTGATCACGCCTTCCAGGTGGTCATCGAGGTAGAGCACCAGCGCCGGGGCGCTGTTGTACATCGCGGTCTCCACCCGCGCGCTGGGTCCACCGAGCCGGGTCAGCCCCACGACGAGCTTGGCGACCTTCACGGCACCCGTGACCGGCCTGCGGGCCGCGCTGACCTTGCCGGCGCTGTCGGCGGTCCAGACCACGTCCGGTGCCAGCATCGCCAACAGCTGGTCCATGTCGCCGGTGGCCGCCGCCAGGAAGAACTGGTTGGTCAGCTCCTGCGACCGTTGCGGGTCGATGGGCTCGAACCGCTTGCGGCGAGCGTGGACGTGTCCGCGGGCGCGGTGCGCGATCTGGCGCACGGCGGTCGCGGATTTGCCCACCGCCGAGGCGATTTCGTCGTGCTCGAAGCCGAAAACCTCACGCAGCACGAATACCGCGCGCTCGTCCGGGGTCAGCGTTTCCAGTACCACCATCATGGCCATCGACACCGATTCGGCCAGCACCACATCCGAGGACGCGTCCTTGCCGGCCAACGCCCCGTCCAGCAGTAGCGGTTCCGGTAGCCACGGCCCGACGTAGTCCTCCCGGCGTCGGGCCGCGGCGCGCAGGGCGTTGAGCGCCTGCCGGGTGACGAGCTGGGCCAGGTAGGCCTTGGTGTCGTGCACCTCGTCGAGGTCCACCTTGGCCCAGCGCAGGTAGCTTTCCTGCAGCACGTCATCGGATTCGGTTGCGGTGCCCAGTATTTCGTAAGCAATGGTGAACAGCAGCGGTCGCAGGACCGTGAACCGCTCGGCATGCTCCGGGGTGCCGGAACCGGGGCCGGTCATCGGATCGGCGCCGGCTGACCGGCCTCGGCCAACAGTTGGTCGCGCCAGCTGCCCTTGACCCAGAAGTACGAGCCGGGCTTGCGGGCTTCGCGCCGCAGCGCCCACACCGTCGCCGAGCAGATCGTCTCCTTGATCGCCGCAGCGGTGCGCCCGCCGAGGTAGCCCCGGCGTGGGCTGTCGTCGCTGTGGACAAGCTGCATCGTGCCCAATTTACGACCCAGGCTGATGCACTGTCCGGCGAAAGCGATGTTGATCGGCGCGGGTTCGGTACCGGCGATGCGGTCCAGCACGGTGTGCGCGGCCTGGGCGCCCAGCGGCATCGCGGCCGCGCAACTCATCCGCAGCGGTGACCCCGACGGTGCGGCGGCGTCGCCGGCGGCGACAATGCGGTCATCGTCCACGCTGGTCAGCGTCTCGTCGGTGAGTACGCGACCCATCTCGTCGGTGGTCAGTCCGCTGGCCGCCGCCAGCCCGGGCACCCCGAACCCGGCGGTCCATACGGTGACCGCGCTGGGCAGTGTGGTGCCGTGGCTCAGTTCGACGGTCTTGGCGGTGACCCGTGCGACGGTGACCCCTTCGATGATCTGCACGCCGAGCTTGTGCAGTGCCTTGGTCACCGACCTGCGACCGGTCGCGGCCAGCGACGGTGTCAGTTCCTCGGTGACCAGGGTGACCGGCCGGCCGGCCTCGGCCAGTTCCGCCGCGGACTCCACGCCGGTCAACCCGCCGCCGACCACGACCACCGGGGCGATGACGGGCACGTCCTGCAGTCGTGCGGCCAGCTGCTGGGCCTGCTCGAGTTCGGACAGTGGGTAGCCGAACTCGGCGGCGCCGGGCACCGCGGCCGGGACCGCACCGGTGCTGCCGACCGCGTAGATCAGGTAGTCGTAGTCGAGCACACCGCCCGAGCTCAGCTGAACCTGGCGGGCCGCGACGTCGATGCGGGTGGCCCCGTCGACGATCAGGCGGATGCCCTCGCCCAGCATGTCGTCGTAGGACTCGGTCGCGTCGTCGTTGCCCGCGACCAACTGGTGCAGCCGGATCCGCTCCACGAACTGCGGGCGGGGATTGACCAGGGCGATGTCCAGATCGGCGCGCCGACGCAGCCGGTTGGCCGCCAGCACTCCGGCGTAACCGCCGCCGAGGACCACGATCTTGGTGGTGTGCTCACTCATGGTTGCTCCTTGCGATCAGGCGGGCTCCTCGTTGAGCCGGTCTGACCTCAGGACACCGCCGCCGCCACGGGTGTGACAGCTTGGGCACCAAGTGTGGCGCAGATCACCTACACCAGGCCGAGTGCCAGCATTGCGTCGGCGACCCGGATGAAGCCGGCGATGTTGGCCCCGGCGACGTAGTTGCCGGGCTGGCCGTACTCCTCGGCGGTGGACAGCACCCGGTTGTGGATCCGGCGCATGATCTCTTCGAGTCGCTTCTCGGTGTCGACGAACGTCCACGAATCCCGGGAGGCGTTCTGCTGCATCTCCAGCGCACTGGTCGCGACACCGCCGGCGTTGGCGGCCTTGCCCGGTGCGAATATCACGCCGGCTTCGGCGAACTGCTTCACCGCGTCGGGCGAACACGGCATGTTGGCGCCCTCGGCGACGAACTGGCAGCCGTTCTTGATCAGGTAGCCGGACTCGGCGCCGTTGACCTCGTTCTGCGTGGCGCACGGGACCGCGATGTCGCACGGCACCTCCCACACCGACCGGCCCTCGACGAACCGGGCCGCGCCCGCGCGGGCCTCGACGTAGTCGACGATCCTGCCGCGCTGGATCTCTTTGATCTCCTTGAGCATCGCGACGTCGATGCCCTTCTCGTCGACCACGTAGCCGCTGGAGTCCGAACACGCGACCACGATGCCGCCGAGTTCGTGGATCTGCTCGATCGCGTAGATCGCGACGTTGCCCGAACCGGACACCACGACGCGCTTGCCCTCGACCGTGTCGTTGGCGGCCTTGACCATCTCGTTGAGGAAGAACACCGTGCCGTAGCCGGTGGCCTCGGTGCGGACCTGCGACCCGCCCCAGGTCAGGCCCTTGCCGGTGAGCACTCCGGACTCGTAGCGGTTGGTGATCCGCTTGTACTGACCGAACAGGTAACCGATTTCGCGCATGCCGACGCCGATGTCACCGGCGGGCACGTCGGTGTATTCGCCGATGTGCCGGTACAACTCGGTCATGAACGACTGACAGAACCGCATCACTTCGTTGTCCGAACGGCCCTTGGGGTCGAAGTCCGAACCGCCCTTGCCGCCGCCGATCGGCATGCCCGTCAGCGAGTTCTTGAAGATCTGCTCGAAGCCCAGGAACTTGACGATGCCGAGATAGACCGACGGGTGGAAACGCAGTCCGCCCTTGAAGGGCCCGAGCGCCGAGTTGAACTCGACGCGGAAGCCGCGGTTGATATGCGTGCCGCCGGTGTCGTCGACCCACGGCACCCGGAAGATGATCTGACGCTCGGGTTCGCACAGCCGGCGGATCACCTCGTTGTCGGCGTACTCCGGGTGTTTGGCCACCACCGGCCCGAGGCTGTGCAGCACCTCGTAGACGGCTTGATGAAACTCGGTTTCGCCCGCGTTGCGCTGTACAACATCGTCAAAGAGGCTGCGCAACTTCACGTGCAGTCCTGCGGTCATTCGTCCACCTGATATCGAGGGAATACGCCTGTGGGCGTCGGGAGGGTGGCACCGGGTTTGAGCCTGGTGCCGATGGCGGCAAAGTCACGGTTGTCGGAGGGCTGGCCCAACAGATCCAGCAGCTTGCCCGCCGAGGTCGGCATCACCGGCTGCACCAGCAGCGCGGCGATCCGGACGGCTTCCATGGTGGTGTAGAGCACCGTGCCGAACCGTTCCTGGTCGGCGGACTGCTCGGATTTGCGCAGCACCCATGGCTCCTGCGCGGAGAAATACCGGTTGGCGGCGCCCAGCATCAGCCAGATCGCCTCCAACGCAAGATGCATGGCCTGATCGTCGAAGTGTCGCCGCGCGGTGTCGAGCAGCGCGTCGGCCTGTGCCAACAACGCCTCGTCCGCGGCGGTCAACAGGCCCGGTTGCGGCACCACGCCGTCGAGGTTCTTGGCCACCATCGACAGCGAGCGCTGGGCGAGGTTGCCCAGCTCATTGGCCAGATCGGTGTTGATCCGGTTGATGATCGCCTCGTCGCTGTAGCTGCCGTCCTGGCCGAAGGGCACCTCGCGCAGGAAGAAGTAGCGGACCTGGTCGACGCCGAAGGCCTCGATGAGGTTCTCCGGGTCGACCACGTTGCCGACCGACTTGCTCATCTTCTCGCCGCGATTGAGCACGAATCCGTGCGCGAAAACCCTTCGCGGCAGCTCGATTCCGGCAGACATCAGGAACGCCGGCCAGTACACCGTGTGGAACCGGATGATGTCCTTGCCGATCATGTGCAGATCGGCGGGCCAGTACCGTCGGAAGGTCTCGGATTCGGTGTCCGGAAAGTTCACGCCGGTCAGGTAGTTGGTCAGCGCGTCCACCCAGACGTACATGACGTGGTCGGGATGGTCGGGAACCGGCACCCCCCAGTCGAATGACGTCCGCGAGATCGAGAAGTCGTTCAGCCCGCGGGAGACGAAGCTGATGACCTCGTTGCGGCGGCTGTCGGGGCCGATGAACTCCGGATGGGCCTCGTAGTGGGCCAGTAGGCGATCGGTGTAGGCCGACAGCCGGAAGAAGTAGCTTTGCTCCTCGGTCCAGGTCACCGGTGCGCCGGTGTCGGTGGCCACCCGGTTGCCCTCGGCTGTGACCGTGGTCTCGGATTCGGCGAAGTAGGCCTCGTCACGCACCGAGTACCAGCCCGCGTAGGTGTCCAGGTAGATGTCGCCGGCGTCGGCCAACCGCATCCAGAGCGCCTTGGAGGCCTCGATGTGGTCGGCGTCGGTGGTGCGGATGAACCGGTCGAACGTGATGTTCAGTTTTTCCTGCAGCCGCTCGAACACGTCGGAGTTGCGGCGGGCGAAGGCGGCGGTGGGCACGCCCTCGGCCTCGGCCGTCTGGGCCATCTTCAGACCGTGCTCATCGGTGCCCGTCAGGTAGCGCACGTCGAAGCCGTCGAGGCGCTTGAACCGGGCGATGGCGTCGGTGGCGATGTACTCGTAGGCGTGCCCGACATGCGGGGCGCCATTGGGGTACGTGATCGCCGTGGTGACGTAGTAAGGGTCGCTCATTTGCACTTCACCTTATTGTCTGAGGTTGTGTCCGCGAAAAGCACAGCCCGATCGGGGCGACGACCTGCACCTCCGCCACCCGAGCCGTTGCCGCCGCTGATCGACGCGCACACCCATCTGGACGCGTGCGGCGCCGCCGACGCCGCCGATGTCCGCGCGATCCTGGACCGCGCGGAGGCCGTCGGGGTGCAGGCGGTGGTGACCATCGCCGACGATCTCGACGCCGCCCAGTGGGCCGTGCAGGCCGCCGAGTGGGACGCCCGGGTGTACGCGGCGGTCGCCCTGCACCCGACCCGCGCCAATGCGCTCGACGACACCGCCAGAGCGACGATAGAGACCTTGGCCCGGCATCCGCGGGTGGTGGCCGTCGGCGAGACCGGGATGGATCTGTTCTGGCCCGGCAAACTCGACGGCTGCGCCGATCCGGGGCAGCAGCGCGAGGGGTTCGCCTGGCACATCGACCTCGCCAAGCGCAGCGGCAAGCCCCTGATGATCCACAACCGCGACGCCGACGCCGAGGTGCTCGACGTGCTGCGCGCCGAAGGCGCCCCCGAAACCGTCATCTTCCACTGCTTTTCCTCGGGCCCGGAAATGGCTCGGACGTGCATCGACGAGGGCTGGTTCCTGAGCCTGTCGGGGACGGTGAGCTTCCGCAACGCGGCGGCGCTGCGCGCGGCGGCGGGCCTGATTCCCCGCGACCAACTGCTGGTCGAGACCGACGCGCCGTACCTGACCCCGCATCCCTACCGCGGTGCGCCGAACGAGCCGTACTGCCTGCCCTACACCGTGCGGGCGCTGGCCGAGCTCATCGGCCGCGACGCCGGCGAACTCGCGGTGGATTCGTCGGCGAATGCCCGCCGTGTGTACGGTCTAGACGACGGTGGCGCGGCTTGAGGCCACCACGCGACGCGCCGTGGGAGTTGCCCGTGCCGGAGGCGTTCGTTACCGTCTTGTGATAATCGTGGGCCCCGCAGGGCCCATGTTCATGTCGGGCCTGTGAAGACGAGAAGCTGGAACAACGTAACGGTGAACGTACTAACGAAGCTGCATCAGTCCCGCTCACCGATGCTGCGACTGGTGGTCGCCGCCACGCTGGTGGCGCTGACCTTCGCCGGTGGCTATGCCGTCGCCGCCCACAAGACCGTGACGCTGTCGGTGGACGGCACCCCGATCACCGTGACCACGATGAAGTCCCGCGTGATCGACGTGGTCGCCGAGAACGGCTTCGAGGTCGACGAGCGCGACGATCTGCTGCCCGCGGCCGACGAGCGCATCGGTGACGCCGAAACCATCGTGCTCAAGCGCAGTCGTCCGCTCGAGGTCTCGCTGGACGGCCGGAACACCGAGCAGATGTGGACGACGGCCGCGACCGTCGACGAGGCGTTGGCGCAGCTGGACATGACCGACAACGCCCCCGAGGCGGCCTCGCGCGCCTCCCGGGTGCCGCTGGAGGGCATGTCGCTGGCGGTGGTGAGCCCGAAGACCGTGCAGATCAACGACGCCGGCGCGATCAGCACCGTGCACCTGGCCGCCCCCAATGTCGGGGCTTTGCTGGCCGAGGCCGGCGTTCCGCTGGAGCAGCGCGACAAGGTGGTGCCGGCCGCGTCGAGCCCGGTGATCTCCGGAATGCAGATCGAGGTGACCCGCATCCGGATGGAGAAGGTCACCGAGCGGCGGCCGCTGGAGCCGACCGCGCAGCGCATCGAAGACCCGACGATGAACATGAGCCGTCAGGTGGTCGAGGATCCCGGGACCCCGGGCACCCAGGACGTCACCTTTGCCGTGGCCAAGGTCAACGGCGTGGAAACCGGCCGCCTGCCGGTCGCCAACACCGTGGTGAACCCCGCCCGCGATTCGGTGCTGCGGGTGGGCGCGAAACCGGGCACCGAGGTGCCGCCGGTGACCAACGGCGCGATCTGGGACGCCCTTGCGCGCTGCGAAGCGGGCGGCAACTGGAACATCAACACCGGCAACGGCTACTACGGCGGTGTGCAATTTGATCTGAATACCTGGGCGCGCCAAGGTGGTTTGCGTTATGCTCCTCGTGCAGATCTTGCAACTCGTGAAGAACAGATCGCCATAGCGGAAGTCACGCAGGCGCGCCAGGGCTGGGGAGCGTGGCCGACGTGCAGTAGTAGGGCAGGTTTACGCTGACGATTAGACTCCTCGGTCGCACCGAGATACGAACCCTGGCCAAGGAACTCGACTTCCGGCCGCGTAAGTCGCTGGGACAGAACTTTGTTCACGACGCCAACACCGTGCGTCGGATCGTGTCCGCATCGAGCGTCAACCGCAACGACACCGTTATCGAGGTCGGTCCCGGCCTCGGATCGCTGACGTTGGGGTTGCTGGATCGCGGCGCGAAGGTGACCGCGGTCGAAATTGACCCGGTACTGGCCCAACGGCTCCCGCAGACGATTGCGTCGCATTCGCACAGCGAGATCCACCGCCTGACGGTGCTCAACCGCGACATCCTGACGTTGCGGAGCCAGGACCTGGAAGCCCAGCCCACCGCGCTGGTCGCCAACCTGCCCTACAACATCGCGGTGCCCGCGCTGTTGCACCTGCTGGCGGAGTTTCCCTCCATCAGGACCGTGATGGTCATGGTGCAGTCCGAGGTGGCCGAACGGCTGGCCGCCGAACCGGGCGGCAAGGAGTACGGCGTGCCCAGTGCCAAGGTGCGGTTCTACGGTCGGGTGCGCCGGTACGGCATGGTGTCGCCGACGGTGTTCTGGCCCATCCCGCGGGTGTACTCGGGACTGGTTCGGATCGATCGCTACGAGACCTCGCCGTGGCCCACCGAGGAGTCCTTCCGGGACCGGGTCTTCGAACTCATCGACATCGCCTTCGCGCAACGCCGCAAGACGTCGCGCAACGCCTTCCTCGAGTGGGCGGGCTCGGGCAACGAGTCGGCCAGCCGGCTGTTGGCTGCCAGCATCGACCCGGCTCGGCGCGGCGAAACGCTGTCGATCGCCGACTTCGTCCGGCTCTACCAGCGATCGGGCGAACCCGGCGCCAAGCACGTCCCGGTTTCGTAGCTCGCCGGGCCGGTCAGCCCAGCGCCTGGTCGAGCAACTCGACCAGCTGCGTACAGGATTCGTAACGCGCGTCGGGTTCCTTCGCGAGCGCCACCGCGACCACGCTGTCGAAAGAGCGGGGCAGCCCGGCTTTTCGGCCGGAGAACCGCGGCGGTCGCTGGTGCACATGGGCCTCGACAAGTCCCGCAGCGGTTTCCGCGGCGAACGGCGGTGCCCCGGTGAAGAGTTCGACGGCCGTGCAGGCCAACGAGTACTGATCGGTGTCGCCCGAGGGCATCTGGCCCAGCAGCAGTTCCGGTGCCGCATACGGCAGCGACGCGTGCACCGTCGGCTCCGGTGGCGCCGGCTGCCGGGTGATGCGCTGGGCCGGATTCAACGACAGTCGGTGTCCGTCGGCGCGGGCCAGTCGCACCGCCATGTCCTCGGCAAGCACATGGGCGACACCGAAGTCGATCAGCACCGCGCCACCCTGTGAAAAGTCCTGGTGGACAAGTATGTTCGGGGGCTTCACATCGCAGTGCACGATGCCCAGCCGGTGGGCGTGGTCCAGCGCGTCAGCGATCTGGGCCAACGCCGTCAGCCGGGCCGGTGGTGCGCGCAGTGCGGTGATGTTTCCACCGTCGACGTAGCGCATGGTGACCCAGTCGGGGCCGTGCTCGTACTCG
This sequence comes from Mycolicibacterium sp. MU0053, assembly GCF_963378095.1. Lineage (NCBI taxonomy): Bacteria > Bacillati > Actinomycetota > Actinomycetes > Mycobacteriales > Mycobacteriaceae > Mycobacterium > Mycobacterium burgundiense. The sequence continues at coordinate 946,984 of NZ_OY726397.1, forward strand.
GTGATGATGTGCGGGTGGTCGAGTTGGGCGGACAGCGTGAACCCGCGCTGCAGCCGGTGCCGGTCCTCGTCGGTGCGGTGCTCCGGGTGGAGCACCTTCAGCGCCACCGGGATGGGATCCCCGGGCCGACGCGCCAGATACACCGTGGCGCTGCCGCCACGTCCCAGCGTTCGCTCGATGACGTAACCGCTGAAGTCCGCACCGGCCGGGGGCATCTGGTCAGCGTAATCATCGGGTGCGGGACCGATTGTCGGCGATCGTCGAACGCCCGCGGTGCCGCCCGACGTACCCTCGTGCGGTGACCGCGTCTGATGGCAGTACCGCCGCGCAATGGGTGACCCCGGGGTCGGTGACGGTCCGGGTGCCCGGCAAGGTCAACCTCTTTCTGGCCGTCGGCGATGAGCGCGACGACGGCTACCACGAACTGACCACCGTCTTCCACGCTGTGTCGCTGTTCGACGAGGTGGTTGTCCGCGCCGCCGACGTGCTGTCGCTGGAGTTCCGCGGCGAGGGCGCCGAGTCACTGCCGGTCGACGAACGAAACCTGGCCTGGCAGGCCGCCGTACTGATGGCCGAGCACGCCGGCCGGGCCCCCGACGTGGCGATCGCGATCCAGAAGGCCATCCCGGTGGCGGGCGGTATGGCCGGTGGCAGCGCGGACGCCGCGGCGGTGCTGGTCGCGATGAACGCGCTGTGGGAGCAGGGAGTGCCGCGGCGGGATCTGCACACGCTGGCGGCACGGTTGGGCAGCGATGTGCCGTTCGCGCTGCACGGCGGTACCGCGCTGGGCACCGGCCGCGGCGAGGAACTGGCCACGGTGCTGGCCCGCAATACCTTCCACTGGGTGCTGGCGTTCGCCGACGGCGGCCTGTCCACGCCGGCGGTGTTCGGTGAGATCGACCGGCTGCGCGCCGACGGCGGCGGCCCCGCCCGGCTGGACGACCCCGAGCCGGTGCTGGCCGCGCTGGCGGCCGGGGACGCGGCCCAACTGGCGCCGCTGCTGGGCAACGATCTGCAGCCCGCGGCGTTGAGCCTGGATCCGGGCCTGCGCCGCACCCTGCGCGCCGGCAAGGAGGCCGGGGCGCTCGCCGGCATCGTGTCCGGGTCCGGACCCACCTGTGCGTTCCTGTGCGGCTCGGAGTCGGCGGCCGTCGACGTCGGGACCGAGTTGGCCGGCGCGGGCGTGTGCCGCACCGTGCGGGTGGCCAGCGGCCCGGTGCCCGGGGCCCGAATCGTCTCCAGCTGAGCGTCGCGACCCGGCGGCCGGAGAGTGAACTGCGTCTCACGCAGCGCAAAAGTTTGTCGGTTACTTAAGAGGAGTTTAAGATGAACGACGGTGATAGGTAGCGATCGAGACGGCGGCGCACTTTTACCCACCGGTCTGACCGGTGGGTGGTCGCGTGGTCGCCGCTCGGCACCAATTCGAGATCTAACCGCTGCCCAATTGTGTGCGCGCGCCTCCGCGCAGGTGCCCATGGCCAGGCGGAATATGTGTGACGGGATCATGACATCGCCGGCACCCACAATGCTCCGGAAACCGAGGAGGTCCTCGTGAGCAGGTTTACCGACAAGATGTACTACAACGCCGCGACCAGTGCGAAGGGCATGGTCACGGGCGAACCCCACGAGCCGGTCCGGCACACCTGGGGTGAGGTGCACGAGCGCGCCCGCCGGATCGCCGGTGGTCTGGCCGCCGCCGGTGTCGGTCACGGCGATGCCGTCGGAGTCCTCGCCGGGGCGCCGGTCGAGATCGCGCCCACCTCGCAGGGGCTGTGGATGCGCGGCGCGAGCCTGACGATGCTGCACCAGCCGACCCCGCGCACCGACCTGATGGTGTGGGCCGGCGACACCATGAACGTCATCGACATGGTCGAGGCCAAGGTCGTCGTCATCTCCGATCCGTTCATGCCCGCCGCCCCGGTGCTGGAGGAAAAGGGCGTCAAGGTCCTGACGGTCGCCGAACTGCTGAAGTCCGAGCCGATCGACCCCGTCGAAACCGGCGAGGACGATCTGGCGCTCATGCAGCTGACCTCCGGGTCCACCGGCTCGCCGAAGGCCGTGCACATCACGCACCGCAACCTCTGGGCGAACGCCGAGGCGATGTTCATCGGCGCCGAGTACGACGTCGACAAGGACGTCATGGTGAGCTGGCTGCCGTGCTTCCACGACATGGGCATGATCGGCTTCCTGACCGTTCCGATGTACTTCGGTGCCGAGCTGGTCAAGGTCACCCCGATGGACTTCCTACGCGACACCCTGCTGTGGGCCAAGCTCATCGACAAGTACAAGGGCACCATGACCGCGGCCCCGAACTTCGCCTACGCGCTGTTCGCCAAGCGACTGCGCCGGCAGGCCAAACCCGGTGAGTTCGACCTGTCCACGCTGCGCTTCGCGCTCTCGGGCGCCGAGCCCGTCGAACCGGCCGACGTCGAGGATCTGATCGACGCGGGCCAGCCGTTCGGGTTGAAGCCCTCGGCGATCCTGCCGGCCTACGGCATGGCCGAGGCCACGCTGGCGGTGTCGTTCTCCGAGTGCAACGCCGGCCTGGTGGTCGACGAGATCGACGCCGATCTGCTGGCCGCGCTGCGCCAGGCCGTGCCCGCCACCAAGGGCAACACCAAGCGGCTGGCCTCGCTGGGACCGCTGCTGCAGGGCCTGGAGGCCCGGATCGTCGACGAGCACGGCAACACCAAGCCGGCCCGCGGCGTCGGCGTCATCGAACTGCGCGGTGAGGCGATGACCCCCGGGCACACCACCATGGGTGGCTTCATCCCCGCCCAGGACGAGCACGGCTGGTACGACACCGGCGACCTGGGCTACACGATGGAGAACGGCCACATCGTGGTGTGCGGCCGCGTCAAGGACGTCATCATCATGGCCGGGCGCAACATCTACCCGACCGACATCGAGCGGGCCGCCGGTCGCGTCGCGGGGGTACGCCCCGGCTGCGCCGTGGCGGTGCGGCTGGACGCCGGGCACTCGCGCGAAACCTTTGCCGTCGCAGTGGAATCCAACGCCTACCAAGACCCGGTCGAGGTGCGGCGCATCGAGCACCAGGTGGCCCACGAGGTGGTCGCCGAGGTCGACGTGCGTCCCCGCAACGTGGTCGTGCTGGGGCCGGGCACCATCCCCAAGACCCCGTCCGGCAAGCTCCGTCGCGCCAACTCCGTCGAACTGGTCACCTAGCCCCTTCGCGCCCCCTTCATCCCGCGAGCCCTCTTCCCCCGCGAGCCCTCTTCCCCCCGCGAGCCCTCTTCCCCCCGCGAGCGGGCGTGTTCCCGGCCGACACGCCGCGGAATTTTCGTAGTTTGCGCACGCTCGCTGCGGGTTGGTTCGCGTCGATTGGTGCGGTGCCCGTCGACGTCTCTACCGTGGACGGCATGCCCGCGATCGAAGCACTAGACCTCGTCAAGCGGTTTGGTGATCACACCGCCGTCGACGGCATCAGTTTCAGCGTGCCGCAGGGCACGGTGCTGGGCCTGCTCGGACCCAACGGCGCCGGCAAAACCACCACGGTGCGGATGATGACGACGCTGAGCGAACCGACCAGCGGTACCGCGCGGGTCGCCGGTTACGACGTGTGCGCGCAACCCGAAATGGTGCGCCGCAACATGGGATTGACGGGCCAGGCCGCCACTGTCGACGAATTGCTCACCGGTCGGGAGAACATCCGGATGATGGGCGGCCTGTATGGCATCGGGCGTCGCGAACTGGCCCGGCTGGGCGATCAACTGCTGGACCAATTCGCGATCGCGGATGCTGCCGACCGCGTGGTGCGGTCCTACTCCGGCGGGATGCGTCGACGGCTGGATCTGGCCGTGAGCCTCATTGCCTCGCCGCCGGTGTTGTTTCTCGACGAGCCCACCACCGGTCTGGATCCGCGCAGCCGCACCGAGTTGTGGGAGGTTCTGCGGTCGTTGGTGGCCGACGGCACGACGTTGCTGCTGACCACGCAGTATCTCGAGGAGGCCGATCAGCTGGCCGACAACATCGTCGTCGTCGATCAGGGCCGCATCATCGCCGAAGGGACCCCGTTGCAACTCAAACAGCAGGCCGGCAATGCCAGCCTGGTGGTCACGGTGTCGCGGCCGGACGACCTGACGACGGCCGAGGAGATCGTTCGACGCACCGGGGCGGAGGTGTTCGTCGACGTCAACGCGCGCCGGCTCACCGCTTCGGCCGACGGGCTCGACGACATGACCAACGTCGCGGGTTGGTTGCGCGACAACGGGATCGACGTCGACGACATCGGTCTGGCCCGGCCCAGCCTGGATGACGTGTTCCTGTCGCTGACCGGTCGCCGCGCCGAGGCCGAGCTGGAGCAGCAGCGATGAGCACCACTGACGCCCGGCCGGCGATTCACCAGACCTCTTTGGCTCGGCAATCCTGGATCATGGTCAAGCGCAACATGATCCACACCAAGCGCATGCCGGAGATGCTCAGCGACGTCACCACGCAGCCGATCATGTTCGTGCTGTTGTTCGCCTTCGTTTTCGGCGCCTCGATCACCAACACAGGCGGCACGAACTATCGCGAGTTCCTGCTGCCCGGCATCCTGGCACAGACGATCGTGTTCTCCGCGTTCGTGGTGGCCGCCGGGATCACCGCCGATGTGGAGAAGGGCATCATCGATCGCTTTCGGTCGCTGCCGATTTCACGGTCGTCGGTCCTGATCGGTCGCAGCATTGCGAGCCTGATCCACTCCTCGATCGGCATTGTGGTCATGGCCCTCACCGGACTGGCGATCGGCTGGCGGATCCGGGGCGGTCTGCTCGAGGCGGTGCTGGCGTTCGCGCTGGTGCTGGTGTTCGGGTTCGGCATCATCTGGTTCGGCATCCTCGCCGGGTCGTTGATGCGGTCGGTCGAGGCGGTCAACGGCGTGATGTTCACGGTGCTGTTCCCGGTGACGTTCGTGGCCAACACCTTTGTGCCCACCGAGCCGATGCCGCACTGGCTGCGGGTGATCGCCGAATGGAATCCGGTGTCGTCGCTGGCGCAGGCCATGCGCACGCTGTGGGGCAACGGTCCGGCCGCGCCGCCCAGCGCTCAACTGCCGCTGCACCATCCGGTGCTCGCGACGCTGCTCTGGTCGGTGGCGCTGACGGCGGTGTTCGCGCCGGTCGCATTGCGTGCGTATGCGCGCCGGACCGCGGATTGAGGCGGCGGACCCCCGGACCGAGGGTGCGCGACATCCGGGCGAGGGTGCGCAAACTACGCGATTTGAGCGGCGTGTCGACCGGGGACGCGCCCGCTCGCGGTATTGGGGGGCTCAGCCCCAGGCGTGGACGATGTTCTGCGCGGGCTCGAGGCCCTGCTCGATCAGGAGTTCGACGGCGTCGGCGGCCTGCTCGCAGATGGTGGGCACCTCTTTGCGCTCGGCGGCGCTGAAGTTGTCCAGCACGAACGCCGCGCCGGACTTGCTGCCGGGCGGACGGCCGATCCCGATCCGCACCCGCTGAAAGTCATTGCTGCCCAACGCGGAAGCCACCGAGCGCAAGCCATTGTGCCCGGCGACGCCGCCGCCGGCCTTGAGCCGGATGCGTCCGAAGTCGATGTCCAGCTCGTCGTGCACGACGATGACATCGGCCGGCGGCACCGAGTAGAAGTTGGCCAACGGGCCGATCTGGCGCCCCGACTCGTTCATGTAGACCCGCGGTTTGCCGAGCACGACCGCCCGGCCACCGAGGCGACCGGTGATCGCCTCGGCGCCGGACTTCTTGTGCACCTTGAACTTCTCGCGGAGCCGGTCGGCGAGGATGTCGACGACCATGAACCCGACGTTGTGCCGGGTCTTGGCATAGTTCGGTCCGGGGTTGCCGAGGCCGACCACCAGCAGTGTGTCGGCCATCGTCGCGACTTACTCGGCGGCGGGGGCGTCGGCGGCCGGCTCGGCGGCTGCGGCCTCGTCCGTGCCCTCTTCGTCGAGGTCCTCGGCCACGGTCGGGACAACGACCTGGACCACCAGCTGCTCCGGGTCGGAGACCAGCACGACGCCGTCGGGCAGCTGGACATCGCTGGCCAGGATCTGGGTACCGGCCGGGAGGCCCTCGACCGACGCCACCAGCTCGTCGGGAATCGACATCGCCTCGGCCTCGACCTCGATGGTGTTGAGCTCCTGGGTGACCAGGGTGCCTGGGGCGGACTCGCCCTGGATGACGACGTTGACCTCGACGACCACCTTCTCGCCGCGGCGGACCACCAGCAGGTCGACGTGCTGGATGTTGCGCCGGATCGGGTGGATGTCCAGGGCCCGGGTCAGCGCCAGGGCTTCCGTGCCCTCGATGTCGAGTACCAGCACCGCGTTGGTACCGGTGTAGCGCAGCACCGCAGCGAACTCGCGCGACGGGAGCAGCAGGTGCTGGGGATCGGTGCCGTGGCCGTAGAGCACGGCGGGGACCATGCCGTCGCGACGGGCCTGGCGCGAGGCGCCCTTGCCGGTCTTGGTGCGCACCGTGGCGCGGACGTTATTGGTGGTCTTGGCGGCTGGGGCCATGATGGTTGCTCCTAGGTGACCGTGCGGAAAAATTTCAGGCACGGCCAGAGCAGAAAACCGCAAGAATGCGGGTCCCCGCCGATAACGGTGGCCAAGCCACCCTCGCCGTGACGCCCGGCCAGGTTAGCGCATCGGGGCCTCAGAGCGAAAATTCGGTGTCCGTGAGCTGGGCCGATAGCTCCCACAGCGCCGTGGCCTTGGCCTTATTGCGGGCCAGCGGGCTGCGCGGCGACGGGCCGGTGGGCCCGGCCTGGCCGAACCGCGGACCGATGAAGGTGTCCCCGGGCACGTCCTGGGCGGCGGCGTAGAGCGTCTGCCGGGCGCCGAAGTCGGCCTCGGTCGCCATGAACCGGTTGCCGAAGCGCAGGAAGCGGCTGCTCAGCGGGCCGTCGGAATGCGTCTGCAGGTTGGTGGCCGAGTAACCCGGATGCGCCGCGATGGCGCGCACCGGCGACCCGGCACGCTCGAGGCGGCTGTGCAATTCGCTGGTGAACATCAGATTGGCGAGCTTGGACTGTCCGTAGGCGCCCCACGCCGAATACGGCCGCGCCTTCCAGTTCAGGTCCTTGAGGTTGATCCGACCGAAGAGGTGCATCAACGACGACACCGTCACCACCCGGTCGGTGATCTTCGGCAGTAGCCGGTTGGTCAGCGCGAAGTGCCCCAGGTGGTTGGTGCCGATCTGACTTTCGAAACCGTCCTTGGTCAACGCGAACGGCACGGCCATCACCCCGGCGTTGTTGATCAGCACGTCGACCCGCTCGACGCCGTCGGCGAATTCCCGCACCGACGCCAAGTCCTGCAGGTCGAGGCGGCGCACCTCGACCGCGCCGGTCATGGTGGCCGCGGCCGCGTCGCCCTTGTCGGTGTTGCGAACGGCCAGGATGACCGTGGCCCCCACCCGGGCCAATTCGCGGGCGGTGATCTCGCCGAGTCCGCTGTTGGCGCCCGTGACGATCACCGTGCGGTCGGCAAACGAGGGCAGGTCTGTGGCGGTCCAGTTGGTCATGATGGCCAGCCTAGAGGCCGCGAGCAGACGCAAACTTGCCGTTCTGTGCGCAATTTCGGGAAGTTTGCGTCTGCTCGCGAGAGGGGTGGAGGAGTCCTAGGGGACCGTGACCTCGAAGCCCTCGATGATCTCCTCGATGTCCGCGGAGTCGGCGACGGCCTGATCGGCCAGGCCGGTGATGGTCAACTGCACCAGGTAGCGCTGAAAGTCCGGCTCGGGCGTCACCGGGATGACGATGCGGCTGTAGCTGTGCAGCCGTCGCTCGTCGGGCCCATCGGAAGGCCCGTTGTAGCTGCCCTCGATCATCGCCGACGGGAAACCGCCGAAATCCGCGAACGATTCGTTGAGCTTGGCGAAGCCGGGCGACAGCAGCGCATCGGCGTTGGCGTGCCGGATCGCGGCGGGCACGTCGAAGCCGCCCTCGAGCCGGAAGACCAGCACCGTCGCCGTCGGATAGCCGTTGTCCCGGGCGATGGCCTCGGTCTGGGGTGCCAGGTTGTCGTTGCGGTAGGTGCTCCACCCGTCGGGCCGGACCAGGGTGACCGTCAGGCCGGTCAGATCCGCCGGTGCCACGGCCTCGCCCTGCACCCCGACGCTGGTCAGGTACTGCGAGAACGGGACGGGCGGCTCGGAGGTCACCGGGGCGCTCGGGGTGGTCGTCGTCGACCAGATCGACTGGTAGTCCGGCGCCGGCGTGCCGCACGCCGCGCACACCAGCAGCGCGGTGGCCGCGGCGGCGCAGCGGAGCCGGGAACTCACAGAATCTCGTGCACCGCGTCGATCGGTCGGGCCAACCGGGTGCCCTTGTCGGTGACGACGAAGGGACGCTCGATCAGGATGGGATGCTCGGCCAGCGCATCGAGCAGTGCGTCGTCGCCGGCCTCGGCGAGATTCAGCTCGGCATACAGCGATTCCCGTTTGCGCACCGCCTGGCGGACCTCGATGCCGGCATCGGCGATCAGCTGCGCCAACTCGGCGCGGCTGGGCGGAGTCTTCAGGTATTGCACCACTTCGGGCTCAATGCCGTTGTCGCGCAGCAGGTCCAGCGTCTTGCGCGAGGTGCTGCATTTCGGGTTGTGGTAGATGGTCGCGGTGGTGGCCTTGGGCATGCCTGCCATGTTAGGCCGATCCGTTGAAAAGTCCCGTGACCGAGCCGTTTTCGAACACCGCACGGATGGTGCTGGCCAGCAGCGGTGCGATCGACAGCACGGTCAGTTGCGGGAACCGCTTCTCCTCGCCGATCGGCAGGGTGTTGGTGACGATCACCTCGCGGGCGCCGCAGTCGGCCAACCGCTGCGCGGCCGGATCGCTGAGCACGCCGTGCGTGGCCGCGATGATGACGTCCTTGGCACCGTCTTCGCGCAGCAGCTTGACCGCGCCGGCGATGGTGCCGCCGGTGTCGATCATGTCGTCGGTGAGCACACAGGTCTTGCCCCGCACGTCGCCGACGACGCGGTTGGAGACCACCTGGTTGGGCACCAGCGGGTCGCGGGTCTTGTGGATGAAGGCCAGCGGCACGCCGCCGAGCGAGTCGGCCCATTTCTCGGCGACCCGCACGCGGCCGGAGTCGGGGGAGACCACGACCATGTCGTGGTTGGAGTAGTTGTCGCCGATGTAGCCGCACAGCAGCGACTGCCCGCGCATGTGGTCGACGGGGCCGTCGAAGAAGCCCTGGATCTGGTCGGTGTGCAGATCCACCGACACGATGCGATCGGCGCCGGCGGTCTTGAGCAGGTCGGCGACCAGTCGGGCCGAGATGGGCTCGCGGCCGCGGTGCTTCTTGTCCTGGCGGGCGTAGGGGTAGAACGGCAGGATCGCGGTGATGCGCTTGGCGCTGCCGCGCTTGAGCGCGTCGATCATGATCAGCTGTTCCATCAGCCACTGGTTCAGCGGCGCGGGATGGCTCTGCAGCACGAACGCGTCGCAGCCGCGTACCGACTCGTCGAACCGGACGAAGATCTCGCCGTTGGCGAAGTCCCGCGCGGTCTGCGCGGTGACGTGGACATCAAGTTCCTTGGCGACCTGGTCGGCAAGCTCGGGATGCGCTCGACCTGCGAACAGCATCAGGTTCTTGCGGTTTTCGGTCCACTCGTAGGTCACTTCAGCGCTGCCCTTGGCCTCGGGATCGGTATCGGGCCGGTTGGGACCGGCCGCCGGGGCCGGTTCGGTACCGGCCGCCAGGGCCAATCGTACGGAGCCTTACCCGGGTGGTGTTGCCGGGTTACCGGATTGCCAACAACTCGGGTAGTCGGCGGGCGCTACCGCTCGGTCTGGGCTCTGCGGGCCGCCTCGGCGGCGGCGCTGCCCGGGCGCTTGCGCTCCACCCAGCCTTCGATGTTGTGCTGTTCGTTCTCCGACACCGCGAGCGCACCGGGCGGCACATCGCGGCGCAGCACGGTGCCGGCGCCGGTGTAGGCACCGTCGCCGACCTGCACCGGAGCCACGAACATGGTGTCGGACCCGGTGCGCACGTGCGAGCCGATCGTGGTGCGACGCTTCGTCTCGCCGTCGTAGTTGACGAACACGCTGGAGGCCCCGATGTTGGATTGCTCGCCGATGTCGGCGTCGCCGACGTAGGTCAGGTGCGGCACCTTGGTGCCGGTGCCGATCACCGAGTTCTTGACCTCGACGAAGGCCCCGATCTTGCCGTCGGCGCCCAGGGTGGTGCCGGGCCGCAGATACGCGAACGGGCCGACGACGGCACCGGAGCCGATCTGCGACTGGCCGCCGTGGGTGCGCACCACCGAGGCGCCGTCGCCGACGCTGACGTCGGCCAACGTGGTGTCCGGACCGATCACGCACCCGGCGCCGATCGTGGTGCTGCCCAGCAGTTGGGTGCCGGGCTGGATGACGGAGTCGCGGCCGACGGTGACGTCGACGTCGACCCAGGTGGTGGCGGGGTCGACGATGGTGACGCCGGAGCGCTGCAGCCTGGCCACCAGGCGGCGGTTGAACTCGGTGCCCAGGTCGGACAGCTGCACGCGGTCGTTGACGCCGGCGACCAGCATGCTGTCGTCGATGTGCTGGGCGTGCACGATCTTGCCGCTGCTGCGGACGATCGAGATCACGTCGGTCAAGTAGAGCTCGTGCTGCGCGTTGTCGGCCGAGAGCTGCTCGAGCGCGGCGCGCAGGGCCGTGATGTCGAACGCGTACACCCCGGTGTTGACCTCGCGGATGGCCCGCTGCTGCGGGGTGGCGTCGGCCTCCTCGACGATCGCGATGACCTCGCCGTCCTGGGTGCGCAGGATCCGGCCGTAGCCGGTGGCGTCGTCCAACGTGGTGGTCAGCACGGTCACCGCGGCGGGCTCGGTGCGGTGCGTCTCGGTCAGCGCGGCCAACGTGTCGGCGTCCAGTAGCGGGGTGTCGCCGGAGGTCACCACGACGGTGCCGGCGAAGTCCGCGGGCAGCGCGGACAGCCCGCACAGCGCGGCGTGCCCGGTGCCGAGCTGTTGGTCCTGGACCGCGATGTCGATCCGCCGGCCCAGCGACTCGGCGAGTTCGGCCACGGTCGGTGCGATGCGGTCGCGGTCCTTGCCGAGCACCACCACCAGATGGGTGGGGGCGGCCTTGGTCACGGCGTGCAATGCGTGCGACAACATGCTGCGCCCGGCGAGGGTGTGCAGCACCTTCGGGGTGTCCGATTGCATCCTGGTGCCGGCACCTGCGGCCAGCACCACCGTCGCGGTCTCGGTACCCGATTCGCGCTGTGTCGTCATGGCCCTTCTTTCGGACTTGCTCCGTCGCCAGGACTCGAACCTGAACTATCTGAACCAAAATCAGAGGTGCTGCCGATTACACCACGACGGACTATCGCGGTCGGCAGTCTATACGCTGGTGCCCGTGGGAGCTCCGGAGAAAGAGGTACGGGCGCCGCGGGCCCGGATGACCGGCAGCGAACGTCGACGTCAACTCATCGACATCGCTCGCTCGTTGTTCGCCGAACGCGGTTACGACGCGACCTCCATCGAGGAGATCGCGCTGCGCGCCAACGTCTCCAAACCCGTCGTCTACGAGCACTTCGGCGGTAAGGAAGGGCTCTACGCGGTGGTGGTTGACCGCGAGATGTCGGCGTTGCTGGACGGCATCACCTCGTCGTTGACCAACAACCGGTCCCGGGTGCGCATCGAACGGGTCGCGCTGGCGCTGCTGACCTACGTCGAGGAGCGCACCGACGGCTTCCGGATCATGATCCGCGACTCGCCGGCCTCGATCAGTTCCGGCACCTACTCCTCGCTGCTCAACGACGCGGTCAACCAGGTCAGCTCGATCCTGGCCGGGGACTTCTCCCGCCGCGGGCTCGATCCCGACCTCGCACCGCTGTACGCCCAGGCCCTGGTCGGTTCGGTGTCGATGACCGCCCAGTGGTGGCTCGACACCCGCGAACCGAAGAAGGAAGTGGTGGCTGCGCACCTGGTCAACCTGATGTGGAACGGCCTGACCCACCTCGAGGCCGACCCGCACCTGCAGGACGAGTGAGGCCCGGTTCCCCGGCCCATCCCCGTGAGACGCGTCACGAGAAGTAGCCCCGTAGAATCGCTTTCATCATGACCGCACCGGGGCACCCTCATGTCCAGACCCCGATTGCGGGGCTCACCGAGTTGGCGTTGACGGCGCCGACCTTTGTCGATCTGTGCGCGCGGACGGCGGAGAAGCCCGCCGAGTTGAAGCTGGTTGCCCCGTCCAGCGCCCAGTTCCTGGTGGCGGCCGCGCTGGCCAAGCAGGGACCGCTGCTGGTGGTCACCGCCACGGGGCGGGAGGCCGATGACCTGACCGCCGAGTTGCGCGGGGTCTTCGGGGACTCGGTGGCGCTGTTCCCGTCCTGGGAGACGCTGCCGCACGAACGGCTCTCACCGGGGGTCGAGACTGTCGGGGCGCGGATGCTGATGCTGCGCCGGCTGGCCTTCCCCGACGACGCGCGGCTGGGCCCGCCCCTGCAGGTGGTGGTGACGACGGCGCGTTCGCTGCTGCAGCCGATGGTCAGCGGCCTCGCGACCTCGGAGCACACCGAACCGGTGCTGCTGTCCGTCGGCGACGAGGTGGGCTTCGAGGACACGATTGCGCGCCTGTCGCGGATGGCCTACGACCGCGTGGACATGGTCGGCAAGCGCGGTGAGTTCGCGGTGCGCGGCGGCATCCTGGACGTTTTCGCGCCGACGGCCGAACACCCGGTGCGGATCGAGTTCTGGGGCGACGAGGTCTCCGAGATGCGGATGTTCTCGGTCGCGGACCAGCGTTCGATCACCGAGATCCCGGTCGATTTCCTGGTGGCGGTGCCGTGTCGGGAACTGATGCTCACCGAGGACGTCAAGGCGCGCGCGGCCGAACTGTTGAAGGGCAAGTCCGCCGGCACCGACGCCGTGGCGAGCCCGGCGACCGGCAGCGTCGGGGACATGCTGGCCAAACTCGCCGAAGGCATCCCGGTCGACGGCATGGAGGCGCTGATGCCGGTGCTGCGGCCCGATGACCCGGCGCTGCTGACCGATCAGCTGGCCCCGGGCACCCCGGTGCTGGTGTGCGATCCGGAGAAGGTTCGCACCCGCGCGGGCGACCTGATCAAGACCGGCCGCGAGTTCCTGGAGGCGTCCTGGTCGGTGGCCGCGGTCGGTGGGGACGCGCCCATCGACATCGAGCAACTCGGCGGCTCGGGATTCCGCGAACTCGCCGAGGTGCGCGCCGGAGCCCGCGCCGGCGGCCATCCGTGGTGGACGCTGAGCCAGCTGCCCGACGAGTCGGCCATCGAACTCGACGTGCGGCCCTCCCCGTCGGCCCGCAGCCAACAGAGTCTCGAGGAGATCTTCGCGATGCTGCGCGCCCACGTCGTCACCGGCGGGCGCGCGGCGGTCGTGACCCCCGGGGCCGGCACCGCCAACCGCGTCGTCGAGCAGCTGGGTGAAAACGACACGCCCGCAGCGTTGTTGGAGTCGGGGCAGCAGCCCCAGCCGGGTGTCGTGGGGGTGCTCCGAGGCCCGCTGCACGACGGGCTGGTGGTCCCGGGCGCGGAATTGGTGATCATCACCGAGACCGACCTGACCGGCAACCGGGTCACCGCGACCGACGGCAAGCGGCTGGCGGCCAAGCGCCGCAACACCGTGGATCCGTTGGCGCTGACCGCCGGCGATCTGGTGGTGCACGACCAGCACGGCATCGGCAAGTTCGTCGAGATGACCGAACGCATTGTCGGCGGGGCGCGCCGGGAATACCTGGTGCTCGAATACGCCTCGGCCAAGCGCGGCGGTGGGTCGGACCGGCTGTATGTGCCGATGGATTCGCTGGATCAGCTGTCCCGCTACGTCGGTGGCCAGGCGCCCAGCCTGAGTCGGCTCGGCGGCAGCGACTGGACGAACACGAAGACCAAGGCGCGCAAGGCCGTTCGCGAGATCGCCACCGAGCTGGTGGCGTTGTACGCCAAACGCCAGGCCGCGCCCGGACACGCGTTCGCGCCGGACACCCCGTGGCAGGCCGAGATGGAGGACGCGTTCGGCTTCACCGAGACCGTCGACCAGATGACCGCCATCACCGACGTCAAGGCCGACATGGAAAAGCCGATCCCGATGGACCGCGTCATCTGCGGCGACGTCGGGTACGGCAAGACCGAGATCGCGGTGCGGGCGGCGTTCAAGGCGATTCAGGACGGCAAGCAGGTCGCGGTGTTGGTGCCCACCACGCTGCTGGCCGATCAGCACCTGCAGACCTTCACCACCCGGATGGCGGGCTTCCCGGTGACCGTGAAGGGGTTGTCGCGCTTCACCGACGCCGGCGAGTCCAAGGCCGTGCTCGAGGGCATGGCCGACGGGTCGGTCGACGTGGTGATCGGCACGCACCGCCTGCTGCAGACCGGGGTGCGCTGGAAGGACCTCGGCCTGGTGGTCGTCGACGAGGAGCAGCGGTTCGGCGTCGAACACAAGGAACACATCAAGAGCCTGCGCACCCACGTCGACGTGCTGACCATGAGCGCCACCCCGATCCCGCGCACCCTGGAGATGAGCCTGGCCGGCATCCGCGAGATGTCGACCATCCTGACCCCGCCGGAGGAGCGCTACCCGGTGCTGACCTACGTCGGCCCGCACGACGACAAGCAGGTGGCCGCGGCGCTGCGCCGGGAGTTGCTGCGTGACGGTCAGGTGTTCTACATCCACAACCGGGTCAGCACCATCGACTCGGCCGCGGCGAAGGTCCGCGCGCTGGTGCCCGAGGCCCGTGTCGTCGTCGGGCACGGTCAGATGCCCGAGGAGCAGCTGGAACGGACCGTCGAGGGGTTCTGGAACCGGGACTACGACATCCTGGTCTGCACCACGATCGTCGAAACCGGGTTGGACATCTCCAACGCCAACACCCTGATCGTGGAGCGGGCCGACACCTTCGGCCTGTCCCAGCTGCACCAGTTGCGCGGCCGGGTGGGACGCAGCCGGGAACGCGGCTACGCCTATTTCCTGTACTCGCCCGAGGTGCCGCTGACCGAGACCGCCTACGACCGGCTGGCCACGATCGCGCAGAACAACGAACTCGGCGCCGGGATGGCCGTGGCCATGAAGGACCTGGAGATCCGGGGCGCCGGCAACGTGTTGGGCGCCGAGCAGTCCGGCCATGTCGCGGGTGTGGGGTTCGACCTGTACGTGCGGCTGGTCGGCGAGGCCGTCGAGGCCTACCGCGCCGTGGCCGACGGCGAAACCGTCACGGGCCCAGTCGAACCCAAGGAAGTCCGGATCGACCTGCCCGTCGATGCGCACCTGCCGCCGGAGTACATCGACAGCGACCGGCTGCGGCTGGAGGCCTACCGCCGGCTGGCCGCCGCGAACGACGACGCCGCGGTCAGCGCGGTCGTCGAGGAACTCACCGACCGCTACGGGGAGCCGCCGGAACCGGTGCTGCGGCTGATCGCGGTGGCCCGGCTGCGGCTGCTGTGCCGCGCCAGCGGGGTCACCGAGGTGTCGGCGACCGGGGCCGCCGGCCAAACCGCGACCCTGCGGTTGGCGCCGCTGACGCTGCCGGACTCGGCTCAGCTGCGGCTCAAGCGCATGTATCCGGGTTCGAACTATCGCGCCACCACCGCGACGGTGCAGGTGCCGATTCCGCGGGTGGGGACCGGTGTCGCCGCACCGCGCATCCGCGACCTCGAGTTGGTCCAGATGGTCGCCGATCTGCTGGTGGCATTGGATGGCCGACCGCAGGGCGAAGTTGATATAACGGCAGGCACGGGCAATGGGAAGAAGGGACCGGACCGATGACCGTGATCCTGGTCGACCCGCGCCGCCCCACCCTGGTCCCGATCGAGGCCATCGAACTGCTCAGCGGCGACCTGCAGTACACCGAAGAGATGCCGATCAAGGTGCCGTGGTCGTTGCCCAATGCCCGGATGGTCGGCGCGTCCGAGGACGACGAGCAGGCGCCGGTGCTGCTGTCCTCGGACCCGGCGCACCCTGCGGTCGCGGCCCGGATTGCCGCCGGAGAGAAGGTGATCAGCGCGCCCGATCCCTATCCCGGTGAGCGTCTTGTCGACGCGGTCGCGTTGATGGACCGGCTGCGCACGGACGGGCCGTGGGAGAGCGAACAGACGCACGATTCACTGCGTCGCTATCTGCTTGAGGAAACCTACGAATTGTTCGACGCGGTGCGCGACGGCGACGCCGAGCAACTGCGCGAGGAGTTGGGCGACGTCCTGCTGCAGGTGCTGTTCCACGCCCGCATCGCCCAGGACGCGCCCGCGCACCCGTTCACCATCGACGATGTCGCCGATGCGCTGGTCCGCAAGCTGGGCAACCGGGCGCCGGCGGTGCTGGCCGGCGAATCGATCTCGCTCGAGGACCAGCTGGCGCAGTGGGAGGAACGCAAGGCGTCAGAGAAATCGGCGAAGTCCGGCACCGCCGCGGTCTCGGCGATGGACGACGTGCCGACGGCCCAACCCGCGCTCGCGTTGGCGCAGAAGGTGGTCAGCCGTGCCCGGCAGGCCGGGCTGCCCGAGGATCTGGTGCCCGAGGCGCTGTTGACCGTCACGCTGTCGCCGGAGCTGGACGCCGAAAGCGCCTTGCGCGCCGAGGCTTTGGCCTTCATCGACGACGTGCGCGCCGCCGAGCAGACGATCGCACGCGGGCGCGGCGACATCGATGCATCCGCGTTGGGTGCGGCGTCGCAGGACGAGTGGCGTGCGGCGTGGCCGCAAGCTCAGCCGAACAGCGTCGAACCCCAGTAGGCGCTGTCGTCGCCCGCGGGTACGCCGGGCGGAACGGCGAAGATGGCCGACCCGGTGTGCGTGATGTACTCGTTGAGCAGGTCCTGACGGGCCAATTCGGCCTGCACCGGGATGAATTGGGTTTCGGGGTTGCGGACGAAAGCGATGAAGAACAGCCCGGCGTCGAGGTGCCCGAACCCGTCGGTGCCGTCGGTGAAGTTGTAGCCGCGACGCAGGATCTCGGCGCCGTTGTTGTGCTCCGGTGAGGCCAGCCGGACATGGGCCAACGGATCGATCAGCGGTTCGCCCTCGTCGTCGATGGCCTGGAGGTTGAGCGGCTCGAACTCGTCGGCCAGCCCGATGGGCGCACCGCTGCCCTTCGATCGGCCGATCACCCGTTCCTGTTCGAGCAGCGTGGTGCGGTCCCACTGCTCGATGCGCATCCGGATGCGCCGCGCCACCAGGTAACTGCCGCCGGTCAGCCACTCGGGTCCGTCGCCGGGCGCGACCCAGACGTGCTTGTCGAGCAACCCGGTGTCCTCGGCCTTGACGTTGTTGGTGCCGTCCTTGAAGCCGAACAGGTTGCGCGGGGTGGTCTGCTCGCGGGTGGTCGAGGAGGTGCGGCCAAAACCCAACTGCGAATAGCGAACCGCGGCGGTCCCGAACGCCACCCGGGCCAGATTGCGCACCGCGTGCACCGCGACCTGCGGATCGTTGGCGCAGGCCTGGATGCAGATGTCGCCGCCGCTGCGGGCCGGGTCCATGGTCTCGTTCGGGAACTTCGGCAGATCCTTGAGCAGGGCCGGTCGCTGCCCGCCGAGACCGAAGCGGGCCCGGTTGTCCTTGGCGAAGAACGTCGGGCCGAAGCCGATGGTCAGAGTCAGCTGTGAGGCCGGCAGGCCCAGGGCCTCCCCGGTGTCGGTGGGCGGCGCGTACGGGTTGAGGCCGACGGCACCGGCCTCGGTGGTCTCCTCGCCGCGGGTCATCCGCTCGGCCATCTGCGTCCACTCGCGCAGCATCTGCACGACCTCGTCGCGGCTTTCGGTGGTGACATCGAAGGCCGCGAAGTGCATCCGGTCCTGCGCCGGGGTGACGATCCCGGCCTGGCGCTGCCCCCGGAACGGCACCGGGCTCTGCAGGACGACGTGCCCGGTGTCGGCGGCCGAGGCGCGCCCGGCGACGACGCCGGCCCCGGCGGCACCGGCGAACGCGACGCCCACCCCGGCCGCGCCGAGCAGCTTGCGCCGGGAGAATCCCGTCCGCTCGCGCTGCGTCACCGAGTCGTCGGACTCATCGGCCGGCGATGACACCTTGCACCTGGCTCACCTCTTTGCTGAGCGCGTCGATCGCGCGCGAGAGTTCTTGACGCTGCGGTTCGGTGACCGTGTCGTAGGACACGAAGCCGTCGCCGGCGCGCAGCCGCATCAGCAGGGCCTCGACTTCGGCGAAGCGCTGATCGACCCGCTTGCCCAGTTCCGGATCGCGCTCATCGAGGATCGGGCGCACCGAGGAGACCGCGGTCTGCGATCCCTGGACGTTGGCGTTGAAGTCCCACAGGTCGGTGTGGCTGAAGATGTCTTCCTCGCCGGTGATCTTGCTGGTCGCGATCTCGTCGAGCAATCCCTGTGCGCCACCGGCGATCTGGGTGGAGTCGATCTTCCAGCTGGGATCCTTGACCCCGGCGTCGAGTTCGCGGATGTCGGCCAGCAGCTGGTCGGCGATCTCGCCGGAGTCCGGCTGCAGGCCGTCGACCCACAGATCCTTCTCGAGGCGGTGGAACCCGGTCCACTTCTGGCCCTCGGACAGGTCCGCCTCGCGCAGGTCGATCCGCGGGTCGAGGTCGTTGGGGAACGATTCGGCGACCGGTTCGATGCGCTCGTAGTAGGTGCGCGCGATCGGGAACTGCGTCTTGGCCTCTTCGACGTTGCCGGCCTTGATCGCGTCGACGAACAGCTGGGTGGCCGGGATCAGCGCCTCGGTCTGGCTGTTGACGTAGCGCTTGTAGCTGTCGGCGGCCTCTTTGAACTTGCCCTCGGTGTCGATCTCGACGGCGTCGCCGGTGACGGTGAACTCGCTGCGCAGGCCGTCGCCGACCATGCCGGGCTTGCACGCGGTCTGATAGGTGCCGGGCTCGCCGAGTTGCACGATCAGCTTGCGGTT
This sequence comes from Mycolicibacterium sp. MU0053, assembly GCF_963378095.1. NCBI lineage: Bacteria > Bacillati > Actinomycetota > Actinomycetes > Mycobacteriales > Mycobacteriaceae > Mycobacterium > Mycobacterium burgundiense. The sequence continues at coordinate 965,812 of NZ_OY726397.1, forward strand.
CAGGCCGGGGGAGATGTTCTCGACCTCGCCCATCACCCGGTCGCCCTCGCCGTACACGTAGAACTCGGTGACCTTGTTGCCCTCGTTGGTGACGACGAAGGTGTTGGCGCCGGTGGTGCCCTGCGTGCTCGACAGCTCACACGAGTCGTCGGTGGCGGTCACCTTGATCTCGGCTGCCTGGGCCGCGCCGTCGGCCGTGTCGGCCTCCTTGGCGGCGCAGCTGGTCAGCGCGAGTCCGGTCAACAGGGCCGCCGCTGCGGCGACGCCGGCCTTCGCGGGCAAGGGAAAACGATTCACGTGGTTGACCTTTCGGGTTCTGCAATGGTTTCCGGGTCCGTACTCGGATCGGGTTCGGGGCTGCGCCGGCCAGGACGCAGGAACAGCACGAGGACCACCGCGACATAGGTCAGCCAGCACAGCAGCTGCAGCACCGTCGGTGTCGGCGTGATGTTGAAGATGCCCTGGATGACCTCGCCGTACCAGGACGACCAGTTGAACCAGGACGTGATGTCGAAGGCCCGGGTGGTCAGGCCGGGCAGCCAGCCGACGGTTTGCAGCGCGCCGACGCCGTAGGACAGCACGCCGGCGGCCACCAGGATCAGGAAGACGCCGGTGTAGGAGAAGAACTTGCCGAGATCGAGCCGCACCGCGCCCTTGTAGAGGCCGTAGGCGATCGCGGCGGCGATCAGCACCCCGATGATCAGACCCGTGAGCGGCCACAGGGTTTCGGCGTCGGCGTAGCCGACCATGAACAGCGCGGTCTCCACGCCCTCGCGGCCGACGGCCAGGAATGCCAACGCCGTCACCGCCAGTGCCCCGGTCTCCAGGGCGGAGGCCATCTCGGAGCGCAGTTGGCCCGACATGCCCGCGGCGGCCCGCTTCATCCACAGCACCATGGTCGTGACGATCACTACGGCGATCAACGAGGCCACCCCGGCGATGGCCTCGGCCGCCAGGCCCGTGACGGTGTTCTCACCGAGTTGGATTCCGAGGAACACCACGACGGTCATGGCGATCGCCGCACCCACGCCCAGCCACACCCATTTCAGGGCGTCGCGGCGGTCGGATTTCACCAGGAAGGCCACCAGGATCATGACGATCATCGAGGCTTCCAAGCCCTCGCGTAGACCGATCAGACCACTGCCGAACACCTGCGATGGGACACTGGGACCGGCAGCGATTATCGCGACAGGAATGGCGCCGTCGAAGCTCATATAGGTGTCCTTGCTGCGGCGCGGTGCAACGCTGACGTTGCTGGGCCGATATCAGGTATGGCTCACCTTAGCAGCGGGGGAAAACCGGCGGAATATCTACGATCCGCTGCGCCGGGACGGCGTTGTGCTCGGTGGGCATGGGACGATATGCCGGACAGAGAAGGGTGAGGGAGGCCTGTGTCGAAGCGTTGGCTGCAGGCTGCCGCGGTGCTGGGCGTGGCAGCGGTGCTGATGGCTTCGAGTTGTTCGTGGCGGCTGGGAAACCCCATCCCCGACGGCGTGCCCCCACCGACGGGTGACCCGGTCCCGGCCGTCGACATCGAGGCCGACGGCAGGCCCGCCGATCAGTTGCACGACTGGGCCGCCGAGCGGGCCCCGGGGATGAACATGCCGGTCACAGCGCTGGAAGCGTATGCCTACGCGGCCCGGGTTGCCGAGGTGGTCAACCCGAAATGCAAGCTGGCCTGGACCACGCTGGCCGGGATCGGGATGGTGGAAAGCCATCACGGCACCTACCGGGGCGCGACCCTGGCCCCCAACGGGGACATCACCCCACCCATCCGCGGGATACAACTCGACGGCACCGGCGGAAACATGCACATCCCCGACACCGACGGCGGGGTCTTCGACGGTGACGCCGAATTGGACCGGGCGATGGGACCCATGCAGTTCATCCCGGAGACCTGGAAGCTCTACGGTGTCGACGCCAACAACGACGGCGTGGTGAGCCCGGACAACATCGACGATGCGGCGTTGTCGTCGGCGGGCTATCTGTGCTGGCGGGGCAAGGACCTGTCCGAGCCCAAGGGGTGGATGGCCGCGCTGCGCGCCTACAACCACTCCGATTCCTATGCGCGGATGGTGCGCGACTGGGCGACGGCCTACGCGAGTGGCGGCGTCCTGTAGCGGTGGTTCCCCGAGCCATTTCGGTGTTGGCCGTGGGCACGCCTTAGGCTGATGCCTGGATTTCGAGGCCGGGTCTGTCGGCCCTCACTCGCAAAGGAGACTTCAGTGCCCATCATCGAGCAGGTCGCGGCCCGGGAGATTCTCGACTCACGCGGTAACCCGACGGTCGAGGTCGAAGTCGCGCTCACCGACGGAACCTATGCCCGCGCGGCGGTTCCCTCCGGCGCCTCCACCGGCGAGCACGAGGCCGTCGAACTGCGTGACGGCGGCGAGCGGTACGGCGGCAAGGGCGTGGAGAAGGCCGTGGAGGCCGTCCTCGACGAGATCGCGCCCGCGGTGATCGGCATTTCCGCCGATGAGCAGCGCATCGTCGATCAGGCCCTGCTCGATCTCGACGGCACCCCGGACAAGTCCCGGCTGGGCGCCAACGCCATCCTGGGCGCGTCGCTGGCCATCGCCAAGGCCGCCGCCGAAAGCGCCGGGCTGCCGTTGTTCCGCTACCTGGGTGGCCCCAACGCCCACATCCTGCCGGTGCCGATGATGAACATCCTCAACGGCGGCGCGCACGCCGACACCGGGGTGGACGTGCAGGAATTCATGGTCGCCCCGATCGGCGCCCCGACCTTCAAGGAGTCCCTGCGCTGGGGCACCGAGGTCTACCACGCGCTGAAGTCGGTGCTCAAGAAGCATGGCCTGGCAACCGGACTCGGCGACGAGGGCGGTTTCGCCCCCGACGTCGCCGATACCCGCGCGGCGCTGGACTTGATCAGCACGGCCATCGAGTCCACCGGTTTCAAGCTGGGCACCGATGTGGTGCTGGCGCTGGACGTGGCCGCCACCGAGTTCTACACCGAGGGCACCGGCTACGCGTTCGAGAAGCAGACCCGCACCGCCGACCAGATGTCGCAGTTCTACGCCGAGCTCATCGACGCCTACCCGCTGGTGTCCATCGAGGATCCGCTGTCCGAGGACGACTGGGACGGCTGGGTGGCGCTGACCACCGCGATCGGTGACCGGGTGCAACTGGTCGGCGACGACCTGTTTGTCACCAACCCCGAGCGCCTGGAAGAGGGCATTGTGCGGGGTGCGGCCAATGCGCTGCTGGTGAAGGTGAACCAGATCGGCACGCTCACCGAGACGCTGGACGCGGTCGCGCTGGCGCACAACAGCGGCTACCGCACCATGATGAGCCACCGCTCGGGCGAGACCGAGGACACCACGATCGCCGACCTGGCCGTCGCGGTGGGCAGCGGCCAGATCAAGACCGGCGCGCCGGCGCGCAGCGAGCGCGTCGCCAAGTACAACCAGCTGCTGCGGATCGAAGAGACCCTGGGTGATGCCGCGCGCTACGCCGGTGACCTGGCCTTCCCGAGGTATGAGGCGAAATAGCCGGTAGCCTGGCCTATTGATGTCCGACGCGAAGCGGCCCGACCCGAAACGACGGTCTCCGACCTCACGGCCGGCGGCCGGCGGTCGTGGCGGGCCCGGGGGTCGCGGCGCGCGCAAGCCCGTGGCGAAGCCACCGAGTTCGTCGACCGCGCGCAAGGACACCAAGCCCAGCTCCAAACCCAACGACGAAAAGGCCAAACCTGAGGTCATCGAGCCGGTCCGACAGTCCATCGCCGAGTCGGCCGAGCAGCAATCCGAGCAGCGCATGGGTTTCACGGCGCGGCGGGCCGCGGTGTTGGCGGCGGTGGTGTGCGTGTTGACGCTGACCATCGCCGGGCCGGTGCGCACCTACTTCGCCCAACGCACCGAGATGCGGCAATTGAGCGCCAGCGAGGCGTCGTTGCGCGCGGAGATCGCCGAACTGGAGGAGCAGAAAGCCAAGCTCGCCGATCCGGTGTTCATCGCCGCGCAGGCCCGCGAACGGCTGGGTTTCGTAATGCCCGGCGACATTCCGTATCAGGTGCAGCTGCCCCCCGGGGCGATCGTCACCGACGATCTCGACGACGTGCCCACGGCGCTGACCAACAACGATCCCTGGTACACGTCGCTGTGGAAAACCATCGCCGACGAACCGCACGGCGCGCCCCCGCTGCTGCCGGCACCGCCGGTGGTCCCCGGTCAGGTGCCGCCCCCGCCGCTGCCTCCCGAGCCCGGGCAGCCAGGTGGTTGACCCCGCGGATCTCGCGGCGGTGGAGCGGCAGCTCGGACGCGAACCGCGCGGGGTGCTGGAGATCGCCTACCGCTGCCCCAACGGTGAGCCGGGTGTGGTCAAGACCGCGCCGAAATTGCCTGACGGGACACCGTTTCCGACGTTGTACTACCTGACGCACCCGGCGTTGACGGCCGCGGCGAGCCGGCTGGAATCCTCCGGGTTGATGCGGGAGATGACGGAGCGGTTGGCCGCCGACCCGGAACTGGCGGCGGCCTACCGGCGGGCCCACGAGAGTTATTTGGCCGAGCGGGATGCCATCGAGTCGCTGGGCACCACGTTCTCCGGCGGCGGCATGCCGGACCGGGTCAAGTGCCTGCACGTGGTGATGGCGCATGCACTGGCGAAGGGACCCGGGGTGAACCCGTTCGGGGACGAGGCGTTGGCGATCTTAGCCGAAGAGCCCGCCATGGCAGGCATTTTGGCGAAAGGACAGTGGACATGACGCGGCTTGCGGCGGTCGACTGCGGGACCAATTCCATTCGGTTGTTGATCTCCGAGGTCGGCGACGACGGCGCCCGCACCGATGTGCATCGGGAGATGCGGATCGTGCGGTTGGGCCAGGGTGTGGACGCGACGGGTCAGTTCGATCCCGAAGCGATCGCCCGTACCCGCGCGGCGCTGCAGGACTATGCCGCGCTGATGCAAGCGAACGAGGTGACCCGGGTGCGGATGGTCGCGACCTCGGCGACCCGCGATGCCGCCAACCGCGATGAGTTCTTCGCGATGACCGCCGAGGTGCTGGGCGCCGTCGTTCCGGGCACCGTCGCCGAGGTGATCTCCGGCACCGAGGAGGCCGAGCTGTCCTTCCTCGGCGCGGTCGCTGAATTGGATCCGGCCGCAGCGGCTTTCGTTGTGGTGGACCTGGGCGGCGGCTCCACCGAGGTGGTGCTGGGGGACCGGCACGTCGCGGCGTCCTACTCGGCCGACATCGGCTGCGTGCGGCTCACCGAGCGCTGCCTGCATTCCGATCCGCCCACCGACGAGGAAGTGTCCGAGGCCCGCGCGGTGGTGCGTGCCCGGTTGCAGGAGGCGTTGTCGGCGGTTCCGGTCGAGAAGGCGCGGACCTGGGTGGGGGTGGCCGGCACCTTCACCACCATTGCCGCGCTGGCGCACCGGTTGACGACCTATGACTCCGATGCGATTCACCTGCGGGAGGTGGGCTTCGGTGATCTGCTGCCGGTGTGCGACGAGCTGATCCGCATGACCCGCAAGCAGCGCGCCGCGCTGGGCCCCATGCACGAGGGCCGGGTAGACGTGATCGGCGGCGGCGCAATCGTGGTGCAGGAGTTGGCCCGTGAGCTTCAGGAGCGCGCCGGCATCACCAGCCTGACGGTCAGCGAGCACGACATCCTGGACGGGATCATCGGGTCGATCGCCTGATGAGGCGGGTGGCCGCGGCGCTGTTGTCGCTGGCGGTGCTCGTGGGGGCTGTGGCGGCGGCCGGCTATCCCGTCTTCGTCGCACCCCAGGTCGACAAGCCGCGCCCGGCCGACGCGATCCTGGTGGTCGGGGGCGATGCGCCGCAGACCCGGTACCGGGCGGGGCTGGCGCTGGCGCGGCAGGGCTACGCGCCGCATCTGGTGCTGTCCAACCCGGCCGGTCAGGTCGACCAGTACTGCGATTCCGACGGCCCCGGGTTTTCGGTGGAGTGCTTCGAGCCGGTGCCGCCCTCGACGCAGGGGGAGGCGCGGGAGTTGGGACGGCTGGCCTCCGAAAGGGGCTGGCGGACAGTGATTGTGGTGACCTACACGCCGCACGTGTCGCGGGCTCGCTACATCATGAGCCAGTGCTTCGACGGTGAACTGGTGATGGTGGGTGTGCCGACGCGGCTGTCGGTGCCGTACTGGGCGTGGATGTATGTCTATCAGGGGGCGGGGTTTGTGAAGGCGTTGGCGCAGCGCGGCTGTTGAGGGGCCATGTGGTCGGCCACTCGGCTGGGGACCGTCATCAATTGTTAACGCGCGGCTCTCGCAGGTCTTTAATTTACGGAACGGTACCGTTATGTTAGTAGGGTGATTGGATCCGAGATGAACACGGACGTCGTCGTAGTGGGGGCGGGGCCGACCGGGCTGACACTGGCCTGCGCCTTGCGGTTGCACGGGTTGTCGGTGCGGGTGATCGACCGGGCGGCGGCGCCGGCGACGACGTCGCGGGCGAACTTCATGCATGCCCGCGGCTCGGAGGTGCTGGCGCGGCTCGGAGCGCTGGGCAGCTTGCCGGAGGAGTCGCTGCGCGCCATGCGCGTCACCACCTACGTGGGTGAGCGTCCGATGATGAAGCTGAAGTTCGGCGATCCCGGGATGGGCACCGCCGCGCCACCCATGGTGGTGTCGCAGGCCAAGGTGGAGGCTGCGCTGCGCGATCGCCTTGCCGACCTGGGCGTTGTGCCGCAGTGGGGCAACGGGTTAACGGGCCTGCGCCAGGTTTCGGACGCCGTCATCGCCGAACTGGAGGACGGGCAGCGGATTCGTGCGCGCTGGCTCGTCGGCTGCGACGGCACGTCCAGCACCACCCGCAAGCTGGTGGGCATCGACTTTCCCGGCGTCAAGCTTTCCGAACGCTTCCTGCTGGCCGATGTGCATCTGGACTGGGATCTGGACCGTGGCGGCACCAGCGGGTGGGTACATCCCGACGGGCTGGTCGGGGCGATGCCGATGCCAGACAAGACTGGCGGCAACGACCTGTGGCGACTCTTCGTCTACGACCCCACCGGCGGCGAAAAGCCCAATGAGGCCGAGATTCTGGAACGAATGAAGGCCATCGTGCCGCAGCGGACCGGCCGCAAGGTGGTCTTCGGCGAACCCGAATGGCTGTCGCTGTTTACGGTGCACCGCCGGCTGGCGCCCACGTATCGGCGCGGACGGGTGCTGATCGCCGGCGACGCGGCGCACGCGCACGCACCGTTCGGCGGGCAGGGCATGCTCACCGGGGTGGGAGACGCCGAGAACCTGGCGTTCAAACTCGCGCTGGCAGTGCGGGGTCGGGCGGAGGAGGCGTTGATCGACACCTACGAGGCGGAACGACGGCCGCTGGCCACCGACGTGCTGCGCGGGACCAGCGCGATGACCCGCATGAATATAGCCAGCAGTCCAATCGGCCGGTTCCTGCGGGACCAGGTGGCGATCCGCATTTTCGGGCTGACCCCGGTGCAGCGGTGGGCGACGTACTCGGCCTCGCAGCTGTGGGTCAGTTATCGCAAGGGCCCGCTCGGCGGCCGGGGCCGAAAGCCGCGGACCGGTGACCGGATTGCCGACCTGGCGTGCACGCGGGCCGACGGCACACCGTCGCGGCTGCACAGCGAACTCGGCGGGCGTTGGGCACTGCTCGAAACGGCTTCTGCGGGTGGGGGTGTCGAGGTGGCGCGGCGTCGGCTTGGCGACTACGTCGTGCCGTTGCGTTACGACGGCAGCGAGGTGATGCTGGTCCGCCCCGATGCGCACTTGGCCTGGCGCGGGGAACCCGGCGACGTCGCGGGGCTGGACCGTTGGCTGGCCGCCGCGCTGCACAGCGGAAAGGCGCGATGACCGAGCCGGCCGGGCGGGGGCGGCCCCGCGACCGCGAAACCGACCTGGCGATCCTGCGGGCGGGGCTGGAGCTGTTCATCGAGCGCGGTGTCGAGGGCACCAGCGTGGAGCAGATCGCCAAGCAGGCCGGGGTGGGCAAGCCGAGCATCTACCGGCGGTGGTCGAACAAGGAGGAGTTGATCGCCGCGGCCATCGAGACGTTGGTGGTCGACGAGGTCCAGTGGGCCTCCGCGGAAGAGGTAGACGCGGAATCGCCCTACGCGCTGGTGGAGGCGGCCATCGACAGTGCGGCAGCCGCCGTCACCGCGCCGCAGTACCGTGCGCTGGTGGCCAGGGTGTACGGGTCGGCGGTCAGCCACCCGGCTTTGATGGCCGCGTACTGGGAGCGCTACATCCTGCCGCGCCGGCAGGTCGCGGCCCGGCTGATCGAACGCGCGCGGGAGGCAGGAACCGTCGCTGCCGACCTCGACGTGGATGTGGCGATCGACATGATGGCCGGCGCGGTGGCTTACCGTGTGCTGCAACCCGATCCACCGGATATCGACGAGATGCGGCGGTACCTGCGTGCGGTGTATCGGCAGGTGGGATTGCTGCCGTAGGCGGAGCCGATGGGGTAGATGACGCGGTCTGAAATAGCATCTGTGCTGCAATGCCCCCATAGCCCAATTGGCAGAGGCAGCGGACTTAAAATCCTCTGAACTGGGCGTTTGTTGTGTTCGCCCGCGCTGATTGATGACCGAGAAATTGGCCCTAGCTGCGACTATAGCGTTGGGCGTGTTGGTGAAGATTGGCGAGCAACGAATTACTGCGGTATCTGCTGCGGTACCGACTGCGAAGGACCGCGCAGTCAGCGGCACACCCGGAGGGACGGGGTCACGACTTTTCGTTCCACCCCGGCAATTCGCCATGTCGAGCTGAATCTGCTCGAGTGTCTCCGACTGCAAACATCAGGACCATCCGGTTACGCGCCGACGATGTTCGTGACAACGACGTGCGTCCGCCTGAGCGGCGTTCACGCCAACCGCAGATGGCTCCAATTCAACACCTCGCCGAGGTGTTTCGGGTTAACCCCAAGCTGCTTTGCGACGTCCTGAGTGCCACCGTGCAGCTCAACGAGCCGCGAGAAAAGAACGCCCGTCACAGGTTGAAATCCGCCCGGCTCGCTTCGACGCCATTTTGACATCTGGATCTGCAGAGCGCGGTACCGAGCGTCGTCGATGAGCCCGCGTTCATGCGCGCGATAGATGATCGCTGCGACCGACACCCCCCATGTCTGCTTGAGCGCAATGAAATCGGACAACTTGGGCCTATCGGGCATCGCAGCGTCGAAGTCATCGGGTGGAATCAGCAGAGCGCCTGCGAATAAGTTGGCTTCGCTTTCGACCGAGTCGTGGCGTCGATCGTGGAACGCCAAATGTCCGCACTCGTGGCCCAAGCTGAACCGGAAACGGTCGCCGGGAACATTAGGATCGAGTCCTATCACTGGCACCCCGTTCACCCATGCGGAAAGCCCGTCGAGGCCCGGCAAATGTGGGATCGGAACGAGGCAGACGCCCGCGCGTTCCACCAGAGCCGTCAGATTCCGGATCGGCCCGGATTCTTCCTGGCCGAGGATCGCGCGCACTTCAGTGGCAGCATCTTCAATTTCGTCTCGGCTGGTGACCGGTGCTCGCCGGCGCAGGAGGATGTCCGGAGCCTTGGGAGTCGCGTCGACCAGCTCTCCGAAGACTTCTCCGGCCAGGCGGAGAAGCTCCTTGGCTTTCTTCTTCGCCGCGGAGGACGTGGACGAGCGCGCGCGATGAATGGGCTCAGACATGTCGGGCAGCGTCAGCCTGCGATCGGCATAGCCGAGCGCCGTGAGCTCACCATTGAAACTTCGCCGACCGCTTTCAATCGCAGAGACCATGGGAACCGACATCCCTAGCTTTTCCGCCAGGTCTGCCTGGTTAATGCCCTCGATGTCGCGAAATGACCGAAGCCTGTTCACAAGCCCTCGGCCTCACCGAAGTCCACGTCGTCCCCCAGATCGTTAAACGGATCCGGTGCACCTTGATCGAAAGTTAGCCCGCCGCCATTATCTGGTGAAGGCACGCCCTCGAAGGGCCAGAAACCGACGTACTCAAGACTCCCGGCGGGTATAAGGCGCTTGCCGGTGGCCGCCTGCTTCGATGCGCTCGACCACAGGTGCATGCCTTCACGTTCGAAGCCGTAAGCCACCATGTTTGGGACGGCGGTTGAGTTCCGAGTGCGGAGTTCGAAGGGAAACGCCAACTGTTCTGGCTGCCCCATTGCCGCCTCGATTTCGATGGCAGCCTTGCTCCTGACCAGGTAGCTGTCGTTCGCTGTGATATCGGTGACCTGCACCCGTCCCAGCTCGGCGAAATCCGGATGGAGCATGAAGCGCTCTGACTGCGTTACCTGTGCCTGCGCGATTGAGCGCATCCAGTGCGACTTGTGCGTGCGCGTGGGTGGAATCCCCCACTCCTCGGTGAAGCTCCTGGCCCCAGCTGCTGCGCCTAGGTATGCCACAACCAGGATCTGGGCGAAAGGGTCAACCTGATCTCGCTCGAGCTGCATGCGAGAGATACTACATATGGAGTAGAAATTCTACGGCGAATGTAGCATCTGGCGTGTCATGGCTACTGAGCCGATGCTCCTTCTCGCCACTTCATTACGGCGGCTTGGTGAAGCCGGAGGTCACCTTCCAATGTGTGGGGCGATCGTACGCATCACGCGTCGATGTCATGACGGCACGGTAGCGGGTCGGCGGTGTCGAACCAGGCTCGCGAGCTTGAAACCGAACTGACAGAGACGGCGCTTCGGTGTCATTCGTGGCGGCTCTACCGCGATGAGATCTCCGACGTTCTCAGGCCTCGCCACCCTCGCGACTCCGGCGGCAAGAATGCACCTTCGAACTTCGTCCGTCGATCACCGGCAGACTGTGCTGGCGTAGGTTCCTATTCGTTTAGGGTGAAAACGCCCTCACGCTGGACGGCATGTAACGCCGGGCATTGCCCTGTTCGCTTCTCACCGATCCTGGACCAGCACGTGAGGTGCGTCCTTCATGCCTCCTGCGTTGGTCTGACCACGTCGCGGGGCTGTTGCTTTAGTGGGCCACCAGCTGGCTTCGCGTAGGAGTGTGGCGATCGCGGGCACGGTGAGGGTGCGCACGAGGAAGGTGTCGAGCAGCAGTCCGAAGCCGATGATGAGGCCGGCTTGGACCATGATGGCGACTGAGCCGACCATGAGGCCGAACATGCTGGCGGCGAATATAACCCCGGCGGAGGTGATGACGGCTCCGGTGTTTGCCACGGTGCGCAGGACGCCGACGCGGATGTTGGTCCCGGATTCTTCGCGGAGCCGTGAGACGAGCAGCATGTTGTAGTCGGCGCCGACGGCGACGAGGATGATGAACGCCAGCAGCGGTACGGGCCAGGCGATCTCTTGGCCCAGTACCCATTGGAAGACCACAACGCCGATGCCGAGCGAGGCGAGGTAGTTGAGCAGAACCGTGCCTAACAGGTAGATCGGTGCCAGGAGAGCGCGCAGTAGCAGGACCAGGATGACGCCGACGATGATCGTGGTGGCGATGGCCAATTGTGCGAAATCCGCCCACAGGAATCGTTGGATATCGGAGTTCACAGCCGGGAAGCCGGCGACGGACACGGTGGCGTCGGCGAGTGACGTGTTGGGTCGTGCGGTGTTGGCAATGTCGGTGATGTGGTTGGCGAGGTCCATGGCTTCGACGCTGTAGGGGTCGTTGCTGGTTTCGATCATGAAGCGCGCGGTCTTGCCGTCAGATGAGAGGAACTGTTTGGCGACGTCGGTAAACTGTCGGTTCTCGAATGCGTTAGCGGGCAGGTAGAACCCGCTTGAGGAGTCGGAGTCAGCCGCTGCGCGCGAAGAGTTCTGTAGTTGGGTGGCGATCTGGCTCATGCCGGACAGCATTTCGATGTTGCTGTCGGCGAGGGTGCGGACGCCGGTGGCGAGTGCTTGGGCGCCGGAGGCGAGCTGCCCGATTCCGTCCTGCAGTCGGCGGAGGTTGGTGGCCAGGTCGGCGGGGTTGCCGAGGGCTCCGAATGCCTTGTCCAGTGAGGCAACCGCGTTTTGGACATTCGCGAGGGTGCCACCGACGGTGGCGTTGGTGGCGGGATCATAGCGGTCGCCGAGGTCGGCGATCTGGTTGAAGAATCCGCTGTCGCGCAAGGTAACCAGGATCTTCACCTGGTCGCGGATTTGGGCGCATTGTGGGGTGGTGGCACACCACGGTGAGGTGTTGAGGGCGCCGACGAGTGGGTCGAGCTGGGTGATCGCGTTTTGGGCTTGGTTGGCCAGCGGTCGTAGTCCTGGGCCGGATTGAATGGCTTGGTCGACGGCGGGCGCGGTGGCGGAAAGCTGTTGCAGCAGCGGCCGGAATTGGTTGACCTGAGTTCCCGCGGATTGGGCTTGGGTGAGGATTCCGGCCAGTGGCGTGAGGGCGGTGCGCACCGTGCCCTGCAGTTGGGCGAGGCCGTCGGCGAGCTGGTCGGCGCCGCCGGTGAGTTTGGCGAGGTCGTCTTTGCGTGAGTTGCCCTCGGCGACCGCGCCGGCCATTTTGTCGCCGATCTGGCCGTTCTGCCAGGCCAGCTCTGCTTGGTCGAGGCGCTCTCCGGTGGGGCGGGTGACTCCGGAAACTTTGGTGACGCCGGGGATTTGGGAGACGCGGGAGGCCATCTCGTCGAGATCGGCCAGTCCTTTCCCGGTCCGCATGTCGGTGGGGTTTTCCACGACGAGGAACTCGGTGATGACGACGTCTTTGCGGAAGTGGCGGTCGAGAAGTTGGTAGCCCTGGTTGCTGGCTGTGGTGTCTGGTTGTCCCTTGCGGTCGTCGTAGCTGATTTTGATGGTTGTGGCGGCTGCCGATAGGGCGAGCAGGATGACCAGGCTGACGATGAGTAGTGGCACGGGACGGCGGACCACGGCGACGGCGACGCTGTTCCAGTAGCGGCGGGTGCGATCGGGTTTGGGTTCACCGATGCCGCGTTTGGCGGCTAGCGACAGCACGGGTGGCAGCAGGGTGACGGTGGCCAGAAATCCGAACAGCACGGCGATGGCACATGCGGGGCCCAGGGCGGCGAAGACGCTGAGCCGCGCGAAGACCATGGCCAGGAACGCGAGTGCGACGGTGGCGGCGGAGGCGAGGATGACGCGCCCGATGCTGGCGGTGGCGTGGATGATGGCCTGATCGGCGGGTACTTCGGCGCGGCGCTGCTCGTGGTAACGGCTGATCAGAAATACCGTGTAGTCGGTTCCGGCGCCGAGCAGAATCGCCGTCATGAAGGCGACGGTGAACTGGGAGACCGGCATGCCCAACTCGCCGAGGACAGACAGCACACCGCGCCCGACTGCCAGGCTCAACCCGATTACCAGGAGCGGCAACAGCGCGGTGAAAACCGACCGGTAGACGATCAGCAGGATCAGCGCGATCATGCCTGCGGTAGCGATAGAGATCAGCAGCAGGTCGTGCTCGGCGGAGGCGATCATGTCGCTGAAGGTCGCCGGTGGTCCCGTCACTTGGACGGTCGTGGTCGAGCCGGTGAACACCTCCGCTGCGATGTCGCGCACTGCGTTCACGGATTCTGAGGCCGTGGGGTCTCCGAGGGTGCCGGTGACACCGACGGGCAGGTACCAGGCTTTGCGGTCGGCGCTGACTGCCTGGGCTTCGGTAATCGGATCGGACAGTAGGTCCTGCACCAGCAGGACGTGGTTGCCTTCGGCCTGCAACCGGCGCACGAGTTCGCTGTAGCCCTGCCGGGCAGTCGGAGTCAAGCCATTGGGGTCTTCCATGGCGACGAACACCATGGTTTTCGAGCCTTCTTCGCCGAAAGCGGCGCTCATGCGGTCAACCGTCTGCAAGGACGGCGCATCGCGAGGAATGAGGTCCACCGACTGTTGGCGCACCACGGTTTCCAGCTGGGGGAACAGCAGCGCAAGGACCACCGCGGCGCCTAGCCATGCCCCGATGACCAGCGCTTTGTGCCGGAGGGTGAATCGGGCTAGCGCTGCCAACCGTTCGCTGTACTCGCGGGTGTCGGCCGGGTCGGGGGATCCGTTGGCCCGCCGGCCACGGCGCGTGGCCTGGCTTGGGGAATCTGCAGTGCCGTCGGCCACTGGACCTCCACTGGTAGCGAATCGTATCGATACTGTCGGTATCGCTACGCTACTGCATGTAGTGCAAGTTGGTGCGGCCGCTATTCAGTCGGGCCCCGGCCGCCGGTCACAGTCGGCAGAGGAATCGTCGAAACTCAGTTGGCTTCTGAAGCCAGGCCGACGTTGTTCAGTCGACGACACTGGCCTTGGCTGCCGTTCAGGGTCTTGCTGTTGCTGGCCCAGACGTTGGCATCGAGGCACGCACGGCCACATCGCGTAGCGGGCCGCGGGCCGCTACCTGTGGGGTCGGGCTTCGGTCGTGGCCGACTGGCCCGTGTTCTGCAGCAGCACGTAATTGCCGAGGCTGCCCAGGAAACCTGCGCAGTGCTGAACGAGTTCATCGGTGGTGAACTCCAGTTCTCCGTCGAGTCGGCGGCGCAAGACTTCGAATAGCCCTCCCACGCCCAAGGTCGAAGCCAAATGGGCAACCCCCACGGCGGAGTCGGCGATGTCGAGGTGGAGTCTGGCCTCGCGCAAGACGAGGTCGGTGAAACCGGCCATCAGTTCGCTGCGTAGCTCCCGGAGCAGCGGCTCGGTTGCAGATTCCACGAACAGGATCCGACCCAGCCGAGGGTCGTCGTCGATCATGCTGACCAGCCTGCGGATCGGCGCGTACGCGAGCACCTCCGGTGGCTCACCGGCATCGGGGATCGCGTCGACTATCACCTCCTGGAAGGTGGCATAGAGCTGCTGGTAGACAGCCCGCAGGAGTGCGTCTCGGCCGGAGAAGTGCTGGTAGAAGTAGCGTGACGTGACACCCGATTCAGCGCAGATGGCAGTCACAGTGGCGGCGGCAACGCCGCGCGTGCCGATCAACTCCGTTGCGGCCTCGATGAGACGGGTGCGCCGGTTCCGGTGACGCTCCTCGGCGGACATCCCGCTATACACCCGCGCCGAAACCACGTGGATAGCTTGCCATCTAATTCTGACAAGGCTTAGAGTCAGATCGCCAGCGTGCCCTTGACGAACGGGAGAACAACATGAGCGACGATTCGTCCACACGGCCCACCACGCGGGTCGTCCCGAAGCCCCGCCGTGTTCGATTCGACATGCCTGCTGGAACCAGTCGGCAGCACTTCGTCGACGGCGACTTGGTGATGAGCCACTTTGTGTCCACCTTGTCGGCCACGTTCCCCGAAGGCGAAGACTTCTTCATCCGGTCAGTCCGCGAGTACCGGGACCACATCAGCGACGCTGACCTCAAGGAGGCGGTCAAGGGATTCATCGCACAAGAGGCCACCCACCGACACCAGCATCGGCTGCTCAACGATCGGCTCCAAGCGATGGGCTATCCCACCGAGGGTATCGATCGGCATATCAAGAAGTTGGTTGGCCGACTTGAGAAGCGTTTTTCTCAAAAGATGCGCCTGGCTGTGACGGCCGCCCTCGAGCACTACACGGCGACATTCGCCGAGATCATTCTCACCAGCGACGAAGCTCAAGAATTGATCGGCGACACCGAAGTGCGGCCTATTCTGCTCTGGCACGCACTGGAAGAATGCGAGCACAAGGCCGTCGCTTTCGATGTCTACGAGACGGTCGGTGGAAGCGAACGCACCAGGGTCTGGGGGATGCGGATCGCCAGCCTCCTCTTGTTCAGCGAGTTGGTCATCCAGACCACCCGCTCTCTGGCCGGTGACCGTGCCGCCTACAACCCGGTGCGGTTGCTGCGCAGCCTTCGAGCCTTCCGTCATAACCCGCTATTCAGCCCAGCAGCAATTGAGCGCTTTCGTTCCTACACCCGCGCCGGATTTCATCCCGACGACTGGGACAGCGCAGAAATCCTCGAACGCTGGACCAAGGAACTCTTCGACGCCGATGGTGGCCAACAAGTGCGTAGTAACGTCTAGCTCGACCAGAGCCCGTCGCGGTCAAAGTCGGCCTTAAGCGAAGAACAATTCATGGGCTTCGCTCCGCGCTTCTTTCTACTGGCCGCTCGATGGTGCTCGATCACGTCGCGACCTACAGGAAGCTCCGGCCGAGGAACTCGGTGACGGCTGAGCCGAAGGCGTCGTTGTCGTCGCCGGCGATCATGTGTCCGGTGCCGGATACGTCGACGGTCTCGGCGTGGGGAACCAGTTGCTTGAACTCGTCGACGGTGGCTTGGGAGACCACGTCGGACAACAGGCCCCTTACGAGAAGTGTTGGGGCGCTGACCCGTCGGGCTCCGTCGAGCAGCAGGTGGCTGATTGCGTCGAATTGCTCCGTTCCCGTGGTCGATTCGTCGCGGAGGAAGTCGAAGTTGGAGTGAATGAATGCCGGGTCCCACCGCCAGATCCAGCGGCCGTCGTGACGCTGCCGTAGCACCTTCCGCAGGCCGTCGACGTCGGCCGGGCGCGAGCGATGGGGGTTGTACGCGGCGATCACCTCGGCGGCGTCGGAGAGGGTGCCAAAGCCATCGGGATGTGCGGCCATGAACGTCACCACGCGACGAGCGCCCTGTAATTCAAGCCGCGGGGTGACGTCGACCAGGACGACCGCCGCCCACGACGCCCCGGATGTCAACAGATGCGTGCCGAGCACGGTCATGCCCCCAAGGGATGCACCTACGACGGCAGGGGCGGTATCGGCGCTGAAGTGCTCACGCACGGCGAGGAGATCGGTCGCGAGTCGCTCGATGTCGTATCTGCCGGCTGGGTCCCAGTCGCTGTCGCCGTGACCGCGGGTGTCGTAGGCGACGACTGTGTATCCGCACGCGTGGAGGCGACGCGCTGAAGTGCTCCACGCGTGCCGGTTCTGGCCGCCGCCGTGCAGGAGCAGCACGACGGGACGGGCGTCCTCGTGGTCGTAGCAGTCGGCGGCCAGGGTGATCCCGTCCTGGGTTCGGACCCGATGCTGCACGGCGGAGGTCATGACACCTTCCTGGCGAGATCGGAGTCCGCCCGAAGCGTGCGACCGGCTACAAGCGCCTTCATTGTGCGGTGCCCGCGGCGTTTACGATCGTGACCGTGCCCTGGGCTACGCAGACGGCTTTGTCGCCGTTGCTGATGTCGATGCGCGCTACTCCGCTGCGCTTGCCCAGCGACACGATGTCGGTGACGGCGACACACACCCCGCTGGACACGGGTCGCAGCAGGTTCAGCTTGAATTCGGTGGTGGCGACCCATGATCCGGCCGGTATGACGGGGTAGAACACGACTCCGAGACAGTGGTCGACCATCGCCGATAGACATCCGCCGTGCAGGGTGCCGAAGGGTGTGAGCAGTTCGGCACGGGCTTCCATCTCTGCCACCAGCCGACCGGCGGCGAGTTCGGTGTGCCGAAAGCTCAGGAACGTCGACAGTCCACCGGCTGTGTTCGCCGATCTGAGCAGCTGGTCGGCGATCTGCTCATCGAAGTGCGCGAATGTCACTGCCACCACCATGCCCCTTTCTCCTGTCCGGTCATGTGTCGATCACCGTTCGAGCCTGCGAATCGTTTGAGCATGTCGCCGAATGCGCCGACGTCGCCGTGCGCGGCGGAGGGCTCGACCTCGACGGCGATGGACCTGGCCGTCGCGGTGAAGCGCACGACGCGTCGTTGAAGAGGGGCACGGGCTAGACCGGTGTGGTCCAAGTGATGGGCAGCGATGTGTAGCCGCGGATCGGTCCGGACCGCAGCCGCCGCGCCGATTCAAGATCGACCTCCCAGTCAGGCACCTTGTCCAACAACGCATCCAGAGCGATGCGGGCCTCCATCCGCGCCAGCGCCGCACCCAGACAGAAGTGAATGCCGCGACCGAAGGCGACCTGGTGCTCACTGGTGCGCTCGATGTCGAACACGTCCGGATCGGGGAAGGCACGCTCGTCGCGGTTGGCCGACCCGAACAACAGCAGCACCTTCTCACCTTGACGCATCGTCGTCTCGTGCAGGGTGACGTCGCGGGTCAGGGTTCGTGAAAGTCCCTGTGCAGGTGAGTCGTAACGCAGCAACTCCTCGACCGCAGGCCCCAACAGTGTTCGATCGGCGGCCAGGCGTCGGCGGGTTTGCCGATGCTGGGCCAGCACGACCGCGGAGTTCCCCAGCAGATTGGTGGTGGTCTCGTAGCCCGCGACGAGCAGCAGCGCGCAGAAGCCGAGGACTTCCTCGTCGGTCAGTCCGATCCCGTCGACTGTGGCGTTGGCCAACGCCGACATCAGGTCCTCGCGGGGGTTCTTGCGGCGGTCGGCGAGAAAGTCGGTGAAGTAGGCGTAGATCGCGGCGGCGGCGGTCAGTGCGTCGGTGGTTTGTCCGTGGTTGACGTCGACTTGGACCAGCCGACTCGACCACACTCGGAACTGATCACGATCCGTGGCGGGAACGCCGAGCAGATCAGCGATCACCGCGGCAGGCAAGATCGCGGCGAAGTCGGTCACGAAGTCCGCTGACCCCGACCCCTCGTCGAGCCGCTCGAACAACTCCGCGGCCATCTGTGTGATGGCGCCCTGCAGCCCGGCCACCCGCCGGGGACTGAACGCCCGGCTCACCAGGGCACGCAACTGGTCGTGGCGCGGAGGGTCCATCACGATCATCATCCGCAGGAACGAGCCGATGAAGTCCGATCCCGGCGGGGTGGGGAAGATGCCGTCCACCGAGGAGTACGTGCCGTGATCCAGTCCTGCGGCCTGGACGTCGGCGTGCCGGCTCAACACCCAGGTATGGGATTCCTCGGCGCGGTACACCGGAGCCGCGTCACGCAATAACCGATACGTCGGATAGGGGTCGTTGAGGATCGTGGCGTCGAACGGGTCGTAACGAATCTGCACCGAGACCACAAGACCTCCTACCACCAAAGTAACGACGGTTTAGACTGGCAGTCTAAACCGGCCGAACGGGACAGGTGGGGCAATGCGCAAGATTCCACGTCAGATCTCTGACCGGCTTCCCGCCGCGGCGGACTTGTTCGCCGAGAAGGGGCTCGACGACTCCAAGATCGAAGACGTCGCCGCGGTAACCGGTGTGCCGAAAGCGACGCTGTACTACTACTTCGCCGGCAAAGAGGACATCCTTGCCTTCCTGCTCGAAGACCTCCTCAAGGACATCTCCGATGCCGTGACCACGATCGTGCACACCGACGGCACCGGTGCCGAACGCCTCGAACTCGTCATCCGCGCACAACTGCGGGCAATGGCGCAGCGGCCAGCGGTATGCCGTGCACTCATCGGCGAACTGGGACGAGCGGCCCGCATGCCGGCCATCGCCGAGATGATCAATACCGCCTACCAACAACCCGTCGAAACTCTGCTCGTCGAAGGGGCCCGCGACGGCTCCCTCGTCGCTCAGCCCGATGCACGATCGACGTCCATTGCGCTGTTCGGCGCGGTCACCATCAATGCACTCATGTACCTGGTCACCGGGAACCACCTCGACGAGACGGTGGTCGCCAGCACCCTCAGCGCCGTCA
The DNA here is from genome assembly GCF_963378095.1 of Mycolicibacterium sp. MU0053. Lineage (NCBI taxonomy): Bacteria > Bacillati > Actinomycetota > Actinomycetes > Mycobacteriales > Mycobacteriaceae > Mycobacterium > Mycobacterium burgundiense. The sequence continues at coordinate 985,168 of NZ_OY726397.1, forward strand.
TGTTCGACGGCCTGCGCCCGCGCACAGGAGACCAGTCATGAGCACCTACGGCCTGTCGGTTCTCGGCGCGGATTTGAAGTCACTGGCCCAGACCGCCCAGGCCGCCGACGCGGCCGGGTTCGACGCCGTATGGGCCTCGGAGTTCTACTCCCGGTCCGGATCGATCTCCATGGCCGCGATGGCCAACAGCACACAGAACTGCCGGATCGGTTCCTCCATTCTCTACGGCGTCGGCCGAAGCCCCCTGGTGCTGGCCACCGAGGCACGCGATCTCGACGAACTCTCCAACCGACGACTGGTACTCGGCATCGGCAACGGCACCAAACGGATGATGAGCGACTGGCACGGCGTGCCCGACACCTCCGCACCCGCCCTGCGGATGGAAGAACTCGTGATGCTGCTGCGCCGGATCTGGAACCTGCATGAAGGCCCGATCCATCACGAAGGCCGTTTCTACAGAATGAATCTCACCCCTACCGGCGACGTGGGACCCCCCAGCCGGCCGATCCCGATCGTCACTGCCGGTGTCCGGCCCCGGATGTGCGAGGCGGCCGGGCGGGTGGCCGACGGCCTGGCCGGACATCCCCTGTTCACCACCACCTACGTCGAGGAGATCGTCCGGCCCGCTATCGCCAGGGGTGCCGCGCACACCGGCCGCGACCCCAATGACGTGGAAATCATTTCCATGGTGATGTGCGCCATCCACGACGACGTCGAAGTCGCCAGGCGCGAACTGGCGCAGCAGATTGCGTTCTACTCCTCGGTCAAATCCTACGAGACGGTACTCGATGCGAACGGCTTCGCCAGCGAAGGCCGTACCATCCGAGAAGCATTCGCCCAGCGCGATTTCCCGGCGATGTTCGCCGCGGTGTCCGACGAGATGATCAACACCATGGGTGTCGCCGGGACGGCACACGAAGTCCGTGAACAACTGAGACGCTACGACGGCGTCCTCGACCACATCATGCTGTATTCACCCTCGGTCGGCATCGCCCCGGAACGCGTGCAGCAAAACCTCGACAGCATCATCCGGGAATGCTCGCCCGCCTCGATGTCGCCAGGGCGGTCCGGTCCACGTCCAACCTAATCCACGTATTGCCGCCCACGTCGACCCGTCGCCGCCTCCGCATTAGTCGGTCTGCCGCGCCGACCCCGCCGATGATTGCGTGGCGCTGTTGACGATGTTGGCGTCGTCGGTGTCGGGGAGGTCATGGCGGACCACGCGTACCCGTCCTTGAGGCAGGCAGGCCATGTAGCCGTGGCGCATGCCATAGAGCTCCCACGCTGTCTGTTCAGCGTCGGGATCGACATCGATGCGATGTCCGCGCGAGAACCTCAGGTGTAGCCCTCCATCGTCGCCGGACCAAGCCTGGGTGCACACCGCGCCGGCGAGGTTCAGCAGTGGGCGTTCGTGGGTCGCGATCCTGAGGGGGTCAATACGCACCGCCTCGATGGGGTAGGTGCCGACGGCAGGAAGGGTCAATAGCAGGGGGCAGGAGATCACGATTTCGTTGTAGTCATCGAAATCCAGAACCAGGCCTCCACGTATCGAGAGGCGTTGTACGACAAGGTTTTCGATCCATTGGGTGTACATGGCAGTCTCTTTCGACGCATCGTTGAGCCGTATTTACAAAGAGTACGCTAGGTAGCGCTGCGATACTAGTAGTATCGTTATCGGTTCGCGGTGGGCCTAGCGGCGCTGGTGACGACGCGCCTGGTGGCTCGGTCAATGCGGTCGCGGGTGTCGGCGGCTGTCGCGCGGTGGCCGCTGAAGGCCACGAGGTTGGCCAACCAGATGTCGGAGATAACGCCAGCGACGTGCAGATCGGTGGGGGTGGGCTCGCCGCCCCTGAGCGTGCGGGCCAGCAGGATCTGGATCTCATCGGCGGCGCGGTCGAGTTCCGCGGCGGCGCGGGTGTCTGCGACGGCGAAGGCCCGTGTCATGGCCGTCGTCAGCCATGGGTCGCGCTGCCAGCGGTCATGCAGATGCGCGGTGAGCCGTTCGAGCCGTTCCAGCGGTGTGCCGTCACCGGCTGCCCAGTCCCCGGCTGAGTCGAGTCGACGGAATTCACGCGTCAGCGCTGCTACCAACATGTGGGTTTTCGCCGGGAAATAACGGTAAAGCGTGCCGACGGCGATGCCGACTCGCTCGGCAACGGTCCGCATCTGGACCGCCTCGTAACCACCCGACGCAGCCACGGCCAAAGCTGCATCCAGAATCGTTTCCCGGCGCTGTGCGGAGGCGCGCGAGCGCGACGCGGTAGCGGCCCGCTTCTCTGCAGCGACCGAGTTCGCTTCCGAGCGTCGGGTTTTGCCGTGGCTGCGGGCCTGAGGGAAAGTCATGACGGCCCCGGGTTGAGACCGCCGCGGCGCGAGAACTGCTCCAGAAGATCGCCGAAAGCGCTGACATCGCCGTGTGCGGCGAAGTGCTCAGGGCTGACTACGACGAACACTGCACTGGCGGTGAAGCGGGCGAGCCCATCCTCACCCCTGCCTGTGGCCGTGACATGCAGCGCCCGTCCTTCACGAGAGGTGATGTGGGCAGTAATCCGGTGGGTCTGATGCAGCGGCACCGGCCGCAAATATTCCACCGTCAGGGTGCGGGTCACCGCCGGGGTGCCGGCGATCCACAATGTGAAGCCCAGGACGTCATCACAGGCGGCGGCCACCGCCCCGCCATGGGCCAGGCCCGGAGCCCCGATGTGGCGCTCGTCGAACGTCACATCGGTGTACACCGCGTCGCCGCTGCGATGCACCACCAAACGCAGTCCATGAGGGTTGTCCGGGCCGCAACCCATGCACGTCGTGGTGTGCGAGGGCAGCCGCTCCGGCGGCAACACGCTTTCGGGCACCATCACCCTCCAATACGAGCGGTTTCGCTGCGCTACCGTTAGTACCACACTGCTAGACTGCTGTGACAGCATCGCGTGAAAGATCGACCGCCGAGGTGAATGAGTGAGCGACAGTCAGTCAGTGCCAGTCCCTGACGACGACGTGGACCCTCGGCGCATCCGGTCACGCACCCGGCTGCTGGATGCTGCTGCAACGCTTCTGAGCACCGGTGGGGTGGAAGCAGTCACCATTGATGCGGTCACCAAAGCATCCAAAGTGGCCCGAACCACGCTGTACCGCCACTTCCACAGTTCGTCGCATCTGCTCGCAGCCACGTTCGAACGCCTGCTTCCACAAGTGACCACTCCGGCACCGACCAGCGGACCCCTCCGTGACCAGCTGATCGAATTGCTTAGCCGCCAAGCCGCTCTCTTCAACGACGCGCCGCTGCATGTCACGACACTCGCCTGGCTCTCATTGGGGCCCACCGGCTCCACTAACGAAGCGGATGAGCGCCACACATCCGGGGCGCTACGGGCCCGAGTCGTTGACCAATACCGTCAACCATTTGACGCCATACTCACTAGCCCGAGAGCACAAGCCCAACTCGACGACTTCGACCGGGAACTGGCGCTCTGCCAACTCGTCGGACCACTCGCCTTCGCCCGAATGACCGGGCTTCGCACCATCACTCACAATGACTGCGTGAACATCGTCGATGACTTTCTGGCCGCCCACCGCAAGACCGACAGCGACGCCAAAGAGTCGAAGACCGCCACCAAGAAGACGGGCCGCCCCGCGCGCTTAGCTCGCTAGGCAGAACGAAATCACAGCGTCCAGCCGGCTGGTCTTCGGACCCTTTTCGCCTTCTCGCAAATCGCGTCGGCGATGGCATCGAAGGACCGTTCGGTGCCATCATCGGCGAGGCCGTGCGCGCAGATTCCATGGGCATCCGCGTGACGATTCGTGCCGGCAAAGTGAGTGCACCACCCCAGTGTTCGGACCGCCGTTTCCCGCGTTGAGAACTCTTCCCCCTACGTCCGTGAGGTGTCTCGCGGGCAACTCCTCCCATCCGCGGTCTCGCACTGCTTGGGGCGCGGGGTGTCCGCGCCGCGGATCTTTACCCGAATATCGTCCGTCGTTAAGTGATCGTGCTGGCCCCGGAGTGCAAGAGGTGTGTGCCTGTCTGGCCGTTGCCGCTTGGCCGTGCGTGAAGGCGGCAACACGCCCTTGGAAACGGCACGTCGGGATCACGTGCGGTTGAGTAGCCCTCGGGGAGCCTGTCGGTGGCTCGCTTTACTTTGGGCGAATATGGCTGTGGTGGTGGCCGCCGACAGGAGCGGGGTCCTATCGTTCGGCCGTGGATAGGAAAACGCGTACCGACAATGCCGACGCCGAACGGGAGTTGGCCAATATGGCCGATGGCGTGATCCTCACACGTGCACTGGCTGGCGTTGCCGAGGTGAAAGTGTGGAAGCTCGAGACTCTCTCGGCGGCTGGCGATGACATCGATGACCATGAGCGCGTTGAGGCTTCGGCGGAACTCACCATGTCTCTGTGCACGTACAGCAAGCAGGTGAAGCAGATGGTTGATTCCGGACAATCGTTGGCCGACATCGCCCACCTAACGGGCCTGGAAGTCGATGAGCTTCGGCTGGCTGTGTCGTACGCGCCTTGACCGGTGGCTACATAGGCCTCGGGGCTGTGCCTGTTGGCGAACGCACACGAATCTGGGTTGTAGGCGAATGTGGCTGTGGTGGTGGACTATTTCGTCCGTCGGTTCGTAGGTTGCAGGCATGGGAGCGAACGAGAAGCTGAAGGCCCGGTATCGGGCGGTCGAACTGCAGCGCAAGAAGAATGCTGAGCGGGCTCGGCGGGATCGCGCCAATGCGTCCGATGCCGAGTCGATCCGTGCAACGCTGCATAGAGTCGGTGCTGTTGATTCATGGGAGCGCAAGCGTTTTGACCAGGCGGCGGAGAACATCCGTGCTGATGCCGTAAAGCGCAGGGCCGGTCACTTTCGTGGTCTGCAGGCGCTGGTCGGGCAGATGCGTGGTCGTGGTCTGACCTTCGCGCAGATCGCTGAGCTTGTCGGTGTCGATGTCCGTGAGATTCAGGCACAGCTGCGCCGGGCCGGGGGCGAGGGTGGACATGATTCGGCAATCTCCCCGGCAGCACGTTCGAGAGCTGCTGATGTCGTACCCGAAGGCGCTGCAGTCAACGATGATCCGATCTGTGATGGTGTTGAAAGAAATGAGAGCGAGGGCGGCGCCTACGATCCGACTCGGTGTGTCCGCTGCGATGCGGTGATGCTCGATGAGGACGCCACTCCTAGACGTGGCCGACGCCGGCTGTATTGCTCGGATACGTGTCGTCGGGACGCATCGGCGGCCCGTATCGCCGCACAGCGATACGGGGCGCCGATTCGCGTGATCGAAGTCCCGAAAGCCGCTGCATCGCAGAAGCAATCTGCGGGAACACCCGAGCCGCACCGGCCCGTCGCACCGGTGGATGCCGCCAACAGCGTCCTGGACGATGGCGAGGCTTTACGCGGGTTGCTTACTCGCTTGGCAGAGCAGGCTCGGCTCAAGAAACTTGATCGTGCCACGCTGACGGCTGCCCGTGACCTGTCCAATGCCGTTCATCCGCGCCGTAGTTGGTGAGAAGTCATCTGATTCGGCGAGGGCCATTTCTATGGGAACGTCGTGCGGCGGGACTGCACCCGGTCATGCTCGCGACGGTACGGCCAGCGGTGTGCGTAACCGTCTGAGCGAGGTCATCGGCTAGGTACTCGATTCTGGCCTCCAACTCGTAAACGGCGTCCTTTCGTGCTTTGGTGATCATCGTTGATGCGTACTCATGATGAGGCAAGTACCCGTTCTGCCGGCCGAAATCGTCGATCATGACGTCGATGGCGTCGTCGAACCGGGTGGCCAATCGTTGGGCTTCGGTGTCGGCGCGTTCCTCGATGAACTCATCGCGCTCGTCCGGGGTCCAGGATGGCGGGAACCGCAGATGCGTCCGGTATAGGTCGCGGATCGCCGCATCAAGCCGGCCGGAGAATACGATCTCGGGCCAATCGCTGACCGCGGCAGTGGCCAAGTTCTCCAGGTCGTCATCAAGGCTCATCGCAGCTGCTCCCTCTCGGCTGCTCCTGATACTGCCTGCAGGCACCGACAGCTCGTCGAATCTGGACCGCGGGGTGCCGTTATGCGGAGAGGTCGTCGCGGCGCTCGTCGGCGCTAGAAGGGGTCGGGTTCTCTCGGGCGGGCGCTGCGGGGGGACTGGGCCGTAGCAGCGAGGGACGCGAGGGCTGCGAGGCTTGATGGGCAGCCACATCTTTGTGTGGTGGATAGATGGTCCACAGCAGGACGTTGCGGTGGTTGCGGGCTCCGTCGTTCTCGATCGCCCATCCCAGGTTTCGCAGCGCCGGCGCGTGTCTACGGAGCAGGCTTGTCACATCGCGGCCGTTCTTGGGCCATTCCTTGGGGCGTCGCCAGTGATCGCCTGTCGGGGTGAAGAGGGCGAGCAGGTCGACACCGGACTGTCCGCGCAGCGGTTCTAATATGTGGTGGCGCAGCTGTTCGATGAAGAGATCGCCGGACAAGCTGTCCTCCGCGAGCTGATCTGCGCGGGACATGTAGCGGCGTAAGCCATGAGTCGACAAAAGTTCGTCGACGGCCGCCAGCACGCGACCAAAGTCCGCCATGCGTGGCGCATCATCGACCACGATGGTTTCGAGGCGTTGATGAACGGTGGCGGCCAGGTTGAGGAGCCCACTTAAAATGCCTGGTAGAGCCGTGCGCCACTGTTGTCGCAGAGTGGCCTCAGACTGTCGCATGTGGCGTTCGATGCGTCGCAGATCAACCATTGCCATGCGTTCGGCGAGGTCGGGACGTATTGCGCCGACGTCGATGCCGTTAACGATGATGCAGCGGCGGAACTTGATCACTGCGAGGTCCGCATCGGTGTAGAGCGCGCGTTTGACGTTGCCGTCGCCTGTCGCAGCTCGACACAGCGAGTCCGACAACCACGGTGGGATCGCGGACAAATTGTCCAGGGCCACTACCCAGGAACCGGAGGCAGCGGTCACCCACGAGTCGGCGTCGCGGGGCGCCTGGCGCACTTCAATAGAGGAGGGGTCGATGAGATCGACCAGCATGCGCGTCGTCGTGGTTTTGGCGCTGCCTTGCTCGGCGAACAGCGCCAACACAGGGTGCGGGACATCGCACTGGACGAGCGCAGCGATGAGCACTGCAAGCAACACGGGTTGGTCCTCGACGGCAACGTTAACGAAGTTCCATAGCTTGTTGACGTCACCGTTGGCGGGTGGGAGAGGCATCTCGGCGGTCAGCGCTGTCCGCAAGAACCGAACCGGAGCTGAGTCGGCGACTGTCCATCGACCCTGGCCGATGCGGATGACCTTTCCGTCTTGTCGGCCGGTGTCGATGTAGCTCGTGCCGTGGTGGTCGGCGATGCGCAGGTGCAGTTTCTCCGGGGGCTGGTTGGCGGCCAAGCCTTCGAGGACCAGGGTGGCGTCGGTGAGGGCCTGGCCGCCGGCAACGGTCCCGGTGTCATTGAAGTACCGGGAGGCGAGTTCGGCGCGCAGGCCAGCTTTTCCTGCGCGCAGTAGTATCGCCAGATGGGGCCGGCTGCGTTCGGCGCCGAAGGGCTTGCCGTCTTCGGAAACTCCGAGGAGATAGCGTTCTTGGGCCATAGTGACCAGGCGTGCGGCGACGGATTTCTTGTCATTATCTGCGTTGCTGCTCATAGGCAATCAAGCCTGTGGTGCTTCCGCAGGCTGGCATGACGGGTTAGTCTCATGGGGAACTTCCGTTTTGGGTAATCGGGTGGTTCGAACGAAAGGCCTCGGCTAGACCCCGAGGTCTTTCTCATACGTCGGCGTCACGCGGCGTCGCCGCCTCCGCGCCGGGTTGTGCTCTCCCGCTGGGAGATCCATCGCAGAACCTCATCGCGTCGATAAACGACCCGGCGGCCCAAGGTGAAGCTCGCTGGACCGATGTCCGAATGACGCCAGTACCTCAGCGTCCCAACCGGGACACCGGTCAGGTCCGAGACTTCCTTGGCTCCTAGCAATTCCATCAGATTCCTCCTGAATTACGGTTGGTTTGGCTGAGCCAACAGTGACTGCGGCTATGGCGCCGTGTCCACCACCACAGCCACATTGACCGAAAAGTATTTCCGGTCATGCTGCTTCGGATTGAGTTGGCCGAAGGTCGAAGAACGATGGATCGCAAAGCGGACGGATGACGCGGATTACTGCGGTATGTTCGATTCGTGATCACCCGGAACGAACGGGCGGGAATTGATGACCGCTGGCACAAGCGCGTCAAGGAATTAGACGGCACCATGCGCACGGAGCGGTCTGCGGTATACGGCAAGGTTTCGCGGTGGCGTGTCAGGTGGGTCGACAGCACGGGCGCTGAGCGCACCAAGAGTTTTCAGCGCAAGCCGGATGCGCAGGCATACCTCAACGGACTGACCGCTGATCTTCAGCGCGGTGAATACGTTGATCCGCGAAAGAGCGCGGAGACGTTCGGGTCGGTCGCCGAGCAGTGGTTCGCCACCAAACAGCACCGGAAGCCGAAAACGGTCGCAGGCTATCGCTCGTTGCTCGACACCGTAGTCTTGCCGAAGTGGGAAGGTGTTCCGCTGAAAAGGCTTGACTACGAGGCCTATTCAACGTGGTTGGGGTCGCTGTCGGTCGATGGTGGGCAACGCGGAGCCGGTCTATCGGCAAGTCGAATCACCCAAGCGCATCAGCTGGTAGGTGCTGTCCTCAAGTACGCCCAAAGGACTGGCAAGGTGGCGAAGAACGTCGCGTTCGAGATCAAGCGGGACGAGGACCTTCCCGAGCAAGCCGAGCGCGAGCGGCGCTACTTGACTCATGCAGAGCTGTTGATGCTCGCCAAAGCCGCTGATCGTTTCGAGACTCTGACACTGGTCCTGGGCTACTGCGGGCTGAGGTTCGGCGAAGCGGTCGCGTTGCGGCGCCGGCATGTGGGGGATCGGGTACTCACGGTGCGCTCGTCCGCAACCGCAGTCACCGGTAAGGGCATCGTGGAGTCGACGACCAAGACGAAGCGGGATCGCCACGTGCCAGTGCCTGAACCTGTCTGGAAGAAACTAAAGACTGAGTTGCCCGCCGACCCGAACGCGCTGGTGTTTCCCAGTCGGAAGGGCGGGTTCCTACCACTCGGTGAGTACCGCTGGGCATTCGACAACGCGTGCGAAGACGTCGGTATCGACGGGCTGGTACCCCACGGCCTGAGGCACACCACGGCGTCGCTGGCGATCAGCGCAGGCGCTAACGTCAAGGTCGTGCAGAGACTCCTGGGGCACGCAACCGCCGCGATGACGCTCGACCGTTACGGCCACCTGCTCAACGACGATTTGAGCGGTGTGGCAGATGCGCTGGGCAAGGCCATCGATAGCACTGCGGTATCACTGCGGTATTCAGGACGTCAGAATGAGGCTGAAACGGCCTGAACTATGTTCTGAACTGCGACGCCCCCATAGCCCAATTGGCAGAGGCAGCGGACTTAAAATCCGCCAAGTCTGGGTTCGAGTCCCAGTGGGGGCACCGGAGAGCGTCGCTGACTTCTACGCGTTCGTCGCGGATTAGCCCAACCGCGCGTCCCCCGAGTCTCGGTACCGTACCCGCGACCCCGACGCAGTGGTCACCGTCCTGGCCGGCTACGGCTAACGGCACCATGCGATACCGTGGCCCACCATGCCGAAGCCCCTTCCAACGCGTTCGCGACATACCGGTGGGCCATCGCGAGGTGAGGTCCGACGTGAACTTCTCCTCCAAACGCTGGAGGACCTACTTCGCACGCACGCGTTCGCGACTATCGAGATTGCTGACATCACCCGTGCTGCCGGCGTCGCGCGGTCGAGTTTCTACTTCTATTTCCCCTCCAAAGCCGCGGCGGTCGGCGCAATGCTGGGCGACGTTTTCAGCGAGGTCACTACCATCATCGAGACTTGGACAGGGCTCGGCGAAACCCTTGCTGAGCGTCGAAGCCAGCTCTTTGACAGCTTCGAGCAGATCGTGGCGATCTGGCGGGAGCACGCTCACCTGATGGCAGCGATGTTCGACGCGGCTTCTACCGATGACGAGGTCCGGGGCATGTTCGACGACCACATCGAACGGTTCGCGACCGACTCGGCCACCCGCATCCAGCGTGAATGGGAAGTGCGCCTGGCCCCGTCGGGACCCGCACCCGAAGCGCTTGCCCGGGTTCTGGTCGGAATGAACGTCAGGGCGCTCGAGCGGGACATGCGTCAGATCGCGAGTGAGGAATCCGCCGGCGACGACGGCCTTGCCTACGTTCTCGCCTATGTATGGGATCAAATCCTCTTCGGCGCCAACTGATTACCAACCCCCTCGCCGCCGTTCGTCCCGACCGGAGGCTGGAACGAACGCGCGTCAAGTATTCCCAACGCGCGTAGACACCTCTTGACGCGCGTCGATAAATGGCATAGCGTGTGACCCACCGCACGCGAGATAGGAAACGCAATGACCCGGGCAGAATCCAAGCCGTCTGAACAGTCCCATTTCGACGTTCTCGTCATCGGTGCCGGCTTCGCCGGGCTACGGATGCTCATCGAGATGCGCGCAAAGGGACTGAGCGCGCATCTACTCGAAGCGGGTTCCGATGTCGGTGGGACTTGGTACTGGAACCGATACCCGGGGGCCAGGACTGACACCGAGAGCTGGGCATACTGCTACAGCTTCGATCCGCAACTCCTTCAGGAATGGGATTGGCGCGACCGCTATCCCTCACAACAGGAGGTTCAGGCCTACCTCTCGTACGTGACCGACAGGTATGGCTTGCGCGGAAGTATCGAACTCAACTCCAAAGTGGCGGCCATTGTGCATGATTCGACCGGAAACCGGTGGGACGTCACGACCGACGACGGTCGCGCTTACCGAGCCAAGTTCGTCGTCGCTGCCACCGGTGGGATAGCAGCCGGCTACCGTCCGGATCTCCTGGGGTTCGAGGACTTCAAGGGTCAGTGGTTCATGTCGTCCGCCTGGCCCAAGGAGCCGGTGGACTTCACCGGCAAGCGGGTGGGCATTATCGGCACCGGATCGACCGGCGTGCAGCTCATTCCACAGATCGCGCACACCGCCGAGCACCTCACAGTTTTCCAGCGGACGCCCAACTTCGTGATTCCGGGACGGAACATGCCCCTCGAAGAGGAGCAGCAGAAAGCCATCAAGCAGAACTACGAGAGGGTCTGGGAGCTCGCCCACAGCCAGGTGTTCGGATTCCCGATGCGCCAGGCCGGGCGCAACGCCAACGACGTCACGGCCGAGGAACGCGACCGGATCTTCGAACAGGGTTGGGAAAAGGGCGGATTCAGGTTCATCTTCGAGACCTTCGACGATCTCTTCGTCGACGAGCAGGCGAACGAATATGCCGCGGAGTTCGTACGGAACAAGATCCGGGCCATTGTTCACGACCCCGACGTCGCTGAAATGCTCTGTCCGACGAACCATCCGATCGGCACCAAACGCCCGCCGATCGGTAGCCAGTACTACGAAACGTACAACCGCGACAACGTGACGCTTGTCGACATCAGCGTTGATCCGGTCGACCGGGTCACCGAGTCCGGCGTCAACACCACCAACGGCGTCTTCGACCTCGACATCCTGGTCTTCGCCACGGGTTTCAAGGTGGGAACAGGCTCGCTGGAGCGGATCGACGTTCGCGGTGAAGGTGGACTCAAACTCAACGACGTGTGGGCGGAGGGTCCGCAAACCCTCATGGGCGTCGGCGTCACCGGCTTCCCCAACTTCTTCCTCGTGGGCGGACCACATTCCACGATCGGCAATGCACCGCCAGTCGCCGAGCGCGTCACGACGTGGGTCGGTGAGGTCATCGACTACATGGACCAGACCGGCGTCAGCATCATCGAGCCGACCCAGGAAGCAATGGACCAGTGGGGGCACCTGCTGCAGGCCATCGTCGACACCACGCTGCTGGAGAAGGGCAAGGCAGCCGGGTCGTGGTTCTTCGGCGCCAACACACCCGATGGGCCCAACCGAATCGTGCTGTACGCCGCCGGCGTGCCGGGTTACTTCGTCGAACTCGAACAGTCCGCTAAGGCCGGCTATCCCGGCTTCAAATTCCAATAGAACCCCAACGACTTTCGACAAGGGAGCACGCCATGACCGACTTCGTGAAGATCTCGGACGAGTTTTTCGACGCATACAACAGCGGCGACATCGACGCGGTGGAACGAGCGCTGTCGCCCACACTGGACTTCGCGCACAACAACCGGGGATTCGCGACACAGAACCGCGCTGAGTTGATCGCTGTGCTACGTCAATTCGTCGAATCGATCATGCCGGACCGCAACTTCGCCACCCCGTCCCGCGTCACCGCCCTGGGCAACGTCGTGATCAGGGAAGCCCGCTGGACCGGTAATCCCAAGCAGGACATCCCGGGATTCGGCGCCGCCGGCGAATTCCTTGATCTCCAGTTGTGCAGCGTCCTCCGATTCGACGACGACGGGATCATCGTGGAGTGGAAAGACTACGGTTGATGATTCCCGCCCTGTCGACCACGCCGCGGACGCCGCTGGACTGGGTTTCTCAGCTCGAAAGGCATGCGAACACCAAGCCTGACGAGGTGGCGATAACCTATGTCGGCTCGGAATCTCTCACGTGGCTCGAGTTGCGCGAACGGGTCAGCCGGTTGGCCGCCTCGCTGAGAGGGCTCGGCGTCTCCCGCGGCGGCCGAGTCGGGATGGTTCAATCGAACGAACCCGGTTACCTCGAGTCCCTGCTGGCGATCCACCGTCTCGGCGCCATCGCTGTTCCGATCAATTTTCGGCTCTCTGCCAGCGAGATCGCCTACATTCTGTCGGACTGCTCGGCGACGGTGGCGCTCACGGACGCTACGTTGCACGCAAAGACCCAAGAAGCAGCGGCCACCGCCTCGGTCACCGTGGGGGTCGAAGATGTGCGGAAGCTTCTAGCCGATGCGCGAACCGAGGACACGATCGACCACGGGGGCGCGCCCGAACCCGCGTCCGCCGACGAGGCAGTGCTGATCGTCTATACGTCCGGGACGACAGGAAAGCCCAAGGGGGCCGTGCTTTCCCGGGAGAACATGATCGCTCAGACGATCTCCTACCTACAGGTGTTCTCCTCGACCAGAGACGGTGACGTCTCGCTCATCAGCACCCCGCTGTTTCATATCGCTGCACTCGGCGCAGTGCTTCCGAACCTGGTCGTCGGCCACACCACCATAGTGCTGCCCAGCGGTGCGTTTGATGCCGAGACCTTTCTCGACACTGTCGAACAACACGGTGTGACATCGGCATTCCTGGTGCCCACCCAATGGCAGGACGTGTGCGCAAGCCCGACGCTGCCGCAACGCAACCTGCCGCTGCGCGCTATCGCCTGGGCCGCGGCCCCAGCGTCACTCAGCTTGCTGCGGCGCATGATTCAGTCATTTCCGGGCGTCGACATCGTCTCCACCTTCGGCCAAACGGAGATGTCCCCGAATACCACTGTCCTTCGCGGCGAAGACGCGACGCGGAAAATCGGGTCAGTGGGTAAGGCCCTACCCTTGGTAGATCTGCGCATCGTCGACACCGAGATGCGCGACGTCCCCACTGGCGAGGTCGGCGAGATCGTCTACCGGGGGCCCAACGCGATGCTGGGCTACTGGAATCGGCCGAAAGAAACCGCCGAAGCCTTCGCCGGCGGGTGGTTTCACTCCGGGGATCTGGTGCGACGCGACGAAGAGGGCTTCATCTACGTCGTCGACCGGCTGAAAGACATGATCATCTCTGGCGGGGAGAATATCTACAGCGCTGAGATCGAAACGGTCATCGCCGAAGACCCCCGCGTCGAGGCGGTCGCCGTGATCGGCGAGCCGCATGCTCGTTGGGGAGAAGTTCCCCTGGCGATCGTCACCGCCGGCGACGGCAGCAACCCGCCGGTGGCCGAGAAAATACTGGAGCTGTGCCGGGAACGGCTCGCCCGATACAAATGTCCAGCGCGGGTTCTCATCGTGGACGAACTACCGAGAAATGCGACGGGGAAGATTCTGAAGAATGTTCTGCGAGAGAGCATTCCGTGAGCGCCACCTCGACGCCAAGCACCGATAAGTTCTGACTGATTTCGGGCGCTCCGTCGGCGCCTTGCGGCTGCACTATCGGGAGGCGCTCGCTGCTCGCCACCCGTAACAACGATCCCGAGGAGACGATATGCCGCAGAACGAAGAGCTCAGGTTTGACGGAGAGGTTGTCATAGTAACCGGCGCGGGCCGTGGGTTAGGGCGGCAGTATGCGCTGCTGTTCGCCGAACGTGGAGCAAGCGTGGTGGTCAATGATGCTGGCTTCACCCCGGATGGAGGCCCCGGTGATGACGACGTTGCTGGCGCGGTCGTTGCGGAGATCCGTGAACGAGGCGGTCGGGCGCTGGCGGACACCACCGACGTATCGATCGACGGCGGAGCCGAGTCGATCGTTCAGGCGGCGATGGACGCTTTCGGCACGGTCTCAGCGGTGGTGAACAACGCGGGGGTGATCACCTACGCGTCGTTCGACGAGCTGACTTTGGCTCAGTGGCAGCGAATGGACGAAGTGACAATGGGCGGCGCATTCCGCATGTCGAAGGCGGTGTGGCCCGTCTTCAAGAGGAACGCTTGCGGACGTATCGTCAACACCACATCGGCCGCCGGCTTCGCCGGCAGCGATTTCCTCGCCCACTACGGTGCCGCGAAACTGGGCGTCGCAGGGCTGACCAAGTGCTTGGCCATCGAAGGTGCGAACAGCGGTATCAAAGTCAACGCCATCGCTCCGATGGCCGTCACCCGGATGAACAGTGAACAATTCTTCGGAGGAGCGCAAACCCCCGGCGATGACTGGCAAGACGACATTCGAAAGGGTGTTGTTCCCATCGGGCCGCCATCCATCGTGGCCCCAACCGTTGTCTGGCTGGCACACCGGAGTACCGAAGTCTCCGGTGATGTCTTCAGCACTACCTCCGGCAGAGTCGCGCGGGTCGGATTCGTGATCGGTTCCGGATATTTCAATCCCATCCACCGGCCAGAAGACCTGAGAGACAACGTTGAGCAGATCCGAGACCTTTCAACGTTCATCGACCCGGTAACACTCAACGATGAAGGCCCCGTGATCGCGAAGTTGTTCAGTGCCGATTGAGTTGGATGTGGGGCAGCTACTCTTTTCGTGAGGTCAGGTCATACGACTCGAAGACGTGCTGAGGCGGCGAGTGTGCTCGTCACTTGGGCACCGCGCCTCGTGCGTGTGCTGCGCTGCCTGAGGCGCCGAGAATCGGGGGGGCGGATCCGCACTGCTCTCGCCGCCAGACAGCAGGGTGAACGCTTCGTAACCGTCCTCGGGCCCCGGGCTATTCCTCGAGTTTTCGGCCAGCCCTAGAGCCGACGATGGCCCGAAGCCACCCGCCTAACAGCACAATGGCGGCTCAGCACCGAGGATTGCTGCCAAATAGTGGCAGCAATCCTCGGCGTTGGCGGCATCCTTCGTCCCGGGACAGGTCCTGCGCGGCAGACCAACTTCCAGCTGAACCGCTGCTCATCGCCAGCGCAATGCGGGCGGTCGATGGATTCATCGACCAGGTTGCAGAACACACCCGAGGACTCACCGATCCGGTTACCGCAGTCGTCGAGTGAGTGTCCTTCGGAGCTGGAAGTCTGACCGGCGATCTGATTTCGAGAGATCCGCAAGTCCCATTTCAAGCCTTGACGCGCTGTCCACAGCCTGCGAAATTGGTGCCGGGGCCACCGCCGGTGATCAGTATTGTCACACCCATGCCGAATGCACCGGATTCCACCGAGTTTTCGACTGCCTGGCAGCAGCGGTTTGCCTTCTACCGGCAGTACGGCCCGATCGGTTCCACCCAGGCGGCTAAGGACGCCTATCGCACGCTGCCGCTCGGTACAAAGCTGTGCCTCGGGTTCAATATCTGGGCGTTTCTGTTCGTTCCGTTCTACTTCCTGGCTAAAGGCATGTGGCGCAAGGCATTGACGTTGCTGGGCGTATCGGTGGCGCTGGGAGTGATGTCGGTGCTGCTGGGGTTGCCGGACAGTTGGGACCGCGCACTTGCCGCCGGTTATGCCGGTGCCATTGCGACGGTGGCGAACTGGGCCTATTACCTCCACGTGGTCGAGGGCAGCCAGTCCTGGAATCCGCTCGAGGGACTTCGGCGCAAGTGACCTGTATGGGTTCAGTCGACGCACGCAACCAACAGGTCAACTGAGTCGCGCGGTGTCCGCGTGGACCGCCTCAAAGTATCTTCGCGGACCTTTACATTAGCTGCGCCCACTGCGTCACGACCTGAACGTATTCGCCGTAGTGCGTGATGTCGGACCACTCCGCGTTGTCTCCGAACGGCAACTGCTGCTCGGCGTCATCGCTGATCGTGGTGTACCAGTTGCCTTCATGCGTCTCGTCGTCGCTGATGTTGATCGCCGCCAGATAGCGGCGGTTGATGGTGAACCGCACGACGGCAAGGTGCTGACGTACGCGCGGATCATCGTGCGGATCGACCGGAGCCCACGCGGAAGCGATGTCGAACTTGGCAACCTTGGGCGCCAGGTCGTGCCAGAGCATAACTTCGTTGATCGAGCCCCAATCGCCGGTCGCCGTCGTCTCCCATCGGTCGCCGCGACGGACGGCCACGTAGTTGTAGTGGCGCCCCTTCACGAATCGCACCAGGGAGCCATCGGGTGGCTCCGCCGGTATCGGCGCCGACACGGGTCGTACAAGGGGAAGAGGGCGGAGACGCCCGCGCATGGCGGAAAGGTCGTAGCGATCTAGGTCCGACACCTCCGGCAGGAGCGGAGGCACCGTTACCGGGGCGCCGTCCAAGACAGTAGGGGTTGCCTCGTTGGCCTTCACGGCATCGATGCGAACCTCGGCGGCGACGGCGGAGCCGGTGATGTCGCCCCAGGACGCGGCGACAAGTCCCCTGTCCTGCAGGCGTCTGATCATCGGCAGGAACCGCTGACTCATCGACGGGGTGAGCTGTCCAACGCGCCTATCGTCGATACGCACTTCGACGTGCGGTTTGCCTCTGACCCCGGATACCTGCTCGTGCAGCGTGACGAACAACGTTCCGTAGCCGCCTGCAGGCACGAACTTCAGCAACTCGCCGAAGTGTTCGTCCTCCTTGGTCACCTGCACGATTGAGGACCTCGGCAGCATGGTGAACGGGACCGCTGGCGGGTCGTTCAGCGGCAGCGCTTCTCTGGGCTTGCCAAGAGCGATGCGCATCCAGGCCCGGAACTCCGGTCCGTCCCAGCCGTCGTACTCGTAGGCACCGATGCGACTGCTAGTGGTCGGGACGAACCCCGACGCAATGACGCGCCGAATGACCCCGGCCCAGGCGGGAGCATCCTCGGCGTCGAGGTATCCGACCGTCCGTCCATCAGCTCGCACGGAAATCCCCCACGGGCTTCTCAGCCCTTCTGGCTCTGGGATCAGCTCGACGTCTGGCGAGACCTCTTGATTCCCTCCGGGCCACTCCGGCGGGAACAGACTGCGAATCGCCGGTAAGAACTCATTGTCGACGGTCACCTCGTAGTCGCACCACGAACGTCCCTGCGTCCACAGCCGGTACGCCTGCACCACTTCGCCCACCATCCCCCTGTCCGACACTCGGCCTGTAGCTAGTAGACCGCGTCCCCATCCTGCGGTTCAGGCGATTCTGCATTATCGCCGGCGCCCACGAGCACGTCGCGCGGGCCCAGAACTCGGCAGGATAGGGGCGGGGCATGGCTGTCAGCCTTTCGTACAGGCTGTCAGTTAGTCACCAAATCTGGAACCCAAACGGTAAGCCAGGTCATCAAGGAGTCAGCCAAATTGGGGGCAGTCCCAAAACACTCACGCATGACGGCCGTTCTAGGTCGCTCCGACTTTCCGTTTGAGCTTCTCGCCGCACTGCTCACAGACAAAGGACTGCTGCGCGACGGGAACGTCCTGAGAGTGTTGGCATTTGAAACACTTCACCCGCGCCAGCTCGTCGTTGTCCGAGATTCCCGCAGGCAGCGATTCTCGGCTCTGTTCTAGGGCCTTCGATCCCGTGGCGCGTTCGACCCGTTTGTCGTCGCGCCGGAATAGGTAGATGCCGATCACTTCGCCGGTCACAACCACGTGTTGACCGGACGCCAGGAATTTGTCGCGGCTGTTCTGCCCGGTCTGGATGTAGACCCAGTCGGCATGCACAAGGCGCCAGCCGGTCTCCTCGATCTGACCGAGCAGGTCGGTTCGGGTCAGCTTTTGGCGGATCGTTCCCTTGGTGGCGGAATTGAACGCAGCATTGGTGAAGCCTGTGATCGATGAGTGAGGTATCTCAATCTGCAAGAACTCATCTCCTCGCGCGAACCCTTGGGCGGCTTTCCCTTGTGGTGATGCCCTGTATGCGGCTTCAGCCTGTCTTGCGGCGTCGGCTGCGCGCTCTTCGTCGGTCTTCGTGCTGAACAGCGCCATATCCAAATTGAATCGCCCTGGATTTGCTGGAGGCTCGAGCTATTGGATTCCGACCAGGGCTTGGTCGGTCCGTGATGCATCGTAGAACGCGGCTTCGAACTCCGTCGGAGGTAGGTCGTCGAGGTAGCTGTGGAGTCGGCTCGTGTTGTGCCAGTACACCCAGCTGAGGGTGGCAAGCTCGACATCCTCGACGGTCTTCCACGGCCCGGTGCGGGCCGGTCCGTAGATCAACTCGGCCTTGTAGTAGCCGTTCACCGTCTCCGCGAGGGCGTTATCGAAGCTATCGCCAACGGTTCCGATTGAGGGCACCGCGCCGATCTCTGCCAGACGCTCTCCATAGCGAATGGACGTGAACTGAGACCCGGCATCGGAGTGACATACCAAGTGTGGCAGCGTGTTTCCGCGTGACCACCGCGCCATTTCGATTGCATCGAGCACCGTCGAAGTGCGCATATGCGAGGCTACTCGCCAGCCCACGATCATCCGTGAGTAGGCATCGACGATGAAGCACACATACGCGACCCCGGCCCAGGTCGGCACGAACGTCAGATCGGTCACCCAGAGCTGATTCGGGGCGATCGCGGTGAACTTGCGCTTGACCAGATCCGGATGCCGGGCCGCCGTCGGATCAGGTTTGGTGGTGCGGATACGTTTGCCGCGCCGGACTCCTTCGATGCCTGCGGCCCGCATCAGCCGGGCCACCTGATCGCGGCCGACGTCGTGACCAGCACGCCGGGCGGTTTTCCAGAGTTTGTGGGCGCCGTAGACGCAGTAGTTGTCCTTCCAGAGTTGATGCAGCGCCGGCCCCAGGACCGCATCGCGCTGCGCTCGCGCCGACAGGGGGCGGGTTTTGACGTCGTAATAGGTGCTCGGGGCCACCTGCAGACCTGCGCTACGCAGGACGGTGCAGATGGGCTCGACCCCGAACTCGCCCCGTTGGGCGTCGATGAAATCGACTATTTCTTGTGTTGGCGGTCGAGCTCCGCCCCGAAGAAACTCGCCGCTCGTTTCAGGATCTCGTTGGCACGCTTGAGTTCTCGAATCTCCTGCTCGAGATCCTTGACCCGCTGAGACTCGGAGGTAGATACCCCAGGTGCATGTCCGTCGTCGATGTCGGCCTGACGCACCCAAGATCGCACCGACTCGATGCCGTACCCGAGCTGGCGAGCGACCCGCGCCACCGTGCCCTGCTCGGTCCCCAACTCTTCTCGCAGCGTGCGGACCATCCGCACCGCGGCAGCCTTCTCCTCAGCACTGTAACGGCGTGTCGTGGGCTTCCCAGGCGACTGTTCTTTCGGCATACCTGCATCCTCGTTTCCAAGGTCAGGAGCCTCCAGCATTTCCAGGGCGATTCACTACCGCAACGGCGTCGAGTTTGGGTTCGTCCCGCCGCTGGATCCGCTAGCGATCCGCCGGATCAGCACGCGGTACCTGTTCCAGGACGAACGCATTGAGATCGCCGATCTGCGTCGCTGTGGGCTGAGCATGCGCGCGATCGCCGATCGCCGATCGCCGATCGCCGATCGGCTCGGTCGAGCGCCGTCGACGATTTCACGGGAACTGCGGCGAAACACGCCAGTCGGCCGCACATATCAGCCCTTCGAGGCCCATCGGCGCGCTACACACCGATGGCCCGATGGATATAGCGGTGCTCAGTGTCATGGCCGCCTCCGCCCAACTCGAACGGGACTGACAGGGACACCATGATTGAGCGGATGGACCGCTACGACAATGACGGGCACCTCGTATTGCCCCCCTGGGGCCGCAACTTTGTCGTTACGCCAGGTGGTGAGTGAGCGGCGGCGGCGCACTATGGGTGAGCGTGGTGCTCTTCCCGACCCGATTATGGGCATCCGGTACGGGCAACAATGCAGCTGCGGCCAGTACTGCGATTGCCCCACAAGCGACGGTCCGTCAAAGCACTACTACATACCGAGCGAGCCGAAGCCGAGGCCAGAGCCGACACCGCGTAGTTTGTGGAACCGGATCGTCACTTGGTTCTCGTAGCATCTACGCGGACAGTCGCTGGAAGTAGGGATTAGTCGGCGCAACCTCAGAGGTCCTGCGCAACCGACGGTCCGTTGGGCAAGGCGATGCTCACAACCATGCCGCGTTCGCCTAACTTGAAACGCGACACGATGATCGAGCGCACCCGCGCCGGTGCTGTTGTGGCAGCAGCTAACGGACGCAAGGGTGACGGTGCCCGCATTCGCCGCGATAGCAACCGCTTTGTTCACACCGATCCGGACCGCTTGACGGGATCTGCTCCGCCGAGCCCGGGGTATCAAGGTCAATCTCCTCGATTCCGGCCCGTTGGGCCCGTCCGGCCCGTTACCGTGCTCATCGGTCGAGGAACCATCACAGGGGCGGGGTATGACGCGAGTAGCAGCGTGGGTTGGGGCCGGAGTTTTCACCGCGGGGATGTCGGCGGCAGTGCTCGCCGGGGCCGGGGCCGCACACGCCGAGGACGACGGCGCCACCAAACAGGACGCCAAACCCGCGACCGCACAGGACCGGTCCAGCCCCGGCACGCCCCGCAACTCTGTGAAACAGGCTGCCAAATCCAAGGTTTCGGATACGAAGACCACCCAGACGGCCGACACCAAGACCCGAGCCGAAACCAGACAGTCGCGATTCGAGCGCAGCGACCGACCGTTGCGCGACGCTGCCGACTCGCTGCGCACCCAGGTGCGCGGTGCCCTGAAGGACTCCACGATCCGCATCCGGGAGACGGCGCGCGAGATGCGCGAAGACGCAACCGAACCCCGGGAATCGGCCTTGGGCGCGTCCTCGTCGTCGCGCGCATCCACCGAGGACACCGACGCCGTGCAGATCCGGGTCCGCCCGCCGATCAGCATCCGGTCGGCTCTGGACCAGTCCCGCACCCGGGTGGCTGCGCCGGCGCAGCAGGCCCAGCCGACCGCCGCGGCACCGGAACGCAAGGTCCTGGAAACGCTGCGCGCGCAGCCGGACTCGGCCACCACCGTCGAGAAGCTCGCCGCGGCTGCCCCGGCCCGCAACGATCCCGTCGAGGCCGTCCACGACCTGTTGCGCGGTCTGGGGGCACTCGCGCTCAACCCCGAGCCGCAGAACTACCCCAAACCGCTGTCGGTGCTCGGCGACGTTGTCTTCGACACCGTTGCCGCGCTCGAACGCATTGTCGGCGGGGACCCCGTGGTGCCACGCCAATTGCGCGACTCCGTCGAGGTCAGCACCTCCACGCTGGTGGTCTCGCCTGGCCATGAAGTCGAATCCAATTGGTATCTTCCCAAAACCGGTGAGGGACAGCCCGCACCGACCAGGCTGATCTACTTGCAGCACGGGTTTCTGGCCAACGGCCCGCTCTACAGTTACACCGCCTCGTATCTGGCCACCCAGACCAACAGCATCGTCGTCACCACCACCTACACCTCCAACCCGTTCGAGGCCGACGGGATGTGGCTCGGTGGCGACAATCTGCATGAGGCCGTGGCGCAGCTGTTCCTCGACCCGAACCGCACCGCGCTCAACGCCAGCCTGGACAACGCCGAACTGAAAGCCGGCCGCGCCGGTGAAATCGAGGTGCCGCAGCAGTTCGTCCTGGTCGGGCACTCGCTGGGCGGTGGTTTCGGTCCCGGTGTCGCCGGCTACTACGCCGAGGGCCTGTTACGGCGCCGCGATGAGGACCCGGCCGCACCCAACGATCTTGCCGGCGTTGTCATTTACGACGCGGTGCCCATGGGTTCGATCATCCCCGACGCCATGGAGCGCCTCGACGCGCTGGAGACCAACGGCACCGCCGATCCGGCTGACGACGACCCCAACGACTACATCCCGATCTACGAGATCGGCGCCCCGCTGAACTACCTCAACGTGTTCAGCGACGTCAACGATCAGCTGACGCAGGCCCGGCCCGGCCAGTTCACCGGCGTCGTGCTCGAGGACGGCGTACACATGGACCCCATGCAGGGCGGTAACCCGCTGATCCAGGCGGTCGCCTATCTCATCGCCGGGTTCCCGCAGCCGCAGAACCCACTGGCCGTGCGCGAGTTGTCGTCGGGCTGGATCAACGACATGTTCGACGAGAACATCGACCCGGCCACCGGGGCGTGCCTGCCAGGTGCCGACTGCGCCGGCTACTACGGCGACGGCGGAGACTCCTTCCTGATCAGCACCGTAGAGGGAGACGCCGTCGCGGTGCTGATCGGTACGCGGCGGGCCACCGATCTCACCTCGCTGCGGGCGATCAGCGTGACCGACTTCATCTCTGCCATCCCCGCCAACGTCCTCAACGGTCTGGAGACCACCTGCGACCTGTTCTCCGGAGGCCAGTGCCCGGTGTAGCCCGCCGTTGAACCTCATAGGCCGAGCCTCGCCCCGGATCTCACACCCCACACCCCGGCGCTGTGCACAGTCTGCAACGCGGACGCATAACCGAAGTCGCCTACCGGAAATCGTGGTGCGAAACGGTGGACCCTGAACCGTCCATCGAGCAGAGGTTGCACCGATGTCCTATGTCAGCCCGACCGACTTCGTCGGCAAGATGATCGACTCCGGCGAGTCCAAGGCCCACATGTCCACCCGCGACATCCTGATCCGGGCCTACATGGCCGGCGCGATCCTGGCGATCGCCGCGGCCTTCGCCGTCACCATCACCGTGCAGACCGGCAGTGCGCTGCTGGGCGCGGTGCTGTTCCCGGTCGGCTTCTGCCTGCTCTACCTGCTTGGCTTCGACCTGCTCACCGGGGTGTTCACGCTGGTGCCCCTCGCGCTGCTGGACAAGCGTCGCGGCGTGACCGTGCGCACGGTGCTGCGCAACTGGGGCTGGGTGTTTCTCGGCAACCTCGCCGGCGCGCTCACCGTCGCGTTCATGATGGCGATCGTCTTCACCTACGGGTTCAGCATCGATCCCAACGAGGTGGGGCAACGCCTCGGCGAGATCGGGCACAGCCGCACCGTCGGATACGCCGAGCACGGCGCCGCAGGCATGCTCACCCTGTTCATCCGCGGCGTGCTGTGCAACTGGATGGTTTCCACCGGGGTGGTCGCGGCGATGATGTCCACCAGCGTGTCGGGCAAAGTCCTCGGGATGTGGATGCCCGTCATGCTGTTCTTCTACATGGGCTTCGAGCACTCGGTGGTCAACATGTTCCTGTTCCCGTCGGGCCTGATGCTCGGCGGCGACTTCTCGATCGCCGACTACCTGATCTGGAACGAAATCCCCACGGTGTTAGGCAATCTCGTGGGCGGCGTGGCCTTCGTCGGGCTTACACTGTTCGCGACCCATGCGCGCACGGCGGCGCCCAGGTTCGGGCTGCCCGTCGTGGCGCCAGCCGAGCCCGTCGAACCGAAGAAGGTCAGCGCATGACACCCATCATGGACAAAGCCGAGGCCGCCGCCCTGGTCGTCGCCGCCCGCATCCGCAAGAAACTCCGTTGGGCCGACATCGCCGCCGAACTGGACGCCCCGCCGGCCTGGTGCGTCGCGGCGCTGCTGGGCCAGCACCCGCTCTCCGCCGAGCAGGCCGAGCGGGTCTGCACATTGCTCGATCTGGACGACGCGGTGCGCGAGAGCCTGCAAGTGCAGCCGGCGCGCGGAATCGACCCGGCGCTGCAGTCCGACCCCACCATCTACCGCTTCCACGAAGCGCTGGCGGTCTACGGGCCCGCGATCAAGGAGCTCATCCACGAGGAGTTCGGCGACGGCATCATGAGCGCCATCAACTTCAAACTCGATGTGAGTCGTCGCCCGGACCCCGACGGTGACCGGGTGGTGGTCACCTTCGACGGGAAGTTCCTCGACTACCGCTGGTAACCGGATCGGGCCTACGTGCGTCCCGCGCGACGATGCGGCAATCACGTAACTGTCCGCGGTCCGTTATGGGAGGATCAGCGAAAGCGTCTCGCCTAGTCACCGCAGACGGCGCCGGAGGGGACCCAATGATCAACGGACCGAGCGGTTTTCGGCAGCAGCTGCAGCATATCTCGGAGGCGGGGCGGGCCGCGAAGCGACTCGTCGGCACCGGCATCCTGGATCTGAGAGATCTGCCCGGCACCGTGCGGGGGGCCAAGCTTGTTCGGGTCTACGGACCACAAGCGACGATGGCCATCCAGGGCGGCCGCAGGTTCCCCGCCCTGCCGGCGATCGTCGACGAGCGCGGGACGCTGACGTACGGACAGGTCGACGAGCAGTCCTGGGCGTTGGCGCATGCCCTGTCCTCGCTCGGTGTCGTCGAGGGCTCGGTGGTCGGCGTGCTGTGCCGCGATCACCGGGGCCTGGTCATCGCGATGGCCGGGTGCGGCAAGCTCGGCGCCCGGATGGTGCTGATGAACACCGGGTTCGCCAAGCCGCAGTTCGCGCAGGTCTGCGAACGGGAGAAGGTGACGGTGGTACTGCACGACAGCGAGTTCGTGGGCCTGCTCGACGCGCTGCCCCCGGACCTCCCCCGCGTGTTGACCTGGGTGGACGACGGCACCGAGTTGCCCGCGGGCGCGCACACCCTCGACGAACTCGTCGCCTCGAACTCCACCGCGCCGCTGTCGCCGCCGAGTCGCGCCGGCGGCTCGGTCATCTTGACCAGCGGGACCACCGGCATGCCGAAAGGCGCGCCACGCGACACCGTGTCACCGCTGGCGACGGCACAGATCGTCGACCGAATTCCGTTCCCCCGCAAGGGAACCATGGTCATTGTCTCGCCGATCTTCCACAGCACGGGATGGGCCACCTACACCGTGGGCGCCGCGTTGGGCAACAAGATCGTGACCGCCCGCCGGTTCAACGCCGAAGGCACCCTGAAGCTGATCGCCGACCACCAAGCCGAAATGCTGGTGGCGGTCCCGACGATGCTGCACCGCATGGTCGAACTCGACGCCGAGACCCGCGCCAAGTACGACACCTCGTCGCTGCGGGTGATCCTGATCGCCGGCGCGGCGCTGAGTCCTGACCTGTGCGCCCGGGTCCAGGACACCTTCGGTGACGTGCTCTACAACATGTACGGCTCCACCGAGTGCGCCATCGCCACCGTGGCCCAGCCGGCCGAGTTGCGCGCCGCGCCCGGCACCGCCGGGCGGGCCCCGATCACCTGTGAAGTGGTGCTCTACGACGACAACGACCGGCGCGTCGAGGGCGCGCACCGTCGGGGCCGGATCTTCATCCGCAACGGTGCCCCGTTTCAGGGGTACACCGACGGCCGCACGAAACAGATCATCGATGGCTACATGTCCAGCGGCGACATGGGCCACTTCGACGAGAACGGACTGCTGTTCGTCGACGGCCGCGACGACGACATGATTGTCTCCGGCGGCGAGAACGTGTTCCCGCAGGAGGTGGAGAACCTGCTCGAGGACCGCGCCGACATCGCCGAGGTGGCCGTGGTCGGCGTCGACGACGTCGAGTTCGGAAAGCGGTTGCGGGCCTTCGTCGTTGCCGAGCCCGGCGCCGCACCGGACGCCACGCAGATCAAGCAGTACGTGAAGGACAACCTGGCCCGGCACAAGGTGCCCCGCGACGTGGTGTTCATCGACGAGTTGCCCCGCAACGCCACCGGCAAGCTGCTGCGCCGGGTTCTCGTCGAGATGGACGTCGACGGCTGACCGCCAGGTGCCCCACGCGTTACCTCAGGTGATCGCCACCGTGCCGTCGGCCAGGCTGTAGTAGCCGAGCACCACCTTCAGCTTGCCCGAGTCGAACGCGGGCTTCAGTTCCCCCGACGCCATGATCTGGTCACGGGACTGCTCCATGTTGGCCTGGATGGAGTTGGTCAGCAGATTCCCCGAGCGCTTCTGGGCCACCGCCACGGCGGGGGTGATCGCAGTGATCAGTGCCGCGACGTCACCGTGCGGCTCCGCATGCTGCTGGATGGACTCGAGGGTCGCCGACACCGCACCGCAATTCTGGTGCCCGAGGACCACGATGAGCGGCGTGCCGAAGTGCCCGACCGCGTATTCGATGCTGCCCATCCCCGCCGGGTCGACGATGTTGCCGGCCACCCGGACGACGAACAAGTCGCCGAGACCCTGGTCGAAAACGACCTCCGGCGGTAGCCGGGAGTCCGAGCAGCTCAACACGATCGCGAACGGCGACTGACCCTGTGACACCGACTGCCGGGCTTCCAGCGACTGGTCGGGGTGCATCATGCGCCCCTCGACGAATCGCTGATTGCCCTGTTTCAACTCCGCCAGCGCCAGGTCGGCATCCGAGATGTCGGCTCGCGGTGTCTCGGTGCGGATGGTGAGGTCCGCGGGGACCGTCACGGTTGCCGTGGCGGTGGTCCCTTGCGGCGCGCCGCACGCGCTCAGCGCCGCGGCGGCTGCGGCAGTGCCGGCTACTCCGAACCAAGCCCGTCTGGACAGCATCATCTCAGGCCGGGCCGCCGCTGCCGCCGCTGCCACCGGCCCCGCCCGCGCCGCCGTCGGATCCCGCGGCGGAACTGCCCGCGGTGCCCGGGCTGCCCGCCTGGCCGGGGCCACCGGAACCAGCGCCGCCGTTTCCGCCCTGGCTGCCGTTGCCACCGCTGCCGCCAACCCCGTCGGTGCCCCCGGCGTCGCCGCCGCTGCCGCCGCTGCCGCCGGCTCCGCCGGTGCCGCCGACAGTTCCGGCGGTGCCGGTGCCGCCGGTCCCGCCGATGCCACCCGCGCCGGCATTGCCGCCGTTGCCCGACGCGGTGTCGCCGGCGCCACCGTGGCCGCCATTGCCGCCGGCGCCGGCGTTGCCGCCGGACGGGGCGATGCCGCCGCCGCTGCCTTCGGCGCCGTACCCGCCGTTGCTGCCACGGGTGCCGTTGCCGCCGTTGCCGCCGGTGCCGGTGAACCCAGCCCCGCCGTTGCCGCCGCTGCCGC
Organism: Mycolicibacterium sp. MU0053; assembly: GCF_963378095.1. Taxonomy (NCBI): domain Bacteria; kingdom Bacillati; phylum Actinomycetota; class Actinomycetes; order Mycobacteriales; family Mycobacteriaceae; genus Mycobacterium; species Mycobacterium burgundiense. The sequence goes on from NZ_OY726397.1 coordinate 1,012,335, forward strand.
CGGCCCCGCCGTCCTTGCCGTTCTGGCCGGCGCCGGGTGCATTGACGACGTCCAGTGCTGAACCGCCGTCGCCGCCGTTTCCGCCGATACCCCCGGCACCGTCGCCGACCGTGCCCGTACCGCTGCGGCCGGCGTTGCCGCCGTGGCCACCGGTTCCGCCCGCCGGCGCGGCATCGGTGTTGCGGTAACTACCGCCGTTACCGCCGGTGGCACCGTGACCACCGTTTCCGGCGTTGCCGCCGATGACGCCGTCGCCGCCGTCGCCGCCGGTGCCACCGTCCCCACCGGGATTGCCCGGCTCGCCCGAACCCATGGTGGACCCCGCTGAACCCCCGTTGCCGGCGTGGCCGCCGTTACCGCCGTTGGCCCCGGCGCCGTCTTGCCGGGTGCCGCCACCAGCCGTGCCGGCGTTGCCGCCGTGTCCGCCGTGCCCACCGCGCGATCCGAATCCTCCACCGGCATTGCCGCCGCTGCCCCCGTTACCGCCGACCCCGGCGTTGCCGCCGACGAGGCCGATTCCACCGTTACCGCCGTTGCCGCCGGCACCGCCGGCCTCACCGACGCCGCCGAAACTGCCGTTGAGGGCGGCGGTGCCATTACCGCCGTTGCCGGCGTTGCCACCGTTACCGAGTGCGCCCTGGTCGAGCATGCCGGTGCCACCCGCACCTCCAGCGCCGCCGTTTCCGCCGCGACCGCCCGAGGGAGCAACCCCGGTACGGGCGGTGTAGGTACCGCCGTGCGCCCCGGACCCGCCGATTCCGCCGTTGCCGCCCGCGCCACCGGTACCGGTGAACCCGTTGCCACCAGCACCACCCGCACCGCCGTGGCCGCCGTTATAGCCGGGCCCGACCCCGCGGTTGTTGCCGCCCGTCCCGTCGCCGCCGTCGCCGCCGTTGCCGCCGACACCCCCGACACCGCCCGCGCCGTCCCCCTGCGCGCCGATACCGATCTGCCCGGCGTCGCCGCCACGTCCGCCACCACCGCTGCCGTGGGACCCGGACCCTCCGAGCGGGTTGGCGGCCTCGCCACCGACACCGCCGGTGCCGCCGGTGCCGCCGGTGTTGCCCGCGCCATCGACGACCGCACCGATGCCGGCCGTACCCGCGGCGCCGCCGTGGCCGCCGGCACCGCCTGACGATCCGCCCCCGCCTTGCAATCCGTTGCCACCGTTGCCGCCGTCGCCGCCGCGGCCGGCATCGCCGCCGACCGCACCCGCGCCGCCGGCCCCGCCGGTGCCTCCGATTCCGCCGGCGCCGCCGTCTGCACCTGCGCCGCCGTTACCGCCGTCGCCTCCTCGACCGGCATTTCCGCCGGTTCCACCGTGGCCGCCGACGCCGGCACCACCTTGGCCGCCGTTGCCTCCGGTTCCGCCGGTAGCACCGGGACTGGCGGTCAGGCCGTTTCTGCCGGTGGCGCCGCTTCCGCCGTTGCCGCCGCTTCCGCCTGTCCCGGCGGCACCCGCGCCGCCCGCGCCGCCGCCGGCCTGACCCGCGTCGCCGCCGCTTCCGCCGTGTCCGCCCGACGGAATGATGGTGCCCGCATTAACGACGACGCCGCCGGCACCGCCATGGCCGCCGTTGCCCCCGTCGCCGGCGTCGCCTCCGATGCCGGTGAAGCCGTTACCGCCGTTACCACCGTTGCCGCCGCGGCCACCGTTGCCGCCGTTGCGGCCATCTTCGGTGTTTCCGCTCCAGCCGGTGCCGCCGTCGCCGCCGTTGCCGGCGGTGCCTGCAGCACCGTCACTGACCGATCCCACGCCGATCTTGCCCGCGTCACCGCCGTTACCGCCCGCACCGCCGGCGTGCCCGTTCAGGCTCGGATCGCTGCCGCCGTCACCCCCGCGACCGCCGTTGCCGCCGTTGCCCGCGTTGCCGGCGATAACCCCGTCTCCGCCGTCGCCACCCGTGCCGCCACGGCCGCCCGGATTACCGTCGTAGAAGCGACCGCCGAAGGCGCCCTGGTTGCCGTTGCCGGCGTTGCCGCCGTGACCACCATTGGCGCCTACGCCGTTCTGACCACCGGTGCCGATACCGGCTATGCCGCTGTCACCACCGTGGCCGCCGTTGCCTCCGTTGGGGCCACCGCTTTCTTGTCGGGCGGTGCCACCGTTGCCGCCATTGCCGGCATTGCCGCCGCTGCCGGCGTTGCCGCCGATGACGCCGGCCCCACCGTTGCCGCCATTTCCGCCGTTGCCGCCGGAATCGCCGCTCTGGCCGGTATCGCCGTCATTTCCGTTCGCGCCGTCGCCCGCGTTGCCGCCGTGGCCGCCGTTGCCGCCAAGCCCATCGCCGGCTGCGCCGGCCCCTGCCGTGCCGGCGTTGCCGCCGTGGCCGCCGTGGCCACCGGACGGGGCGGCTGTGTTGCCGTCACCGGTGTCGATGCCGCCGTCTTCACCGTGGCCGCCGCTGCCACCGCTGCCGGCGTTGCCGCCCGTCCCGGTGAACCCGTTGCCGCCGTTACCACCGTGGCCGCCGTTGCTGCCGTTCTGACCGTTGACACCGGGACTGGGGGAGTCATCCCCGCGGCCATGGCCGCCGTTGCCGCCGTCCCCGCCCCGACCTCCGAGCCCGTCGCCGCCTTCGCCCACGCCGATTTGACCCGCGTCGCCGCCGTGGCCACCCAGGCCCCCGCCGATATCGAAACCGGCGCCGCCGTGGCCGCCGTGGCCACCGTCACCGGCGTCGCCGCCGGTACCGGTGAAACCGGCACCACCGTTGCCGCCGATGCCGCCCTGGCCCCCGCTCTGACCCGGGGCAAACGAACTGACGCCGGGACTGCCATCGCCGCCATTGCCACCGTTGCCGCCATTGCCGCCGGTGCTGCCGGCACCGTCGGCGACCGTGCCGACGCCGGCCTGACCGGCATCGCCGCCGTGTCCGCCGCTGCCACCTGCGGTGCCGGTGTCCTCACCCCCGGCCCTGCTGCCGTTGCCACCGTTTCCGCCATCGCCACCGAAGCCCGCGCCGCCGCCGATCCGACCGTCGCCGCCGTCACCGCCGATGCCGCCGCCGCCGCCCGCAGCGCCCGTGCCCCGGAACTCGCCACTGCCGCCATTGCCGCCGTCGCCGGCGTCGCCGCCGTCGCCGCCGGTACCGGTGAAGCCGTCGCCACCGTTTCCGCCATTGCCGCCCATGCCGCCGCCGCTGGTCAACACACCGCCGTTGTAACGGCCATCGGTGCCGTCGCCGCCGTCGCCGCCGTGGCCGCCGAGACCACCGGCACCGCTGCCCAGTGCGCCGTCGCCCACCTGGCCGGCGTCACCACCGTTACCGCCGTTGCCACCGGACGGAGCGTCCGCCCTACCCGTGGTCAGGGCCGGTCCGCCATCGGCGCCATCGCCGCCGTGGCCGCCGTTTCCGGCGTTACCTCCCGTGCCGGCACTTCCGGAACCGCCGTCGCCACCGGCCCCGCCGTTGCCGCCGTTGCCGCTGCCGGCGACGGTCTGGGTATAGCCGTTGCCGCCGTTGCCGCCGTGGCCACCACGGGTAACCGTTGCTCCGGATGCCCCGTCGCGTCCGGCGGTACCGTCCCTGCCACCGATCCCGGCCAGGCCACCGGTGCCGCCGCCACCGGCATTGCCGGCATCGCCACCATCCCCGCCGGCGCCACCATCGGGGGTGGTCGCGTCGCCGTCGGCGCCGTCACCGCCCTCGCCGGGAGTGCCCGCGCGGCCGCCGTCACCGCCGGCACCGCCATCGCCGTTGACGCCGAGTTCGCCGTGCGCGGACGCGCCGCCCGCTCCGCCGGCCCCGCCCGCGCCGCCGGATCCGCTGTCGCCGCCGTGGCCGCCGTGGCCGCCGGCGGTCCCGGCCGCACCCGCTGTCGTCGCGTCGTCACCGGTGGTACCGGCGGCACCGTCCCCGCCGGCACCACCCGCCCCGCCGAAACCGCCGTTGCCGCCGTCGCCGGAGACCGAACCGCCGGCACCGCCCGCCCCGCCGGTCCCACCCGCAGTGCCATCGGTGCCGCTCTCGCCGGCACCGTTGGTGCCGATACCGTCGGCGCCCTGTGCGCCATCGCCGCCGTTGCCACCGGCTCCGCCGTCGCCGACGTTGCCGCCCGCACCGCCCGCGCCGCCGTTCCCGCCGGGACCGGTGTTCGCGACCGTCCGAGTGAAGCCATCGCCGCCGTCGCCGCCGTTGCCGCCGTGAGTGATTACGGCGCCCGACACGCCGTCCAGACCCCTCGAGCCGCCCGTGCCGCCGATGCCGGCCAGACCGCCGCTCCCGCCGCTCCCGGCGGTGCCCCGATCCCCCCCGGCTCCGCCGGCACCGCCGTCGGGGGCCGAAGCCGTCCCGTCGGCGCCGTCGCCGCCGTCGCCGGGAGTGCCGTTGAAGCCGCCGTGGCCGCCTGCGCCGCCGTTGCCGTTGTGGCCGAGCGCGCCGTGTGCGGATGCGCCGCCGGCTCCACCGGCGCCACCGTCGGCACCCGATCCGCTGTTCCCGGCGTCGCCGCCGGCCTGTCCGGCCAGCTCTGCCGTGGTCGCGTCGTCGCCGTTGGCGCCGGCACCCCCGGCACCGCCTGCGCCACCCGCACCGCCGACACCGCCCGCGCCGCCGTCGCCGGAGACCGCACCACCGGCACCGCCCGCTCCGCCGTTGCCGCCCGCAGTGCCGTCGGTCCCGCTGCCACCGCTGCCGCCGGCGACGGTGGCACTGAGACCGTCGACGCCGTTGGCACCCGCCCCGCCGTCGCCCCCGGCGCCGCCGTTGCCGATCGCGCCACCGTCACCGCCGGCGCCGCCGTTCCCGCCGGGTCCGCTGTTGGCGACCGTCCGAGTGAAGCCATCGCCGCCGTTGCCGCCGTGTCCGCCTTGAGTGACCGTCGCGCCTGACGCACCGGTTGCGCCGGTGCTACCGTTTCCGCCGACTGTCGTGCCCGCCGCCCCGCCGTGCGTGCCCGCACCGGCCGTGCCGGGATTGCCGCCCTTGCCGCCGGCGCCACCATCGGGGTTGAGGGCACTGCCTGCCGCGCCCGCGCCGCCGTCGCCGGGAGAGCCCGCGGCGCCACCGGTGCCGCCGGCCCCGCCATCGCCGTTGGTGCCGGTCTCGCCGATCCCTTGTGCGACACCGGCATTGCCGCCGTTGCCGGCCACGCCGCCGTCCCCGCCATCGGCTCCGTTACCACCGTCGAAGCCGGGATTGCCGGCAATGACAGCGCTCGTGCCGTTGGCCCCGTTACCGCCGCGGCCACCGCCCCCGGCCGCGCCGCCGGCCCCGCCATTTCCGCCGTCTCCTGAAGTCGTACCGCCCAGGCCGCCGTTGCCGCCGGCCCCACCGGTGCCGCCGATACCGCCATCGGTGGCGGCAGCACCCAACGGGATACCGTCCGCTCCGTCGACTCCGTCCGGTCCATCGCCGCCCGCACCGCCGTTGCCGCCATTGCCGATCGCGCCGCCGTTGCCGCCGTCGCCGCCCCTGCCGCCTCGCGTACCCGCGGCGGTGCCGACGGTGATGACATCGAAGCCATCCCCGCCGTCGCCGCCGTTACCTGCCGGACCGGTCACCGCCGCACCGACACTGCCGCCCGCGCCGGCGTTGCCGCCGCCACGCGGTCTGGTGCCTGCCACGCCGCCGATACCGCCGATACCGGCAGTGCCGGGGTTGCCGCCGTTGCCGCCGTTACCGCCGTCGAGGGTGAGCGCGTCGCCCGCCCCGCCCTTGCCGCCGACGCCGGGGATCCCCGCGGCACCACCGGTGCCGCCGGTCCCGCCGTCACCGTTGCTGCCGACCGACGTGAACAGACCCCGGCGTGCGCCGGCATTGCCGCCCGCCCCGCCGGCCCCGCCCGTCCCGCCGTTGGCGCCGTCGCCGCCGGCGCCGCCCACGGCGCCGGCAATGAGTGCGTTCAGGCCCGCCACGCCGTCGCCGCCACGACCCCCGATACCGCCCGCCCCGCCCAACCCGCCGCTCCCGCTGCGTCCGAAGAGCACGCCGCTGGCGCCACCATTGCCGCCGGCCCCACCGTCACCGGCGTTGGCACCGTTGGTGCCCGAGGGATGGGTGGTGGTGCCGTCGAGGCCGCCTGCGCCGTCGGCGCCTGCGCCGCCACGGCCCCCGTTGCCGCCGTTACCGATCAGCCACCCGCCGTTACCGCCGTTACCGCCGTTACCGCCGGCGACACCGGCACCGCCGTTACCCCCGTTGCCGACGAAGATCGCGTTGCCACCGTTGCCGCCGTTGTAGCCGGACCCGCCGTTGCCCAGCATCCCGCCGCGGCCGCCGTGACAGGCCGTGACCCCAAGGCAGGTGGCGGCGTCGAAGCTGAACCCGTTGCCCAGCAGCAATCCCGCATCAGGATGAGTCGCGGTGCCGTTGCCGATGAAGAGCCTGATCAACTCCGCCAGCGGGCGCGCCCCGGGCGTCGGCACGGCCAGCGCGGTGGTCGGGCGGAGGTCGGCACCCGTGGAACCGATACGCGCATCGTCGGCGGGTGCACCCGGATCGAATTCTTGACGCGCGAACGCCAACGCGGCCCATGCCGCCGGCGTTCCGAGCGGGGCGCCTTGATCGTCGGTCATGGAATGCAACCCGGCGTCGGGGGAGATCGACGGTGCCGCGGTCAGTGCCAACATCCCGTCACCACTGGCGGCCGGTGCGGGGGCGTCGTCGGCCGCGTGCGTCGGATCCGGCTGGGCCGCTGTCGATCCCGCTGCCGCGTCGACATCCGGCAGTGGGGTGTCCGTCGTGCCGGTCGACTCCGGACCGATCTCGTCCGTGGCCGGGGTTTCGGTCGCATCCGGGGTCGCGGTGTTGGTCCTGCCGAACCGATGCCGACCCAGGACCTCGTGCCGACTCGACCAGTCCGGCCTCGCCGATGTCGGTCGATCTGCCGAATCACCATGTGGCTGAGGGGCATCCGACGCGGTTGTCGCTTGCCCCGAGGTGCCGTCCGCGGCCTGGGGTGCTGTCGCATCCGGGGCCGGGGTGGTGGTCCTGCCGAACCGATGCCGGCCCGACGCCCCGCGCCGGCTCGACAAATCCGGGCGTGCAGTTGTCGATCCAGCTGCCGCATCCGAGGTCGACGTGTTGGTCGGGCCGAGTCGAGGACGGTCCGGCGCGGACCGTTTCGACGGCCCGGTGGACGGTTGGCTCGAGCTATCCTCGCCGGTGGTTGCACCCGGATCCGTCTCATCGGCGTATGCCAGTGCCGGCAGGCTGGCGATCGCGACCCCGATTCCCAGGGCCACCGCCAATGCGCCCAATCGCCCCACGTACCGCGCGCAGCCACGCGAGTCCACCGATGTGCGTCCCGGCGGCGTTGCGCCTGCCGCCGGACCCCACGCACGCCGAATTTGCTGAGTCATGCCTGTCCTCACGGTCGTGGCGCGAGGGCGCACACTCAGCAATGCTTTGCGCAACGCCATGGGACCGGTGTCCCAAGCCTGGGAGCACGCTACCGTGTAGTTTCCGTCGGTTCGCGGCAAACGCTAGTTTTTTTCCTGCCGGGCGCGCCGAACGGCCCCGCGTTTCGGGCGACGGTCGCCACGGCACCGGTCTAGGTGCCAATAGTGCTCAGCCGGTCAGCAATTGTTCGCGCAGGATGTCGGCGTGCCCGCAGTGCTGGGCCAGTTCGCGCAGGACCTGCAAGTACACCCAGCGCAGCGTGCGCGGCCCGGCGCGATGGCCGACCGCGACCATTTCCAGCGGCAGGTCCGCCACCCGCGTTCGGGCCGTCGCGCAGGCCGTCAGATACGCCGCTGTGACCGATGCGATGGTGTCGTCGTCGGTCAGCCGGAAGGACTCGTCCACGCTCGCCACCAGCCCGAGTTCCCGACGGGTTCGGCCGCCCACGCATTCCTCGAACCACACTCGCTGCATCCACGTCACGTGCTTGACCAGTCCGAGCACCGTCGTGGCCGACGGGACGAGCCGACGACGAGCCTGCTCCTCGGTGAGGCCGTCCAGGGCCCGCTCGAACTTGGCCCGGTACTCCTCGACAAACGCGTCGAGCTGGGTGCGTTCGTCGTCCAGCACTACCCCGAACGCACCCATCAGAGCCTCCCTCCACGGCAACTGGCGCAACCCTATGCGCGCCTGTGGTCAGCCGAGCACGGGGAACCGCCGCTGGGATGCCAGCCGGTCGAGCGCCTTCTGCATCTCGGCCCGCACATACCCGTCGACCGCATCGATGTCGGGATCGTCGCCGAACTGCGCGGCGATGTCGATGGGCTCGAGTACCTCCGTGACGATCTTCGACGGCAGCGGCAGGTTCGGCGGGAAGAACACGCTGAGGCCGAACGGCCACCCGACGCTGACCGGCACGATATCCAGCCGAAACTTGTTCAGAAACAACATCTTTGCGAGGCGGTGGCCGCGGGTCAGGAAGAATTGTGTCTCCTGGGCGCCGATCGAGACGACGGGCACAATGGGCACGCCCGTCTCGATCGCCGTCCTGACGTAGCCGGTGCGGCCGTTGAAGTCGATGACGTTGGCCGCCGAGGTGGGCCGGTAGGCGTCGTAGTCCCCGCCCGGGAACACCAGGACCGCCGCGCCCGAATGCAGCGCGGCGGCGGCGTTGTCCGGACTTGCCTCGATGACCCCGAGCCGGTTCATGAGCAGAGCCAACGGACCCATCAGGACGCCGTAGTGGGCGAGGGTGTGCAACGGTCGGTCGTAGCCGAAATTGCGGTAGAAGGCCGGCGCGAAGACCAGGACGTCCGGAGGGGTACCCGCAACGGCGTCAGCGCACCGCTGTTCGGCTCGGGGTACCTCGTAACGTTTGCCGCAGCGGGTCCGAAAACCAACTGTGCGACCAGCGCTGGACCCGGATGAACCACGCGGGGGCCAGTGGCGCTGGTGGCGCAATCGCCGACCGTGTCCGGTACGCCGATGCGTAACCCTGCTGCAGAAGGAATGAAGTATGAAGACCAAGATCTTTCTCACCACCGGCGTGGCGGCTGCCGCGGTCCTGCTCAGCGGCGGCACCGCCGCGGCGCAGCCCGATGTGGAAGCGATCGTGACTTCGACGTGTTCGTATCCGCAGGTCGTGAGCGCGCTGGGGGCGACCTCGCCCGGGGTGGCCGCCGAACTCGAGTCAAGCATGCTGGCCACCGGCTGGATCCAGAACCTGTTGGCGGCCGGCCCGGATGAGCGGCGTTCGATGCTCGCTCAACTAGAGGCGTACCCCCAGCTCAACGAGTACACCTCGGTGATCAATTCGGTGGCCTACAGCTGCCAGAACTACTGACCCGTTTTTTTTCGGTACCGTACGGGCATCACAACGCACCACCCGGATCGAGCGAGACGGCGGACCACTGTCCTTGCTGTCACAGTCCTGCTCGCCCTGGCCGGTTGTTCGCAGCCGGCCGTGCCCCCGGCGGAGACCACCGCCACCGCGGCCGCGCCGCGACCTGCGGCCGAACCCGCGCCGCGGCGGCCCGCGTCGGAGCCTGCGCGGCTGGCCGACGACCTGGTGGCCGACGAACTGGCGCTACGTGACCCGTCCTCGTCGGAGGCGGTGCTGTTGGCAGCGGCCTACCGTCAGCAACTGGCCTACCGCGAACTGGGACGACACCCGGAGTGGGACGCGATCGCGCGTCCGCGTGTCCCGGCGGCGCTGCTCGAGGTCTACGACCACAACGTCGGTGCGCGCCGTGAACTGACGGCGATGAGTAGGGGTACGACGAGGACGACGCTGCCACCGTGGCGCATCGGGGCGCCCCCGCCGGCCGACGAGTTGCTCGGCTACTACCGCGCGGCGGAATCGGCCCACGGTGTCGGCTGGAATTACCTGGCGGCGATCAACTTGATCGAGACCGGTCTGGGTCGCATCGAGGGGACGAGCACCGCCGGCGCGCAGGGGCCCATGCAGTTCCTGCCCTCGACGTTCGCCGCCTACGGTGCGGGCGGCGACATCCATTCACACCGCGACGCGATCACGGCGGCCGCCCGCTATCTCGCGGCCAATGGGTTTGTCCGGGACCGCGATCATGCCGTGTACCGCTACAACAATTCGATGAACTACGTGCGGGCGGTCACCCACTACGCCGCCGCGCTGGCCGCGGATCCCGCCGCCTTCAACGGCTTTCACCGATGGGATGTCTACTACAACACGATCTCCGGCGACGTGCTGCTGCCCGTGGGCTACGTCGCCGACGCGCCGATCCCGGTTGCGGAATACCTTGACCGACAGCCACGCTGACCGGCACCGCCGCGACGAATTCAGATAAATCGATCGAATCGTGATGTGTGCTCTCGGCTTTTCGGGTACGCATAGCCCCATGAGAAAGCACGCCACCGCCGCATTGCTGTTTGTCGCGCCGGTGGTCCTGCTGAGCGCCTGCGCCACCGACGACCAGGCCGACGAACAGCAGACCACCTCGCCGACCACCACCGAAAGCCCAGCGCCCCCGCCGGGGGAACAACTGACCGCCGAACTCAGGACGGCCGACGGCACACCGGTCGCCGACGCCACCTTCGACTTCGCCGACGGCTTCGCGACCGTCACCGTCGAGACCATCAACGCAGGCGTCCTGAGCCCCGGTTTCCACGGCATGCACATTCACGCTGTCGGTCAGTGCGAACCGAACTCGGTTTCCCCGACCGGCGGCCCGCCGGGCGACTTCAACTCCGCCGGGGGGCACCTACACCTCCCCGACGGCGGCCACCCCGCCGGCGGTGACTTGATCCCCCTGCAAGTCCGCGCCGACGGCTCGGCCCGGGTGCAGACCACCACCGACGCGTTCACCGCCCAAGACCTGCTGGCCGACGACGGCACCGCGCTGATCATCCACGAGGGGCCGGACAACCTCGCCAACATCCCGCCCCGCTACACGATCGACGGCACGCCCGGCCCGGACCAGGAGACGCTGGACACCGGCGATGCCGGCGCCAGATTCGCCTGCGGTGTCATCGAGGGGACCGCCGCGACGACCACCGAGACGACCGTCACCGAGACAGTCCCACCGGCCACCACCGAGGTGCCCGCGCCGGCGCCGGTGCCCACCGAGAGCGCTCCCGCGACGGTGACCGAAACGCCGACCAGTCCGACCTCGGCGGAGACCACGACTCCGGCGACGACGAGCCCGGAAACCACGACTCCGCCGGTCACCACCACGACGACGCCGCCGGCGGGCCCGCTGCCCGGACCCGCCCCGGAGGGCTAACCGGAGGCGTTCCCGCTCAGATGACTGACAGGCCGGCGGGGCGCTCGGCGGCCTCGCCCGCGTGCAGGGCCGCCGGAGCCAGAAACTCGGCCAGCGCGTACTGCTTTTCCGGCGAATCCGGGCGGGACCCGGGCGCCGGTCCGCGGTACAACTCGGTGGCCGCCTTGGCCTGGAACATCGCCACGACCGCGTCGTTGTGCCGTTCGGAGCCGAACTGGGTCAGCGCGGCGTTCAGCTTGTCGTCGACGTAGTCGAGAGTGTGCTCGAGTCGCCGCAGTTCGGTCGCGTCCTGACGCGCGTCCTCCCCCGCCGCCTGCGCGCTGCGCCGCGCGGCCACACCACGCATGGCCAGCGCACCGAGGGCCGCCGACAGCGCCGGCACGAACAGGACCGTGCTGGCCACGCCCAGCGAGCTGTCCGACGACAACGAGGCGCCGATGCTCAGTGTCATCAGCACCCCCAGCATGGCCGCCAGCAGCGTCAGCGGCGAGGCCGCGGCCACCCGGTCGCCGGCCTGCCGGGCCAGCGGTGTCAGCTTCGACGACACGGCGGCGGCCTGCCGCAGCGCCGTCTGATTCCAGGCCGGTTTGGTCCGCGCCGGGGGCGGGACGGGCGCAGACGCCGCAACGGGACCGGCCTCGTCGCGCGTCTGATACACATCAGCGGGAGCAGTCATGGGGCCATTGTGGCCCGAGTGGCCAATGATTTCCGGGAGGCGCAGCGGCACGAGCAGTGCAGCGTGGGCACCACCCGAACTAGAGGTTCGGCCGGTGCGGCCCCGGGGTAGAGGAAGGTATGGCCTCCACACCGTCGCGGGAACAACCCGACACCGCCCCGCCGCCGGATCCCGACGATCCCCGCAAGCCGGATTCCCCGACGGATCTGACCAAGTCGTCATTCCGCTATGCGCTGCGCAAGACCCTGCGGGAATTCCAGCAGGACCAGTGCACCGACCTTGCCGCAGCGCTGACGTACTACGCGGTGCTGGCGGTGTTCCCGGCGGTGCTGGCAGTGGTCTCCCTGCTCGGCGTGTTCGGCCAGGGCCAACGCACCACCGACGCGATGCTCGACATCGCCGGCGACCTGGTGCCGGCGTCGATCGTCGACACCTTGCGCCCCACCATCCAACAACTCGTCGAAGCGCCGTCGGCCGGTATCGCGCTGCTCATCGGTGTCGCCACGGCAGTGTGGTCGGCCTCCGGTTACATCGGTGCTTTCGGACGCGCGATGAACCGCATCATGGAGATCGACGAAGGCCGGCCGGTGTGGAAGCTGCGGCCAACGCAGTTGCTGCTGACGATGACGGCGCTGGTGATGGTCGCGGTGGTGGGATTCATGCTTGCCATCAGCGGGCCCGTGGCCGAGGCCGTGGGCAACGCGATCGGTGTCGGGACGACGGCGGTGACGGTGTGGAACGTGGGACGCTGGCCGCTGATCCTGCTGTTCGTCGTCGCGGCCGTGGCAATCCTGTACTACGCCACCCCCAATGTGCAGCAGCCGAAGTTTCGCTGGCTCAGTGTGGGTGCGGCGTTGGCCATCGTGATCTGGGTGGTCGCGTCGATCGGCTTCGGCATCTACGTCGCCAATTTCAGCAACTACAACCGGACCTACGGCACGCTGGCCGGCGTCGTGATCTTCCTGCTGTGGCTCTGGATCACCAATCTGGCGTTGCTGTTCGGCGCGGAACTGGACGCCGAACTCGAACGTGGGCGTCAGTTGCAAGCGGGGCTTCACGCCGAGGAGGACCTCCAGCTTCCGCCGCGCGACACGCACGGCATCAAAAAGGAGCGGGAAGCCGAGCGGGAGGACCTCGAGAAGGGGCGGCGGCTGCGCCGAACTCGGGGCAACGGCAGCTGAGCGCGGAACCGCACCGAACGGTCACGAGGGCAGCTCGTGCGGACTATCCCGAAGAGCCGGACCCTCCCGAACGGTTCGTGGCTCGCCGCCATGCCCGCGCCGTGGCGATCACCACGCACACCCCGACGCTAAGGGCGAACAGCGCGAGCACCGCGTGCCGGGGTTGCGCTGAGCTCACGAATGCCCACGCCTGCAATCCGCCGGCCACCAGCGCCAGCACACCGAACGCCATCGACGCGCCTGCGAGCCGCTTGTCCGTCACGTCCTCGAGGGTAGGTGCGCGCCGCAGTGCTCAGTCGGAAGCAACGTCGCGAAACGCACGGTTCCCGTACCGGTCGAGGGAGACCATCTCGCCCACCGGGCGACGGGTCGTGGGTCCGTATTTACCCTTCGGCCAGCCGATCGGGATCACCGCGCACGGGGTGACGTTCCACGGCATTCCCAGGGCACGGCGCGCCAACAGCCTGCTCCACAGCGGCAGGGTGATCAGCGCCGCGCCCAACCCGGCCGCGCGCGCCGCGAGCAACAAGTTCTGCACCGCGGGATAGATGGAACCGTAGGAACTGGTCACCGCGATCGGCGGCCAGGCCGGAATCACGCCCTTGAGGCAGGCCACCACCACGACCGGGATCTCGTCGAAATGCTCCGCCTGCCACTGCACGGCCTTCTCGATCCGGAGCATCTGGTCGTTACCCTCGCCCATTCGGCGCGACGCGATGCGCTTGTAGATCCCGCCGCCGACCTTGAGCGCGCGGCGATTCAATCGGCCGAGTTTCGCGACCACCTCGCGGTCCTTGACGACGATGAACTCCCAGTTCTGCGCATTCGAACCCGTCGGCGCCTTCATCGCCAACTCCAGGATGTGCAGCAGCAACGCGTCGTCGACGGGGTCGCTCCTGACCCGACGGATCGCTCGCTGGGTTCGCATCGCCTCTTCGAGAGGCATGGTCAAAGGCTCGTGCTGGGTCATGACCATGATTCCAACACGGTCGGTTACCGCTGCGGGTGGTTCCGCGACATACCAGCATGGCCTTCGCGGCCGGCCGGCTCTGAGTTCAGTCGACCGGCACGCCGCCGCAGACCCAGCCCGCCGGAAGCTCGCTGGTGCGAAGCAACTTGCTCAGCTCCTCGAGATCGCCCGGTGGCAGCATGCCGTCGGCCGACGGGTAGACGATGCGCTCCTCCTTCATGTTGTGAGAACCCAACTGTTCCAACAGCTCTCGGCACAATTGCGCCGTTGCCTCGGAGTCCCCGTCGGTGACCAGCCGCTCGAGTTCATCGAGCACGGGCCACATTTGCCCGTGCTCATGGACCATCACCATCAGCGGGCCGACGAGCCCGGCCGCGCGCAACGGCGGGAACACGTACTCCTCTTCCAGATAGATGTGACGTCGCAGCACCGCGATGGCGTCGAGCAGGGCGGTGCGCTGGGCGGGGGACACCTCGGACGTGTCGGCGCCGGCGAAGATCGCGATCCCGTCGTCGATGATCCGGTGCTCGCGCTCCAGGACGGCGCCGATGGAAACGGTCACTCGAGTTCGGCCTTCACGCTGATCTTGGCGCCGGCGAACAGCCTCGACACCGGGCACAGTTCGGCGGTCTCGTCGATGATCTGCTGAAACTTCGCGGCGTCCAGCCCGCTGACCTGGGCCTTGACCGCCAACGCCGAGGAGACGATCGTGGGCAGGCCATTGACCTCGTCGAGTGTCACGGTGGCGCGCACATCGAGGCGCTGCGGAGTCAGTTGCTGCTCACCGAGTTTCAGCGCCAGCGCCATCGAGAAGCAGGACGAGTGGGCCGCCGCGGCCAGTTCCTCGGGACTGGTCTTGCCGCCGGGTGTCTCGGTGCGTGCCGCCCACGTCACGTCGAGTCCGGTCAGCGCCCCGCTGCCGGAGTCCAGTCGACCTGTGCCCGACGCCAGCGGACCTTCCCACACGGTGCCGGTGCTGCGTTCAGCGATGCTCATTGCCGCCTCCCTAGTTTCTACAAAATTGTCTTGTAGAAAAGCTACACCCAACCGGGTGTCGATGACCAGGGCTTTTTGTTGGCGGACGCGCCCGTGCGGATCAGAGCGGGCCGCGGTTGTGGGTTTCGGCGGACTCGGCGTGGAAGCGCTCATGGAGTGCGGTCAGGACACGGGCGCAGACTGCGCGCTCGGTGGGATCGAGCTCGTCGAGCACCCGGCGCAGCTCCCGACGACGGCGGTTCGCGGCCTGTTTGACCACCTTGCGTCCCTGGGCCGTGAGCTCGAGCGCCACGATTCTGCGGTTGGACGGATCGGCAACGCGGACCAGATGACCAGAGGCGTGCAGGCGATCGGCCAGCCGGGTCACCGACGAGCCGGCCACGCCGAGTTCTGTCGCACACCGCGTGGAGGTGGACCGGCCCCGCTCGTGGAGCACTGCCAGCAGCCGGAACTGCGGCAGCGATACCTCGAGCTCATCCACACTGCGCAGGGCCACCCCGACCAGGTCCCGGGTCGCCGTCTCGAAGGCCGTCAGCTCGTTGACCGGCGTCTTCGTCAACTCAGGCGCTCCCGTGCTCACGGCGTCAGTCTCGCACGCGTCATCGTTCGGCCAGCTGGCGCCGAAGGTCGCGGGTCTCTTCGAAGCGGGCCGTGACATCGCGCAACGTGGCGGCGATGCCGAGGAGGTGCTGTTGGCCGTCGGTCACGGGGTGGATGACGAACTCCACCGAGATCGCCGAGCCGTCGGCGCGCACGGCCGGCACCGCGAGCAGGTCCCCGTCGCTGTATCGGCTCTGGCCGGTCTCCATGACCCGGTGCCAGCCGGCCCAGTGCCTGGCGCGGTGTCGTTTGGGGATGATCAGATCCAGTGACTCCCCGACGGCCTGTTCGGCGGCGAACCCGAAGATCCGCTCGGCGCCGCCATTCCAGAACGTAATCAAACCATTGCGATCCGCCGCCATGACTGCGTCCGGCCCGGACAGCAGTGCGGCGGCGATCATTTTCTCGTCCATGACTCCCATTATTGCACTGCGCAACACTTGCTTTGTGCAAGAAAGGGGAGCATGGTAGGGACTTGAAGCATTCCAGTCGGAAGGCGGCGGTGTGACCCTCTGGCGCGACGAACTACGCAGGGTGGGGTTGCGGGTGACCCAGCCCCGTCTGGCGGTGCTGGCCGAAGTGCAGATGCGCCCGCACAGCGACGTCGAGGCGATCGCCGCCGGCGCCAGGAAGCGGATCGGATCGCTGTCGACCCAAGCGGTATACGACGTGCTGTACGCCCTCACCGATGCCGGTCTGCTGCGGCGCATCGAACCGGCCCGCTCGCCGGTTCGGTTTGAACTCGAGACCGGGGACAACCATCACCACCTGGTGTGCCGGTCCTGCGGGGCCATCGTGGATTCCCACTGTGCCACCGGGCAGGCGCCGTGCCTGCACACCGACAACGACGCAGGCTTTCGCATCGACGAAGCCGAAGTGACTTTCTGGGGCGTCTGTCCCAATTGTCAAGTCCAGTAACAGCCCAACGGAATCGGAGATTGACATGACTGAAGTCCAACCAGGTTCGACCACCGGCAGTGGTGCCCCGGCCGCCAGCGATCGCAACTCGCTGACCGTCGGATCCGACGGTCCGATCGTCCTGCACGACGTGCACTTCCTGGAGCAGATGGCGCACTTCAACCGCGAACGTGTCCCGGAACGCAGCCCGCACGCCAAAGGCTCCGGCGCGTTCGGCGTGCTCAGGGTCACCGAAGACGTCTCGCAGTACACCAAGGCCGCACTGTTTCAGAAGGGCGCCGAAACCGATCTGCTGGTGCGGTTTTCGACCGTCGCCGGGGAACAGGGCAGTCCCGACACCTGGCGGGACGTGCGCGGCTACTCGATGAAGTTCTACACCTCCGAGGGCAACTACGACCTCGTCGGAAACAACACGCCCATCTTCTTCGTGCGCGACCCGATGAAGTTCCCGCACTTCATCCGCAGCCAGAAGCGACTGCCCGACTCCGGGCTGCGCTCGGCCCAGATGCAGTGGGACTTCTGGACGCTCAATCCCGAGTCGGCGCACCAGGTCACCTACCTGATGGGGCAGCGCGGCCTGCCGCGGACCTGGCGGCATATGAACGGTTACGGATCGCACACTTACCTGTGGGTGAATGCGGGCGGCGAGAAGTTCTGGGTCAAATACCATTTCCACACCGACCAGGGCATGGAGTTCCTCACCAACGCCGACGCCGCCGCCCTGGCGGGGGAGGACGCCGACTTCCACCGCCGCGACCTGTTCGACGCCATCGAACGCGGCGAGCATCCCAGCTGGCGACTCTCGGTGCAGGTGATGCCCTACGCGGAGGCCGCCGACTACCGATTCAACCCCTTTGACCTCACCAAAACCTGGTCGCACAAGGACTATCCGTTGATCCACGTCGGCACCTACACGCTGAACCGTAACCCCGAGAACTTCTTCGCCCAGATCGAGCAGGCCGCGTTCTCCCCGGGCAATACCGTGCCCGGCATCGGGCTGTCCCCGGACAAGATGTTGCTCGGGCGCGCGTTCGCCTACAACGACGCTCAGCGCAACCGGATCGGCACCAACTTCCATCAGCTGCCGGTGAACCAGCCCCGGGACGGCGTGGCGACGAACACCTACATGTTCGACGGTCAGATGACCTACCACCATTCCGGCGCCGCGGCGGTGTATGCGCCGAACAGCACCGGCCGCCCGTGGGCGGACGTCACCGGCCCGGCCGAGGACGGTTGGGAAAGCGACGGTGAGTTGCTCCGCGCGGCCTACCGCCTGCGCTCCGAGGACGACGACTTCGGCCAACCCGGCACGATGGTGCGTGAGGTCTGGAACGACGCGCAGCGCACCGAGGCCGTCGAGACCATTTCCGGTGCACTGGGCGGCGGCGTCAGCGGTGACGTGTTGGACCGGGCCTTCCAGTACTGGCGCAACGTCGACGCCGACCTGGGCGCCCGGATCGAAAAGGCGGTGCGCGAGGGCGGCGTCCCCGAACCGGTCGACGGGATGAGCGAAGCCTGACCGGAACTCACGAGGTCGGTGACCACTCGGTGCGATACTGACCGGGTGGTCACCGTGCCGGCCATCGGGTGGGCAGGCGGGCCCACCGGGCTGCGGATGAGGCTCAGCTGAACTGAGTCCGCGGACGGTCCAGCGCGACCCCGTCGACGGCGATGTCGACCTTCTCGTTGTAGAACGCCACCAGGTTTGCGATCGGCGCGACCGCCGGCAGCGGATAGTGGTAGCTCCAGGCCAGGTCGGGGTGCACGGTGTCGCCGACCCGCACCGACCAGTAGCCCGTGGTCACCCCCTTGTATGGGCACAGCGTCTCGGTGGAGCTGGGCTCCAGGTGCTCGAATCGGACATCGGCCTTGTCGATGTAATACCTTGTCGGCAGGCTGGTTTCGAACAGTAGGACCGGGCTGGTGGTGTCGGCGAGCGCGACGCCCGCCAACGTCACGGTGACTCGCCGGTGGGAGCGCAGCGCGTCGACGCGGGCGTACGGATTGCGCGGGTGGCCGTAGATCGGCTCGTCCTCCTCGAACCAGGACAGCCGATCCCACTCGAACCGCACCAACCCGGCCACCGGACTGTCCGCGTCGCTGTCGAACACTCGCGCCGCCGATTCGAAGACCCGGCCGCCGCTGACCAATGAGTGCATCCGCGACGGGCCGAACTGCACGCGCTGCGGGTAGTCCTCGTCTCGCAGGAACTCCTCGCGGACATCGGACAGCGGGATGTAGTACTGCGGGTAGTACGGCACCTCCCACACATAACGCGCCGCCGTCGTGTCGAAGAGCAGGTCGGTGCCGAGGAAACCGCGTACCCGGCGCGGTGACGGCTCGACCCGGCCGCGTGCCGCGGCGCTCGGGGGGTAGTCCTGTTCGGCCATGAATCCAGTGTGCAGCAGGGACGCACAGCGCAGCGCGGCCTAGCTGTAATGGCCAGGGAGGTTGTGAACGGCGTGGTGCGCGGAAGTAGGTGAGGACCTCCGGTATCGGTGTGGTTACCACACACACGCCGATCACCAGGAGGTCCTCGTGTCCCACGCTAATGCTTCGCTGACCCCGAAGGGGCGATTGAAACTCGCCAAGCTGATTGTCGATGAGGGTTGGTCGATCCGACGTGCTGCTGAGCGGTTCCAGTGCTCACCGGCCACAGCGAAGAAGTGGGCCGATCGCTACCGGGTCGGTGGCGCGGAGGCGATGTTCGACCGACCCAGCCGTCCGCGCCACAGCCCCAACCGGCTGCCGGCACGTCGGGAGCGTCGGATCGTCAAGCTGCGCTTCACCCGCCGCTGGGGGCCCGATCGGATCGCCGCACACCTGCACGTGCCGCGATCAACGGTGCAGGCGGTGCTCAAGCGCTACAAGATGCCCCTGTTGAGGCACCTGGATCAGGCCACCGGCCTGCCGGTACGCCGCCCGAAGCCCAACCGCTACGAGCACGCGGCGCCGGGCGATCTGGTGCACGTGGACATCAAAAAGCTCGGCCGTATCCCCGATGGTGGTGGGCACCGCAAGCTCGGCCGGCAAGCGGGGCGCAAAACCCGCAGCGGGATGGGCTACGCCTACCTGCACCACGCGGTCGACGACCACAGCCGACTGGCCTACTCCGAAGAACTCGACGACGAACGCAAGGAGACCGCCGCAGCGTTCTGGCGCAACGCCAACGCCTTCTTCGTAGACCATGGCATCATCGTTCGGCGCGTCCTCACTGACAACGGATCATGTTACCGCTCAAAGTGTTTCGCCGAAGCACTAGGCGATGTGATCACGCACAAGCGAACCCGACCGTATCGGCCGCAGACCAACGGCAAGGTGGAACGCTTCAACCGCACCCTGGCCGCCGAATGGGCCTACGCCCAGACCTACCGGTCCAACGACGCCCGCGCGCAGACCTACCAAGATTGGCTGCATCACTACAATCACCACCGACCCCACACCGGTATCGGAGGAAAGACCCCCATCGAGCGCCTACGCGTTCACAACCTGCCTGGTCATTACACCTAGCCCCCCTGTTCGACGACGTTGTCGAATCCCGACTGGCTCACCTGGGGCGCGCCGACGCGATAGGTGACCCGGTTCTCGAGCCCGGATATGCCGATCGCGTCCACCGACTGAACGTTGACCGTATTCCTGACCCCGGAGACGGTCACCTCAAGGCAGTGACCGGTGACGGTGACGACGTTGTCGATACCGCTCACGCTCACGGAGTTGTTGTCGCAGTGCACCGTTTCGGTTTCCCCTATGCCCGAGAAGATCACGGTGCTGCCCGGGGCCGGGGCCGGGGCAGGGGTTGGCGCGGTGCGGGGGCGCGACGGCGCGGTTGTGGCGGGAAAGCCCCCGCCGCCGCCGGAGAAGGTGGCGCGGCCCGACGTCGTCGACGAACCCCCGCTTGTCATCAGGTAAATCGCGACTCCGGTGCCGACGACGGCCAGCAGCGCCGTGATCCCGATCGCCGCCACGAGTCCGCCGCGGCCCCGCCGGGGTGGGGCGGGAGCGTCATAGCGCCACGGCGCGGTGGGCGGCGGGTACTGATCGGGGGAGGAGGTGCCCGGTTCGTAGTAGGAGTCGGCCAGCGACCGTTCCAGGTCGCGGATCCGGACCTCCGGGTCGTCCTGCGAACTCACCTGCAGATGGTCGCATAAATCCGGCGTTCAGCCTGTGCAGTCCAGCGACACCGTGATGGTGCGCCGGACCACGACCGGGACGAGCACGTTGCGGTCGTGACGACCGTCGAGTTGCACCAGGCGGGTCTGTTCCTGCGGATTGCGCACACTGGTGACCACACACCGCTCCAACGGTGCGCTGCCGATCCGGTCGACGTTGACGCTGAAACCTTGAGCCTCGAGCTGACCGATCACCACCACCGCGGACTCGGCGTGCGCCACCGCGCCCGGCGCCACCAGCACCCCGGTGACCGCGGCACCGACGGCGATCCAGAACGTCTTGGTCATCACGACGGCCTCTCCACGCTGTCCCAGCCCACTGAACACACGATGTGCGGCACGTAATGGTTCGATGTTGCCGCCCGCCAGTTGCGCCGCGTGGAATGCGGACGGAATACCCGTCGGCCCGCTAGCGTGAGACGTCCGCAGCACCTAGAGGAGGCGCAGCATGCGAGCCGGGTCACCACCACGCGTCGACACCATCGGCAGGCGAATGCGGTTGCGCCGGCTGGTCTATCTGGTCACGGCAATGCTGATCGGCGCGCTCGGTGCCGCGGTGTTGGCCCCCACGGCCGCGGCCGAGGGCGAGAACTACGTCATTGCCACCGATATCACCTTCGCGCCCTTCGAGTTCCAGGACGACCAGGGTAATTTCGTCGGGATCGACATCGATCTGATCAAGGCGATCGCCGAGGATCAGGGCTTCACGGTCACCATCCGGCCGCTGGGCTTCGATGCCGCGCTGCAGGCGGTCCAGGCCAACCAGGCCGACGGCGTGATCGCGGGCATGTCCATCACCGATGAACGTAAAGCGGTGTTCGACTTCTCCGAACCCTATTTCGAATCCGGCGTCCAGATGGCGGTGCTCGAGACCAACACCGAGATCACCTCCTACGAGGATCTGCGCGGCAAGCGGGTCGCGGTCAAGAACGGCACCGAGGGCGCCGAGTTCGCCGAGTCGATCAAGGACGAATACGGTTTCAGCACGGTCTACTTCGCCGACTCGGCCTCGATGTTCGACGAAGTGCGCACCGGCAACTCCGACGCCATCTTCGAGGACTACCCGGTATTGAACTACGGCATCGCCCAGGGCAACGGCTTCCTGGCCGTCACCCCCAAGGAGCAGGGGTCGAGCTACGGGTTTGCGGTCAACAAGGGCCAACAGGCCGAACTGCTGGCGAAGTTCAACGCCGGTTTAAACAACCTGCGGGAGTCGGGCCGCTACGACGAGATCATCGAGACCTATCTCGGTGCGGGTGCGGTGGTCGCCGACAACTCGATTCTCGGCCTGCTGAAGAGCACCTTCCCGCTGCTGATGGCCGGCCTGAAGATCACCGCGATCCTGACCGTGGTCTCGATCGCGATCGCGCTGCTGCTGGGCATCGTCTTCGGTCTGATGCGGGTGTCGCGCTCGCTGTGGTTGCGGGCCATCGGCACCACTTACGTCGACATCTTCCGGGGCACGCCGCTGCTGGTGCAGGCGTTCTTCATCTACTTCGGCATTCCCTCGGCGATGGGCTTCCAGATGACGGCCATGACGGCCGGCATCATCACGCTGTCCCTGAATGCCGGCGCCTACATGACCGAGATTGTCCGCGGTGGCATCCTGTCGGTGGACAAGGGGCAGATGGAGGCCTCCCGCAGCCTCGGCATCGGGTACCTGCCGACCATGCGAAAAGTCATTCTGCCGCAGGCAATCCGGACCATGGTGCCGTCCTACATCAACCAGTTCGTGATCACCTTGAAGGACACCTCGATCCTGTCGGTGATCGGTATCGCCGAACTGACCCAAACCGGGCGGATCATCATCGCCCGCAACTTCCAGTCCTTCAACATGTGGTTGATCATCGGCATCATCTACTTCGTCGTCATCATGGCGCTGACCAAGTTCTCGGACCGACTCGAGAAGAGGCTCGTGAAATGAACCAGCTGGCACCGGAAACCGCCGCGGCCGAACCCGCGGGCAGTGTCAAGATTCGCATCGAGGGCCTCAAGAAGTCCTTCGGCGATCTGGTGGTCCTCGACGGCATCAGCACGACCGTCAGCCAGGGCGAGGTCGTCTGCGTCATCGGCCCCTCCGGTTCGGGCAAGTCGACGTTTTTGCGTTGCCTCAACAAGCTCGAGGACATCACCGACGGCAAAGTATTCGTCGAGGAGTTCGACCTGACCGACAAGAAGGTGGATCTGGACCAGGTCCGCCAGCACATCGGCATGGTGTTCCAGCACTTCAACCTCTTCCCGCACATGACCGTGATCGAGAACGTCACGCTCGCACCGCTGTTGACCAAGAAGATGGACAAGGCGACCGCGAAGAAGCGCGCTCTGGACCTGCTGGACCAGGTGGGTCTGGCCGAGAAGGCGTACGTCAAACCGGCGACCTTGTCCGGTGGGCAGAAGCAGCGGGTGGCCATCGCGCGTGCGCTGGCGATGAACCCGTCGATCATGTTGTTCGACGAGGCCACCAGCGCGTTGGATCCGGAGATGGTCGGCGACGTCCTCGAGGTGTTGCGCCGGCTGGCGGTGGAGGGCATGACCATGGTGGTGGTGACCCACGAGATGGGGTTCGCCCGGGAGGTGGCCTCGCGGGTGCTCTTCATGGCCGACGGCAACATCGTCGAGGATGACACCCCGGACGAGGTTTTCGGCAATCCCAAGCATCCGCGGTTGCGGGAGTTCCTCTCCAAGGTGCTCTGACGGGTCATCGGTGAACCCTGGCAGGTCCCCTGTCAATTTGATAACGATTTGGTAACGACAACGGCAGGCCGTGGAGCAGGGCTTTTGCCGGCCTTTCGGCTGTCGTGCTCGCGTGATGCCAGTCCGAACCGGGGTGGCGGCGTTTGATTAGTCCGTCCGGGTTGCCTACGTTGAGATGCACCGATGCCTGAGACTCAAACGTAGATCGATGACTTGTTCGGTGGTGACAGCTAACTAGATATGTTCGCTTCTGATAGGGAACAGCAAGGCGTTTCTGCCGTGTCCAACGGGCATGGCCAACTGCAGACAGCGCGATCTTGGGATGGGTTTTTACGCCGTCCGACGGGATCGGACGCTATCGCCATGCATCGACTGGTGGCCGAGAGTGAAGTGCTGGATCAGAACTCGACGTACGCCTATCTGCTGATGGCGACCGAGTTTGCCGACACTTCGATTGTGGCCGACCGCGACGGCCAACTCTTCGGGTTTGTAATGGGTTACCACCCGCCGGCCCGGCCCCAGGCGCTGTTCGTCTGGCAGGTGGTCGTCACTCCGGCGGCGCAGGGCACCGGCCTGGGCGCGGCGATGCTCGACACGCTGATCGAACGGGTACGCAGGGAGCGGCACGGCCATCCCGTCACCCTGGAAGCCACTGTTGCGCCGAGCAATTCGGCGTCGCGCGCGCTGTTCGGTGGCGTCGCACGCCGGCATGGCGTCCCGGTGACCGAGCTGCCCTGGTTCGGCACCGAACTGCTGGATGCCGATCAGGCGCACGAGGAAGAGCCGCTGCTGCGGATCGGCCCCATCACTGCCGAGCTCACCAGGTGAAAATTTCAACCAACCGGAAGGGACGTCATGACGTCACTTGCACCACTGCTCAAATTGTCCGAATCTGATTTGCCGGACGTATATCAGTCCGTCGAGTCCGAAGTGCGAAGTTATTGCCGCAGTTGGCCAACGGTGATGGAACACGCGCAGGGGTCTTACATCACCGATGTCAACGGCCGCGAGTACCTGGACTTCTTCGCCGGCGCCGGAGCGCTCAACTACGGGCACAACAATCCGGTGCTCAAGTCGGCTTTGATCGACTACCTGACCAACGACGGGATCGTGCATTCGCTGGACATCGCGACCGTTGCGAAAACCGACTTCCTCACCGCGTTCGAGGGGCTGATCCTCAAGCCGCGCGGGCTGGACTACAAGGTGCAGTTCCCCGGGCCCACTGGGACCAACGCGGTCGAATCGGCGCTCAAGCTGGCCCGCAAGGTGACCGGACGTGAGTCGATCATCAACTTCACCAACGCGTTTCACGGAATGACCTTGGGCTCGCTGTCGGTCACCGGAAACTCGATGAAGCGGGCCGGTGCGGGTATCCCGTTGGTGCACGCAACCCCGATGCCCTACGACAACTACTTCGACGGCGTCACCGAGGACTTTCACTGGTTCGAGCGCGTTCTCGACGACTCGGGCGGCGGTCTGAACCGGCCCGCCGCGGTGATCGTCGAGACTGTGCAGGGCGAGGGTGGAGTCAACGTCGCCCGGGTGGAATGGCTGCAGGCCCTGGCTGCGCTGTGTCGCAGCCGCGACATCCTGTTGATCGTCGACGACGTCCAGATGGGTTGCGGCCGTACCGGACCGTTCTTCAGCTTCGAGGTGGCCGGTATCGAACCCGACATCGTGACGTTGTCGAAGTCGATCAGCGGCTACGGACTCCCGATGGCGCTCACGCTGTTCCGTTCGGACCTCGACGTGTGGACTCCGGGCGAGCACAACGGCACGTTCCGTGGACACAACCCCGCGTTCGTGACTGCCACCAAGGCGTTGGAAACCTATTGGCAGTCTGCCGATTTCACTGATCAGACGCAGTCCAAGGGCGAGCTGATGCGCGCCCGACTCGACGGTATCGCCGGTACTCACGACGGCATCAGCACGCGCGGACGCGGCATGGTGCAGGCCCTGAAGTTCGACGACGCGCCGGCCGCGGAAGCGGTGTGCGGGGCGGCCTTTGAACGCGGTCTGCTCGCCGAGACCAGCGGCCCGTCCGACGAGGTGGTCAAACTGCTGCCCCCGTTGACCACGTCGGAGGCCGACCTGGAATCCGGCTTGGACATCCTGGCCGAAGCGGTGGCCGCGACACTGGCGTAGCGGGAAGCCGCGAACGCCCGAAGGAGTGAAGTCATGATTGTGCGTACTACTGCCGAGATCACGGGCACCGAACGTGATGTCGCCGATGCCGCTTGGCGTTCCAAGCGCATCATCTTGGCCGGTGACGGCGCGGGGTTCTCGTTCCACGAGACCACCATCAACGCGAACTCGGTCAGCGAGTTCCAGTACCGCCACCACGTCGAGGCCGTTTGGATAGTGGAGGGGTCGGGAGTCCTGACCAACCTCGAGAACGGCGAGGAATTCAAGCTGGAACCCGGCACCATGTACCTCCTCGATGGGCACGAGAAGCATCGGGTGACCTGCCATGAGCAGCTGCGGATGCTGTGTGTGTTCAACCCGCCGGTAACGGGTAAAGAGGTGCACGACGAGACGGGAACGTATCCGCCTTCGATTCTGGAATAGCGAGGCAGGTCATGACGGTTGTGCACGACAACTATCCGACCCGGCTCGATCACGCAATCGCGCCGGTGCCGCGGGTGGAACCCGCGGTTTGGGGTGAGCAGGTCCACGGCCCGCTCGGCGAGGAAGCCCTGGCCTCGTTCGCCGAGCGGGGCTACCTGATCCGGCCGAATACCGTTGGTGAGCAATGGTTACCGCCGTTGCGTCAGGAGCTGGAACGGCTGGCCGCCGAGCTCGACGCCGACGACCCGCGCGTCATCAGGGAGCCCGGCGGCGGCATCCGCTCGGTGTTCGAGCCGCACCTGCTCAGCGACCTCATTGCCGAGGTGGTGTCACTGGACACGGTCTTGCCGATCGCGCGCCAGCTGCTGTGCAGTGACGTCTACATCCATCAGGCGCGGATCAACATGATGCCGGGCTTCACCGGAAGCGGGTTCTACTGGCATTCGGACTTCGAAACCTGGCACGCCGAGGACGGGATGCCGGCCATTCGGGCGGTGTCCTGCTCAATTGCGTTGACCGACAACTACGCATTCAACGGCTCGTTGATGGTGATGCCGGGCTCGCACCACACGTTCTACCCGTGTGTCGGCGCCACCCCGAGCGACAACCACGCCACCTCGCTGGTGGCCCAGGAGGTCGGGGTGCCGGATCGTGACACCCTGACCAAGGCCGCGGCGCAGTTCGGCATCGACCAGTTCACCGGACCGGCCGGTTCGGCGCTGTGGTTCGACGCGAACCTGCTGCACGGCTCGGGCTCCAACATCACGCCGTTTCCCCGGTCGAACGTTTTTCTGGTGTTCAACTCGGTGGAGAACGAGCTGACGGCGCCGTTCGCCGCCGACAAGCCTCGCCCGGAGTATCTGGCGGCCCGGCACTACCAGCCCTTCGGCGAGTAGCTACACCAGCGGCAGGAAGTAGGCCACCGACGCGATTGCCAGCACGAGGAAGGCGCCGGGGAAGGCGATGTTGTAGAACACCCGCGTCTTGATGTGTACGGCGACTGCGCCGATGAAGAACAGGGTCAGGCCGATACCGGCGGCGAGGCCCAGCCACGGCAGCGCAAGCAGGCCGACGGCCAGACCGGCGGCCCCGGCCAGCTTGAGCGTCGCCAGGTACGGCACCGCGGTCGCGGGGACGCGCACCTCGGCGGAGTTCTTCACGACAAACCCGGCCTTCAGATAGTCGGCGACCGCGACGAAGACGTTCGCGGCGATTCCCAACGCGGTGGCGCCGAACAGTACGGCGGTCATGCGGCGCCGCCGTCGCAGCGCCGGGGCCGGTACGGATTGATCGGTAGGCTCATTTCGGGTCGCTCCTCGGTGTCGCGAAGGGTTACGAGACGGGGGTCTCGTCCATCCGACGTCTGGCACCGGCGAAAGGTGACACCGATTGCTACCCGAAGCGGATTTCGATGCGGCACGACCGCAGTTGACGGCGGTCGCGTTCCGGTTGCTCGGCTCGATCCACGATGCCGAGGACGCGGTGCAGACGACGTGGCTGCGGGCAACGGCCGCGGACTCCGGCGAGGTGCGCAACAGCGCGGCCTGGCTGACGACCGTGCTCACTCGGGTCTGTCTCGACCACCTGCGGGCGCGCGCCCGACGCCCCGAGGAACCGTTGTCGGCCGACCTGGTCGCGGCCGACGAGCTGGCCGCCGATGAGCAGTACCTACGCCGCGAAAGCGTCTCGCGGGCACTGCTTGTGGTGCTCGACCGGCTGACCCCCACGCAGCGCGTCGCCTACGTGCTGCACGATCTGTTCGACCTGCCGTTCCGGCAGATCGCGGAAACCCTCAACACCACCGCCGAGAACGCGAAGAAGCAGGCCAGCCGGGCCCGTCGGCGTATCGCTGCGCCCAGTACGACAGCCGAGCGCGATGCCGGCGCGGATCCCGCCGTCGTCGCCGCCTTTCTCGACGCGGCCGGCGGCGGTGATCTGGACCGGATGATCGCCCTGATGGTCGAGGACTGCGTGCGGGTCGCCGACGCGGACCTCGTGCCCCCGGGCACTGCGCCCACCGTCACCGGCGCCCGCGCCATCGCGGAGGAGACCGTACTGTTCGCTGACCGGATCCGTGCGGCGGCACCGCTACTGGTCGACGGCCGGCCCGCGCATGTCATCGCCCCCGGTGGGCATCTATTCGCGCTCATCCACGTCGAGACCCGTGCGAGCCTCGTCAGCCGCGTCACCATCAGCAGGGCGCCGGCGCACTCGGCGATGACCCTGAATACGCACTTGCCTTAGCCTAACCAAACTCCTAGTGTTACGCGGAGAGATTTCCTTTTAATTCGGCTCACCCGAGGGGACCCGCAGATGTCACAGAAAGTCGAACTCCCGCTGGCCCAACGGTCGTGGGAAGATCTGCCCGGTCACTGGCTGTTGGCCCGGCTGGGCAAGCGGGTGCTGCGCCCCGGTGGTCGCGAGCTGACCTCCCGACTGCTCGCCGCCGCCGGTATCGGCGGCGCCGATGTCGTCGAACTGGGTCCGGGGCTGGGGCGCACCGCCAAGGACATCGGCGCGTTGGGGCCGGCCACCTATGTCGGCGTCGATGACAGCGGCGCGGCCTCGGCGATGGTGCAGGAGGTGGTCGAGGCCACCGCGGGCCGCACCGTCACCGCCGACGCCGCCAGCACCGGACTCGCGGACGGCAGCGCCGACGTCGTCGTCGGCGAGGCCATGCTGACCATGCAGGGGGACAAGGCCAAGCGGGCCATCGTCGATGAGGCATTCCGGGTGTTGCGGCCCGGCGGTCGCTACGCCATCCACGAATTGGCGCTCACGCCGGACGACCTTCCGCAGGACACCAAGGACGCCGTCCGCCGCGATCTGGCGCGCTCCATCAAGGTCAATGCCAGGCCGCTGACCGTCGCGGAATGGTCTGCGCTGCTTACTGATTCGGGGTTTCGGGTCACCACCGTCGAGCAGGCTCCGATGGCTCTGCTGCGCCCCAAGCGGGTGATTGCCGACGAGGGTCTGTTCGGGGCCCTGCGCATCGTGGGCAACGTGCTCAGCCACCCCGCCGCGCGCAACCGCGTCCTGGGCATGCGCAACACCTTCACCAGGTACGCCGGGGCGATGACCGCCGTGGCGATCGTGGCGGTGGTTCCGGACGCCGCCGGTTGACGACGCCGTCGCACGACACCTCCCGACCTGCGTCCGAGCGTGCGGCCGGCCAGCAGCGCGGGCGCGTGCTGGAGTTGGTGCGCTCGTCCGGCGAGCCCGTCGATGCCCGGCAGGTGGCCGACGCACTGGCCATCCACGTGACCACCGCGCGGTTTCACCTGGGCACCCTGGAGAGCCAGGGGGCGATCCGGCGCGGCGCGGGAACGCGGGGCGGCCGGGCGGGTAGACCGCGACTGACCTACGAACTGGCCCCGCGGCTCGGGTACGCCGAGATCGTCGCGCTGTTTGCGACCCATCTCGGCGGTACGGTCGCCGAGCGCGAGGAGCGGGCGACGCGGATCGGGGCCGATCTGGCGCGGCGCGTCCGGCTGGCCCGAACCCGACCGACCACTTCGGTGACCGACCTGGTGGTGGCCGCGCTCGAGGAACTCGGATTTCAGACCCGTTCGGTGGTGGACGCCTTCGGCGAGGTCACGGTCGGGATCTGTACCTGCCCGTTGGCCGAGATCGCGGTGGATGCTCCCGAAGTGGTGCGCGGAATCCAGCAGGGCCTCATCCAAGAGGTGGTGGACGTCAACGCCGCGACGCTGGGCCGGGGCTACCGGGTCAGCGTGGACCCGGACCCGCGCGCGGGCTCGTGTGAGGTCCGCCTGGTGTTGCGGGCCGAGCCGGGGCTCTGAGCCCAGCGAACATGTGCGGTCCTGCGGCGGGCTCGGCGGTGGCGCGCTGCCGGTGAGCGGGCCCGGACCGGCCCGGTTAAAGTCCGCGTCGCGTAACACGCTCGAAATCGACCGTGTGATTTACCCCTCATTTCGCGGGCGCAGGGGTAAGAGAATCTTATTAAGAGAAGTTGAAGAACAGCCGAATGCCAATTAGCCAGATTGTGAAGCGCGGCAGGCCATCGACTCGCGCGGTCTTGCTGACAGCAAACAACACAATTCGGTAACGGCGGCTCCTGAGCGCCTGCTTAGACAAATCGCCCGATGTGTCCGGTCGCGGCTGCGCGTTCGAATTTTATGTCGTATCGGGTCGCTAGACTCGATCGTGGCCGATGCCGAATTGGCATCCGAACTCACATCCGCGATTGGTGTGCGGGGCGTGCCTGAGGGAGGAATCGACGACTATGGCAAACAACAGAGTGACCAATGTGGAGCAAGTGACCCATGCTGTTGATGGGGCGGCGCTTGCGGCTCGCGCCGACGTTGGCATCGCTCCGGTTGCGCTGCACGCGTCGCTGGCTCAAGATGCCCCCGGCTTCATCCCGGCGCGGGCGGTCACCGTCACGCGCGGTGCCATCACCGCACTCGCCGAACTCGACGGCTGCCTGCTGACCGCCAACTACGGCGCCGACACCGTATCGGTGCGCGCCGCGCAGACGCTGGGCCAGGTGACTGCCGTCGACGACATCTACGAACCGACCGCGATCGTGACCGCCGGCCGGCGCGCCTACGTGGCCTCGGTCGAACCCGCCTACGACACCGTCACCGTCCTGGAACGCGCCGCCGTGGTGGCGCGCATCCCGGTGCGCGGGACCGTGCGTGACCTCGCCGTCAGTCCCGACGCGCGCCGCGTCTACGCCCTGCAGGCCGACGACGCAGCGATGTCACTCGGCGTGATCGACACCGAGACCCACGACGTGCGCACCGTCGACCTGACTGTCGGCCCGCACACGGTGCCGACCGCGCTGGACGTCGCCCCGACCGGCAACGTGGTGTACGTCGCGGCCGTCGACGACGCCACCGGCGTCGTGCTGGCCGTTCGGGACGGCCGGGTCATCGGAGCCGGCCCCATCCCGTCGATGGTCCGCGACATCGTGGTCAGCCGCGATGGTCGGACGATCTTCGCCGTCAGCGACGACGACGAATTCGGCGGTGTGGTCGACCTTCTCGACGCGGAGACGCTGCAGATCACCGGCACCATCGAACTCGGCGCGCCGGTCGGCCAGGTGTCGGTCAGCGCCGACGGCGAGCGCGCCTACATCGTCAACGGCAGCTGCATCACGGTGCTGTGCACCGCCACTCGCCGCCTCATCGACCGCATCGAGACCGGTGTCGATCCGGTGACCGCGGTGGAGAGCCTGGACGGGTCGCTGCTGTTCGTCGCCGACAACGAGGGGCGCGTCGCGTCCCTGACCGTCAACGTGACGACCAACAAGGCGCTCGCGCAGATTCTCGACGCCGACGTCATCGATCTGCCGATGCACGAACTCGAGGCCGCGGCGGTCTAGCGCCGCTCAGCTCACCGCGAGCAGTCCAGCGAGACCGTGATGATCTGGCGCTTCGGCGTCGGGTCCTCGCGCTCGAGTGCAATGCGCATCCGGTTGATCCGGGTCGGGTTGCGGATGTCGGTGACCACGCAGTTCTCCAGCGGGCCGGTGCCCACGCGGTCGATGACCACGTTGTAGCCCTGCCTGCGCAGGTCGGTGATGGCGTCCTGGGCGGAATCGGCCGCGGCCACCGCCGGGAACAACAGCCCGCAGGCCACCATCGCAACCGCCGCGGTCGCACTCGTGATCCGCATCGTCTCGCCCTCCGCCGCTGCCCAGTAGATCATCCCCCGGCGGCGCGCGGCGCGTACATGATGACCCCGACGCCCACCAGGCACAGCAGCGCGCCGGTGAGGTCCCACCGGTCGGGCCGAAACCCGTCGAGCACCATCCCCCAGGCCAACGAGCCCGCGACGAAAACGCCGCCGTAGGCGGCCAGGATGCGCCCGAAATTCGCGTCCGGCTGCAGGGTGGCGACAAAACCGTAGGCGCCCAGCGCGATCGCCCCGAGCCCGGCCCACCACCAGCCGCGGTCCTCGCGGACACCCTGCCACACCAACCAAGCGCCGCCGATTTCGAACAAGGCGGCGACCACGAAGAGTAAAACCGACTTCCCGATCGTCACCAGGGCTAGCGTAGGGCACCCGGGGTGCAGGCCCCATGACGCGAGAGGGCTGAGTCAAGCGATGCAAAGCACCATCGAACCGTTCCCGTTGACCATCGGTGGGATCCTCCGTTACGCGGCGACGGTGCACGGCGAACGCACGGTGACCACCGCAACCGGCGACGGCGGCTACCGGCACACCAGCTACCAGGAGGTCGGGCGCGACGCCGCACGACTGGCCAACGCGCTGCGTCGCTTGGGCATCACCGGCGATCAGCGCGTCGGCACGTTCATGTGGAACAACGCCGAGCATCTGATCGCGTACGTCGCGATCCCGGCCATGGGCGCGGTGCTGCACACGCTCAACATCCGGCTGTTCCCCGAACAGATCGAGTTCGTCGCCTATGAGGCGGCCGATCAGGTACTGATCGCCGATTCGTCGCTGGCCTCGGTACTGGCGCCGGTGCTGCCGTCGATGGAGACCGTGCACACGGTGATCGCGGTCGGCGACGGCGACCTTTCCCCGCTGACGGCGTCCGGCAAGACCGTGCTGCGCTACCACGAGGTGCTGGCCGCCGAATCCGACGACTTCGACTGGCCCGAGATGGACGAAAACTCCGCCGCGGCAATGTGTTACACCAGCGGCACCACCGGACACCCGAAGGGCGTGGTCTACAGCCACCGCTCCAGCTACTTGCATGCGATGGCGACCTGCGGCGGTAACGCGTTGGGCCTCGGATTCTCCGACAAGGCGCTCCCGATTGTCCCGATGTTCCACGCCAACGCCTGGGGTCTGCCGTATGCGGCGTTGATGGGCGGGGCTGATCTGGTGATGCCCGATCGTTTCATGGATCCGGCGTCGTTGGTGAACCTCATCGAGACGCAGCGGCCCACGGTCGCCGGCGCCGTGCCGACCATCTGGAACGGCGTCATGAACTATCTGCACGACAACCCGGGACACGACATCTCGTCGCTGCGGTTGGTCGGGTGCGGCGGCTCGGCGGTGCCGGTGTCGCTGATGCGGACCTTCCAGGAGACGTTCGGGGTGGAGATCCGGCAACTGTGGGGGATGACCGAAACCTCACCGATCGCGACGCTGGCCTGGCCGCCGCCGGGGGTGAGCGAGGACAAGCACTGGGAACTGCGCGGCAGTCAGGGCCGGCCACTGTGCGGCGTGGAGGCCCGCATCGTCGACGATGCCGGCACCGTACTGCCCAACGACGACGAATCGGTGGGCGAACTCGAGGTCCGCGGGCACTGGATCACCAGCTCGTACTACCGCGACGCCGACCCCTCGAAGTTCAAGGCGGGCTGGATGCGCACCGGCGACGTCGGGCGCATCGACGAACTCGGCTACGTCACCCTGACCGACCGGGCCAAGGACGTGATCAAGTCCGGCGGCGAGTGGATCTCGTCGGTGGAGCTGGAGAACCACCTCATCGCACACCCGGCCGTGCTGGAGGCCGCGGTGATCGGCGTGCCGGACGAGCGCTGGGAGGAGCGACCGCTGGCGGTGGTGGTGGTCAAGGACGGCGCCGAGGTCAGTGCCGAGGAACTGCGAGACTTCCTGAGCGACAAGGTCGTTCGGTGGTGGCTGCCGGAGCGCTGGACCTTCGCCATCGAAGTCCCGCGCACCAGCGTCGGCAAGTACGACAAGAAGGCCATTCGAGCCCTGCACGCCGAAGGCAACTACGAGGTGCAGACGCTGGACTGATCGCCGGGGCGGTGACTAGCGTTCGGCGCGCTGATACGCGGTGACGACGGCGGCGCCACCGAGCCCGATGTTGTGCTGCAGCGCCGCGGTGACGCCGTCGACCTGGCGCTTGTCGGCGGTACCGCGCAGCTGCCAGGTCAGCTCGCTGCACTGGGCCAACCCGGTGGCGCCGAGCGGATGGCCCTTCGAGATCAGCCCGCCAGACGGGTTGACCACCCAGCGTCCGCCGTAGGTGGTCTGGTTGTCGTCGATGAGCGCCGGCGCCTCGCCCGGGCCGCACAGGCCCAGCGCCTCGTACAGCAGCAACTCGTTGGCCGAGAAGCAGTCGTGCAGTTCGATGACCTGGAAGTCCTGCGGACCCAGGCCGGACTGGTCGTAAACCTGCCGGGCGGCTTGCACGTTCATGTCATGGCCGATGACGTTGGCGGCGCTGCCGTCGAAGGTCGAGGCGAAGTCGGTGGTCATCGACTGCCCGACGATCTCGACGGCCTGGCCGGCCAGATTGTGCTTGGCCACGTAGTCCTCGCTGGCCAGCACCACCGCCGCCGAACCGTCCGAAGTCGGCGAACATTGCAGCTTGGTCAGCGGATCGGAGATCATCTTGGCGGCCAGGATGTCCTCGAGCGTGTACTCGTCCTGGAACTGCGCATACGGATTGTTCACCGAATGCTTGTGATTCTTGTAGCCGATCTTGGCGAAATGCTCGGCGGTGGTGCCGTACTTCTTCATGTGCTCGCGGCCCGCCGCCCCGAACATCCACGGCGCCACCGGAAATTGCATCTCGTCGATCTCGTTGAGCGCCAGAATGTGGCGCTTCATGGGAGACTCCCGGTCCTCGGAGCCCCCGCTCAACGACCCCGGTTGCATCTTCTCGAAGCCCAACGCCAGCACGCAGTCCGCCAACCCCCCGCGGATGGCCTGCGCACCCAGGTACAGCGCGGTCGATCCGGTGGAGCAGTTGTTGTTGACATTGACAATCGGGATGCCGGTCATGCCCAGTTCGTAGAGCGCCCGCTGACCGCAGGTGGAGTCACCGGCGACGTACCCGACGTAGCCCTGCTCGATCTCGGTGTAGTCCACCCCGGCGTCCTGCAGCGCCTTGGTGCCGGACTCCTTGGCCATCTGCGGGTAATCCCAGCCTTCGCGGCTCCCCGGCTTCTCGAACTTGGTCATGCCGACTCCCACGACATAGACCTTGTTGGCGGCTCGCGACGGCTGCTGACCCATCTCAGATCCCCTTTGATCGGTGGTCAGTCGAATGTAGGCGATTGCTACCGTGGTTCCGCAATGACCCTGCGCCTTCAGTGTTGGCTGTTCGCCGTGGGTGCGACGTTCTTCGCGGTCGCCACCGCGCCCGGCGTTCCGGCCGTCGTCACCGCCACCGGCACCAACGTGCTGTGCTTCATCGGATCCTGGTTCTTCACCAGCGCCGCGTTCATCCAGTGGCGCGGGGCGGGACCGCAGGTGCCCGAACGGCTTTCGGCATCCACGCAGTTGGCCGGGACGGTGATGTTCAACCTCAGCACCGGCGCCGCGGTGTGGGCGCACCGCGTACCCGCCGAGCGAGACTTCGTCTGGACCCCGGATGCGTTCGGCTCGACGCTGTTCCTCGTCAGCAGTGCGGTGGCGGTGTACCTGGTGGTGCGCGGCGGGGGGTGGCTGCGCCCCGATTCGCGGGAATGGCAGGCCGGCTGGCTCAACCTGATCGGGTCGGTGGCATTCGGCGCGTCGGCCGTCGGCGCAGTTGTCCGCGGCGCCGGCACCGTCGCCGACCAGCGACTGGCCAACGTCGGCACCTTCGTCGGCGCGTTGTGCTTTCTGGTGGCGGCGCTGGTGACGCTGCCCGCGCGCGCCCAATCAGCGCGAGCAGACGCAAACTCCCCTGGGTAGGGGCCGGATTGGGCGATTCTGCGTCTGCTCGGCGGGGCGGGCCATGTACAAACCGGGCCGCACCCGCCAAGATGACTTAGAACGTGTTCTAGTTCTGCCGAGGAGGCCGGTCGTGGCGTTGAGGGTCGTGCAGTGGGCAACCGGCGGTGTCGGCGTCGCGGCCATCCGGGCCGTGCTGGACCATCCCGACCTCGAGTTGGCCGGGTGCTGGGTGCATTCACCGGACAAGGCCGGCAAGGACGTCGGCGACCTGATCGGTGCGGATTCACTCGGGGTGACCGCCACCAACAGTGTCGAGCAGATCCTGGCCCTGGACGCCGATGCCGTGATCTACGCCCCGCTGCTGCCGATCCCCGACGAGGTCGCGGCGTTGCTGCGCTCGGGAAAGAACGTGGTGACCCCGGTCGGCTGGATCTACCCGAGCCCCCGTCAGGCCGCACCGCTGATCGAGGCGGCGCTGGCCGGCAACGTCACCCTGCACGGCACCGGAATCGCGCCCGGCGGCATCAGCGAGAAGTTCCCGCTGCTGCTTTCGGCCATGTCCACCGCGGTGACTTACGTTCGCGCCGAAGAGTTCTCCGACCTGCGGACCTATGATGCACCCGAGGTGCTGCGGCATGTGATGGGCTTCGGTGACACCCCGGACAAGGCGCTGAGCGGCCCGATGCAGAAGTTGCTCGACGGCGGATTCATGCAGGCCGTCAAGATGATCGTCGACACCGTCGGCTTCGACGCCGACCCGCAGATCCGGTCCCGCCAGCAGATCGCGGTCGCGACCGCCCCGATCGAATCTCCGCTGGGCGTCATCGAACCCGGTCAGGTGGCGGCTCGAAAGTTCCACTGGGAAGCCGTGGTTGGCGATGAGGTGGTGGTTCGGGTCACGGTGAACTGGCTGATGGGTGAGCAAAACCTGGACCCGGCCTGGACTTTCGGTCCCGAAGGTCAGCGCTACGAGATCGAAGTGAAGGGCAATCCGGACTTCACCGTGAGCCTCAAGGGCTTCCAGAGCGAGGTCGGCGCCGCGGAGGAAACCGGAATCGTGGCCACCGCGGCGCATTGCGTGAACTCGGTGCCCGCCGTCTGCGCCGCACCGCCGGGCATCGCGACATATTTGGATCTGCCGCTGCTGTCGGCGAAGGCGGCGCCGCGGCTGGCGCGCACCGATGTCTGAGGACCGCCGCGCGCTGGTGCTCGGCGGCGGCGGCCTGGCCGGGATCGCGTGGGAAACCGGTGTGCTGCTGGGCATCAGCGACGTGGCACCGGAGGTGGGTCGAGCGCTGGTCGCCTCCGACGTGCTGGTCGGTACGTCCGCGGGTGCGGCCGTCGCCGCCCAGATCAGCAGCCCCATGAGCCTCGCGGAGCTGTTCGACCGGCAGTTGTCGGCCGAATCCGCCGAGATCGACCCGGGGGTCGAGATCGACGACGTCGCCGGGCTGTTCCTGGCGGCGATGCTCACCCCGAACGCGACCAAGGCCGAAAAGCTGCGGAAGATCGGTGCGGTGGCGGCGCAGGCCGACACCGTCAGCGAGGCGGTGCGCCGCGAGGTGATCGCGCACCGGCTGCCGTCGCTCCAGTGGCCCGACCGCGACCTGCGCCTGACCGCGATCGACATCGATACCGGGGAACTGCTGGCCTTCGGCCGCCGCTGCGGTGTCGAACTCGTCGACGCCGTCGCGGCCAGCTGTGCGGTGCCCGGGGCGTGGCCGCCGGTGACGATCGGCGGCCGCCGCTACCTGGACGGCGGCGTGGCCAGCACCGTCAACATGGTCTTCGCGGCGGACTGCGCGACCGCGGTCGTCCTGGTGCCCGCCGCGGCGGATGCCCCGTCGCCGTGGGGCGTGTCCACGGCCGAGGAGATCGCTGCCGCCGACGGTCGGACGTTGGCGATCTTCGCCGACGCCGGCGCGCTGGCCGCCTTCGGGCGCAATCCGCTGGACCCGGCGTGCCGGATCCCGTCGGCGCAGGCGGGCCGCGCCCAGGGCCGGCGCGAGGCCGCGCGGATCGCGACTTTCCTAGGGCTCTGAGGGACGCTCGCCCACGGTGTCCAGGGCCGCGGCGGCCAACTCCTGCCCGATCCCGATGACCTCGTCGGCGCGGTGGAAGTCCAGGCTGCGGCACACCGTGCGCGGCACCTCGATGTACAGATCCGGTGGGTAGGCGGCCAGGGTGTAGCGGGCCAGCGCGTTCTGAGCGATGTCGATGGTGCGGTTCATGACCTCGAATCCACCCAGCCGGGGCACCATGGGTTCGGCGGGCTCGTCGGCCGACTCGGCGTCGGCGTCCTCGACGGTGGCGAACCGGCCCAGCACCGCCCGGCCCGTCGAGGTCTCCAGCAGCGATCGCGCGGCCTTGGTGTCCAGCAGCGAGGAGGTGCTGCGCCACCGCTTGAGCCATTCGGTGGTCGGGCGCTCGCGCGCCGACCGCCGCGCCTCCGGATCGTCACCGGACAACCCGACCGCGATCGTCATGTCGGCATTCACCGAGGCGATCGGTGCCATCGGAATGGGACTGAGGATGCCGCCGTCGGCCAGCAGCCGCCCGTCGAGCACATGCGGCGAGATGACGCCCGGAATGGCGATCGAGGCGCGGATTGCCTCGGAGACCTCGCCTTGTTGCAACCACACCGCCTTACCGGCGATCAGGTCGGTGCAGACCGCCGTGAACGGGATGGGCAAGTCCTCGATTGTGCTGTCCCCGAGGATCTCCCGCACCGCGTCCAGGATCTTCTCGGCGCGCAGAATCCCGGCCGCGGTCAGCGACGGGTCCAGCAGACGCAGCACCGTGCGTTGCGTCAAAGAGCTTGCCCAGGTGCTGTATTCGTCGAGCTTGCCGGCCGCGTGCAGCCCACCGACCAGCGCCCCCATCGAGGATCCGGCGGTCCCGACTATGTCGTGCCCGCGCTCGCTGAGTTCGTTGATCACGCCGATGTGGGCGTAGCCGCGGGCCCCGCCGCTGCCGAGTGCCAGGGCTACCCGCATGACGTCATCGCCTCGCGGCCGCTACCCGCATTGCCCGTCGGCGGCGGCGTTGACGGCCAAGATGACGCCCGCCTGCTGCGCGGGGGTCAACTCCGACCACGGGGTGTGGAAGTTGCCCGGATCGCTGAAGCCGGGCTCCTGCAGGACTTTCAGGTACGGCTCGACCTGGACCTTCGGGTCGCCGCCCTGCGCGTCGATCCACCGCTTGGCGGCCAGGCAGGCCTGGCCGTACTGGGACTCGGTGGCCACCGAGGGCACGTCGACGCGGGTGGTGATCCCGCCGGGGGAGACGCCGACCGCGCCCGCCGGAACCGGTTCGGCCGGCGGCGCCGGCATCTCCGAGGTGGACGTCGACGGGGCGGGCGCGGCGGATTCGGCGGCCTCGTCCTGGCCCGACGAACAGCCCGCACCGAGCGTCGCGGCGACCAGAGCCAGCACCGCGCCACCCCACGGGTTCACATTGGGATACCTGCGCATACGCACCAATCTAGAGCGTGGGTGCGGCGCTCGGGGCGGCAGCCGCCGACCGCGCGCCAGAATCACCGTGAGATTAACTCGTGCGGCGCTGCGGGCGGGCGTGCGATGGTGTTCGCCATGACGAAACGGATGTGTTGTCGGTCCTGCTGACCGCCCCTTTCCCGTCTCGTCGTCTCAGGAGTTCCGCCATGTCCACTGCCGTGCTGCCCACCCACGCCCTTTCACCGGTTCCCGCCGTCTCCGATCCGTCCCGGCTGCGGTTGCCCGACCTGCTCGCGGCCACCGACCGCGCCGCCGCCGACTTCCTCGATGGCCACTACGACCATCTGCTGCCGCCCGGCGGCGTGCCCGTCGACGACCGGTGGTTCACCCGCCTGCACTCCGACGACGACCTCGACGTGTGGTTGATCAGCTGGGCTCCCGGCCACCCCACCGACCTGCACGACCACGGCGGCTCGCTGGGCGCGCTGACCGTGCTGTCCGGTGCGCTGCACGAATACCGTTGGAACGGTGACCATTTGCGACGCCGACGGTTGGTGGCCGGCGATCAGGCCGCGTTCCCGCTGGGGTGGGTGCACGACGTGGTGTGGGCGCCGACGGCGGTGGGCGCCGCGGCGCAGCAGCCGACGCTGAGTGTGCACGCCTACTCGCCGCGGCTGACCGCCATGTCGTACTACGAGGTGACCGAGCGCGGCACGCTGCGTCGGCAGCGCACCGAGTTGACCGATCAGCCGGAGGGTTGACCATGAGCCGGATCGACGTGGTGCTGGCGGCGGCCCGGGCCCGGTTGCACCGACTGCCCGCCGACGAGGTGCCGCGGGCGCTGGCGCGCGGCGCGGTCCTGGTCGACATCCGGCCCGCCGCCCAGCGCGGCCGCGAGGGCGAGGTGCCCGGTGCGCTGATCATCGAACGCAACGTGCTGGAGTGGCGCTGCGATCCGACCAGCGAGGCCCGGATCCCGCAGGCCGTCGACGACGACGTCGAATGGTTGATCCTGTGCTCGGAGGGTTACAGCTCCAGCCTGGCCGCGGCCGCGCTGCAGGACCTCGGCCTGCACCGTGCCACCGACGTCATCGGCGGCTACCACGCCCTGGTGGGGGTCAGCCGTTCTCGTCGCCGTGCACCATCGGTCGTAGCCGCTCGGTCTTCTCCGGCGTCCACCCCGGCGGTTGCAGCACCGCGGCCCAGCCGTTCACCACGTCCTTGACGTACTTGTGGCCGTGACCGTCGGGCACGTCGACGGCCACCGCCATGTCCGCGGAAACCTGCAGGAACGTCACCACCGGAATCCAATGCATGCGCGGTGAGACGTCGTAGCCGCGTGGCTCGCGCAGCCAATCCGGTTCGCGGAACAGCAGATCCGGCGTCCACCACGCAATGGGATCCGAGGCGTGCTGCAGGTACACCACCCGAGGTTCGCTCCAGGGATCGGCGGGCCGGTTCAGATTGTCCGGACGCGCGACAAAGCGCACATTCTCGCCGTCCTCGTAGATCGGCAACCACATGGGCGAGCCCGCATCGCGGTCCGCCGTCAGCTGAGTCCAGATGGTGTTGTTGAAGGTCGGCCCGGAGAACAGCGCGCCGTCGGTGCGTGCGACGAGATTGTTCAGGCTCAGGAACGGTGCCTCGCCGCCGAAGGAGCCGAGGCTTTCGCCGAACACCACCACCTTGGGGCGCTGCGCCTCCGGCAACTCGTTGACCAACTCGTCGACGGCCTCGAACAGCGCCTGGCCGGCCTGCCGCGCGTTCTCCTGGTCGACGAGAAAGGACAGCCAGCTCGGCAGGAACGAGTACTGCATGGACACGATCGCGGTGTCGCCGTTGTACATGTACTCCAGCGCGGACGCCTCGGCCTCGTTGATCCAGCCGGTGCCGGTGGTTGTCGCCACGGCCACCACCTGGCGGTCCAGGCCGCCGGTCCGCAGGAGTTCGCGCGCGGCCAGCTCGGCGGTCTCGCGGATGTTGTCGGCCGTGTCGAGGCCCGCATACGCGCGGATGGGGTCCTGGGCGGGCGCGCGGTTGAAGGCCGTGAGGTCCTCGACGCTGGGACCGCCGGAGACGAAGATGCGGCCCTGGTGTCCCAACGATTCCCAGGACACCAGTGATTCCGGGCCGCCCGAACGCATCGGCGTGGTCGGTGGCGCGGTGTCCGGTGAGTCCTCGTCGTTGATGGCCGCGAAGGTGCTGTTGAGCCAGTCCATCGCGACGCGGGCAACGACGCCGTTGAGCAGCGCGATACTCAACGCGACCACCAGGCCGACCGCGATCACGCCCGAAACCCGCGGTGGGGCAACGCGTTCCAGCTGCCGCATCAAAAACAGCACCAGCCGCCGCAGCAACTGGCCGATCTCGACGATCACGAACCACACGATCACGGCCAGCAGCGCGGCCTGCGGGTAGTTGTACCAGCGCAGGTGCGCCACGCCCATCAGGTCGCGAACGTCGTCCTGCCAGTGCTGGAAGAAGAACTGCATGCCGACCATCCCGGCCACCCCGACCACCACCAGGGCGATCCAGGCCCAGCCGGGAGCGGTTGGGCTGGAATCCTTTCCGCGCATGTAGCGCACCAGCCATACCGCGAACACGCCGATCAGGTAGCCGGCCGCGCCGGCGCCGCCGCTGACCAGGCCCTGAAACATCGGTCCGCGTGGCAGCAGCGACGGCGTCAGCGACAGGAAGATGAACGCCAGACCCACGGCGGTGCCGAAGAAGGTGTAGTGCCTGGCCCACCACGGCCCGTCGGAGGCCCGTTCGGCGGGCGGTGATTCCGGTTCGGGCGGGTCAATGGTGGCTACGGGCCCACTGGCCTCGGTATCGGCGGCGTCCGCATCGGTCACCAGAGCACCTTAACGGTGTTTGAACTGCGCAGTCCTCTTCTCGGCGAATGCGGCCATGCCCTCGGACTGGTCCTCGGTGGCGAAGGCCGAGTGGAACAGTCGGCGTTCATAGAGCAGACCCTCGGTCAGGGTGGTCTCGAAGGACCGGTTGACGGCCTCCTTGGCCATCCGTGCTGCCGACAGCGACATCTGGGAGATGGTGGCGGCGACGGCCTTCGCCTCGCTCAGCAGGTCGGCGGCCGGGACGATCCGCGACACCAGTCCGGCCCGTTCGGCCTCCTCGGCATCCATGTTGCGTCCGGTCAGGATCAGGTCCATCGCCTTGGCCTTGCCGATGGCGCGCGTCAACCGCTGGCTGCCGCCCATGCCGGGCAGCACCCCGAGCTTGATCTCGGGCTGGCCGAATTTGGCAGTGTCCGCGGCGATCAGCAGATCGCACATCATCGCCAACTCGCAACCGCCGCCGAGCGCGTAGCCGGCCACCGCGGCGATGGTCGGGGTGCGGACCCCGGCGAACTCACCCCATTTGGCGAAGAAGTCGGAACCGAACACGTCGGCGAACGACAGGTCGGCCATCTCCTTGATGTCCGCACCCGCGGCGAACGCCTTTTCGCTGCCGGTGATGACGATCGCGCCGATGCCGGGGTCGTTGTCGAGTTCGCGGGCGGCGGCGGTGACTTCGTTCATCACCTGGCTGTTCAGCGCGTTGAGCGCCTTCGGGCGGTTGAGCGTGATGAGTCCGACGCGGTCCTCGCGCTCGACGATGATGGTTTCGTATTGGCTCATGTGCACTCCTTCTCAGAACGTCAGATCGGGATCGGCTGGGGCGAAGTAGTTTTCGATATCCTCGCGGGTGACCTCGCCCAGCGAGGCCGGCGACCACGTCGGGTTTCGGTCCTTGTCGACCAACTGGGCGCGGATGCCCTCGACGAAGTCGTGCGAGCGCGCCGAGGCGCAGGACACGCGGTACTCCTGGACCAGCGCATCGCGCAGGGATTCCAGTGTCTTGGCGCGACGCACGGATTCCAGGGTGACCGACAGGGCAATGGGCGAGCGGCCGGCGATCACGTTGGCCGCGTCGTTGGCCGGGCCCGCGTCGTGGCCGCGCAGGGCGGCGATGATGTCGGAGACGGTATCGCCGGCGAAGCAGTCGTCGATCCAATGCCGCTGGGCGACAAGGTCGCTGGCCGGGGGCGCCACGGCGTGCTTGGCGACCGCGGCGTCGATGTCGCCCGCGACGATGTCGGCGGTGAGTTCGGCGAGCTTGTCGTGCGGGACGAAGTGGTCGGCGAAACCCAGGGCGATCGCGTCGGCGCCGGAGAACGGTGAACCCGTCAGCGCCGCATGCAGACCCAGCGCGCCGGGCGCGCGGGACAGCAGGTAGGTGCCGCCGACGTCGGGAATGAAGCCGATGCCGACTTCCGGCATGGCCATCTTGGTGGTGTCGGTGACGACGCGCACGCTGCCGTGGGCGGCCACGCCGACGCCGCCGCCCATCACGATGCCGTCCATCAGGGCGATGTAGGGCTTGGGGTAGTCGCCGATCAGCGCGTTCATCCGGTACTCGTCGAACCAGAACTTGCGCGCGGCGCTGCCGTCGGCGCGGGCGCTGTGGTAAAGCGCCACGACGTCGCCGCCGGCGCACAGGCCGCGTTCGCCGGCGCCCTCGACGAGCACCGCACGGATGTCGTCATCGTCGGCCCAGGCGGCCAGCGTTTCGGCCAGCACGTCGACCATGGTCTGGTTCAGCGAGTTGATGGCCTTGGGTCGATTGAGCGTCAGGATGCCGACGCCGTTATCGACGCGGGTCAGGATCTCGTCGGTCACGCGGATTCGTCCTGTTCGTCGAGCGGAATGATTTCGAAACGTCAATAGTTGGACATCCTAGTATTGCCAGGTGAACGGCGGGTGGCGCCCCCGGCCTGCGCAGGGCAGGATCGAAGAAATATTCGCGGTGAAAACCGGAACCTGGTCGGGGTGCTATTCGTTGCACCAGTGTTCGTGTCAGACTTCCAGGGACCTCACAGGAAAGGAACCCACGGTGCGGGAAACCAGCAATCCGGTATTTCGTTCGCTGCCTAAGCAGCAGGGCGGGTACGCGACATTCGGCTCTGGTGTGGCCGGCGCCGCTGCAGCAGCGCAGGTACAGCAGGGTTACGAGCCCTATCTCGATCAGCAGCAGCGCGGCGTTTCGCGCCCGCTGACCATCGACGATGTCGTCACCAAGACGGGTATCACGCTCGCCGTGCTGTCCGTGGTGGGTGTCATCTCCTACTTCCTCGTTTCGGCCAACCTGGCCCTGGCGACGCCGTTCGCCTTGGTCGGCGCACTCGGCGGCCTGGCACTGGTGCTGGTGGCGACCTTCGGTCGTAAGCAGGACAACCCGGCGATCGTGCTGAGCTACGCGGCCCTCGAGGGCCTGTTCCTCGGCGCAATCTCGTTCATCTTCGCCAACCTGATGTCCTCGGGCGGCGGCGCGATGATCCTGCAGGCGGTCATCGGGACGCTCGGCGTGTTCTTCGGGATGTTGGTGGTCTACAAGACCGGCGCCATCCGCGTGACGCCGAAGTTCACCCGGATGATCGTCGCCGGCATGATCGGCGTGCTGGTGCTGATGCTGGCCAACTTCGGGGCCGCGATCTTCGGCCTCAACGGTGGCGCGGGCCTGGGTCTGCGCGACGGCGGCATGCTGGCCATCGGCTTCTCGCTGGTCTGCATCGGTCTGGCGGCCTTCAGCTTCCTGATCGACTTCGATGCGGCCGATCAGATGATCCGCGCCGGAGCCCCCGAGAAGGCCGGCTGGGGCGTGGCCCTGGGC
This sequence comes from Mycolicibacterium sp. MU0053, assembly GCF_963378095.1. Lineage (NCBI taxonomy): Bacteria > Bacillati > Actinomycetota > Actinomycetes > Mycobacteriales > Mycobacteriaceae > Mycobacterium > Mycobacterium burgundiense. The sequence continues at coordinate 1,056,921 of NZ_OY726397.1, forward strand.
CTGACCGTCACCCTGGTCTGGCTGTACATCGAGATCCTGCGTCTGCTCAGTTACTTCCAGAGCGACTAGTACCGACACGAGGAAGGCCCGGCGCATCCCGCACCGGGCCTTTTTCGTTGCGTTGAGGCTGCGCCAACCGTGCGGGTCACTCAGTCGGACATTTGCACGGTGAGCGCAGCCTCAACGAAAAGCTAGGACAGGCGCTCCAGCACCATCGCCATGCCCTGGCCGCCGCCGACGCACATCGACTCGATGCCGAACGTCTTGTCGTGCGTGGTCAGGTTGTTGAGCAGCGTCGCGGTGATGCGGGCGCCGGTCATGCCGAACGGGTGCCCGAGCGCGATCGCCCCGCCGGACACGTTGAGCTTGTCCTTGTCGATGCCGAGCTCGCGTGCCGAGCCGAGCACCTGCACCGCGAACGCCTCGTTGATCTCCACCAGATCGATATCGGAGATGGTCTTGCCCGCCTTCGCGAGCGCCCGCTTGATCGCCTCGATCGGGCCCAGGCCCATGATCTCCGGCGACAGCCCGGACACCCCGGTGGACACGATGCGCGCCAGGGGGGTCAGGCCGAGCTCCTTGGCCTTGGTGTCGCTCATGATGACCACCGCGGCGGCGCCGTCGTTCAACGGGCAGGCGTTGCCCGCGGTGATGGTGCCGTTGGGCCGGAACACGGGCTTGAGCTGGCTGATCTTCTCGTAGGTGGTGCCGGCGCGCGGGCCGTCATCGGTGGCGACGACGGTGCCGTCGGGCAACGTCACCGGCACGATCTCGCGCTCGAAGAAACCGCTCTTGATGGCCTCTTCGGCGCGGTTCTGCGAACGCACGCCCCAGTGGTCCTGGTCTTCGCGGCTGATCCCGGTGTACAGCGCCACATTCTCGGCGGTCTGGCCCATGGCGATGTAGACGTCGGGGATCAGTCCGTCCGCGCGCGGGTCGCGCCACTCGTCGGCGCCCTCGGCCTGCTTCGCGGTCCGCGCCTGTGCCTCGTCGAACATCGGGTTCTTGCTGTTGGGCGCGCCGTCGGCGGCACCGACCCCGAACCGGGACACGGTCTCCACGCCCGCGGAGATGAACACGTCGCCCTCGCCGGCCTTGATGGCGTGGAACGCCATCCGAGTGGTCTGCAGCGACGACGAACAGTAGCGGTTGACCGTGGTGCCGGGCAGGAAGTCGTAGCCGAGCTCGACGGCCACCGCGCGGCCGATGTTGTAGCCGGCCTCACCGGCGGGCTGCGCGCAGCCCATCATCAGATCGTCGATCTCGCGCGGGTCCAGCGACGGCACCTTGTCGAGGGCGGCGCGGACCATCTGGGCGGCGAGATCGTCGGGGCGCATGGTGGCCAGCGACCCCTTGACGGCGCGGCCGATGGGCGACCGGGCGGTGGCGACAATGACGGCTTCGGGCATGGCGTTCTCCTAAAAAAGACGGTGGTGCAAACGCTAGCCCGCGGACACCACCAGCGGCGCGGGCACCCCGGTGGTGCGCCGCGGCCACCGCCTGGCCAGCATCCGCAACCGGGCACCCAGCGTCCGGCTCTCGGCCCCCTCGGTTTCCCAGGGCAGCTCGCCGTGCCATTCGCCGAGCGCGAAGCACAGCGCCGGCAGCAACTGTTGGGCGGCCAGCGTGTAGCCGGCCGCCGACGGATGGAACCTGTCGTCGGAGAACAGCACCTCGGGTGCCTTCAGGAACTCCGGCGCCAGCAGGTCGGCGAACGGCACCGGGACGCCGCCGGCCGCCCGCACCGTGGCCGCCTGTACGCGGGCCAACCGCAGTCCTAGGCTGCGGGTGACCCAGCGCAGCGGCTGCGGGATTGCGGTGATGATGCCGAAGTCCGGGCAGGTGCCGACGACCACGACGGCGCCGCTGGCGCGCAGTCGTTTCACGGCCTCCCCGAGGCGACGGGCCGAGGCGGCAATGCCGTTGAGCGCGGTGATGTCGTTGGCGCCGATCATGATCACCGCGGCGTCCGGCGGCGGGCCCGCCACGAACATCGCATCGACCTGACCGGACAGCCCCTTGGAGGTGGCGCCGACAATGGCCTTGGTGCTGAGCCGGATGCGCTGTCCCGACTGCTCGGCGAGCCCGCGCGCGAGCAGCACCCCCGGCACCTCCTCGGCGTCGCGACAGCCGTAGCCCGTGGCCGTGGAGTCGCCGAACACCATCAGGTGTAGGTCGAACGGGACGTCGTGTTCCCACCGCTCGACGGGGCCGCCGCCGGGTGCGTACACGCCGTCGGCGCGTGGCGGGATGTCCCAGGACTTGGGGATGATCTGGCGGGCCTGGTCGGCCTGTCCGGTGAGTAGATTGCGCGCGCCGAGCACGCCGACGCCCGTGGAAGCCAGGGCCCCTACTGCTGCCAGTGCCAGCGTCGACCGACGCGTTCCGCGTTTGCCCACGGTCATGAGCTTACTGATGAAACGGGTGCGGTCCGGGATTGCCGGAGGCGTGCGTCGGGTACCACGATCACGGCCGGATATCGGATGAGGTATCAATTCAACATCGGAGATTGTTAAAACTCTAAGAAGTGTCAAGCTAAGTTATCCGGGTTGGCTGAACGCCAGCGGAACGCCGGATTGACAGGCCACTACAACGACGTAGGGGAGTGTTGAAATGACCGCACCGAGCAAGGTCCACGGAGCGCCCCGCCTGCACAACGGCACTGGTAGCGTCCGGCGGCCGAGGAAATTTCCGGTCAGTGACGGCGCTCCCGTCGAGATCGTCGAAACCCAGACCAGCCTGATGGGCCACCTCGCGTCGCTGACGTGTCGAGTTACGCTGCGGCCGGTGCTGGCGATCGGCAGCTACGTCCCGCACCTGCCGTGGCCGTTCGGGATCGTCGATCAGCTGGCGCGCGCGCTGACGCCCAAGCCCGGCACCGTGCGCGCCACCATCGCGTTGCCGAACGCCGACGCCATGCTGGTGCGAGCCCCGGGGGTGCTGCCGGCAGACGGGAAACGGCGCGTGGTGCTGTACCTGCACGGCGGTGCGTTTCTGACCTGCGGGGTGAACTCGCACGGACCCATCGGCATCTCGCTGTCGCAGTTCGCCGACGCCCCGGTGCTGATGGTCAACTACCGGCTGATCCCCAAGCATTCGGTCGGCATGGCCGTCGACGACTGTTACGACGCCTACCAGTGGCTGCGGCTGCGCGGCTACGACCCGGACCAGATTGTGCTGGCCGGCGACTCCGCCGGCGGTTACCTGGCGATGACCCTGGCGCAGCGCCTGCAGGATGAGGGCGAGAAGCCCGCAGCGCTGGTGGCCATCTCGCCGCTGCTGCAGCTGGCCAAGGAACCCAAGCAGGCCCACCCGAACATCAAGACCGACGCGATGTTCCCGCCGCGCGCCTTCGACGCGCTGGTCAGCCTGGTGGCCCGGGCCGCGGCCAAGCGCATCGTGAACGACGAACCCGAGCAGGTCTACGAGCCGCTGGACCACATCGAGCCGGGACTGCCGCGGACCCTGATCCACGTCTCGGGATCCGAGGTGCTGCTGCACGACGCGCGGCTGGCGGCGCGCCGGCTGGCCGCGGCCGGGGTGCCCACCGAGGTCCGGGTGTGGCGGGGCCAGATCCACGATTTCCAGATGGGGGCGCCGCTGATCCCGGAGGCCACCCGCTCGCTGCGACAGATCGGCGCATACATCCGCGAGGCGACCGGCTGAGCCCGTAATACCCGGGCTCTGCTGCAGCCCAGATTGGCCTGGGCCAAGATGGAGGCATGCGGATAGCCCGGCACATCAGTGATCTCATCGGCGATACGCCGCTGGTTCGACTCAATTCAGTGGTGCCCGAGGGCCTCGGCACCATCGCGGCCAAGATCGAATACCTCAACCCCGGCGGCAGCTCCAAGGACCGGATCGCGATCAAGATGATCGACGCCGCCGAGGCCAGCGGGCTGCTCAAGCCCGGCGGCACCATCGTCGAGCCCACCTCGGGCAACACCGGCGTCGGCCTGGCCCTGGTGGCGCAGCGCCGCGGGTACAAGTGCATCTTCGTCTGCCCCGACAAGGTCAGCGCGGACAAGCAGGACGTGCTGCGCGCCTACGGCGCCGAGGTCGTGGTGTGCCCGACGTCGGTCCCGCCGGATCATCCCGACAGCTACTACAGCGTCTCGGATCGGCTGGTCGAGGAGATCGACGGCGCCTGGAAGCCGGACCAGTACTCGAACCAGATGGGCCCCGAAAGCCACTACGAGACCACGGGTCCGGAGATCTGGGCGGACACCGACGGCAAGGTCACCCATTTCGTCGCCGGCGTCGGGACCGGCGGGACGATCACCGGTGCGGGTCGGTACCTCAAGGAGATCTCCAAGGACCGCCCGGGCGGCCCGGTCAAGGTCATCGGCGCCGACCCCGAGGGCTCGGTGTACTCCGGCGGGACCGGCCGGCCCTACCTCGTCGAGGGCGTCGGTGAGGACTTCTGGCCCACCGCCTACGACCCCGCGGTGCCCGACGAGATCATCGCGGTCTCCGATGCCGACTCGTTCGAGATGACGCGGCGGCTGGCGCGTGAGGAGGCGCTGCTGGTCGGCGGCTCGTGCGGGATGGCGGTGGTCGCGGCGATCGAGGCGGCTCGCAATGCCGGACCCGACGCGGTGGTGGTGGTGCTACTCCCCGACGGCGGACGTGGCTACCTGTCGAAGATCTTCAACGACGAATGGATGTCGTCGTACGGCTTCCTGCGCAGCCGGATGGACGGTTCGCGCGCCGAACCGACCGTCGGAGACGTGCTGCGGGGCAAGTCCGGCCTGCTGCCGGCGCTCGTGCACACCCATCCGTCGGAAACCGTCCGCGATGCCATCAACATCCTGCGCGAATACGGTGTCTCGCAGATGCCGGTCGTGGGCGCCGAACCGCCGGTGATGGCCGGCGAGGTGGCTGGCAGCGTGTCCGAGCGCGAACTGCTCTCGGCGGTGTTCGAAGGCCGCGCCCATCTCGCGGACGCCGTCGCCAAGCACATGAGCCCGGCGCTGCCGCTGTTCGGCGCGGGCGAGTTGGCCGGCGCGGCGGCCAAGGCGCTGCGCGACTGGGATGCGGTGATGGTGGTCGACGACGGTAAACCCGCGGGCGTGCTGACGCGCAGTGACCTGCTGGGCTTCCTCTCCGACGACGCGCTGCGGGGGTAACCCGACCTCGCTCGTTGGCCGGACATCGCCGCCGGTTCTCCGGTACCGTTATGCCGCTTTGGCCTGCACATTTCATTCTGGAAGGCGCGCAATGACTGAAAATCCGCCACCTCCGCCGGGCGATCTGCCGCCCCCACCGGACGGCGGGTATCCGCCACCTCCGACCGGTGGCTACCCGCCGCCACCGCCCGGGGCCTATCCGCCACCGCCGGCGCCCGGCGCGTTCCCGCCACCGCCGCGCGGATATGCCGGACCGGGCGACGCCCGCTTCGGGGCGCCCGCGTTCAGCGTCGGGGATGCCTTGACCTGGGCCTGGAACAAGTTCGGCAAGAACGCCGCGCCGTTGGTGATCGTGACGCTGATCGCCTTGGTGGTCGTCAGCGTCGTGTCGCTGGTCTTCCAGGGACTGGCGGCAGCCGTGTCGGGCCCGGTCGCCGAATACGACTCCTACGACGAGGGTTTCGACTTCACCGGCACCGCTGATCTGAGTGCGTCCGGCCTGGCCGTGATGCTGCTCGGCTACGTGGTGCTGCTCCTGGTCGGTGCGGCCGTGACGTCGGCCTACCTGGTGGGCGCCTTCGATATCGCCAACGGCCGGCAGGTTTCGGTCGGCTCGTTCCTGCGCCCGCAGCGCATCGGGGCGTTCGCGGTCCTGAGTCTGCTGGTGGGGCTCGCCACCGGGGCCACGGTGTTCGTGTGCACGTTCCTGCTGACGATGGTCGCGCCGGTGCTGGGCATCCTGGGCATCATCCCCGGCCTGCTGGTGTCGATCCTGCTGCTGTTCGCGACCCTGGCGCTGCTCGACCGGAATCTGAGCCCGGTCGAGGCGATGAAGTTCAGCTTCGATCTGGTCAAGAACAACTTCGGCCCGGTGCTGATGCTGTGGTTGGTCACGATCCTGCTGGCCATCATCGGCACGCTGCTGTGCTTCGTCGGCCTGCTGGTCGCGGTGCCGGTGATCGTGCTGCTCGAGATCTACGCCTACCGCACGCTCAGCGGCGGAGAGGTCGCCCCGGCGCTGCAGTAACGACCTGTCGGACCACATTCAAGGCGTCACGCGGTGGCGCCTTGAATGCTGTTCGGGGCAATCCGGCCCCGCGCCGGCGCTACTGTTCTGGCATCGGTACGGCTTGGGGAGTCCCATGTGATTGGTCCACCTGCAGCGCTGCCGGGTGACTCCCCGATCGGCGGCGACGCCCACCTGCTGCCGCGGGCGGCGTTCACGCCCTGGCGCACGAGGGTGGCGGGCGCAATCATCGACGTGGCCCCGATGCTGCTGCTGACGGCGCTCGGAGTCGCCTTCGCGGTGGCGACCAAAGACCGGGCCTGCGTGCCCAGCCGGACGGGGTACGGGGTCGGCATGTCGTGCCGGACCAACTGGACGGTGGCCGGGGTGATCGTGTTCACCCTGCTCGACCTCGCGGCGCTGGCGTTCGTGATCTGGAACTACGGCTACCGGCAGGGCACCACCGGGTCGAGTATCGGCAAGTCCGTGCTGAAGTTCCGCGTGGTGGACGAAAAAACCTGGCAGCCAATCGGGTTCAGCATGTCGATCGTTCGGCAACTGGCCCATGTGCTGGACACCCTGATCTGCTACCTGGGCTATCTGTTCCCGTTGTGGGATGCCAAGCGGCAGACCTTCGCCGACAAGCTGATGTCGACGGTCTGTGTTCCGCTGTCGGACGTCGCGCACAGGCGCTGAGCAGGCTGTGCGCTCAGCGTGCCGACTAGGCTGGTAGGCATGAGCGAGCAACGTAGTCGGGCCGACGCACACTCCTGGCAGGGGCTGGCCACCCGCGCCATCCACGCCGGATACCGTCCGGACCCCGCGACCGGGGCCGTCAACGTACCGATCTATGCGAGTTCGACGTTCGCCCAGGACGGCGTCGGCGGGCTGCGCAACGGCTTCGAGTACGGACGCACCGGCAACCCCACCCGCTCGGCGCTGGAGGCGTCGCTGGCCGCGGTGGAGGGCGGCACCTTCGGGCGCGCGTTCAGTTCGGGCATGGCGGCCACCGACTGCGCGCTGCGGGCCGTGCTGCGCCCCGGCGACCACGTCGTCATCCCGGACGACGCCTACGGCGGCACGTTCCGGCTCATCGACAAGGTGTTCGCCCACTGGGGCATCACGCACACCCCGGTGGCGCTGTCCGATCTCGACGCGGTGCGGGCCGCGCTGACCGATCAGACCCGGCTCATCCTGGTCGAGACGCCCACCAACCCGCTGCTGTCGATCGCCGACATCGCGGCGCTGTCCGCGATCGGCGCCGAACACGGGGCAAAGGTTCTGGTCGACAACACGTTTGCCTCACCGGCGCTGCAGCAACCGCTGGCACTCGGCGCCCACATCGTGTTGCACTCGACCACGAAGTACATCGGTGGGCACTCCGACGTCGTCGGCGGAGCGCTGGTGACCGACGACGAGGAACTCGACGCGGCGTTCGCCTTCCTGCAGAACGGGGCCGGTGCGGTGCCGGGCCCCTTCGACGCCTATCTGACTCTGCGCGGGTTGAAGACCCTGGAACTGCGCATGCAGCGGCACTCCGAGAACGCGGCCGCGGTGGCCGAGTTCCTCGCCGAGCACGCCGCGGTCACCGAGGTGTTCTACCCGGGACTGCCGAGCCACCCGGGCCACGAGGTGGCCGCCCGCCAGATGTCGGGTTTCGGCGGCATGGTCTCGATCCGGATGCGCGGCGGCGTCGAGGCGGCCCGCGCGCTGTGCGCCGGCACCGAAATCTTCATTCTGGCCGAGTCGCTGGGTGGGGTCGAGTCGCTCATCGAACATCCGGGGGCCATGACGCATGCCTCCACGGCGGGCTCGCAGCTCGAGGTGCCCGATGATCTGGTGCGGTTGTCGGTGGGCATCGAGGATGTCAGCGATCTGATCGGGGACCTGCAACAGGCGCTGGAGGGCTGAGGCGGCTCACCGCAGCGCGGCGCACACCATCGCGGTGGTCACGGCGAGGTTGACCTCGGCGATGCTGCTGTCCGCGGCGACCCAACTGCCGCTGGCGATTTCACCGGCGCGGTGGTGCACCCACCGCCGGCTGCGGGGGTTCAGCGACAGCAGCTCGGGTAGTCCGTCGGCGGTGTGCAGCAGCGCGACCACGGCCGCGGTCGGCGGGGCGGGTTCGGCGTCCTCCAGCAGGGCCGCCAGCAGCGCCGAGCGAACTTGCAATGCGCGATCGCGGTCGGTCAGCAGCCAAACATGGGATCGCTTGGTGTACACCGGTGTTCGTCGCAGCTGCCCGGTGCGTTCCAGGTGTGCCAGCACCGCGGGCTCGACGTTGCGGTGCAGCTTGGTGATCGCGGGCCTGGTGCCGACTGGTCTGCGGGCCAGCGCCTCCCACGCCCAGCGGTTGACGGGATCGCCGTCGTCGGGCCCGGGCAGCGCCAGTAGCCGGCCCGCGGGAACCGGGTCGTCCGCGTCAGCCGGCCGGAGGCGCCACGCGTAGGCGAGGTCGAGCAGCGCCGCGCCGGCCAACAGCCGGTGCCTGCGCGCCGGGGGGAGTGCCGGTGTGCCCGCCGCGTTGTCCAGCAGCAGTAACAGCAGCTCCTCGGCAATGCGTGCCATGCGGGAGGGTGGTTCGGCGCGCTTGCGGCTCGCGCGCCGAGCAGACGCTCAGCCCTGGTACGGCTCGGCGCTGACCAACGTCACCGTGACGGTGTTGCCGTTGGGCACCGTGTAGGTGCGGGTCTCGCCGACCTTGGCGTCGAGCAACGCCCCACCGAGGGGGGAGCTGGGCGAGTAGACCTCGAGGTCGCCGTCGGCGACGCCCTGCTCGCGGGTGCCGATCAGGAACGTCTCGGTGTCCGTCTCGTCGCTGTCGTAGTAGACCTTGACCACCGAGCCGGGCAGCGCGACACCGGACTGCTTGGGCACCTCGCCGACCTTGGCGTCGTTGAGCAGATCCTGCAGCTGTCGGATCCGGGCCTCCTGCTGGCCCTGTTCCTCGCGGGCGGCGTGATAGCCACCGTTCTCACGCAGGTCGCCCTCTTCGCGACGGTCGTTGATTTCCGCGGCGATGACGGGTCGATTGGCGATCAGCTGGTCCAGCTCGGCCTTCAGCCGGTCGTACGCCTCCTGCGTCAGCCAGTTGGCATCGATGTCAGTCATGTGCTCGCGCTCCTCGTCTTTGGTCCGCGCTATTTGCGTTGGGCAGTCTGCCTGCATTCGCTGCCGGAGCTCCGCGTGTATTGCCGTCTCAGAGCCGCGGTGTCTCGCGCTAAAGAAGCAATACACGGCCCCAGCAGGAACCGTGTATGTGTGAAGCATACCACTGGGGCGTCGGTCGGGCTTTACGCTCGTGACGCCGCAGGTTGGTCTCTCGGTTACCGGTCGAGCGGTCTCCGGCGGGGTCTCAGTCCGGCGCGCGGAGGTAGCTGGGGATGTCGGTGCCGCAGCCGTAGGCGTCGCCGACCACCGGCGGTTTGCTGGTCTTGACTTGGGCCGTGACCTGCACCGTTGTCGCCGTCGACGGTCCCACCAGCAGCTCGCGGCGGCCGGTCTCGCTGCCGTCGATGGAGCGCGCCCGCATGATGCACACCACCGGCTGCGAGGGGTCCTCGCGCGTCACGCTGAGGGTGACGTCCACCGTCCGATCGTCGATCAGTTGGAAGCCCGCGAGCTCCCCCTTGACCTCGCTGGAGCCCAGCCGCTGATAGCCGGCGATCGCGACCGCCACGCCGAGCGCCAGCGCCAGCACGGTCAGCGCCGCGATGAGCAGCCGGTTGGGTCCGCGCCGCGTCTTGCCGTACCGGGATTCCGGCCGCAGGACCGCAGCGGGAGTCGCAGGAGTGTTCGCCATGGGTGTGGGGTACGTCTCTGGTTGGGGATCGGGTGTCGGTGGCCGATAGCCGGGATGAAATCATTGCCACCAGGACTTGAGAATAGGGCGTGCCCCAGGAGGGTGGCCAATTGTTGAAAGCGAGCGAAGGCGCACGGTGACCAAATGCGGCTGATGGCGGTGCACGCCCACCCGGACGACGAGTCCAGCAAGGGTGCTGCCACGACGGCGCGGTATGCCGCCGAGGGCCATCGCGTGCTGGTCGTGACGCTCACCGGCGGCGAGCTCGGCGACATCCTGAACCCCGCGATGGACCTGCCCGAGGTGCACGGCCGGATCGCCGAGGTCCGCCGCGACGAGATGGCCAAGGCCGCCGAGATCCTGGGCGTCGAGCACACCTGGCTGGGATACGTAGACTCGGGACTGCCGGAGGGCGATCCGCTGCCTCCGCTGCCGGAAGGGTGTTTTGCGTTGGTTCCGCTCGAGGAAGCGACCGAGCGACTGGTCAGGGTGATCAGGCAGTTCCGTCCGCACGTGATGACCACGTACGACGAGAACGGCGGCTACCCGCACCCCGACCACATCCGCTGCCATCAGGTCTCGGTCGCGGCGTACGAGGCCGCCGGCGATCACCGCCGCTTCCCGGACGCCGGTGAGCCGTGGGAGGTGGCCAAGCTCTACTACAACCACGGCTTCCTGCGGCAACGGATGCAGCTGCTGCAGGACGAGTTCGCCAACCACGGTCGCGTCGGGCCGTTCGAGAAGTGGCTCAAGCACTGGGACCCGGACAACGACGTCTTCGCCAAGCGCGTCACCACCCAGGTCGAATGCTCGGAGTACTTCGAACAGCGCGACGACGCGCTGCGCGCGCATGCCACCCAGATCGATCCGTCCGGTGACTTCTTCACCGCCCCCATCGAGTGGCAGCAGCGACTCTGGCCTACCGAGGAGTTCGAATTGGCGCGGTCCCGAGTACCGGTAACGCTGCCGGAGACCGATCTTTTTGCGGGTATCGAACCGGATGACGAAGGATGACTACCGTGCTGATCGCGGGGCTGACGCTGTTGGCCGAGGAGGGTCCGCGTAACACCGGCCCGGACTTCGGCAAGGCCAGCCCGTTCGGGTTGCTCATCGTGGTGTTGCTGTTGATCGGCACCTTCGGGCTGGTGTGGTCGATGAACCGGCACCTGAAGAACCTGCCGGAGTCGTTCGATCCCGAACACCCCGAACCCGATCAGGCCGTCGACGAGGGCACCGTCGGGATCACTTTGCCCGCCGACCTGGACACTCCGTCGGACACCAAGTTCCGGGAGTCGGGTGGCCAACCGCCTGGCTGACGCCGCCAGTCCCTACCTGCGCCAGCACGCCGACAATCCGGTGCACTGGTTGCAGTGGTCGGCGGAGGCGCTGGCCGAGGCCGCGCGTCGCGATGTGCCGATCCTGCTGTCGATCGGGTACGCCGCGTGCCATTGGTGCCACGTGATGGCCCACGAGTCGTTCGAGGACCCGCAGGTCGCCGCCGCGATGAACGCGGGCTTCGTCTGCATCAAGGTCGACCGCGAGGAACGCCCCGACCTCGATGCGGTGTACATGAACGCTACGGTGGCGTTGACCGGCCAGGGCGGCTGGCCCATGACCTGCTTCCTGACGCCGGACGGCCGACCCTTTTTCTGCGGCACCTACTACCCGAAACCGCAGTTTCTGCAGTTGCTTTCGGCGGTCGGGGACACCTGGACGACCCAGCGCGACGAGGTGGAACGGGCCTCGAATCAGATCTCGGCGGAGTTGCGCGCCATCGCCGGTGGGCTGCCCAGCGGCGATGCGCCGGTTGCGGCGCAACTGTGTGATGGTGCGGTGGCCGCGGTGCTGGCCGACGAGGACCGGGCCCACGGCGGCTTCGGCGGCGCACCGAAATTTCCACCCTCGGCGCTGCTGGAGGCGTTGCTGCGCAGCTATGAACGTACCGGCGCGCCCGAGACGCTCGCGGCGGTGCACCGCGCCGCCGAGGCGATGGCCCGCGGCGGCATCTACGACCAGCTGGCCGGCGGCTTTGCCCGCTATAGCGTCGACAACGCTTGGGTGGTACCGCATTTCGAGAAGATGCTGTACGACAACGCGCTGCTGCTGCGGGCCTACGCCCACTGGGCTCGTCGTACCGGTGCTGCGCTGGCGGTGCGGGTCGCGGGCGAGACCGCCGACTTCCTGCTGCGGGATCTGTCGGCCGACGGGATGTTCATCTCGTCGCTCGATGCCGACGCCGACGGCAGCGAGGGCTCGACGTACGTCTGGACGCCCGCGCAGCTGCGTGAGGTCCTCGGTGCCGACGACGGCCGTTGGGCCGCTGAGGTTTTCGGCGTCACGGACGCCGGGACGTTCGAGGCGGGTCGCTCGGTGCTGCAGCGCCCGGCCGACCCGCAGGACACCGCACGGTTGCGACGGGTCCGTGCCGCGCTGTGGGCGGCCCGCGCCGAACGGGTCCAACCCGGGCGCGACGACAAGGTGGTCACCGCGTGGAACGGGTTGGCTATCACCGCACTCGGGGAGGCGGCCGTGGCGCTGGGACGCCCAGATCTGCTCGATGCCGCCGTGCGGTGCGCGCGCACGGTGTTGAACCTGCACCTGGTGGGCGGGCGCCTGCGGCGTGCCAGCCTCGGCGGGCAGGTGGGCGACAGCGCGGCGATCCTCGAGGACCACGCGGCGCTGGCGACCGGCCTGCTGACGCTGTATCAGCTCACCGCGCAACAGGATTGGCTGGACTCGGCGACTGGACTACTCGATACCGCGTTGGCGCATTTCGGCGACCCGGATCGGCCGGGCCGATGGTTCGATACCGCCGACGACGCCGAGCAACTGGTGCTGCGTCCGGCCGATCCGATCGACGGGGCCACCCCGGCCGGGGCCTCGTTGCTGGCCGAGGCAGTGCTGACGGCCGCGCATCTGGCCGAGGGGGCGCGCGCCGGGCGCTACGTGCAGGCGGCCGAAGAGACGTTGCGGGCGCACACGCCGGTGCTGAACCGGGCCGCCCGGTCGGCCGGGCACTGGCTGGCGGTCGCCGAGGCCGCGGTGCGCGGCCCGCTGCAGATCGCGGTGGCGTGCGGGTCCGAGGAATCGACGCTGTTGGCCGCGGCGCGCCGGCTCGCGCCGGGCGGCACCGTCGTCGTCGGCGGTGCGAGGGACTCCTCGGAGTTGCTCGCGGGCCGCGACCGGGTGGGCGGCGCCGACGCCGCGTACGTGTGCCGGGGCACGGCTTGTGACCTGCCGGTGACCGACGTCGAGGATCTCGCTGCCGCGCTCGAGTTGCCCGTGTAGCGTACCCGCACATGACCTTTGAGCCGGATGCCCTGAAGACCCTCGTCCAGCGCTACCTCGACACGGTGGTCAACGGCTCCGCCGATGACGTCGCGGCGCTGTACGCCGAGGACGCCACGCTGGAGGATCCGGTGGGCGGCGGTGAGGTGCATATCGGACGGCAGGCCATCGCCGGGTTCTACAAGAACACCGACGGCCTCGAGCTGAGCACCGAGCTGCTGTCGTTCCGGTCCGGCGGCACCGAGGCGGCGTTCGTCTTCGCGATCACGGTGGGGACCATGCGCATCGAACCGATCGAGGTGATGACCTTCAACAGCGAGGGCCTGATCACGTCGATGAAGGCGTACTGGGGTCCGGCGGACATCACCCAGCTCTGAGTGATTTCGGCGCGGTTTCCGGCGCCGGGCGCGGGGAACCGCGCCGAAATCGTCAGAAGACCGCGAACCACATCGCGATGTAGTGGCAGACGGCGGCCACCGCGGTGCACGCATGGAAGAACTCGTGGTGGCCGAAGGTCTGCGGCCACGGGTTCGGCCACTTCAGCCCGTACAGCACGCCGCCGATCGAATACAGCGCACCGCCCACGATCAGCAGCACCACCGCGGCCACCCCGGCGCCGTCCATGATCGGTCCGATGAACCACGCGGCCACCCAGCCCAACAAGATGTACAGCGGCACGCCGACCCAGCGGGGCGCGCTCGGCCACAACATCTTCAGCGCAACCCCGGCCAGCGCGCCGGCCCACACAATCCAGAACAACAGCCAACCGTCGCTGCGCGGTAGCGCCAGCAGTGCGAACGGCGTGTAACTGCCCGCGATGAAGATGAAGATCATCGAATGGTCAAGGCGCTTCATCCATTTGCGCGCGGCCCCGGAACGCCAGTTCACCCGGTGATAGGCGCCGCTGACGGCGAACATCGCGACGCTGGTGCAGGTGTAGAGCAGGGTCGCGATGCCGGCGCGGGTGGACTCCAGCGACCACGACACCGCCACCAGCGTGATCCCGGCAATGGCGGCGACAACCGCCGAATACACGTGGATCCAGCCGCGGGCGCGAGGTTTGCCGAAGAACTCGACGACACCGTCGACGATCGCTTCGGGAAAGTCCTCGGCCAGGTCGATCTGAGTGATCTCTTTGCGGCGCAGGCCTTGGTCGGCCCCGCGGTCCGAGGGAGCGCTCATTTCGTTCTCCGTGTCGGCTCTAGCTGTCCGGATCGTGTGGGGTTCACCGCGCCTCACAGTAGTCTGATTTGTCGTGGACATCATTCCCCCGCGACTCAAAGAACCGGTGTACCGGCTGTATGAGATGCGGCTCAAGCACGACCTGAAGCGCTCGCGCTCACAGTTGCCCCGCCACATCGCGGTGCTCTGCGACGGCAATCGGCGTTGGGCGCGGGACGCGGGGTATGACGATGTCAGCGTCGGCTACCGGATGGGCGCGGCGAAGATCGCCGAGATGCTGCGGTGGTGCCAGCGCGCCGGCATCGAGATGACCACGGTCTATCTGTTGTCGACCGAGAACCTGCAGCGCGACCCCGCCGAGTTGGCCGCGCTCATCGAGATCATCACCGAGGTCGTCGAGGAGATCTGCGCCCCGACCAACCGCTGGAGCGTGCGCACCGTCGGCGACCTGGGACTGCTCGGTGACGAAACCGCGCGCCGCCTCCGGCAAGCGGTGGACTCGACGAACTCCGGTGCCAAGGATCAGTCCTTCCACGTCAACGTCGCCGTCGGATACGGCGGCCGCCAGGAGATCGTGGAGGCGGTCCGCGCGCTGCTGTCCAAGGAACTGGCCAACGGGGCCGGCGCCGACGAACTCGTCGACGCCGTCACGGTGGACGCCATCTCGGAGAACCTGTACACCTCCGGTCAGCCCGACCCGGACCTGGTGATCCGCACCTCGGGTGAACAGCGGCTGTCGGGTTTCCTGCTGTGGCAGAGCGCCTATTCGGAGATGTGGTTCACCGAGGCGCACTGGCCCGAGTTCCGTCGGGTCGACTTCCTGCGCGCGCTGCGCGACTATTCCGCGCGGCATCGGCGGTTCGGGGCGTAACCGATGGCGGGGCTCTCGGCGGTGGTGTTCGCGGTGAGCTGGTGGCTCGGGCTGTATCTACTGGCTCGCGATCCCCGCAAACCGGTGCTGGTACTCGCGGCCATCGGACTGTGCAGCTTCGCCGCGGTGGTCGCCCTCGATGCGGTGCGGGTGACCGCGGCCGACGGCGCCGGACTGCTGAGCCACCTCGAGATCTATCTGGTGGCGCTGCCCGGGGTGGCCTGGTTCGCCGTCGTGCTGGCGCTGTCGAGCGCCGGCGAGCAGTGGCGCAGTCGGACGGGTGAGATCGCCGCCGTGGTCGTCGTCGCAATGCTTGCGGTGGTCGGTGCGACGCTGGCCGGCGGCGTGGAGGGTCCGCTGCGGCTCGGCCATTGGCTGATGTTCGGCGTGATCTCCGTGGCGGCGTTGGCGGCCATGGTGCTGGTGGTGCGGCGCCGGCCGCGGCCCGGCTCGATGGTGGGCGTGGTCGTGGTGGCCACGCTGTTCTTCGCGTTGGCCAACGCGATTTTGGTGATCCCGCTGGGGTTGGTGCCGAGTTGGCTCGCGCTGGCGGCCACCGGCGTCGACGTGCTGCTGTTGGGCGTCGCGGTGGCGCTGTGGGACGCGTTCGACGAGGGGCAGGCGCTGCGGGCCGACATGTTGCGCTCGTTTGTCGGCACGGTGTTGGTGGCGGGCCTGTTCGGCGGTCAGGTGCTGATCGGGCTGGCGGTGATCGGCGCCGAAGGTCGCCTGGTGGTGACCGTCTTGCTGTTCACCAGCCTGGCCGTCGCGATCGCGATCAACGTGCTGGCCGACCCGCTGGCCGGGCTGCTGGACCGACTCGCGTTCGCGCGGGCGCCGGCGCTGCGGGCGGACCGGGCGGCACTGCGCGGCACCGAGGCGGCGCTGCCGTTGCGCTCGGAGAATCCGCTGGACGGCCTCGATGATGACACCTTCGTGCGGGTGACGCGGCGCGCGTTGGGGCACTACGGGGACCTGACCAAGCTGGTCGCCAGCCCGCTGACCGCGTTGCCCGTCATTGACGAACGGTTGGCGGCGCGCGGCGCCCCCGATCAACCGCTCGAGCGCGCCAATGAACTCAAGGCGCTGCTCGCCGACCGGATCGCGGCGCTCAAACCCCGGGACGGTCGCGACTTCGGCACCACCGAGGAATGGCGGCACTACAACGCGCTGCATTTCCCGTACGTCCTCGGGGTGCGCGCGTACGCGCAGAACGCGACCGCCGCGGGCCTGGACCCGGTGGCCCGGCAGGCATGGCAGTGGTTGGTCACCGAAGTGCCGCAGCGGTCGTTGCACAACTGGCAGAACGCCGCGGCCAGGGTGATCGCCGCCGACCTACGCTCCGCCGGCGATTTCGGGGCGCCCAGGGGCGGTGAGCGCCTCCAGGCGCACCGAAATCCCTGAGTTGGCAGTGCGTGGCAGTGCCGGGTATCGATCTGGCAGTGGCCGCTGAGCAGCATCAATGGTGTCCGAACCGATATCGACCCGAGTAGGAGCACCAACGATGACCGCCACCGCCACCCGCACCCCTGGGCTGCGCACCGACGACCACCTCTTGCGTTTCGGCCTGCGCCTCGACGCCACCCTGACCGGCGCCGCCGGCCTCGCCATCGCGGCGTTCGCCAACCCGTTGGCCGGGCTGACGGGACTCACCCCGACCGTCGGCTTCGTCCTGGGCACGGCCCTGGTGCTCTACGGTGCCGTCGTCTACGCGCTGGCCCGGTTGCGGGAGGTCCGCACCGCCGGCATCGCCGTGATCGTCGCGAACCTGGCCTGCACCGTCGGCGCCGTCCTGGTGGTGGTCGAGGGGCTGGCCCCGCTGACCGGCCTCGGCGTGGCCGCGGCGCTGGCGATGGGCGCCTACACCGCGTTCTTCGCGGGTCTGCAGTACTTCGGAGTGCGCCGTCTGGCGTGACTCCCGCCGCCCCGGTGCGGTGGCGCGAGGCCGTGAGAGGTTGCGGCCGAGCGTCCCGCACCGGGTTTCTGCGTGATTTGGGCGCGGCAACCGGCGCTCACTGCGGGGAAGCGCGCCGAAATCGCTCAGAGCTTGCGCAGCCGCAGCCGGTTGATCGAGTGGTCGGAGTCCTTGCGCAGCACCAGCGTGGCGCGCGGCCGGGTCGGCAGGATGTTCTCGATCAGGTTGGGCCGGTTGATCGAATGCCAGATGTCGCGCGCGGCGAAGACGGCTTGTTCATCGGTCAGCGTGGAGTAGCTGTGGAAGTGCGACTGCGGGTCGGCGAACGCGCCCTCGCGCATCGACAGGAACCGCGAGACATACCACTGCTCGATGTCCTCGATGCGGGCATCGACGTACACCGAGAAGTCGAACAGGTCCGAGACCATCAGCGTGGGACCGGTCTGCAGCACGTTGAGTCCCTCGAGCACCAGGATGTCGGGGTGCCTGACCATCTGCTTCTCGCCGGGGATGATGTCGTAGAGCAGGTGCGAATACACCGGCGCACAGGCCACTTCGGCCCCGGACTTCACCGTCGTCACGAAGCGCATCAGGGCCCTGCGGTCGTAGCTTTCCGGAAAACCCTTGCGGTGCATGATGTTTCGACGGGACAACTCGGCGTTCGGGTAGAGGAAGCCGTCGGTGGTGACCAGGTCCACCC
This sequence comes from Mycolicibacterium sp. MU0053, assembly GCF_963378095.1. Classification (NCBI taxonomy): domain Bacteria; kingdom Bacillati; phylum Actinomycetota; class Actinomycetes; order Mycobacteriales; family Mycobacteriaceae; genus Mycobacterium; species Mycobacterium burgundiense. Next base: position 1,074,814 of record NZ_OY726397.1, read on the forward strand.
GCGCGTGGTTGCCCCAGCGGGCCAACAGGGCCTGCAGCACGCGGGCCGTGGTGGATTTGCCGACCGCGACGCTGCCGGCCACCCCGATGATGAATGGCACCGGCCGGTCCGGGTTCTGATCGGATTCGCCGAGGAACTCGGCGGTCGCGGCGAAGAGCCGCTGGCGGGCCGCGACCTGCAGATGGATCAACCGGGCCAGCGGCAGATAGACCTCTTCGACCTCGAGCAGGTCGAGTTGTTCACCGAGCCCGCGCAGCCCGAGGACCTCTTCCTCGGTCAACTTGAGCGGCGTCGACATACGCAGCGCTCGCCATTGCTTCCGGTCGAACTCCACGTACGGGCTCGGCTCGCTCAGCCGCGACATGGCGTCAAGTGTCGCAGCACACGTTGCGCCGCGAACGTGTGGGTGGCGTCCGGCGCCACGGCGGCTACCGTGGATCGACATGGAAGCTGCTGCGTTGATCCGCGAGTACCTGCTGCTCGGACTGCGGTTCGACCGCGTCGAAGAGGGCTACGTGGATTCGTTCACCGGGGACCAGACGCTGCGCAAGCAGGTCGCAGACGAGCCCGCGCCCGACCCCGCCGAGCTGGCCCGGCAGGCCCAGCGGCTGTTGGCCGCGCTGCCGGAGGTGCCGCGCCGCGACGGGTTCGACGAGACCCGCGCGGCCTACCTCGGCGCGCACCTGCGGGCCCTGGAGTGTGCCGCACACAAGTTCGCCGGCGCCGACGTCGGGTTCGTCGACGAGGTCCGGGCCTACTTCGACGTGGAGATCAGCAAGGGCGACCAGGACCGCTACCGGCAGGCGCACGCGCTGCTCGACGACGCGCTCGGCGGCGCCGGCCCGCTGGTGGACCGGATGAACGCGGACCGCCGCGCCGACGAGATCCCGCCCGCCCGCCTCGGCGACTGCATCGAGGCGTTCTCGAGCGCGCTGCGCGACCGGGTCCGCGCGGATTTCCCGCTGCCGGAGCGCGAAACCGTCAGCTACGAGGTCGTCACCGACAAACCGTGGTCGGGGTTCAACTACTATCACGGTGATTACCGCTCGACGGTGGCCGTCAACGCCGACCTCAAGCAGCAGATGTCGAACCTGCCGTCGCTGGTGGCGCACGAGTCCTATCCCGGACACCACACCGAGCACTGCCGCAAGGAGGCCGGTCTGGTCGCCGGCCTGGGGCAGCAGGAGCAGACCATCTTCCTGGTGAACACGCCGCAGTGCCTGATGGCCGAGGGGTTGGCGGATCTGGCGCTCTACGCGGCGATCGGCCCGGACTGGGGATTCTGGGCCGCCGAGATCTACGCGGATCTGGGTCTGCGATTCGACGCCGAGCGCGCCCAGGCCATCTCGGTCGCGCGGGCCACGCTCGCCGACGTGCGCCAGGACGCCGCCCTGATGCTGCACGACGAGCACCGCGACATCGACGAGGTGGTGGCGTATGTGCGGCGCTGGCTGCTGGTCGACGAGGCCCGGGCGCGGCAGATGATGCGGTTTCTGTCCTCGCCACTGTGGCGGGCCTACACCAGCACCTACGTCGAGGGTTACCGGCTGCTGCGGCCGTGGCTCGACGACCGGCCGGTCGGGGTGACGCTGACGCAGCAATTCGGCCGGCTGCTGGACGAGCCGCTGATTCCGTCGACGCTGCGCGCGGCCTGAGCGCGGGTTCGGTTGCGGTGCGGCCGCGGTTTAGGCTTGTGGCATGACTGCAGAACCGACTGTGACCGCCGCGACACCCGCCCCGGGCGCCGACTACGCCGCGACCGCGAGTGCCGCCTACCGTTCGGCGCTGCAGGTCATCGAGTCCGTCGAACCGCGCGTCGCCGCGGCCACCCGCAAAGAGCTGGCCGACCAGCGTGATTCGCTCAAGCTGATCGCCAGCGAGAACTACGCCTCGCCGGCCGTGCTGCTGACCATGGGGACCTGGTTCTCCGACAAGTACGCCGAGGGCACCGTCGGGCACCGCTTCTACGCGGCCTGCCAGAACGTCGACACCGTCGAGTCGCTGGCAGCCGAGCACGCCCGCGAACTGTTCGGCGCGCCGTACGCCTACGCCCAGCCGCACTCCGGCATCGACGCGAACCTCGTCGCCTACTGGGCGATCCTGGCCACCCGGGTCGAGGCGCCCGGCCTGGCCGAGTTGGGGGCCAAGCACGTCAACGACCTTTCCGAGCAGGACTGGGAGACGCTGCGCGGCAAGCTGGGCAACCAGCGGCTGATGGGGATGTCGCTGGACACCGGCGGTCACCTGACCCACGGCTTCCGGCCCAACATCTCCGGCAAGATGTTCCACCAGCGCAGCTACGGCACCGACCCCGAGACCGGTCTGCTCGACTACGCCGCGATCGCCGCGGCGGCCCGCGAGTTCAAGCCGCTGGTGTTGGTCGCCGGCTATTCGGCGTATCCGCGGCGGGTCAACTTCGCCAAGATGCGCGAGATCGCCGACGAGGTGGGCGCCACCCTGATGGTCGACATGGCGCACTTCGCCGGCCTGGTCGCGGGCAAGGTGTTCACCGGCGAAGAGGATCCGGTGCCCTATGCCCATGTCACCACCACCACGACCCACAAGTCGTTGCGCGGCCCGCGCGGCGGCCTGGTGCTGGCCACCAAGGAGTACTCCGACGCCGTCGACAAGGGCTGCCCCATGGTGCTCGGCGGCCCGCTGTCGCACGTCATGGCCGCCAAGGCGGTCGCGCTGGCCGAGGCGCGTCAGCCGGAGTTCCAGTCCTACGCGCAGGCCGTCGCCGACAACGCCAAGGCGCTGGCCGACGGATTCCTCAAGCGCGGCGGTCGCCTGGTCACCGGTGGCACCGACAACCACCTGGTGCTGCTCGACGTCACCTCATTCGGTCTGACCGGTCGGCAGGCGGAGTCCGCGCTGCTGGACGCGGGCATCGTGACCAACCGCAACGCCATCCCGGCCGACCCCAACGGCGCCTGGTACACCAGCGGGATCCGGCTCGGGACCCCCGCGCTGACCACCCGCGGTTTCGGCGCCGACGAGTTCGACCGGGTGGCCGAGCTGGTGGTCGAGGTGTTGACCAACACGCAGCCGACCGCCGCCTCGAGCGGGCCCTCGAAGGCGAAGTACACCCTGGCCGACGGCACCGCCGAGCGGGTGCACGCCGGCGCCGCCGAGATGCTGGCCGCCAACCCGCTGTACCCGGGGCTGACCCTGTAGGTCGCGCACCCCGGGGGTCCACCACCCGCCAACATCGACCTTTTGCCGGACCCCACTCGCGCAAAGTGGCCCAACCTCACCTTTGGGCGAAATGGGGTGGGGGGCGATTTCGAGAAACATGTGAACTCGGGTTACAGTTAGTTTTATGGCTGATTTTCCCATTGCCAATGCCTTGACTCTTGAGTTGGAGCCGGTGGTCGCAGAGAACCTGCAACGTCACCTGGATACCGCCGAAGAGTGGTTTGCGCACGACTACGTCCCCTTTGACCAGGGCGAGAACTTCGCGTTCCTGGGTGGACGCGACTGGGAGCCCTCGCAGCAGACGCTGCCGCAACCCGTCGTCGATGCCTGCGAGATCCTGCAGATCACCAAGGACAACCTCGCCGCCTACCATCGCGAACTCGTCGAACACTTCATCCTGGAGTGGAAGTGGGGTCGCTTCATCGGCCGCTGGACCGCCGAGGAGCATCTGCACGCGATCGTGCTGCGCAACTATCTGGTGGTCACCCGTAACTTCGACCCGACGGCCAACGAGGACGTCCGCGTCGAGCAGGTGGTGAAGGGCTACCGGGCCAACTCGTTCACGCAGATCGAGACCCTGGTGTTCATGGCGTTCTTCGAGAAGACCTTCGCGGTGTTCTGCCGGCGGCTGGCCGAGCAGATCGAGGAGCCGGTGCTGAAGTCCCTCATCGACCGGATCGCCCTGGACGAGGAGCGGCATGAGCTGTTCTTCGCGAACCTGGTGCGTTGGTGCGTGCGGTACGACGAGGCCGAGACGATCGCCGCGGTCGCACGCCGGGCCAAGGGCCTGCAGGTCCCGGGTGCCGAGATCGAGCCGTTCGGAGCCAAGGTGGCCAACGTGGCCGAGGCCGGCATCTTCGGTCCGGAGCAGTTGCAGCGGGTGATTTCCGACGAGATCACCGCGTTCGGACTGGCCGACCGCGACGAGCTCCGCGAGTTCATCTGCGCGTAACCGCGCCGCGGCGCGTCTGAGCCCCCCGAATGGCGTTGCGGGAGTAGCGTCATGGGCGATGGCTAGCGACATGCTCTGCTGTCCGGGCGGTATCTCCCGTAGCTACTACGGCAGGACCGGCCCCGGTCCTGATGCCGCTGCGCCCGCTGACAAATCCTCCGCGGGGCCGCGTAGGTCGAGGAGCGCCACGTGAGCGATTCATCGACGGCTCAGACAGAGCAGCCGGAAGCCGGGATTCGGACCTATGTCCTGGATACTTCGGTGCTGCTGTCGGACCCTTGGGCGGCCACCCGGTTCGCCGAGCATCAGGTAGTCGTCCCGCTCGTGGTGATCAGCGAGCTGGAGGCAAAGCGCCATCACCACGAGCTCGGCTGGTTCGCCCGCCAGGCATTGCGCATGTTCGATGATCTCCGACTGGAGCACGGGCGTCTTGATCTGCCCATTCCCGTTGGTACCCAAGGCGGTTCGCTGCATGTGGAGCTCAATCACAGCGATCCAAATGTGTTGCCGCCCGGTTTTCGCACCGACACCAACGACGCCCGCATCCTGACCTGTGCGGCCAACCTGGCCGCCGAGGGCAAGCGCGTGACCCTGGTGAGCAAGGACATCCCGCTCCGGGTCAAGGCCGGCGCGGTGGGCTTGGCCGCCGACGAGTACCGCGCCCAGGACGTCATCACCTCCGGCTGGACCGGGATGACCGAGCTCGAGGTGGCGGCCGAGGATGTCGACGCGCTGTTCGGCGACGGCGAACTCGATCTGGAGGCCGCGCGAGACCTGCCCTGCCACACCGGGATTCGGCTGCTCGGCGGCACCTCCCACGCACTGGGCCGGGTGAACGCCGAGAAGCGGGTGCAGCTGGTGCGGGGCGATCGCGAGGTGTTCGGGCTGCGTGGCCGCTCGGCCGAACAGCGGGTCGCGCTCGATCTGCTGCTGGACGAGTCCGTGGGCATCGTCTCGCTCGGCGGCAAGGCCGGCACCGGCAAGTCGGCACTGGCGCTGTGTGCGGGACTCGAGGCGGTGCTGGAGCGGCGCACCCAGCGCAAGGTCGTCGTCTTCCGGCCGCTCTACGCGGTCGGCGGGCAGGAGCTCGGATACCTGCCCGGCAGCGAGAGCGAGAAGATGGGCCCGTGGGCGCAGGCCGTCTTCGACACCCTGGAGGGGCTGGCGAGTCCGGCGGTTCTGGAGGAGGTGCTGGCCCGCGGCATGCTCGAGGTGCTGCCGTTGACCCACATCCGCGGCCGCTCGCTGCACGACTCGTTCGTCATCGTCGACGAGGCGCAGTCGCTGGAGCGCAACGTCCTGCTGACCGTGCTGTCCCGGCTCGGTTCGGGTTCGCGGGTGGTGCTCACGCACGATGTCGCCCAGCGCGACAACCTGCGCGTCGGCCGCCACGACGGCGTCGCGGCGGTCATCGAGAAGCTCAAGGGCCACCCGTTGTTTGCCCACATCACGCTGCTGCGCAGCGAACGCTCGCCGATTGCCGCGCTGGTGACCGAGATGCTCGAGGAGATCACCCCCGGCGCCCTGCCCTGAGGGATTTCGGCGTGTTCTGCCACGCCCACCGTGGCAGAACACGCCGAAATCGCAAGGATGGTGGCCATGCATTCGACCATTGCGATCGTTCTGACCGTCATGGTGCTCGGCTACGCGGTGATGTCCGCGGCGGTCAAGCGGCTGGTACGTGGCTCCGGCGCTGATCTTCATGGCGATCGGAATGCTGTTGGGCCCGTCCGGATCAGGGGTGCTGCCCGACAGCGACGACGCCGACACCTTCACGGTCCTGGCGCAGCTGGCGTTGACGGTCATCCTGTTCAACCAGGCCGCGGAACTGGTACACGGCGGCCTGCGGGGCCGCATCACCGGCCGGTTGTTGCTCATCGGTATCCCGCTGACCCTCATCCTCGGCACGGTCACCGCGCTGCTGCTGCTGCCGGTGCTGCCGGTGTGGGAGGCGGTCTGCCTGGCCGCGATCCTGGCACCCACCGAGGTCGCCCTGATCGAAGCGCTGATGGAGGATCGCCGGATTCCCGAACAGGTCCGGCACGCGTTGTCGGTGGAATCCGGCCTCTACGACGGGTTCGCACTGGCCACGCTGCTGGCCGCGATCGCGGTGGCCTCGGGCAGCGCGGCCGATCAGAACGCCACCGCCTGGCTGTTGTTCGCGGCGCGCACCGAACTGCTGTCGGTGGTGGTGGGCGTGGCCGTCGGACTGGTCGGGGCGTGGGTGATCGTGGGATCGGTGCGGCGCGCCTGGATGAGCAACACCTGGGCGCAGTTGGCGACCCTCGCGGTGGCCCTGCTGTGTTTCCAGCTGGGGGAGAGCGTGCACGCCAGCGGATTCGTCGCCGCGTTCGTCGGCGGCCTGGCCTACGCCGTGGTGTGCCGGCGCCGCGCGGCCACCATGCCCTCGCAGGTCACAGACGCCACCGCAAAGCTGCTGGAACTCATGGTCTTCGCGTTGTTCGGGGCCTACCTCGTGGTCGGCGGCTGGCGCGCTGCCGGCTGGCAGGTGGTGCTGTTCGCCGTGGTCGCGCTGGTGGCGGTCCGGATGGTGGCGGCGAGCCTCGCGCTGCTGCGCACCGACGTTCCGCTGCGCAGCCGGCTGTTCCTGGGCTGGTTCGGCCCGCGCGGGATCGGCACCCTGGTGCTGGCCATGATCGTGCTGAGCCGCGGCGAACTCGAGCACTCCGATCTGCTGGTCCAGGTCGCGGTGGTGGCGGTGACGATCAGCCTGGTGCTCAACAGCGTGACGGTGCCGTGCGGGATCCGGCTGGTATCGGTCGATCGTCTTGACCGGTCTCACACATAAGTGCGCTGACGGCGTAGTAGATTCAACGCCCATGAAGAAGTCAGTGGTCGCAATGGTGGTCGGCAGCGGTGCGGTGGCCGCGGCACTCGCGGTCGCGCCGGTGGCGCAGGCCGATCAGCTCGGTTACGTCATCAACGTCACGACGGGCCCCGGCTTCAACTTTCCGAACGCTCAGGCGGCGCTGGACTACGGCTACATGCTCTGCGGTCGGATCACCGCGGGCGACAGCTACCCGGCGATGGCCGAACAGATCAAACGGGATTTCGGTCCCGACGAGTACAAGGTGTCGTACCTGCTGAGCCAGTCGGCGCAGGAGCTGTGCCCGGCGCAGATCTGGCAGCTCCGCCAGTCCGTGGGGGACGGCTACCGACCCGCGCCCTGACCGCACCGTGAAGTGACGCTGCGGGCGGGCCATGTCGAGGGGGGCCCACCCGCAGTGTCACTTTCTTTGCCGCTCAACCGGTTTCACGACGGGCGATTCGCCACGGCCCGGGCAGGAATGCCGCCGACACCGCGGAGATGACGGACACGGCAATCAGGTAGGCGGCAATCGCGTTGCTGGTCCCGGTGGCGGTGTACAGCGCGACCGCGATGGTGGGGGCGAACGCCGAACCCGCCACCTGCGAAAGTGTGTAGCCCACCGAGACCGCGCTGTAGCGCACGTCGGCGTCGAAGACCAGGCTGAACAGTGAACCCGTGACGCCGGCCGCCGGCGCCATCGCCAAGCCGAACACCAGCACCAGCGCCAGCAGGAACAGCGCGGAGTCGCCGGTGTTGATCAGGGCGAACGTCGGCAACACCGCCGCACCCATCGCCACCACCCCGGCCAGGAACACCGGCTTGCGGCCGACCCGGTCGGAGAGCGCGCCGAACAACGGATAGACCAGCACCGCAACCACGCCCGCGACGAACACCCCGAACAGCGCCTCGGTGCGACCGATGCCCGCGACCGTCGTTCCGTAGGACACCAGGTAGGCCACGCAGATGTAGGCGAAGACGCCCTGCGACAGATAGGCGCCGGCCACCAGCAGGATCTGTCGCCAGTGCTTCCGGAACGCCTCGGCCACCGGAATCCGCACCGTCGCGGCCCGGGCCCGCACCGCGGCGAAGTCCGGACTCTCGGCCAGCGACAGCCGGATGACCACCCCGATGACGATCAACACCGCGCTGGCCAGGAACGGGAGCCGCCACCCCCACGACAGGAACTGCTCGTCGGGCAGTTGCGCGACGCCCAGAAACGCCAGGGTCGCCAGCGCTGTTCCGGCCGGTGCGCCCATCTGCGGGAACGCCCCGAAGAAGCCCTTGCGTGGCGCGGGTGCGTGTTCGACGGCCATAAGCGTGGCACCGCCCCATTCGCCGCCCACCGCGAAGCCCTGCAGCAGGCGCAGCAGCGTCAGCAGAATCGGCGCGGCCAGCCCGATCTGGGCGTGTGTCGGCAACAGGCCCATGCCGACGGTGGAGCCGCCCATCAACAGCAGCGAGTACACCAGCATCCGCTTGCGGCCGACGCGATCGCCGAAGTGGCCGAACACAATTCCGCCGAGCGGCCGCGCGACGAAGCCCACGCCAAAGGTCGCGAAGGACAGCAGGATCCCGATCGAGGGCTCAGCGTCGGGGAAGAACAACCGCGGGAACACCAACGCCGCCGCGGTGCCGTAGATCAGGAAGTCGTAGAACTCGACGGTCGTGCCGACGAAGCTCGCGATCGCGGCGCGCCACGGGGTGACTGTCATCGTCGTGGTGATTTCGGCGCGCTAACCAGCGCCGAGCGCCGGTTAGCGCGCCGAAATCACTGTCAGTCGCGGACCTTGGCCATGGCCAGCACGTCGAGGCGGCGGTCCAGCTCCTCCTCGGACAGCTTGTCGCCGATCAGCCCGCGGTCGATGACCGTCTGACGGATGGTCTTCTTCTCGGCCAGCGCCTGCTTGGCGACCTTGGCGGCCTCCTCGTAGCCGATCGCGGAGTTCAGCGGCGTCACGATCGACGGTGAGGACTCGGCCTGCTCACGCATGTGCTCCTCGTTGGCCACCAGGCCGTCGATGCACTTGGTGGCGAACAGCCGCGCCGTGTTCGCCAGCAGCGTGAAGGACTCCAGCACGTTGCGGGCCATCATCGGGATGTAGACGTTGAGCTCGAAGGCGCCGTTGCCGCCGCCCCAGGTGACCGCGGCGTCGTTGCCGATCACCTGCGCGGCGACCTGCGTGACGGCCTCCGGGATCACCGGGTTGACCTTGCCGGGCATGATCGAGCTGCCGGGCTGCAGATCCGGCAGGTGCAGCTCGCCCAGGCCGGTCAGCGGGCCCGAGCCCATCCAGCGGATGTCGTTGGCGATCTTGGTCAGCGAGACCGCGATGGTCTTCAGCGCGCCGGAGGCCTCGACCAGGCCGTCGCGGGCCGCCTGGGCCTCGAAAGAGTCCACCGCCGGCCGCAATTCGGTGACGCCGGTCTGCTGCACCAGCACCTCGACGACCTTGGGGCCGAACCCGTCGGGCGCGTTGAGCCCGGTGCCGACGGCGGTGCCGCCGATGGCCAATTCGCCCAGCCGCGGCAGGGTGGCCTGCACTCTTTCTATGCCGGCCTGGATCTGGCGGGCGTAGCCGCCGAACTCCTGGCCCAGGGTGACGGGCACGGCGTCCATCAGGTGGGTGCGGCCGGACTTCACCACGGTCCGCCACTGCTTGGCCTTGTCGTCCAGCGACTTGTGGAGCACCTCGAGGGCCGGGATCAGCTGCCGCACAGCGGCTTCGGTGGCCGCGACGTGGGTGGCGGTGGGGAAGGTGTCATTGGAGCTCTGCGACATGTTCACGTCGTCATTGGGGTGAACCGTGGTGCCGTTGGCGGCACAGATCGAGGCGATCACCTCGTTGGTGTTCATGTTCGAGCTGGTGCCCGAACCGGTCTGGAAGACGTCGATGGGGAACTGATCGTCGTGCTTGCCGTCGGCGATCTCGGCCGCCGCGGCGATGATCGCATCGGCCTTGGCCGCGTCGAGGAGGCCGAGGTCCTTGTTCACCTGCGCGCAGGCGCCCTTGAGTAGACCCAACGCCCGGATCTGGGTGCGCTCGAGGCCGCGACCGGAAATCGGGAAGTTCTCCACCGCGCGTTGCGTCTGCGCGCGCCAGAGGGCCTTGGCCGGCACCCGGACTTCGCCCATGGTGTCGTGTTCGATGCGGTAGTCGTCGGCGTTGTCGGCCATTAGCTTCCTGTTCGTTCAGATGCGATGGATGGGATTACGGCAGCGGGTAGGCGGCGGACTTGTCGCCGGTGAAGTTGATCGCGGAGTACTCGTTGAGTTTCGAGAGGCGATGGTAGGCCTCGATCATCCGGACGGTGCCGGACTTCGACCGCATGACGATCGACTGGGTGGTGCAGCCGCCGCCGAAGAAGCGGACGCCCTTGAGCAGGTCGCCGTCGGTGACGCCGGTGGCACAGAAGAAGACGTTCTCGCCGGCCACCAGGTCCTTGGTGCGTAGCACCCGGTCGAGGTCGTAGCCGCGGTCGATGGCGCGCTGGCGCTCGTCGTCGTCGGTGGGTGCCAGGGTGGCTTGGATCTCGCCGCCCATGCAGCGGATGGCCGCGGCGGCGATGATGCCCTCCGGGGTGCCGCCGATGCCCACCAGCAGGTCGGTGCCGGACTCGGGCCGACACGCCGAGATGGCGCCGGCGACGTCGCCGTCGGAGATCAGCCGGATGCGGGCGCCGGCCTCGCGCACGTCGGCGATCAGCTTCGCGTGGCGGGGCCGGTCCAGGATGCACACCGTGACGTCGGAGACCGAGGCCTTGCGGACCTTGGCGATGCGTTGGATGTTGGCCGCGATGGGGGAGGTGATGTCGATGAAGTCCGCGACGTCGGGCCCACCGGCGATCTTGTTCATGTAGAACACCGCCGAGGGATCGAACATCGCGCCGCGCTCGGCGACCGCGAGCACCGAGATGGCGTTCGGCATGCCCTTGCTCATCAGGGTGGTGCCGTCGACGGGATCGACCGCGAAGTCGCAGTCGGGGCCGTCGCCGTTGCCGACGTCCTCGCCGTTGTAGAGCATCGGGGCGTTGTCCTTCTCGCCCTCGCCGATGACGACGACGCCGCGCATCGAGACCGAGTTCACCAGCTCGCGCATGGCGTCGACGGCAGCCCCGTCGCCGCCCTCCTTGTCGCCGCGGCCCACCCAACGGCCCGCGGCCATCGCCCCGGCCTCGGTGACCCGGACCAACTCCAGCGCAAGGTTGCGGTCGGGGGCCTCGCGGCGCTTGGTGGGGGCAGGCTGTGCGGGACCGTCAGTCATGCCCGTGATTGTCCCAGAAGCGGATCATTAGTCGGGAGCTGGGATACTGGAGCGGTGAGCACCCCAGGACCGGAATCAGGCGCGGCCGCCGATTCGGCGGCCCCGCAGCCGTCCGGGACCCCCGGAACAGCGATTCCGCATCCGAAGCCGGCCAAGCCGCGGCTGCTGCAGGACGGCCGGGACATGTTCTGGTCCATGGCCCCACTGATCATCGGCTGCATCCTGCTGGCCGGGCTGGTGGGGATGTGTTCGTTCCAGCCCAGCGGGCCGACGCAGGGCGCCGTCCCCAGCTACGACGCCGCCGGCGCCCTGCAGTCCGACGCCGAGACGCTGGGGTTCCCCATCCGGCATCCCGCGGTCCCCGACGACTGGCAGTCCAACTCCGGGCGACGCGCCGGTCTGGACGCCGCCCGCACCGATCCCGACACCGGCCAACTGGTCCGGGCGCTGGTCTCCACGGTCGGCTACATCACCGGTTCCGGCATGTACATGAGCCTGACCCAGAGCAACGCCGACGAGGCCAACTTGGTGCGCTCCATCCAGCCCGACCTGGTCCCCACGGGGGCCGCGGAGGTCAACGGCGTGGCCTGGGTGGTCTACGAGGGCGGTGAGCGCGGCGAGCCGGTGTGGACGACGCGGCTGTCGGCTCCCCAGGGCCAGACCCAGGTGGCCATCACCGGCGCCGGCAGTGTTGACGAGTTCCGTACGCTGGCCACGGCGACACAAACCCAGGCACCGCTGGCCCCGCGAGCCTGACAGGCAGCGCAGAGAAGGAGCATCGTGACCACAGCGCCGGAAGCCGACCTCAGCGGTTGGACTTGCGAGTCCTTCACCGGCGGCGGGTTCACCTACGACGTGTACCGCAAGGGCGAGGGTCCCGGCGTGGTGCTGATTCCGGAGATGCCGGGGCTGCATCCGGGCGTGCTGGCGCTCGGAAACCATCTGGTGGAGCACGGCTTCACCGTCGCCTCGCCGTCGCTGTACGGCACCCCGGGCGCGCCCGTCGGACCGGGAGCGGCGGTCCCGCTGCTGCGCGGTTGTATCGCCAAGGAGTTCGCGGCGTTCGCCACCAACAAGAAGCGTCCGATCACCGACTTCCTGCGCGCGCTGGCCCGGGACCTCAACGAGAAGACCCCGGGCCCCGGGGTGGGGGTCATCGGTCAATGCTTCTCCGGCGGCTTCGCGCTGGCCGCCGCCGTCGACGACGCGGTGCTGGCGCCGGTGCTCAGTCAGCCGTCGCTGCCGTTGCCGCTGACGCCGAAGCAGCGCCGCGACCCCGGACTCTCCGAGGACGAGTTGCGCATCGTCGAGAAGCGGGCCGCCGACGGCGGGTTGTGCGCACTCGGTCTGCGCTTCAGCGAAGACCCGTTGTCACCGGGGGCACGGTTCCAGACGCTCAAGGCGCGCCTCGGGGATGCCTTCGAGGTCATCGAGATCAACTCGGCCTCGGGCAATCCGGCGGGGCTGGGCCGGATGGCGCACTCGGTGCTCACCGATCAGGTGCGGGAACGCGACGGTCATCCCGCCTACGAGGCGCGCAAGCGCGTGGTGGAGTTCCTCAAGAGTCGGCTGGTGCACTAGCCGGCTGCGGTGTCTTCGGCGGCACCGCCTGTGGGGTCGACGGGGTGCGACCGAACGGCCACCAACGTTTCCAGAACGGCGGCTTGTCGTCGTCGTCGTCCTCGTCGGGGTCCGGTTGGTCCAGCGGGGTGCCCTTGTAGACGGCCAGGTACACGCTGATGGTGGTGACGATGACGATCATCAACACCGGGCCCAGCACGATGCCGACGAAGCCGAACATCTTCAGCCCGGCGAACACCGCCAGCAGCATCAGGGCGGGATGCAGATGCGCGCTCTTGGGTACCAGGAACGGCCGCAACACATTGTCGATGTTGGTCACCACCACCAGGTGGAACACGATGATGAAGATGCCGCCGATGACATTGCCGAACATCGCCAGCACGATGCCCAGCGGGATCGTCACGATGCCGGCGCCGAGCGGGATGAACGACAACGCGGTGAGGAAGATGACGAACATGAAGAAGCCGTCGTGCAGGCCGGCGAGGTAGATCGACGCGGCGGCCGCCACACCCTGGCAGACCGCGATGATGAACTGACCGCGGACCGTCGCGGTGACCATCGCGCCGACCTTGGCCAGGTAGATGTCCGAGACGTCCCGGCTGAGCGGATTGAGGTCCCGGAACAGCGTGAGGACCTTCTCGCCGTTGGTGAGCAGAGCCAGGAACACGTAGAGAAAGATGATCGCCGAGGTCAAGACCATGGCGATGCTGCCGACGGATTCGCGGGCCAGGTGCAGGGCCATCTCGCCGACGTTCTGACCCACCCGGCTGATCGCGGACTGCACCGATTCGGGGGTGAGTTCGATGTTCATGAACGGCACCTTGGCCAGCAGTTCGTTCGCCGTCGCAAGGAGACGCCGGCCGAGTTCGGTGAGGTCGGTGTTGGCCATCCAGTGGCTGATGCTGTCGACCATCTGACTGATCTGGACCACGGCGAGGAACACGATGCCGCTCAGCGGTGCGGCCACGATCGCGATCGCGGCGAACAGGGTGGCGGTGGCCGACAGGCCGACGCTGAACCGGGCCCGCAGGCGGCGGTAGATCGGCCGGAACAGGTAGGCCAGCACCGCGGCCATCGCGATCAGTACCAGGTAGCTGCGCAGGAAGTACGCGCCGAACGCGAGGGCGACGACCGTCAGCACGGCCAGGACGCGCTTCTGCGTCGGCGTGAACTCGTTGAGCATCGGCCAATCCTAGGCGGAAATCCCTACTGTGCAGCCAGCTTTGCGAGGTGGGCGGCGATGTCGGGGTAGCGCTTGAGGTGTGCACCGCCGTTGATGTCGAGCACCTCACCGGTGATCCAGGAGGCCTTGGGCGACACCAGATACGCGACCGCGTCGGCGATGTCCTGTGGCGTTCCGGTGCGGCCCAGTGCGGTGTTCTCGGTGTATTCCTCGACGACGCCGGGAACCAGCGCCGCGCCCTCGGTCAACGGTGTGGGCACGAAGCCGGGGGAGACGGCGTTGACCCGGATGCCGCGCGGCCCGAGTTCCAGGGCGGCCACCTCGGTGAGCATCGCCAGGCCGGCCTTGGCCGCACAGTAGGCGCTCATGCCGATGCCGGGTTGGCGGGCATTGAGCGAGGCCAGCGACACGATGGCGCCACCCGCGCTCAGCGTCGCCGCCGCGTGCTTGATGACGATGAAGGCGCCGGTCAGGCAGACGTCGACGACCTCGCGGAACTGCTCGACGGGCAGGTCGGTGATGGGCCCGAAACCGGAGAACCCCGCGCAGTTGACCACCACGTCGGGCGCGGCGGTGGTGGCGAACAGGTGCTGCACCGTCTGCTCGTCGGTCACCTCGACGGCGACGGCCGTGTGCGGTGCACCCAGTTCGGTCGCCCGGGCGCGAGCGCCGTCGAGATTGCGGTCGGCCAGCGTGACGAGGTAACCCTCGGCGGCCAACGTCTGCGCGGTGGCCCAACCGATTCCGGATGCGGCGCCGATGATCACCGCGTGGCGGCTAAGAGGGTCGGTCATGGGCGGTCCGGGCTCGGGTCGCCCCATTTGGCCGCGATCGCGCCCCACGGGTCGGCATACGGCTTGGTGGCGCGCCAGTAGGGGGCCCGGCGTTTGAGGAAGGCGTGCGCCGGCGGGGCGGCCAGGCGCAGCAACGCGCGTTTCCAGCCGGTCTTCTCCGCCGTTTCGATCAGCAGGTCGGGCCACGAATAGTGTTGGAAGCCAAGGACTTCCTGTGACCGGCTGGTGTCCATCCAGTCGGTGGCGAACCAGTCGGTGTCGCTGTCGGGGTTGCCCTTCAGCCCGGTGGGCAGGCCGCCGACGAAGCCCATGGCCGCGGCGACCGCCGAACCCACATCGCCTTGCAGCAGTCGGTGCGACTCGTCGCCGCCGATCAGCAGGGTCTCGCCGACGGCCGGCGCGGTGGTGGCCGCCGCGAACGCGCGCGCGACGTCGCGCACGTCGACGGTGTTGAGGCGGTTGTCGATCGGCAGTAGCCCCTCGAAGTACAGGTTGTCGAAGTTCATCATCCCGGCCACCTCGGTGGTCATCACGCCGCCGAGGCGCAGGATCACCCACTCCAAGTCGGAGTCGCGCACCAGTTGCTCGGACGCCCACTTGTGCGCGCCATAGAGGTCCGACGGGTTCGCCGGGGTGTCGGCGCTCAGCAAGTCGGTGATCTTGTGCGGGTTGCGGGCGCCGTAGACCGCGATGCTGGAGGCCTGCACGAACCGCGGGGGTGTGGGCTGCTGGGCGGCCGCTTTCAGCAGGTGGCCGGTCGCCTCGACGTTGACCCGGCGAGCCAGTTCCCGACGGGTGTAGATCAGCGGCGGGATGATCGCGGCCAGATGGATGATGGCCGCGGGCGCGACGGCGGTGACGAGGTTGTCGACGGCGCCGGCATCGGTGAGGTCGGCGTAGCGCACCTCGACACCCGGCGGCAGCGTAGCGGCCGCCTCACGGTTGGCCGCGAGGTCCAGATCGCTGGCGACGACGCGGCGCCCGTCGGCCGCCAGTTGCTTTACGGTCGCCGATCCGACCAGGCCGAACGCCCCCGTGACAAGTACCGTCATGTGTCTCCCCGTTAGCTGACATAGAACACGTTCTAGGAATCATTGCCTACCGGTCAGGTCTGCGCCAGGGGTGGTGCTTCGGGGCGGGCCGTTGCGCCCCTCGGAAACCGATATGGCTCAGGGCAGCTGGGCGGCCGTGACTGTGCCGGTACCCAATTGCCCACCTCCGCGCGACACCGAGCGTCAGCGGGTGTGGCACGGCACCGCCCGCGGTGCGGGTTGTCGCGCGGAGGTGGGCAATTCAATGTGCCTCAGGCAGGCGCTGACGTCACTAGCGGGCGGCGGTGACGGCCGGCGCGTCCTGTGCGGCCTTCATGCGCTCGAACATCTCGACGTAGTACGGCAGGCATTCCGGCAGCGCCTGGGCGGTGGTGAACAGCGGCTGATAGCCGAGTTCGCGGCGGGCCTTGTCGATGGAGAAGTAGTTGTCCAGGTAAAGGCGTTCCACCGCAAGGGGTTCCAGCATCGGTGCGGGCAGCCCGAACTTGAAGTGCAGCCGCTGCCACCCCGTCATCACCGCGCGCACCAGCCGGCCCGCGATGCGGAACTTCGGCCAGTGCTGCCCGCACGCCTCGACCACCGGGCGGGCGAACTCGAACATGTTGATCGGTTCACCGTCGTTGATGAAGTAGGCCTGTCCGGGCGCGGTCCCGCCGGGCACCAGGTGTTCGGCGGCGAGGATGAATCCGTGAATCAGGTTGTCCACGTAGGAGTTGTCCAACTTGGCGTGCTTGCTGCCGATCAGCACCTTGGCGTGACCGGCCAGCACGCTCTCGAACACCTTGCGAAACATCGTCTGATCGCCGCGGCCCCAGATGCCGCTGGGTCGGATGGAGCAGGTCAGCGTTCCCTCGACCCCGTTCTGGCCCAGCACATAACGCTCGGCGACCACCTTGGTCTCGGTGTACAGATCGTTGAATCGTTCGGTGTAGGCCAGGGTTTCGTCGCCGCCGGAGATCCTCTGGCCGCCCATCACCACGCTGTTGGAGGCGGTGTAGACGAACCGCTGGACGCCCGCGGCGCGCGCGGCGTGCAGCAGGTTCTTGGTGCCGTCGACGTTGACCGAGTAGCTGCGCTGCCGGTACTCCTCGGTGACCGAGGCCCCGCCCAGCAGGTCGATGATCGCGGCGGTGTGCAAGATCGTGTCGATGCCGTCGACCACCCGGGCGATGTCGTCGGCGTTGGTGATGTCGCCGACGACGGTTTCCAGCCGTTCGTGCTCGGGTAGCGGGGAGGCGACGCGGTCGAAGGACCGGACGGTCAGGCCGCGGTCCAAGAGAGCGGTCACCAGGTTGGCACCGAGGAACCCGGAACCGCCGGTGACCAGGACGCGGCCGAGGTCGGTGGTCAGTGCAGCATCACCCATGAGGGCAAAGCGTAACTGAAACGTGTTCCAGTTACGACCCCCTCCGGCAAATTCGGCCGGCTAATCCTGCTCGGATTCGTCTGCGGCGGACAAGGCGGTCTCCACCCGCTGGCGGGCGCCAGCTAAGTGTTCTTCACATCGTTTGGCCAGCGCTTCACCTCTTTCCCAAAGCTTCAGCGACTCATCGAGGTCGAGTCCGCCCTGCTCCAGGGTGTGCACGACGGCTACCAGTTCGTCGCGGCACTGTTCGTACCCGAGCTCACTAGGAGCTCTAGTCTGTTCGTTCTCGGTCACTGCGAACCTCCCTGACTCACGGCCGTCACGGCGCCGTCGGCGACCCGGATGCGTAGCTCGGTGCCCGCGGGCGCGTCGGCGACCGTGCGCAGTACCCGCGGGCCGGCCTGCACCACCGCGTAGCCGCGCGCCAGCGTCGCGGCGGGCCCCAGCGTGGACAGTCGAGCGCGCAGATGGCCGACCCGGTCGGACTCGCCGGAAATCAGCCGGGTGACGTCGCGGCGGACCGCGGCACGCGCCCGCTGCACCTCGTCGGCGCGGGCGCTGAGCATCCGCAGCGGGTCGGCCAGCACCGGCCGGCTGCGTAGCTGCGCGAGGTGGCGTTCCTCCCGGCCCACCCAGTTGCGCAGCGCGCGGGCGCAGCGGCGGCGCAGGTCGTCGACGCGGGCCTGCTCGGCGGCGGTGTCGGGCACGATGCGCTTGGCCGCGTCGGTGGGGGTGGCCGCCCGCAGGTCGGCGACCAGGTCGCACAGCGGATTGTCGGGTTCGTGACCGACGGCGCTGACCACCGGGGTGGTGCAGGCCGCGATCGCGCGGCACAGCGTCTCGTCGGAGAACGGCAGTAGGTCTTCTACGCTGCCACCGCCGCGGGCCAGCACGATGACGTCGACATCCGGGTCGCGGTCGAGTTCGCGCAGTGCCTCCACGATCTGGGCCACCGCGTTGGGGCCCTGCACCGCGGTGTTGCGGATCGCGAACCGCACGGCCGGCCACCGCGTCGTTGCCACCGCCGTCACATCGCGCTCGGCGGCGCTGGCGCGGCCGGTGATCAAGCCGATGGTGTTGGGCAGGAACGGCAGCGGCCGCTTGAGCCGCGGATCGAACAATCCCTCGGCCTCCAGCAGCCGCCGCAGACGCTCGATGCGGGCCAGCAGTTCACCGATGCCGACCGCGCGGATCTCCTGGACCCGCAGCGAGAAGGTGCCGCGACCGGTGTAGAAGTTGGGCTTACCGAGCACCAGCACCTGCGCGCCCTCGGTCAGCTGCACCGGGGCGTTGAGGACCAGGTCGCGGGGGCAGGTCAGGGTCAGCGACATGTCCGCGGCCGGATCGCGCAGCACCATGAACACCGTCGCCGAACCCGACCGGGCGTTCAACTGCGCAATCTGGCCCTCGACCCAGACCATGCCGAGCTTGTCGATCCAGCCCGCGACGCGCACCGCGACGGCCCGGACCGGGTACGGGTTCTCCGGTGACTGACCCTGCGCCGGATCGCTCACTTGGCGCTGGCGCGCGTGATTCTGTTGGCCAGCAGGGTCTGGAACGGGGCGCGCGCCTTGGTGTTCTCCTCGTGGGCCAGCAACTCGGTGAGCTCGTCGACCGACAGCGACTGCAGCCGGGCGCGCAACTGCGCCAGCGTCAGCGACCCGTAGTCGATGCGCGTGGCCACCTCCGGCTCGCCGACCTCGGCGTCGTTGTCGCTCTGGCCGTTCGTGGACACGGCCTCACCGACGTCGTCGGTGGAGTACAGCGCGAACCGCCCCTCGGTCATGCGCTCGCCGGACTCTGCCGGAGAACCCGTCTCGGCGGAGTCCGCCGCATCCTCGTCGAACGTCGCCCATTCCGGCTGTTCATCCTTGGGCGGAAACAACGTCTCCAGCGTGGCGTCGCCCTTGTTCACCAGGTCAGCGATGTCCTGCTGCATCTTCATGACGAGCTGGGCCAGTTGGCTCGCCACGCTCATGGGGGACATCAGGATGGTCTGCGGCAACTTGCGGGTCTCCTCGACGGCGGTTGCCGCCACCCCAACGAGCAACCGGACGCCATACGGTGCACTAGACATGGGTGCCAGACTACTTCCGCTTCTTCGGTTGGCCTTGTGTTGCCCGGGGTAAGTAGGCTGGTGTCATGCCAACAACTGTCAACATGGGCATTCCGGGTGCCACCCGCACGGTAGTCGAGCCCGTGTCCGGCAAGCGCGTGCTGTTGGCCGAGCCACGTGGTTACTGCGCCGGCGTGGACCGTGCCGTCGAAACCGTGGAGCGCGCGCTGGAAAAGCACGGCGCCCCGGTCTATGTCCGGCACGAGATCGTGCACAACCGCCATGTGGTGGAGACGCTGGCCAAGGCCGGCGCCGTCTTCGTCGACGAGACCGATCAGGTGCCCGTCGGGGCGATCGTGGTGTTCTCCGCGCACGGCGTCGCGCCCACCGTGCACGTCAACGCCGCCGAACGGGAACTGAAGGTCATCGACGCCACCTGCCCGCTGGTGACCAAGGTGCACAACGAGGCCAAGCGCTTCGCCCGCGACGACTACGACATTCTGCTGATCGGCCACGAGGGCCACGAGGAAGTGATCGGCACCGCCGGCGAGGCGCCCGATCACGTGCAACTGGTCGACGGGCCGGAATCGGTGGACAAGGTCACCGTCCGCGACGAGGACAAGGTCATCTGGCTGTCCCAGACCACCCTGTCGGTCGACGAGACCATGGAGACCGTGCAGCGCCTGCGCGAGCGGTTCCCCAAGCTGCAGGATCCGCCGAGCGACGACATCTGCTACGCGACGCAGAACCGGCAGGTGGCGGTCAAGGCCATGGCCCCGGAATGCGAACTGGTGATCGTGGTCGGTTCGGCGAACTCGTCGAACTCCGTGCGCCTGGTCGAGGTCGCGCTCAACGCGGGGTCGAAAACCGCCCACCTCGTCGACTATGCCGAGGACATCGATCCGGCCTGGTTGGAGGGCGTCACGACCGTCGGCGTCACCTCCGGCGCCTCGGTGCCCGAAATTTTGGTGCGCGGTGTGCTCGAACGGCTGGCGGATCTCGGTTACGGCACGGTGCAGTCGGTCACGACGGCCAACGAGACGCTGGTCTTCGCGCTGCCGCGGGAAATCCGCGCCGCGCGCCGGTAACTATTCGAAGTCGCGGTAGCGATCGCTCGTGCCACGGGACGAGCGGGGCCGCCGCCGATACTGCGCACCCTCGGTCGACCCGTCGTCGCCGGCGTCTGCGCCGCGATACCGCACCTTGGACACCGGGTGATGGGTGCCGCTGGCCGGTGCCGGTCGCCGGCGCGGCGGTGGCGGCGCCCCGTCGTACGGGTCAACACCGGTATACGGGTCGACGGGCGGCCCATAGCGCTCCGGCCGCGGCATCGGACGTTCATAGGGCGAGCGCTGCCGTGGCTGCCGGGGCTCGCGCGGGTCGCGCAGGTATTCCGGGGGCGGTGGGCGCCGGGACGGATCCCTGGGCGCACGGCGGCGCGGCGGCGGTCCATCGGCGAAGTCGTCGTCCTCGCGGGCGTGGGTCGGACGTCTGCGGGACGGCGGCGGGGCCAGGTCGTCGTCGAGCGGCGGACGCACGTGGCGGGACCGAGTCGGTGCCGTGCGTTTGGTGGGGCGTCGCGGGTCCTGGCGCCGTCGCGTCGTGGTGTCGCGGTCGATGGCATGCTTGCGCGGTTCGGCGTCGTCGTGCGCGGCGGAGCCCCGGGGCGGCATGCTCAGCTCCGAGAGCTTGGTCTTGATTGCCGCGAGCACCCCGGCCGCGGCGCCGACGGCGGCCGTGGACTTGGCCGCGGCCTGGCCCGACGTGACCGGTGCGGGCCGCGCGGCGTCCCCGAAGTACCACCGCGCCATCCCGATCAGCAGCACGATCACCGAGGTGGTGAACATCAGCAGGAATCGCTCGATCAGCGGATAACCGCAGTTGATCAGGATGTCCTTGATGCCCTGGATGTCGGAGAGGTGGAACAGGAAGTAGGCCCCCGGCACCGACACGAACAAGATCAGCGGGGGCTGCACGACGGCGGTGAAGATGGCCTCCTGACGCACCGCCAGGACCGCGGCCACGCACCCCATCAGATACAGCGCCGCGAAGACGCCGGAGAGCTCGCGGTTGCCGGAACCCGCGTCGAAGGCGAACCCGACCGCGGTGGCCAGCGTGGCGATGAGCACAGCAGCCCACCACGGCACACCTTGGATATTCGGGTGAGCCGAGCGGTGTTCGGCGGGTATCGAAGACCTCGCCCGCTGCGCTGGCACACATAGACCGTACCGGCTGACTCTGAGTCGTCGCTGACGGCGGGCGTCTGTCGCATGTCGCGTACGTGGTTCGGAGTTGTCGCCGGGCGCTCTAGACTTGTGACCCCGTGAGCCTGAACCTGGGAATCGTCGGTCTGCCCAACGTCGGTAAGTCGACCCTCTTCAACGCGCTGACACGCAACAACGTGTTGGCAGCCAACTATCCCTTCGCGACGATCGAACCCAACGAAGGCGTCGTGCCGCTGCCCGATCCCCGCCTGGACAAGCTCGCCGAGATCTTCGGATCCGAGAAGACCGTGCCCGCGCCGGTGACCTTTGTCGACATCGCCGGCATCGTCAAGGGGGCCTCCGAGGGTGCCGGGCTGGGCAACAAGTTCCTGGCGAACATCCGCGAGTGCGACGCGATCTGTCAGGTGGTGCGTGTCTTCGCCGACGACGACGTGGTGCACGTCGACGGGCGGGTGGACCCGAAGGCCGACATCGAGATCATCGAGACCGAACTGATCCTCGCCGACATGCAGACGCTGGAGAAGGCCGTCCCGCGGCTGGAGAAAGAAGCGCGCAACAACAAGGAGCGCAAACCGGTGCTCGAGGCGGCCGTGGCCGCCCAGGCGGTGCTCGACGGCGGGAAGACGCTGTTCTCGGCCGGGGTGGATGCCGCGCTGCTGCGCGAGCTGAACCTGATGACCACCAAGCCGTTCCTGTACGTGTTCAACGCCGACGAGTCGGTGCTCACCGATGAGGCCAAGCTCGCCGAACTGCGCGACCTGGTGGCCCCGGCCGACGCGGTGTTCCTGGACGCCAAGATCGAGGCGGAGTTGCAGGAGCTCGACGAGGAGTCGGCGGCCGAGCTGCTGGAGTCCATCGGCCAGACCGAACGCGGCCTGGATGCGTTGGCGCGGGCCGGTTTCCACACCCTGAACCTGCAGACGTATCTGACCGCCGGGCCGAAGGAGGCGCGGGCCTGGACGATCCACCGGGGCGACACCGCGCCGAAGGCCGCGGGCGTGATCCACACCGACTTCGAGAAGGGCTTCATCAAGGCCGAGGTGGTGTCGTTCGAGGACCTGGTCGAGGCCGGGTCGATGGCCGCCGCCAAGGCCGCGGGCAAGGTCCGGATCGAAGGCAAGGACTACGTGATGGCCGACGGGGATGTGGTGGAGTTCCGCTTTAATGTGTGACTTTCATGACACGATGCGTTGTGTTTGCGGGCACCATCGCGGCGGCAATCGCCCCGATTCCGTGATCGCGCTAGAATTCTGTACATGACGACTCTGCCGTTGGCCGAGGTCCGGGCCAATCTCTCCAAGCTCGTCGACGAGGCCGTTCGCACCCATCTGCGCATCGAGGTCACCCGGCAGGGCCGGCGAGCGGCCGTGATTCTCAGTGCGGACGACTACGACTCGATCATGGAAACACTCGACGTCTTGAGCGATCCCGACCTCATGAAGGAACTGCGTCAGGGGCGGGCGGACATCGCG
Source organism: Mycolicibacterium sp. MU0053 (assembly GCF_963378095.1). NCBI lineage: Bacteria > Bacillati > Actinomycetota > Actinomycetes > Mycobacteriales > Mycobacteriaceae > Mycobacterium > Mycobacterium burgundiense. Next base: position 1,097,785 of record NZ_OY726397.1, read on the forward strand.
AGTGGGAACTTCCACACCCTTGACGAGGTAACCAAGGAGATGCGGGCCAACGGGCGACTGTCCGAGTGACCTATGAAGTGATCTTCTCTCCGAGGGCACGTAAAGCCTTGTCGGAGGACCTTTCGGAAGCCGTTGCCGTGGCATGCTTTGAGTTCATTACAGGGCCGCTGGCCGAGAATCCTCGCCGTGTCGGAAAACCGCTTCGGAGTGAATTGGCCGGTACGTATTCGGCGCGACGAGGTGAGTTTCGGGTCATTTACCACATCGACGACAACAGGATTCGCGTCGAGATGATCTCGATTCGTCACCGTCGTGACGTTTATCGGTGATGAAATACGGTGGAGTTCATGTCTGATGTTCTGCCGCCGTGTCCGGCGTGTGCGAGTGAGTTCGCCTACGAGTCTGGTGCGCTGTTGGTCTGCTCGATGTGTGCCTTCGAGTGGGCACCGGGTGTGGACGAGGCCGCCGAGTCCGGTGAGGTTGTCACCGACTCGGTGGGGAACCCGCTCGCCGATGGCGACACCGTGACCATCGTCAAGAGTTTGAAGGTCAAGGGTGCCGGTAATGGGGTTGTCAAGATCGGCACCAAGGTGCGCGGCATCCGCCTGATCTCCGATGGTGTGGGCGATCACGACATCGACGCGAAGGTGCCGGGCTTCGGGCAGATGCAATTGAAGTCGAGCGTGGTGAAGAAGGTTCTCTGAGCGCCGGAAGTGCCTACGGGGCGACCGGATAGTGGCTGCGGACTGCGACGCGATTCCAGGCATTCATGACGATCGCGAGCCAGCTGATCGCAGAGATCTGCTCGTCGTTCAGTGCGCCGTTGTCCCATTCTCCGGGCGCGGGAACCGGCAGGCGCGTGACTTCCTCGGCAAGGGCGAGTGCGGCCTGTTCCTGCTCGGTGAAGTACTGCCGAACCCGATTCGACGTCAGGCGTAGCCCACCCAGCCGCGAAACGTGAACGCCGAGAAGAACTCCGTGACCTCGGAGAAACCGGCGTCTTCGAGTATCGCGCGGTCCTGCTCGGGGGTCAGCACCGGAACCTGGCTGGCGATCGCGGTGCGCGCCTGCTCGGCGGCGTCGGCTTCGATCCCCGAGCAGACCAGGTACGCGGCATGGCGCCTCATCCACAATTCGCGCTCGGCTTCGTCGCGTGCCGGAATGCTCAGGTGCATAACGACAAAGGGCGCCCCCGGCGCGAGTCGTCGTCGCACCTCGGCCGCGGTATGCACGCGTTGGTCCAGCTCCAGGAAGTGCAACGTCAGCAGGCTGGTGGCGGCCGCGAACGGCCCCGTCGGTGCGTCGTCGATATAGCCGTGGTGCATCCGCACCCGCGAGGCAAGCGGCCCAAGGGTTTTCGTCGCGAGTTCGAGCATGGCGGCCGCCGGATCCACCGCGTCGAACGTCCATCCCGGATGTGTCTCGGCGAACGCCTTGGTCTCGAGCCCGCCGCCGGCCCCGAGTACCAGCACCCGGGCATCGGACGGCGCGGATTCGGCCATGAGCACACTCGCCATGCGGTGCACATCCCGGTATGCGGGCACCATCTGTGGTGCCCGGTCGGCATAGGAAGCGATCTGTACAGCGTCATCGAAAGCGTCGGCAGGTTTCGTCACGCATTCGATGGTGCGGCGCGCGGAGACCTAGCGGCAAGGATTATTGCTGAATTGGCAACCAAAGAATGCATTGGTCGGTCAGACGGCGGAACCGACGGTTAACGTGGGTGAGCGGCATGGTCTGCCGAGAGCGCCCGTCAGCGCGGCTCGGACGGATCAAGTCCCACGGTGTAGGCAGGAGGAGATGACAGCTTTCACCACGCGGTTCCAGCGGTCCTGGGCAGAGTTCGTCGGACCCGGGGCCACCCGGACCAACACCACGATCACCCTCGCGGCCAGCGCTTTCGGGCTCGCCGGCAGTGCGTGGTCCGCTCGCCGGGCCGGCGCCGGAGCTGGTGTGACGACGGCACTTTCGGTACTCGCGATGGACCTCGTCGGCGGCGCCTACGTCAACAACACCCGGGCGTGCGCCCGCTGGTACGAACGACCGGGCCAGGGGACCGCGCAGCATCTGCGGTTCGCCGCGCTGCACCTGCACCCGTTCGCGATCGCGCTCGCCGACCGCAGCGTGGGCCGCCGGGACCGGGTGATCCGGTGGTCGGTGATCCACTACGGCTACCTGATGGCCTCGACCGCGGCCATCCGGCGGTTTCCGCGGCGCCGTCGCAGCCTGGGTGTGGCATTGACGGCCGGCGGGCTGGCCCTGGACCGCGCGCTCGGCCCCTCCACGGTGGCCCCATGGTTCGCCTGGACCTACTATCCGAAACTCCTGTTGGGCCACGCCGCGGCCGCACTGTGGTCCGGCGAAGACCTCCACATCCGCCACGAGGGCCAGCACGGATGAACGCGGCGCTCCTGGACGGCAGGGGATTGCTTGCCCGACTCATCGGGTTCCGCCTGTACTCGGTGGTGTTCGTGATGGACTACGTCCAGTTGTGCTTCGACGGCGACCATCCCGAAGATCGCCCCGTCTTCAACTGTTACGTCTGGCCAGTCATCGACATGTCCTCGCACACTGTCGCCGACGGCGAAATTGGCTACGCCGGCGGATACCGGTCGCTGATCCCCCGACACGTCACGGGAACGTCCGTAGGCGAGCAGGGGGGACTACGGCTCGAATTCGGCAACGCGACCCTGATACTGCGGCCGGCCATGGCGGAAATCGTGGGAGCGGAGATCGCACGCCTTTCAGGCTTCGCAGACGGTCGCTGGACGGCCTGGCGGCCCGGCGAACCCCCCTTCAAATATCTGGTGTGAGTGCTCCCGGCCGCCGGCCCAACGTATGTTGAGCCGGTGAGAACCCGAGCGCGGCGCGGTGCCCTGGCGGGCCTTGCGGTGGTGCTCGTCGCCTGCGCGCCCGCGCCGACCCCGCCCGCGCTGCGGACCATCGACGCGCACGGCTGGCAGGAGGTCGTCGACACCGCCGCCGCGCAACTGGGGGTGCCGGGCGCGATGGTGCTGCTGCGCACCCCGCAAGGCGAATTCACCGCGGCCTACGGCACCACCGAACTCGGCGCGCACACACCGCCGACGGCGGACACGCATTTCCGGATCGCCTCGAACACCAAGACCATGACCGCCGCGCTGGTCGTGCTGCTGGCTCAGGACGGCAAACTCGAGCTCGACGATCCGGTCACCGCCTTCGTTCCGACCCTGCCCGGTGGCGAAAACATCACCGTGGCACAGCTTTTGACGATGCGCAGCGGACTGTACGGCTACACCTCCGATCCCGTGGTGGCCGATGTCCTGGATGCCGACCCGGCCAAGGCGTGGTCGCCGCAGGAGGTACTCGACGTCGCGTACCGGCATCCACCGCAGTTCGCCCCGGGCACCTCCTACGACTACAGCAACACCAACTACGCGCTGCTGGGTCTCATCGCCGAGAAGGCCGGAGGCCGTCCGCTGGGTCGACAGTTCGCCGACCGGCTGTTCGGACCGCTCGCCCTCGCGCAGACCACGCTTCCCGCCGCCGACGACACGTCCCTGCCGGCGCCGTACTCGCACGGGTACATGTACGGCGGCAGTCGCTACGCGCTCGCCGACGACCTCTACCCCGTCGACTTGCAGGTCGCTGCCCGCGCCGGCACGGTGCAGCCCACCGACTACACCTTTCAGAACCCGTCCTACGCCACCGCCGCCGGGGGAGCGATCTCCACCGCCGCCGAGCTGGCCGACTGGCTCAAGGCGCTGGTCACCGGGCGGGTGTTCGACGCCGACTACCAACATCGGTGGTTGACCAGCGTGCAGGCCGAGCAACCGGGTGTCGCCGACGGCCAGCAGTACGGGTATGGGATCTCGTATCAACGATTCGGGCCGAACGCCGCGATGTTCTATCACGGCGGGGAGCTGCCCGGCTTCAACTCCTTCATGGGTTACGATGCGGAAAACGATGTGGGGCTCGTGATTTGGACCAATCTGACGCTGTCGCCGGAGGGCAACACCACGGCGCAGACGATGTTGCCCATTCTGCTGGACGAGATCTACGCTGGTTTGTCGCTGGTGCCGAGTGAGTAGGGGAATATGCGGATCGTTGAACGGCTGCCCGTCCGCGAAGGCGACGTGAGCGTCCGTCAGCTTTCTCATGCGGACGCCGGCGCCTACGCCGCCGGTACCGACGACGCCGCGGTCCGGCGGTACGGACACCTGCCGTTGCCCGAATACACCGCGCAGATCGTGCGCGAGCAGATCGACGGCGACATCGCGCGCGGCTTGGCCGACGACTCGCTGGCGGTGCTGGCGATCGCGGACGCCCACTCGGATGAGTTCCTGGGCAGCATCGTCTTGTTCGACTTCCGTGCCGACCGCGCCGAGGTCGGGTTCTGGCTGACGCCAAAGGCGCGCGGCCGCGGCGCGGCCGGCAACGCCCTGCGTGCCGTCGCGCGGCTGGCCGCGGCCACCGGGCTGCGCCACCTCGACGCCCGGACCGACTGCGCGAACGAGGGGTCCCGCCGGGTGCTGGAGGGGGCCGGGTTCGTGGCGAAGGAAGGGCCGCACGATGCACTGGCACCGTCCGGCGAGGTGGTGACGGTGCTGAGCTATGAGCGGTCCGTCGCCGAGCTACGAGACTAGGCGCACACCATGGCAATCCACGTCAACGTCGACAACTTCGTGCGGGCGGAGTCCCACCGGATGTTCGCGGACATCCAGGCTGCCGCCGGGGGCATCGGGCGGTTCCGGCACAACCGGGAACCGGCGGCCATCGACGAGCAGACCGTGATCCGACTCAACCGCGACACGCTGTACAGCTTCGCGGTGGTCGATCTGGCCCACCCCGCGGTGCTCACGTTGCCGGATGGCGACGGGCGCTACATCTCGGCGATGATCGTCAACGAAGACCACTTCGTCACCGATGTGCTGCACGAGGCGGGCGAGCACACGCTGGACGAGCAGCGGTGCGGTACCCGTTATGTGCTGGTCGGGATCCGCATCCTGGTCGATCCGACCGACCCCGACGACGTGGCGGCCGTCGCGGCACTGCAGGACCGGATCGGGCTGGCGCCCGAATCCTCCGAGGCGTTCGTCATGCCGGACTACGATTCCGCGAGCCTGGATCAGACCCGTGACGCATTGCTGACGCTGGCCCGCGGCCTGAGCGCGTTCGACCGCACCTTCGGTAGGCCCGACGAGGTCGACCCGGTGCGCCATCTGATCGGATGTGCGGCGGGCTGGGGCGGGTTGCCCACCTCGGAAGCAACCTATGTCGGCGTCGACCCGAACGTCGCCCACGGTGACTACGAGCTGGTGTTTTCCGACGTGCCGGTCGACGCGTTCTGGTCGGTCTCGGTGTACAACGCGGCCGGTTACTTCGAACCGAACAACCACAACCTCTACACCGTCAACAGCGTCACCGGCGCGCGCAACGACGACGGGTCGATCACCGTCCGGTTCGTCGCCGCGGCCGACGGCGACATCCCTCCGAACGCGATCCTCACCCCACCGGGATGGAACTACCTCATCCGGCTCTACCGGCCCCGCGCGGAGATGCTCGACGGCACCTGGACCCCACCGACCCTCACGCCGCGCGCTGCGGGCTGAGCGCGTACGGAATGGTGTTCGGCGACGGCAGCACCCGGCTGCACGACCTGATCTCGTCGGCGGCCGCCGCGGTACCCGAGCGGCCCGCCGTGGTGGTTCCCGGCGGGCCCAGCGCGACCTACGCGGAGTTCGACCGGCAGGTGCGTGGAATCGCCGACTGGGTCGCGCGCCGCACCGCTGTCGGGGACCGGGTGGCGGTGATCGCCGACAACGGTCTGGACTACGCCGGGCTCTACTACGGTGTGCCGCGCAGCGGACGCATACTGGCGCTGATCAACCAACGCCTCGGTGTCGCAGAACAACTGGACCAACTGGCCACCGTCGGGGCGACGTTGGTGCTCGGCGACGAGAAGTATCTGGGCGCGCTCGCCGATCATCCGACCGGACAGGTGATCTCGTTCAGCGACCCCGAGTGGTTCGACCGCGCCACGGTCTCCACGGCCGCCGAAAGCCCGGTCGGACCCGAGGATCCCGCCTGGCTGCTGTTCACCACCGGATCGACCGCCAAGCCGAAAGGGATTGTGCACTCCCATGCTTCGCTGCTGGCCGCGGCCTTCGGGACGATCATCGGCCGCGAGGTGGCCAACGGTGGGGTTTACCTGCTGCCGTTTCCGATGTGCCACATCGCCGGATACAACATGCTGGTCCAGCACGCGGTGCAGGCCACCGTGCTGCCGGTGGCCGCGTTCCGTCCGGAGGCCTTTGTCGAGGCGGTCCACCGTTACGGCGTGACTTCCTGCTCGATGGCGCCGACCATGCTGCACAGCCTGCTTGCGCATCTGGAGCGCACCGGTGCCGCGCTGCCGACGCTGCGAGACATCGCCTACGGCTCCGCGGCCATTCCCGCCGCGTTGCTCCGGCGTGCGATGGACCACCTCGACGCGGGGTTTCATCAGGGCTACGGCATGACCGAAACCGGTGGCAATGTCGTCTTTCTCGGACCCGATGAGCACCGCGCCGGCGCCGACGGCGACGCGGCGATTCTGGCCAGTGCGGGCCGACCCCACCCGGGCGCGCAGGTCCGCCTCGCCGAGGGCGGCGAGATCCTGGTGCGCGGGCCGCAGGTCGCACCGTGGTCCTGGCCGGGCTGGGCGCCGTTGGCCGTCGACGGCTGGCTGCACACCGGCGATGTCGGACGCTTCGACGACGCGGGTCGGCTCGTGGTGGTCGACCGGCTCAAGGACATCATCATCACCGGCGGGGAGAATGTGTCCTCCCGCGAGGTCGAGGACGTGCTGTCGGCACACCCGAGCGTGGAACACGTTGCCGTGGTGGGAGTCCCGGACCCGCACTGGGGCGAGGTCGTCTGTGCCGTGGTGGTGCCGCGCCCGGGCGCACACGCCGATCCGGCGGTGCTCGTCGCTCACGTGCGGCAGCGACTGGCCGGATTCAAACGGCCCCGGCACGTCCTGGTCGTCGAGGTGCTACCGCAGACCACCAACGGCAAGATCGACAAGGCCGCGATCCGACGCTACGCCCGCGCCTCGCTGAGCACAACCGAAACTTCCTCGCCCAGTTTATAACCCGGCTTCAGGGGCAGCCTGTCGCCGCTCCAGAACGATCCCGGGTCGAAGTAGTTCTCCTTCTTGTCGGTGGTCAGCAATCCCATCTCCTCATAGGTGATGGCCACCGTCTCCGCGCAGTACGCGGTCTCCAGGCCGACCATCCGGCGGCGGTGCTTGTCCTGCTCCACGGACTGCCTGACCATCTTGTGCACCACGGGAAGTCCCCGCGTCCAGTCGCTGATACCGGGAAACCGGCCGCGGATCCAGCGGCCGGTCAGCCGTGCCGTGCTGGGAAACGGGGTGCCGTCCATGCGGGCGATCACCTTCAGCAGCCGGTCCTCTTGTTCCCGGTTGGCGTACGGGCTGAGCTGACGCAGCCAGCAGCGTTGACCGTACTTGGTCATCCACTGCTCGACGGCGGCGCGCAGATCGTTGAGTTGCACGCCCCGCTGATGGGTGCCGGTCCAGTAGTCCAGCAGCTTGTCGCCGAGTTCGGCGTGCCAGATCAGCGGCGGCAGATCGTCGATGGCCACCGTCATGCCCACATGGTTGACCGGGCTGTTGGTCAGGGTCTGAATCGCGCGGTCGGGGCGCGATCCGCCGCGGAACAGCCACAGGTCCCCGGTACGGGTGGCCTCCAACGCCTGGTCGAGGGTGACGTGTCGTTCTCGGTTGCTCGCCATCACCAGCGCAGCTTATGCAGAATGACACGATGCGCAACGTCTGGAAGTGGATCGGGCTGGCCGGGGTTGTCGGTGTGGCAGCCGGTGGCGTGCTGGTGGCACGGGACCAACGCCGCCGCAAGGCCTACACGCCCAACGACATCCGCGCCCGACTGCACCAACGGCTGGCCGAGGCGGAACGCGGCGACGGGCACTAACTGCCCGCCAACGCGCGTGTCCACAGTTGCGTCAGCACGTCGACCACCAATTCGGGATCGGTCGGTTCGTCGCCGTGCAGGGTGGGGTCGATGATCGCGCGGTGCACCTGCCGCTCGACCCCGGCGACCATCATGTCGGCGATGAAGGCGGTGTGCTGCTTGGCCACGCCGACGTGCTCGAGATGCCAGGCCACCTCGGTAGCAATCCTGCGGTCGCTGTCATACATCCGCCGCTGCAGGTCCCGGGAGCGGGGCGCGCTGTCCCACAACAGGTGATGCATATGGAAATCGTGGACGTGCATCACCACGATCGCCTTGATGACCGCCCGAAGCGAACCCTCCAAACCCGGCTGAGTTTCGCGCAGCCGCTGGAAAAGCCCCTCGAGCAGGACGGTGCCATGGGACAAATGGCGTTCGGCCAGTGCGTAGAGCAGCGCATCCTTGTCCTGCACGTAGTGATACAGCGTGCCGATCGAGATGCCGGCGGCCTCGGCCACTTTGTTGGTGGTGGTGCCCGCGTAGCCCAGTTCGGTGAAGATCTCGGCGGCCACATTCAGGATGCGGTCATAGGTGTCCCGAGATCGCTGCTGACGTGGCTCGACGCGGGGTTTGGCCATCCGGGGTCCACCAAGGTTCGACGCTGAAGCTGATGCGATGACCTTAGCGCTCGGCTCGGTCTCGCACACCGGAAATCGCCACGGGTGCGTTCCGACCGACGCACGGCGCCGCGATAGGTCACTGTAGAAGCATGAACATCCTGCAGGTGGGTCGCCTCGAACCACAGTTGGCCGAACTCGTGCAACAACGTCACAGCCCGCGGCGTCTTCCGGAGGGCGGCCGGCGCGCCCAATTCCTTGCCGAACACCGGGATTCGGTCACAGTGGTGCTGACCTCGGGCGGCCCGGTGGACGCCGAGCTGATCGCGGCGCTGCCGCGGCTCGGGGCGATCGTCAATAGCGGCGCGGGCGTGGACAATATCGACCTCGAGGCGGCCCGACGCAGACACATCGGTGTCAGCAACACCCCCGACGTGCTGACGGACACGGTCGCCGACACCGCGATCGGTCTGATTCTGATGACGTTGCGCCGGTTCGGCGCCGCGGATCGCTATGTGCGGGAAGGCCGTTGGGAAACCGAAGGCCCGTTTCCATACGCCCGGGACGTCAACGGACTGCGGGTCGGCATTCTCGGCCTGGGCCGAATCGGCACTGCGATTGCCGACCGGCTGCTGGCCTTCGGTTGTGTGTTGGCTTATCACAACCGACGCCGGCTCGAGGACTGCCCGTACCGGTACGCGGCCTCGCCGCAGGAGCTGGCCGAATCCGTGGACATCCTGGTGGTCGCCACCGCGGGTGGCGCAGGCACCGAAAAACTGGTCGGGCGCGCCGTTCTGGAAGCCCTCGGCTCCGACGGCTACCTGATCAACATCGCCCGCGGCAGCGTCGTCGACGAATTGGCACTCGTCGATGTGCTGGCCGCGGGCCGCCTCGCGGGCGCGGGACTGGATGTGTTCGCCGACGAACCCCAGGTGCCCGCCGCGCTGCGCGCCCTCGACAACGTGGTGCTGTTCCCGCACATCGGCAGCGCCACGGCCCGAACCCGGCGCGCGATGGCCGAATTGGCGTTGCGCAACCTCGAAAGTTACCTGACCAGCGCAGCGTTGGTGACGCCCGTGCTGCGGCCCGGCGGCTGAGTCGTCGCGGAATCAGCGGGTGACGAACTCAACGACGACTTCGCTGAAGGCGTCGTTGTCGTCGCCTGCGGCGGTGTGCCCGGCCTCGCCGAGTTCGACGAACTCGGCTTGCGGAACCTTGGCCAGAAAGTCGTTGACGCCCTCCGGGGAGACCACATCCGAGAGTTTGCCGCGGATCAGCAGGATGGGAATCTGAAGCCCGCTCACGGCCGTCTCCAGCTTGTCGGTGCGGGCGAACGGGTCATCGCCGGGCGCGGTCAAGAACGCGGGATCCCAATGCCAGTACCAGCGGCCGTCACGCTCGCGGAGATTTCTCTTCAAGCCGTCGGTGCTGCGTGGCTTGGCGCGGTGGGGCAGGTAGGCGGCGACCGCGTCGGCCGCATCCTCGAGCGAGTCGAAGCCGTCGACGTTGCCGAACATGAAATCGCGAATCCGCGCACTGCCCGACTTTTCGAACTTCGGGACCACGTCGACGAGGACCAGCTTGGTGACCTTGGCGCTGCCGGCGAGGCTGGCGACCAGCATTCCGGTCAACCCGCCCATGCTGGCACCGATCAGCGCCACCGGCCGCCCGATGGTGTCGAGGATCCGCAGCACGTCCTCGGCCATGGTTTCCAGCGCATAGTCCGCATTCGGTGCCCGGTCGCTGTCGCCGTGGCCGCGGCTGTCGATCGCGACGACGTGGAATCCCTGATCGGCCAGGACCTGGCCAGTGTTCTTCCAGGAGAACCGATTTTGGCCGCCGCCGTGCAGCAGCAGGATGCTGGGTCGGTCCGGGGCGGTTTCGCCGTCCGGTTGGCTCCATTCGTCGCCGACCAGAGTGATGCCACCGGCACCCTTGAACTCGACGGTCTGCGCTGTGCTCACCGGGCTGACGTTACCCAGGCGCGTCGCGGCGGCCCCCGGCGGCGTGCGTCGCGTGGTCAGAGACGGTCCCGCGACGCTCCGAGACGGGGTATTTGAGCTGGTCACGGACGTGTGGACGGGGCGACTAGACCTATGTCACACAACCCGGATCGGGATATGCAAGGATTCAGCTACCTACCGGTGGGTAGGGTCCGGGAGGTCTGTTGAAAGCGGCCATCCACCGCGAGGCGGTGGTGTACCTTTTCGGCAGTCCTGTGTCTTCAGTCACAGTGGTCACGCAGGAAGCAGGTGTCGCATGTCGGGAGGTGATCTGCCGCTTATGCAGCAAATGATCCCGCCCAGCTTGGATCCCCACGGACCAGCGCCTATCCCGGGGGAGGACCTGTAATGGCCACCGCCACCGCAGCGTTCGCGAAGCCCGTTCGGTCGATCGGCGGCTTCTTCGCGATGACCCTCGATACCTTCGTCGCGATGTTCAGGCCGCCGTTCGCGTGGCGCGAGTTCGTGCTGCAGGCGTGGTTCGTGGCGCGGGTCTCGATTGTTCCGACGCTGATGCTCGCGATCCCCTTCACGGTGCTGTTGGTCTTCACCTTCAACATCCTGTTGGTGGAGTTCGGCGCGGCCGACTTCTCCGGAACCGGCGCCGCCATCGGAACTGTCACCCAGATCGGCCCGATTGTCACCGTGCTCGTCGTGGCCGGGGCCGGCGCCACCGCAATGTGCGCCGATCTCGGCGCGCGCACCATCCGCGAGGAACTCGACGCGCTGCGCGTGATGGGCATCAACCCGATCCAGGCCCTCGTCGTACCGCGGGTACTGGCCGCCACCCTGGTCGCCCTGATGCTGGCGGCGTCGGTGGTCGTGGTCGGCATCGCCGGCGGCTTCCTGTTCTCGGTCTTCCTCCAGCACGTCACACCCGGCGCCTTCGTCGCCGGCCTCACGCTGATCACCGGACCCACCGACGTGGTGATCTGCCTCGTCAAGGCGACCCTGTTCGGCCTGTCGGCCGGTCTGATCGCTTGCTACAAGGGCATTTCGGTCGGTGGCGGCCCGGCCGGCGTCGGCAACGCCGTCAACGAGACCGTGGTCTTCACGTTCATCGCGCTGAACGTGATCAACCTGCTGGTGACCGCGGTCGGTGTGCAGGTGACGACATGACCGCCGCACCGAATACCGCCGTCCGGCTGCGCCGCACCCTGGGCGAGTGGTCCCAGGGCTGGAACCGCATCGGCCGGCAGACCAAGTTCTACGGCTACACGCTCAAGGGCGTCTGGGATGCCGTCGTCTACTACAAGGGCGAGGTGTTCCGGCTCATCGCCGCGATGGGGCTCGGCGCGGGGGCGCTGGCGGTCATCGGCGGCACCATCGCGATCGTCGGGTTCCTGACGCTGACCACCGGCGCGCTGGTCGCCGTCCAGGGCTACAGCCAGTTCGCGTCCATCGGCGTCGAGGCCCTCACCGGTTTCGCCTCCGCGTTCTTCAACGTCCGGTTGATCGCGCCGCTGACGGCCGGGGTCGGCATGGCCGCGACCATCGGCGCCGGGGCCACCGCGCAACTCGGCGCGATGCGCATCAACGAGGAGATCGACGCCCTGGAGGTGATGGGCATCCGCACCATCGCCTACCTGGCGTCCTCGCGGGTGATCGCCGGCGTGATCGTGGTGATCCCGCTGTACTGCGTCGCGGTGTTGATGTCGTTCTTCGCGGCCCGGGTCGGCACCACCATGTTCTACGGGCAGGCCACGGGCGTGTACGACCACTACTTCCGGACCTTCCTCAACCCGGTCGACCTGATCTGGTCGTTCCTGCAGGCTGTGGCGATGGCGCTGGTGATCATGCTGGTGCACACCTACTACGGCTTCACCGCTTCCGGCGGCCCCGCGGGCGTCGGGGAGGCGGTGGGCCGCGCGGTGCGCACCTCGCTGATCGTCGCAGCGTTGGTGACCGTGATGATCTCACTGGCCGTTTACGGTCAGTCCGGCAACTTCAACCTCTCCGGGTAAGCGGGCGCGGAAATATGGAACACGACGACCACACTGGCCTCCGCCCCGCATGGTGGACGCTGATCCTCATCATCTTCCTGGCGGCGCTGGTGTGGATCACCGCGGCGCTGTTCACCGGTTCGTTGAAGAAGTACGTCGATGTCACGCTGACCTCGGACCGGTCCGGGTTGGTGATGGAGTCCGGCGCCAAGGTCAAGCTGCGCGGCGTTCAGGTGGGCCGGGTCAGCACCATCCACGGCGGCACCACCGGACCGGACGCGGTGTCCCTGCGGCTGGAGATCAATCCCGATCAGGTCCAGCACATCCCGGCCAACGTGGGCGCGCAGATCCGCGCCACCACTGTCTTCGGCGCCAAGTTCGTCGATCTGCTGTACCCGGAGAACCCCAGCGAGCAGCGCCTCGCCGACGGGCAGGTCCTGCGGTCGCAGAACGTCAGCACCGAGGTCAACACGGTGTTCGAGAACCTCGTCGGGGTCCTCGATCAGGTCGACACCTCCAAGCTCAACGCCACCCTGTCGGCGTTGGCCGACGGTGTCCGCGGCCAGGGTGAACGGATCGGGCAGGCCACCACCGACGCCAATCAGGTTCTGCTGGCGCTGAATCCGCGCGCCGACACCATCCGCGCCGACTGGCAGTCGCTCCAGGGCTTCAGCGACACCTACAGCGCCGCAGCGAACAACATCGTCACCGTCCTCGACGCGGCCAGCACCACCAGCGTCACCGTCACCAACAACGCCAAGCAGTTGGACGCGTTGTTGCTCAACGTCATTGGCCTCTCCAACAGCGGTATCCAGTTGCTGGCGCCGAATCAGGCGAACCTGATCAACGCGATCAACGTGCTCGAACCCACCACCAACCTGCTGCACAAGTACAACCCCCAGTACACCTGCATGCTGGTCGGCGCGCACTGGCTGCTGGACAACGGCGGGTACGACGCGACCGGCGGCAACGGCAAGTCGTTCGTCGTCGACGGCGGCGCGCTGGCCGGCGACGACATCTACCGCTACCCCGACCACCTGCCGATCATCGGCGCCAAGGGCGGCCCGGGCGGAAAGCCCGGCTGTGGTTCACTGCCGGTCGTCGACGAGAACTGGCCGGTTCGCGCCCTGGTGACCAACACCGGTTGGGGCACCGGAGTCGACATCCGGCCCAACCCGGGCATCGGGTTCCCGGCCTGGGCCAACTACTTCCCGGTCACGCGCGGTATTCCGCAGCCGCCGAGTGTGCGCAACCTGTTCGGTGGGCCCGCACCGGGGCCGAACGTGGGCAACCCGCCGAAGGTCATCCCCGAACCGGGCGACTATCCCTATGGCGCTCAGATGTACGCACCCGACGGCACTCCGCTGTGGAACAATCTGCCCCCGGCGCCGCCGCCGGGCGCACCCCGGGACCCGGGTCCCACTCCGGGAACGGAGCCGTTCGTGGTGCCGTTCCCCGGCCAGGTGCCCTTCCCGAACCCGCCACCACCGGTCCCGGCGGCCCCATCGCCGTAGACCCACCGACGAAAATCCTGACCTGACAACCCGTATCGAGAGGTAACCGCAATGCGAGGCAACCTGGGCGCCGCCGCCTGGCGTCTGGCCGTGTTCATCGCGGTCTGCCTGTTGGGGATGTTTACGCTGTTCGCGGTGTTCGCCGAACTGCGGTTCGAGAAGGCCAGCGACTATCGGGCGCATTTCACCAATGTCACCGGTCTGGAGAACGACGACTTCGTCCGCATCGCGGGCGTGGAGGTCGGCAAGGTCAAGGGCATCAACGTCAACGACGACGGCACTGTGACAGTCGATTTCACGGCCGACGAGTCGGTGGTGCTGACCGAGGGCAGCCGCGCGGTGATCCGGTACGACGACCTCATCGGCGGCCGGTACCTGTCCCTGGTGGAGGGTGTCGGCGGTACCAAACGGATCAACCCGGGCGAGACCATCCCGTTGGCCCAGACCGAACCGGCGCTGGACCTCGATGCGCTGATCGGTGGCTTCCGGCCGCTGTTCCGGGCGTTGGAGCCCGAACAGATCAATGCGTTGTCGGGGCAGCTGATCAGCGCGCTGCAGGGACAGGGTGCGACCATCGGCTCGTTCCTGTCGCAGACCGCGGCCCTGACCAATACGTTGGCCGACCGCGATGAGCTCATCGGCGAGGTGATCGTCAACCTCAACACGGTCCTGGGATCTCTGGCGGGACAAAGCGATCAGTTCGCCAAGGGTGTCGAGGCCATCTCGGACCTGGTCGAGACCCTCGGGGAACGCAAGCAGGAGATCGCCAACGGCGTGGCCTACACCAGCGAGGCGGCCGGCACGGTTGCGGACCTGTTGTCGGCGGCCCGTCCGCCCCTGCAACAAGTGATCACCGAGACCGACCGGGCGGCGGGATTGGTGCTGGCCGACCACGACTACTTCGACAACCTGCTCAATACGCTGCCGGACTCGTATCAGGTGCTCAACCGACAAGGCATCTATGGCGACTTCTTCAGCTTTTACCTCTGTGATATCTCGTTGAAGCTCAACGGCAAGGGCGGTCAGCCGGTGTATGTGAAGGTGGCGGGCCAGGACAGTGGGAGGTGTGCGCCCCGATGAAGTCTTTCGCAGAGCGCAATCCCTACATCATCGGTCTGGTCGGCATCCTCGGAACGGTGGCGCTGATGCTGGCGGCGCTGAACTATCAGAACCTGCCGGGGTTCAGCCAGGGCAAGAGTTACAGCGCCTTCTTCGAAGACGCCGGTGGGCTGTATGACGGTGCCGCCGTCCAGGTTTCGGGCTTCGAGTCCGGTCGAGTGACCGGCATCTCGCTCGACGACCAGCGGGTGCTCGTCAAGTTCAAGGTGAACAAGGGCATTCGTCTCGGCGACCGTGCCGAGGCGGCCATCAAGACCAAGACCGTGCTGGGCACCAAGTACCTCGAGGTCACCCCGCGCGGCGAGGGCCAGTTGGGCGACACCATCCCGCTGGATCGCACCACCTCGCCGTATCAGCTGCCGGATGCGCTGGGTGATCTGACGATGACCATCAGCGGCCTGAACACCGATCAGCTCTCCGATTCGCTGCGGGTGCTGTCCGACACGTTCTCCGAGACGCCGCCGGACCTGAAGATCGCCGTCGAGGGCGTGGCGCGGTTCTCCGACGTCCTCAACGAGAAGGACGCGCAGCTGCGTGAGCTGTTGGCCAACGCGAACAAGTCCACCGGGATACTGGCCGAGCGCAGTGACCAGGTTGTCAGCCTGGTCAACGACACCAACGCCCTGATGGCCGAATTGCAGAGCCAGAGCGCGGCGCTGGACCAGATCTCCGGCAACATCTCCACCCTGAGCCGCCAACTGCGCGGCTTCATCGCCGAGAACCGCGAGACCATGCAGCCGGCCCTGGAGAAGCTCAACGGTGTGCTCGCCACGATCGACAACCGCAAGGACCGGGTCAAGAAGTCCATCAACATGTTGTCGACCTACGCGATGTCCCTCGGTGAGACCGTGGCCTCGGGACCGTTCTTCAAGTCCTACATCGCCAACCTGCTGCCGGGTCAGTTCGTGCAGCCGTTCATCGACGCTGCGTTCTCCGATCTGGGTCTCGATCCGAACGTGATGCTGCCGTCGGAGCTCACGGATCCGCAGGTCGGCCAGCCGGGAACCCCGGCGCTGCCGATGCCGTACCCGCGCACCGGTCAGGGCGGCGACCCGCGCCTGAACCTGCCGGACGCGATCACCGGCAACCCGGGCAATCAGGCTTGTGGGCCGCCCGGCATCCCGCTGTCCGGCACCAACTGCTACCCGTACCGGGATCCCGGACCCGCGCCGGCGCCGGGCGGACCGCCGCCGGGACCGCCCGCGGAGGCCCCGGCAGGGGTTGCCTCGACGCCGCAGCCGGTGCCGTCGCCGTTCCTGCAGCCGGGACCGGGTCAGACGCCGCCGGTGACCCAGGCCGTCGTGCCGGCACCCGCTCCGGAACCGCAGGGCCCCCGACCGGGCCCCGCCGCTGAAGGGGAGGCCGGCCAGTGAAGCTGACCCGTAACGCGACAATCGGTGTGGCCGTGGTGCTGGTGTTGACGCTGATCGGCGGCGCAGCGCTGCTGCTGCGCTCCGGCGGTCCGCTGCACCGCACCAACGTCGTGGCCTATTTCGACAACAGCAACGGCATCTTCGTCGGCGACGACGTGCGCATCCTTGGTGTGAACGTCGGCCGGATCGACAAGATCGAACCCGAGTACAACCGGGTCAAGATCTCGTTCTGGTACGACAGCGCGCACAAGGTCCCCGAAGACGCCATGGCGGCCATCCTGTCGCCGGCGCTGGTGACCGGACGCGCCATCCAGCTCACCCCGTCGTACTCCGGCGGACCGGTGCTGCCCAACAACGCTGTGATCGGGCAGGACCGCACCGCAGTTCCGGTGGAGTGGGCCGACTTCCGGGAGCAACTCAACCGGCTGGCCGAGAACCTCGAGCCCACCGAACCCGGCGGCGTCAGCACGCTGGGCGCGCTGGTGAACACGACCGCGGACAACCTGCGCGGTCAGGGTGCGAGCATCCGCGACACGGTGGTCAAGCTGTCGCAGGCGTTTTCGGCGCTCGGCGACCACAGCACCGACATTTTCAGCACCGTCAAGAATCTGTCGATCCTGGTGTCGGCGCTCCAGGACAGCACCGACGTGATGCGTCAGCTCAACCAGAACCTGGCGAACGTCACCGGCCTGCTCGCCGATGATCCCGGCGAAGTCGCCGCGGCCATCAGCGATCTCAACGCCGCGCTGGGCGATGTCCAGTCCTTCGTCGCCGACAACCGGGAGACGTTGGGCACCACGTCGGAGAAACTCGGTGCGGTCACCCAGACGCTGCACGACAGCCTCGACGACATCAAGCAGTTGCTCCACGTCGCGCCGAACACGCTGCAGAACTACGTGAACATCTATCAGCCGGCCCAGGGCGCGGCGACCAGCGCGTTGGCGATCTCGAACTTCCAGAACCCGGTCTCGTTCCTGTGCGGCGCAATTCAGGCGGCCTCCCGCCTGGGCGCCGAGCAGTCGGCGAAGCTGTGCACGCAGTATCTGGCGCCGATCGTCAAGAACCGGCAGTACAACTTCCTGCCCATCGGGCAGAACTTGTTCGTCGGCACGCAGGCCCGCCCGAACGAGGTGACCTTCAGCGAGGAGTGGCTGCGGCCGGATTACATCCCGCCGCCAGGGTCCGTCCCGCCGCCGGCTCCCGCCGATCCGGCCGCACCGCCGGCCGCGGGCCCGCCGTTGGCGGCCGAGCAGATGGTCGCGACCAACCCCGCCGACGGCTTGCCCGGCATGATGGTCCACTCCGGAGGTGGGCAATGACGCGAGTAGCGCAGATCAAGCGGGCCGCCGGGGCCGCGATGCTGGGCGCGCTGGCGACCGCGCTGACCGCGTGCAGCGGTTGGACCGGGCTGAACTCGCTGCCGCTGCCGGGCACCGAGGGGCACGGTCCGGACGCGTTCACGATTCAGGTCCAGATGCCCGACGTGGACAACATCGAGCAGAACTCGCGGGTGCGGGTCGGCGACGTCACCGTCGGCAACGTGACCAAGATCGAGCGCCAGGACTGGCATGCGTTGGTCACCATGAACCTCAACGGCAATGTCGACCTGCCGGCCAACGCGCGGGCCACCATCGGTCAGACCAGCCTGTTGGGGTCGCTGCACATCGAGTTGGCCCCGCCCGTCGACGTCGAGCCCGAAGGCCGGCTGCAGCAGGGTTCGCTGATCCCGCTGTCCTCGTCCGGCGCCTATCCCACCACCGAGCAGACGTTGGCGGCGGTGTCGCTGTTGCTCAATGGCGGTGGCGTGGGCCGGATCCAGGACATCACCACGGCCTTCGCGACGGCGTTCGACGGCCGGGAAGCCGACCTGCGCAGCCTGATCGAACAGCTCGACCTGTTCATCGCCTACAACAACGATCAAAAAGAAGACATCATCGCGGCCACCGAGAGCTTGAACAGCTTGGTGGGCCAGTTCGCCGACCAGAAGCCGGTGGTGGACAAGGCGCTCGAGACCGTTCCGGATGCGCTCGACGTCCTCAAGGAGCAGCGCACGGCCCTGGCTGATGCGTTGACGAAATTCGGCCAGTTCAGCGCGCTGACCGCCGATACCGTCAACCAGACCAAGGAGTCCCTGGTCCAGGAACTGCGCGATCTCGGTCCGGTGTTGAAGTCGCTGGCCGATGCGGGACCGTCGATGACGCGGGCGCTCAGTTTCTACCCGACCTTCCCGTGGCCCAAGGAAACGCTGGACAACTGGATGCGCGGCGACTACGGCAACCTCAGCCTGGTCTTCGACCTCACGCTGAGCCGCATCGACACCGGTTTCTTCACCGGAACCCGGTGGGAAGGTGATCTGACCGAGCTGGAATTGCAGTGGGGCCGGACCATCGGTCAGCTGCCGAGCCCGTACACGGCCGGCAACCCGCTGATCATGCCGTACCGCTGGGATCAGGGGCGCTAATGCATTTGACACGCAAGACCCTCACGCAGATGTCGATCCTGATCCTCATCGCGCTGGTGGCCGGCTCCGTCATGGTCTTCAACTTCATCGGACTGCCCGGCATGCTGTTCGGCATCGGCCAGTACAACGTCTCGGTCCAACTGCGCGACGGCGGTGGCCTGTACGAGCGGGCCAACGTCACC
Source organism: Mycolicibacterium sp. MU0053 (assembly GCF_963378095.1). Taxonomy (NCBI): domain Bacteria; kingdom Bacillati; phylum Actinomycetota; class Actinomycetes; order Mycobacteriales; family Mycobacteriaceae; genus Mycobacterium; species Mycobacterium burgundiense. The sequence continues at coordinate 1,116,952 of NZ_OY726397.1, forward strand.
TACCGCGGCACCGAGGTCGGACGGGTCAAGGAGGTCCGACTCACCGATCAGGGCGTGGTCGCCGACCTCACCTTGGAGTCGAAGATCGAGATCCCCGCCGACCTGGACGCCTCCGTGGGCAGCGTGTCCGCGGTCGGCGAGCAGTACGTCGACCTGGTCCCGCGCAGCGGTAATCCGCCGTATCTGCAGGACGGCGACGTGATTCCGCTGGATCGCACCTTCGTCCCGATCGACGTCAACGCCGTGTTGGACTCCACCAACCGTGGCCTGCAGGCGATTCCGCAGGAGAACCTCTCCACGGTGGTCGACGAGGCCTACACCGCCGTCGGCGGACTGGGCCCGGAGTTGTCGCGCCTGGTGAAGGGCTCGACCCAGCTGGCCATCGACGCACGGGCCAACCTCGGCGAGCTGACGACGCTGATCGATCAGTCCGGCCCGGTGCTGGACTCCCAGACCGACACCTCCGGCGCCGTCCAGCGCTGGGCCGCGAACCTGGCGAGCATCACCGGGCAGTTGAAGCAGGAGGACCCGGCGGTTGCCGGTGTGCTCCAGCAGGGCCCCGGCGCGGCCGACGAGGTGCGTGCGCTGTTCGACGAGCTGCAGCCCAGCCTGCCGATCCTGTTGGCGAACCTGGTCAGTGTGGGCGAAGTGGCGGTCACCTACCAGCCCGGCCTCGAGCAGCTGCTGGTGTTGCTGCCGCAGGGCGCGGCAGTGACGTCGGCGATCGGTGTCGCCAACCGGCACACCCGACAGGACTACCGCGGCGCGTACCTGAGCTTCAACCTGAACCTCAACCTGCCGCCGCCGTGCGTCACCGGCTACATTCCGGCTTCTCAGAAGCGGGTGCCCGCCGCCGTCGACCACCCCGACCGTCCCGCCGGCGATGTGTACTGCCGCGTTCCGCAGGACTCGGCGTTCAACGTCCGCGGTGCCCGCAACATCCCCTGCACGACGGTGCCTGGTAAACGTGCCCCGACCGTGCGGATGTGCGAAAGCGACGAGGTTTACCAGCCGCTCAACGACGGATTCAACTGGAAGGGCGACCCTAACGCGACGAACTCGGGACAGGCTGTCCCGCAGTTGCCGCCGGGCGTCTCACCTGCGGAAGCACAGCCTGCTGCGGCACCACCGGCGCCGCCGATCGCAGCCGCTGAATACGAGCCGAGCAGCGGCACGTACGTTGGACCGGACGGGCAGATCTACACTCAAGCCAATCTGGCCCAAAATGCCGCAGAGGAGCAAACATGGCAGACGATGCTGCTGCCCCCGAAGGGGAACTGACCGAGTCGACCGGAACGGAGTCGACCGGAACCCCCGAGGAGACAACGGAATCGCCGCAGGACGCCACTCAGGAAGCCAGTACCGACGACGCCGCGATCGCCGGGAGCGATGCGGCGGACGACACCGGCGACGTCGCCGAGTCCGGCTCCGCGGAAAGCGAGCCGAAGCCGGGACGGGCGCGGCGCTTTGCCGCCGCCGGTGTGGCGGTGCTGCTGGCGCTCGGGTTGGTCGGCGGGCTCGGCTGGCTGGGCTGGTCGGTGTACCAGCAGCAGCAGGCCGAGCAGCAGCGCGACCTCTTCGTCCAGGTGGGGCGGCAGGCCGCGATCAACCTGACGACCATCGACTTCGAAGACGCCGAGGGCGGGGTGCAGCGCATCCTGGATTCGGCCACTGGCACCTTCTACGACGACTTCTCGCAGCGGTCCGGACCGTTCACCGAAGTGGTCAAGCAGGCCCAGTCCAAGTCCTCCGGCGAGGTGACCGCCGCGGGCCTGGAATCCGAGGAGGCCGACCGCGCGCAGGTGCTGGTGGCGGTCACTGTTCAGACCTCCAACGCCGGTGCTCCCGAGCAGGCCCCGCGCATGTGGCGGATGCGGATCTCGGTGGAGAACACTGACGACGGCCAGGTCAAGGTCTCGAACGTGGAGTTTGTGCCGTGACGAACCCCGAGGACCCGAACACCGTGCCAGAGAAGGAAGCCCCCGCCGTGTCCGCCGAGAACGACGACCTGACCCCGACGGAGTCCGCCGCGGCTGCCGAGACCACCGAGGCCGCTGCGGCCACGGATGCCACCGAGACCACGGTGGCCGCTGACAGTGCGGAGACCGCCGAGGACAGCGACGCCGCCGAAACCGCGGCGGACATCGAGGCGGCTGAGGCCGCCGAAACCACCAAGGCCGACGCGGCCGGTGCGGGCAAGGTCAAGCGCGCCGTCGCGCTGACGGTGGTGCTGTGCGTGTTGCTGGCCGCCGTGCTGGTGGGCGCCGGCTTCCTGGGCTGGAAGTACTACTCGGGGCAGACCGCCGAGACCGCGCGCATCGAAACCGTGCAGGTCGCCAAGGACGCCACCGTGAAGCTGTTGTCCTACAAGCCCGAGACGGTCGAGGAAGAGCTGACCGCCGCCGCGGACCTGTTGTCCGGGGGCTTCCGCGATTCGTACACCGAGCTGACCAACGACGTGGTGATCCCCGGCGCCAAGGAGCAGAGCATCTCGGCGGTGGCCAACGTGCCGGCCGCCGCGTCGATGTCGGCGGAGTCCGACCGCGCCGAGGTGCTGGTCTTCGTCAACCAGACGGTGATCGTCGGCGACGGCGCGCCGACCGCCACCGCCTCGAGCGTCAAGGTGACGCTGGAGAAGGTCGACGGCGACTGGCGGATCTCCGGCTTCGACCCGGTGTAGTCTGCGCCGGCATGGACAGCGAACCGCGCTGGATGGATGTCGAGGTACCCGCGGGGCAGCTGCGGGCCCTGAGCTGGGGTCCCGAGGATGCACCAATCGCGTTGTGCCTGCACGGCTTTCCTGACACCGCTTACGGTTGGCGGAAAATGGCCCCGCAGCTCGTCGACGCCGGCTATCGCGTGGTGGCCCCGTTCCTGCGCGGGTACGTGCCGTCGTCGCTGCCCTCGGATGGCAGCTATCACATCGGCGCATTGATGGACGACGCCCTGCGGATCCGCGAGGCGGCCGGGCCCACCGACCGCGACATCATGATCGGCCACGACTGGGGTGCGATCACCGCGAGTTCGCTGGCGGCGATGCCCGACAACCCGTTCCGCAAAACGGTGGTGATGTCGGTTCCGCCGATCGCGGCCTTCCGGGTCCGCGGCGAGCGGGCCCGGCTGCTCGCGAAGTTGCCCGCGCAGGTGGTGCGCAGTTGGTACATGCTGTACTTCCAGCTGCCGGGGCTGCCCGAACGGTCGGCCCGCTGGATCGTCCCGCTGCTGTGGCGGCGCTGGTCACCCGGCTACCCGGCCGCCGAGGATGTGCGGCACGTCGATGCCGCGATCGGGGCCCCGCAACGCTGGGCGGCCGCGCTGACCGTCTACCGAGCGAACCTGCGCTACACCAAGCCGCCCGCCAGATATGCGCGGCTGCACGAGGCCTGGACGTCCGCGGCCCCGCCCGCCGGGCCCGTGCTGTATCTACACGGTGCCGACGATGGTTGCATGACAGCCGATTTCACGCGCTGGGTGGAGAAGGTGGTACCCGCCGGCAGCCGCACCGTGGTGGTCGAGCAGGCCGGGCACTTCCTGCAGCTCGAACAGCCGCGGCGGGTCGGCGACCTGATCCTCGACTACGTCGGTCCGGCATGATCCCGTCCAGGCTGCGCTGAGCGCGGCCCGTACTCGCACTTTGCCGCGGTAAGCGCAGGATGAACACAGATGCCCGGCGGCTGGCCGCCGTGGACGCCCAGACGTACTGGATGTCGGCCAAGATTCCCAACGACCAGTTCGTGCTGTTCGTATTCGACGGTGTGGTGCGTGTCGACAACGCTCTGGTCGAAGACCTGCGCGTGCGGGCCGCCGCGTGCCCCGACCTGTGCCTGCGCATCATCGACGATCAGCCCTGGCGCTATCCGAGCTGGGTGACCGGCCCGGTGGAGCCGTCGCAGTTCGTGGTCCACCGCGACGACGCCGGCGCGCACTGGGATGCCTGCCTGGCCGCGGTGGCGCGGCTGGCCGAGACCCAATTGGATCCGCGGGCGGCCGCGTGGCGGCTGCACCTGTTCACGCCGGTGCTGGGTGCCCCGGCGGGTGGGCCCGCGGTGACGGTGGCGGTGCTGCAACTGGCGCACGCGTTGGCCGACGGAGTGCGCACCGCGCAGCTGGCCGGCTGGTTGTTCGGCCGCCCGGAACCGGTGCCGCCGGTGCCGAGCCGGCGCCGGCGCCGCGTGCTGGCGGCCGGTGTGGCCGCGGCCCGCGCGGAGAGCCGGCTGACGCGCGACATCGAGGCAGGCCTCGTCCCGGCGCCGCCGCCGTCGCGCCCGGCGCTGCTGACCAACGCCCGCCCCGACGGTCCGCGGCGGATCAGAACCCTCGTCGTGGACCGGGCGGTGCTGCGCCGTCGTTCGACGGTTACGGTCGCCGCGCTGCTCGCGATCGGTACCGCGCTGGCCGGACACCTGCGCGCCCGCGGCGAGGACACCGCTGCGCTCGGCGCCGAGGTGCCGATGGCCAAGCCGGGGCTACGGCTGTCGCACAACCACTTTCGCAACATCGGCGTCGGGCTGTACCCCGGTGAGCCCGAGGCCGTGCGCGCCGCGCGCATCGCCGCCGACCTGCGCGGCGGACCGCAGCGCGCCCAACACCCGGCGGCCCTCGCGGCCGACGACGCCCTGGCGGCGGTGCCGGCGGGGCTGCTGCGCTGGGGGGTGGGCAAGTTCGATCCGCGGGTGCGCTCGGCGCTGGTCACCGGGAACACCGTGGTGTCGAGTGTCGATCGCGGCCCCGCCGACCTGCGACTCGGCGCGGCGGGGGTGCTCTTGACCGCGAGCTATCCGGCGTTGTCGCCGATGATGGGCCTCACCCACGGCGTGCACGGCCTCGGCGACACGGTGGCACTGAGCGTGCACGCCGCGGATTCGGTGCTGGCGGCTTCCGAACTCGATGACTACGTCGCGCGGCTGCGGCACGCGCTGGGCGCGCCGCCCTGACCCGGCACGCAATCGTCACCCCTGCTGGGCAACCGCATAGCAGATGACTTAAGTTCGTCACATGATCTACGACTCAGCCCTGGACGTCGGACTGCTGCTCCTGCGTGTCGTGCTCGGCCTGACGATGGCGGCGCACGGCTACAACAAGTTCTTCGGTGGGGGACGTATCCCAGGCACCGCCGGCTGGTTCGACAGCATCGGCATGAAGCCCGGCATGTTCCACGCGCGCATCGCCGCCACCACCGAGATCGCGGCCGGCCTCGGCTTGGCGCTGGGGCTGCTCACCCCCATCCCGGCGGCCGGGTTCGTGGCCCTGATGTTGGTCGCGGCGTGGACCGTGCACCGCGACAACGGCTTCTTCATCGTCAAGGAGGGCTGGGAGTACAACCTGGTGCTCGCCGGCGCGGCGGTGGCCGTCGCGGCGACCGGACCCGGCAAGTACAGCCTGGACCACCTGCTGTTCTCCGACACCGGCTTCCACAACTGGCTGTACGGCTGGTGCGGTTTGGCGATCGCGCTCGGGCTGGGTCTGGCCGGCGGCATCGGCCAGCTCGCGGTCTTCTACCGCCCACCGGCCAAGACCACGTAACCGCACCCTGGGACACCCGGCGGAACCACCACCGGTCGGCTAGAACACGTTCTAGTCTGTCGGGCATGGGATTTCTCAAGCCCGAACTGCCGGTGGTGGAGTTCGACGAGTGGAGCAAGGGCACCTGGGCCGACAAGATCCGGCCGATGGCGCGGCACTGGGCCGAGGTGGGCTTCGGTACCCCGGTGGTGCTGCACCTGTTCTACGTCGTCAAGATCCTGCTGTACGTCCTCGGCGCCTGGCTGGTGGTGCTGACCACCGCCGGTATCGACGGCTTCACGGCGGTGGGGCAGTGGTGGACCGAGCCGATCGTCTTCCAGAAGGTCGTGCTCTACACCATGCTGTTCGAGGTGGTGGGGCTCGGATGCGGCTTCGGTCCGCTGAACAACCGATTCCTGCCGCCGCTGGGGTCCATCCTGTATTGGTTGCGGCCCAACACCATCCGGCTGCCACCCTGGCCCGACCGGATCCCGTTCACCAAGGGTGACAACCGCGCGCCGGTCGATGTCGCGCTCTACGCCGCGCTGCTGATCGTCCTGGTGGTGGCACTGTTCTCCGACGGGACCGGGCCGATCCCCGCGCTCGGCACCGAGGTCGGCGTGCTGCCGCTGTGGCAGATCTGGGCGATCCTCGGCCTGTTGGCCGTCGCGGGTCTGCGTGACAAGGTGATCTTCCTGGCGGCCCGCGGCGAGGTCTATGCGTCGTTCACCGTCGCCTTCCTGTTCGGCGGCGTCGACATGCTCATCGCCGCGAAGCTGGTGTGCGTGGTGATCTGGGTGGGCGCGGCCACCTCCAAGCTCAACAAGCACTTCCCGTTTGTCATCTCGACGATGATGTCCAACAGCCCGATCGTCCGGCCCCGAGCGCTCAAACGCCTGTTCTTCGAACGGTTTCCGAGCGACCTGCGGCCCGGTCGGCTGTCGCGCGTCGTCGCGCACTTCAGCACCGCGGTCGAGATGCTGGTGCCGCTGGTGCTGCTGTTCACCCACGGCGGCTGGCCGACGGCCATCGCGGCGTTCGTCATGGTCTGCTTCCACCTCGGCATCCTGAGCGCGATCCCGATGGGGGTGCCGCTGGAATGGAACGTCTTCATGATCTTCAGCGTCATCGCGCTGTTCGTGGGACACGCCGGGATCGGCCTGTCCGACATGACCACGCCGTTGCCGGTGCTGCTGTTCGCGGTCCTGGCCACCACGGTGGTGGTGGGAAACCTGTTCCCGCGCAAGGTGTCCTTCCTGCCCGGCATGCGCTACTACGCCGGCAACTGGGACAGCTCGCTCTGGTGCCTCAAGCCCTCGGCGGCGGAGAAGATCGCCGCCGGCCTGGTCGCGATCGCGAGCATGCCCCAGGCGCAACTGGAGAAGGTGTACGGCAGCCCCGAGGCCGCGCAGATCCCGCTGTACCTCGGCTATGCGTTCCGCTCGTTCAACACCCACGGCCGGATGATGTTCACCCTCGCGCACCGCGCGATGGCCGGGCCCAGTGGGACCGATTCCGAGGACGATTACGTGATGACCGACGGCGAGCGGATCTGCTCGACCGCCATCGGGTGGAACTTCGGCGACGGGCACATGCACAACGAGCAGTTGATCGCGGCAATGCAGAAGCGCTGCCACTTCGAACCCGGCGAGGTGCGGGTGGTCCTCATCGACGCGCAGCCCATTCACGTCCAGGCGCAGCGCTACCGGTTGGTCGACGCGGCCACCGGCGAGTTCGAATCCGGCTACATCAAGGTCGCCGACGCGGTGACCCGACAGCCCTGGGACGACCAGGTCCCGGTGTACGTCGATGCCCGACCGGGAATCGGTTAGGCGCGCAACGCCTCGGCGATCGGGGTGGCGCCGTTGTTGAACTCGATGGTGCGCCCGATGGTGCCGTCGTCCGCCAGGGTCGCCGCGATCACGGCCGCGACGTCGGCGCGGGACACCTTGCCCGCGCTGGCACCCTGGCTGCCCACCTCGATCAGGCCGGTCGGCGCATCGAGGGTCAGCCCGCTCGGACCCAGCACGGTCCAGTCGAGATCGCTCGCGCGCAGGTGGGCGTCGGCGGCGGCCTTGGCCTCGGCGTACGGGTAGAACGAATTGTCCTCCGGCACGCCGTGATCGGGCCGGGCTCCGAAATAGGACACCATCACGTAGCGCCGGGTTCCGGCCTGGCCGGCGGCGTCGACGGTCCGAATGGCGGCGTCGCGGTCCACCGCATAGGTGCGTGCCGGGTCGCCCCCGCCGGCGCCGGCGGTGAACACCACGGCGTCGTGCCCGCTGATCAGGGCGGCCAACTCGGACACGCCGAGGGCCTCGATGTCCCCGACGACGGGGTCGGCACCGGTGGCGGCCACCTCGTCGGCATGGTCGGGGTTGCGGAACACCGAGGTGACGCGGTCGCCGCGCTCGCTGAGGAGGCGGGACAGGTGCAGGGCAACCTTGCCGTGGCCGCCGAAGACGATGACATTGGACATAGCTACCGAGGGTACGGTCCACACCAACGGAGCAGGTTGGAACGTCGGAGCGCCCCCGGATTCCGAACCCGGAGTTTGTGGCGGGCTGCACTGGTGCTAAGAACAAGTCATCAACCAACTGATTAGTTGAGAGGAGAGGGACATGGCAGAAGCTGTGATCGTGGAGGCCGTCCGGTCGGCGGTCGGAAAACGAAATGGCGCGTTGGCGGGGGTGCACCCGGCGGAGCTGTCGGCGCAGGTGCTCAACGGTCTCGTGGAGCGGGCCGGCGTCGATCCCGGACTGGTCGACGACGTCATCTGGGGCTGCGTCATGCAGGCCGGTGAGCAGGCGCTGGACATCGCGCGTACCGCGGTGCTGAGCGCCGGCTGGCCCGAGACCGTGCCCGGCGTGACCGTGGATCGCCAGTGCGGTTCCAGCCAGCAGTCGCTGCACTTCGCCGTCGCGGGCGTGGTGGCCGGCCATTACGACGTCGTCGTCGCCGGTGGCGTCGAGTCGATGTCGCGCACCCCGATGGGCTCGTCGCTGGCCAACGGCGGCAACCCGTACGGCGAGTCGTTCAAGGCCCGCTACGCCCAGACCCCGAACCAGGGTGTCGGCGCCGAGATGATCGCCGAGCAGTGGGGCCTCAGCCGCACCCAGCTCGACGAGTTCTCGCTGCGGTCCCACGAGAAGGCCGCCGCCGCACAGGATTCCGGCGCCTTCAAGGACCAGATCGTCGGCATCAAGACCAAGGACGCCGACGGCAATGACACCGTCGTGCTCGAGGACGGCGGCATCCGCCGCGGCGGCACCGTCGAGTCGATGGCCAAGATCAAGCCGGCGTTCAAGGAGGACGGCGTGATCCACGCCGGCAACTCCAGCCAGATCTCCGACGGTTCGGCCGCGCTGCTGATCATGTCGGCGGAGAAGGCCCAGGCTCTCGGCCTCAAGCCGCTGGCCAAGGTGCACACCGCGGTGCTCGCCGGCGCCGACCCGGTCATCATGCTGACCGCGCCGATCCCGGCCACCGAGAAGGCGCTGAAGAAGTCCGGCCTGAGTGTGGACCAGATCGGTGCATTCGAGGTCAACGAGGCCTTCGCGCCGGTGCCGATGGCCTGGCTCAAGGAAATCGGTGCCGACGAGTCCCGTCTCAACCCCAACGGCGGCGCGATCGCGCTGGGTCACCCGCTCGGCGGCTCGGGCGCCCGGATCCTGACCACGCTGCTGTACCACATGCGGGACAACAACATTCAGTACGGTTTGCAGACCATGTGTGAGGGCGGCGGGCAGGCCAACGCCACCATCCTCGAGCTGCTGTGACCGACTCGACCCAGGACGTCCCCGCCGCTCTGGTCGAGCGGCGGGGCAACGTCATGATCATCACGCTCAACCGTCCGGAGGCACGCAACGCCGTCAACGCCGCGGTGAGCACGGCGGTGGGCAACGCGCTGCACGAGGCGCAGAACGATCCCGAGGTGCGCGCGGTGGTGCTCACCGGAGCCGGGGACAAGTCGTTCTGCGCGGGCGCCGACCTCAAGGCGATCTCGCGTCGGGAGAATCTGCACCATCCCGAGCACCCGGAATGGGGATTCGCCGGCTACGTCAGCCATTTCATCGACAAGCCGACGATCGCGGCGGTCAACGGCACCGCGCTCGGCGGCGGCACCGAGTTGGCGCTGGCGAGTGATCTCGTGGTGGCCGAGGAGCGGGCGAAGTTCGGCCTGCCCGAGGTCAAGCGGGGCCTGATGGCGGCGGCCGGCGGGGTGTTCCGCATTGTCGATCAACTGCCGCGCCGGATCGGTCTGGAGTTGATGTTCACCGGTGAGCCGATGACATCCGCCGATGCGCTGCGGTGGGGACTGATCAACCAGGTGGTCCCGGACGACACGGTGCTGGAAGCCGCGTTGGCGCTGGCCGAGCGCATCACCGGGAACGCTCCGCTGGCGGTGCAGGCCTCCAAGCGGGTGGCCTACGGCGCCGACAACGGTGCGGTGGCCGGCGATGCGCCCAACTGGGAACGCAATGCCCGCGAAATGGGTGCGCTGCTGCGCACCGAGGACGCGATGGAAGGGCCGATGGCGTTCGCGCAAAAGCGCGCGCCGGTCTGGAAGGCCAAATAGGGTAGGCGATTTCGGTGCGCTGGGAGGCGCTCAGCGCCTCCCAGCGCACCGAAATCACTCGGCGGCGGCGCTTGCGTTCGGCGACTCAGTCGTGGTCTCCGCAACCTCGGTCGTGGTCTCGGTGGTTTCGGTGGCCTCGGTGGCCTCGGTGGTCTCCGTCGGCGACGTGGTGGTGGTCGCGGTGCCGGGCAGCGCGTTGTCCGGGGACAGCACGGTGTCGATCAGGTAGATCTTGGCGTTCTGCGCGGTGACACCGGCGCACACGACCTTGGCGGTGTCGTCGACCTTGATGTCGCCGCCCTTGCCCGTCACGGTGATCTGCTTGCCCTCCTGCGAGGTCAGCTTGCCGTGCACATCATCGGGGCCCAGCAGGCCGAGCGCCATGCTGTAGTACACCAGCGCGGTCAGGCGTTCCGGGTCGGCCTTGAGCGCCTCGAGCTCGGCAGGCTCCAGCTTGGCGAACGCCTCATCTGTCGGTGCGAACACGTTGTAAGGGCCGTTGTCGAGCACCGCTGCCACGTTCACGGCCGGGTTCAGGCCGCCGGCGAGCGCGGAGCTGTAGGTGCTCAGCGACGGGATGCTGGCGATGGCCACCGAGGCCGGCTGCTTGAAGATTGCGTCGAGGCCGCCGGGTTGCAACTCCTCCTTCAGGGCGTCGCAACCGGAGCCGTGCACGTCGGGCACGGGGGCGGAGTAGGTGGGGGTGGCCGCCGAGCCTGGGGCCGGGGCCGGCTCGGTGGTGGGCTCATCGGCGTACGCGGTGATGGCGGTGGAGATGGCGATCGCGGCGGCGGCTGCAGCCACGCCAAGGGTCTTCAGTCGGGTCGTCAATTCGGCTCCTCTCGTCGCTTCGTTACGTCGTAGGGCCGTCGTCGGCCGTTACTCGGGTGGATGAGTGTGTGCGGTCGGCGAGACGCTGAATGCGGCATCAAGCCAGCTGAAATCGTAAGCACGTTGCGGATGACCACCAAAACGTACTGGTCAGACCGCTTTTATCGCAGGCTGGAAGCGCCTGGGCCAATGGTCCTCTAGCGTGGATGCAATGCGAATCCTGGTGACCGGCGCGTCCGGCTATATCGGTTCGCGGCTGGTGGCCGCGCTGCTCGACGCGGGCCATGAGGTCGTCGCCGCGGGTCGAAACCCGGCTCGCCTGGACGCCTACGGCTGGCGCGACCGTGTGGAGGTCGTCGCCCTCGACGCCGGCGACGCCGAGTCGGTCTCGGCGGCACTGGCGGCCGCGGGCCCGCTGGACGTCATCTACTACCTCGTGCACGGCATCGGTGCCCAAGACTTCCGCGACGTCGACAACCGCGCCGCGGCCATCGTCGGCGCGGCCGCCCGGGACGCCGGGGTTGCGCGCTTCGTATATCTGGGCGGCTTCGTGCCCGCGGGAGACGACCTGTCCGACCATCTGATGGGCCGTGCCGAGGTGGCCGAGGCTCTGCGGGTACCGGACGGACCGGAGGTGGTGTGGCTGGGCGCGGCGATGATCATCGGCGCGGGGTCGACGTCCTTCGAGATGTTGCGTTACGTGGCGGATCGGTTCGTGCTGATGCCCATGCCGCGCTGGGCGCGCCACGAGATCGACCCGATCTCGATTCGCGATGTGCTCTATTACCTGGTGGCCGCGGCCGATCCCCGAATCGAGCCCGGCGGATACGACATCTGCGGACCCACCACCACGACGTACGGCGGGTTGATGCACACCTATGCGCGGCTGGCCGGCACGTGGCGGGCCGGGCTGCGAGTGCGCGGCCTCGACACCGCGGTCCTGTCGCGGCTGACGGCGGCGGCGCTGCCGATCCCGGGCGGACTGGCCGCCGATCTCGTTGCCTCCCTGGACTATCCGATGACCGCGTCGGAGCAGCGCTTCAGTGCTCAGGTGCCGGATCCGCCGGGCGGTCTGCTCGGCGTCGACGCGGCGATCCGCCGCTCGTTGGCGGCGGAGGCGCCGCGGCCGGTGGACCAGCTCGCCGACCCGCATCACCTCGCCGACACCGACGCGGGCTGGGCCGGCGGTGACGCCCTACGGATCCGACGTCTGGCGGCCGCCGTCACACCGCCGTTCGCGCGGCCCGCACTCGGGTTGTTATCCGCGGTGCCCAAGCCCGTCGTCGGCGCGCTGCGGGTCGGCCTGGACGCCCTGACCGACCTGATGCCCAGGCGGGGACCGTCGTGACCGGCACGTTCGACCGGCTGGCGGCCGTGGTCGGGACCGCGGCGACGCCCCCGCCGGAGCCGCCCGCGGTGGTGCGGCGTCGCCGCGTCGTCGTCGCGCTCGGACTCGCTCTCGGCGCTGTGCTGCTTGGCATTTCGCTGAATCGATCTCCGGGCGACCCGATCTTCTACTGGCTGACCGCTGCGCTGGCGGCCGTGTGGGCGACAGCCGCGCTGGCGTCCGGTCCGCTGCGCCTGGGCAGCATCGCCTGGCGCGGGCGGGCGCGACGGCCGGTGCTGACCGGGCTCGGGGTAGGCCTGGCGGTCGGCGCGGCCTTTGTGGTCGGTGCGCTGATCGTGCGGCAGATCGAGGTGATCGCCGAACCCGTCAGCGAGGTGATGCGGTTCGCCAACCAGGGGGTGCTGCCGTTGGTGGTCGCGATCACGCTCATCAACGGGGTGGCCGAGGAACTGTTCTTCCGCGGCGCCCTGTTCACCGCGCTGGAAGGCGCACGGCCCGTGCTGATCTCGACCGTGCTGTACATCGCCGCGACGATGGCCTCGGGCAATCCGATGCTCGGGTTCGCCGCTGTGGTGCTGGGACTGGTGTGCGCGCTGGAGCGCCGCGCCACCGGGGGAGTATTGGCACCGGTGCTCACCCACCTGGTGTGGGGCCTGATCATGGTGCTGGTGCTGCCGAAGATCTTCGCCGGCTAGCCGTCCAGCGGGTGGGCGATCTCGTCGCGCGGCATGCGCGCGGCGGTGAGGGCGATGAGCGCCAACACGATTGGCAGCGCACCGGCCACCGCGAAAATGGTCTGCATGGACACCACCTTCGAAAGTGGCCCGGCGATCGCCATCGACACCGGCAGGAACGCCAGCGACACGAAGAAGTCCAGGCTCGAGACCCGGCCCAGCATGGCCGGCGGCACCCGTCGTTGCAGCAACGTTCCCCAAATCACCATGCCCGCACCATCGGTCACCCCCACCACGAACGCCGCGAGCGCCATCAGCGGGAACGAGTACGTCCACCCGATGACGACCAGGGGCAGCGACCCGGCTCCCCACATCAGCAGCATCACCGTCAGGTAACGCCGCGGCAGGTGCCGCGAGGACACCCCGAGCGCGCCGAGTGCCCCGCCGATCCCGAAGGCCGCCAACACCAGGCCGTACATCCGCGCGCCGTCCTCGAACCGGTCGGCGGCGATGAACGGCAGCAACACCTCGATCGGGCCGATCACCACGAGCACGAAGAGGCTGGCGAACAGCAGCGTCCACAACAGCCACGGCGTCCTGACCATGAACACGAACCCGTCGCGCAGGTCGGTGAGTACCCGTCGCTCCAGGCGTTCCGGTTCGACGACGAAGCTGTTGCGCACCGGGCGGGTGGCGGTCAGCAGCGTCAGTCCAAGGGCGAACAACACTGCCACCGTCACCGCGCCGAGCGTCGGAAACGTCGCTCCCACAAGGACACCGGCCACCGCCGGGCCGACCGCCCGCTGCAGCACGGGCCGCATCACGCCCTCGACCCCGTTGGCCGCGAGCAGTTGACCGGGCGGCAGGATCCGCGGCAGGTAGGCGCTGTAGGCCGGGAAGAAGAACGCCGCGGCGATGCCGAGCAGCGCGGCCGCCACCGCCATGTGCCAGACCCGCAGCACGCCGAGCAGTCCGAGCGCGGCGACCGCGCTCACCGCTGCGAGGTTGACCGCCTCGACGACGATGATGATCGTGCGCTGCGGAAACCGGTCGGCGGCAATGCCCCCGATCAGCACGAATCCCACCAGCCCGACACCGAGACAGGCCGCGACCAGCGACAGTGCGGCGGGGTCGTGGTTGAGTTCCATCACCTGCAGCGCCATCACGACCGCCCACATGCCTTCGGCGAAGATCGTGACCGAGACCGCCGCGATCAGCAGCCGATACTCGCGGAAGCGAAACGGTGCGAGCACGCGCCAACCACCGGACGTGTCCGGCAGTTGCCTGTCGAGGTCGGTGCTCACCGGTAAATCGTCGCCGAGTCGCGGGCCGGGCGTCCACCGATTTTTGGCGCGCCGAAATCAACGAATTGCCGGAAGTTACTCGCACAAACTGGCCCAACGGGGAGTTTGGGCGCAAATAGCGGGCGCGACTAGATGTCGGTGAAGTTGGGGGGCCGCTTGTCCTGGAAGGCCGCGATCCCTTCGGCGAGGTCGTTGCCGCTCAAAAGGACGTACTGCCCGGCGGTCTCGTGTGCCAGCGTGGCGTCGAGGGTGGCCAGCGTCGCGCCGTTGATGGCGGCCTTCGTCTTGGCGTAGGCCACTGCCGGACCCGAGAGCAGGCGCTTGATCACCGCATCGGCCTCGGCGGCCAGGCTCTCGGCCGGGTGCACGGCGCTGACCATGCCCCAGTCCAGCGCCTCGGCCGCGGTGACCCGCTCGGCCAGCAGCGCCATCTTCATCGCCCGGGTGCGGCCGATCGCCGCGGCCACCAGCGCCGAGGCGCCGCCGTCGGGCATCAGGCCGATCTTGGTGAAGGCGAGCAGGAAAAATGCCTTGTCCGAGGCCAATACGAGATCGGCGGCCATGGCCAACGAAACCCCGATGCCCGCGGTCGGGCCCTGGACCACGGCGACCACCGGGCGGGGCAGGTCGACGATCGCCCGGATTGCGCGGTTGCCCTGGTGCAGGGTCTCCATGGGCTCGTGGCCGTCGCCGGTGTCCTCGGCGCCGATGCCCGCACCCGAGCAGAAGCCCCGCCCCGTGCCGCCGAGGCGCACCACCCGGACCCGCGGGTCGGTGGCCGCGCGCTCCAACGCGTCGGCCATACCGGCGAACACCTCGGGGTTCACGGAGTTGAGGCTGTCGGGGCGGTCGATCGTGATCGACAGCACGCCGTCGCTGAGGTCGACAAGGAGGCCTTCGACGGGGGCGAGCGCGTCCAGACCGGATTCGGTGATCGTCATGGGAGACACAATATGGACCCGCCCCGAGCAACAACAGCCCACCCGTCGGTTGGTTGGGAGGTCGGTGAGAGGATGCAGAAAATACGGTCATCAAACTTCGGTGAAGGGCGGACACAGTGGCTGGACCACTCCAGGGATTGCGAGTCGTAGAACTGGCCGGGATCGGCCCCGGCCCGCACGCGGCGATGATTCTCGGTGACCTCGGCGCCGACGTGGTGCGCGTCGACCGCCCCTCGAAGCAGTCGGGTGTCCCGATGCCGCCGCGCGATGCCATGCTGCGCAACCGCCGTTCGGTGACCGCGGACCTGAAGTCCCCCGAGGGCAAGGAGTTGGTCCTCAAGCTGATCAGCAAGGCTGACGTGCTCATCGAGGGCTTCCGCCCCGGCGTCACCGAGCGCCTCGGCCTGGGCCCGGAGGACTGCGCCGAGGTCAACGAGCGACTGATCTACGGCCGGATGACCGGCTGGGGTCAGGACGGACCGCGCTCGCAGCAGGCCGGCCACGACATCAACTACATCTCGCTCAACGGTGTGCTGCACGCGATCGGCCGCAAGGGCGAGCGTCCCGTGCCGCCGCTGAACCTGGCCGGCGACTTCGGTGGCGGTTCGATGTTCCTGCTGGTCGGCATCCTGTCCGCGCTGTGGGAGCGGCAGACCTCCGGCAAGGGCCAGGTGGTCGATGCGGCCATGGTCGACGGCTCCAGCGTGCTGACCCAGATGATGTGGGCCTTCCGGGCCAGCGGAATGTGGTCCGACGAGCGCGGCACCAACATGCTCGACACCGGCGCGCCGTACTACGACACCTATGAGACCGCCGACGGCAAATACGTGGCGATCGGGCCGATCGAACCGCAGTTCTATGCAGCCATGCTCGAGGGGCTGGGCCTCGATGCCGCCGAGCTGCCCGCCCAGAACGACGTCAGCGCCTGGCCGCAGCTCAAGGCGCTGTTCACCGAGACCTTCGCCAAGCAGGACCGCGACCACTGGGCCAAGGTGTTCGCCGGTACCGACGCCTGCGTGACGCCGGTGCTGTCGTTCGGCGAGGTGCTCGACGAGCCGCACATCACCGAGCGGGACACGTTCTACGACGCGGGCGACGACGGCCTGCAGCCGCGGCCGGCGCCGCGGTTCTCCCGCAGTGAGCCCGGGACGCCGACACCGCCGCGGGCTCCCGGCGCCGACAACGACGCGGTGCTGCGGGACTGGGCCTGACTTCGCGCGTCCAAGCGCATCGAGATCGACGAAATACCGAAAGTCACTCGCCCATACCGGCCCAAGGGTGAGGTTCGGTATAGTCCCCAACCAACTGGTAGGTAGAAGCAAGAAAGGTGATGTACCTGTGGAGATCAAAGATTCGGTAGCAGTGGTGACCGGCGGTGCGTCCGGTCTCGGACTCGCCACCACCAAGCGCCTGCTCGAGCGCGGTGCCTCCGTCGTGGTGATCGACCTCAAGGGCGAGGACGCGGTCAAGGAACTCGGCGCCCGCGCACGCTTCGTCGAGGCCAACGTCACCGACCCGGAATCGGTGTCGGCCGCGCTGGACGCCGCCGAGGAGATGGGTCCGCTGCGGATCAACGTCAACTGCGCAGGTATCGGCAACGCCATCAAGACGCTGAGCAAGAACGGCGCCTTCCCGCTGGACGCCTTCACCACCGTCATCCAGGTGAACCTGATCGGCACCTTCAACGTGCTGCGCCTCGCCGCCGAGCGGATCGCCAAGACCGAACCCGTCAACGGTGAGGAGCGCGGCGTCATCATCAACACCGCGTCGGTCGCGGCCTTCGAGGGCCAGATCGGCCAGGCCGCCTACTCGGCGTCCAAGGGCGGCGTCGTCGGCATGACCCTGCCGATCGCGCGCGATCTCTCGCGCGATCTGATCCGGGTGTGCACCATCGCCCCCGGCTTGTTCAAGACCCCGCTACTCGGTTCGCTGCCCGAAGAGGCGCAGAAGTCGCTGGGCCAGCAGGTCCCGCACCCGGCTCGACTGGGGGACCCGGACGAGTACGGCGCTCTCGCGGTCCATATCGTGGAGAACCCCATGCTCAACGGCGAGGTGATCCGCCTCGACGGCGCCATCCGGATGGCCCCCCGCTAAGAGCAGCACGGCGCCCCGCGCCGCGTGCGACGCGAACAGGAGAAAGCACCAGTGGCAATCAAGACGAAGTTCACCGAAGTGTTCGGGGTGGAGCATCCCATCGCTCAGGGCGGTATGCAGTGGGTGGGTCGCGCGGAGTTGGTGGCGGCGGTGGCGAATGCGGGGGCGTTGGGGTTCTTGACCGCGTTGACGCAGCCGACGCCGGCGGATCTGGCCAATGAGATCGCCAAGACGCGGGATCTCACGGATAAGCCGTTCGGGGTGAACCTGACCATCCTGCCGTCGATCAACCCGCCGCCGTATGACGAGTACCGGCAGGTGATCGTGGATGCCGGGATCAAGATCGTGGAGACCGCGGGCTCGAACCCGGCGCCGCATCTGCCGATGTTCCATGACAACGGGATCAAGGTGTTGCACAAGTGCACCTCGGTGCGGCATGCGGTCAAGGCGCAGAGCCTGGGTGTGGACGGCATCAGCATCGACGGTTTCGAGTGCGCGGGTCACCCGGGTGAGGACGACATCCCGGGCCTGGTGCTGATCCCGGCGGCGGCCAACCAGATCGAGATCCCGATGGTCGCCTCCGGCGGGTTCGGTGACGCCCGTGGCCTGGTGGCCGCGCTGGCGTTGGGCGCCGACGGCATCAACATGGGTACGCGGTTCATGGCCACCGCCGAGTCCTGCATCCACCAGAACGTCAAGGACGCCATCGTCGCCGGGGATGAGCGCGGCACCGAGCTGATCTTCCGGCCGTTGCGCAACACCGCTCGGGTGGCCTCCAACGTGGTCTCGCGCGAGGTCGTGCAGATCCTCGACGGCGGCGGTCAGTTCGAGGACGTCAAGGATCTGGTCGCCGGGGTGCGCGGGCGCAAGGTCTTCGACGACGGCGACCTCGACGCCGGCATCTGGACGGTCGGCACCGTGATGGGCCTGATCAACGACATCCCGACCTGTGGCGAGCTGGTGTCCCGCATCGTCACCGAGGCCGAGGAGCTGATCTCCGGCCGGCTCGCGGACATGGTCGAAGACGACGAAGCCGAGTCCGCCGCCTGATCGGACGGCGAAATACGGGACAGGCCTGAGCCGGGCGGCAACGCTCGCGTCTCAGGCCTGACTCGTCCCGGAGCCAAAAAAGCCGATGTCCACCGCGATGGTGGTCATCGGCCTTTTGGCGTCCGGCGCGAAGCCGGCACAGTACCGGCGTCCGGACAGCGGACGAAGGTAGCGCCCGTACCGCAGCGAGCTAGCTCGCTAGTGGCGGGTGTACCTCGTCGAACTGCTCCGAGGTGTCGCCCTCGACCAGGAAATCTCCGTGGTAGAGCGCGTCAAAGTCAATCTTGATGACATCAGCGTTGGTGTCGTCGATCCACATGACACTGAGCGTATTGATAACTATTAAGGAATCATTGAGTCACGACTCGCAATATCATGGCAATTATTACTCCCGGGTAGGGAAAGCTGTGCGCCGTTCGCTCGCCGGCCCCACGATTCCGCTCGTGGGCGGGGTCCGAGGGGCGCACGCTCGCTAAACGTCAAGGTCAGGACCCGGGTGTGGTCAGGTGGATGGGGTTGGTCCCGTTGAGGAACACCCACGTCGCCACGGCCGCGATGATCGCGACCACCAGCAACGTGATCGAGACCAGGCGCGGCCAGTAGGCCCGCCCCCACAACCATTGGTCCATCGAGTAGGTGCCCGCCCCGGTGAGCAGCAGCGCGATGGCGCCGAAGCCGATCAGGAACGGCACGTTGAACGGGGCGGACCAAAACGCGGCCGCGGCGACGTTGACCGCCCACGCGTCGATCATCGCCGCGGTCACCGCCATCGCCGCCAACGGTGTCAGCAGGCCCAACAACAGACCCACGCCGCCGACCGTTTCGGCGGTCGTCACCAGGAATGCGGCCAACTCGGGCATCTTCCAGCCGCTCTGTCTCATGCTGTCGACCACGAACCCGTAGTCGAGCGCCTTCTGCAGGCCGGCCTGCAGGATTGCCGCCCCCACGGCCAACCGCAGTAGCAAAAGTCCCAGATCGCGTCCTGACGTGGAAAAACGGTGATCGAACTCGGTTGTCATGAAAGAAAAGACTAGAAGCGCGGGAGAAAGTAAGCAGACCCGGCGTCGGCTTCCGCCGGGGACTGCGGCACGCACCCCGTTTGGGCACCGCAGGCTGCCTCCGTTAAGTTATCGTCGATAACACACCTGGGGCGCTACAGTGCCGAGGTCAGCGATCGGCGCCGCGGGGGGCCGGCGACGAGAGGGGGTGCCCGTGCTGGGCCGAATCGCCACCATGGCCATCGCCGCACCGCGGCGCATCATCGCGTTCGCGGTGCTGCTCACGATCTCGGCGGCGGTGTTCGGCGTTCCGGTGGCCAAGAGCCTGTCCGCGGGCGGCTTCCAGGACCCGACCGCGGAGTCCTCCGCGGCAGCACGGTTGCTCGCCGAGAAGTTCAACCAGGGCGACATGCAACTGGTCTTCACAGTCGCCGCGCCCGCGGGTGCCGAAAGCCCGGCCGCCCGGGCCGCCGGGTTGGCCGTCGTCGACGCCTTGGAGGCGTCCCCGCACATCGCCAGCGTCACCTCGACCTGGACCGCGCCGCCGGCGGCCATCGCGGATCTGGTCAGCCGGGACGGCAGTACCGGTCTGATCGTCGCGGGCATCACCGGCGGCGAGAATTACGCGCAACGCCACGCCCAGGCACTGGTGGATGCCATTACCGAGGACGTGCTGCGGGCGCATCCGGACATCACGGTGACCCCGGGCGGGCAGGCCATGGTCTACTCCCAGATCACCAAGCAGAGCGAACGCGATCTGCTGCTGATGGAATCGATTGCGATCCCGCTGAGCTTCCTGGTGCTGGTCTGGGTGTTCGGGGGGCTGCTGGCCGCCGCGTTGCCGATGGCGGTCGGGGCGCTGGCCATCGTGGGGTCGATGGCGGTACTGCGGCTGATCACCCACTTCACCGATGTCTCGATCTTCGCCCTCAATCTGA
Source organism: Mycolicibacterium sp. MU0053 (assembly GCF_963378095.1). Taxonomy (NCBI): domain Bacteria; kingdom Bacillati; phylum Actinomycetota; class Actinomycetes; order Mycobacteriales; family Mycobacteriaceae; genus Mycobacterium; species Mycobacterium burgundiense. The sequence continues at coordinate 1,137,211 of NZ_OY726397.1, forward strand.
CGATCGCGCTGGGGCTCGCCCTGGCCATCGACTACACGCTGTTGATCGTCAGCCGGTACCGCGACGAGTTGGCCGACGGCGTACCCGCCGAACAAGCGCTGGTCCGTACCATGCTGACGGCCGGTCGCACCGTGTTGTTCTCGGCGACCACGGTGGCGCTGTCGATGGCCGCCATGGTGCTGTTCCCGATGTACTTCCTCAAGTCGTTCGCCTACGCGGGCATCGCCACCGTCGCGTTCGCCGCGTTCGCCGCGGTCATCGTGGCGCCCGCGGTGATCGTGGTGCTCGGTCCGCGGCTGAACTCGTTCGACGTGCGGCGCCTGTTCCGGCGGTTGCGCGGCCGCCCGGAGCCGCAGCCGAAGGCCGTCGAGCAGCTGTTCTGGTATCGCTCGACCAAGTTCGTGATGGGCCGGGCCGTGCCGATCGGGCTCGCCGGCGTCGCGCTCCTGCTGCTCGCCGGTGCGCCGTTCCTCGGGGTGAAGTGGGGATTCCCCGACGATCGCGTGTTGCCCAAGGGGGCCTCGGCCCATCAGGTCGGCGACGAGTTGCGCGACGACTTCGCCAACAACTCCGACACCGCCGTCACCGTCGTCGTGCCCGACGCCACGGGGCTGGCGCCGGCCGACTTCGACCGCTACGCCGCGGAACTGTCCCGGGTCACCGATGTCGCGGCGGTGACGGCGCCGACGGGCACGTTCGTCGCGGGCGCCCGGGTCGGGCCGCCGGCGGGGGCCACCGGAATGGCCGACGGCAGTGCATTTTTGACCGTGGCCAGCGACGTGCCGCTGTTCTCCGATACCTCGGAGAATCAGCTCGACGCGCTGCACGCGGTGGCCGGACCGGGCGATCGGGACGTGCAGTTGACCGGCATCGCGCAGATCAACCGCGACAGTGTCAGCGCGATCACCTCCCGGCTGCCGTTGGTGCTCGGCGTCATCGCCGCCATCACCTTTGTGCTGCTGTTCCTGTTGACCGGCAGTGTCGTCCTTCCGCTGAAAGCCCTTGTCCTCAATGTCCTTTCGCTGACCGCGGCATTTGGTGCGCTGGTATGGATTTTCCAGGACGGCCACCTCGGGGCGTTCGGGACCACCCCCACCGGCACGTTGGTGGCCAACATGCCGGTGCTGCTGTTCTGCATCGCCTTCGGGCTCGCGATGGACTACGAGGTGTTCCTGATTTCGCGGATCCGGGAGTTCTGGCTGGCCAGCGGTCGGACTCGGGCCGACAACGACCAGAGCGTCGCACTGGGCCTGGCCCGCACCGGGCGGGTCATCACGGCCGCCGCGCTGGTGATGTCGATCTCGTTCGCCGCACTGATCGCGGCGCAGGTGTCGTTCATGCGGATGTTCGGGCTCGGCCTGACCCTGGCCGTGCTGGTCGACGCGACGCTGGTCCGGATGGTGCTCGTCCCGTCGTTCATGCACGTGCTCGGCAGATGGAACTGGTGGGCGCCAAAGCCGTTGGTGCGCCTGCATGACCGCGTCGGCATCAGCGAGTCCGGCGACCTGTCGACGGTGGGCGCCGGGCGCTCCGCTGACGCCGACGGGGACACCAAGACGACCGGCGCGGGAGCTGGATGAGCAGGCCATCGCTGGAACGCCGTCGACGCGCCCCGCGCGGGTCGGGGGAACAGCTGCGCGTCGAAATCCTCGACGCGGCCACCGAATTGCTGCTTCGCACCGGCAACGCCAAGGACGTCTCGATCCGGGCGGTCGCGCGGCGCGTCGGGGTGACCTCGCCGTCGATCTACCTGCACTTCGCCGACAAGGATGCGCTGCTTGAGGCGGTGTGTGCGCGCTACTTCGAAGCGCTGCACGATGAAATGCAGCAGGCCGCCCAGGACCAGCCGACCACGCTGGCGGCGCTGCGGGCCCAGGGCCTGGCCTATGTCCGCTTCGCCACCGCGACCCCGGAGCTCTACCGCATCGCGACGATGGGCGAGGGCCGCCAGGGCAGCGACGTGGACGCCACGCTGAACTCCTCGGCGTTCGCCCACCTGCGCGGCTCCGTCGAGACGCTGATGGCCGAGGGGCTGTACCCGTCGGGCGATCCGACCCCGCTGACGCTCGAATTGTGGGCCGCCGCCCACGGGGTGGCCGCCATGCTGATCGCCAAGCCGTATCTGCCGTTCGGCGATGCGACGGCATTCGCCGACAACGTGCTGCGGGCGGTGTGCACCGGGCACATGACGCTCGGGATCGTCGGCCCCGACGCCGGCCCAGAGGAAATGATCAGCTGGTTGTTCGACAACAAAGGAGTACATCGATGACGGCATCGCAGGGCCAACTCTCGCATCCGCTGTTCGCTCGGCTGTGGACGGTGATGTCAGCGCACGAAACCGAGGATTTGACCCGGATGCGACAAGCCAACCTGGCCGGTCTCACCGGCCGGGTGCTCGAGGTCGGCGCCGGCACCGGCACCAACTTTGCGCACTACCCCGACACCGTGACGCAGGTGGTCGCGGTGGAACCCGAGGTGCATCTGGTCGACCACGCCAAGGCGGCCGCGGCCGCCGCACCGGTCCCGGTCACTGTCCACGGGCAGGCCGTCGAGACGCTGGCCGACCCCGAACCGTTCGACGCCGTGGTCTGTTCCCTGGTGTTGTGCACGGTGGCCGAGCCCGACGGGGTGCTGGCCCAGCTGTTCTCCCAGTTGCGTCCCGGTGGCGAACTGCGCTATCTGGAACACATCGCCAGTGAAGGTTGGCGCGGTCGACTGCAGCGGTTCGCCGACGCGACGGTGTGGCCGCGGATTTCCGGCAACTGCCACAGTCACCGCCACACCGAACAGTCCATCCGCGCAGCCGGTTTCACAATCGAGACCGCGCGGCGGGAGTGGACCCTGCCGAGCTGGGTACCGCTTCCGGTGGCCGAGTTCGCGCTGGGGCGCGCGGTCAGGCCGACAACCTAGGCCTCGTCCGCACGTGCGTGGGGCCGCGGCTGGCGTCGCTCTCACTTCGAGATTGCATTCTCGGCGACGAGGTTGTCATCAGGGCGGGATCTCGTGGGAATCTCCGCCGCCACGGCAAAGTGAAGGCCATCAGCTCAGTCTCAACGCCGACGGCTACTTTTTCAGCAGGCTCGGTAGCTGCTGCAGCAGCGTGGGCAGCGCCGTGCTGGCGCTTTCGCGCAGCGACACCGTGGCATCGCCGGACAGCGGCGTGGGATCCGGGTTGACCTCCACCACCACGGTGCCCTGGGCCAGCGCCATCTCGGGCAACCCGGCCGCCGGGTACACCACCCCCGAGGTTCCGACCACCACCAGCAGGTCGGCATCCCGCACCGCCGACACCGAGGCTTCCCACGGCTCGTCGGGCAGCGGTTCGCCGAACCAGACGATGTCGGGGCGGATCAGTCCGCCGCAGTCGCACTGCGGGGGTTCGGCCTCCAACCGCGGTTCGGGCATGTCCGGCAGTTCGCCGGTGTAGGCCGAATTGCAGTTGTCGCAGCGAAATTCGAACAGGCTGCCGTGCAGGTGGTGGACCGCGCTGCTGCCGGCCCGTTCATGCAGGTTGTCGACGTTCTGGGTGACCACCGAGACGTCGGCGATCCCGGCGATGCGTTCCCAGTCGGCCACCGCGCGGTGGCCGTCGTTGGGATCCACGCGTTGCACGAGGTGGTGGCGCCACAGGTACCAGGCCCACACCCGCTCCGGGTGGTCGATCCAGCCCTGCGTGCTCGACAGTTCGTAGGGGTCGAACTTGGCCCACAAGCCGTTCTTGTCATCACGGAACGTCGGCACCCCGCTTTCGGCGGAAATGCCGGCCCCGGTCAGAACTGCAATGCGCACCCCACCAAACTAGCGGGCCGTCAGCAATACTGGACAACGTGGAGTTGGGGGAATGGCTCAAGGTCGACGCGCGCGCGGGAACGCCGCTGTTCGACCAGTTGCGCTCACAGATCATCGATGGCATCCGCAACGGCCGCCTGGCGCCGGGCACCCGGTTGCCGACGGTGCGGGAACTGGCCGGACAGCTGGGCCTGGCCGTCAATACCGTCGCACGGGCCTATCGCGAACTCGAGGGCGCGGGTCTGCTCGAAACGCGGGGTCGGTTCGGGACATTCGTGGCACGCGCCGACCCGGCCGACGCCGCGATGGCCGCGGCCGCGCGCACGTACGCCGAGGCGGCCCGCGCGCTGGGCATGGGGCGCGCCGAGGCAATTCGCTACCTGGAAGCCGCGTTGGACTGAGGGTTGCGCCAGCGCACCGCCTCGAGCGCGACCGCCACCTGCACGCTGCGCTCGAGCAACGGACGGGGCAGCAACGTATCGGCGCGGGCGAGCCGCCGCAGCAGGGTATTTCGGTGCAAGAACAGGCGCTGGGCCGCGCGGGAGGCGTTGCAACCCGCGGTCACGAACGTGCGCACGGTGTTCTGAAGTTCGGGCTCGGCGAACTCGAGATCGCCCAGCACCCGGCTGATGAACGCGTTGGCGCGGTCGGCGTCCAAGGTCAGGATCGCGACGTGTTCGATGTCGCCGAACAGCGCGATGCGTTGCGGTGAGTCCAGCCGGGTCATCATCTGCTGGGTGGTGATCGCGCCGAAGTGACTGCGGCGAAAACCCTCCAGGCCCTCACCGGGAACGCCGACCGCGACATGGATCTGTGGCATCGAGTGCAGTGCCGCCCGTAGCTCGTCGGCGTCGAGCGTGCTGCGCCCGGGCGCCCACACCCATCGGGTGGCGCTGCTGGCCAGCACGCTGAGCACCTGGTCGCCGCCCGTGGCCCGGCCGAAGGCCTCGCCGGCCCGGTCGAGGTCGCCCAGGTCGGCCGCGGGGTCGGCGCTCCACAGCACGGCCGCGGTGTGCGTGCCGGTCAGGGCGTAGCCCAGCCGACCCTCGGCCCGGGATCGGGTGATGGGGGCGCCGTCGAGAATCAACGAGACGGTCTCGCGGCGCGTGGCATGGGTGCCGCGGGTGAGTTCGTCACGCTCGGAATCGATCTGGGCGGCAATGGCGGCCAGCGTCGCATCGATGAAGGCGCCGATCGACCGGGAACACACGTCCAGCAACTCGTGCAGTTCGGCGGGTTCGGTGGTCAGTTCGAACGCGATTTCCATGAACCGTCGCCACGCCACCCCCTGCCCCACCCGATAGGCGTCGAGGGCGTAGGCGTCGAACCCGCGGCGGACCAGTTCGCGGGCGATCCCCATCGGTTCGGGACCGGTGTTGGGCGGGACCGGGGCGCCCGGATCACGCAGGTTGGCGGTCGCCCAGAACAGCAGATTGGCCCGGTTGCTGCGACTGACGGCCGCGGCGAGTTCGGGGTCGACGCCGATCGTCGGGTGCGCACCCAGCACCGCGGTGTCGAGTTCGTGCAGCCATTCGGGGTCCGGGTCCAGCACCAGGTGTGCCGATTGCCGGATCAGTTCGCGCACCCGCGCGGACGGCATGGCCCAGGACATGGACTCATGATAGGTGCACTATGCCCCATCGGCAGAGAATCGCGCTGCATATTGACCTCGCCAAGGCGAGTCCCGAACGAGACGATGGTCACATTGCTTCGTTCGGACCGTCAGGAGCCATCATGAGCGCGACCACCACCAGATCCCACGTCGATGTGCTGATCGTCGGTGCCGGCATCTCCGGTCTCGGCGCCGCCTACTACCTGCAGACGCAGCGACCCGGCACCTCGTTCACGATCCTGGAAGCCCGCGGTGCGACGGGGGGCACGTGGGATCTGTTCCGTTACCCCGGCATCCGCTCCGACTCGGACCTGCACACCTTCGGCTACGAGTTCAAGCCGTGGCGCGACGAGGACGCGATCGCCTCGGCGGACAAGATCCTTTCCTACCTTCGGGAGATGGTCGCGGAGAACGGAATCGAACGCCACATTCGGTTTCATCACAAGGTGGTCGGCGCGTCCTGGTGCAGCGACACCGCGCGCTGGACGGTGGACATCGAGCGCGCCGACACCGGCGAGCCGAGCCAACTCAGCGCCAACTGGATCTTCTGCGCCGGCGGCTATTACCGCTACGACGAGGGCTACACACCGCACTTCGCGGGCCGGGACCGGTTCACCGGGCCGATTGTGCATCCCCAGCACTGGCCGGCGGACCTCGACTACACCGGCAAGAAGGTCGTGGTCATCGGCAGCGGCGCCACCGCCGTGACCTTGGTGCCGGCGATGGCACGAACCGCGGCGCGGGTGACCATGCTGCAGCGCTCACCGACCTATGTGATGCCGGTGCCGGCGCGGGACACCTTTGCGAACGCCGCGCAGAAGTTGCTCGGTGCCGACCGCGGCTACGCGCTGGCACGCCGGAAGAACATGCTCAAGCAACAGCTGGTGTACCAGTTCTGCCAGCGCTATCCCGACGCGGCGCGGCGGCTGATCCGCCGAGCCAACGCCAAGCGTCTCCCGGCGGGCTATCCGGTCGACGAGCATTTCAACCCGACGTACAACCCGTGGGATCAGCGGTTGTGTGCGGTGCCCGACGCCGACCTGTTCGCCGCGATCAGCAGTGGCAGTGCCGAGGTGGTCACCGACCGCATCGCGACCTTCACCGAAACAGGTATCCGGCTCGAGTCCGGTCGGGAGCTCGAAGCCGACATCATCGTCACGGCAACGGGATTGAACATTCAGCTGCTCGGCGGGATGACGCTGAACGTGGACGGGCGGCCGGTGGAGCCGGCCGAGAGCATCGTCTACAAGGGCATGATGCTGTCCGGCGTGCCCAACTTCGCCTACGCGTTCGGCTACACCAACTCGTCCTGGACGCTGAAGGTAGGTCTGCTCTGCGAACACCTCTGTCGACTGCTGGCGCACATGGATGCGCACGGCTACGACATCGCCTGCGCCGAGGTCGACCGCGCTGACATGACCACTCGGCCGTTCCTCGACTTCGACGCCGGATACGTGCGACGGGCGGTTGATCGGCTGCCGCGCCAGGGGGACAGCGCACCCTGGCAGACGTCGATGGGCTACCACGACGACGTCAGGCTGTTGCGTCACGACTCCGTGGTGGATCCGCACCTGAGCTTCCGCGCGGCCGTGGCCCAACCCGTCGGGGTCGGCTGACTCAGCCGAACTCCAGCAGTGTGAGCACTCCGCGCAGCGGATGAAACAGCTTCGAGGAGTGGGCCAGCGAGATCAAGCCGTTGATCACCGCGCCGCGGCCGGGTTCCAGCTGGATGTCGCGCACGGACCGCACGCCCGGGAGGTCGATCAGTTTGGCCGCCTCGGTCGGGGTCAGGCTGAACGGCATCGCCGGCACGGTGTACTTCAGACTGGTTCGTAACCAGCCGCGCCGCGACAGACCCGCAAACCATGCCGGCGGCACGTCGAACAGCATCTGCGCGCCCGGAAAACGCTTGGCGCACTCCGCAATCAGGTCAAGCGACTGCTCGGGCTGCAGGTACATCAACAGTCCCTCGGCGGTGATGAACACCCCGGCGGTGGCGTCGACCTGATCCATCCAGCCGTAGTCCAGCGCGGACTGCGCGCGCAACTCGATGCGCGGGGACGCCGGCAGCAGGCGATGCCGGATGTCCACGATCGGCGGCAGGTCCACGGTCACCCACCGGAACCGGGCGCCGGGCAGTGCGGCATCGATGCGCCAGAAGCTGGTCTGCAACCCTTCCGCGAGGGCGACCACCGTAGCATCTGGATGCGTGCTCAGGTACTTCGTGGTCCACCGGTCGAAGGTCTTGGCGCGGATCGACATGTCCTGGCGGGGCGAGCCGAACCGGGAGAAGTCGTAATCGATCGAGTCGAGGAGCCGGATGGCCATCGGGTCGTCGATCACGCCGTCGGGTCGGCCGGCCTCCCTGGCGCGGCCGTAGAGCGTGAGCAGCGCCGTCTCGGAGACGCCGGTCAGTTGAGCCTTGTGCTTCGTCGCATCGTTCTTGATGGCATCGTCACCCGGGGAAGTCACCTCCGCGAGACTACCGGCTGAGCACCTTTCCCAGCGTGCGCAGGTTTCGGGTGGTTGTCGACGACTTGTAGCGCTTCTTGCCCATGGTTCGGCCGACAGCCGAGGCAAGGGTGGCGGCACGGACCACCTGCCAGTACAGCACCCCGTCGCCGCGGGCGATCTTCTCCTCGTCGGTCGGGGGCAGTTCGGCCAACTCGTCGAGCACCTCGGGGTCGGTGACGAACGTGACGTAGGAGTGGTGGCCCTGCATCTCGCGCTCGAATGGATAGGCCTCGTCGACGGCGCGCACGGTGTCGAGGTCGTAGACCAACACCCAGGCCTCGTAGCCGAACGCATCGCGCAACGCCTTTTCGGCCTTGCTCCGCACCGTGCGGGCGGCGGCCCGCGAGTCGAGCACGACGTTGCCGCTGGCAAGCACGGTCGCCACGTTGTCGAAGCCGGCGTCTTCGAAGACCCGTGCGACCTCGGCCATCTTCAGATTCACCCCGCCGACGTTGACGCCGCGCAGGAAAGCGACATAGCGCGTCATGGGTTTGATAGTAGTGAGACCCAGGCCCGGCAAGTAGGCTCTGAACATGACCCGCCAGGTATTCGACGACAAGCTCTTGGCCGTCATCAGTGGCAATTCACTGGGGGTGTTGGCCACCATCAAACGCGATGGCAGACCACAACTGTCGAACGTGTCGTACTTCTTCGATGCGCGCAATCAGGCGATTCAGGTCTCGATCACCGAACCGCGGGCGAAAACCCGCAACCTGCGCCGCGATCCGCGCGCCTCGATCCTGGTGGCCTCCGATGACGGGTGGGCCTACGCGGTGGCCGAGGGCGATGCCGTCCTCACCCCGCCCGCCGGCGACCCGAACGACGAGACGGTCGAGGGGCTCGTCGCGCTCTACCGCAACATCGCCGGGGAGCACCCCGACTGGGACGAATACCGCCAGGCGATGGTCACTGATCGGCGGGTTTTGCTGACCCTGCCGATCTCGCACCTCTACGGCATGCCGCCGGGCATCCGCTGACCTTCCGCACGAGCACACCCCCCACCCCTTTTGCGCGGCCCACCCCTTTTTTGCGCGACCGTGCGTGTCCCCGCCCAACACGCCGGGCAGTCGACGTGTTCTGCGCACGTTCGAGCAGGCGCGAAAGCGGCGTAAGGTTGCCCCCTATGGGCAAGCATGAAATGCCAGAAGACGAAACCAAGAAGAAGTTTCGCGAGGCGCTGGAACGCAAGAATTCGAAGTCCGCGGCGGGTTCCGCACACACCGACTCCGGGCCGAAACCACCCAAGGCGCAGGGACCGGTCGACGGGCGACGGGAATTCCGCCGCAAGAGCGGGTAACTCAGCGCGGCGTGACGGTCGCCGGGACCTTGGTCGCCGACGACGAGTAGCTGAGCAGTCGCGCGCCGATCAATCCCGCGAGCATCACTGCGACACAGGCGATTCCGTCGTCCTTCAAGCCCCACTTCACCGCGGCCAGGATCGCCACGCCGGACAGGCACAGTAGGGTGCCCACCGCCGCGCTGCGGGTACCCGGCGCCGGTGCGACGGCGCCATCCCAGCCCGGCAGCCGATTGTTCTCCAGCGGCCGCAGCGTCATGAACAGCACCAGCACGACTGCGATCACGAGCGCGAGTTGAACGACGCTGAGCAAGACGAAGTGGGGTTCGCCGGGATACCGGTACAGGCCCAGGTAGCAGCACGCCAGGTGGGTGAACAGCAGCGCCGGCATGTGCCACAGGTACAGCGTCATGGCGCCGGAGTTGCCGATCGCGGTCAGCCACCACACCCGCGGTCGCCGGGCCCAGCGATTGATCGCCGGGGCCGCGGCAATCGCGAACGCGCACATCATGATTGCGTGCCCGGCCAGCAGCAGCGACGGCGGCGTCATATTCGCCAGCCGTTGGCCTTCGATGCCGACCAGGCTCACCTCATAGGGCCCGAAGGCCAGTAGCGCCAGGTTGATCCCGACCATCGCGAGTCCGGTCCGCAGGGCGGCGCGCCCGTCGAGCAGGCCGCGCCGGTACGCCACCCCGAACATCCCCGGGATCAACCACACCGCCATGTTCAGATAACCCAGTGGCGCCGCGCCGGGCAGGTGCAGCCGCACCACGTCGACCAGCACCACCATCAGATAGACCGCGAGCACCCCGGCGACGAGCCGCCCCGGGGTGGCGATCCGGTACAGCACCGGAATGGTCGCCAACATCAGCACGTACGCGCCCAGGAACCACAGCAGTTGCACGCTGATCCCGGCGATCGGCTCGTAGACATGGATCGGCAGCAGCGGATGCAATGCCGTCAGCGTGATCGCCCAGAACGCCAGGTAGTAGAACACCGGACGGAACAACCGCGTGCAGCGCTTCATCAGCCAACCGCCCCAGGACGCGCCCGGGGTCCAGGAGGTCACGCTCGCGGCGGCGCCCGCGAAGAAGAACAACGGCATGATCTGCAGCAGCCAGGTCAGCGCCTGAAACACCACCGAGGTGGTCAGCAGGTTGTCCCAGATGAACACCTCGTCGCGGATCATGCTGGTGGCCATGACGGTGTGCCCGGCAACCACCCCGATCAGGGCGCAGATGCGGATGACGTCGATGGCTCGATCACGGTCGGCCGGGGTCTGCGACGCGACCTCGGCGGGTGTGGGAAAGCGCATGCGGCAAATCTAAGCCGTGGTCAGGTAAGTAGAAGTCACTAATTTTCGGGCCGGGCCGGGCCGGGTTCGGCGCCCCGCTACTGCACCGGGCAGGCGTACTTGCGGGCGACATCCATCAACCGCTGGGCTGAGCCCGGACCGATCACGCCTTGCGCGGCGAGTTCCAACCCGATGTATCCGGGAATGCCGCCCACACACGCCTGGTGGGCGACGCGCCACGCGGTGTCGGGATTCAAGTGGAATCCGTTGCGCTCGAGACCTTGCAGGTAGCCGTCGAATTCCGGCGTGCCCTGCGCGGGCAGAGCCGCGGCCGAGCCGGCCAAGGCAACAGCGGTGGCCACCACCCCGATCAGAAGTGCCGTCACACGTCCCATGTCGATCCCCCCTTGAAACCTGTACCGCGATAACCGGCTACACAGTCCCACAGTCCACCGACACCCTCGGCGGAAGGGACCCGCCTAGACTGCAGGCATGGCAAACCTGCAGCTCGCTCAAGATCCCGCGGCGGATGCGCTGCTGGAATCCAACCCGCTGGCCCTGCTGATCGGGATGCTGCTCGATCAACAGATACCCATGGAAGTGGCGTTCGCCGGCCCCAAGAAGATCGCCGACCGCATCGGTGAACTCGACGCGCGCGTGATCGCCGAATACGACCCGGAGAAGTTCGCCGCGCTGTGCGCCGAAACTCCTGCGGTGCACCGGTTTCCGGGTTCGATGTCCAAGCGGATCCAGGACCTGGCCCGCATCATCGTCGACGAGTACGACGGCGGCGCCGCGGCAGTGTGGACCGAGGGCAACCCCGACGGCCGCGAGTTGCTGCTGCGGCTCAAGCGGCTGCCCGGATTCGGCGATCAGAAGGCCCGCATCTTCCTGGCGCTGCTGGGCAAGCAGTACGGCCTGACCGCGCCGGGGTGGCGGGCAGCGGCCGGCGATTACGGCAAGGCCGGCACCCATATGTCGGTGGCCGATGTGCTGGACGCCGAGTCGCTGGGTCAGGTGCGCAGCTACAAGAAAAAGATGAAGGCCCAAGCCAAGGACGCCAAAGCCAAGGCCTGACGACGAGCGCTCACCTGGGTACACCGCGCCCGGCGTGTCGCGTACCTAGATGGCCGCTCGCGCAGGCAGCCCGGGATCAGGGGACGACCGAGGAACCGATGGTCGGCATGAACTGGCACTGCGTGTCGACGGTGGTGACCTGACCGAAGATCGTCGACATGATGCTGCCGGATCCGGTGTCGGCGATGGCCGTGAGCGTGGTCGGTCCCGCCGGGTTGATGTCGTCGCGCGGTTCGAGCGTCGCGCTGCCGGACTTGCCGGTGGTGAGGTTGACCCAGGTGACGTTGAGCGGCAGCTTCTGCTCGTCGGCCGGTGCCGAGGTGCCGACGGCGGTGAACACGTAGGCGGTCTGACCGGGGCCGGGTCCCGGTGTCGGGATGGTCGCCGGTCCGGCGACCGAGATCGCGGTAGCGATCGAGTTGCCCCCGTCGGGCAGGCATCCGTTGCCGATCGACGGATACAGGAAGTCTTGCTTCACCGGGGCGTCCGGGCCGAAGACGGCGGCGCCCTCGGGTGCCGCGGCGGGTGCCGGGGCAGGCGCCTCGGGGGCGGGTGCCGGCGGCGGCGCGGCGGCCTCGGGAGCCGGGGCCGGCGCCGCTTCGGGTGCCGGTGCGGCCGCGGGGACGGCTTCGATCGCGGGACCGACGGCGTGGGCCGGATCGATGCCGGGTGCCAGGTGCGCCGCGGCACCGGGCACCACACCGGCCGGTGGGGTGTGCGGGACACCGGCTGCGGGAGCGGGGGCCAGCGCCCCGGGCGGATCCGAGACGAACTGGCTCACCGCCGCGGCCAGATTATGGGTCTCCGCCGGCGCGTCGCCGTTCTGGGTGAAGGCCGACGCGGCGGCCATCAGCATCTGGGCGGCGTTGGACGGATCGCCCGCGGCCTGCTGAATCGCTGGGCTCAGGCTCTGCATTGCCGACAGACCCGGAGCCTGCAGGCCGTCGATGGGCAGCGGTGCCGGCGCGGCGGGTTCGGCGGCGGCGACACCGGCGAACGTCAGCGCGACCGTCGAGCCGACGACCAACGTGGCGAGCAGGTTCCGGGTCTGCGACATGGGGGAGTCCAATCCTCGAGGAGTCAGCGTGGCGCGATCAGGGCAGTGCGGCGGTGGGGAACAGCGAGGCCAGCGCCGGGGCGGTGGCCGGTGCGGCTGCCGACGGCGTGCCCGCCGCGGTGGCGGCGGCCTGGGCCGGCGTCATGGCGGAGAAGCCGCCGGGCAGCAGCCCGACCAGGTCACCCGGGAAGGACACCTGCTGGGGTAGCGGCACCGGAAGCCCGGGGACCTGCGGCAGCGTGATCTCGGCACCGGGCTGCGGCACCGCCGGCGTGGCCGGCATGCCCGGCAGGGTGCTGGCGGGCACCGTCGGGGCCGTGGCGGGCATGCCCGGCAGCTGCTGCGGCAGATTCACGGAGGCGGTGGCCACCGGCGGCGGGGCGGCCGGCGCCGCCGGGGTGGCCGGGGTGCCGGTGAGGATCGACGCGGCGTTCTGCAGCAGCTGCGGAGCCTTGGCCGGGTCGACGAACTGCTCCACCATGCTCAGACCCGGCACGTTCGGCGCCGGAACTGGCGGTGCCGGGGCGACGGGGTCGGCTTTGGCGATCCCGCCGGTCAACAGTGCGGCGCCGGCGCCGACGACGATTGCGGTGGTGGACAACGCGCTTCTGATTCCTGACATGGCTCCCAATCCCTTGCTTCATGCGGTTGAAGCCGAAGCTACGGTGTTACTGATGAGACTCAAGTGACACGTGTGGCATTTATGCGACCGTTATCGAAGCGAGAGTCGGCTGACACCGCAGGGTCCGCCCCGGGAGGTCCGGGGCGGTTCGCGTCGAATTCACCCCTCAGTGCGGTTCGCCGGCGGGCCCGTCCCGGCCCACCGGGCCGTCCGAAACCCGAGCCCAGACGTTAAAGTCGGCCGATCGACACACTTGTGAAGAACCCGCGGGCAACGCTGCTGCGCCTGGCTCCCGTGCTGTTGCTGGTCAGCATCGCCGCGCGGTTGGCGTGGACGTATCTGGTGCCCACCGGGGCCAACTTCGTGGATCTGCACGTCTACATCGGCGGCGCGCAGGCGCTCGACGTCCCCGGCACGCTCTACGGCTACGTCTACGCCGAGCAGACGCCGGACTTCCCGCTGCCGTTCACCTACCCGCCCTTCGCCGCGGTGGTGTTCTATCCCCTGACATTGCTGCCGTTCGAGGTGGTGGCTTTGGGGTGGACGCTGGGCATCATGGCCGCGCTCTACGGGGTGGTGCGGATCAGCCAGCGGCTACTCGGCCTCATCGGCGGTCGCCGCAGCGCGATGCTGTGGACCGCGGTGGGGATCTGGACCGAACCGTTGCGCAGCACGTTCGACTACGGGCAGGTCAACGTGTTGCTGGTGCTGTGCGTGCTGTGCGCGGTGTACAGCAGCAGATGGTGGCTCTCGGGTCTGTTGCTCGGGCTGGCCGCCGGCGTCAAGCTGACCCCGGCCGTCGGCGGGCTGTACTTCGTGGGCGTGCGCCGATGGGGAGCGGCCGCGTTCGCCGCCGTCGTCTTCTTCGCCACGGTGGGGGTGGCGCTGCTGATCGTGGGCGAGCAGGCGCGGTACTACTTCACCGATCTGCTCGGTGACGCGGATCGGGTGGGCCCGGTGGGCACGTCGTTCAATCAATCGTGGCGGGGCGGCATTTCGCGCATCCTGGGTCACGACGCCGAGTACGGGCCGCTGGTGTTGGGGGCCATCGCGGTGACGGCCGTGGTGGCCTGGCTGGCCTGGCGGTCGGTGGCCGCAGCGCCGGGCGAGCCCGACCGGCTGGGTTTGATCGTGGTGGTGCAACTGTTCGGGCTGCTGCTGTCACCGATCTCCTGGACCCACCACTGGGTGTGGCTGCTACCGCTGATGATCTGGCTTGTCCAAGGTCCGTACCGGTTTCTGCGCGAGGCGCGACTGCTCGGATGGGGCTGGCTCGCCCTGACGCTGATCGGGGTGCCGTGGCTGCTCAGCTTCGCCCAGCCGAGCATCTGGGAGGTCGGCCGCCCGTGGTATCTGGCCTGGGCAGGGCTGGTTTACACCGTGGCCACGGTGGCGACGATGTGCTGGATCGCGGCGCTGCGACTCAGGTTTCCGGGCGGCCGACGATCGAGTCGATATCGCGCGCCATAGCGACATCCTTGTCGGTGATTCCGCCCGCCGAATGCGTCACCAGCGCGAAAGTCACGGTCCGCCAGCGGATGTCGATATCGGGGTGGTGATCCTCGGATTCGGCGTGCTCGGCGACCCGCCGCACCGCGTCGATCCCGTCGAGAAACGACCCGAATTTGATCGAACGGCGCAGCGCCCCGTCCGATCGTTGCCAACCGTCGAGGTCCTTGGCGGCGGCGTCCACTTGTTCATCGGTTAACACAGCCATACTTCGACGGTATACCGTCTCTGGATCATGGCGGTTCAGATCGTTGTCGCCGGCGCCCTGATCGCCGACGGTGCCCTGCTGGTGGCCCAACGTGACCGGCCGTCGGCCCTGGCCGGTCTCTGGGAACTGCCCGGCGGCAAGGTCGCGCCCGGCGAGAGTGATGCCGAGGCGCTGATCCGGGAACTGCGCGAGGAACTCGGCGTGCGGGTGGCCGTCGGCGCCCGGCTGGGTGCCGAGGTGCCGCTGGGCGAGACGATGGCGTTGCGCGCCTACCGCGTCACCTTGACCTCGGGCGACGTCCAGCCGCACGACCACCGGGCGCTGCGCTGGGTGTCGTCCTCGGAGTTGCACTCACTGGCCTGGGTCCCGGCCGACACCGCGTGGTTGCCGGACCTGACGGTGGCGCTGGGTCAGTGCTGCTGAACGCGGTGTGTGCGGTCACTGATTTGGCGCAAAGATTTTCGCCAAACCTCACCCGGGGTCCGGCGGAGGGTGCTTACCTGAACAGGTGACCGCGGCAGCCCCGTCGTCCACTTACGCCGGGCAAGGCGTGAACCTCGCGCTGGCGACTTGGATTTCGACGATCAACTTCTGGGCCTGGAATCTCATCGGCCCGATGTCCACCACCTATGCCGCGGATTTGTCGCTCAGCGCCACCGAGACCTCAATGCTGGTCGCCACGCCGATCCTGGTGGGCTCGCTGGGTCGGCTCGCCAGCGGTCCGCTGACCGATCGGTTCGGCGGCCGGTTCATGTTGATCGCGGTGACCCTCGCCTCGATCCTGCCGGTGCTCGCGGTCGGCTTCGCGGGCAGTATCGGTTCCTATCCGCTGTTGCTGCTGTTCGGCTTCTTCCTCGGCATCGCGGGCACGATCTTCGCCGTCGGTATCCCCTTTGCGAACAATTGGTTCGACGCGTCGCGGCGCGGCTTCGCCACCGGAGTGTTCGGCGCCGGCATGGTGGGTACCGCGTTGTCGGCGTTCTTCACGCCGCGACTCGTCGGCTGGTTCGGGCTGATGGCAACGCATGTCATCATCGCGGCGGCGTTGGCGCTCACCGGGCTGCTGGGCTACCTCATGCTGCGCAACTCGTCGAACTTCCAACCCAACACCGACCCGGTAGTGCCGAAGTTGTTGGCCGCCAGCAAACTTCGGGTCACCTGGGAGATGTCGTTCCTTTACGCGGTGGTCTTCGGCGGTTTCGTCGCCTTCAGCAACTACCTGCCGACCTACATCCGGGCCATCTACGGGTTCGGCGCGGTGGATGCCGGCGCCCGCACGGCGGCGTTCGCATTGGCAGCGGTACTCGCCCGGCCGATCGGTGGCGCGCTGGCCGACCGCATTCCACCGAAGGTGGTGGTGCTCGGGTCCCTGGCCGGCACCGCGGTGATGGCGTTCATCGAGGTCTTCCAGCCGCCGGCGGACTTCTGGTCGGCCGTCAGTTTCACGCTGCTGGCGGTCTTCCTCGGTATCGGCACCGGCGGCGTGTTCGCCTGGGTGGCGGGCCGGGCGCCGGCGAAGTCGGTCGGCTCGGTCACCGGAATCGTGGCTGCGGCAGGAGGTTTGGGTGGCTATTTCCCACCGCTGGTGATGGGCGCCACCTACAACGCCGACGCGAATCATTACACCGTGGGCCTGCTGCTGCTGGTCGTCACCGCCTTGGCCGCGCTGACGTACACGGCGGTTTTCCTGCACAATCGTGAACCGCAGCGGGAGGCATCATGACCACGCATATCGGGGGTCGGCTCGAAGAACTGCTGGCGCGCAGCGGCCGCTTCTTCACCCCGGGCCAATTCTCCGAGGATCTGCGCACCGTCACCCGCCAGGGCGGTCGCGAGGGCGACATCTTCTACCGCGACCGGTGGAGCCATGACAAGGTGGTGCGCTCCACCCACGGCGTCAACTGCACCGGATCCTGTTCGTGGAAGGTGTATGTCAAAGACGGCATCATCACCTGGGAGACCCAGGAGACCGACTATCCCTCGGTGGGTCCCGACCGCCCCGAGTACGAACCGCGGGGCTGCCCGCGGGGTGCGGCGTTTTCCTGGTACACCTACTCGCCGACGCGGGTGCGCTACCCGTACGCCCGCGGCGTGCTGGTCGAGATGTACCGCGAGGCCAAGTCGCGCCTCGGCGATCCGGTGTTGGCGTGGGCCGACATTCAGGCCGATCCGGAGCGTCGCCGCCGATATCAGCAGGCCCGTGGCAAGGGTGGTCTGCTGCGGGTCGGCTGGGCCGAGGCCACCGAGATGATCGCGGCGGCCCATGTGCACACCATCAAGACCTACGGCCCCGACCGGGTGGCCGGGTTCTCGCCGATCCCGGCGATGTCGATGGTCTCGCACGCGGCGGGGTCCCGCTTCGTCGAACTCATCGGCGGGGTCATGACCTCGTTTTACGACTGGTACGCCGACCTTCCGGTGGCCTCCCCGCAGGTGTTCGGCGATCAGACCGACGTCCCGGAATCCGGCGACTGGTGGGACGCCGCATATCTGATGATGTGGGGGTCCAACGTCCCGGTGACCCGGACCCCGGACGCGCACTGGATGGCCGAGGTGCGCTACCGGGGCACCAAGGTGGTGGCGGTCAGTCCCGACTACGCCGACAACACGAAGTTCGCCGACGAATGGATGCCGTGTGCGGCCGGGACCGACGGCGCCCTCGCGATGGCCATGGGCCACGTCTTGTTGACGGAGTTCTTTGTCCGCCAACGCGTTCCATTCTTCGTCGACTATGTGCGCCAGTTCACGGACCTGCCGTTCCTGGTCAAGCTGGAAGAGCGCGACGGCACCCTGGTGCCCGGCAAGAATCTGACCGCCGCCGATCTGGGCGGCGATGTCGCGAGCCAGGAGAACGCCGCCTTCAAGCCCGCCCTGCTCGACGGGGCCACCGACTCGGTGGTGGTGCCGCGAGGGTCACTGGGTTTCCGGTACGGCGACGAGGGCGTGGGGCAGTGGAACCTCGACTTGGGCGACGTGGTGCCCGCGCTGACGGTGGCGCGCGACGGGGGCGAGAGCGCCGCTGTCGCGTTGCCGCGGTTCGACACCCTCGATGGTCACGGCGAGACGCTGGTGCGCGGCGTCCCGGTGCGGCGGGTCGGGGAGTACCGGGTGTGCACGGTCTTCGATTTGATGCTGGCGCAGTACGGTGTGCACCGGCCGGGGCTGCCGGGCGACTGGCCGACCGGCTACGACGACGCCGAGCACCCGTACACCCCCGCCTGGCAGGAACCGATCACCGGGGTATCGGCCGGCCAGGCCATCCGCATTGTCCGCGAGTTCGCTCGCAGCGCCGAGGAATCCGGCGGCCGGTCGATGATCATCATGGGCGCCGGCATCTGCCAATGGTTCCACGGTGACGCCACCTACCGGGCCGTGCTCGCGCTGCTGCTGCTGACCGGTTCGATGGGTCGCAACGGCGGCGGCTGGGCGCACTATGTGGGGCAGGAGAAGTGCCGCCCGGTCACCGGCTGGGCGACCATGGCCATGGCGACCGACTGGTCGCGGCCGCCGCGCCAGATGGCCGGCACGTCCTATTGGTATGCCCACACCGGACAGTGGCGCTACGACGGCTACCGCGCGGACGCGCTGGCCAGCCCGCTGGGCCGGGGCCGGTTCCGCGGGCGGCACACCATGGACGTGTTGGCCTCCGCGACGGCAATGGGGTGGAGTCCGTTCTTCCCGCAGTTCGACCGCTCCAGCCTGGACGTCGCCGACGAGGCGAGCGCGGCGGGCCGCGACGTCGCCGAATACGTGGCCGAGCAACTCGGTTCGGGGGCATTGCAGCTGGCCGTCACCGATCCGGACAACCCGAAGAACTGGCCGCGGGTGCTCAACGTCTGGCGGGCCAACCTGTTGGGGTCCTCGAGCAAGGGCAACGAGTACTTCCTGCGTCATCTGTTGGGGACCACCTCGAACCTGCAGGCGTCCCCGACCCCGGAGGCGTTGCGGCCCAAAGATGTGGCGTGGCCCGAGGACATTCCCGAGGGCAAGCTGGACATGTTGATGTCAATCGACTTCCGGATGACCTCGACCACGTTGCTCTCCGACGTGGTGTTGCCGGCGGCCACCTGGTACGAGAAAGCGGACTTGTCGAGCACCGACATGCATCCGTATGTGCATGCGTTCAGTCCCGCGATCGACCCGCCGTGGGAGACCCGGTCCGACTTCGACGCCTTCGGTGCCGTCGCCCGCGCGTTCAGCAAGCTGGCCGCGCGTCACCTCGGCACCCGCACCGATGTGGTGCTCGGTACGCTGCAACACGATACGCCGGGCGCAATGGCCTATCCCGGTGGTGCCGAACAGGATTGGCGCACCACGGGCCAGACCCCGGTACCGGGTAAGACCATGGGACCGATCGCCGTGGTGGAGCGCGACTACGCCGCCATCGCCGACAAATGGTCGACGCTGGGACCGTTGACCGAGCGGCTGGGTTTGACCACCAAGGGCGTCACCACCCGCCCGGACGTCGAGGTGCAGCAGTTGGCTGCCAAGTTCGGCGTCCTCGATTCCGGTGCTGGGCAGGGCCGGCCCGCGATCACCACGGCCGAACGCATGGCCGACGTCATCCTGGCGCTCTCGGGTACCTCCAACGGCCGGCTGGCGGTGCAGGGATTCCGTGAACTCGAGCACCGCACCGGCCGCGACCTGGTGCACCTCGCCGAGGGCAGCGAGGAGCGGCGCATCACCTATGCCGACACCCAGGTCCAGCCCGTGCCGGTGATCACCAGCGCGGAATGGTCGGGCAGCGAGACCGGCGGTCGCCGCTACGCACCGTTCACGGTGAACATCGAGCACCTCAAGCCCTTTCACACGTTGACCGGCCGGATGCACTTCTACCTCGATCACGATTGGATCGAAGAACTCGGCGAACAACTGCCCATCTACCGGCCGCCGCTGGACATGGCCCGCCTGTTCGGCGAGCCCGCGGTCGGCGCCCGGGACGGCCTCGGCCTCACCGTCAGATATCTGACACCGCACTCGAAGTGGTCCATCCACTCCGAGTACCAGGACAACCTGTTCATGCTGTCGCTGTCGCGCGGCGGGCCGACGATGTGGATGAGCCCACGCGACGCCGAGAAGATCGAGGTCCAGGACAACGACTGGGTGGAGGCGGTCAACCGCAACGGCGTCGTGGTGTGCCGCGCGATTGTGAGCCACCGGATGCCCGACGGCGTGGTGTTCGTCTATCACGCGCAGGAGCGCACCATCGACGTACCGCTCACCGAGACCACCGGCACCCGTGGCGGCATTCACAATTCGCTGACCCGGCTGCTGATCAAGCCCAGCCACCTGGCGGGTGGGTATGCGCAGACGGCGTTCGCGTTCAACTATCTGGGACCCACCGGCAATCAACGCGATGAGGTGACGGTGGTCCGCCGTCGCTCGCAGGACGTCCACTACTGATGCGGGGGATCCGATGAAAGTCATGGCGCAGATGGCGATGGTGATGAACCTCGACAAGTGCATCGGCTGCCACACCTGCTCGGTGACGTGCAAGCAGGCCTGGACCAACCGCGCCGGCACCGAGTACGTCTGGTTCAACAACGTCGAAACCCGCCCCGGCATCGGGTATCCGCGCACCTACGAGGATCAGGAGCGGTGGCGCGGCGGCTGGATCCGGGATCGGAAGGGCCGGCTGCGGTTACGCGACGGCGGACGGCTGGCCAAGCTGCTGCGGATCTTCTCCAACCCGAAGTTGCCGTCGATCGACGACTACTACGAGCCGTGGACGTACGACTACGAGAACCTGACCTCGGCACCGCTGGGTGAGCACATGCCGGTCGCGCCGCCGCGCAGCCTGATCAGCGGCAAACCGATGAAGGTGTCCTGGTCGGCGAACTGGGACGACGACCTGGGCGGGTCGCCGGAGATCGTGCCGCACGACCCGGTGCTCAAGCAGGTCAGTGAGCGCATCAAGCTGGAACTCGAAGAGACCTTCATGTTCTATCTACCCCGGATCTGCGAGCACTGCCTCAACCCGTCGTGTGTCGCGTCCTGCCCGTCCGGCGCGATGTACAAGCGCAGCGAGGATGGCATTGTGCTGGTCGACCAGGACAAGTGCCGGGGATGGCGGATGTGTGTGTCCGGATGTCCTTACAAGAAGGTCTATTTCAACCACAAGACCGGCAAGGCCGAGAAGTGCACGCTGTGCTATCCGCGGATCGAGGTCGGGTTGCCGACGGTGTGCTCGGAGACCTGCGTGGGCCGGTTGCGTTACCTGGGACTGGTCCTCTACGACGTCGACCGGGTGCTCGAAGCCGCGTCGGTCCCCGACGACAAGGACCTCTACGAGGCGCAGCGGCAAATCCTGTTGGACCCCAGCGATCCCCAGGTGATCGCCGGCGCGCGCGCGGAGGGGATCTCCGACGAGTGGATCGAGGCCGCCCAGCGCTCGCCGATCTATGCCCTGATCAACACCTACAAGGTGGCGCTACCGCTGCATCCGGAATACCGCACCATGCCGATGGTCTGGTACATCCCGCCGCTGTCGCCGGTGGTCGACGCCGTCAGCCGCGACGGCCACGACGGCGAGGACCTGGGCAACCTGTTCGGGGCGTTGGAATCGCTGCGCATCCCCATCGAGTACCTGGCCGGGTTGTTCACCGCCGGGGACACCGCCCCGGTCGAGGCGGTGCTGCGCAAGCTGGCCGCCATGCGGTCCTACATGCGCGACATCAACCTGGGGCGGGACACCCAGCCGCACATTCCGGAGTCGGTCGGTCTGACCGAGGAACAGATGTACAACATGTACCGCCTGCTCGCGATCGCGAAATACGACGAGCGGTATGTGATTCCCAGCGCCTATGCCCCCTCGGTGCAGAATTTCGAGGAGCCCGGCTGTTCGCTGGACTTCGACGGCGGGCCCGGCATGTACGAGTCCGGCCCGTTCGGAGAGGCCAGCGGCGGGCCGGTGGCGGTCGCGGTCGAGACGTTCCATGCCCTCCAGCATCGGCAGACCTCCGAGGGCATGGCGGCCAACGCCGAGCGGCCGTCCCGGATGAACCTGCTCAACTGGGACGGCCGCGGGGTGCCGGCGGGAATGTTCCCGGACGGGGGCGACACATGAAACTGCTGAACCGCGGCGGCGACACCACCCGGCGGGATCGGGTGGTGTGGCAGACCGCCTCGCTGCTGCTGGCCTACCCCGACGAGGATTGGGCCCGGCAGTTGGATACCGTCGCCGACCTGCTGACCCACCTCCACGGCCCGGCCCGGGAGTTGCTCGCGCTCGCCCACACCGAGCTCAGCGCGCTGGCCCCGCGGCAGGCCGCCGAGGAGTACGTGGCCACCTTCGACCTGCGCCGGCGCTCCACGATGTACCTGACCTACTGGACCGCCGGCGATACCCGCAACCGTGGCGTGGCGATGCTCGCGTTCGTCACCGCTTACCGGAACTCCGGGGCCCAGGCTCCGAAATCGGAGGCGCCCGATCATCTTCCGGTTGTGCTCGAGTTCGCGGCCAGGGTCGACCCGGTGGCCGGGCGTCGGCTGCTGGCCGAGCATCGGGTGCCCATCGAGGTGCTGCAGGAGTCTCTGGCCGAATCCGGCTCGGTGTATGCCCACGTGGTGGCCGCGGTGTGTACCACGCTGCCCCGGGCCACCGACCAGGAGGTGCAGCGGGCCCAGCGCCTCGCCCAGGCCGGCCCGCCCGCCGAGGCGGTCGGCCTGCAGCCGTTCACGTTGACCGTGCCGCCGCGGCGCACTACGGAAGGTGCCGGACATGGGTGAGATCTTCTGGGACGCCATCCCCTATGTGACGCTGGCCGTCGTCGTCGTGGGCAGTTGGTGGCGCTACCGGTACGACAAGTTCGGCTGGACCACCCGGTCTTCACAGCTGTACGAATCGCGCCTGCTGCGCATCGGCAGCCCGATGTTCCACTTCGGCATCCTGGTGGTGATCGCCGGCCACTTCATCGGGTTGGTGATACCGCAGTCCTGGACCCAGGCGGTGGGCTTGAGCCAGCACGCCTACCACGTGCAGGCGGTGCTGCTCGGCACGATCGCCGGGGTGTCCACGCTGCTCGGCATCACGCTGCTGATCTACCGACGCCGCACCACCGGGCCGGTCTTCATGGCCACCACCGCCAATGACAAGTTGATGTACGTGGTGCTGGTCGCCGCGATCGTGGCCGGATTGTGCGCCACCGCCCTGGGTTCCGGGCTGGTGGGCGAGGAGCACAACTACCGCGAGACGGTGTCGCCGTGGTTCCGCTCCATCTGGGTGCTGCAGCCGCGCGGCGATCTGATGGTGCAGGCGCCGATGTATTTCCAGCTGCATGCGCTGATCGGGCTGGTGCTGTCCTGCCTGTGGCCGTTCACCCGGCTGGTGCACGCGTTCAGCGCCCCGATCGCCTACCTGTTCCGGCCCTACATCGTCTACCGCAGCCGCGACGTCGCCAAGGACAGCGAGCTGATCGGCTCCCAACCCCATCGCAGGGGCTGGTGAGCCGCTCAGAACAGGTAGATCACGAACACCGACAGATGCAGCAGCACCAGCCACGCATCGCAGCTGCGGCGCAGCCACTGCGGAGCGGTGCGCACCTCCATGAAGTAGCGCATCACCAGCCGCGACTTGATGAATGTCAGCAGCAGCACCAGAGCCGTGATGGGCACACTGGGATCGACGGTGTTCTTGAAATGCGCGGGAGCCAGCCACCACGATCCGATTGTGATGAGGCACAGCGCAATCCAGGCCAAGTTGATGGTGCGCGCCGTCGTGGCGGGGGCTGCCGCCCCGGCCGCCGCGCCGGCCGATGTGCCGGATGTCGTGGTCATGTCACCTCATCACGTAGAGCAGGCCGAAGATGATCACCCAGAGCAGGTCCACCATGTGCCAGTACAGTGCGCCGGTTTCGACCATCGAGGTGCGGCGCCGCCCGGGATTGCGCAACTCCCGGATGACCACGCCCAACACGACAAGCCCGATCAACACGTGCAGCAGGTGGACACCGGTGATCACGTAGTAGAACGAATAAAACATCTCGGAGTTGGTGTGGCCGGCGCCGATCTTGCTGGCCCATTCGTAGCTCTTGAACACCATGAAGAGCACGCCGCAGATCCCCGCGCCGTACACCAGCCGGATCGCTTGGACGTGCCGTCCGGCCCTGGCCGCCATCACGGCTCGGGCAATGAACCATGAACTGGTCAACAAGATCACGGTGTTCAAGACGCCGATGTTGACGTCG
The DNA here is from genome assembly GCF_963378095.1 of Mycolicibacterium sp. MU0053. Lineage (NCBI taxonomy): Bacteria > Bacillati > Actinomycetota > Actinomycetes > Mycobacteriales > Mycobacteriaceae > Mycobacterium > Mycobacterium burgundiense. The sequence continues at coordinate 1,161,375 of NZ_OY726397.1, forward strand.
AGATGTTGCTGCGCCCGGAGGAACTCCGCGGGATTCATGCTCCGGTAGATCATGAAGATGATGAAGTAGCCGGCGAAGATGACGAGATCGCCGAGCACCATCACCCACATGTCCAGCCCGCCCGCCAGGTGCGCAGGGCGCGTAGCGGTCGCGGCCGGCGCGTCGCGCACCTGCGTCGTCGGCGGCGGTGAGTCGGAGGGTGTCACTGAGGTTTCCTTCGATCGAGGTCAGTCCACGGGTGGGGCGTCGAGCGGTTCGCGCGCGGCGGCCCGCTTGAGCAACACGATCAGCGCCCCCAGCCAGACGGTGAACACCACCACCGCCCACCAGAACGCCAGCGAGCCGTTCCAGGCCATCGGGCCGGACTGGAAGACGAACATCTGGGTGGCGATCACCTCGGTCACGACCTGCCAGATCGACACGTAGGCAAACCATCTCGGGAAGACGTCGTTCTTGTCGTAGAGGATCGCAATCGCCAGCGCCAGGTAGGCCACCGTGAAGCAGCCCAATGATCCGTTGTAGGACAGCATCCCGAGGTCGTAGAGCAGACTGATGTGTTCCGGGTTGCGGTCGGGCCGAAACGCCGCGGTCAGGAAGCACACCCCGACGAGCAGGAAACCGGGTAGGGCTCCCACCCCCATGCCGCCGATGTAGACGTAGGCGAAGACCGATCCCGACGACATGCGTTTCATCTGGAACGCAACCAGCCCGTTGGTGATCGCGGCACCACCGAGCAGGATCAGCAGCACCATGAAGCCGATCTGGATGGTCAACCCGTTGGAGACGAAGAACGCCACCTTGTCGGCGTCGCTGACGTCGGGTCGCGGGGGCGGGGTCACCCTGGCCAGCACGCAGATGATGACGCCGAAGACCCCGTACCAGGCCGGGAAGAACCAGGTGATCAGGCGGACGTCGGGCTTGCCGCCCGGCGCCTCGGTGGGTGCCTCGGCGTCCCGATTGGGGGTCAGGATGCTCATCGCACCAGGCCCTCGTCGACGGCCTGCCGGTGCACCGCGCGGCGCAGTACGAAGAACATGACGATGACGAACGCGGCGAAGGCGCCGTTGCGCAACCAGAACGTGAGCAGTCCATCCCAGGCCAAGGGCCCGGTCTGGAACACCGCGGCGCCCGCGGCCGGGATCATCGCGAGCCCCGTCGCCACCGAATAGTGGCCCACCCAGCGGGGAAACACCGGGTCGGGCCCGTCGTCGAAGTACACCGCGAGCGCCAGCAGCGCGAACTGGGCGACCACCATGCCGACCGGCGCGATGAACACGATCCAGGCCAAGTCGTTGAGCAGCAGCACCAGTTCGGGGTTGCGTTCCGGCCGGAACGCCGCCACCAGGAAGAAGATGTTCGACAGCGCAAAGATGGTGGCACCACTGACGATTGCGGTCAGATAGCAGTACGCCAACACGTGGCTTTGCGTCCGCATCCGCTTCATCTGCACCACGATCACCATGAAGAACGGCAGGATCAGGATCCCGCACAGGTTGAACGTCACCTGGCTGAAGCGAATCCACGCGGTGTTCTCCGCATAGAACGCCGCCACCTCGTCGGCGGGCATGGTTGGCGAGATCGGCGGCCAGAACGCGGGGAACGCGAGCACCGCGATCAGCAGCACGAGGCCCACGGCCGGCCCGGTCCACAGGCTGATCCACTGCGTCCTGATGTTGCCGGCCCGGGGCGTGTCCTGGACCTGCTCGAGAATCTGCACCGCACCCTCCGATATGACTAAAGTCAGTAAACCCGCCGCTGCCCGGCCCGGTCTGGCGATCGTCGCGCCGCCACCGGCGCCGTGGGTAAAAGCCGATAGCCCAGCCGAAATCGCTACCTGAGGCAGGATAGCCGATTGGCTACCCTGAGGGGAAGGCCATTCTGAGTTCGGTCAGTCGGGCACCATGCGTGCGCAAACGAGAACGGCCACGAGATCCCGGGTACCGGGTTCGTGGCCGCTCTCGAGTGGTGCCGTTCGGTCAGTTCGGCGCGTCGGACCCAGCGGGGTTGCCCTCGTCCGGTCGGTGGTCGCCCAACGGGTCGACCGGGTCCGCGATGATCAACTCCCCGGTGTCGGGGCAGATCTGGTACGCCCCGGCGGCGATGTTCTCGACCATCACCAGACCGGACAGCGTCGCCGAGACATCCCGCCGCGATTGGGGCGGCGGGGCAACGCCTTCCGGCGTGGAGACTCGAATCAGCCGGGGAGTGGTGGCCAGGTCGTAGTGGAAGGCGCGCAGCATCGAGATGCACGCGATCACCATGATGATCGAGAACGGCACGGCGGTGACAATGGACGCGGTCTGCAACGCCGTCAGGGATCCGGCCCCTCCGACGATCAACAGGACCGCCGCGACAAGCCCTTGCAGGAACGCCCAGTAAACGCGCGTGATCTTGGGAGTTTCCAATTCACCACCGGAGGCAAGGATGTCGATGACCAGCGACCCCGAATCCGATGAGGTGATGAAGAAGAATGCGACCACCACCATGGCGAGCACACTGGTGATGGTCGCCAACGGCAGGCCGTTGAGAAGTTCGAACAACGATGTGTTGGTGTCCACCGCGCCGTCGACGAGCATGGTGCCCTCGTTGCGTTGACGCAGGATCGCCGAATCCCCGAACACGGTGAACCACAACGATCCGATGATTGTCGGGGTGAGCAACACCCCCGCCACGAACTCGCGAACGGTGCGACCGCGGGAGATGCGGGCGATGAACATGCCGACGAAGGGCGCCCAGCTGATCCACCAGCCCCAGTAGAAGATGGTCCATGTGCCCAGCCAGGAGCCGTCGGTGAAGGGACCGGTCCGCAGCATCAGTCCGGGCAGTGATTGCACATAGACGCCGAGGTTCTGCACCCAGGCCTGCAGCAGGAACAGGGTGGGACCCAACAGCAAAACGAAGGCGGCGAGGCAACCGGCCAGGATCATGTTGATGTTCGACAGCCATTTGAGTCCGCGAGTCACCCCACTCACCACCGAGAAGGTCGCCAACGCGGTGATCGCCGCGATCATCGCGACCGTCCACCAGTTGTTCACGCTGATCCAGCCCAGGTACTCGAGACCGGCGGCGATCTGGGTGATGCCGAAGCCCAGCGAGGTGGCGACCCCGAACAGGGTGCCCACAATGGCGACGGTGTCGACGGCGTGACCGATCACGCCCTCCACGCGTTCTTTGCCCAACAGCGGCTCCAACAGCCAGCGCACCGACAGCGGGCGGCCCCGGCGATAGGTCATGTACGCCATGCCGAGCCCGACCACCACATAGATGGCCCAGGCGTGCAGACCCCAGTGGAACAGCGTCAACGCCATGGCCTGGTTGGCGGCGGCATCAGTGGCGCCGGCGATCCCCGAGGAGGGCGGCGGGGTCACGTAGTGACTCAGTGGTTCGGCGACGCCGTAGAACACCAGCCCGATGCCCATCCCGGCGCTGAACAGCATCGCCAGCCAGGCCACGAAGCTGAACTCGGGGCGTTCATTGTCATCGCCGAGGCGAATGGTTCCGACCCGGGAGATCCCGCAGTACAGCGCGAAGCCGACGAAGCCCGTAGTGGCCAGGACATACCACCAGCCCACGCCGTCGGTGACGGCCGCGTTGAGCGTGCCGAATGCGTCGGCCGCCGTACCGGAGTACACCACCGCGAACAGCACCAGCCCGAAGATGATGAGCGAGGCGGGTACGAACACGCGCAGGTCGATGGTTTGCCGAACGGTGCCGAAGGGGCCTCGAGGTTTGCGGCTCGCGTCATCCGGGGTGGAGCGCTTGGTCACGGATTCTCCCTTGTTCGCTGCGGGCGCCTTGTTGAGGCCGGTGGTCGCAGGCGGTTTGAAGCCGCTGACGACCATACCGGGTCAGGTCAAGGGAGGCGGTGACGTCAGCGTCATCTTTGCTGGACAGCCGGCGTCGCCGGCCGGTTGTCCGTGGCGCGGTGTCAGAATCAGAAGTGCAAGGCGTCGTCACGCACCCGCACGGGAGCATCCCGGTGCTTGGACGCGTACATCGGGTGGAACAACACCGGATGGCGGCACTGCGGACACGACACCGACGGCTCGTTCACCGTGGAGCCGGTCAGGTGCCGGCATTCCTTGCAGTGCACGACGTAGAACGCGCCCATCCAATTGAGCAGACCGAGGCAGATCGCCACCGTGGCGACCGTCCCGACCACCGCAATCGCCAGAATTGCCAGAACTGTTGAGACCGTCATTCTGATTACCTCCACCAACGTTCATCCATACGTGACGGATATCTCAACGGTACGCCTGAATGGACCCGGCAGGCGGGCATTGCGGAGGGTTCAGGACTTCCGGGCGCGCTTGTAGACCTTGTGGAGTTCTTTGCCTCGGATTCCCAGGATTTCGGCCTTGTGGACCTTGTTGAGTACCAGCGGACAACGTTTGCAGCGCGGCTTGCTGCGGCAGCACTTCTTCTTCGGCTTGAGGCTGCCGAACTTGCTTGACTTCACGTGGCTGTGGGGTCTCGTTTTCGTGATAGGGGGCCTGCACTGCGACAATCTGTTAGTGAATTCTCGCCCCAACTTTAGAAACGTCGCGATCGTCGCCCATGTCGACCACGGCAAGACGACTCTGGTCGACGCCATGCTGCGGCAATCGGGGGCCTTGACCCACCGAGGTGATGATGCCACCGAACGCATCATGGACTCCGGTGACCTGGAAAAAGAAAAAGGCATCACGATCCTGGCGAAGAACACCGCGGTGCACCGGCACAACCCGGATGGCACGGTCACCGTCATCAACGTGATCGACACCCCCGGGCACGCCGATTTCGGCGGCGAGGTCGAACGCGGGCTGTCGATGGTCGACGGCGTGGTTTTGCTGGTCGACGCCTCCGAGGGACCGCTACCGCAGACCCGGTTCGTGGTGCGCAAGGCGCTGGCCGCGCATCTGCCGGTGATCCTCGTCGTCAACAAGACGGACCGGCCCGACGCGCGGATCTCGGCGGTGGTCAGCGACAGCCATGATCTGCTGCTCGACGTGGCCGCCGACCTGGACGACGCGGCCGCGGAAGCCGCCGAGCATGCGTTGGGGCTGCCGACGCTATTCGCCTCGGGTCGCGCCGGCGTGGCCTCAACCACCCAACCGGCCGACGGCGAGGTGCCGGACGGGGAGAATCTCAACCCGCTGTTCGACGTGCTGATGGAGCACATCCCGCCGCCGTCGGGTGATCCCGATGCGCCGCTGCAGGCGTTGGTCACCAACCTCGACGCCTCGGCGTTCCTGGGCCGACTGGCCTTGGTCCGCATCGCCAACGGCCGCCTCAAGAAGGGCCAGCAGGTCGCGTGGATGCGCGAGGTGGACGGCCAACCGGTTATCACCAGCGCCAAGATCACCGAACTGCTCGCCACCGAGGGCGTCGAGCGCGCACCTACCGCCGAGGCGACAGCGGGTGACATCGTGGCCGTGGCGGGCCTGCCCGAGATCATGATCGGCGACACGCTGGCCGACCCCGACCATGCCCACGCGCTGCCGCGCATCACGGTCGACGAGCCGGCCATCTCCGTGACCGTCGGTACCAACACCTCGCCGTTGGCGGGCCGGGTGTCCGGCCACAAGCTGACCGCGCGAATGGTCAAGAACCGCTTGGATGCCGAACTCGTGGGCAATGTGTCCATCCGGGTGGTCGACATCGGCCGGCCGGACGCCTGGGAGGTGCAGGGGCGCGGTGAGCTGGCGTTGGCGATCCTGGTCGAGCAGATGCGTCGGGAGGGCTTCGAGCTGACGGTGGGCAAGCCGCAGGTGGTCACCCGCACCATCGACGGCAAGCTGCACGAGCCGTTCGAGGCGCTGACCATCGACTGCCCCGAGGAATTCGTCGGGGCGATCACTCAACTGATGGCCGCCCGCAAGGGGCGCATGGAGGAAATGTCCAACCCCTCCACCGGCTGGGTGCGGATGGAATTCATTGTGCCCAGCCGCGGTCTGATCGGCTTCCGGACGGTGTTCCTCACCGAGACCCGCGGCACCGGGATTGCCAACGCGGTGTTCGACGGGTACCGCCCGTGGGCCGGGGAGATCCGGGCCCGGCACACCGGATCGCTGGTGTCGGACCGTACCGGGACCGTCACGCCGTTCGCGATGATCCAGCTGTCCGATCGCGGGCAGTTCTTTGTCGAGCCGGGGCAGGACACCTATGAGGGACAGGTGGTGGGCATCAACCCGCGGCAGGAAGATCTCGATATCAACATCACCCGCGAAAAGAAGCTGACCAACATGCGCGCCTCGACCTCCGAGGTGTTCGAGGCGCTGGCCAAGCCGCTGGAACTGGATCTCGAGAAGGCGATGGAGTTCTGCGCGGTCGACGAGTGCGTGGAGGTCACCCCGGAGATCGTGCGGGTGCGAAAGGTGGAACTGGTGGCCAGCCTGCGGGCGCGGGCGAAGGCGCGGGCGAAGCAGCAGGACAAGGTCTGACTCGGCGCCCCGCGCTGAGCGTTGACGAAGGCACACACGCGTGCCGATACCCTGATGGGCGTGCCAACCGCTCGCAGACGCCTCATGACGACTGCGGCATTACTGTCGCTGCTGGTCACCGGCGGTTGCACCGTGAGCCCGCCGCCGGCGCCGCAGAGCACCGAGACCACTGAAACCACCCCACCCCCGCCGCCCAAGGCGACGCAGATCATCATGGGGATCGACAACGTCGGTCCGGGCTTCAACCCCCATCTGCTGTCGGACCAATCCCCGGTCAACGCCGCGATCAGCGCGCTGGTACTGCCCAGCGCCTTCCGTCCGGTGCCCGACACCAAGAGCCCGACCGGATCGCGCTGGGAGATCGACAACACCCTGCTGGTGTCGGCCCAGGTCACCGACGAGGACCCGTTCACGGTGACGTACAAGATTCGGCCCGAGGCATCCTGGACCGACAACGCCCCGATCGCCGCCGACGACTTCTGGTACCTGTGGCGGCAGATCGTCAGCCAGCCCGGTGTCGTCGACCCGGCGGGCTACGACCTGATCACCGGAGTGCAGTCGGTCGACGGCGGCAAGACCGCGGTGGTCACCTTCTCCCAGCCCTACCTGGCCTGGCGCGAACTGTTCGCCAACATCGTGCCCGCGCACATCGTCAAGGACATCCCGGGCGGCTTCCCCGCGGGGTTGGCCCGCGTGATGCCGGTGACCGGCGGACAGTTCCGGGTGGAGACCATCGACCCGCAGCGCGACGAGATCCTGTTGGCGCGCAACGACCGGTACTGGGGTCCGCCGGCGGTGCCGGATCAGATTCTGTTCCGCCGGGCCGGAGCGCCTGCGGCACTGGCTGATTCGATTCGAAACGGGGACACCCAGGTGGCCCAGGTGCACGGCGGAGCGGCCACGTTCGCCCAGTTGTCGGCCATTCCGGATGTGCGCACCTCGCGGATCGTCACGCCGCGGGTCATGCAGCTGACGGTGCGAGGTCAGCAGCCGCACTTGACGGATCCGCAAGTGCGCAAGGGCATCTTGGGCCTGCTCGATGTCGACCTGCTGGCCGCCGTGGGCGCCGGTAGCGACAACACCGTGACGCTGGCGCAGGCACAGGTGCGCTCGCCGTCGGATCCCGGATATGTGCCGACGGCGCCGGCGGCACTCAGCCGCGACGCCGCCCTGGGTCTGCTCCAGGGCGCCGGATACATCGTCGAACAGGAGACTCCCGTCCCCGAGGAGCCCGCCCCGCCCCAGGGCGCGACGCGGGGGCGGATCAGCAAGGACGGCGAACAGTTGACGTTCGTCCTGGGCGTGGCATCCAACGACTCGACCTCGGTCGCGGTGGCCAACACCGCGGCGGACCAGTTGCGCAACGCCGGGATAGCGGCCTCGGTGCTACCGCTGGATCCGGTGACGCTCTATGGGGAGGCGTTGGCGAACAACAGGTTTGATGCGATTGTCGGCTGGCGTCACGCCGGTGGAGACCTCGCGACACGGCTGGAGTCGCGCTACGGGTGCCGGGCGCTGGAGGCCACCACGGTGTCGACCTCCGGTGCACCGCCGCCGGTGGAACCCCCGCCGCCGCCGACGGCTCAGCCGTCTCCGACCAAGCCGCCGGCGGCGCCCACCGTCACGACCACACCGCCGACGCCCACGCCCGAAGACGGGCGCCTGGTGCAGGCCCCCTCTAACCTGACCCAGGTCTGCGATCGCAGCATTCAACCCGCGATCGACGGGGCGCTCGACGGTTCGTTGGACATCGACGACGTGATAGAGGACGTCGAGCCCAAGTTGTGGAACATGTGGGCGGTGCTTCCGATCCTGCAGGACACCACGATCGTGGCCGCGGGACCGTCGGTGCACAACGTCAGCCTGTCCGGCGCGGTGCCGGTAGGCATCGTTGGAGACGCAGGGATCTGGACCAAGACGCCGTAGCGGGCGACCTCAGTCCTCGGTGGTTTCCGACTTCTCGGAGGTCTCGGACTCGGTGGCCACGCCGGTGCCGTTCTTCTTCTTGCTCTTCGGCGTGGTGAGCCGCTTGACGGTGCGATCGATACGGTCCGAGGTCGACTGCAGCTGCTTGTTGATCGACGTGACGGCCGCCCGGACGGGGCGCGGCTTGCTCTTCGGGACGCCCGCCGTGTCCGACTCTGGCGCGACCGACGAGAGCCGCTGTGGCAGTTGACGGTTCGAGGTCTTCCGTTCGGTGCCGGCGGTAAGACCGACGGCCTCGGACTCGGAGGTGTTCAGATTCGGGTCGACGCCCAGCGCGTCTGCGACCACGGTCCGCGTCTGCGCGCTGGCCTGCCACAACACGTCGTTGCGGAACTGCATGAGGGCGCCGTCCTCGGGACCGGCCACCTCGGGTTGCCTGTCGGTGCCGCCACCGAGCGACTCCGGAAGTACCCGCGCGACGGCCTCGATGCTCGGATCGGCGATCCACAGCGGTGCGTCGATGTACTGCCTGATGGCGCGGTAGAGGTCGGCTTCTTCACCGGTGGCGATGGCTTCGGCAATCGGGATCAGCCCGAGCGGGGCCAGCGCCAGTCCGGTGGCGAAATTCGTTGCGGAGGAGGTGAATCCGGTCGCCAGGACTGCTGCGGGATTCGCGTCGATGGTCGACGGGACCTCGAGTACGTCGGCAACGAAGTTGCGCGCCTGGGCGGTGGCCGACCACAGCACGTCGTTGCGGAACTGCAGGAGCGTGCCGTCGCCGTCGGCCGTGGTGGATTCGTTGCCCGAACCCCCGCCGAGCTGAGCGGGAAGGATGTCCGCCAGCGCTTCCAGGGCGGGATCGGCGGCCCACAGCGGGCCATCGATGCTCTGCCGCAGCGCCGCGTACAGCAATTCGCGATCATTGCCGGCAATCGCCACCGCCATGATCAGCGGGTTCAGCGGCGCCGCGGCCAGGCCCTCGACGATCCGCTGCGCGGACAGCGCCAGTAGCTCCGGCGGAGCTTCGGTGTAGCTGGCCATCATCGCCACCGGCAAGGTGGCCGATTTCGCCGTTGCTGCTGGTGCTACCGGCGCGACCGCAATCACGCTGGCGCCCACGAGCGCCACCCCCGCCGTCAGACCGCACTGGACACGCTTCATATATGAACCCCCCTGGATTCCTCGTCAACAACCCCGACGCCAGCGAAGCTACCGGGAGGGACCGGCAACATTTAAGGTTCTTCTCAGCTTCGTCACGGGTTGTTCACGGGCGGCGCCGCGGGCGAACCGTCGGTGCCGGCCCACGCCGCTGGGGAGCGGATCGCCTCGACCTCGGCGTTGCTGCATCGCGCGGCCAGCTACCACGCTTAGGCTATGTCGATGCGAAACGCGCGGCCGTGCATGCTGTTCGTCCACGCCCACCCGGATGACGAGACCATCACCACCGGAGCGACCATTGCCCACTACGCCGCCCGCGGTGTCGAGGTGTACGTCGTCACCTGCACGCTGGGTGAGGAGGGAGAGGTCATCGGCGACCGCTGGGCGCAGTTGGCGGCCGACTTCGCCGACCAGCTCGGCGGCTACCGGATCGCCGAACTGTGCTCGGCGTTGCACCTGCTCGGAATCGACGACCCGATTTTCCTCGGCGGGGCGGGGCACTGGCGAGACTCCGGGATGGCGGGCACCGAGCCGCGGTCGCAGCAGCAGCGTTTTGTGGACGCCGATCAACACGAGGCCGTCGGCGCCCTGGTCGACATAGTGCGCGAACTGCGCCCCCACGTCGTCGTCACGTATGACCCCAACGGCGGTTACGGGCATCCCGACCACATCCGCGCCCATCAGATCACCACCGCGGCGGTCGCCGCAGCGGCCACCGACGACTACCCGGGCGAGCCCTGGCAGGTGCCGAAGTTCTATTGGACGGTGATGTCGAAATCCGCGCTGCAGGCCGGTATCTCGGAACTGGGCGACGACGACATTCTGCCGCATTGGGTCGTCCCGCCCAGCGACCTCGATTTCGGCTTCGAGGACGACCAGATCACCGCGATGGTGGACGCCGTCGAGGGCCTGGACGCGAAAATCGAGGCGTTGGGCGCGCACGCCACCCAGGTCACCGTGGGGCCGACGGGGCGGGCCGCAGCGCTGTCGAACAACCTGGCGTTGCCCATCCTCGGGCACGAGTACTACGTCCTGGCCTCGGGTGTGGCCGGCGACCGTGACGAGCGGGGCTGGGAAACCGACCTGCTGGCCGGACTCGTCGACGTCTAGCGACAACGAGACGCCGGCGGGACTGCCCCCTCTCAGTCCCGCCGGCGAGCCTTGGCGCGCATCCGAAGTTACGACCGGCCGCGGGGCCGGGAAGCGAGGTCGACCCAACTTGCGTAATGGCGCCGGAGAGTCGGGTAGCGCGCTACCTGTTTCGGGTAGGCTCCCCGACAGCGGCACATCGGAAGGGGCGGACCATGGATCCAGATTTGGACCCGAACCTGCAGCATTGGCAGGACCGGATGGACAACTTCCAGTGGGTCGTGGGGTCGCTGGCCGGACTGCTCGACAGCGTCCCGACCTGATCGACCGACGCGGATTGGACTCCGCCGCACGCCCCGTCATCCTGGGCCTACTGGCCATCGACGGAATCATCTGTGCGGTCATGGCCGCGCTGTTCCTGCCCTCCTACATCGGGGCCATCCCGTTCCCCGTCAGCGCGCTGATCGCCGGCGTCGTCAACCTCGCCCTGGTGTGGGCCGCCGCGCAGTGGACCAGCGAAACGCGCCTGGCGGCGCTGCCGTTGTGGACGTGGTTGGGAACCGTGGCCGTACTGACCTTCGGCGGACCCGGGGGCGACGTGATGTTCGGCGGATCAGGACTGCGCGCCTTCTATCCGATCCTGTTGATCGTCGTGGGCGCCGGGCCCAGCGCCTGGTTGCTGCTGCGTGACGGGGCCGTCACCGCCCCGCCACGGGCTGATCGGGCAGCCGGGAACAGTCCTCGCTGACGCTGTACCCCGAGTGGATCAGATCCGGCGTCGGTCCCGCAATCGTGGTAAGTCGCACGCAGAGGTACCGGCGTGTGCGGCGGCCGCGCCCGCGCGGCTAGGGTGGGTGCGGTCAGGCAGCGCCGAGGTTTCAGATGGTGGGACGCACGGATGAATCTCAATCAGCGACGGGTTACACGGGAGTGGCTCTGAACCCGCAGCACTCCGACCTGCCCACGCCGTCCATCCCCGCCGAACCGGTGGTGTCCAGTCCCGCCGCGATGCGGCGGGTGTTGCGCCGGGCGCGTGATGGGGTGGCGCTCAATGTCGATGAGGCTGTTGTTGCCCTGGGTGCCCGTGGTGATGATCTGGCTGATTTGTGTGCCAGTGCGGCGCGGGTGCGTGATGCGGGTTTGGAGTCGGCGGGTCGGCGCGGTGCGGCTGGCAGGTTGCCGATCAGCTATTCGCCGAAGGTGTTCATTCCGGTCACCCACCTGTGCCGCGACACGTGCCATTACTGCACGTTTGTGACGGTGCCGGGCAAGTTGCGGGCGGCGGGGTTGGGCATGTACATGGAGCCCGATGAGATTGTGGCGGTGGCCCGCGAGGGTGCCGCGGTGGGCTGCAAGGAGGCGTTGTTCACGCTGGGGGATCGTCCGGAGGCGCGGTGGCCTGAGGCCCGGCAGTGGCTCGATGAGCGCGGGTATGACTCGACGTTGGATTACGTGCGGGCGATGGCGATTCGGGTGCTGGAGGAAACCGGTCTGCTGCCGCACCTGAATCCGGGTGTGATGAGTTGGTCGGAGCTCTCGCGGCTCAAGCCGGTGGCGCCGTCGATGGGCATGATGCTGGAGACCACCTCGCGTCGGCTCTTCGAGACCAAGGGCGAGGCGCATTACGGCAGCCCGGATAAGGATCCGGTGGTGCGGCTGCGGACGCTGACCGATGCGGGGCGCCTGTCGATTCCGTTCACCACCGGTCTGTTGGTCGGTATCGGCGAGACGTTGACCGAGCGGGCCGAGACGATCCATGCGATCCGTAAGTCCCACAAGGAGTTCGGACATGTCCAGGAAGTGATCGTGCAGAACTTCCGGGCCAAGGACCACACCGCGATGGCGGCGGCGCCCGATGCCGGCTTCGAGGACTTCGTGGCGACGATCGCGGTGACGCGGTTGGTGCTGGGGCCCGGTATGCGGGTGCAGGCTCCGCCGAATCTGGTGTCGCGGCAGCAGTGTCTGGCGTTGGTGGGCGCCGGTGTTGACGACTGGGGTGGGGTGTCGCCGGTGACGCCGGATCATGTCAATCCGGAGCGGCCGTGGCCGGCGCTGCAGGAGTTGGCCGAGATCACCGCCGAGGCCGGTTACGACCTGGTGGCGCGGTTGACCGCGCAGCCGCGTTACGTGCAGGCCGGGTCGGCGTGGATCGACCCGCGGGTACGAGCCCATGTCGATGCCCTGGCCGATCCGGCCACCGGGTGGGCGCGCGAGGTCAACCCGGTCGGGTTGCCGTGGCAGGAACCCGATGAGGCCTCGGAGTCGTTGGGGCGCACCGATTTGCACACCGCGATCGACACCGACGGCAGGCTGACCGAGACCCGCAGCGATCTGGACAGCGCCTTCGGCGACTGGGAGTCCATCCGGGCGCAGGTGCACGAATTGGCCGCGCGCGCCCCGGAGCGCATCGACACCGATGTGCTCGCGGCGTTGCGCTCAGCCGAGCGGGATCCGGCCGGTTGCAGCGACGACGAGTATCTGGCGCTGGCCACCGCCGACGGTCCGGCGCTGGAGGCGGTGGCCGCCTTAGCTGATGCGCTGCGCCGCGACACCGTGGGCGAGGACGTCACCTACGTGGTCAACCGCAACATCAACTTCACCAACATCTGCTACACCGGCTGCCGGTTCTGCGCGTTCGCCCAACGCAAGGGCGACGCCGATGCGTTCTCGCTGTCGGTCGAGGAGGTCGCGGATCGGGCGTGGGAGGCTCATGTCGCCGGGGCCACCGAGGTGTGTATGCAAGGTGGGATCGATCCGGAGTTGCCGGTGACCGGGTACGCCGATCTGGTGCGGGCGGTCAAGGCCAGGGTGCCGGCGATGCATGTGCACGCGTTCTCGCCCATGGAGATCGCCAACGGCGTGACCAAGACCGGGTCGAGCATCCGGCAGTGGCTGACCGAGTTGCGCGAGGCCGGTCTGGGTTCGATTCCGGGCACGGCCGCCGAAATACTCGACGACGAGGTCCGGTGGGTGCTCACCAAGGGCAAGCTGCCGACCTCGATGTGGATCGAGGTCGTCTCCACCGCCCACGAGGTGGGGCTGCCCTCGAGCTCGACGATGATGTACGGCCATGTCGACACCCCGGCGCACTGGGTGGGCCACCTCAACGTGCTACGCGAGATCCAGGACCGCACCGGCGGATTCACCGAATTCGTGCCGCTGCCGTTCGTACACCAATCCTCGCCGCTGTATCTGGCCGGCGCCGCCCGGCCCGGCCCGACCCACCGCGACAACCGCGCCGTGCACGCGCTGGCCCGGATCATGTTGCACGGCCGGATCGCCAACATCCAGACCAGCTGGGTCAAACTCGGGGTGGAACGCACCCAGGTGATGCTCCAAGGCGGCGCCAACGACCTCGGCGGCACCCTGATGGAAGAAACCATCTCCCGGATGGCCGGCTCCGAGAACGGCTCGGCCAAATCGGTCGAAGAACTGACCGCGATCGCCACCGGCATCGGCCGACCCGCCCGCCAACGCACCACCACCTACAGCGCCCACGGCGCGTAGCGCCGTCCCGCGGGACCTGTCCTAGCGCTGCAGTTCCCTGTGCAGGTGCTCAACGTAGTCGTCGTAAAACGTTGCGACGTCCTGCAGGTCGAGGTCGGTGGGCAGGTCGTCGGCGCGTTGGCGTTCGGTCAGGTAGGCGATGGTCGCTGCGATCACGCGGGTCTCGTCGGCCTCGACGCCGGCGATGCGGCTCACCACGGCGGGGTCGGCGCGCACCCGAAGCGTCACGGTGTCGTCGTCCATGCCGACGTAGGCGAGGTAATCGTGGTCGCCGAGCGCCTCGATGTCCAGTTGCTGGTTCGTCATTTCACACCTCGTTGTTGATGGGACCGTCCCACGTGGGCTTCGGCTTGCAGCCGTTCCGCCATGTGCGGGTAGTGCAGTTCGAAAGCCGGTCGCTCCGAACGGATCCGGGGCAGCTCGGTGAAGTTGTGCCGTGGTGGTGGGCAGGTGGTCGCCCATTCCAGGGAGTTGCCGTGGCCCCAGGGATCGTCGACGGTGACCACCTCGCCGTAGCGCCAACTCTTGAACACGTTCCACACGAACGGCAGCATCGAGATCCCCAGTAGCAGCGCGCCGATCGTCGAGAGGACATTGAGCGTGGTGAACCCGTCGGTGGGCAGGTAGTCGGCATAGCGGCGCGGCATGCCCTCGTTGCCGAGCCAGTGTTGCACCAGGAATGTGGTGTGGAATCCGATCAGGGTCAACCAGAAGTGCAGCTTGCCCAGTCGCTCGTCGAGCAGCCTTCCGGTCATCTTCGGGAACCAGAAGTACACCCCGGCGAACGACGCGAACACGATGGTGCCGAACAACACGTAGTGGAAGTGCGCCACCAGGAAGTAGGTGTCGGTGATGTGGAAGTCCAGCGGCGGGCTGGCGAGCATCACGCCCGAGAGGCCGCCGAGCAGGAAGGTCACCATGAAGCCGACGGAGAACAGCATCGGCGTCTCAAATGTCAACTGCCCCCGCCACATTGTGCCCAGCCAGTTGAAGAACTTGATCCCGGTGGGCACGGCGATCAGGTACGACATCAGCGAGAAGAACGGCAGCAGCACCGCGCCGGTGGCGAACATGTGGTGGGCCCAGACCGCGGTCGACAGCGCCGCGATCGCGACCGTCGCGTACACCAGCGTGGTGTAGCCGAAGACGGGCTTGCGGGAGAACACCGGGAAGATCTCGGTGACGATGCCGAAGAACGGCAACGCCACGATGTAGACCTCGGGATGCCCGAAGAACCAGAAGAGGTGTTGGTAGAGCAGCACCCCACCATTGGCGGGGTCGTAGATGTGCGCGCCGAGGTGGCGGTCGGCGGCCAGGCCCAGCAGCGCCGCCGTCAGCAACGGAAAGGCCATCAGCACCATGATGCTCGTGATGAAGACGTTCCAGGTGAAGATCGGCATCCGGAACATCGTCATCCCCGGGGCGCGCATGCACACCACCGTGGTGATCATGTTCACCCCGCCGAGGATGGTCCCCAGCCCGCTGACGGCCAGGCCGACGATCCACAGATCGGCGCCGGCGCCCGGGGATCCGATGGCGTCGGACAACGGCGCGTAGGCGGTCCAGCCGAAGTCGGCGGCCCCGCCGGGGGTGATGAAGCCCGATAGCGCGATCAGCGCGCCGAAGACGAACAGCCAGAACGACATTGCGTTCAATCGCGGGAAGGCGACATCGGGGGCGCCGATCTGCAGCGGCAGCACCAGGTTGGCGAAGCCGAACACTATGGGTGTCGCGTAGAACAGCAGCATCACCGTGCCGTGCATGGTGAACAACTGGTTGTACTGCTCGGTGGAGAAAAACTGCAGCCCCGGGCCCACGAGTTCGGCGCGGATCAGCAATGCCATCAGGCCGCCGATGAAGAAGAAGGTGAAACACGCGACCATGTACATCATGCCGATGAGCTTGTGATCGGTGGTCGTGATCACCTGGTAGATCAGATTCCCCTTGGGCCCCAACCGTTCCCGGAAGGGTCGCACCGCCACCAGCGTGTCGCCGACGGGCGCGGGGACCTCGGGCGCGGCGGTCATGGCCGGGACCGCGGTTCCGGCGGTTGCAGAACGAGGGCTTTGCGACGCTGGTGCACGGTCAGGTACCGCAACCCGTTGCGGCCCGCGCTGAACTTGCGCTGCGACCGTCGCGGTAGCCAGACCAGATCGCCCGGTGCGAGCGCGAGATGGGTTTCCAGTTCGGTGGTCAATTGACCGTCACCGGAGAGCACATAGATCAGCACGTCAAGGTCCGGTCCGGTGTGGCTGTCGATCCCGCCGCCCGGGGCCAGCGCGACGATGTTGGAGTCCAGGTCCCGCTGGGCCACCGGGATGTTCCACACCGCGCCGGTGGCGTCGGCGTCCTGGGCTTCGGCGGTGCGCATCGTGTTGACCAGGACGCGCGGCAACGCCGTGGCGGTGCGCTTGCCGATGAGGATGTGCCACTCCTTGGGGCCGCGTTGCAGATACGTCCAGTCGTGGCTGCCGGGGTAGTCGGCGTCGAACTCGTCGCGCAGATGTTTCGGGTCGTGGTTGTTGACCAGCACGAAGGAGCCGCCCACGGGCAGGTGGGCGTACGCCGCGAAAATCGCCGGGTGCTTGTCGGGTTTGGGGAGTCCGCGGACATCGAGTTGCTGTTCGGTCATCGAGAATCTCCCTAGTTTCTACAAGCGGTTGTTGTGTAAACTATCGCTCATGACCTACGTGATCGGCAAGCCCTGTGTGGATGTGAAGGATCGGGCCTGCGTGGAGGAGTGCCCGGTCGACTGCATCTACGAAGGCGGCCGGGCCCTGTACATCCATCCCGACGAGTGCGTGGACTGCGGCGCCTGCGAACCGGTGTGTCCGGTGGAGGCGATCTACTACGAGGACGATCTACCGGACGAGCTCACCCCGTATGCGACAGACAACGCAGAGTTTTTCACCGAGACGTTGCCGGGTCAGGACGGACCGCTGGGATCGCCCGGCGGAGCGGCGAAACTGGGACCCATCGGTGCCGACGCACCGTTGGTCGCCAGCCTGCCGCCGCAGCAGTGAACACCCAGGCCGGCGGCCGGCGCCGCGACGTATTGGCGATCCTTCGCGACGCCGAGGAGCCGCTGAGTATCGCCGCGATCGCCGAGCAACTGCAGGTACACCCCAACACCGTCCGGTTTCACCTCGACGCGTTGCAGGACAGTGGGCAGGTGGAGCGGGTGGCCGTCCGCCAGGCCAAGCCGGGTCGCCCGCCGCAGCTTTTCGCGGCGACCAGGGGCATGGATCCGGCCGGACCGCGCGACTACCGGTTGCTCGCCGCGGCGCTGACCGATTCGCTGGCCCGCAGCGCCGACACCGTCAAGACTGCCACCGCCTCCGGCCGGGCCATCGGCGCCGAACTCGGCCGCTCGCGACGCGACGCCGCGCAGGACGAACCGGTCGGGCAGCTGGTGGAACTTCTCGATGAACTCGGCTTCGCGCCCGAGGTGCAAGGCGCGCGGATCGGGTTGCGGCACTGTCCCTTTCTGGAGTTGGCGAAGGTGCACCCCGGGGTGGTGTGTCCCGTGCATCTGGGACTGATGCAGGGCGCGATGGAGGCCTGGGATGCCCCGATCGCCGTCGACGACCTCACCCCGTTCGTCGAGCCGGACCTGTGCGTGGCGCAACTGAGCGGAGCGTCGTCATGAGTGCCGCGGGCGCGGTCGCGGCGGGGGCGATCTTCTTCTGGCTGGGGATGGTGGCGGCCATCTCGTTCCTGGAGGCGCCGCTGAAGTTCCGGGCGCCCGGGGTCACGCTGCCGATCGGGCTGGGTATCGGTCGGCTGGTGTTCAGGGCGCTCAACGCGTGCGAAATGGTCCTGGCGGTGCTCGTCGTCGTCGCCCTGGTCCTCGGATCGCCGTCGGTCACGACCGCGGTCGCGGCGGGGGTGGCGATCGTGGCGCTGCTCATCCAAGTGCTGGCGGTGCGGCCCCGGCTGACGCGGCGCTCGAATGCGGTGCTCGCCGGGGCGGCGGAATCCGAGCAGCGGTCCCGGGTGCACTTCGTCTACCTGGGGCTGGAGCTCATCAAGGTGCTCGGGCTGATTGTGGCCGGCGTCCTGCTGTTGGCCGGGTGAAAGGAAAAGCATGACTGTTCCGACGATGGTGCGCTCCGATATCACCGACCGGGCCGACGTGTACGCGCTGTTGTCCCGCTTCTACGGCCAGGCGCTGATCGACGACGTGCTGGCCGAGCCGTTCAGCGAAGTCCGCGCCAAGGGCCTGGACGAACACCTGCCGGTGATGTGCGACTTCTGGGAGACCATGCTGCTGCGGGCCCGGCTCTATCAGCGCAGCGCGTTGGAGGTGCACCGCGAGGTGCATCTCAAGCATCCGCTGACCCACGAGCATTTCCTGCGCTGGTTGACGCTGTGGGTGGAGACCGTCGACGCCATGTTCAGCGGCCCGGTTGCGGAGAAGGCCAAGCTGCACGGCCGGCGTACCGCCTGGGCCTTCCATCGCCGACTGACCGGCCACGACGTCCCCGAACTCGACGCCGCCGCCCTCCCAACCCCGCGAGCGGGCGTGTCCCCGGGCGACAGGCCGCAGAATCTTCGTGGTTTGCGCACGTTGGCGCAGTGACCGCTCGGGAATTATCCGGACCGGAGTCCGGTTATGCCTAGAGGTGGCGCGGAAGGCCCGCGACCCATGCAACCCCTAGGAGCACGATGACCACCGTACTGACAACGACTCCACTGAGCGCCGGCACCTGGACCATTGACCCGGTGCATTCGGCGATCCAATTCTCGGTGCGCCACCTCGTGGTGAGCAAGGTCCGCGGGAACTTCGGCACCTTCTCCGGCGCCATCACCGTTGCCGAGGACGGGACGCCGTCGGTTTCGGCCGAGATCGACGTCGCCTCGGTCGACACTGGCAACGAGCAGCGCGACGCGCACATCAAGTCTGCCGAATTCTTTGACGTGGAGAAGTACCCGACCGCGACGTTCCGCTCGACCGGCGTCGAGGCAAAGGGCGACGACTACGTGCTCAACGGCGACTTCACCTTGCATGGCGTGACCAAGCCGATCAGCCTCGCCCTGGAGTTCGGCGGCATCAGCCCCGGCATGGGCAGCGGCGAGGTCGCCGGCTTCGAGGCTTCGGTGGTGTTGAACCGCAAGGACTTCGGCATTGACCTGGACATGCCGCTGGAGACGGGCGGGGCGGTCGTCGGCGACAAGGTCACCGTCACCGTCAACATCGAAGCGTTGCGACAGGCCTGACACCTGCCGCGAGCGGGCGCAAACCCCGTGATTATCGCGGCGTGTCGGCCGGGGACTCGCACGCTCGCGCGAATTGTTGGGGGGCGGGCAGGGGTCAGAGACGGGCCGCGAGCTCGGTGCCCTGCCGGATGGCGCGCTTGGCGTCGAGTTCGGCGGCCAGCGCCGCCCCGCCGATGATGTGCGGGTCGATGCCCCGGGCGCGCAGGCCGTCCTCGAGATCGCGCACCGGTTCCTGTCCGGCGCAGACCACCACGTTGTCCACGGCGAGCACCCGCGGATTCTTGCGGTTCTTGCCAAAGCTGATGTGCAGTCCGTCGTCGTCGATGCGCTCGTAGTTGACCCCGGAAAGCTGCTGTACGCCTTTGGCTTTCAGCGACGCCCGATGGACCCAGCCGGTGGTCTTGCCCAGGCCGCGGCCCTGTCGGCCGGGGCTGCGCTGCAGCAGGTAGACCGCACGCGCGGGTGGCGCGGGGATCGGCGTCGCCAACGCGCCACGCAACGTCGGTGGCCCCTCGTGCGGTGCCGGCGCGCCCCATTCGGCCCGCCAGTCCTTGAGGTTCAGCGTGGGGGATTCGTCGGTGGCCAATAGTTCACTGACGTCGAAACCGATTCCGCCGGCGCCGATCACCGCGACGCGGGCTCCGACGGGTTTGACCCCGTAGATCGCTTCGGGATAGGTCAGCACCATCGGGTGATCGATTCCCACGATGTCGGGCAGGCGGGGCGCCACTCCGGTGGCCAGCACCACGTCGTCGAATCCGACGAGGTCCGCGGCGCCGACCCGCGTGCCCAGCCGGACCTGCACGTCGTGCTTGGCCAGCATGGTCGTGTAATAGCGGACCGTCTGGTCGAATTCCTCCTTGCCCGGAATCCGGCGGGCCAGGTCGAACTGTCCGCCGATGAAGTCGTTCGCGTCGAACAGCGTCACGCGGTGGCCGCGCGCGGCGGCGGTCACGGCCGTCGACAACCCGGCCGGACCGGCACCGACGACCGCCACCGAACGGGCCCGAGCGGTGGGTCCGAGCACCAGCGTGGTCTCGTGTCCGGCACGCGGATTGACCAGGCACGACACGGTTTTGTGGACGAACGCGTGGTCCAGGCAGGCCTGATTGCAGGCGATGCAGGTGTTGATCTCGTCGGCGGCATCGGCGGCCGCCTTGGCCACCCAGGCCGGATCGCTCAACAACGGTCGGGCCATCGAGATCAGTTGCACGTGGGTGTCGGCGAGGATCTGCTCGGCGGCCTCGGGCATGTTGATCCGGTTGGACGCCACCACCGGGATGCCGACGTGTTCGGCCACCGCGCTGCTGATGTCGGCGAAGGCGGCGTTGGGCACCGAGGTGACGATCGTGGGCACCCGGGCCTCGTGCCAGCCGAAGCCGGAATTGATCAGCGTGGCCCCGGCCTCTTCGACTTCTTGTGCCAGCGCGATGATTTCGTCCCAGCTCTGGCCGTTGTCCACATAGTCGGCCATCGACAGCCGGTAGTCGATGATGAAGTCCGAACCCACCGCCGCCCGGGTGCGGCGCACGATCTCCACCGGCAGCCGGCGGCGCTTCTCCGGGGTGCCGCCCCAGGCGTCGGTGCGGCGATTGGTGCGGGGAGCCAGAAACTGATTCAGCAGATAGCCCTCGCTGCCCATGATCTCGACGCCGTCATAGCCGGCCTCGCGGGCCAGCACCGCGCACCTCACGAAGTCGTCGACGGTCTGCCGCACCCCGCGCCCGGACAGCGCCCGTGGCCGAAATGGGTTGATCGGGGCCTTGATCGACGACGCACTGACCGACAGCGGGTGGTAGGCGTAGCGCCCGGCGTGCAGGATTTGGAGCAGGATCTTGGCTCCCTCGTCGTGCACCGCCGCGGTGATGCGGCGATGCCGCCGCGCCTCGGTCGACGACAGCAGCTGCGCCGCGAAGGGCAGCAGCCATCCGGTGCGGTTGGGGGAGTAGCCGCCGGTGATGATCAGTCCGACGCCGCCGCGGGCGCGTTCGGCGAAGTACTCGGCGAGCCGTCCGGTGTCCTTGGCGCGATCCTCGAGTCCGGTGTGCATCGAGCCCATCACGACGCGGTTGCGCAGCGTCGTGAAGCCAAGATCCAACGGCGACAGCAGATTCGGGTAAGCGGTCATGACTGCCTTTCCAGTGCGGTCAGTACCTCGTCGAGCCAGTCGATCGAACCCTCCTCGGCCCGGATGCCGCCGCGCAGCACCAGGTATTGATGCAGGCTGGTGCCCGAGAGCCGACCGGGGTCCGGGAATTGGCTTTTCTCGAAGCCGCGGTAGGTGTCCAGCGCTGCCGCCCGTTCGGTTCGCAGCGCGACAATCTGCTCACGCAACGCGGCCACGGCGTGCGCTCCGCCGTAACCGGCGCCGCGGATCTTCACCGCCAGATCGCGGGTGCGGCCGTCGGTCAACGCGGTGCCCACGCCGTCCAGCGGGGCGGCGATCCACCGGGCGAGTTCGGCCCGCCCCAGCTCGGAGACGGTATAGACCTTCTTGTCCGGCCGGTTCTGCTGCGCGACGGGAGTGCCGTGCACCCAGCCGTCGGCGTCCATCACGCGCAGCGTGCGATAGATCTGCTGATGCGTCGCACTCCAGAAGTAGCCGATGCTGCGGTCGAACCTGCGCGCCAGTTCATATCCCGAGCCGGACTGCTCGGACAGCGACACCAGGATCGCGTGGGGCAGCGCCATGGGCACACAGTAGGCGATACCGCGAGTCCTATGCAACAAGTTGCACAATTCCGAGGCGCGGTGCGGTTGCGATTGGAGAGTTTGTATATGCAACGTCTAGTATCAGTAACCGCGCGCTGCCTTGCGAGGCGCGCAAGTTAGGGCACACTGGCACAGCCGTCTAGTTGTGACCGTGGATACTGTTCGCAGCCCGCTGGACGACCAGGACAGCAGCCCACCAAAACGAGACAACGCAGAGAAATCCTGAGGAGCTTTCTGTGACCTACACGATCGCCGAACCCTGCATCGACGTCAAAGACAAGGCATGCATCGAAGAGTGCCCCGTCGACTGCATCTATGAGGGCGCACGGATGCTCTACATCCACCCCGATGAGTGCGTGGACTGTGGCGCGTGCGAGCCGGTCTGCCCGGTCGAGGCCATCTTCTACGAGGATGACGTGCCGGATAACTGGGCTGCCTACACCCAGTACAACGCCGACTTCTTCGACGAACTCGGCTCCCCGGGTGGCGCGTCCAAGGTGGGTCAGACCGACAACGATCCGGAGGCCGTCAAGAACATGCCTCCGCAGGGCGACTGATCCGAACGATGTCACGCCGGCGCCCGGTATCGGCGTCGCTGCCGGTCTTTCCGTGGGACACCTTGGCCGATGTCACGGCCAAGGCCCGCGCGCATCCCGACGGCATCGTCGACCTGTCGGTCGGCACTCCGGTCGATCCCGTCGCCCCGCTGATCCAGGACGCGCTGGCGGCGGCCGCGCCGTCGCCCGGCTATCCGACGACCGCAGGTACCCCGGCCCTGCGCGCGGCCGCGGTGGCCGCGCTGCACCGCCGGTACCGGGTCACCGGGCTCAGCGAGGCCGCGGTGCTGCCGGTCATCGGCACCAAGGAGCTCATCGCCTGGTTGCCGACGCTGCTCGGACTGGGATCCGAGGACCTCGTCGTCATTCCCGAACTCGCGTATCCGACCTATGACGTGGGCGGCCGGCTGGCCGGTACCCAGGTCCTGGCCGCCGACTCGCTGACCCAGCTCGGCCCGCAGCGACCCGCCCTGGTGTTCATCAACTCCCCGAGCAACCCGACCGGCAAGGTGCTGGGCCTCGACCACCTGCGCAAGGTGGTGGGCTGGGCCCGCGAACGCGGCACCGTCGTCGCCTCCGACGAGTGCTATCTGGGTCTGGCGTGGGACGCCGAACCGCTGTCGGTGCTGCACCCGGACGTGTGCGACGGGGACCACACCGGCCTGCTCGCGGTGCATTCACTGTCGAAGACGTCGTCGCTGGCCGGATACCGCTCCGGTTTCGTTGCCGGCGATACCGCGCTGGTCGCCGAGTTGCTCGCGGTGCGCAAACACGCCGGGATGATGGTGCCGACCCCGGTGCAGGCGGCCATGGTGGCCGCCCTCGGCGACGACGAACACGAGGCGCGGCAGCGGGACACCTATCAACGGCGGCGTGCGGCGCTATTGCCCGCGGTGCGCAAGGCGGGTTTCACCGTCGAGCATTCCGAGGCCGGGCTGTACCTGTGGGCCACCCGCGGCGAACCCTGCCGCGACACCGTGTCCTGGCTCGCCGACCGCGGGATCCTGGTGGCACCCGGCGAGTTCTACGGTCCCCGCGGCGCGCAACACGTGCGGATCGCGTTGACCGCGACCGACGAGCGGATCGCCGCGGCCGCCGACCGGCTGGCCTAGGAGCGCGGGTCGGTAACGCCTTGAGGGGGTGCGGGGTGTCGAATGTGGGTAGCGATCGCATTTCACGTGATGTGGGTGATCCGGGTGCCCGCTCGGTGTGGAGGTCTCCGATGGGTCGGGTGCTGGCAATTGAGACGCCCCATCGGATGGCTTGTTAGGCCGGTAGGGCGGTCAGTCCGGTAACTCCGATGTGGCCGTGCAGTTTTCGTAGGTTGTGGCAGGCGGCTAGCAGCAGCCATTCTCCGCGGGCTTGGTCGAGTCCTCGCAGCAGCAGATGTTTGGCGTTCTGCAGGGTGCTCATCTGGCCGAAGACCGGTTCGACGATCGCTTTGCGGCGGGCATAAACGGTCTGTCCGCGTTTGGTGGCCAGCTTGCGGGCCATCCGCTGTTTTGCGGTGGCCTCGGCGGGGATGCGTCCCCGCGGGGCGACCGGTGGCGGGTCATCGCGGCGGGGGCGGCCGGGGGCGATGAAGAACTCGGTGCCATGTTCTTCGGTGAACCCGGCGGCGGCGTCGAGGTTGGCGGTGCTGGTGTAGCCGGCATCGGCGAGCATTTGGCTAGGAATCTGGCCGGTGTTGGTGACGGTTTGTTCGGTCATCGGCATCAGCGTGTTCACGTCGGCGGCGTTGGTGCCCACTTCGGTGGCCACGATCACCTGATGATCACCGTCGACGACGGCCGCGGCGTTGTAGCACTGGTGGAATGCCCCGTCGCTGGTGAGCATGATCTTGGAATCGGGGTCGGTGAAGTTGCGTTGCGCCTTCGGTTTCGGTGTCGCGGCCTGCGCAGCCGCGGCACCCTTGCCCGCGGTGGTGTCATCGTCGTCACCGCGGTCTTTGGCCCGCTGCTCAGCGCGTTCCCGTGCCGCTTGGGCGGCTTCGGCTTCCAGGGCGGCCTTGGCTTCCCGGATCTTGACCAGCCGGGTTTCGCGCCGCGCCAGCTCCGCCGGTAGTTCGTCACCGCGGCGATTTTTGCCGAACGCCTTGTCTTCGGCGGTGTCGATGCGCTGCGCCTCGGCCAGCAGTGCTGAGACCTCAGCGGCCAGGATCTTTTCCTTCTCGGTCATCCGGACGTAGCTCATGGCTTTGCGTTTGGAGGCATTGGCGCGCACCTTCGTGCCATCGAGTGCGACCTGGCCCAGGCTGACCATCCCGGCGGCCTGGCACAACGCCAACGCTTGGACGAACAGGCGTCCCAACGCCGAGAGGTGGCGTTTGCGGAACCGGGCGATCGCCCGATAGTCCGGGGCGCTGCCTGCAGCCAGCCACCGAAACGCGACCACATCGGTGCAGGCGGCTTCCAGCTTGCGCGAGGAACGAACCCCGGTGGTGTAGCCATACAGCAGGATCCGCACCATCAGCCGCGGGTCATACGGTGGCCCACCGCGGACCTCGGTATAGGCGGCGTGGATCCGGGACAGGTCCAAGTGCTCATCGACCAGATCGGCGATGAACCGGACCAGGTGCTCGGCCGGTAGCCAGTCATCCAGCGATGGCGGCAACAACAAGTCTTGATCCGGGTTGAACGGGCGAAACGACTTATCCACCGGCGCCTTCGGCGCCACAGAATGCGAATCCACCCGCAGTTCGGGATCTACCTCGAACAAACCCTCGGCATCGAGATCATCAGGCACACCCCATGATCCCCTACACCCGCCGCCAACCCAGACACCCCACCCGGCGTGTTACCGACCCACGCTCCTAGCGCGTCACTGGTCCAGGGCCCGCAGACTCAACGCCAACAGCAGTCGGACATCCGGATCGGCCAGCGAGGTCCCCAGGACCTGCTCGATCCGGCGCACCCGATAACGCACTGTGTTGGGGTGCACGTGTAGCCACCGCGCGGCGGCCGCCACGTCCCCGAAGCTGTCCAGGTAGGCGCGCAGCGTCTCGGTCAGCATCGAATCCAACCGCCCCACCCGGGAATCGACCAGGTGGGCGTTGGCCGCCAGCCACGTGACGATCTCGTCGAGCACGACGGTGGTGCGGGCCTCCACCAGCGAGCTCACCTGCCCGATGGTGTCCGGATGTCGCCCGGCGCTGTCGAGCACGCGGTCGATGTCGACCCGGGCCGCGGCCGCCTGCGCCAATCCGGCAACCGGCGCCGCGATGACCGCGCGCAGTTCCAGCCCGAGTTCGGTCCGCAGCGATGCGACCACCCCACGAACCCAGGACGTGACGGCGGCGGGTCGGCCCGCCTCGGGGAACAGCACATAGACCCGCTGCCCGACGGCACTGACCTGCGCGTCGCGATGAAAGGCGCTCGCGCTCAGGGCCAGCACATCGGCCAGCCGCGGCTGTGCCGCGGCACTTTCGACCCCCACCACCGCGGCGCGCCCGTCCGGGGCGATCCCGAGTTCGCGGGCGGTGGCGGCCGGATCGTCGGCGGTGCCATCCCGGCGCAGACCGAGCAGTTCCTGCACCCGCAACGCATGCGTCGACGGCGTCGCCGCGAGCCGCGCGATGATGCGTGCGGCCAGCACCGCCGCGCCGTGCAGCACCTCGTCGGCGTCCTCGGCCAACGGCCGCGATCCCTGCTGCACCCAGATGGTGCCGCCGAAGACCGGGGCGTGCCGACGATCCGCGGCGGGCTGGTGGATGCCGATCGCGCGACGCGGCCGCAGCCCCAGCTCCGGCCGCTCCTGCACCCGGACCACCTGCGAATCGCTGCGCAACGCATCGAAGATGCCCCACTGGGCCAACCACCGCAGATGCTCCGGCGGCCCGGCACGCCCCAGAATGGACAGCCGCCGCAGTTCGTCGGCCTCGTCGTTGGAGGCCGAGTACGCCAGGACGTGTGATTGGGCGTCCTCGATGCTGACCATGCCGTGGGTGCGCTCGGCGATCGACTGCGCGAGCCCGAACAGATCGGTGCCGGAATCATGGTGTGGATCGGCCCGGTCGCCGTGATGGTCGAAGACGTGATTGACCAGCCGGTACACCCGCTCCCAGCGGGCGCGGGGCTCCACCGCGACGACGGCGACGCCGCAGGCCGCGGCGCGGCGCACCAGATCGGAACCCGGCTCCTTGACGAAGATGGCGGTGGGCCGGGTGGTCGCGGTCTGGCGGTCGATCCAGCCCAGCGCCTCGTCGCCGGCGACGCCCAGCAGGAAGAACACGTCCGCCGAGCCCGCCGACACGGCCAGACCGAGCCGCACGTCGTCCGCGTCGATCAAGGCCGCCGAGGCCACCGGCAGGTCCAGTCCGCGCGGCGCCTCGACCAGGTTGACCAGCGTCGCGTCCAGCGCAAGCAGCAATTGGCCCAGGCTCACACCGGTACCGGTCATATTGGTCGATTCTACTAACCAAGCTTATGCGCGTTGGTTGATCGGCTAACTGTTTGGCCGCGCTTCTCGGGGATGCTGATCGGTATGGCCGCCGTCACCGGCATCACCGAGGTGCCGCTTCCGCACAACGAACCCGTGCGCGACTACGCGCCGGGATCCCCCGAACGAGACCGCCTGCTCGCGGCGCTGGCCGAACTCTCCGGCGCCGCGATCGCCCTGCCGCACGTCATCGGCGGCAGGCACGCGATGGGCGACGGGCGACGAATCGACGTCGTCCAGCCGCACCGGCACAGCGCGGTGCTGGGCACCCTCACCAACGCCGAACACGGGCAGGCCGCCGCGGCCGTGGACGCCGCGATGTCCGCCCGGGCCGGCTGGGCGGCCCTGCCGTTCGACGACCGGGCCGCGGTGTTCCTGCGCGCCGCGGACCTGATGTCCGGGCCGTGGCGGGAGAAGATCGCCGCGGCCACCATGCTGGGCCAGTCCAAGACCGCGTATCAGGCCGAGATCGACGCGCCCTGCGAACTCGTCGACTTCTGGCGGTTCAACGTCGCCTTCGCCCGCGGCATCCTGGAGCAGCAGCCGAACAGCTCACCGGGGGTGTGGAACCGCACCGACTACCGGCCGCTGGACGGTTTCGTCTACGCCGTCACGCCCTTCAACTTCACCGCGATCGCCGGCAACCTGCCCACCGCACCAGCGTTGATGGGCAACACCGTGGTGTGGAAACCGTCGATCACCCAGACCCTGGCGGCGTATCTGACGATGCAACTGCTGGAGGCGGCGGGTCTGCCGCCGGGGGTCATCAACCTGGTCACCGGCGACGGCTTCGCGGTCTCCGAGGTGGTGCTGACCGACCCGCGGCTGGCCGGCATCCACTTCACCGGCTCGACCGCCACCTTCCAGCACCTGTGGCGGGAGGTCGGATCCAATATCGAGCGGTACCACAGTTATCCGCGGCTGGTCGGGGAGACCGGCGGCAAGGACTTCGTGGTCGCGCACCCGTCGGCGCGCCCGGAAGTGTTGCGCACGGCGTTGATCCGCGGGGCGTTCGACTATCAGGGCCAGAAGTGTTCGGCGGCCTCCCGGGCGTTCATCCCGCATTCGGTATGGCAGCAGATGGGCGATGAGTTCCTGGGCGCCACCGAGCAACTGCGCTACGGCGACGTCACCGACCTGGACAACTACGGCGGCGCGCTGATCGACGAGCGGGCATTCGCCAAGAACGTGACGGCGATCGAGCGGGCCAAGAGCGCCCCGGGTGTCACGGTGGCCGCCGGGGGTGAATACAACGACAGCACCGGGTATTTCGTACGGCCCACGGTGCTGTTGTCCGACGACCCGACCGACGAGGCCTTCGCCACCGAGTATTTCGGACCGATCCTGGCGGTGCATGTCTTCCCCGACGACAAGTTCGACGACATTCTGGGCGTGGTGGATGTCGGCGCCAAGTACGCGTTGACCGGTGCGCTGATCGCCGATGACCGGGTGGCCATCGCCGCGGCCGCCGAGCGACTTCGCTTCGCGGCCGGCAACTTCTACGTCAACGACAAACCGACCGGCGCCGTCGTCGGTCAACAACCATTCGGCGGGTCGCGGGCCTCGGGCACCAACGACAAGGCCGGGTCGCCGCTGAACCTGCTGCGGTGGACGTCCGCGCGCTCACTCAAGGAGACCTTTGTCCCGCCGACCGAACATCGCTACCCGCACATGGGCCGGTAGCGATGGCCACCGTGTTCGGCACCCTCGCGCGTCCGGCGATCCTGGCCGCGAGCCGGTCGGACCGGCTCAAGCAAGCCGCCCAAAGTTGGCCGGTGACCCGGAAAGTGGTGCACCGCTTCGTAGCCGGGGAAACCGTCGATGACGTGGTGGCCGCCGTCGCGAAACTGCGTGGCACCGGCCGCCTGGTCAGCATCGACCACCTCGGCGAGGACGTCACCGACACCGATGCGGCCGATGCGAACGTGCGGGCCTATCTGCTGCTGCTCGACGCGCTGGCCGACACCGCCGCAGCCGGCGCCGGTGCCGTTGCGGAGGTGGAGGTTTCGCTGAAGCTCTCGGCGTTGGGCCAGGCCCTGGGCCGCGACGGTGAGAAGATCGCGGCCGAGAACGCGCATGCGATCTGCGCTCGTGCCCGGGACGTGGGCGCGTGGGTGACGATCGACGCCGAGGGGTTCGCCGGCACCGATTCCCGGTTGGCGATCGTGCGGGAACTGCGCACCGACTTCGACCAGTTGGGCACCGTGGTGCAGGCGTACCTGCACCGCAGCCACGCCGACTGCCGGGATCTCGCCGACGCCGGTGCCCGGGTTCGGCTGTGCAAGGGCGCCTATGACGAGCCGGCGTCGGTGGCCTACCGCGACCGCGACGAGGTCACCGCCAATTATCTGCGCTGCCTGCGCGTGCTCATGGCCGGCAGCGGATACCCGATGGTGGCCTCCCACGACCCGGTCGTGATCGACGCGGTCCCGGCGTTGCTACGCGAGACCGCGCGTGGCGCAGCGGATTTCGAGTATCAGATGCTGTATGGAATCCGGGCGGACGAGCAGCTGCGCCTGGCCGGGGAGGGCCACCCGGTGCGGGTGTACGTGCCGTTCGGCGAGCAGTGGTACGGCTATTTCATCCGCCGCCTCGCGGAGCGGCCGGCCAATCTGATGTTCTTCCTGCGGGCGCTCGCGCGCCGCTGATCACACCGGGTGGGCGGCCACCGGCATGACCACCGAACCCCGGCACGCACCCGAGGCGATGTCGGTGTGCCACATGCCCCGCAACGAACCGTCGGCCCGCGGCGCGTAGTAGGTGAAGGAACGTGCGGGGCTCCACTGCGAGTCCGCCGCGCATTGCCAGACCCAGTCGTAGCTGGTCTTCCACTGCTGTCCGTCCCAGCTGTAGCGCAGCGGATGCGGCACGGTCGGATTCGACGAGGCCGGCCCGATTGCGGTGGCCACACACGCGCCGCCGGCACACGAGGTCGTCACGGCGAAGACCGCACCGAAGTCGCCCTCGCCCTGCCGCGCAGCGGCACTGGTACCGCCCTTCTGCGAGGCGTAGGTCACCATCGAGTACTGCCCCGTCCACGGCTGCGGGGCCGCGTGCGCCGGCGCCACCCCGGCCGCGAACAGCCCCAGTACCGCACCGAGCAGCAACCCCACGGCGGGGTATCCGCGCAGCACGGAACGGAGACGGCGGGCAGTCATGGTGATCCTCGATGGTGGGGGGCTCTCTGCCACCACCGTAGTGGCGGCCGGTGAGCGCTCCGGACCCCGACGCGGCGCGATGACCAGTTGTTATGCAGTCGATGCCGGGTCTTGGCAAAGGCGTTGCCGGTCCGAGACCGCTCCTCAGTTGCCGTCGCCGCCGGACAGTTGCAACAGCGCCCACGCCGCGATCGACTGGGCGTCGGTGATTTCCCCGCGCCGCATCATCGCCTCGACGTCGGCGCGCGCGAACCACGCGCTGCGCATGTCCTGTTCCTCGGGTTCACGCTCGTGTTCGCCCTCGCTGATCCCGGTGGCCAGAAAGACCCGGCCGCGCTGGCTGCTCATGCCGGCCGCGAGGTCGAGCAGACCCAACTCGACCATCGAGTCGGCCCGCAGCCCGGTCTCCTCCCGCAGTTCCCGGGCGGCGAGTTCGGCCGGTGCCACCGCCGCCAGGCCGGGCCCGGTGCCCTGCGGAAACTCCCACCGGCGCAACCCCAGTGGGTACCGGAACTGCTCGACGAGCATGAACCGGTCCCGATCCCGCGCGATCACCAGCGCGTAGTCGGGTTTGTCGATCACCCCGTAGACGCCCCGGGTGCCGTCGGGGCGTCGGAGGGCGTCTTCGCGGACGGTCATCCAGGCGTTGCGGTAGACCTCGCGGCTGGACAGTCGTTCGATCGGATCCACCCGGCCAGTATCGCGGTACCGTCACAGGCGTGTTGCTGGCCTCCCTGAACCCCGCCGCCGTTGCCGGCGGATCCGACCTGCCCGACGCCGTCACGATCGGCGAAACCACGCTGAGCCGCAGCGACCTCGTCGGCGCGGCCACCTCGGTCGCCGAACGAGTCGGGGGCGCCGCGCGGGTGGCGGTGCTCGCGACCCCGAGCGCCACCACCGTGCTGGCCGTCACCGGCTGCCTGATCGCGGGGGTGCCGTTCGTCCCGGTGCCGGCCGACGTCGGCGCGGCCGAACGCGCCCACATCCTGACCGATTCGGGTGCGCAGGCCTGGCTCGGCGAGCTGCCCGCGGACACCGGCGGACTGCCGCATGTGCCGGTCCGGTTGCACGCGCGCTCCTGGCACCGCTATGCCGAACCGGCCCCCGATGCGCCGGCCTACATCATGTACACCTCGGGCACCACCGGTGCGCCCAAGGGCGTGCAGACCAGCCGCCGTGCGATCGCGGCCGACATCGATGCGCTCGCGGCGGCCTGGCGGTGGACGCCGGAGGACACCCTGGTGCACGGGCTGCCGCTGTTCCACGTGCACGGCCTGGTGCTGGGTCTGCTCGGCTCGCTGCGCATCGGCAATCGCTTTGTCCACACCGGCAGGCCGACCCCGGAGGGCTACGCCCGGGCCGCCGAAAGCAACGGCGGCACTTTATTTTTCGGGGTTCCGACGGTCTGGTCCCGGCTGGTGTCCGATACCGCCTCGGCCACCGCGTTGCGGTCGGCGCGGCTGCTGGTGTCCGGCAGCGCCGCGCTGCCGGTTCCGGTGTTCGAGCGGATGGTCGAGCTGACCGGACACGCGCCGGTGGAACGGTACGGCAGTACCGAATCGCTGATCACGTTGAGCACTCTCGTCGACGGCGAACGCAGGCCGGGCTGGGTGGGGATGCCGCTCGACGGCGTGCAGACGCGGGTGGTCGACGAGGACGGCGGCGCGGTGCCGCACGACGCGGAAACCATCGGCCGGCTTCAGGTGCGCGGGCCCATGCTGTTCGACGGCTATCTGAACCGCCCGGCGGCCACCGCGGAGGTGTTGGGTGACGACGGGTGGTACCGCACCGGCGATGTCGCGGTCGTCGACGACACCGGCATGCACCGCATCGTGGGCCGCGAATCCGTCGACCTGATCAAGACCGGCGGCTACCGGGTGGGCGCCGGTGAAATCGAGACCGCACTGCTGGGACATCCCGGGGTGGCCGAGGCCGCGGTGGTCGGGTTGCCCGACGACGACCTGGGCCAGCGGATCGTGGCCTTCGTGGTGGGGCAGGCCACGCCGGAGCAACTCATTGCGTTTGTGGCCGAGCAGCTTTCGGTGCACAAGCGACCGCGGGAGGTGCGGATGGTGGACGCTCTACCGCGCAACGCGATGGGCAAGGTGCTCAAAAAGGAGCTTGGGTAATGGGTTTGACCTTCGCCGAAATCTGCATCGACGCCCGCGACGCCACGGCGCTCGGCCAGTGGTGGGCGCAGGCGCTCGGCTGGCCACACCACGTCGACTCCGACGGGGATGTGCGGTTGACCCCGCCGCCCGGAGCGGGGCCGCCATGGATATTTCTGGCCGTACCCGAGGACAAGGTCGTGAAGAACCGCGTGCACCTGGACTTCACGCCCGACGATCAGCAGGCCGAGGTACGGCGGTTGGTCGCCCTCGGTGCCCGACCCGTCGACATCGGACAGGGGGACCAGAGTTGGGTGGTGCTGGCCGATCCCGAGGGCAACGAGTTCTGCATCTTGGCCGCCGAGTAACCGGCCGCGCGCCGCGGTGCCTAGTTGGCGTGCAGGTCCTCGTTGAGCGTGATGCCGTGGCCGCCGCGGGACACCACCTCGACGGCACCGCTGATCGAGTTCCGGCGGAACAACAGGTTGTTGGCGCCGGACAGCTTGCGGGCCTTGACCGACTTGTCGTCGGGGGTGGCGACCTTGGTACCCGCCGTGACGTACAGGCCGGCCTCCACCACGCAGTCGTCGCCCAGCGAGATGCCCAGGCCCGAGTTGGCCCCGAGCAGGCACCGCTTGCCGACCGAGATAACCTCGCTGCCGCCGCCGGACAGCGTGCCCATGATGGAGGCGCCGCCGCCGATGTCGGACCCGTCGTCGACCACCACGCCCGCCGAGATGCGGCCCTCCACCATCGAGGAGCCCAGCGTGCCGGCGTTGAAGTTGACGAAACCCTCGTGCATGACCGTGGTGCCGGCGGCCAGATGCGCGCCCAGGCGCACTCGGTCCGCGTCGGCGATGCGCACGCCGGACGGCACCACGTAGTCGACCATCCGGGGGAACTTGTCCACGCCGTACACCGTCACCGGGCCGCGGCGCCGGAGCCTGGCCCGCACGGTTTCGAAGCCCTCGATGGCGCAGGGGCCGTGGTTGGTCCACACCACGTTGGTGAGCAGTCCGAAGAAGCCCTCGGCGTTGAGCTTGTGCGGCGCGACCAGGCGATGCGAAAGCAGATGCAGCCGCAGGTACACGTCGTAGGTGTCGACGGCCTTGGCGTCCAGGTCGGCGATCGTCGTGCGGACCAGCACGGTCTCGGTGCCGCGGTCCTCGTCGCGTCCGGTCAGCCCGGCCAGGTCGGCGGGGGCGCCGTCGGGACCCTGTTGGGTGCCCGTGGTGTCGAACGATCCCAGTTCCGGTGCCGGAAACCAGGTGTCGAGCACCGATCCGTCGGCCGCCAGCGTTGCCACTCCAAAACCCGAAGCTCCAGTCACGGTGCTACAGGCTACCGGGGTGGGGCCCGGGCCTGCCCCGATACCCTGAACGGGTGCCCGACCTCCGCGTTGACCGCCTCGATCTGCATGCCGACCCCGTTGCGCTGACGGCGGCCCTCGTCGACATCCCCAGCGAATCGCGCGACGAGGCGCGCCTCGCCGACCTGGTCGAGGCGGCGCTGCGCGCGCAGACCGACGGCTTCGAGGTCATCCGCAACGGCGATGCGGTGCTGGCCCGCACCAACCGCGGCCTGCCGAGCCGGGTGCTGCTGGCCGGGCACCTGGACACCGTCCCGATTGCCGACAACCTGCCCAGCCGCATCGAGGACGGCCGGATGTACGGCTGCGGCACCTCGGACATGAAATCCGGCGACGCGGTCTTCCTGCATCTGGCCGCCACCGTGGCCGACCCGGCGCACGACCTGACGCTGGTCTTCTACGACTGCGAGGAGATCGAGGCCGCCGCCAACGGGCTGGGCCGCATCGAACGCGAGCTGCCCGAGTGGCTGCGCGCCGATGTCGCGATCCTGGGCGAACCCACCGGCGGCTTCATCGAGGCGGGGTGTCAGGGCACGCTGCGTGTCATCGTCAGCGCCACCGGTACCCGCGCGCATTCGGCACGATCGTGGATGGGCGACAACGCGATTCACAAACTCGCCGCGGTGCTGGGCCGCCTGGCGGAGTACCGGCCCCGCAACGTCGACATCGACGGCTGCGTGTACCGCGAGGGGCTGTCGGCGGTGCGGATCGACGGGGGAGTCGCCGGCAACGTCATTCCCGATGCGGCGTCGGTGACGGTGAACTTCCGGTTTGCCCCGGACCGCTCCCCGCAGCAGGCCCTCGACCACGTCCGGGAGGTCCTCGACGGACTGCCGGTCACCCTCGAGCAGACCGACTCGGCCGCCGGGGCGCTGCCGGGGCTGGCGCAGCCCGCGGCCGCCGCACTCGTGGCCGCCGCCGGTGGGCAGGTCCGGGCGAAGTACGGCTGGACCGACGTGGCCCGTTTCGCCGCCCTGGGCATCCCGGCGCTCAACTACGGTCCCGGCGATCCGAACCTGGCGCACCGGCGCGACGAGAACGTCGAGATCGCCCAGATCACCGCCGTGACCGAAACGCTGCGGGCCTACCTGGCGCGCTGAGCGGTCTGCGCCTCGGCCGCGCGCAGCGCCGCCTCGGCGAGCGGGCAGCCCACCGCTGTCGACAGCCGCCGCAACGGGTCGACGGCCCGGGCATCGCCCAACTCCACCGCGTCGCGCCAGCAGCGCACCGCCACGGCCCGCTGGCCCGACCGCTCGGCCATCCCGGCGGCCTGCCGCGCGGCGGCCAGGGCGCCGTGCTCATCGCGGCCCGCGGCCAGCCGCCAGGCCCGCGCGATACCCAACTCGGGGGCGAACAACGCCGACTTGGTGCCGTGTCGGGATTCCGCCCGCGACAACGCCTTTGCGGCCTCGGTGAGCTCCCCGAGCCGGGCCAACGCGGTCGCCGACAACATCAGGGACAGCGGCCCCCACGAGTAGCCGGTCCGGTCCAGCGTCGCCGCGGCCGGACCCAACAGCGTCGCCGCGGACTCGAAGTCGCCGCGGGCGAGCCGGACGTGGGCCAGCAGGACCTCGCCGATGGCGCGCCCGGGCTGCTGCAACTCGGCGAAGTCGGTGTACTGCTGGGCAATTCGTTCGGCGCCGTCGGCGTCGTCGTCCATCAGCAACACGCTGGTCAATGCCAGACCGACGGTGAACCGCAGCAGGCCCGGATGCTCGGCGCCGGCCGCGCGCTGCGCGTACCCGTCGACCTCGGCCAGTCGGCCCATCCGCGCCGAACTCAGGCTCGCCGCACTGGCCGCCCAGGCCACCGCGGTGTCGTCGGCCACCGGCGCGGCCAGCACGTCGGCGGCGATCTGCAGGGCCCGCTGCGGGTTACCCGAGTTCATGGCGAAGGTGGCGGTCAACGCGTCCAGCGTCACCCGGTCGGCGGCAGCGGTGAGGCGGGCGCGCGCGGTGTTGAGAAACGCCGTGGCGCGTTCCGGCGCTCCGAGCATCCAGAACTGGTTGGCGGCCCGCGGCAGCGCCCAGGCCAGCAACTCCGCGTCGGTCAACGCGGCCGAATCCACGGCGGACAGCACCTCATCGGCGTCGCGGCCGCGGCCCTGCCAGGCCAACGCGTGCGCCAGCACCAGCCGCGCATCCAGCCGGGCCGAGCGGGCCAGCGCCGAACGCGCCAGTCGCTCGGCCAACGACAGGTCGCCGAGGCGTAACGCTTCGCCGGCGGCCGCGACGGTCTCGTCGACGGACAACGGATGGTCGCTGCCCAGCGCCAGCCCCGCGATCCGCAGCCGGTCGCTGGGATGCGGGCGGGCGCGGCGGCGGGCCGGTTCGAGGAGCCGGGAGCGCAGCCGGCGAGCCCCGGCATCGCCGAGTGCGGCCAGCGCCTGCGCGGCGAACAGCGGGTGGGCGGTGAACACCATCGGGGTGTCGCCGCGCGCGAGGACCTCGGCGGCGCCGAGGCGTTCGGCTTCGCGCACCGCATCGGCCGACGTCAGTTCGGTGAGGTCCGCGAGCGGAATCGGCTCCTGCACGCTGAGGTGGTCGAGCACCTCCCGCACCGGGGCGGGCAGCGCGGCCAAGAACTCCGCGGTCGCGGCGGGATCCGAGGTGGCACCTGATGTTTCGATCTGTACCCGGCTCAGCAGCCCGTCGTCCCAGAGCGCGCGGACCGTCGGCGCGGCGGTGTCGGCCCGGGCGGTGACGATCATCCGGGTTTGGCCCGCCAGCGCCAACTGATAGGTCAGGGTCGCCGACAGGGGATCGAGTTGATTGGCGTCGTCGACGATCAGCAGGTCTGCGGGCGCGGCCCGCAACGACAGCCGCGCCGCCCGCAACAACGCCGCGGGCTTGCCGATGTCGGCGAGGTCGACGAGGTGACTGAACGCGCCGAAGGGCACCGCTTGCTCGGTCGGGGTCGCGGTCACCCACCGCAACACCGCGTCGGGATGCGCGGCGGCGTACCGTTCGGCGACCTGGCGGGCCAGCGTCGACTTGCCGCTCCCGTCGGGCCCGGTCAGCACCGCTCCCGGGACCCCGGTGAGCGCCGCTTCGAGGCGCTCGAGCGCGTCGGCATGCTGCGGGACGCTCCATTGCACCGACACCGTCCGAATCCTATGGGTGAGCCGGTCTGCCGAGGCCGTGATCGCCCCAAATACCCTCAGCGTGTGCAACGTGAATGGGCGGTGTGTGTGTACTGCGCGTCGGGACCGCGGCATCCGGAACTGCTGGCGCTGGCCACCGAGGTGGGCCGGGCGATCGCCGACCGCAACTGGGCGCTGGTCTCCGGTGGCGGCAACGTCTCGGCCATGGGAGCCGTCGCCGACGGGGCCCGGTCCCGCGGCGGTCGCACGATCGGGGTGATCCCCAAGGCCCTGGTGCACCGCGAGGTCGCCGACGTGCACGCCGACGATCTCATCGTCACCGACACCATGCGGCAGCGTAAGCAGGTCATGGAGGACCGCTCCGATGCCTTCCTCACGTTGCCCGGCGGCATCGGCACCATGGAGGAGATGTTCGAGACCTGGACCGCGGGTTCCCTAGGGATGCATGACAAGCCGGTGGTGGTGCTCGATCCCGACGGCCACTACGACGGCCTGCTGTCGTGGCTGCAGGGCCTGGTGGCGTCCGGCTACGTCGCGCAGCGGTCGCTGGATCGACTGTTGGTGGTCCGCGACGTCGACGCCGCGCTCGACCTTTGTGCCCCCGGGCCCGCCCCGCGGCCCACGGCCCCCGATTAGGCTGGCGGCATGGCAGCCACCGATACCCGCACCTCTGTCGGCCTTCTCGACATCGTCAGCCAGGTGCCCGGCGTACTGATGGACGCGCCGTCGATCCTGCGAGGCGTGAGCACGGGCCTGCTGGCCCGCCCCACCTCGAAGACCTCGATCGGCAAGGTCTTCCAGGAGCGGGCCAAGAAGCACGCCGACAACGTCTTCATCAAGTTCGGTGAACAGCGACTGACGTACGGCCAGGCCAACGACACCGTCAACCGGTACGCCGCGGTCCTGGCCGGCCGCGGGGTCGGGCACGGCGACGTCGTCGGGATCATGCAGCGCAACTCGCCGACCGCGGTGTTGCTGATGCTGGCCACGGTCAAATGCGGCGCGGTGGCGGGCATGCTCAACTACCACCAGCGCGGCGGCGTACTGAAGCACAGCATCGGGCTGCTCAACGCGACGGTGCTGGTCTCCGAGGACGATCTCGTCGAGCACATCACCGAATCCGAGGTCGAACTCGCACCCGGTGTGGTGGTCACCAACACGGACCTCGAGGCCTTGGCGGCCACCGCGCCGACCGGCAATCCGCGGTCGGCCTCGGCGGTGCTGGCCAAGGATCCGGCGTTCTACATCTTCACCTCGGGCACCACCGGTCATCCGAAGGCCAGCGTCATGACGCACATGCGCTGGCTGCGCGCGCTGGGCATCT
The DNA here is from genome assembly GCF_963378095.1 of Mycolicibacterium sp. MU0053. Taxonomy (NCBI): domain Bacteria; kingdom Bacillati; phylum Actinomycetota; class Actinomycetes; order Mycobacteriales; family Mycobacteriaceae; genus Mycobacterium; species Mycobacterium burgundiense. Next base: position 1,199,465 of record NZ_OY726397.1, read on the forward strand.
TCGGCGGTCTCGGGCTGCGGCTCACCAGCGATGACACCCTCTACAGCTGCCTGCCGCTGTACCACAACAACGCGTTGACGGTCGCGATGTCCTCGGTGCTCAATGCGGGTGCGACGCTGGCGCTGGGCGAGAAGTTCTCCGCGTCGCGGTTCTGGGACGAGGTCATCGCGTATGACGCGACCGCCTTCGTCTACATCGGTGAACTGTGCCGCTATCTGCTCAATCAGCCAGTCAAGCCCACCGACCGGGCGCACAAGGTGCGGGTGGTGGCCGGCAACGGTTTGCGCCCTGAGATCTGGGACGAGTTCACCGGGCGGTTCGGCATTGACCGGGTGTGCGAGTTCTACTCCGCGAGCGAGGCCAACACCGCATTCATCAACATCTTCAACGTGCCCAAGACCACCGGCGTCTCGTTCCTGCCGCTGGCCTACGTCGAATACGACGCCGATACCGGCGAGCCCACCCGCGACGAGTCCGGCCGGGTGCGCAAGGTGCCGGCGGGGGAGCCGGGCCTGCTGATCAGCCCGGTCAACCGGCTCTCGCCTTTCGACGGCTACACCGATCCGAAGGCCAGCGAAAAGAAGCTCATCCGGGACGCCTTCAAGGAGGGCGACGTCTGGTTCAACACCGGTGACGTGATGAATCCGCAGGGTATGGGTCACGCCTCGTTCGCCGACCGGCTCGGCGACACCTTCCGGTGGAAGGGCGAGAACGTCGCGACCACCGAGGTCGAGGCGGCCCTGACCGCCGATCCGCAGATCGAGGAATGCACGGTCTTCGGGGTCGAGGTGCCGCGCACCGGCGGGCGCGCGGGCATGGCCGCGGTCAAGGTCCGCGACGGCGCCGAGTTCGACGGCGTGGAGCTGGCCGAGACGCTGTACGCGAAGCTGCCGGTGTACGCGATCCCGCTGTTCATCCGGGTGGTCGACGAACTCGAGCAGACCACGACGTTCAAGAGCCGCAAGGTCGACCTGCGCGAACAGGCCTACGGCGAGGAGGTCGACGACCCGATCTTCGTGCTGGCGGGCCGCCGCGAGGGGTACATCCCGTTCCACGACGAGTACCCGGAAGAGGTCGCGGCCGGGCAGCGTCCGAAGGGCTGAGGGACGAAGTCCTGAAGGGGCGGTGCCCCGTCTGGTTCAGCAGCGTCCGAAGGGCTGAGGGACGAAGTCCTGAAGGGGCGGTGCCCCGTCTGGTTCAGCAGCGTCCGAAGGGCTGAGGGACGAAGCCTTGAAGGGCGCTCCACTAGCCTGGACGGCGTGTACTCGACGTTCCTGGGCAAGCCCGTCGCGGGCGATCGCGCGCTGATCATGGCGATCGTCAACCGCACCCCGGACTCCTTCTACGACCGCGGCGCCACGTTCACCGACGAGGCCGCGAAGTCGGCGGTACACCAGGTCATCGAAGCGGGCGCCGACGTCATCGACATCGGTGGGGTCAAGGCCGGCCCCGGCCAGGTGGTCGATGCGGACGAGGAGATCGCCCGCGTGGTGCCGTTCATCGAGTGGCTCCGGGACGCCTATCCGGAGCAGCTGATCAGCGTGGACACCTGGCGCGCGTCGGTCGCCAAGCTGGCGTGTGCCGCCGGCGCGGACCTGATCAACGACACCTGGGCGGGCGCAGATCCGGGCCTGCCGGAGGTGGCCGCCGAGTTCGGCGCCGGCCTGGTCTGTTCGCACACCGGCGGGGCCATGCCGCGCACCCGACCGTTCCGGGTCAGCTACGGCACCACCACCGACGGCGTCGTCGCCGACGTCATCCGGGAGGTCACCGCGGCCGCCGAACGCGCCGTCTCCGCCGGGGTCGACCGGGACGCGATTCTGATCGATCCGACCCATGATTTCGGTAAGAACACTCACCACAGTCTTAGTTTGTTGCGCCACCTGAAAGAGCTTGTAAACACTGGATGGCCTGTCCTGATGGCGCTGAGCAACAAGGATTTTATCGGGGAGACTCTTGGTGTGGGTCTGACCGAACGTCTGGAAGGCACGCTGGCGGCCACCGCTCTGGCGGCGGCCGACGGCGCGCGGATGTTCCGGGTACACGAGGTCGGCCCCACTCGGCGCGTACTGGAGATGGTCGCGTCGATCGAAGGCCTGCGTCAGCCGACGCGCACGGTGAGGGGACTGGCATGACGACGACACCGGAGCTGTCCACCAAGAGCACATTGCCCGGCGATACCTGGCTTTCCGACCACAGTTGGAGCCGTCCGTCGTGGACGCTCGCCGAGTTGGAGGCCGCCAAGCGGGGCCGCACCATTTCCGTGGTGCTGCCCGCGCTCAATGAGGAGGAGACCGTCGCCTCGGTCATCGACAGCATCTCGCCGATGCTGGGCGGACTCGTCGACGAGTTGATCGTGCTGGACTCGGGTTCCACCGACGACACCGAGATCCGGGCCATCGCCGCGGGGGCGCGCGTCGTCAGCCGCGAGCAGGCCCTGCCGGAGGTGCCGCCGCAGCCCGGCAAGGGGGAAGTGCTGTGGCGCTCGCTCGCGGCCACCAGCGGCGACATCGTGGTGTTCGTCGACTCCGACCTGATCGATCCCGATCCGATGTTCGTGCCGCGACTGGTCGGCCCGACCTTGCTCGCCGACGGCATCCATCTGGTCAAGGGCTTCTACCGGCGCCCGCTGAAGGTCAGCGGCGGTGAGGACACCAACGGTGGCGGGCGCGTCACCGAGTTGGTGGCCCGGCCGCTGCTGGCCGCGCTGCGCCCGGAACTGGGGTGCCTGCTGCAACCGCTGGGCGGCGAATACGCGGCCACCCGCGAGCTACTCACCTCGTTGCCGTTTGCGCCGGGTTACGGCGTGGAGATCGGCCTGCTCGTCGACACCTACGACAAGCTAGGTCTCGATGCCATTGCACAGGTCAACCTCGGGGTACGCGCACACCGCAACCGCCCGCTGACCGAGCTGGGCGTGATGAGCCGGCAGGTCATCGCGACGCTGCTGACGCGTTGCGGCGTGCCGGATTCCGGTGTCGGGCTCACCCAGTTCTTCGCCGACGGCGACGGCTTCACACCGCGGACGACCACGGTGTCGCTGCAGGACCGCCCCCCGATGAGCACCCTGCGCTGAGCGACCGTTATCCACAACCGAGTGGTGACCACGACGCCGGTTCGGCGGGCGTTGAGGCAAAATCGGTGAGGTGACCCTGGTTCTGCTCTATCTCGTGGTCCTCGTTTTGGTGGCCATCGTGCTGTTCGGCGTGGCGAGCGTGATCTTCGGGCGTGGTGAGCAGCTGCCGCCGTTGCCGCGGGGGACGACGGCCACCGTGTTGCCGGCCTCGGGCGTGACCGGTGCCGACGTGGAGGACGTGAAGTTCGCGCAAACCCTGCGCGGGTACAAGACCAGCGAGGTCGACTGGGTTCTGGAGCGGCTCGGCGCCGAACTCGACTCGCTCCGTGGCGAACTCGCGCTGCTGCGCGGCGTCCACGAGCAAGGCGTCGAAGACCGTCGGGCGGCCACCGCGGCCGAGCCCGCGGACGCCGACGCGCAGAGCAGCCAGGACGCCCGGTGAGCGCGGCCGCCGACGACCTCGTCCGGTGCGGATGGGTCGAAGCGGTCCGCGGGGCCCACGCTCAGCTCTACCGCGACTACCACGATCAGGAGTGGGGCCGGCCGTTGCGGGGCACGGTGGCGCTTTTCGAGCGGATGACCCTCGAGGCGTTCCAGAGCGGCCTGTCGTGGTTGACCATCTTGCGAAAACGCGACAACTTCCGGGCGGCTTTCGACGGGTTCGACGTTGCCAAGGTCGCCTGCTACGGCGACCCGGAGGTGCAGCGGCTGATGGCCGATGCGGGGATCGTGCGCAACCGCGCCAAGATCGACGCGACGATCAGCAACGCCCGCGCGATCGCGGAGCTCGACGGCGACCTGACCGAGCTGCTGTGGTCGTTTGCGCCCGTACCCCGGCCCCGGCCGGTGGACCTGTCCGAGGTGCCGGCGACGTCGCCGGAGTCCACCGCGATGGCCAAGGAGCTCAAGCGGCGCGGCTTCCGCTTCGTGGGCCCTACCACTGCTTATGCCCTGATGCAGGCCACCGGGATGGTCGATGACCACGTCGCGGACTGTTGGGTTCCTGCAGCTGAACGCGCTTAACAGCCGGGTCTTGCACACGCTGGCAGGGCCATAGGGAACAATGGAACATTGAATCGGCAGATCGTGCTGACCAGGTCCGGACCCATGGACCAGCTTAAATGTGGAGGGAGCACTCGATGGCGGCCATGAAGCCCCGGACTGGAGACGGTCCTCTGGAAGCAACCAAGGAGGGGCGCGGCATCGTGATGCGGGTACCACTTGAGGGAGGTGGCCGCCTCGTGGTGGAGTTGACGCCCGATGAGGCGGCAGCCTTGGGCGACGAACTGAAGAACGTCACCAGCTGAATGGGCGCCGGCGGCTAACTCGACACCTTGCGGTAGATCTCCAGCGTTTGCTCGGCAACACGCGCCCAGGAGAATTCGTCGATGCAACGCCGCCGGCCGGCCCGACCGTAGGCCGCGGCCCGGTCCGGGTCGGCGACCAATCCGTTCACCGCGGCCGCCAGCCCGGACTCGAAAGCGCGCGGATCCTCGGGGTCGTAGTGCACCAGGACTCCGGTGCTCCCGTCGTCGACGACCTCCGGGATGCCGCCGACGTCGGAGGCGACCACCGGGGTGGCGCACGCCAGCGCTTCGAGGTTGACGATGCCGAGCGGCTCGTACACCGACGAGCACACGAATACGGCTGCCGCGGAGAGAATGTCGCGGATGTCGGCGATCGGCAGCATTTCCCGCACCCAGAACACGCCGGAGCGGACGGCCGCAAGCTCCTGCACCGCGGCCGTCACCTCGGCGGCGATCTCGGGGGTGTCCGGGGCGCCCGCGCACAACACCAACTGCACCTCGGGCGCGAACTGGTGGGCCGCGGCGATCAGGTGCGCGACGCCCTTTTGCCGGGTGATGCGTCCGACGAACGCCACCACCGGTCGGGACAGGTCCACGCCCAATTCGATCAGCACCGAGGCCTCGGCCGGGACGGTCGGATGCCAGACATCGGTGTCGATGCCGTTTCGGACCACGTGCACACGCGCGGGATCCAGCGCCGGGTACACCCGCAGCACGTCCTCGCGCATCCTGGAGCTGACCGCGATGACCGCCGCGGCGGCCTCCAGCGCGGTGCGTTCCACCCACGACGAGACCCGGTAACCGCCGCCGAGTTGTTCGGCCTTCCATGGCCGCAACGGCTCCAGCGAATGCGCCGTGACGACATGCGGCAGGCCGTGCAACAGCGCCGCCAGGTGGCCGGCCATGCCGGTGTACCAGGTGTGCGAGTGCACGACGGCGGCGCCGGCCGCGTGGTGTGCCATCACCAGATCGGCCGACAGCGTCGACAGGGCCGGGTTCGCGTCGTGCAGCGCCGGATCGGGTTGGGCCACCGTGGCCTCGGCCCGCGGCACCCCCATGCAGTGCACGTCGACGTCGCACAGCAGTCGCAGCTGAGCGACGAGTTCGGTCACATGCACCCCGGCGCCGCCATAGACCTCCGGCGGATACTCCCGAGTCATCATCGCCACCCGCATACGCACGACCGTAGTAGCGCGCGCGTCCACCCGCACCGCCGCCCGGCCCTTCGGGACGAATTCTTCTACCAGGTGAGCGTGCATCGGCGTTTGGTCTAGCCGCAACACGACGGTGCGGATAGGTTTGGACCCATGAGGGAAGCGCCACATGTGCTTGGCATCGTCCTGGCCGGGGGTGAGGGCAAGCGGCTCTACCCGCTGACCGCGGATCGGGCCAAGCCCGCCGTTCCTTTCGGCGGTGGCTACCGGCTGATCGATTTCGTGCTGTCGAATCTGGTCAACGCCCGCTACTTGCGCATCTGTGTTCTGACGCAATACAAGTCGCACTCGCTGGACCGGCACATCTCGCAGAACTGGCGGCTGTCCGGACTGGCCGGGGAGTACATCACCCCGGTGCCGGCCCAGCAACGGCTGGGGCCGCGGTGGTACACCGGTTCGGCCGACGCGATCTATCAGTCGATGAACCTGATCTACGACGAGGACCCCGACTACATCGTCATCTTCGGCGCCGACCACGTGTACCGGATGGATCCCGAGCAGATGGTGCAGCAGCACATCGAAAGCGGCGCGGGCGCCACGGTAGCCGGCATCCGGGTGCCGCGGGCCGAGGCCACGGCGTTCGGCGTGATCGACGCCGACGATTCCGGACGCATCCGGCAGTTCATCGAGAAGCCTGCCGACCCGCCGGGCACCCCCGACGATCCCGACCAGGCGTTCGTGTCGATGGGCAACTACATCTTCACCACCAAGGTGTTGATCGATGCGCTGCGGGCCGACGCCGAGGACGACCATTCCGACCACGACATGGGCGGGGACATCATCCCGCGACTCGTCAACGACGGGATGGCCTCGGTCTACGACTTCAGCAACAACGAGGTGCCCGGCGCCACCGAGCGTGACCATGGCTACTGGCGGGACGTGGGGACCCTGGACGCGTTCTACGACGCCCACATGGACCTGGTGTCGGTGCACCCGATCTTCAACCTCTACAACAAGCGCTGGCCGATTCGCGGCGGCTCGGAAAACCTGGCGCCGGCCAAATTCGTCAACGGCGGATCCGCCCAGGAGTCGGTCGTGGGTGCGGGCAGCATCATCTCGGCCGCCTCAGTGCGCAACTCGGTGCTGTCCTCCAACGTCGCGATCGACGACGGTGCGATCGTCGAGGGCAGTGTGCTGATGCCGGGCGTGCGGGTCGGCCGAGGCGCGGTGGTGCGCAAGGCGATCCTGGACAAGAACGTGGTGGTCGGGCCCGGCGAGATGGTGGGCGTCGACGTGGCCAAGGACCGCGAGCGGTTCAGCATCAGTGGCGGCGGCATTGTCGCCGTCGGCAAGGGCGTCTGGATCTAGGCACCCCTCCCCTTCTGGCGCGAGCCCTTCTGGCGCGAGCGTGCGGGTCCCCGGCCGACACGCCGCCGAATTCACGTATTCGGCGCACGCTCGCGCCGGGAGCGAATCCGACGCCACAGTCGCCACCCGCACCAGATCAACGCTGCCAGGATCACCAGTACCAGCAGCGGAAGCAGCAGCGCGATGAAGACCAGCCCGATGCTGGTGACATCCTCGATGGTCGACAGCACGGGCGCCGCCACCCCCGCGGTCGCGACGTTGGCGGCCGGCCGTACCGCCGTCTTCGTCAGTGAAACAGTCAGCGCCACAACGACACCGATCAGCACCGGGACCCACTGCCCGGACTGGGCCCATCCGCCGGGATCGGCCACCGCAGCAGTCTCGGCGGCGGTGCCGGAGCCGAACACGATGCCGCCGGAGGCGGGCCGCACGAACGTCTGGACGGTGTCGTTGATCGAGTCCAGCGCCGGCACCTTGTCGGCGATGACCTCCACCACCAACAGCACGGCCACGATGGTCAGGACCCAGCCGTTCTCGAGCCACGACCAGCCCGAAGGCAGGCTGACCACCTCGGTGAAGCGCGCCAGCAGTCCGAGCATCAGCATGGGGATGTAGGCGTTGAGTCCCGCCGCGGTGGACAGCCCCAGGCCCGTCAGCAACTGCTCCATGGAAGTCAGTATGCGGTCACGTTCCGCGCGGCACGTCTGCTTGCGGCCCAGCCGTGCCCGGTCGGCGCCGCCGCGGGGCGCCCCGAGGCGGCCCGGACGGTGGTGCGACCGGGTGTTAGAGCACCAGGATTAGTTGAGAACACAACTAGCTCCTGGGCGAGCGAAGAGTGTCGGGGGTACCGAATTCTGTCAAACGTCTGCGAGACGGCCTGGAACGGGATAAGCTCACGGCGCCGTCTGGGAGGATCGCCTATTATACTAGTATCGGTAGCAACTACCCGGGGGTGATGGTTGGCGGAGGCAGAATGGCTGAGCGAGTCCGAACAGCAGATGTGGCGTGCCTATCTCGAGAGCACTCGGCTGCTGTTGCGGGCATTGGACCATCAGCTGGAGGTCGACGCCGGGATCTCATTCGCCGACTACGAGGTGCTGGGACTGCTGTCGGAGGCGCCGCAGCGGCGGTTGCGTATGAGCGAGATCGCCGAGGCCGCGGTGACGACACGCAGCGGGGTGACTCGCGCGGTGAACAGGCTCGCGGACGCCGGGTGGCTGCGCCGGGTCCCGTGTCCGGACGACGGCCGGGGCCTGTTCGCGGAACTCACCGAAGCCGGGCTCGCAAAATTGCGGTCGGCCGCGCCGGGGCACGTGGCGATGGTGCGGCGCAACGTCTTCGAACTGATCAGCCCCCGTGATGTCAGGTTGTTCACGCACACCTATGCCGAGATCCGCGCCCACCTGCTCGACGCCCATGACCGTGAGTAACCCGAGGAGCAGTCAATGACCACGGCGCCAGAATCGCGATCCGGCGTGCGGGTGGTGGCCCTGTCCGAGCTGCCCGATAACGCTCCGTTCGCGGTCAACACCGCGGGTGTGGACCTTGTGCTCATCCGGCGTGGTGCGGATGTCTCTGCGTTGTATGGCCGTTGTGCACACCGTGGTGCGCTGCTCGCGGATGGGCACGTAGACGGCGACGTGGTCGTCTGTGACGTGCATGGCTGGCGTTACGACGTCGAGACCGGTGTCTCACCGGTCAACCCCGCGGTGGCGTTGGCGACGTTTGCGGCCTGGGTCCGGGACGGGGCCGTCTATGTCGACCAATCCGCGATCGCCGAGTTCGCCCGGGCCAATGGGCAATCCCACGATGACGACGGTTACCAGGGCCGGTGGGCCAGGCCCGCCGACACGGCGGAAGAACCGTTCAACACCGGAATTCATGAGCTTGCCGCGCACGGACTGAGCAAGGTCGGAAAGCACGGTCCCGCAGCGGCGATGGGCGTGCCGCGCACCGAGCTGCCGTGCTGGGATTCGATCCAGCTGGTCACCGCGCAGCTGGCGCGGCTACCGCTGCTCGATGAGGAACCGGTCAGCACCGAGACAGTGATCGGACCGGGTGCCAGACGCCCGCTGGTGCTCGACATTCCGGTGTTCGTCAGCGATATGAGCTTCGGTGCGTTGTCCGAGGAGGCCAAGACTGCGCTGGCGGCCGGGGCCGAACTCGCCGGGACGGGGATCTGTTCCGGGGAGGGCGGCATGCTTCCCGAAGAACAGCAGCAGAATTCGAGGTACTTCTACGAACTTGCCTCCGGCCGGTTCGGGTGGAGCGTTGAGCATCTGAACAAGGTCCAGGCGTTTCATTTCAAAGGGGGCCAGGGCGCCAAAACGGGTACCGGCGGACATCTTCCCGGCACCAAGGTGGTGGGAAAGATCGCCGAAGTGCGGGGTTTGGCCGCGGGCACGGCGGCGATCTCGCCGGCCCGGTTCCCGGACTGGACCTCCCTGTCGGAGTACAAGGACTTCGCCGCGCAGGTCCGCGACATCTCGGGCGGGATCCCGGTCGGCTACAAACTCAGTGCCCAACACATCGAGCGCGACCTGGACGCCGCCCTCGAGATCGGCGTCGACTACATCATCCTCGACGGCCGCGGCGGCGGAACCGGTTCCGCGCCCACGATTTTCCGCGACAACATCTCGGTACCCACCATCCCGGCGTTGGCCCGGGCCCGCCGGCACCTGGACCGCAGTCAAAGCCGGATCACGCTGGCCATCACCGGTGGCCTCCGCACACCGGCGGACATGGTCAAAGCGCTGGGGCTGGGGGCCGACGCGATCGGCATCGCCAACAGCGCGATTCAGGCCATCGGCTGCGTCGGCATGCGGGCCTGCCACACCAACACCTGCCCGGTCGGCATCGCCACCCAAGATCCGCGCCTGCGCGCTCGCCTGCCGGTGCGACAGGCCGCCGAACGGTTGGACCGGTACCTGCGTTCGGCGGTGGACCTGATGGTGGTGCTCGCGCGGGCCTGCGGACACCGGCGCCTCGCCGATTTCACCCTCGAGGACCTGACGACGTTCGACCGCGACTTCGCCTACCTCAGCGGAGTCCCCTACGCAGGAGTGACGCCGCTGTGAGCATCGTCGACAACGACCACGAACTCGACTGGCACAAAGCCGCCGACCCGGGCGAACTCGACGAGGGCCAGGTCGCAGCGTGCCCGGCCGGGCTCAAGACGGTGGCGGTGACCAAGCTGGACGGCCGCTACGGCGCCATCGACAATCGCTGCCCGCACCAAGGCGGACCGCTGGGGCAGGGGACCCTCGAGAACGCCAAGATCCGTTGTCCGTGGCACGGTTTCGACTTCGACCCGTTCACCGGTCAAGCCGCCGGCGGACCAGATTTCGACGTCGCAACCTACCCGGTGCAAGTGCGCGACGACGGAATCTACGTCGGCATCCCGGCACCTGCGCCCGCGCCGCGCACCGTCAGCGACGTCTTGATCGAGACCATGACCAACTGGGGCGTCGACACGGTTTTCGGGATGGTCGGTCACTCCAACCTCGGCATCGCCGAGGCCTTGCACCGCGCCGAAAGTGCTGGAAAGCTACGCTATTTCGGCATCCGTCATGAAGGGGCCGCGGCGTTTGCGGCGGCGGCCTACGGAAAACTCACCGGCCGCCCCGCGGTCTGCTTCGGTATCGCGGGGCCGGGTTCGACGAATCTGCTGACCGGGCTCTATGACGCCAAGGCCGACCGCGCGCCGGTGCTGGCACTGTCCGGCAACGTCGATTCCGCGGTGGCCGGAAAAGGGGCGTTTCAGGATATCGACCTGCTGGCGGCGTTCGCCGATGTCGCGGTCTACTCCGAGATGGTGCGCGCCGGCTCCGAACACGCCGAACTGATGACCCTGGCGCTCAAACACGCGATCCTCGAACGCGGGGTCGCCCACCTTGTGGTGCCCGATGAAGTGCAGATCATCGAGGACCCGGATCAACCGCCGTCTGGCCCCGAGGGCCGGATGCCCGATCTGCGGGTCGCACCGCCCGCGGCGGCGCTGGAGCAAGCGCTCGACCGCATCGCATCGGCGACTCGCCCGGTGATCATCGTCGGAGCCGGCGCCAAGTTCGACATGGCGGCCATCGTCGCGTTCGCCGAGCGCCTGCGGGCGCCGGTGTTGACCACCTTCAAGGCCAAGGGCCAGCTCTGCGACGAGCATCCGCTGGCCTGCGGGGCGCTGGGCCGTTCGGGCACCCCGGTCGCGTCCTGGATGATGAACAAGGCCGACCTGCTGGTGGTGTTCGGCGCGTCATTCTCGAATCACACCGGCATATCGCCGTACAAGCCCATCGTCCAGGTCGATACCGACCCGCTGGCGCTGGGCCGATTCAACCCCGTGGCGGTGCCCGTGCTCGGCGACGTGGGCGTGACGGCGTCGGCCCTGACGCACCAGCTGCGCACCCATCCGGATCTGGTCGACCAAGGCCCGGAAGTCGCCGACCGATGGTCGGTGTGGCGCACCGAGAAAGCCCGCCGCGCCGCCAAGCACCCCGACGACCGGATCGCTGCAGCGACGGTCTTCGCCGAACTCAGCCACCTCGTCCCGGCCAACGCCGTGCTCACCGTGGACGTGGGCAACCATGCCTACTCGTTCGGGCGCTACTTCGAGACCAAAGACCAACAGTCCGTGCTGATGTCGGGCTATCTCGGGTCCATCGGCTTCGGCTTCCCGGCGGCGATGGGGGCCTGGGCCGCTGGCCCCGACCGCCCCATCATCGCCGTCACCGGCGACGGTGGCTTCGGCCAGTACCTCGCCGACTTCACCACGGCGGTCAAGTACGACATGAACATCACCCACATCCTGCTCAATAACGGTGAACTCGGCAAGATCACCCAGGAACAGCGCAGTTCCGAGTACGAGGTGTGGCAGACCTCGCTGCACAATCCAGACTTCGCCGCGTATGCGCGAGACTGCGGCGCCTACGGGATACAGGTCAGCAGCCCCGCCGAGTTGAACACCGCCATCGCAACGGCGCTCAGCCACCCCGGGCCGGCGCTGGTCGAGATCCTCACCGACGCGCGGTCGAGCTGAGGCAGCTCGGGGCGACGCGGTAGTTGGCCCGAACGGCGTTGCGGTGCGGCCGGCGTCGGTTCACCACAGGTAGGGCACCAACCGGTACGGCACCCGCCTCCGATAATCGGGATAGCCGGCCAGGTCTTGGACGAGCATCTTCTCCTCGTCGAGGATGCGCAGGATCAGCGCGACCGCGGCGATCAGTCCGGGCAGCAGGCCCCAATAGGATCCGAGCCCCAGCGGCATGCCCGCCAACATGATCAGCGCACCGGTGTACATCGGATGGCGCACCACCCCGTACAGGCCGGTACTCACCAGCTCCTGACCGGCTTCCACGGCGATAGTCGCTGCGGCCCAACTATTCTGGACGACCACCAGGATCGCCAGGCCGTAACCCAACGCGGTCAACGCGATCCCGACGACGCACAACCAGAACGGTACGTGCGACCAACCGAACCGGTGGTCGAACGCGCTGACCACCATCATTGCCAGAAAGAACACTTGCAGCAGTCCCACCGCGAGTTTCTGGGTCCCGCGCGATTCTGCCACTGGGCCGGAACGGAGGCGACGCTGCAGGACGTCAGGACGCCTGATGGCCAGATACAGGGTGTAGGGGATCGACAGCAGCAGCATGATCGCCAACACGGCCCATGCTTGCCAGTAGTCGAAGGTTCCTGCGGGCCAGAATAAGAGGACGCCGAACAGGACGAAACCGAGGACGGTGTACACCGCCACGCGTAGATAGGTGCTGATGGTTGTTGCCTTTCTACTCGAACGTTTCGATCAAATCCCGTTCACCAGACGCGGGGCACCAACCGATAACGGACGTACTCGGAGTAGCCGTCCAGTGCGTTGGTGAGCATCCGCTCCTCGTCGAGGATGCGGGACGCCGAGTAATGCCAATGCGGGAACGACGATGACCAGACCCCAGTAGGAGTCGAGCGCCGGCGGCGTTCCGAACATCATGATCAGCGTGCCGGAATACATCGGATGGCGCACCACCGCATACAGACCCGTGGTGACCAGTTGCTGTCCCGGCTCGACGGTGATGGTCGCGGCGGCGTAACTGTTCTGGATTACCACGAGCTGGGCCAGTAGGAGACCGGCGGCCACCAGCACAGTGCCGATCACGTTGACCCCAAGCGACACCGACGACCAACCGAACCGATGATCGAATGCGCTGACCACCAGCATCGCTGCCACCAATACGACGATCACGACCATGATGGCGCGTTGTAGCGGACGGGTCTCGGCGGTAGGGCCGGCCCGCATCCGCCGTTGCAGTGCGGCGGGATCGCGAACCGCAAGATAGCAGCTCGGAACCAGGGTGGTGACCAAGAAGACCGCGATGAAAACCCATGCCTGCCAGTAGTTGAACGTGCCGGCCGGCAAAAACAGCGCCATACCGAAGAGCAGTAGCCCGATCAGTGCGGAGGCGGCGGTTTGCAGCGCAATCTTCATGGTGGTTCCTCAGGTGGCGTCCCGATTGCGGTAGAGGTATCCGGCGAGTACTGCCAGGCCGGCCCCGATTGCGGTGAGTGACAACAGGACAACGACCGAGACGTCGAGGGGAGCGGTGACGCGGCCCACCGGGGACAGGTCGAGGAGCCACTGCGGCAACCGCAGCAGCGCGCCGAGATACAGTGCCGCGATCACGAAGGTCACTGCGGCCCAACCGATCCAGGTGTGACGCAGGGCCACCGCCAGGGCGGCCAGACCGGCCATCGCGACCAGCGCGGGAACGAAGGCCAGTCCGGCCAGCGTCAACCGGACGATGGTGGCCGGCTCGCCGAGGGTGAGTGCGGCCCCCAGGCCGTTGCCGAGTCCGGCGGCGAACATCAGCACCGTCGATCCCAGTGCCGCCGAGACGACCGCGGTCAGCAGCCACCGCCACCGCGAGACCGCGCCGGCCAGCACCGGTTCGGCCAGCCCGTTGCGTTCATCGGAACTGAGCCGCAGGACGGCCGCCACCGTGTAGGCGCCCGCTGCTGCGGCCAGGAACTGGGTCATCGTGGTGTAGACGCCGTCGGTGCCCTGGGTCGCGAGCATCCGGGTGATCAGCTCGTTGCCCTCGGCCGCCTCAAGCATCGAGTTGGTCAGCGAGCCGAGGCACAACCCGGCCAGGAACAGCCCGATCGCCCAGCCCACGGTCTGACCGCGCTGCAACCGCAGATGCAGTCCGAGAACCCCGTTGACGCGGCGGGCGTTCGGACGCTCGCCGGTGGACGCGAAGGTGCCGGCATCGTATTGGCGGCGGTTCTGCAGCACTGCCGCCAGGACGGCGAGCGCGCCGGTCAGCGCCACCGACAGGGCCAGTGGCCACCACCGCAGGTCCGCGAATGGACGCAGCTGCTGCGCCCAGGCGATGGGGGAGAACCAGGACAGCGCGCTGCCGGAGTTGTCGATGACATCGCCGACGCCTCGCACCAGCACCGCAAGGGCCAGCACCGCCAGTGCGGCCCCGGTCGCCGTGCGCGACTGCCGCCACAGCTGTGCGGTTACCGCCGCCAGCGCAGCGAAGACCATCGCGCACGCGGTGACGCCGACCGCCATCGCGGCACTGTCCACCGGGGCGAAGCCGCTCGCGGCCATCGCCGTCGTCATCACCACGGCGAGGACCAGATTCACCCCGGCCGCCAGCAGCAGCGCAGCGGCGGTGCGCGCGTCGCGCCCGACGACCGAGGCCAGTACCAGCTCGGCGGCCCCGGCTTCCTCCTGGGCGCGGGTGTGCCGGATCACCGTCAGTACCGCCAGGATCGAGGTGGCGACAATCAGGGTCAGCGTCAGCTCGGTCGCCATCATGACGCCCATGTCGGTCTCGTTGATGCCGAACATGGGCCCGCCCAGCATCATGGCCGCGGGCGTCTTGAGCAGATCGATGCGCGCGATGCGTTGGGCCTCATCGGGGTAGGCCAACTCCAACGCTCCGGGCGAGTACACCACCAGCAGGCTCAGGGTCGCGGTCCAGATGGCGAGGCGGGTGCGGTCGCGGCGCAGCGCGAGCCACAGCAGGCTCCGGGTGCCGGTGAGCCTGGCACCGACCGCGGGGGCCTGACGGCGCACCCCGGTGCGAACCCGGTCCGGATCCGCCGCGGTGGCGGTCATCGGCCGGTCCCCTGGTATTCGCGCAGGAACAGATCCTCGAGCGAGGCCGGTGTCACCGTCAGGTCCGTGATGCCCAGGCCGACAAGCTGTTCCATGGCGTGATCGAGGTCTGCGCGGTCCACGCTGAATCGGAGCACGCCATCGGTGACGGTGAGCTCGTGGATACCCGAGGACTGTCGCAATGCGGCGGCATCACCGCGGGTTCGGGCGGTCACCGTGGTACGCATCAGGTGGCGCAGTTCGGCGAGTGTCCCCGACCGCACGGCTCGGCCGGACCGGATGATCGTGACGGTGTCACAGAGCTTTTCGACCTCGGCCAGAATGTGGCTGGAAAGCAGCACCGCCGCGCCGTCGTCGGCAACTTCTCGGACGCAGCGCTGGAAGGCCTTTTCCATCAGTGGGTCCAGGCCGGAAGTCGGCTCGTCCAGGATGTACAGGTCGGCCGGCACGCTGAACGCCGCCACGATGGCCACCTTCTGGCGATTGCCCTTCGAATACGCGCGGGCCTTCTTGTGCGGGTCGAGTTCGAATCGGTCGATCAACTCGTCCCGACGGCGGGTGCCACTGTCGGAGTCCCCGCGCAGGCCGATGAGAAAGTCGATGGCCTGCATACCGGTCAGGTTGGGCCACAACGTCACATCGCCGGGCACGTAGGCGAGCCGCCGATGCAGGTCGACGGCGTCGCGCCACGGGTCGCCGCCGAGCACCCGCACGGTCCCGGCGTCACTGCGCAGCAGGCCCAGGAGCACCCGGATGGTGGTGGACTTTCCCGCTCCGTTCGGGCCGAGAAAGCCGGCGATCTCGCCCGGGGCGACCGACATGTCGAGTCCGTCGATCGCCCTGGTCTTCCCGAAACTCTTCGACAGGCCTTCGATTTCGATGGTGCGCGCTGAGTTTGTCATGGAATATCCGATCCATCGTGGTTGGCGGCGGCCACCGGTTCGGCTGCCCGTTGGTGGGCGACGAAGGCGTCGTACATCGTTGCGTCGGCCAGCACGCCTTGGGTGTAGACCTCGAGCGCGGGCACGACCATGTCGCGCGTGTAGTCGCGCAGGACCGCCCGCAGATCGTGTGGGGTGTCGTGCATCTGCAGATACAGCAGAAATCCGCCCCCGCCGGCGATCGCCAGATACTGTGCGCGGGCCCGCGGGTCGCGGCTGCCCTTGATGGTGCCGGCCCGCACCCCCTCCGCCAGATACTGCTCCGCGTTGTCGATCATCCTGCGCCACAGCGTCTTTGCCAGTTCGCCGCCGCCCTGCAGGGTGCGCGCCAGATACGCCATGTGCGGTGCAAAGGATTCGACTTCGTCCAGTGCGGTGAACCATTGGGCGGGATCGGTGGATTGCACCGATTCGGTCTTGGCATCGGCGATGGCCGCGGCGACGTAGTCGTCACACGCCTTGCGCAGGCCGTCCTTGGAACCGAAGTGATGGATCACCAGGCCGGGGCTGACGCCGGCGGCGGTCGCGATGGTCCGCACGCTCACCCCGAACCCGTGCTGGCCGAACTGATCGATGGCCGCGTCGCGGATCCGTGCGGTCGTGGTCAAATCCTCGGTTGAACGCACATTTAATAGCCTAAACGCGCGTTCAGTCTGGCGTCAACTCTGGCGTCAACAGCGTGCGGCGAGAACTTCGCCGGGAATTCAGTCGCGGGCCGCGGCCAGGATGCCGTCGCCCAGCGGGATCAACACCGGCGTCAACCGCTCGTCCTCGGCGATCAACCGGGCGGCCTCCCGCACGGCCGTGACCTCCGCATCGTTGGCAGCCGGATCGCCGGCCCGGCCGCCCAGCGCCGCGCGGTGCACCACGATCACGCCGCCGGACCGCAGCAGCCGGACCCCCTCGACCACGAACTCGGGCTGATCACGCGGATCGGCGTCGATGAACACCAGGTCATAGGACTCGTCGGCCAGCCGGGTCAACACGTCCTGGGCCCGGCCGCCGATCAGCCGGGTTCGCGACGGGCCGATCCCGCCGTCGGCGAACGCCTGCTTGGCCAGGCGCTGATGCTCCGGTTCCACGTCGATGGTGGTCAGCACGCCCGCCTCGCGCATACCGGCCAACAGCCACAGGCCGCTGACCCCGACGCCGGTGCCTACCTCGACCACGGCTTTACCGCCGGACAGACGCGCCAACAGACTCAGCAGCGCCCCAACTGCCGGGGTGACCGCGCCGCTGCCGGTGTCCTCCGAGCGCTCGCGCGTGGCGGCCAGCACGGCATCCTCGGATATCGAGCCCTCGGCGTGGGCCAGCATCGCCTCGGCGCGACTGGGCGCCGTCGCGCCGCTCGATTCGTCTTCAGAGGCCATTCTCGCAGCGTAGAGCGAATTCGCCGAGGTGGGGAACAGGCGCGCCCGGTTGCGGCGCTGCCGGCGGCGATTTCCGGGGCCGCGACACGCCCGGGTCGCCGCACGGGTTTTGCCGAGGTCGACGACGTTTTCGCAGCACCGCGACGGTGTGACAGCATTCTCAGTGAAAGTTCAGTTTGCTCACACCCCCGCCACACGCCGATAGACGACGGTAAGCGCATGGAACGCGGCGCACGTTTGGGCGGGATTGAACTCGGGAATATCCCCCCGCACCTCGATGTTGCCGAGGGGGACGCCTTGCGGGCCACGGTCCGCAGCCACGACGAGGAGGATCCGACGACCGCCCCATTGATGGCCCCGACCACCATGGCCCACTTCGAGCAGGACACTGCGCAGTGGGTGGAAACCAGCGAGGAACCGCAGGGCACGGCGGTGTTCGACGCCACCGGTGACCTGGCCACGATGCCGTCCTGGGATGAGTTGGTGCGCCAACACGCCGACCGGGTCTACCGGCTGGCCTACCGCCTCTCCGGCAATCAGCACGATGCCGAGGATCTCACCCAGGACACCTTCATCAGGGTGTTCCGCTCGGTGCAGAACTACCAGCCCGGAACCTTCGAGGGCTGGCTACACCGCATCACCACCAACCTCTTCCTGGACATGGTGCGACGCCGTGCCCGGATTCGGATGGAGGCATTGCCGGAGGACTACGACCGGGTGCCCGCCGACGACCCGAACCCCGAGCAGATCTACCACGACGCCCGCTTGAACCCCGACCTGCAGGCCGCGCTGGACTCGTTGCCGCCAGAGTTCCGCGCCGCGGTGGTGCTGTGCGACATCGAGGGGCTGTCCTACGAAGAGATCGGTGCGACGCTCGACGTCAAGCTCGGCACCGTGCGCAGCCGCATCCATCGTGGCCGGCACGCGATCCGCGCCTACCTGGCCGCCAATCAGCCGGCCGCCGACCCGGTCTGACGCGAGAAATTCGGTCATGGCCGTGAACTATCGCTATCAACGTGCGCGCGTGGCGCGCTACATTCGAGGTGGATCTGTTCGGCGGCGAGTACGCCACCGAGTCGGTGGGAGAGGAGTGCAGGTGATGGTCGAGCGTGGACACCTGTTCCGCCGCGCCTTCTCATGGCTGCCCGCCCAGTTCGCCTCGCAGAGCGATACGCCCGTCGGGGCGCCGCGGCAGTTTGGCTCCACCGAACACCTGTCCACCGAGGCCATCGCCGCCTACGTCGACGGCGAGTTGCGGATGAACGCCCACCTGCGCGCCGCGCATCACCTGTCGTTGTGCGCTCAGTGCGCCGCCGAGATCGAGGCGCAGCAGCAGACCCGCGCGGCCCTGCGTGAGTCGTCGTGTCCCATCAGCATGCCGAGTTCACTGTTTTCGGCGCTGTCGCAGATCCCCCACGCGCCGCTGACACCGCCCGATGACGCCGCGGGCCCACTGAGCGAGCAGTTAGCGGATGACCGCGCCCGCGGCCGGCGTCGTCGCCGGTAGGGTGGACCACGCCGGACCCACTGCACGGCCGGGCCTCGGAGGAGACGAGTCCCGTGCTGCGTGAGCGCCAGAAGAGGATGACTTGAGCCCTAACCAAGACTCCGCGCCGGGGTCCAGCGGCCCGCGCCTGGCGCCGCGTCCCGTGTCCCGACCGCCCGTGGACGAGGCGTCCCGTCGGACCTTCGGCCGCCCCGCAGGGGTCGACGGTTCCTTCATCGGCGAGAACCTGCGGTCCAAGCGGTTCCGCGACGACGACGAGTTCGCGCCCCGCGATCAACCCCCCGACCCGGTGTTGGCCGAGGCGTTCGGGCGCCCCCACGACGGTGCCGACTCGTTGCAGCGGCACCCGATCGACGCCGGTGCCCTCGACGCCGAGACCCGCGGCCTCGAAGACCCCGATGATCCATGGCGCGACCCGGCCGCCCCGGCGGCGCTGGGCAGCCCCGCCGTCGAGCAGCAGTCGCATCCGCCCGCCACGGGCAGCACCGCACAACTCGGCGTGCGCGACGTCCTCTTCGGCGGCCGGGTGTCCTACCGCGCGCTGGCGATCCTGGCGGTCCTGGCGCTGACGATCGGGCTGGTCGGCGGCTGGTTCGGCCGCAAGACCGCCGAGGTGGTGGAGGCCTTCACCACTTCGAAGGTGACGCTGGAGACCGGCGGGGCCGAGGCGGAACCGGCGGGCCGGTTCGCCGAGGTGGCGAGGTCGGTGGCCGATTCGGTGGTCACCATCGAAGCGGTCAGCGACCAGTCCGGTTCGCAGGGCTCCGGTGTGGTGATCGACGGCCGCGGCTACATCGTGACCAACAACCACGTCATCTCCGAGGCGGCCAGCAACCCGGCCCAGTACAAGATGACCGTGGTCTTCAACGACGGCAAGGAAGTGCCCGCCAATCTCGTCGGCCGCGACCCCAAGACCGACCTCGCGGTGATCAAGGTCGACAACGTCGACAATCTGACGGTGGCCCGGCTGGGTGACTCGGAGAAGGTACAGGTCGGTGAGGAAGTCATCGCCGCGGGCGCCCCGTTGGGATTGCGCAGCACCGTGACCCACGGCATCGTGAGCGCCCTCGAACGCCCGGTGCCGCTGTCCGGTGACGGTTCGGACACCAACACCGTGATCGACGCCATCCAGACCGACGCCTCGATCAACCACGGCAACTCCGGTGGTCCGCTGATCAACATGAACGCCGAGGTCATCGGGATCAACACCGCGGGCAAGTCGCTGTCCGACAGTGCCAGCGGCTTGGGCTTCGCCATCCCCGTCAACGAGGTGAAGCTGACGGCCGAGGCGCTGATCAAGGACGGCCGGATCGCGCACCCCACCCTGGGCCTGAGTGCACGCTCGGTGAGCAACGACCTGGCCTCCGGTGCACAGGTCGCCGACGTCAAACCCGGCAGCCCCGCGGAACAGGCCGGCATACTCGAGAACGACGTGGTGGTCCGGGTGGCCGACCGCAAGGTTGCCGACGCCGACGAGATGATCGTCGCGGTGCGCAAGCTCAAGGCCGGCGAGGAAGCCGAGATCGAGGTGGTGCGCGACGGCCGCAACGTCGTCCTACGGGTGACCCCACAACCGGACACCTGATGTTCGCGAACGTCGGCTGGGCCGAGATGCTGATGTTGGTGGTCATCGGCCTGGTGGTGCTCGGACCGGAGCGGCTGCCCGGCGCCATCCGGTGGACCGGCAACGCGCTGCGGCAGGCCCGCGACTACGTCAGCGGGGCCACGACGTCGCTGCGGGAGGACTTCGGCCCCGAATTCGAGGACCTCAGGCAGCCGCTGAGCGAACTCAACAAACTGCGTGGGATGACGCCGCGCGCCGCGATCACCAAACACCTTCTCGACGGCGATGATTCGATCTTCACCGGCAAATACGACACGTCCGCGCCGCCGCCGACACCACCGCCGCCGGCACCCGATGGCGAACCCGCGCCGGAGCGCCCGACCAAGTTCGACCCGGACGCCACCTGAGCGCGTCGGTCCGGCAGGGCCGACTCAGCGCCGGGTGGTGTCCAGCCCCAGCGACATCCCGGCCAGTCCACGCTTGCGGGTGGACAGCGCGTCGGCGATCGACTGCAGTTCCTTGCCGGCCGCCGAATCCGGTGCGGACAGCACCAGCGGAACCCCGGTGTCCCCGGCCGTGACCAGTGCCGGGTCGAGCGGCACCTGACCCAGGAGCGGCACGTCGGCACCGACCGACCGCGACAGGCTCTCGGCCACCTGCCGGCCGCCGCCTTCGCCGAAGATCGCCATCGTGGTGCCGTCCGGCAATACCAGCCCGGACATGTTCTCCACCACCCCGACGATGCGTTGACGGGTCTGCAGCGCGATCGCGCCCGCGCGCTCGGCGACCTCGGCGGCCGCCAGCTGCGGCGTGGTCACCACCAGGATCTCGGCGGTGGGGATCAGTTGCGCCACCGAGATCGCGATGTCACCGGTGCCGGGCGGCAGGTCCAGCAGCAGCACGTCCAGGTCGCCCCAGTAGACGTCGGCCAGGAACTGCTGCAACGCGCGGTGCAGCATCGGTCCGCGCCACACCACGGGCGTGTTGCCCTGGGTGAACTGGGCGATGGAGATCACCTTCACGTCGTGCGCCACCGGCGGCACGATCATCGAGTCGACCTGCACGGGCCGGTCGTCGGTGCCCATCATCCGTGGCACCGAATGGCCGTAGATGTCGGCGTCGACGAGCCCGACGGACATGCCGCGGGCCGCCATCGCGGTCGCGAGGTTGACGGTCACGCTGGACTTGCCGACCCCGCCCTTGCCGGAGGCCACCGCGTACACCCGCGTCAACGAACCGGGCTGGGCGAAGGGGATGACCGGCTCCGCGGCGTCACCGCGCAGTTGCTTGCGCAGTTCGGTGCGCTGCTCGTCGTTCATCACATCAAGGGTGACCCGGACCGCGCCGGTGCCCGGAACGTCGGCGGCGGCCCGAGTGACCTGCTCGCTGATCTCGGTCTTCTTCGGACAGGCCGCCGTGGTCAGGTAGATCTCGACGTGCACGGCTGCATCGGGGCCGACCTCGATGTTTTTCACCATGCCGAGTTCGGTGATCGGCCGACGCAACTCGGGATCGATCACTTTGGCCAGCGCGGTGCGAACCGCGGCTACGAGGTCAGGGCTTTGAGTCATCAGCGTCAAGTCTAGGCCGCGCGCATTGCGCCCTTGGCACCGATGGCCGGTAGCAGCGGCCGGCGGCAGCGATCTAGGCCGCAGGACCGGGTGCCGGTCCCAGCGGCAACGCCGGAGCCGGCGGCGGTGCGGGCGCCATCCAGGGCGGCGTGAACGGTGCCGGTGCAGGCGGGACGGCCGGCGCGGGAGCGGGCGGCAGACCCGGCGCCGCGGGCGGCGGGGGCCCCATCCACGGCGGCGTGAACGGTGCCGGCGGTGCGGCCGGCGGGGTGGACGGGCGCTTCTCACTGATGCAGAACACCACGCACGGCGAGGCCGGTGCTGTGCCCGGCAGTGCCTCGGGTCCGGGCGGCACCGGCAACTGGTTGGCGACGTCGGTCTGGGCCAGCATCGGGTTGCGCGCCATCGGATCCGTGGACGGCAGGCCCAAGGCGGTGCCCGGCAGGTCCGGACCCAGCCCCTTGTAGGCGTTGATGTGCGACGACACGTTGATCGCGGGGACGGGGCCGTTGATGGGCGGCAGGTCCACCGGCGCGACGCCGGTGGCATAGGCGGCCGCCCAGCCCAACACGTTGCGGGCATAGGCCATTGAGTTGTTGTAGCGCAGGATCGAGGTCAGCACCTGATCCTGGTCGCGCAGGTTCAGGTTGCCGCTGCACAGATAGCGGGCCGCGGCCAGCGTGGCGTCGTAGATGTTCTGCGGGTCGGCCTCACCGTCACCGTCGCCGTCGGAGGCGTACCGCGACCAGGTGCCCGGCAGGAACTGCATCGGGCCCATCGCGCGGGCGTAGGTGACGCGGCCGGCCTGCACGCTCTGCACGATGACCTCATTGCCCGGCAGGGTGCCGTCCAGGGTCGGGCCGTAGATCGGCTTCACGGGGTTGCCGCGGGTGTCGGTGGCTCCGCCGTTGGCGTGCCCGGACTCGATGCGGCCGATCCCGGCCAGCAGGTTCCAGCTGACCCCGCAGTCCGGGTAGGCCCGGGTCATCATCGACTCGGCGTTGCGGTAGGCGCTCAGCGCGATTGAGGGGATGCGCAATGCGCCCGGGGCGGTCACCACGGCCGACGGCGGTGGCGCCGCGGTGCTGGCGGAGGCGACGTTGAAGCTGGTCGCGGGCCTGGCGACGGCCACCACGGTCGGTCCGGAGGTGTCCAGCGGGGTGGGGGCCACGGCCACCATGGGCAGCACGTCGGTGTTCTGCACCGCCGCGGGTGCCGGTGCCGGTACGGGCCCGGCGGCGCCGACGGCCGCGGCCAGCACCAGCGGTGCGATGACGACGACGCCGACCGCCGGCGAGCGCACCGCCCGCGACGTCAGGTCACGCGCAGAACTCAGCGCCGCCGACAGGGCCGGGTGTGCACCCAAGCCGCCCCTTATGCGCACTCGACCGTCCTCTGTGGCTTCCGTAGGCTGTCGTACCCGTCCGGGTTTGGACTTGTGAATCAAGTCACCATACCTAGTCGAATCTGCTCTGTGGCAACAATGGTCACGCTTGTCCGTCCCGTTGCTTCCGGGGACCGTGCGGTTCGGACGCGTCGCCCTTGCGGGCCCGGGTTTTCTCGGGCTTCTCACCCGGTTCGGGTTGCAGCGCCTCCAGCAGTTCGCGCAGCTCGTCGAGCTCTTTGCGGAGGTAGTCGCGGGTGACGCCCTCGCCGACCGCCAACCGCAGCGCCGCCAGCTCGCGGGCCAGGTATTCGGTGTCGGCCTTGGTCTGCTGCGCGCGGCGGCGATCTTCCTCCAGCGACACCCGGTCGCGGTTCTCCTGCCGGTTCTGCGCGAGCAGGATCAAGGGGGCCGCGTAGGCGGCCTGGGTCGAAAACGCCAGGTTGAGCAGGATGAACGGGTAGGGATCCCACTGCCAGGCGAACGCCCCGAGGTTCAGCGCAATCCAGACGATCACCAGCATCGTCTGCCACATCAGATAACGGCCGGTGCCCAGATACCGGGCGATCGACTCGCTGAACTTGCCGACCGCCTCGGCGTCGACGTTGAACCGGGGGCGCCGCGAAACCCGCGGGGTGTCGAGCCGGTTGCTCACGGCGCCGGATCCAGTTCGACTTCGTCGTCGCGCGCCCGCCAGTCGTGCGGCAGCAGATGGTCGAGCACGTCGTCGACGGTCACCGCACCCAGCAGGTGGCCGGCCTCGTCGAGGACGGGACCGCACACCAGGTTGTAGGCGGCGAAGTAGCGGGTCAGCGCCGACAGTGGCATCTCGGGCGTCAGGCTGGGCAGATCGTCATCCAGGATGCCGCTGACCAGCGCCGCCGGCGGCTCCCGAAGCAGCCGCTGCAGATGCACGCCGCCGAGGTAGTGCCCGGTCGGGGTGGCCGTCGGCGGACGCACCACCAACACCAGCGAGGACAGCGCGGGCGTCAGGTCCGGGTCGCGCACCCGCGCCAGCGCCTCGGCCACCGTGGTGTCGGTCCCGACGACCACCGGCTCGGAGGTCATCAGACCGCCCGCGGTGTCGGGGGAGTGCTGCAGCAGCCGCCGCACCGGATCCGAGTCCTCGGGATCCATCCGCGCCAGCAGCAGTTCGGCCTCGGTCGGATTGAGTTCGCCGAGCACGTCGGCCGCGTCGTCGGGATCCATGGCCTCCAGCACGTCGACCGCGCGCTTGGTGCCCAGCGTCTGCAACACCTCGACCTGCTCGTCCTGGGAGAGTTCCTGCAGGATGTCGGCCAACCGTTCGTCGTCGAGGGCGTTGAGTACCTCGGTGCGCCGCTTGGGGGGCAGTTCCCGCATGGCGTCGGCGACCTTGATCGGGCGCTGGCCCTCGAATTGGTGCAACAACTGCGCGACGCCCTGGCCGGGCATCGACAACGCCGACGGGGTCAGACCGGAGACGTTCTGCCAGTCCACCACGTAGACGTTGCTGCGCCGGCCGAGGCGCCGGTGGTTGCGCACCGCGACCCGGGTCACCACCCAGTCCCGGGACCGGGTCTGCTCGATGCCGAGGTCGACGACGTTCAAGTCGGTGCCCGCGAGCTCTTCGAGCTCGGGGTCGTTGACCCGCACCCGGGTGTCGAGCACCTGTCCCAGCACCAGGGCCTCGCCGGGACGCTGGGCGAACCGGCGCAGCGACACGTTGCCGGTGGTCAATGTCACCGCATGCGGTTCGATCGCGGTCACCCGCAGAATCGGCACGAAAATCCTTTGGCGCGTGAGCAATTCGACCACCAGGCCGATGACCCGCGGTTGCTGACGCACAATGCTGATACTCACCACGACATCGCGAACCCGCCCCAGCGATTCGCCGTCGGGTCCCAGTACCACCAGACCGGCGAGCCGTGCTGCGTAGACCCTGTTCACCGCCGCCATAGTTCAAAGGGTCGCACACCCATTGCGAGCTGAGTTGTCGGTGGTGTGCTGTAGGAACAGAAATATGAATCTGGTGGCGTGGGCTGAGCGCAACGGCGTTGCGCTCGTACCGGACTTCGAGTGGGCACGGCGGTGTTGCGCGGATGACTGCGTGGGCGAAGGTCCAGCAGATCCCGGTCGACAAGTTCGAGATCGACGTCGGGTCTGCGTTGAGCTGGCACCGTCGGACGTTTGTTGCCCTGCTGCGTGTGCGGTCGGTGCACCGGAACTTGGGCGAGTATCTGGACCGGCTCGGCTCGGAATCTGTGTAGGCCGCACTGGCCGCACCGGGCCAAGGCTGGTTGTGGTGGGTGCTGTCCGTCGCAGCGACCGATGATCGAGGTGTGGCGTGATGGCGAAGTTGGAGGTCCCTGACGGACGGTGTGTGCAGGCGTTTCGGTTCACGCTGGACCCGACCGAGGATCAAGCGAGTTCGTTGGCAAGGCATTTCGGCGCGCGGCGCAAGGCGTACAACTGGGCCGTGGCCATCCTGAAAGCCGATATCGAAGCGTGGCACGCAGCCGGGACGCAGGCGGCGAAGCCGTCCCTTCGGGTGTTGCGGAAACGCTGGAACACGGTCAAAGACGAGGTGTGTGTCAACGCTGAGACTGGTGCGGTGTGGTGGCAGGAATGTTCGAAGGAGGCCTACGCCGACGGCATCGCTGGAGCGGTGCACGCCTATTGGAACTGGCAGACTTCCCGTGCAGGCAAGCGTGCCGGGAAAAGGGTCGGCTTTCCGCGGTTCAAACGGAAAGGCCGCGACATTGACCGGGTGTCCTTCACTACCGGCGCCATGCGGGTCGAGCCCGACCGTCGTCACCTCACGCTTCCGGTGGTCGGCACTGTCCGCACGCACGAGAACACCCGTCGTGTCGAGCGGCTCATCCGTGCCGGGCGGGCGCGGGTGTTGGCGATCTCGGTTCGCCGCAACGGCACTCGCCTGGATGCGAGTGTGCGGGTTGTGGTCAAACGGCCCCAGCAAGCCGGTGTGGTGCGACCTGATTCGCGGGTCGGTGTCGATGTCGGCGTGCGGCGGTTAGCCACCGTGGCCACCGCTGACGGCACCGTGATTGAGCGGGTCGAGAACCCGCGCCCGTTGGACAACGCGCTGCGTGAGTTGCGCCATGTTTCGCGTGCCCGGTCGCGCTGTGTGAAAGGTTCCCGACGTTACCGGGAACGCAGCACTGCACTGTCCCGGCTGCACCGCCGGGTCAACGACGTCCGCGCTTATCACCTGCACGTCCTCACAACACGGTTGGCTAAAACCCACGGCCGGATCGTTGTTGAAAGATTGGACACCGCGGGGATGTTGCGGCAAAAGGGCTTACCGGGGGCTCGCGCCAGGCGGCGTGGACTCTCGGACGCTGCCCTGGCCACACTGCTCCGCCACCTGTCCTATAAGACGGGTTGGTACGGGTCGCAGCTGGTCATTGCTGACCGCTGGTTCCCGTCGTCGAAAACCTGCCATGCCTGCGGGCATGTGCAGGACATCGGATGGACCGAACAGTGGCAATGTGACGGCTGTTCGGCAGCGCCACATCAGCGCGATGACAACGCATCTATCAACCTCGCACGCTACGAGGAAACTCTAGCGTCGTCGGCCCAGTTGGGGCCGCCGTCAAGCGTGGAGCCGACCGTAAGACCCGGACTGGCCGGGCTGGAGGCCGTGAAGCGCGAAAGGGAACCGGCCACTCGGCCGGGGAACAACCCCGAGATGGGGTGCGAGTCGTGACCACTAGAGTTTCACGTACTCGCAACGGTAGGAGTGGAACCGTGAACAGTGCGCATCGATCCGGCCTAGAAGACGAACTCGTCCATCCCAGGAGGACCTGCCTGTCCGTGCCGGGCAGCAGCCGCAAGATGATCGACAAGGCCAAGGGCCTGCCCGCCGACCAGGTGTTCCTCGACCTCGAGGACGCCGTGGCACCCGACGCCAAGGCCCAGGCGCGCACCGAGGTTGCCGCCGCGCTGGCCGAACCGGGCTGGGGGCGGCAACAGCGCGGCGTCCGGGTCAACGACTGGACGACCCCGTGGACCCACGCCGACACCATCGAGGTCGTCGCCGCGGCCGGTGCGCACCTCGATGTCGTGGTGTTGCCCAAGGTGACCGACGTCTCCCACATCACCGCGCTGGACCTGCTGCTGACCCAGCTCGAGCACACCCACGGTCTGGACGTCGGTCGGATCGGGATCGACGCCCAGATCGAGGACGCCCGGGGGCTGACCAACATCGACGCGATCGCGGCGCATCCCCGGGTGCAGGCGCTGGTGCTCGGTCCCGCCGACCTGATGGCGAGCCTGAACATGCGCACGCTGGTGGTGGGGGAACAGCCCGAGGGATACACCGAGGGCGACGCGTACCACCACGTTCTGATGACGATCCTGGTGGCGGCCCGGACGCACGGCATCGCCGCCGTCGACGGCCCGTTCCTCAAGATCCGGGACGTGGACGCATTCCGCCGGGTGGCCGGCCGGGCCGCGGCGTTGGGCTACGACGGCAAGTGGGTGCTGCACCCGGATCAAATCGCCGCGGGCAACGAGATCTTCAGCCCCCGGCAGGCCGACTACGACCACGCCGAGTTGATCCTCGAGGCCTACGAATGGCACACCTCGCTGGCCGGCGGGGCGCGCGGCGCGGTGATGCTGGGCGAGGAGATGATCGACGAGGCCAGCCGCAAGATGGCGTTGGTGATCGCCGGCAAGGGGCGCGCGGCCGGTATGAAACGTCAGGGGGCGCCGTTCACCCCGCCGAACTAGTCGGGCGGGACGCGGCTACAGCGTCCAGTTGTCGTTCGACATTCCGATCGCACCGAGCACCGTGAACAGCAGGATCAGCAACGCCAGGGTCACCGCGCCGATGACGATCCCGGCGATGGCCATCCCGCGGCCCTCCTGATTGGTCCGCTTGATCTGGTTGAGCGCGACGGTGCCGAGCACGATGCCCACGACCGGCAGGAATCCGCCGATGCAACAGATCAGGCTGAGCAGCGCGCCCACGATCGAGGTGATCAGCGACGCGGTCGCCAGGCTGTTGGTGCCGGCCGGGATCGACGTCGCGTAGGGGTCATACGGCCCGGGTGGGCCACCGAAGCCCCCGGGATAGCCGCCGTACCCGGGCGGGGGCGGATAACCACCGAGCGGCGGCGGGGGATAGGCCCCGTATCCGGGCGGTGGTGGGTAGTCCGCCGGGGGCGGCGGGTAGGCCGGCGGGTCCGGGTATCCCGCCGGGTAGTCCCACGCTGCGTTGGGATCCGCCGGATTCTGGTGCTCGCCCGAGTTGGCGTCGCCGGGGTTCGGGTTCGGTGTTGTCATGTCCTCATCGCATCGCGTAGATGGTCCAGATCAATCCGATGATCAGGGTGGCGACCCCGACGACGATGCCGGCCACGGCCAGTCCGTAACCGTTCTGCGGGGCCTGCTTGATCTGGTTGAGCGCCACGGTACCGAGCACGATGCCGGCAATCGAAAAGACGCCACCGAAATACGGTGCGAAACCGACGATCGAGGCCACCAGCGCCGCGACCGCCATCGGGTTGGTGCCCGCGGCGGTCGGGGGCCCGTATTCGTACCCCGAATAGGCGGGATTATCGGCGCCCGGCGGGACCTGGTGCGGATAGCCCGGGACGGGGTGGGCGCCGTGGGGCGGCGGGGGGTGGGCGGCCCACTCCTCGGGCAGGTGCGGATCCGGGCGAGCATCGCCGTCCGCGGCTGTCATGCTGATAAACCTAGCGTATCCGCAGGTCGAGCGGTGGAACCTCAGGCATCCGGCACCATTGCCCGCGCCGGTTCGTTGCACCGGCAACCCGCGAAGCGCTGAAACAATCGGCACCGAAGAGGAGAATGAGCACCGATGACCAGTCCATTTCAGCCCGGTCCGGCGGCTGGGCCGGGTTCAGCCCAGCCCGGTGCGAGCCGGCGCGGACCGATCAACCTGCCCACGCCACCCAAGGGGTGGCCCATCGGGTCCTATCCGACCTACGCCGAGGCGCAGCGCGCCGTCGACTATCTGTCCGATCAGGAGTTCCCGGTTCAGCAGGTCACGATCGTCGGTGTCGACCTGATGCAGGTCGAGCGCGTCACGGGTCGGCTGTCCTGGCCCAAGGTGCTCGGCGGCGGCATCCTCACCGGCGCCTGGCTGGGCTTCTTCATCGGCCTGGTGCTGGGTTTCTTCAGCCCCAACCCGTGGGCCGCGCTGCTGACGGGTCTGATCGCGGGCGTCTTCTTCGGTCTCATCACCTCGGCCATTCCGTACGCGATGGCGCGCGGCACGCGCGATTTCAGCTCCACGATGCAGCTGGTCGCCGGCCGCTACGACGTGCTGTGTGACCCGCAGAATGCCGAACGCGGCCGCGACCTGCTGGCGCGGCTGAAGATCTGAGCCGGCGGGGCCGCTCCGCCCGCCAAAGCCGCTTCGATAGCCTGCTCGAAATGCGACGCGCGTGCCACAAGTGTTGCGTGTCACGTGGGCGTGGCTCTACGGTTCACGCGCGGGAGTAACCCGAATGTGGAGGCGAGAGGCGGTGTGAGCATTTGGCGGCAGCACGCGCACGCTCGACGGGTAAGCGCGCCCGGTTAAGGAAGCTCGGCGCCGGCACCCTCGCCGCGCTCACCGCGATGTCGACCGTTGCGGCCTGTGGTTCGCCGCCCGACGGGGTGGTGGTCAGTTTCTACACCCCCGCCAGTGAGACGGCGACCTTCACCGCGGTGGCCAAACGCTGCAATGAGGAACTCGCGGGCCGCTTCACCATCGAGCAGGTCAGCCTGCCCAAGGGTGCCGACGATCAGCGGCTGCAGCTGGCCCGGCGGCTCACCGGCAACGACCGCACCCTCGACGTGATGGCCCTCGACGTGGTGTGGACGGCCGAGTTCGCCGAAGCCGGTTGGGCACTTCCGCTTTCGGACGACCCCGCCGGCCAGGCCGAGGCCGACGCCACCAACAACACCCTGCCGGGACCGCTGGAGACGGCGAAGTGGCAGGACAAGCTGTACGCCGCGCCCGTCACCACCAACACCCAGTTGCTCTGGTATCGGCCGGATTTGATGGCCGAGCCGCCCACCACCTGGGACGGCATGGTGGCCGAGGCCACCCGGTTGCACGCCGCGGGCCAGCCCAGTTGGATCGCCGTCCAGGCCAAGCAGTACGAGGGGCTGGTGGTGTGGTTCAACACGCTGCTGGAAAGCGCTGGCGGACAGGTGCTCTCCGACGACGGCGAGCGGGTCACCCTGACCGACACCCCGGAGCACCGCGACGCCACCGTCAAGGCGCTGTCGATCATGAAGGCCGTGGCGACCGCGCCCGGAGCCGACCCGTCGATCACCCAGACCGATGAGGGCACCGCGCGGCTGGCGCTCGAGCAGGGCAAGGCGGCGCTGGAAGTCAACTGGCCCTTCGTCCTTCCGTCGATGCTCGAGAACGCCGTCAAGGGTGGGGTGTCGTTCCTCCCGCTCGACGAGCGCCCCGACCTGCAGTCCGCGATCAACGAGGTCGGCACGTTCTCCCCGACCGACGAGCAGTTCGACATCGCTTACACCGAGAGCCAGCAGGTGTTCGGTTTCGCCCCGTATCCGGGGGTGCGCGCCGGTGAGCCGGCCCGGGTCACCCTCGGCGGCCTGAACCTCGCCGTGGCCAAGACCACCCGGCATCCGGCCGAGGCGTTCGAGGCCATCCGGTGCTTGCGCAACGAGGAGAACCAGCAGTTCACCTCGATCGAGGGTGGTCTGCCCGCGGTGCGGACGTCGCTGTACGCCGATCCCGCGTTCCAAGCGAAGTACCCGCAGTACGCCATCATTCAGGAGCAACTGACCAATGCGGCCGTCCGCCCCGCCACCCCGCTGTATCAGGCGGTGTCGACCATGATGTCGGCCACCTTGGCGCCGATCACCGACATCGACCCCGAACGCACGGCTGACGAACTCGCCGAACAGGTGCAGAAGGCGATCGACGGGAGGGGCCTGATCCCGTGACGACCGCCGCCCCCGCAGCGCCGGCTCGGCGCCTCAGCGACGACCGCAGATCCGAACGCAAACTGGCGTATCTGCTGATCGCTCCCGCGGTCATCCTGATGGTGGCGGTCACCGCCTATCCCATCGGTTACGCGGTGTGGCTGAGCCTGCAGCGCTACAACCTCGCCCAGCCCGACGACACGTCGTTCGTCGGATTGAGCAACTACGTCACGGTGCTGACCGACGGCTACTGGTGGTCGGCGCTGGGCGTCACCACCACCGTCACGGTGATCTCGGTGGCCATCGAGTTCGTCCTGGGTCTGACGCTGGCACTGGTCATGCACCGCACCATCTTCGGGAAGGGCGTGGTGCGCACCGTCGTCCTGATCCCGTACGGCATCGTCACGGTCGCGGCCGCCTACAGCTGGTACTACGCCTGGACCCCCGGCACCGGCTACCTGGCCAACCTCCTGCCCGAGGGCACCGCACCGTTGACCGAGCAGTGGCCGTCGTTGGCGGTGGTGATCCTGGCCGAGGTGTGGAAGACCACGCCGTTCATGGCGCTGCTGCTGCTGGCCGGCCTGGCGTTGGTGCCCGACGATCTGCTCAAGGCCGCCCAGGTCGACGGCGCCGGTCCCTGGCGGCGGTTGACCCGCATCATCCTGCCGATGATGAAGCCGGCAATCCTGGTGGCGTTGCTGTTCCGCACGCTGGACGCCTTCCGGATCTTCGACAACATCTACATTCTGACCGCCGGCGCAAACAACACCGCGTCGGTGTCGATCCTCGGCTACGACAACCTCTTCAAGGGTTTCTCCATCGGATTGGGCTCGGCGATCAGCGTGTTGGTGTTCGTCTGCGTGGCGATCATCGCCTTCGTGTTCATCAAGTTGTTCGGCGCGTCGGCGCCGGGGGCAGATAGCGAGGAGCGCTAGATGTCGACGCGCTTGAGTGGGGGCCGGGCCGCCGGCTGGACCGTCGTCAACGTCGTCGTGGTGATCTACGCACTGCTGCCGGTGCTGTGGATCCTGTCGCTGTCGCTCAAGCCCACGTCGATGGTCAAGGACGGCAACCTGATTCCGTCGCAGATCACCTTCGACAATTACCGCGCGATCTTCACCGGCGGCGCGACCAACATCTTCAACTCGGCACTGATCAACTCGATCGGCATCGGTCTGATCACCACCGTGATCGCCGTCGTCATCGGCGGCATGGCCGCCTACGCGATCGCCAGGCTGGACTTCCCCGGCAAGAAGCTGTTGGTCGGCATGGCATTGCTCATCGCGATGTTCCCGCAGATCTCGCTCGTGACACCGATTTTCAACATGTGGCGCAACATCGGACTGTTCGACACCTGGGCCGGTCTGGTGATCCCGTACATCACGTTCGCGTTGCCGCTGGCCATCTACACCCTGTCGGCGTTCTTCCGGGAAATCCCGTGGGATCTGGAGAAGGCTGCCCGGATGGACGGGGCCACCCCGGCGCAGGCGTTCCGGATGGTGATCGCGCCGTTGGCGGCCCCGGGGATCGTGACCGCGGCCATCCTGGTGTTCATCTTCGCGTGGAACGACCTGCTGCTGGCGTTGTCGCTGACCGCGACCAAGGCGGCCATCACGGCCCCGGTGGCCATCGCAAACTTCACCGGCAGTTCGCAATTCGAGGAACCGACGGGTTCGATTGCGGCCGGCGCGATGGTGATCACCATTCCGATCATTGTGTTTGTCTTGATCTTCCAACGGCGCATCGTCGCCGGCTTGACCTCTGGCGCGGTGAAAGGTTAGCGATGGCCGAGATCGTTCTCTCGCATGTGACCAAGAGTTACCCCGACGGCAAGGGCGTCCGGGACGCCGTCAAGGATCTGTCGCTGACGATCGCCGACGGCGAGTTCATCATTCTGGTCGGGCCCTCCGGTTGCGGTAAGTCGACCACGCTGAACATGATCGCGGGCCTCGAGGACATCACCTCCGGTGAGCTGACCATCGGCGGTGAACGGGTCAACGAGAAGGCCGCCAAGGACCGCGATATCGCGATGGTGTTCCAGTCCTACGCGCTGTATCCGCACATGACGGTGCGGCAGAACATCGCCTTCCCGCTGACCTTGGCCAAGCTGCCCAAGGCCGACATCGCCAAGAAGGTGCAGGACACCGCGAAGGTGCTCGACCTCACCGAGTTGCTGGACCGCAAACCGTCACAGCTCTCCGGTGGTCAGCGGCAGCGGGTGGCGATGGGGCGCGCAATTGTGCGCGATCCCAAGGCATTCCTGATGGACGAGCCGTTGTCGAACCTCGACGCCAAGCTGCGGGTGCAGATGCGCGGTGAGATCGCCCGCCTGCAGCAGCGGCTGGGCACCACGACGGTTTACGTCACCCACGACCAGACCGAGGCCATGACACTCGGCGACCGGGTGGTGGTGATGCGCGCCGGCGTGGCCCAGCAGATCGGTCCGCCCGACGAGTTGTATGCGCGGCCGGCGAACCTGTTCGTGGCCGGCTTCATCGGGTCACCGTCGATGAACTTCCTGCCCGCAACGTTGACGCCGGTGGGTGTGGAGCTGCCGTTCGGGGAGGTGACCCTGACCCAGGAGGTGCTCGACAACATTGCGGCGCACCCGAAACCGAAGAACATCATCGTCGGCGTGCGGCCCGAGCATTTCGAGGACGCCACCCTGCTCGACGGCTACCAGCGGATCCGCGCGTTGACCTTCGAGGTCAAGGCGGACCTGGTGGAGTCCCTGGGCGCCGACAAATACGTGTACTTCGCCACCGGCGGCGAGGGAGCGCATTCCGAGCAGTTGGCCGAGTTGGCCGCCGACTCCGGTGCGGGCGCAAACGAATTCGTCGCGCGGGTGTCCACCGATTCCCCGGTGACCGCCGGGCAAACCGTGCAGCTGTCGTTCGACTCCTCGCGAGTGCTGGTCTTCGACGCCGATTCCGGTGTCAACCTGACCTTGCGCCCGGCCGGAGACGGGTGAGCTCAGTTCTGGCCGAGGTGCGCGCCCACGTGCGCGCGCACTTCGCGGCCAGCGGCATGGACACCGAGCCGGGGTCGGCCAGCGTGACGTTTTTGGGTATCGAGCGCATCGAGGTGCTGCGCTTCGGTCCCGACGCCGACGGTGTGCTGCATTACGTTTCGCTGGGGTGCGCGCGGCATCCGATGGGGGATCCGGCTGCGCTGGCCGCCGACCCGGTGCGCGGCCCCCGCGCCGAAGTGATTGTGAGCCTGCGTAATACGGTGCCCACACCGGGGATCGCCCGTACCGTGGCGCTGCTGGCCGCGACGCCGGCCGTCGACGGGTTGGTGTTGGTGGAGGATGCGCTGATAGACCTCGGATCGGCGTTGTGGGCGCAGGAGCCCGGGCACGCGCCGCTGTCGGCCGTGCTGCTGGGTCCCGGACAGATCGCCGACCTGGAACTGTCGCCGCCGATGGACGCGGTGCAATTTTTGGCCGCCACACCGATCACCGCCAACGAGGCGGCCTGGGTGCGGCTCAAGGGTGTCGACGAACTGCGGGCCACCTGGGCGCAGGACGGCACCGACGTGCTGGATCCGGGCCGCGTCTAGCGAGCAGCACCCCCGACCCTCTTTCCGCGAGCGGGCGAGTCCCCGGCCGACACGCCGCTGATTTCCCGTGGTTTGCGCACGCTCGCGCCTTCGAACGCTCGCGCCTTTAACGCGACGCCGTCGTCGCGCTGTCAGAGCCAGTGGTTGCGGCGAAAGACGCCGTACAGCAGTGAACACACCGTGAGCATCAGCAGCAGCACCGCCGGATAGGCCCAGGGCTCATTGAGTTCGGGCATGTACTCGAAGTTCATGCCGTAGACGCCGGCGATCATGGTCGGTACCGCGGCGATCGCGACCCAGGCCGAGATCTTGCGCATGTCGACGTTCTGTTGCACGCTCACCTTCGCCAGCGCGGCATGCACCAGTGAGGACAGCATCTCGTCGTAGCTGGCGATCCGGTCGGCCGCCTGGGTCTGATGATCGAGCACGTCGCGCATGTAGCGGACCAGTTCTTTGGAAAGCAGATCCTTGTATTCGGAGTTGATCCGACCCAGCTCCACCGAGAGCGGGGCGACCGCGCGGCGCAGTTCCACCACTTCGCGCTTGAGCATGTAGATCTGGCCGATGTCGGTCTTGCTGTTGGTGGAGAACGTCTCCTCCTCGATGGTGTCGATGTCGGCCTCCATCAGCGTCGTCACGTCCAGATAGCTGTCGACGACGTGGTCGGCAATCGCATGCATCACCGCATACGGCCCCAACGCCAGCTGCCGCGGCCGGCTTTCGAGGGCTTTGCGGACACCGGCCAACCCGGAGTGCTCGCCGTGCCGAACGGTGACGACGAAATCCGGTCCGACGAACACCATGATTTCGCCGGTCTCGACGATCTCACGGGTCAGCAGCACCGACTCGTGTTCGACGTAGTTGACCGTCTTGAGCACCAGGAACAACATGTTGTCGTATCGCTCGAGCTTGGGGCGCTGATGAGCGTGCACGGCGTCCTCGACTGCCAGCGGGTGGATGTCGAAGACCTCTGCCACCGAATGCATTTGATCTTCGGTGGGCTGGTGCAACCCGATCCACGCGTAGGCCTTTTGGCCGGCCTGTTCCAGTTCCCGGACGCGGGCGATCGCCTCGATGGGGGTGAACTGACCCGGCAACCGCGTGCCGTCGTGGTAGACCGCGCAGTCGACCATCGCGCCGGATGGGGGACGTGGGTACCGCTCGGCCGTCGCACGGGTGCGGGTTGCCCTGAGCAACGCGGGAGGGACGGCACGAAACGGCGGCATGACCAACCTTCCCTTCTGCAGGGTCGAGCGCACCGTGATGTTACGCCGCGGGCCTGCGGACCGTCCCGTCCTCACGATGGGGGAACCACATTCGGTGAGGTTATCCGGTGCAGTAACCTGGCTCGGTGGCCGAATCGGATAGTGCACCGCATCTGGTGCTCACGGACGAGGAAATTTTCGACGCGCACTTGGGCGGCAAACTGTCGGTGGAGTTGAAGTCGCCGCTGGACACCCAGCGGGCGCTGTCCATCGCCTACACGCCGGGGGTGGCCCAGGTCAGCCGCGCCATCGCCACCGATGTCACCCTCGCCAAGCGCTACACCTGGGCCAACCGCCTGGTGGCCGTGGTGAGCGACGGGACCGCGGTGCTCGGTCTCGGCGACATCGGCCCGGCCGCCTCGCTGCCGGTGATGGAGGGCAAAAGCGCGCTGTTCAAGACGTTCGCAGGCCTGGATTCCATTCCGATCGTGCTGGCCACCAAGGACCCCGACGAGATCGTCGAGACCCTGGTGCGGCTGCGCCCGACGTTCGGCGCGGTCAACCTGGAGGACATCTCGGCGCCGCGCTGCTTCGAGATCGAACGCCGCGTCATCGAGGCCCTGGACTGCCCGGTCATGCACGACGATCTGCACGGCACCGCGATCGTGGTCCTCGCGGCCCTGCTGGGCGCGACGAAGGTGGTCGGCCGTGAGATGAGTTCGCTGCGGGTGGTGGTGTCGGGCGCCGGCGCGGCCGGGGTGGCCTGCACCAACATCCTGCTGGCCAGCGGCGTCTCCGATGTCACGGTGCTGGACTCCAAGGGCATCGTGTCCCGCGAGCGGGAAGACCTCAACAGCTTCAAGGCCGAACTCGCCGAGCGCACCAACCCCGCCGGGCGGACCGGCGGTCTGGCCGAGGCCCTCGACGGCGCCGACGTTTTCCTGGGAGTTTCGGCCGGGGTGGTGCCCGAGGACATCATCGCGACGATGGCCCCGAAGAGCATCGTGTTCGCGTTGTCGAACCCGGACCCCGAAATCCACCCCGATGTCGCGCACAAGTACGCGGCGGTGGTCGCGACCGGACGCAGCGACTTCCCCAACCAGATCAACAATGTGCTGGCATTCCCCGGCGTGTTCCGCGGGGCGTTGGACGCCGGCGCGCGGCGCATCACCGAGCGGATGAAGGTGGCCGCGGCCGAGGCGATTCACGCCGTGGTGGGCGACGATCTGGATCCGGAGTACATCGTGCCGAGCCCGCTGGATCCGCGGGTGTGCCCCGCGGTGACCGAAGCGGTGAGCGCCGCTGTTGAGGACGAGGACTAGCCGCTGACTGGCATCGGCCGGCTACGCCCCGCACTGTGGGGGGTGCTGGTGGTGTTGGTGCTTGCGGGATGCGGTGGCCCGCAACCCGGCGACGGTTCGGTGGGCGTCGGTGCCGGCCCGGACCCGGATTCGGTGCTGCTGGCCAATCTGTACGCGGCCGCGCTGCGGTATTACGGCACCCCGGCCCACGTCGTCGAGCTTTCCGATCCGTTGGCGGGACTGGACTCCGGCGAGGTCACGGTGGTCCCGGGCTACACCGGCCGGCTGTTGCAGCGGTTTGCCCCCGGCACCCGCGGCACCGGCGATGAGCAGGTGTACAAGGCCATGGTCGGCATGCTGCCCGAGGGGGTCAGCGCCGGCGACTACGCGACCGCCGCCGAGGACAAGCCGGCCGTCGCGATCACCGAGGCCACCGCAGCGGACTGGGACGGCCGCGATCTGGCGACCATGGTCGAACACTGCGACGAACTGCGGCCAGGTGCGCCGCGGGGGATGCGGCCGCCGTCGTCGGTCGGCACGTGCACGCTGCCCGCACCTCGCGAATTCAGCGACGACACAGCGCTTTTCGAGGCTCTGCAGGCTGACCGCATCAACGTGGCCTGGACCATGACGGCCGATCCGAAGGTGCCCGGCGAGGTGGTGGTGCTGGCCGACCGCAAGCCGAACATGGTCCGGGCGCAGAACGTCGTACCGCTGTACCGGCGCAACGAACTGAGCGCGCGGCAGGTGCTGGCGGTCAACGAGGTTGCCGGTGTGCTCGACACCGCGACGCTCAAACAGCTGCGAAAAGACCTGGCCGCGGGGGCCGATCCGCGCGTCCTGGCCGAGGAGTGGTTGGCGGAGAACCCGCTGGGCCGCTGAGCGACTCAGTGCGCGCCGGGCACCGCCTTGGCCATCGCCTTTGCGACGATCCGCTGATAGCCCGAACCGGTCAGGCGCACGAGCACGTCGAGGACCTTGGCGTCGGCGCCCACGAGGACCCGCGCCTTCTTCTTGCGCACCGCTTCGAGGATGATCTGGGCGGCCCGTTCGGGGCTGGTGCGCGCCAGCTTTCGGTCGAATTCGTTGGCCAGTTGCTGCGCGTCGAGGCCCTCGGCGGCGGTGGCGTTGCGGGCGATCGCGGTCTTGATGCCACCCGGATGCACCGTCGTGACCGCGACGTGCGGGTACTTGGTGAGCATTTCCTGGCGCAGTGCCTCGGTGAAGCCGCGCACGGCGAACTTCGCCGCGTTGTAGGCCGCCTGCCCGGGCACGGAGAAGATGCCGAACAGGCTCGAGACGTTGACGACGTGACCGTCACCGGACTCGATCAGGTGCGGCAGGAAGGCCTTGGTGCCGTTGACGACGCCCCAGAAGTCGACGTCCATCACGCGTTCCATGTCCTTGTAGGCGGTGACCTCCACATCACCGGAGTAGGCGATGCCCGCGTTGTTGTAAACCTGGTTGACCTTGCCGAAGTGTTCTTTGACCTGTCCGGCATAGAGTTCGAACGCTTCGCGCTCGGTGACGTCGAGGCGGTCGGTCTTCACGGGCGCGCCGATGGCCTTGAGTTCGGCCTCGGTCTCGGCCAACCCCTCGGTGTCGACGTCGCTGATGGCGACCTTGGCCCCGGAGCGGCCGAGTTCGATCGCGAGCGCGCGTCCGATGCCCGAACCGGCACCCGTCACGACGCACACTTTTCCGGCGAAGCCCTCCATGAGCGCACTCCTCGCTTGTTCAACTCGTGTCAAGTAGATCAGATTAGCCGATACCGACGGTACCGGGTTGGGCCGGGTCGCGGTCTGCTTGGGTAACGGAACACTACGGGCCTACGATGCGTCAATCATGAAGTACTCGCATATTGCGGCCGTTGCTGCGATCGGGCTTTCGGTGGGACTGGCCACGGCCGTGCCCGCTGCGGCCGATGCGGAAACCGACGCTTTTCTGAATTCGCTGGCCGATGCCGGTATCACCGACATCGATCCGGCCACCGCAGCGAACGTGGGCCGCGACGTCTGCCCCATGCTGGCCGAACCCGGTCAGCGGATGGCGGATGTGGCCGGACGGGTGTCCGAGTCCATCGGCCGACCGCTGGGACCGGCCACGATGTTCACCGGCCTGGCCATCACGTTGTTCTGCCCCAGCGCGGTGGCCTCGGTCGCCAACGGCGAATACCCCGTTCCGCTCGGGCTGTTCGGCTTCTGACCTACCGGTCTTCGCGCGAGCGCCCACCGTTGTACGCGACACGCCGCTGCGCGGTGTACAAGGGTGGCCGCTCGCGCTGAAGAACTCAGCTCAGGCGAAGGCCTCGCGCTGGTGGGATACTCCTCGGCTGCGCCTTCGCAAGCTCAGGCGAAGGCCTCGTCGATGATCTCCTGCTGTTCGACCGCGTGCACCTTCGACGAACCCGACGACGGTGCCGACATCGCGCGCCGGGAGATCCGCTTGATCCCGGTCAGCTTCTCCGGCAACAACTCTGGCAGGGCCAGCCCGAAGGTGGGCCAGGCGCCCTGGTTCGCCGGCTCCTCCTGGACCCAGAAGAACTCCGCGGCATTCTGGTAGCCGTCCAGGGTGGCCGGCAACCGGCGGCTCGGCAGCGGGTACAGCTGCTCGACCCGCACGATCGCGATGTCCTCCCGGTTCTCCTTGGCCTTGCGCGCCACCAACTCGTAGTACAGCTTGCCGCTGGTGAGCAGGACTCGCTTGACCTTGCTGCGATCACCGACGCCGTCGGCATACGTCGGCTCCTCCAAGACCGAGCGGAACTTCGACTCGGTGAAGTCCTTGATGTCGCTGACCGCGGCCTTGTTGCGCAACATCGACTTCGGGGTGAACACCACCAGGGGGCGGTGGATCCCGTCGTAGACGTGCCGGCGCAGCAGGTGGAAGTAGTTGGCCGGGGTCGACGGCATCGCGACCGTCATGGAACCTTCCGCGCACAGCTGCAGGAACCGCTCGATGCGTCCCGAGGTGTGGTCGGGACCCTGGCCCTCGTGACCGTGCGGCAGCAGCAGGACCACCTCGGAGAGCTGGCGCCACTTGGCCTCACCCGAACTGATGAACTCGTCGATGATCGATTGCGCGCCGTTGACAAAGTCGCCGAACTGGGCCTCCCACAGCACCAGCGCCTGCGGGTTGCCCACCGAGTAGCCGTATTCGAACCCGACCGCGGCGAACTCCGAGAGCGCCGAGTCGTACACCAGGAATTTTCCGCCGCTGGGGGTGCCGTCCTCGTTGGTGGCCAACAGTTGCAGCGGCGTGAACTCTTCGCCGGTCTTGCGGTCGATGATCACCGAATGCCGCTGGGTGAAGGTTCCGCGCCGGGTGTCCTGGCCGGACAGCCGGATCAACTTCCCTTCGGCCACCAACGATCCCAGCGCCAACAGCTCGCCGAAGGCCCAGTCGATCTTGCCCTCGTAGGCCATCTCGCGACGCTTCTCCAGCACCGGCTTGACCCGCGGATGCACCGTGAAGTTCTCCGGGGTCGCCAGGTGCGCATCGCCGATGCGGGCCAGCATCGACTTGTCGACCGCGGTCACCAGACCGCGCGCCAGTTCCTGCTCGGACTCCACCGACTCGCTGGGTTCGATCTCGTGCTTCTCCAACTCGCGCACCTCGTTGAAGACCCGCTCCAGCTGCCCCTGGTAGTCGCGCAGCGCGTCCTCGGCTTCCTTCATCGAGATGTCGCCACGGCCGATCAGCGCCTCGGTGTAGGACTTGCGGACCCCGCGCTTGCGGTCGATGACGTCGTACATCGCCGGCTGCGTCATCGACGGGTCGTCGCCCTCGTTGTGACCGCGGCGGCGGTAACACAGCATGTCGATCACGACGTCCTTCTTGAACTTCTGCCGGAAGTCCACCGCCAGCTTGGCGACCCAGACACAGGCCTCCGGGTCGTCGCCGTTGACGTGGAAGATCGGTGCGCCGATCATCTTCGCGACGTCGGTGCAGTACTCGGAGGAGCGGGAGTCCTCGGGCGAGGTGGTGAAGCCGACCTGGTTGTTGACGATCATGTGGATCGTGCCGCCGACCCGGTACCCGCGCAGCAGCGCCAGGTTCAGCGTCTCGGCCACCACACCCTGCCCGGCGAATGCGGCGTCACCGTGCAGCATCAGCGGCACCACCGAGAAGCCGTCGTCGCCGTCGCCCTTGTCCAGTAGGTCCTGCTTGGCGCGCACCAAACCCTCGAGCACGGGGTCGACGGCTTCGAGGTGGCTCGGGTTGGCGGTCAGCGACACCTCGATGTCGTTGTCGCCGAACATCTGGATGTAGGTGCCCTCCGCGCCCAGGTGGTACTTGACGTCGCCGGAGCCATGCGCCTGCGACGGGTTGAGGTTGCCCTCGAACTCGGTGAAGATCTGCGCATACGGCTTACCCACGATGTTGGCGAGCACATTCAGCCGGCCGCGGTGCGGCATCCCGATGACCACCTCATTGAGGCTGTGTTCGGCACACTGGTCGATGGCCGCGTCCATCATCGGGATGATGGTTTCCGCGCCCTCCAGCGAGAATCGCTTCTGCCCAACGTATTTGGTCTGAAGGAAGGTCTCGAAGGCCTCGGCCGCGTTCAGTCGGCTCAGGATGTACTTCTGCTGGGCAACCGTGGGCTTCTCGTGCTTGACCTCGACGCGCTCCTGCAACCACTGCTGCTGCTCGGGTTCGAGAATGTGGGTGTACTCCACCCCGATGTGGCGGCAGTAGGCGTCGCGCAGCACCGACAGGATGTCGCGCAGCTTCTTGTACTCGCTGCCGGCGAATCCGGCGACCTTGAACTCGCGGTCCAGGTCCCACAGCGTCAGCCCGTGGGTCAGGATGTCAAGGTCGGGGTGGCTGCGGAAGCGGGAGTTGTCCAACCGCAGCGGATCGATGTCGGCCATCAGGTGGCCGCGGTTGCGGTAGGCGGCGATCAACTCGATGACGCGCGCGTTCTTGTCGGTGACCGAGTCCGGGTTGTCGATGCGCCACCGAACCGGCTCATACGGAATGCCGAGTTCGAGGAAGATCTCGTCGTAGAACTCGTCGGCGAGCAGCAGTTCGTGGATGGTGCGCAGGAAGTCCCCGGACTCCGCGCCCTGAATGATGCGGTGGTCATAGGTGGACGTCAGCGTGATCAGCTTGCCGATGCCCAGGTCCGCGATGCGTTCCGCGCTGGCCCCCTGGAATTCGGCGGGGTACTCCATGGCTCCGACGCCGACGATGGTGCCCTGTCCGGACATCAGCCGCGGCACCGAGTGCACCGTGCCGATGGTGCCCGGGTTGGTCAGCGAGATCGTGGTGCCCGCAAAGTCTTCGGCGGTCAACTTGCCGTCGCGTGCGCGCCGCACGATGTCCTCGTAGGCGGCGATGAACTGGCCGAATCGCATCGTCTCGCAGCCCTTGATGGCGGCGACTACCAGCGTGCGCTTGCCGTCCTTGCCCTGCAGGTCGATCGCGAGACCCAGGTTGGTGTGCTCGGGGGTGACGACGTGGGGCTTTCCGTCGATCTCGGCGTAGTGCCGGTTCATGTTCGGGTAGCTCTTGATGGCCTGCACGACCGCGTAGCCCAACAGATGGGTGAAGCTGATCTTGCCGCCGCGGGTCCGCGTGAGGTGGTTGTTGGCGACGATGCGGTTGTCGATCATCACCTTGGCCGGAATGGCCCGCACACTGGTCGCGGTCGGCACCTCCAGCGAGGTGTTCATGTTGCGGACGACGGCGGCGGCCGCCCCGCGCAGCTGCTGGGTGTCCTCGGGCGGCGCGGCCTTGGCGGCCGGCTTCTCGGCGGGCTTCTTGGCCGGTTTCGCCGGCTCGGCGGGCTTGGCGGGGGCCGACTCTTTGACGGGGGCCTTGTTGGTGCTCGGCGCCTTGGTCGGTGCGTCGTTGACGGGCTTCTTGGCCGGCGGGGCGGGCGCCGGCTCGGGCGGTGCGGTCGGGGCGGCGGACGTCGATCTACCGTTGTCGGCCGACGCGGTGTCGGCCTTGACCGGTTCCGGGTTGTAGTCGACGAGGAACTCGTGCCAACTGGGATCGACCGAGGACGGATCGTCCCGGAACTTGCGGTACATCTCCTCGACCAACCATTCATTCTGGCCGAATGGTGAACTTGCACTGCTCACAGCGGCTGCTCGCCTCAATTCGTCTCGTATAACCAGTTACTTGCGCCGGCGGGCCCCGCCCGATGCCTGCCGTCGTGTTCGCGTCACATGCCGGAAGGGGCCGGAGATGTTTCGCCGCAACAAGGCTAGCCCCTGTGTCGTGTGCCAGGCCATGTAAGCAGGGCAAACTCCACGAATTGTCACAGCTTCGCGATCTGGGGCCACCCGTTCAGGAGCCAATGGCGTCGGTGGCGGGTTCCTCGGTGCCGGCCTCCAGCGGCGGCAGCACCCGCAGCGCACCCGGCCACCGCGCGGGCGCGGGGCCGAACGCCTGGCGCGCGTTGCCGACGATCCGCTTGCCCATCAGACGATTGCCGACGGCCCCGACCCCGGCCCCGATGCCGACCGGAAGCAGCTTGCCGAACATCAGCGCACCGCGCTTGATGGCGAACTTCTTGACGAAATACTTCATCAGCTTGGTGTTGACCTGCGACAGCGCGGGCAGCGGCACCGTGGCCGCGCCCTCGCTGAGCCAGGCGCCGCTGGTCCGGCCCGGCCCCAGCAGGCGGGCCACGGCATTCTTGCCGTCGTCGCCGGCCAGGGCGCCGAGCACCAGGGTGCGGCGCCGTTCCTTGTCTTCGGCCGAAACCCCGTGCACCTCGGCGACCGCGAGGATGAACACCGCGGTGGTCTCCAGGAACACCGCGGTTTCGCCGGCGATCAGCGACAACGCCAGCACGGTGCCGACGCCGGGCACCAGCGCGGCAGATCCGACGGCCGCGCCGCTGCCCATCACCGCGGCCAGATAGTGCTTCTCGAGCCGCTCGATGATCTCTTCCGGCGTGGCTTCGGGTGACTTGTCGCGCAGCCGCTGGACGTATGCGCGGATGGCGGGGGCCTGCAGTCGCGAGCCCGTTTCGATCACCCGGGACAGCACATGGGCCGCGGCGCCGGGTTCCTCCGGTTCGGTCGTGGCGGGCAGGTTGTCCGGGTTGGTCTTCTTACGGGCGAACATAGGTTGCCTCCTGGGGACTTGCCTGGTTTCAGGCTAGCCGCTGGTACGTACTGTGTAACGAATGTCGGTCCGGACCGGGTGCCCGGTAGTGATAACAGTCACCGTGTGGTGCCGCGGGAAGAAAACCGCCTCCGGCGAGTGCTACTGACAGTCATGGTGGTTACCCCCGTTCGGCCGAGTCGGCTCCGGATAATCCTTGTTCTCGGTGCATTGGTGGCCCTGGGTCCGCTGACCATCGACATGTACCTGCCCGCGCTGCCGCGCATCGCCGACGATCTCGGCGTCACCTCCTCGGTGGTCCAACTGACCTTGACCGGCACGTTGATCGGCCTGGCGCTGGGGCAGCTGGTCGTGGGTCCGTTGTCGGATTCGCTGGGCCGGCGCCGCCCGCTGCTGGTCGGGGTGTCGTTGCACATGGCGGCGTCGTTGCTGTGCATGTTCGCGCCGAACATCACCGCGCTGG
Source organism: Mycolicibacterium sp. MU0053 (assembly GCF_963378095.1). Taxonomy (NCBI): domain Bacteria; kingdom Bacillati; phylum Actinomycetota; class Actinomycetes; order Mycobacteriales; family Mycobacteriaceae; genus Mycobacterium; species Mycobacterium burgundiense. The sequence goes on from NZ_OY726397.1 coordinate 1,244,365, forward strand.
GAGTGGCCCGCGGACTGCAGGGCATGGGCGCGGCCGCGACCGCGGTGGTTGCGATCGCGGTCGTCGGCGATCTGTTCTCCGGTTCCACCGCAGCCGCCGTCATATCGCGGCTGATGCTGGTCCTGGGGGTGGCGCCGGTGCTGGCGCCGTCGCTGGGTGCGGTTGTCCTGCTCGAAGCGTCGTGGCGGTGGATCTTCGGTGCGTTGGTGCTCATCGCCGGGGCGCTGCTGATCATGGCGGCCACCGCGTTACCGGAGACGTTGCCCGCCGAGCATCGCCGACCCCTGCGGATCCGGAGCATCGCGGCCACCTATGGCCAACTGCTGCGCGACGCGCGCTTCATGGCATTGGTGCTGGTGGGGGCGATGGCGATGGCGGGCCTGTTCGCCTACATCGCCGGCGCCGCGTTCGTGCTGCAAGGGCACTACGGCTTGAACCAGCAGGTGTTCGCGGTGGTCTTCGGCGCCGGGGCGGTCGCGTTGATCGGTGCGACCCAGATGAATGTGGTGCTGCTCGACCGGTTCACCCCGCAACGGATCGTCGTCGCCGCCTTGGTGGTCGCGACGGTCGCCGGGGTGGTGTTCACGGCGGTCACCGTCACGCAGTTCGGCGGCATCGTCGGATTCCTGCTCCCGGCCTGGACCGTGTTGGCCGCGATGGGCTTCGTCTTGCCCAACGCGCCCGCCTTGGCGCTGTCCCGGCACCCGGAGGCGTCGGGGACCGCCGCGGCACTGCTCGGTGCCGCGCAGTTCGGGTTGGGCGCGGTGGTGGCCCCGGCGGTGGGGATGCTGGGCAACGACGAGCGCGCGCTGGCGTTGGTGATGACCGTCGGTGCGGCCCTCGCGCTGATCCTGATGTCGGTGGTCCGTCCCCAGCCGGTGCAGGTGCCCGACGCCGTGGTCGACGCGATCCCCGAACGCGCCTGAAACCCCGCACCGGTTGTGGGGCGCGGGCCCGGTCCGTATCGTCCGGTCCGATCGGCGCGGGGTGGGTCCGTTGTGAATGACCTACCATGCGTGGAGCCAGAAACATCCCCCGATGTCCCCGACCGCGTTGGAAACCCGCTGGCCAGAAGGTCAAGCGCGCGGTAGCGCGGCGGTGCGCGGATAACGGAAACGTGAGGTGACGTGTGTGACGCCTCAGCTGAAGACGGTCGTCGACACGGTGCGCGGCCCGTGGAGTGCGCTGTGGGCGATGATGATCGGCTTCTTCATGATCCTCGTCGACTCGACGATCGTGGCCGTGGCCAATCCGACCATGATGGAGCAGCTGCAAACCGACTACGACGGGGTCATCTGGGTCACCAGCGCCTACCTGCTGGCGTACGCCGTACCGCTGCTGGTGGCGGGCCGGCTCGGCGATCAGTTCGGGCCGAAGAAGCTCTATCTGCTGGGCCTGTTCATCTTCACCGTGGCGTCGCTGTGGTGCGGATTGTCGGGGTCGATCGAGATGCTGATCGCGGCCCGCGTCGTGCAGGGCCTGGGCGCGGCACTGCTGACCCCGCAGACGCTGTCGATGATCACCCGGATCTTCCCGTCCGAGCGTCGGGGCGTGGCGATGGGTGTCTGGGGCGCGACGGCCGGGCTGGCCACTCTGACGGGTCCGCTCGTCGGGGGCGTGTTGTTGGACCAGCTGGGCTGGGAATGGATCTTCTTCGTCAACGTGCCGATCGGGGTCCTCGGGCTGGCCTTGGCGGTCTGGCTGATCCCGGCGCAGCCGACCAACAAGCATCGCTTCGACCTGCTCGGGGTGGCGTTGTCGGGCATCGCGATGTTCCTGGTGGTCTTCGGTCTGCAGGAGGGCGAATCGCACCGCTGGGCGGGGTGGATCTGGGCGATGATCCTCGCCGGGATCCTGTTGTTCGGCGGGTTCGTCTACTGGCAGGCCGTCAACAAGGATCAGCCGTTGATCCCGCTGCGCATCTTCGCCGACCGGCACTTCACCCTGTCCAGTCTCGGTGTCGCGATCATCGGCTTCGCGGTCACCGCGATGGTGGTGCCGGTGATGTTCTACGCCCAGCTGGTGTGCGGTCTGACGCCGACGCGGTCAGCGCTGCTGATGGCCCCGATGGCCGTGGTGTCGGGGGTGTTGGCACCGCTGGTGGGCCGCCTTGTGGACCGCTCCCATCCGATGCCGATCATCGGCTTCGGGTTCTCGGTGCTGGCGATCGGGATGACCTGGCTGTCGGTGGAGATGACGCCGACTACGGCGGTCTGGCGGTTGGTCCTGCCCTTCATCGCGATGGGCGTCGGGATGGCGTTCATCTGGTCGCCGCTGGCCGCCACCGCTACCCGAAATCTGGCACCGCAGTTGGCCGGTGCCGGATCCGGGGTCTACAACGCGACCCGGCAGGTCGGGTCGGTGCTGGGCAGCGCCGGGGTGGCCGCGTTCATGACCTCGCGCATCGGTGCGGAGCTACCGGACGGGGCGGCGCAGCGGCCGCCGATCGAGGGTGCGGTCATGGAGTTGCCCGAATTCCTGCACGCGCCGTTCGCCGCGGCGCTGAGCCAGTCCATGTTGTTGCCGGCGTTCGTGTCGCTGTTCGGAGTCGTGGCCGCGATCTTCCTGGCCGACATGGTGCGCACCGCGAGCGCGCCGGTGGTCCGTCGGCCGGCGTCCGAGGAGCGCACCGAGGTGCTGCCGGTGGTCTCCGAGCAGTCCGACGCGTACTGGCGTGCTCCGCAATCCGAGGACGACGGGTTCCATGACGGCTTCGACGAGGAGTTCGATGACGGCATCGACGAGGACGACGACTACGTCGAGTTCACCGTGGACCGGCCGGCGCTTCGATTCGCCGCGCCACCGGAGTTCGATGCCGGGTTCGACGAGAACGATCACCCGGCCGACGACAGCGACACCGCGCCGCTGCCGGCCCAGGTCGCGGACACCCGATCCGCGCCCCCAGAGCCAGAACCAATCGGGTTCGCCCACAACGGCTTCCACACCGACGACGACATGCTGCAACCGCTGCCGCGGCCCGCGGGGAGCGAACCGCGACGCGGCACGCTGCACCACCACGTAGACACCTTTCAACAGCTCGCCGAGCGTATCGACAACCTGTCGGAGGACTTCGCCGATCTGTTCGAGGACAGCGGGGGCACGTGGTCGGCGTTCGAGGTGCCCGAGGACCGCCCGCCGCGACACCGGCCGCGGCACTACCGGGAGGACCCCGACGACGGGGAGAGCTACGGCCGGCACTCCCGGCCGTGACGCGGGCTCAGGCGGCCGTGGCGCCCAGCGCGCTCAGCAGCGCCTCCCGGTGCGCCACGAATTGCGGATCGTGGTGATTGCGAGCAGAGCGGATCGGCCCGTGGGAGATCAACCCGCCGTTCCGGGCGACAGTGCCAGGAACGCGCCGAGGTCGATCAGGCCCTGCGGCGTGCCCGGCAGGTAGTCGGTCAGCGCCGGCGAGCGCACCACGACGGCCAGGTACTGGGCGCGGCTGATCGCCACGTTGAGCCGGTTTCGGTTGAGCAGGAACGACATTCCGCGGGGCACGTCGGCGATGGCCGAGGCCGCCATCGACACGAACACCACCGGGGCCTGCCGGCCCTGCAGCTTGTCGACCGTGCCCACCAGCACATCGCCGAGGTGCGCGTCCTCCAGGTGGGCGCGCAGGGTGAGCACCTGGGCGTTGTAGGCCGCCACCACCAGGACGTCGGTGGCCGCCAGCGGTCGGGTGCCGTGCTCGTCGGTCCACTTCGCGCCGAGCAGATCGCCGATGGCCGCGGTGATCGCGACCGCCTCCTGCACGCTGCAGGTGGCATTGTCGCGATGCTCGACCAGCAGCGTGCGCACCCCCGGCGCATGACCCTCGAGGACGCGTTCGGCGGTCTTGGGGTGCGGCAACAGTCGATTGTCGTACGACAGCGCCGAGACCACGGAGCAGACGTCGGGGTGCATCCGGTGCGTGCATTCCAGGAAGTAGCCGAGCGCGGCCGGCAGCACGTCGTGACCGTCGGTCAACCAGCCGAGCGCCGAGTGATCGACCGGTTCGGGATGGTTGCCGGTCGAGACCTGGCCGAGCTGTTGCGGGTCGCCGAGCAGCAGCATGTTGCGCGCGGCGCGGGCCACCGCGATGGTGTTGCCCAGCGAGAACTGACCGGCCTCGTCGACGGCCAGCAAATCGAGGCAGTCGGTCGCGATCCGATTGTCGTTGGCGAAATCCCATGCGGTGCCGCCGATCACGCAGCCACGGTCGGTGTCCAGGAAGTCGGCATATCCGGAGTCGGGGATGGTGGTGAACCGTCCGCTGAGACCGTCGCGGCCGGCCTTCTTGGCCACTTGGGTCGCGTCGACGCCGGCGGCGACGACCTCGTCGAGCAGGTGACCCACCACGGCGTGTGACTGCGCGACGACACCGATCTTCCAGCGGTGGTTGTTGACCAGCGTGGCGATCACTCGCGCGGCGGTGAACGTCTTGCCGGTACCGGGCGGTCCGTGCACGGCGAGGTAGGACCGGTCGAGGTCCAGAACCGCGGCGGTGATGGAGTCGACGTCGCCGTCGCGGCGGGGCAACTGCGCCGCCCCGCTCAGGGTGGTCGGTGGTCGCCGGCACAGCACGTCGACGACGGCGCAGCGGGGGAGTGCGGGCGGGTCCGCCGAGAGCGTCGCCGCGGCCTCGGTCGCCAGCGCTGCGATGGACTCCTCGATCTTGCCGGTGCGGATCGGCCTGGCCGGGGTCAGTGCCATCGGCAGGTGGTCATGCGGGCCGGACTCGGGTTGCAGTTCGCAGATCCGCACCTCCACCGGGACGCCGTCGACGTCGGTGACGTCGAGGACCTCGGCGTTCCAGGACGCGCGCCGGTCGGGGTGCTCGTCGTCGAGTCCGGCGGGTGCGGGCCGGTCGTAGAGGATCTGCGGTCGGCCGTCGAGTTGGCCGCCCTGCAGTACGCCGGTGAGCCGCAGGTGGCGGCGGGGTTTGCGGGCCCGGGGCGGCAGGTGCCAGTCCTCGACCACCTCGGCCTCCTCGATGAGGAAGACCCCAGTGGTGTCCCATTCGTCGACCGGATGGCTGAGCCGGTGAAAGTGCGCCCACCAGTAGGGTTTTCGCTCCCGCTGGTAGTAACCCCGGGCCGACTCGAGCAGCGCCGCGGCGCTCTGTTCGAAAGTGCGCGGGCTGCTGAACCCGTCGCCCGCGAAGCCCAGCAGAACCTCGGCGACGTCATCGAGTGGCGGGACGGGTTCACCGCCTTCGCCCGGGCGGGTCAGGTGGGTGACGCCGGACTCGAAGGCGCGCAGCAGCAGCCAGTCCCGCAGCCGCCGGGTGGACCGGCAGTCGTAGAGGTTGTAGTCGGTGATCTCCTTGAGGACCGCCTCGGCCTCCTGCTTGCGGCCCGCGTCCAGCAGGCTGCGGTAGTGCTCGTACTGCGTGATCGAGGATGCGGCCGTGGTGACCTCGCCGGTGCGCAACTCCGAGCCCATGTACAGCGGTTCGAGCGCCTTGAGCGAATACGATCCGGTGCCGATGCACAGACCGTTGCGCACGATCGGGTACAGGTCCACCAGCACCTCGGCGCGCAGCAGGTCGTCGACCTCGTCCTCGCCGACCCCGTAGCGGGCGGCCAGGTGCAGCAACGTGGTCCGCTCATAGGCGGCGTAGTGGTAGATGTGCATGCCCGGATACCGGTGGCGGCGTTTGCGGACCATGGCCAGGAAGTCCAGGAACGCCTTGCGCTCGCTGGCCCGGTCCTCGGCCCACAGCGGCCGGAACCGGTCCCGCTCGTCGAGGACGCCCCACATGTATTCCAGACCCCAGGTCTGGCCGTCCTCGGTCCACAGCGGATCGCCCTCGAAGTCGAAGAACAGGTCCCCGGGGTTGGGGGCGGGCAGCGCGCCCAGCGCGTCGGCGTCGGCGATCTCGTAGGGCGGCACCCCGGTGCGCCGCCCCTCGACCTGCAGCCGGGCCTGCCGGCGCAGCGTCGCCACCGTGGACGCCGCGATCCCGTCGACGGCTCCCGCGGACTCGGCCAGCGCGGTGACGCTGTCGATGCCGGCCTGCAGCAGCGTGGCGCGCTGGGTCAGCCGCATGCCCGCCACCAGCAGCACGTCGTCGTCCTCGACGAGGTGGGGTGCGCACGCCTCGCAGCGCATGCAGGCCGCGACCGTCTCATCGCGCCAGGACACCGGCGCGTCGGTGGCCAGGTGGGTGTCGAGCAGTTCCTGCAGGCGCGCGCGCTGCCTGCGGTACACCGGGATGAGGTCGGCCAGCGGGTACTCCACCACCTGTCCGTTGCCCAGTACCAGCTGGGCCGTCGCGGCCACGGCGACGCCGGCGGCGCGCAGCGCGTCCGCGTAGCCGGCGATCTGCAGCAGCGCGGTCACCTTGGCGTGGCGGGCCAGTTTGGTGTCGACGACCCGATACGGCGCGTCGGGTTCGTCGCCGGCGCGGATCAGGAAGTCGGCGAAGCCGACGAACCGACCGTCGAGCACGGCCGCCTGGTAGATCACGGCCGGTCGCGCGGCGAAGGCCGCCGCGGTCGCGGCGGCCGCGCGCTGCAGCGCCGGCACCGAATACGCGGCGCTGGGTATCGTGACCACCCCGGTGGCACCGCTGCCGTGCTGGGTGATCAGGTCCTCGAGGGTCCGTTGTTCGTGTTCGGTGCCGAGTTCGGCGGTGCGACGCAACATTTCGTCCTCGGCGGACTCCAGCGGAGTGCCCCGCCCCAATTTGGCGTCGAAGCTGCGCAGCAGCGCGTATTCGCATCCGGCCGCCGACGCGAGGTCGGAGGCGCTGTAGATGACCACCGGGCCGCCGGGGTCGTCGGCGACGAACACAGCGCCCACTGTAGGTGAGGGCGCCGACAATCCCGGGCCGGCCGACGGCTACCGGGTCAGCCGCCGGGCGCGTTGCCGATCAGTTCGACGCCGCTGCCGTTCCAACGGAACTTGACCACGCTGGAGAGGCCGTCGATCCCGGAGCTGTACTCCAGCGCGACCGTGTCACCGGTGCTCTGCGAGGCGTCCAGGGCATTGAAGCCGAACGTGTCCGGAACCCCGCTGGGGATGTATTTGCCCAAGTGGAACAGCACCGCCCGGGTGCTCGGATTCTCCGCATTGGTGTTGGCCTCGACGATCACCGCCGACAGCGGTGCGCACTCGTTGTAGTTGCCCGCGATGGGTTCGGCACTCCACGGCTGCCGGCTGCGCGGGTCGCGGGGCAGCTCGGAGACCGCTTGGGCGATCGCCGGCGCGGCCAGGTTCACCGCGCACGGGTCGGCCGGCCCCGGCGGCGTCGTGGTCGGGGCTGCGACGGTGGACGGCGCGACCGGCGCCGACGCCGCAGGCAGGGCCGGCGGCTCGGGGGTCTTGGCGACGGTGGAGTCGCCGGACCCGCAGGCCGCGAGCGCGAACAGCGCAGCCATCCCGGCCGCAGACGCCAGAGTTTCTCGACGGGCCGCGGACACACCGGCAGGCTACCGGCTCCGCGATGACCAACCGTGCAGGCATCGCCCGCAAACGGCATTAGACTCACTCGCGATGACCACCGAAGACCCGGACCAGTCCGATCAACCTGCCTTGACGTTTGCCGACCTGCAAATCCACCCCGCCGTGCTGCAGGCGGTGTCCGACGTCGGCTACGAAACGCCCTCGGCGGTCCAGACCGCGACCATCCCGGCGCTGCTGGCCGGCTCCGACGTGGTGGGGATGGCGCAGACCGGGACCGGCAAGACCGCCGCGTTCGCCATCCCGATCCTGTCCAAGATCGACGTCACCAAGAAGCACACCCAGGCGCTGGTGCTCGCGCCCACCCGCGAATTGGCGTTGCAGGTCGCCGAGGCGTTCAGCCGGTACGGGGCGCAACTGCCGCAGATCAACGTGCTGGCCATCTACGGTGGTTCGTCCTACACCCCGCAACTCGCCGGGTTGCGCCGCGGCGCCCACGTCGTGGTCGGCACTCCCGGCCGGGTCATCGACCATCTGGAACGCGGCACCCTGGATCTGTCGCATCTGGACTATCTGGTGCTCGATGAGGCCGACGAGATGCTGCAGATGGGCTTCGCCGAGGACGTCGAACGCATCTTGGTCGACACCCCCGAGTACAAGCAGGTCGCGCTGTTCTCGGCGACCATGCCCGCGGCCATCCGCAAGATCACCACCAAGTACCTGCACGACCCGGTCGAGGTCACGGTCAAGGCGAAAACCGCGACGGCCGAGAACATCACGCAGCGCTACATCCAGGTGTCCGGGCACCGCAAGATGGACGCGCTGACCAGGATCCTCGAGGTCGAACCGTTCGAGGCGATGATCGTGTTCGTGCGTACCAAGCAGGCCACCGAGGAGGTCGCCGAGCGGCTGCGGGCGCGCGGATTCTCCGCGGCCGCCATCAACGGTGACATCGCGCAGCACCAGCGCGAGCGCACCATCGCGTCCCTGAAGGACGGCAGCATCGACATCTTGGTCGCCACCGACGTGGCCGCCCGCGGATTGGACGTCGAGCGGATCTCGCACGTGCTGAACTACGACGTCCCGCACGACACCGAGTCCTACGTGCACCGGATCGGTCGCACCGGCCGGGCCGGAAGATCCGGCACCGCAGTACTTTTCGTCTCACCGCGCGAGCGCCACATGCTCAAGTCGATCGAGAAGGCCACCCGGTCCAAGCTCGTCGAGGTGGAGCTGCCGACCGTCGACGATGTCAACGCGCAGCGGGTGGCGAAGTTCCGCGATTCCATCAGCGATGCGCTCGGCGCCCCCGGCTTCGAACTGTTCCGCCGGCTGATCGAGGACTACGAACGCGAGAGCGATGTGTCGATGGCCGACATCGCGGCCGCGCTGGCGTTGCAGACCCGCAAGGGCGAAGAGTTCCTGATGTCCGAGCCGCCGCCGGACAAGCGCCGCGAACGCCCGGACCGGCCGGATCGCCCGGACCGCGGCGACCGGCCGACGCGCCGGTCCAGCGGCTCGTTCGCGTCCTACCGGATCGATGTCGGGAAGCGGCACAAGGTGATGCCCGGGGCGATCGTCGGCGCGATCGCGAACGAGGGCGGCCTGAGTCGCAGTGACTTCGGGCACATCGCGATCATGCCCGACTTCTCGTTGGTCGAACTGCCGCCGAACCTGCCGCCCGAGACGCTCAAGGCGTTGGAGAAGACCCGAATCCAGGGCGTGTTGATCAACCTCCAGCCCGATCCCGGCGGTGCCGGGACGCGCGACGGCGGCGGTAAGAAGCCGTATCGGGGCGGTGACAAGAAGCCTTACCAGGGCAGCAAGAAGCCGCACAAGCACCGAAAGCCGTAATGGCGGTATCGCAGGACCGCGACGTCCAAGGCGGACTGGAGCAGGTTTCCGGCGTGGACCGGGTCGCCTCGCTGACCGGGGTCCGGGCCGTCGCGGCCATCCTGGTGGTGCTGACCCACGCGGCCTACACCACCGGCCGGTACCCGCAGGGCTATGTCGGACTGGTGTATTCCCGGATGGAGATCGGTGTCCCGATCTTCTTCGCGCTCTCGGGGTTCCTGCTGTTTCGGCCCTGGGTGCGGGCCGTGGCCCTGGACCGGCCGGCGCCGTCGGTGCGGCGCTATGCCTGGCACCGGGTGCGGCGCATCATGCCCGCCTACGTCGTCACGGTGCTGCTGGCCTACCTGGTCTATCACTTCCGCACCGGCGGGCCGAACCCCGGACACACCTGGATGGGATTGTTCCGCAACCTCACCCTGACCCAGCTCTACACCGACAACTACGTGTACTCCTATCTGCACCAGGGCCTCACGCAGATGTGGAGCCTGGCGGTCGAGGTGTCCTTCTACGCGGTATTGCCGGCCTTGGCATATGTGCTGTTGGTGCTGCTGTGCCGCGGGGAGTGGCGGCCCCGGGTGCTGCTGACGGCGCTGGCCGCACTGGGGCTGATCACCCCGCTGTGGCAGCTGCTGGTGCACGATTCGCACTGGCTGCCCGACGGTGCGACGCTGTGGTTGCCCACGTACCTGCTGTGGTTCCTCGGCGGGATGGCGTTGGCCGTGTTGCAGACGATGGGCGTGCGGTGTTACGGGTTCGTCGCGGTGCCGCTGGCGCTGATCTGCTACTTCATTGCCTCCACCCCGATTGCGGGGGAGCCCACCACGTCCCCGCGGGGGCTGTTCGAGGCGATCATGAAATCGGTGTTCTACGCCGTGATCGCGGCCCTGGTGCTGGCCCCGCCGGCGTTGGGGGATCAGCGCGGTTGGTACAACCGGTTCCTCGCGAGCCGCCCCATGGTGTGGCTCGGCGAAATCTCCTACGAGATCTTCCTGGTGCACCTGGTGCTGATGGAGATCGCGATGGTCGAGGTGCTGCACAAGCCCGTCTACACCGGATCGATGGCGGGCTTGTTCGTGGTGACGATGGCGATGACGATCCCGGTGGCGTGGCTGCTGCACCGGTTCACCCGGGTGCGCGGCTGACTCCGGCCCCGATTATCCGCAAGGAAGGGTACCCTTACCTAAGTCGAGGAAAGGGTGCACAGTGGCCGAGTCGAAACCGTCCCGGGGTCTCACCGGAGCCGTCGTCAAATTGTGCCGCGGCGGCGATCACGCGCTGACGGTCACGGGCCGCACCGAGCTCAGTCCGCACTATCTGCGCTTGCACTTCGATTCCGGGTCCCTGCTCGACGCCGGGCCCACGCATCCGACGATGTGGGTGCGGGGCTGGTTCCCCGACGGTGACAGGGCCCACCAGCGCGGCTACACCCTGGTCAACCCCGACCCGCGGGCGCGGACGGTCGATATCGACTTCGCGCTGCACGAGGGGTTGGCCACCCGGTGGGCCTGCGCGGCGCAGCCCGGTGACGTCCTGGAGGTCACCGTCTTGGGCAGCAACTTCGCGCTCCCGACGCCGCCGCCGGCCGGCTACGTCATCATCGGCGACACCGCCTCGCTGCCGGCGATCAACTCGCTGTTGGAGGCCATCGACACGGCCCCCACGCACGTGTTCCTCGAGGCCGGTCATGACGACGACCGAGGGCTGCCGGTGTCCGGCGATCCGAAGCTCACCTGGGTGGACCGCCGGGATTCCGGCCAGGCCCTGATCGATGCGGTCCGCGCCGCGGCGTTCGACGCCGCCGACCATTTCGGCTGGGTCGCCTGCGACAACCGGACCACCCGCGGCGTCGCCCGGGTGCTGCGGGAGGAGTTCGCGATACCGCGCAGCGCGCTCAAGGCGCAGGGCTACTGGGCGGCCTGAGCCGCGCGGTCAGCGCGGTCAGCGCGATCGGCGCGACGTCGGCGCGACGTCGGCGCGACGATCGGCACCAGGAATTCCGCCACCATCCGACGCTCGTCGTCGCGGTCGCGGCCGGGGAAGAGCAGCATCGAGGTCAATACCCGCACCAACCAGCGCGCCTTACGGTCGACGGCCTCGGCATCGGTGTCGGTGTCGCCGAGGGACACCACGAATGCCGCGCTCATGGCCTTGATCACGGCGGAGGAATCGGCGATCTCGGCGCCGATCGGTGCATTGCTGGCGGCGAACCAGGATTGCAGGGCGGGGCTGTTGCGCACCAGGTGCAGCGATACCAGGAACGCCTCCACCAACCGGTCGCCCGGATCCTCGATACCGCCGATCCGGGCCACCACCTCGCCGTGCAAGCGGTGCGCTTCGCGGTGCACGAACGCGGTGTGCAACGCCTCCCGGTTCTCGAAGTAGCGGTACAGGGTCGCCCTGGAACAGCCTGCGGCCTGGGCGATCTCATGCATGCCCACCGAGGCGGCCGGGCGTTGGACGAACAACTCGCCGGCCGCGTCGAGAATGCGGTCGGCGGCGACTTCGCCGCGTCGTGAGCCCAGCCAATCATTGCCCGCCATCAGCGCACCGCAACCGGGACGGACAGCGGCCGGCGCACGTAACTCCCGCCGGCCCAGACGATCCCGTCCTCGTCGACCTCGAAGTCCGGGCAGCGGGTCAACAGCTCGGTCAGGGCGACCCGGGATTGCATCCGGGCGGCCGCGGCGCCGAGGCAGTGATGTGCTCCGTGACTGAAGGTGAGGATGTTGCGGGGGCGGCGGGTGACGTCGAGTTCGGCCGCCCCGGCGCCGTACTGGCGCTCGTCGCGGTTGCCGGAGCCGTAGAGCAGCAGCACTTTACGGTCGCGCGGAATCGTGGTGTCGCCGATGGTGACGTCGCGGGTGACGGTGCGGGCCAGGCCCTGCACAGGGGAGGTCAGGCGCAGGAACTCGTCCACCGCAGCCGGGATCAGCTCCGGCGACTCGACCAGCATCCGACGCTGGTCGGGCCTGCGGTGCAGCAGTTGCACCGAACCGCCCAGCATGCCGGTGGTGGTGTCGTTGCCACCGGTGACCATCGTGAAGGTGAACGCCAGGATCGACAGCACCCCGGCGATGTCCCCGTCGGCCCCGACACCGGCCGCGACCAGGTGCGAGACGGTGTCATCGGCGGGTTCGGTCCGGCGGCGCTCGATCAACGCGGTGAAGTACGCCATCATCTCGCCAAGGGCGTCGCCGAGGGTTTCCAGCGCGCCGCCCACGCCGCCTTCGGTGGTGTTGGCCGCCACGATCGCCTCGGTCCAGGCGTCGAAACGGCCGCGGTCGGACTCCGGCACACCCAGGTAATGCGCGACCACCATCGACGGCAGCGGTTTGAACAATTCGGCGACGATGTCCCCGCCGCCGTTGGCGCGCAACCGCTCGATGCGGGCCACCACGAACTCGCGGACCTGAGGCTCCACGGCCTCCACCTGCCGCGGGGTGAAACCGCGCGAGACCAGCTTGCGGAACTGGGTGTGGGCCGGCGGATCCTGCATGACCATCGGGGGATTGTCTTGCAGGCCAATCATTTCTAGCTCACCGTAGTTGACCGTGAGGCCCTGCGCCGACGAGAACGTGCCGTGGTCGCGAGCGGCGGCCCAGATGTCGGCATGCCGGGACAGCACGTAGTAGTCGTGGTCGGGCCGCTGCTCGGGGATCACGTGGTGCACGGGGTCGTGATCGCGCAGCGCCCGGTACATCGGCCACGGCTCGGCCCAGCTGTCGCCATCGGCCAGCCGGAAGACCGGGCGGTCCTGAGACACTTGCGCTGTCATGTCTCATGAATACGACACAAGCGCGGTGATGTCAACCGGTGGGCGTCAGATGATGGCGCCAGGGTTGAGGATCCCGTCGGGATCCAGGGCCTGCTTGATCCGGCGGTTCAACTCCATCGCCTCGGGGCCCAGATAGCCGGCGAGCCACGGTTTCTTGAGCCGACCGACGCCGTGTTCACCGGTGATCGTGCCGCCCAACTCGACGGCCATGTCCATGATGTCGCCGAAGGCCTGCGCGGCGCGCCGGGTCATCTCGGGATCGTCGGCGTCGTACACGATCAGCGGGTGGGTGTTGCCGTCACCGGCGTGGGCGATCACCGAGATCATCAGGTCGCGCTCGGCCGCCAGCGCCTCGATGCCGGCGACCAGGTCGGCCAGCGCGGCCAGCGGTACCCCGACATCCTCGAGCAGCAACGAACCCTTGGCTTCCACCGCGGGGATCGCGAACCGGCGCGCGGCCACGAACGCCGCACCCTCCTCGGGGTCCGAGGTCGAGAACACCTCGCGCGCACCGTGTTCGGTGAAAGCGGCCGCCATGAACTCGGCATCCTCGGTGCCGGCGGCGCCGCGTTCGTCGGAGGTGGCGACCAGCATCGCCACGGCCGTCCGGTCCAGGCCCATCTTGAGCTTGTCCTCGACGGCGTTGATCGCCACTGCGTCCATGAACTCGAGCATCGCGGGCCTGATCCGGGCGGTCACGGTCGAGACCGCCTCGCAGGCCGCGCGCACCGAACCGAAGGTGGCGACCACCGTGCAGGCGCGCGGCTGGGGCGGCAGCAGGCGCAGCGTCACCTCGGTGATGACGCCGAGGGCACCCTCGCTGCCCACGAACAGTTTGGTCAGGCTCAGCCCGGCCACGTCCTTCAGGCGCGGACCGCCGAGCCGAACCGCGGTGCCGTCGGCCAGCACCACCTGCAGGCCCAGCACGTAGTCGGTGGTGACGCCGTACTTCACGCAACACAGCCCGCCGGCGTTAGTGGCGATGTTGCCGCCGATGCTGCAGATCTCGAACGACGACGGGTCCGGCGGATACCAGAGGCCATGCGCCGCAACGGCGTTCTTCACCTCGGAGTTGAGCAGTCCGGGCTGGGCCACAGCGGTGCGGGTGACCGGGTCGACGGTGATGCCGCGCATCTTCTCGGTGGACAACACGATGCCGCCGTCAACGGCGGTCGCTCCCCCCGACAACCCGGTGCCCATCCCGCGCGGCACCACCGCGATGCGATGCCGGGTGGCCCACCGCAGCGTCGCCTGGACGTCCTCGGTGCAGGTCGGTCGCACCACCGCCAGCGGAGTGCCGGCGTCGGGGTCCGCGGCCCGATCCTGGCGGTACGCGGCCACGATGTCGGGATCGGTGACCACCGCCCCGCCGGGCAGTTCGGCGGCCAGGCTGGCGATCTCGGGCGCGGGCACGCCCCCGATCCTAGAGGTGCGGCGGGCGCCCGGTCGGCGGTGCGCTCAGCCGGGTGTTCGGTCCAGTTCGCGCAGCGAGGGCAGGGCAATAGCGACCAGGCCCAGGGCGATCATCGGAATCGACAACGCCAGGAAGGTCACCTGCAGCCCGGCCCCGTCGGCCAGCGGTCCGGCCACGATCAGCCCGACCGGTCCGGCCGCATACGCCAACGAGCCCATCACCCCGACCACCCGGCCGCGCAGGTGCTGCGGGGCCCGGGTCTGCATGACGTAGTTGTAGATCGGCTGGATCGGCCCGTAGGCGAACCCGCCGATCGCGGCGGCCACCAGGATCACCGGCAGCGGCGGCAGCACCGCGATGACCGTCATGGTGCTGCCCAGGGTCAAGACGGCGGCAATCATCGTCACGCGTCGGCTCAGGTATCTCGAGGTGAACGCGTATCCCAACGCGCCCACCAACCCCCCGATCGACAGCGCCATCAGCACCCAGCCCAACTGCGCGGGCTCGTCGCGGTCGGTGAAGTACTTCGGGAACAGCACACTTTCCATCGGCATGTACAGCCCGACCACCGCCAGATCGATCAGCGCCAGCGTGCGCAGCACCCGCAGATTCCAGACGAACCGCAACCCCTCGACGATTCCGTCCCATACCTGTTCGGGCAGTTGGGTGCGGTCCGGGACACCGGCGCCCTCCAGGCGCAACATCCCGATCAGCCCCATCGCCACCGCGAAGGCCGCCGCGGTCACCCACATCGTGTTGATACCGCCGATCGTGGCGATCAGCACCCCGCCGATGCCCGGGCCCACGATGTAGGCGAGGTTGAACACCGCCTCGTACCCGCTGTTGGCCTTGTCCAGCGTCCAACCCGCCCGCGCCGCCGCCTCGGGCAGCATGGTCTCGCGGGCGGTCATCCCGGCCGGGTCGAAGAAGGCGCCGCAGGCGGCCAGCGCGGCCAGCACCGCGACGTTGACCGCCTCGACCCCGAACAGCAGCGCGATCACGGGCACCCCCGCCACCGACAGCGCCGAGAGCAGATCGGAGATCATCGACACCCGGCGCCGGCCCAGGTAGTCCACCGCGGTCCCGGCGAACAGCGTGGCCACCAGCAGCGGCAGCGTGGCCGCCATCGCCACCACGGAGGCCTCCACCGCGGAGCCGTTGCGCTGCAGCACCAGCCACGGGAACGCGATGATCGAGATGCCGTTGCCCGCCCCGGCCGTCAGGGCCGAGAACAGGATCAGCCCGAGCGGTACGCGCGAGGTGCTGACCATGGCGAATCGACGCTAGCAGCGTCGAACCGGTGACGGCACCGGATTTTCGACTGGCCCGATGAACGGGTGCTGCCACATCCGCGAACCGGCCGGCTGTTCGCGTCCCCCGTACCTCCCGGCACCGGCTGGCCGGGAGACCCGGCGACCGCGACGACACCGGTCGCCGAGGACGACACTGCCGTCGCGGAGCTGGCGGCGGCCGCGTCGAACCTGCGGGAACTGGACGCGGAGGTCAGCGTGTGCCGAGCCTGTCCGCGGCTGGTGTCATGGCGCGAAGAGGTCGCCGTCGTCAAGCGCCGCTCCTTCGCCGATCAGCCATATTGGGGCCGCCCGTCCCCGGGCTGGGGTTCGACCCGGCCTCGGCTGCTGATCCTGGGATTGGCCCCCGCCGCCAACGGCGCCAACCGCACGGGACGGGTCTTCACCGGTGACCGCTCCGGTGATCAACTGTTCGCCGCGTTGCACCGGGCCGGCCTGGTCAATCAGCCGCTGTCGGTGGATGCCGGTGACGGGTTGCGGGCCAACAAGACCCGGATCGTCGCCGCGGTACGGTGCGCGCCACCGGGTAACGCACCCACCCCGGCCGAACGCATCACCTGCTCGCCGTGGCTGCTCGCGGAGTGGGCCATGGTCGCGCCCCACGTCCGGGTAGTGGTGACCCTCGGCGGCTTCGCCTGGCAGGTGGCTCTCGGCCTGCTCGCCGGTCAATTCGAGCGTCCCAAGCCCAAATTCGGTCACGGCGCCGTGGTCCAGTTGGCCACCGGTCAGCAGCTGCTGGGCTGCTTTCATCCCAGCCAGCAGAACATGTTCACCGGGCGGCTCACGCCCGCGATGCTCGACGACATCTTCACCGACGCTCGCCGCCGCGCCCGCATCTGAGACGGCGATTCGGGTGCGCTCAGGCGTGCTGATCGCCCCTGAACGCACCGAAGTCGGTGTTAGGTTCACCCAATGGGTCGGGTAGCGGGGGTTCTGCTGACGCTGTTGTTGATCGGGACTCTCGCGGCACCGTCGAGTGCGCACGCCGATCCCACCAACGACCACTGGAATCCGATCTTCAATGAAGACGAGTACATCCCGTTCTACACCCCGCCGGACCCGCTGCCGCCCGGTGATCCAGGCGAGCTGATCCGCACCGAACCGTCGCGGCTGGTGCTGGAGCCCTCCGGCCAACTCGGCATGATCGTGGCGGACGGCACGCGGATCATGTACCGCAGCACCGACGCTCGCGGCAACCCGATCGCGGTGACCGGAACCTACTTCGAGCCGCACAACCCGTGGCCCGGCCAGGGCCCGCGACCGTTGATCGTCTACGGGCCCGGAACCCAGGGCCAGGGCGACCAATGCGCGCCGTCGCGGCAGTTCAACCAGGGCATCCACTGGTCGCCGTGGCTGGACCTGGCCTTCAACTACGAGGAACTGTTCGTCGCGACCATGGTGGCGCGCGGGTTCGCGATCGTGATGACCGATTACCAGGGCCTGGGCACGCCGGGCCTGCACACCTACGTCAATCATGTCGCCGAGGGCAATGCGATGCTCGACGCCGGACGGGCCGCGCTGAACCTCCCGGACACCTCACTGGATCCCGAAGGGCCGGTGGCATTTTGGGGTTACTCGCAGGGCGGAGGGGCGGCGGCGTCAGCGGCCGAGCGGGCGCCGCTCTACGCCCCCGACTTGGATGTCGTCGGCACCTACGCGGGCGCCCCACCGGCGGATCTGGTCGAGATGCTCCCGTACGCCGACGGCAGCGCACTGGTCGGCGCGGTCGGCTACCTGCTCAACGGTTTCATCGCCGCGTATCCGGAGGCCGAACAGGCGATCCGCGCGAAACTGACACCCCGCGGCGTCGATCTGCTGGCCAAGACGCAGGACCAGTGCGTCGCAGAGACGCTGTTCAAGTTCATGTTTCGCCATATCCAGCCCTACTTCAACGAAGACATCAAGCAGGTGGTCGCCAACGAGCCGTTCAAGTCGCTATTCGACCTGCAGAAGCTGGGCCGACTCAAACCCGCCTCGCCGGTCCTGATCGTCATCAACCGATTCGACCCGCTGGTGCCGTGGACCGGGGCCCATCAGTTGGGCCGCGACTGGTGTGAGCAGGGGGTGGATGTGCAGTTCTGGACCAACGAACAGCCGCCGTTCCTGAACAAGGCCGTCATCAACCATGCCCTGCCGATGCTGGTGGACGGTGAACGGGCCATGCAGTGGATCGCCGACCGGTTCAACGGCGTGCCCACCACACCCAACTGCGGGCAGTTCTAGTCCCGAGTGATTTCGGCGTGATTCCGCACGGTCACCGTGTGAGATCACACCCGAATTGGAAGCAAAACGCGTGCCGTAGCGTTGAGACCGCTATGCAGCTCTCTGTCCTCGATCTCGTTTCCGTGCGTTCCGACCAGACCACGTCCGACGCGCTGGCGGCCACGGTGCGGCTGGCGCAGACCGCTGATCGGCTCGGCTACACCCGCTACTGGCTGGCCGAACACCACAACATGCCCGCGGTCGCGGCCACCAGCCCACCCGTGCTGATCGCCTACCTCGCCGCGCAGACCACGCAGATCCGGCTGGGTTCGGGCGGGGTGATGCTGCCCAACCACGCGCCGCTGGCCGTCGCCGAACAGTTCGCGCTGCTGGAGGCCGCCGCGCCCGGGCGCATCGATCTCGGGTTGGGCCGGGCGCCCGGCAGCGACCCGGTCACCTCGATCGCGCTGCGCGGGCCGGCCGGCCGCGACGACTCCGACATCCAGAACTTCCCGCAGTACCTCGACGAGGTCGCGGCGATGATGAGCCCGCGCGGCGTCCGGGTGGAACTGCCCGCGCATCTGGGCCGCCCCGACTACATCCTCAAGGCCACCCCGGTCGCGACGGGGCAGCCGCGGATCTGGCTGCTGGGGTCCTCGATGTACTCCGCGCATCTGGCCGCGGCCAAGGGCTTGCCGTACGTGTTCGCCCACCACTTCTCGGGCCAGGGCACCGAGGAGGCCCTCGAGGTCTACCGCAGCGACTTCCAGCCCAGCGATCACACCTCCGTGCCGGTGACCTTTCTGACCGTCAACGCGTCGGTGGCCGCCACCCGCGCCGAGGCCGAGGCGCTGCTGCTGCCGAACCTGCAGATGATGGCGCGGTTGCGCACCGGCCAACCGTTGGGCGCGCTGGACCTCGTCGAGGATGCGGAGGCACTGCGGCCCAGCCCGCAGGAGCAGCGCATCATCGACGCCGGCCGCACCAAGAGCATTGTCGGCACGCCCGCCGAGGCCGCCGCGCAGCTACGCGCGCTCGCTGAGCAGTTCGGGGTCGACGAGGTGATGGTCAATCCGGTCGGATCGGCGCACCGCGGCACCGACCCGGCGACCGCGCCGGCCCGCGAGACCACGATCGAACTGCTGGCCAAGGAGCTCTTCTAAACCCCGCGCTATGGCTGCAGCACGACGACCGGGATCGGCCGGGTGGTGCGCTGCTGGTACTGCCGGTACATGTCGCGGTTGTTCGCGTTGACCACGTCCCACATCCGCGCGTAGTCGGGGTCGTCGGGCAGCACGATGCGCGCTGTCACACCGAATCGACGCCGCCCGACATTGATCTCGACCCGCGGCTGCTTCTTCAGGTTGAAATACCAGCCGGGCGCCTTGGGACTGCCGCCGCGGGACGCGACCACCAGGTAGTTGTTGCCGTCGTTGGCGTAACTCAGTGAGGTGGTGCGGGGTTGGCCGGTCTTGGCGCCCACGGTGTGCAGCAACAGGGCCGGGGCGAACCCGGGCAGCCGGTGTCCGACCCACCCGCGCGATTTCTGATAAACGGTGTCGTGCACGCCGAGGAACAGCGCCAGGTAGTTCGTCCAGCGGGATTGACTCATGCCGTTCAGTGTGGCAGTTCCGCCAGGGCGTCCCGCAGGATTTGTGCCGTCGCTTCGCGATCCGGATCGCGCCGCACCACCAGGCCCTTGGCGAACGACAACTTGTCGCCGGTCTGGCGGGGCGCGACGTGCAGATGGATGTGGAACACGCTCTGAAACGCGGCCTTGCCGTCGTTGATCACGACGTTGTTGCCGTCGGCGTGCAACCCGGATTGGCGGGCGGCCCGCGAAATGCGTTGTCCCAGCTTGGCCATGCCGGCCACGGTCTCGGGCGGGGTGTCGGTCAGATCCACGTAGTGCCGTTTGGGCAGCACCAGGGTGTGGCCCCGCACAATCGGACGAATATCGAGGATGGCCAGGTAGTCGTCGTCCTCGTGGACCCGGACCGCCGGGGCGTCGCCGACCACGATGGCGCAGAACACGCAAGACATGCCCGCTACGGTAGCGGGCTACTGCAGGTTCTCCTGCGCCCACCGGGCCAACCGGCGATCACGTTCGTCGGCATCGACATCCTCCACGCGGGTCATGACGGCCCAGCGCAGGCCGAACGGGTCCACCAACGACGCGAACCGATCGCCGGTGACGAACGTGTGCAGATCCTCGCGGATGGTGGCGCCGGCCCGCTTCGCCCGCCCCACCACCTCGTCGACGTCCGGGCAGTACAGCACCAGCGAGTGGGTGACGGAGTCCGATCGGACCGGCGCTTGCAGTCCGAACTGGGGATTCGGGTCGCTCAGCTGTAGCCGGCCGTTGCCGAAATCCAGTTCGGCGTGCGCGATCACGGTTCGGCTCCCGTCATTCGATTCCATCTTCTCGGTGAGTTCCGCACTGAACACCGAGGTGTAGAAGGCAATCGCAGCGGCGGCCCCGTCGATCACGAGGAACGGCGTCAGGCTGGTGTAGCCGGCCGGAATAGGTGTGACGTTCATGTCGCCCAGTTTTCTAGGCTGGACACCGTGCCGGATTGGAAAAACGCGCCACCCGTGCGGCCGCAACGCGGCGTGGTCGGGCGGGTCGCGGCGGCCGCGACCTACGACCTGCAGCGGTGGGAACCGTCGTCGGCGGCCGCGGAGTTCGTCGAGCATTTCTGGTCGGTGAGTTGGGACCTGTCCGATGCGGAGGCGTTCGACAGCGTCGTGATCTCGTTCCCGGTGGTGCACCTCACCCACGAATGGGGTGCCGACTCGCCACGGCACGGGTTCGCGCTGCCGGCCACCCTGATTCACGGCGTCGTGCCGGCGGTGTTCACCACGACGATCAGGCGATCGGGGCAAGTGGTCGGCGCGCGTTTTCGGGCCGGTGGCTTCGCGGCGCGCTTCGACCGGGACGCCTCCCATTACACCGGGCGCATCGCGCCGGTGGACGCTGAACTGTTCGGTGCCCCAGTGCACCTGGCGGACGAGCGGGCGACCGCCGCCGCCCGGCTGGACGACCTGATCGCCGAGCACCCCGGCGCACCGGATCCGACCTACCGGTTGCTGACCGGTCTGCTGGAGCGGATGCGCGACGACAACGATCTGCACCGGGTGGGGCAGGTGATGGCGATCTCGCCCTGGAGCGCCCGCACCACGCAGCGCATCTTCCGGCGCTACGTGGGCGTGTCGGCCAAGTGGGTGCTGTGCCGGTACCGGTTGCAACAGGCCGCGCTGGAGATCGAGACCGAACCCGGGATGGACCTGGCGGCGCTGGCGGCCCGCCTGGGCTGGTACGACCAGGCGCATTTCAGCAACGACTTTCGGACGATGCTGGGTTGCACACCGGGCCAGTACGCCGCCAGACATGGTCGCCCCGCCGAATAAAGTCGATATCCTGCGGTCATGGATTCCATCGAGCTGGCGTTCGCCGGTGCCGCCGAACAGGCCCGGATGCTCGCGTCGGGCGAGGTGTCCGCACCCGCGCTCACCGAGCTGTACCTCGAACGCATCGCCCGGCTGGATCCCGAGTTACGCTCGTACCGAGTGGTTTTCGCCGACGAGGCCCGCGCACAGGCCGCCGCCGCGCAGGAGCGGCTCGACGCCGGCGAACGGCTGCCGCTGCTGGGTGTGCCGATCGCGATCAAGGACGACGTCGATGTCGCCGGTGCGACCACCACCTACGGCAGTTCGGCGCATGGACCCGCGCCCACCAAGGACGCCGAGGTGGTTCGGCTGCTGCGCGAGGCCGGCGCGGTGATCCTGGGCAAGACTGCGGTCCCGGAACTCATGATCTGGCCGTTCACCGAGACGGTGTCCTTCGGGGCCACGCACAACCCGTGGGATCTCTCCTACACCCCGGGCGGCAGCAGCGGCGGCAGCGCGGCGGCCGTCGCCGCCGGCCTGGCGCCCATGGCGCTGGGATCCGACGGCGCCGGCTCCATTCGCATCCCGGCCACCTGGTGCGGGCTGTTCGGCATCAAGCCGCAGCGCGACCGGGTGCCGCTCTACCCGCACGACGACGCCTGGTGCGGGATGGTGTCCAACGGCCCGCTCGCCCACACCGTCGAGGACGCCGCGCTGTTCCTCGACGTCACCTGCGACAAGTCGATGCCGGGACCCGAGGGCGGCTTCGTCGGCGCGGCGTCGCGGCCGCCGAACCGGCTGCGAATTGCGTTGACCACCAAGGTGCCTCCGCTGGTGACCGCGCGGGTCAACGCCGAACACGCCGCGGCCGTCCACCAGGCCGGCCAACTGCTGCGCGAACTCGGCCATGATGTCGTGACCCGCGACATCGACTACCCGCGCATGGCGGTGTACGGGCAGGTGCTGCCGCGATATCTGCGCGGAATCTACGACGACGTCCGGGTCCTGCCGCATCAGGAGCGGCTCGATTCGCGGACCCGCGGCATGGCGCGGATCGGCCGGATGTTCTCCGACGCCCGGATCGCCAAGATCCGCGCCGCCGAGGCCGACCTCGCGGCGCGGATGCAGGCGATCTTCGACGACGTGGACGTCGTGATCACCCCGGGCACGGCGACCGGGCCGTCGCGCGTCGGCGCCTACCGCCGCCTGGGCGCGGTCTCGACGCTGGCGCTGGTGGTCGCGCGGGTGCCGTTCCAGGCCGCCTTCAACGCCACCGGTCAACCCGCCGCGGTGGTGCCGTGGGGCCTGGACCGCACGGGCCTGCCGTTGTCGATCCAGTTGGTGGGCAGGCCCTTTGACGAGGCCACCCTGCTGTCGCTGGCCGCCGAGATCGAGGCGGACCGCCCCTGGGCGCAGCGCCGCCCCGCCCTGAGCTAACGGGAGCTAACGGGGCACTTCCCCTAGCGCGAGCGGGCGCGTCCCCGGCCGACACGCCGCCGAATCCACGGGTTTTGCGCACCCTCGCGGGGCGTCATGGCGCGGACTCCAGCACCGCGGCGCGCCAGGCCGCCAATTTCACCGCGAAACTCACCGTATGCGCGGGGCTCGTCGACGGCAGCCGCGCATACGCCACGTCCGCGGTCACCGACACCAGCCGGCGATAGTTCGCCTCGGCGGCACCGCCGGTGAAGAACACCCGCTCGATGGTCGGATACGCGCCGAAGAACGTCTCGAAATCGTTGGCCACCATGCTGTCTCGCTCCACCGCCGCATCCAGGCTGCCGTGCCGCCGGCAGAATGCGAGCACATCCCAGACCGCGTAGCCCGCCGACGTCAACGCCGCCGCGCGCCACTCATAGGGCGCGTCGGCGTCGAATCCGCACAACTGCGCCATGATCGGCCAGAACGCGTTACGCGGATTGCCGTAGTACTGCTGCCGCTGCAGCGACAGCACACTCGGGGCGTTGCCCAGGAACAGCACCCGCGCGCCCGGCGCGACCAGCGGCGCGAAACCCGCGACGCGCGGGCCGCGCAAGGATCCAGACATCACCGGCAATGATGCCCGGTAGGTTGAGCCCTGTGCCGGTGGACCCGCAGATCGAAGCCTCCGGGCTGTTGGACGGCCTCGACGGTGACGCGCGCGCCGATCGCGCGGAGTTGGTCGCCTGGCTGCTGACCAAGGGTTTCTCCGTCGAGCACCTCCGCGGCGCCTTTTCACCCATGTTGCTGGCGTCACGCCGACTGATCGGCGACGACGGCACCTACGTGTCCACCCGGCAGATCGCCGAGAAGACCGGCTTGGATCTGGACACCGTGCAGCGCGTGCAGCGCGCGGTCGGACTGCCGACGGTCGACGACCCCGACGCCGAGGTGTATCTGAGCGCCGACGGCGACGTAGTCGGCCACACCGCGAAATTCCTGGCGCTCGGCTTCGACACCGATCAGATCCTGGTCGCAACCCGCACGTTGGCCGAAGGTCTGTCCAACGCCGCGGAGATCATGCGCTACACCGCGCTGGCGGCGGTGCTGCGGCCGAACGCCACGGAACTGGACATCGCCCAAGCCTCCGAACGGGTGGTCGGCGAGGTCGCGCCGCTGCTGGCCCCGATGATCTCCGACATGCTGATGCTGCAGTTGCGCCACGCGATGGAGACCGAGGCGATCAGCGCCTCCGAGCGCGCCGCCGGTGAACCACTGCCGGGCGCACGCGAAATCGCGGTCGCGTTCGCCGATCTCGTGGGCTTCACCCGGTTGGGGGAGGAGACCCCTCCCGAGGAACTCGAACGCCTCGCGAACCGGCTCGGCGAGATGGCCCGCGACGTCGCGCACCCGCCGGTCCGGTTCGTCAAAACCATCGGCGATGCGGTGATGCTCGTGTGCCCCGACCCGTTGCCGCTGCTGGAGGCGCTGCTCGAGCTTGCCGGCGCAGCGCAGGCAGACGACGAATTCCCGCGCCTGAGAATAGGTTTGGCGTACGGCGACGCGGTCAGCCGGGCCGGCGACTGGTTCGGCAGCCCGGTCAACCTGGCCAGTCGGGTCACGGGCGCGGCGCGCCCGGGCTCGGTCCTGGTGGCCGAAGCGGCCCGGGAGGCGATCGGCGACGCGCCAGGTATCGAATGGTCGTTCGCCGGGGCCCGGCACCTCAAGGGCTTCAAGGGCGAGACCAAGCTGTTTCGCGCGCGCCCGGCGAACTGACCTACTGCGCCGGGGTGACCGGAACGCCCTCCGACGGTTGCACTATGACGAACCCGGCGCCGTGGAAGACGACCTGCATGGCCTCGCCGGAACCGCGTCCGATCAGCGCGCCGGCCTTGAAGCTGGTCTTGAGCTGAGTCTGCAGATTGGCCGACCACGCCACCACCGCGTCGGTGTCGGCGTACGTCGGGGCCTCGGCGGCGTCGAGCACCACCGGCGGCCCGTCGGTGGTCAAAGCGACCCACCCGGTGCCGCGCAACGTGGTGTTGAACAGCCCGCCGGTGGCGATGCTGCCGCCCTTGACCCGTTCGATGTTCCAGTCCAGATTGCTGGAGAAGGCCAGCACATTCTTGCCGCTGATGGACAGTCCGGTGTTCGTCAGCTGCAGCAGGTGCACATCGCAGGCCCGGTCCGCCAGGAACACATCGCCCTGGCCCTGGCAGCGCATCAGCGGCAGGCCCTCGCCGGTGAATGCCTTCTTGATGAAGCGCGATGCGCCGCCGCCCTCGAAGGCGAACTCCACGTTGCCCTGGTAGGCGACCATCGAACCTTGGCGGGCCATGAACGGTTCGCCGAGCCGAACCCGCAACATCCGGGGGTTCTGGTTGGCGACGGCCGCGCCGGAGTGTTCCGCGAAGCGCCCGTCGACCAGGTCTCCGGTGATGCCCGCGAACCCGTCTTGGGCGGCCGGGGCCGGTGCCGCGGCGGGGGTGGCGGGGACGCGCTGCGGCTCGGGCGGTGCGCCGAGCGGCACCTGCTGGATCTGCCCCTGGTGGGAGACCTGGTCGGTCCATTGCTGCCCGTCCCACCACCGGTATTCGAAGCGTCCCTCGGGATCGGGATGCCACTGGCCTGTCATAGTCAGCCCTCCTGAATCGGCGTGCAGGGCCCACAGTAAAGGCGGATCGTTGCCGTTCCCAGGCTCAGCACGCATCCTGGAGGCATGGCAGGCAAGGAAATCGACCGGTCCCGAGCAAACAGTGCGCTGGCAGTGCTCAAACAACATCCGGGGATGGCGCTGTTCGTGGCATCCCCGGCGCTGATCGTGCTGGCGGTGGTGTGGTTCGCGGCCTCCCCGGGCTGGGCGATCCTGCTGTTCATCGCCTTCGCGGCGGCCGGCGGGGCCGCGCTGCTGCTGAAACGCTGACCGCCCGCACGTTCGCCGACGGTGAACGCCGTTCCCTTGCACCTGTAACGGTGTAATCATGTAATCATGAAACGACAACATGGTCGGGGGCACGCGCTTCCCGACGCCGCCGAAGCGGCGGAATGGTTCGCCGGGCGTCTTCCCGACGCCTGGTTCGACGGCGATCCCGAGGTGGTCGTGGACCGCGAGGAGATCACGGTCATCGGTGCACTGCCGGCGCCCGAGGACGACGAGACCAAGGCCCGCGCCTCGGGTCGGGTCGCCAAGTTCCGCGAGGAGACGCGCCCGGAACGCATGCGCATCGCCGACGAGGCCCAGGATCGCTACGACCGCAAGGTGTCTTGGGGTGTCCGGGTGGGCGACGAGCGAATCCTGTTCACCCACATCGCCGTTCCGGTCATGACCCGGTTGCGGCAACCCGAGCGGCAGGTACTCGACACGTTGGTCGACGCGGGGGTGGCCAGGTCGCGCTCGGATGCGCTGGCCTGGTCGGTGCGGCTGGTGGGGGAGCACGCCGAGGACTGGCTGACCCAGTTGCGCGACGCGATGTCCGAGGTCGACGAGCTGCGCGCGCAGGGCCCGCAGCTCTAGGCGCTAGGCCTGGGTCATGTCCCAGTAGGCGCCGCGGCGGGCCAGCAGTTCGGGGTGCGTACCGTGCTCGACGATGCGGCCGTGGTCGACCACCACGATCAGGTCGGCGTCCCGGATGGTCGACAGCCGGTGGGCGATGATGAAACTCGTTCGGTCCCGGCGTAATTCGGCCATGGCGTGCTGGATCAGCAGTTCGGTGCGGGTATCCACCGAACTGGTCGCCTCGTCGAGGACCAGCAGGCGGGGCCGTGCCAGGAAGGCTCGCGCGATGGTGATCAACTGTTTCTCGCCGGCGCTCACCATGCCGTTGTCATCGCTGACCCAGGTGTCGTAGCCGTCGGGCAGGGTGTGCACGAACCGGTCCACAAAGGCCGCCCGGGCCGCCTCGAGCACCTCCTCGGGACTCGCGTCGGGCCGCCCGTAGGCGATGTTCTCGGCGATCGTGCCGCCGAACAGCCACGGGTCCTGCAAAACCATGGCGGTTCCCGAGCGAAACGAACTGGCGCTGATCGTCGCGATGTCGATGCCGTCGACCAGAATGCGGCCCGCATCCACGTCGTAGAACCGCATCAACAGGTTGACCAGGGTGGTCTTGCCGGCCCCGGTGGGCCCGACGATCGCCACGGTGCTGCCCGGCTCGGCGACCAGCGACAGATCCGAGATCACCACCTGATCGTCGCGATAGCCGAAGCTCACCCGGTCGAATTCCACCCGCGGCGGCGAACCGGTGTGCGGGAGCATGGCTTCGGGCTCCGGCGCCATCTCCTGCTCGTCGAGAAAATCGAAAACCCGCTCGGCGCTGGCGATGCCGGACTGCAAGGTGTTGTACATGCCGGCGACCTGGGTCAGCGGTTGATTGAACTGCCGGACGTATTGGATGAAGGCCTGGATGTTGCCGAGGCTGATCTGCCCGGTGGCCACCTTGAGGCCACCGATCACCGCCACCGCGACATAGCTGAGGTTGCCGACGAACATGGTCGCCGGCGAGATCAGCCCGGAGAAGAACTGTGCTCCGAAGCTGGCGTGGAAGACGTCGCTGTTGCGCTCGGTGAACATGGTGCGCACCGCGGCGCGGTGGCCGTAGGTCTTGACGACGGTGAAGCCGCTGTAGGTCTCCTCGATCAGGGCGTTGAGCCGGCCGGTGTTGTGCCACTGCGCCACGAACATTCGTTGTGAGCGACGAGTGATGACCCGGGTCACCCACAACGACAGCGGCACCGTCAGCACGGTGATCAACGCCAGCAGCGGCGAGATCGTCAGCATCATCACCAGCACGGCGAAGATGGTCAGCACGGCCGACAGCAGCTGGTTTATCGAGATCGCCAACGAGGTCTGCACATTGTCGATGTCGTTGGTGACCCGTGAGAGCAGTTCGCCGCGCTGCCGGGTGTCGAAGTGTGCCAGCGGAAGTCGGTGCACCTTGCTTTGGACGTCGGCGCGTAGCGCGACCATGGTCCGTTGTACCGCGACGTTGAGCAGCCGTGCCTGAATCCAGATCAACAGTGCGGCAACCAGATACAGCGTCAGCGCCAGCGCCAGCGTGCGCCCTACCGCGCCGAAGTCCACCCCCTCGCCTGGGATGATGTTCATTCCCGACAGCAGGTCGGCGAAGGTGCCGTCGCCGCGCGCCCGGGCCGCCTCGACGGCCTGTTCCTTGCTGATCCCGGCGGGCAACTGCTGCCCGATCACGCCGTTGAACAGCAGGTCGGTCGCGTGGCCGAGGATCCGCGGGCCGATCACGCCCAGGGCAATCCCGAGGATCGACAGCACGATCACGGTGATGGTCAGGGCGCGTTGCGGGGTCAGCCGTTTGACGAGGCGGATCGCCGCACCCTTGAAGTCGCGGGACCGCTGCGGGGGACCCTGTTCCATGGCGCGCAACCCACCGCGCAGGGGGCCGGTCACGTCTGTTCCCCGGACTCGGCGTGCACCGATTGCGAGTCGGCCAACTCGGCGTAGGTGGGGCATTCGGTGAGCAGGTCGTCATGCGTGCCGACGCCGACCACCCGGCCGTCGTCGAGGACGATCACCTGATCGGCGGCGGCGATCGTGGCAATGCGCTGTGCCACCACAATTACCGTGGCATCGGCGGACACCTCGCGCAGGTTGGCGCGCACCCGCGCATCGGTGTGGACATCGAGCGCCGAGAAGGAGTCATCGAACAGATAGATCTGGGGACGACGGATGACCGCGCGAGCGATGGCCAACCGCTGCCGCTGTCCGCCGGAGAAGTTGATGCCGCCCTGGGCCACGCGCATCTGGAGACCGTCCCGGTGCGCGGCGATGAAGCCGTCGGCGCACGCGACCCGCAGCGCCTCCCACATCTGGGCTTCGGTGGCCTCGGACAGGCCGTAGCGCAGGTTGGCCGCGACCGTCCCGGAGAACAGGTAACCCCGTTGCGGCACCAGGCCGAACGACGACCACAACCGCTCGGTGCGGTAGTGGCGCACGTCGATGCCGTCGACGTACACCGCGCCGGCCGTGACGTCGTACGTCCGGCACAGCAGCGACACCAGTGTCGACTTGCCCGAACCGGTGCTCCCGACGATTGCGGTGGTGCTCCCGGGCGCGGCGGTGAACGAAACGTCATGCAACACAGAGCGTTCCGCCCCCGGGTACTGAAACGACACCCGGTCGGCGTGCACCGCACCGGTGGTGGCGCCGGCGGGTTCCACCGGGTGTTCGGGGTCGGCGACGGCCGGTGCCGTCCCCAACACCTCGCCGATGCGCTCGGCGCACACCGAGGCCCGCGGCAGAATCGCGAGGAAGATCGTGGCCATCAGGACGGCCATCAGGATCTGCATGAAGTAGGACAGGAAGGCGATCAACGCGCCGACCTGCATTTGGCCGGAGTCGATGCGCAACCCCCCGAACCAGATCACCGCGACGCTCGAAATGTTGATGGTCAGCGTCGTCACCGGGAGCATCAGCGCCTGCCAGCGACCGGCCTCCAGCGCGGTGTCCGACAGCGTCTGGCTGGCGGCCTCAAAACGGGTGCGTTCGAACGGTTCCCGCGCGAATGCCCGGATCACCCGGATCCCGGCGAGCTGCTCCCGCATCACCCGGTTGACGCCGTCGATCAGCTGCTGCATGCTGCGGAAGATCGGCAGCAGGTGCGAGATGATCCAGTAGTTCGCCAGCCCCAGCACCGGGATCGCGATGACCAGCAGCCAAGCCAGGCCCGCATCGAGGTGGATGGCCATGAACACCCCGCCGACGCACATGATCGGGGCGGTCACCAGCACCGTGAACGTCATCTGCACCAGCACCTGGATCTGCTGAACGTCGTTGGTGGTCCGGGTGATCAGCGACGACGGCCCGAAGCGCGCCGTCTCGTGCTCGGAGAAGGTCGTGACGTGGTGGAACATCGCGGCGCGCAGGTCGCGGCCGAAACTCATCCCGGTCCGCGAGCCGAAATACACCGCGCCGAGCGCGCAGAGCACCTGCAGCGCGGTGACGGCGAGCATGACGCCCCCGAGTCGGATGATGGCATCGGTGTCGCCGACGGCCACGCCCTCGTCGATGATCGCGGCGTTGACCGTGGGCAGATAGAGCGAGGCCAGCGTGCTGATCAGCTGCAACGTCATCACGGCAGCCACCAGAGATCGGTACGGCCGCACGTACTGTCGCAGCAGCGCCCAGAGCATCCCGTAACTGTTGCACCCCGTGCGGGGGGCGGCAAAACACCTGGTCAGTCCGCGTGTCGATGGTTCGTCTGCGACGCTGCCGCTACAGTGCATGGGGTGAGCAGCAGAACGTGGGCGGCGGCGGCCTTGGCGACGGGTATGGCACTGCTGGCTGGATGCTCAGGTGAGGACGCCAGTGACCCGCAGGCCAGTGGCGACGCGCCGCCGGCGTCGGCCGAGGCCCAGCACGGCCCGGTGTTTCCGCAGTGCGGCGGGCTGAGCGACGAGACCGTCAGCCAGCTCACCCAGGTCCCAGGTCTGGTCAACACCGCCACCAACTCGGTCGGTTGCCAGTGGTTGGCCGGCGGCAGCATCTCCGGGCCGCACTTCTCCTTCACCTCGTTCCGGGGCAGTCCGATCGGCCGGGAACGCAAGACCGAGGAACTGTCCCGCGACAGCGTCGAGGACATCAACATCGAGGGCTACGACGGCTTCATCGCGGTGGGCTCCGACCTGCTGACCGGGACCGACACCCTCTGCGAAATCGGTATCCAGTTCGACGACGACTTCATCGAGGTATCGGTGAGCTACGCCGCCCAACCCTTCCCGGATCCGTGTGAGGTCGCCACGGAACTCACCCGTCAATCGATCGTGAACGCGAAGAAATGAGTGACTCGGTGCGACAAACGCCGCCGCGCAGTGCGCGGAATCGGGTGCTGGCCGGCGTGGCCGCAGTATCCGCGCTGGCCATCCTGAGCGGATGCGCCTCGACGGTCGACGGCACCGCGGTCAAGGCCGGCGCCGGCCCCCGCAACAACGAGTCGGCGGAGACCTATCCGAACCTGCTCAAGGAATGCGACGTGTTGACCACCGACGTGCTGGCCGAGACCGTGGGCGCCGATCCCACCGCGATCCAGAGCACCTTCGTCGGAGCGGTGTGTCGCTGGCAGGCCAACAGTCAGACCGGCCTCGTGGACATCACGCGCTTCTGGTTCGAGTTGGGCAGCCTGGACAACGAGCGACGGGTCGCCGAGGAACTCAACTACCAGATCGAGGACCGCCGGGTCGCCGGCGTCGCCTCGATCGTGATGCGGATGGGCGACGCCAACGGTGGCTGCGGAGTCGCCAGCGACGCCGCCGGCGTGGTCGGCTGGTGGGTCAACCCGCAGGCCCCCGGGGTCGACGCGTGCGGTCAGGCCATCAAGCTGATGGAACTGACGCTGGCGACCAGTTCCTAACGCGGGATGTGAAACGCCGTCAGCGCGGCGCTGCCGAGTTCCACCTCGGCCCAGGACCCGTTGACATGCAGCACCGCCAGCGCCGAGGTCGGATATTTGACCGAAATATGCTCGGCAGCAGTCGCATTGGTTCCCGGGGCGCCGGACAGTGCGAGCGCCAACGCGGATGTTGTCGGTTCGTGGCCGATCACCAGCAACGTGTCCATGTCGAACCCGAAGGTCGTCTCGGCGGCGTTGATCTCGGCGATGACGGCGCCCGGACTGGCACCGTAGAGGCGGTCGGTGATGTGCACGGGGGCCTCGATGCCCGTTCGCTGCAGGGTCTGGCGGGTCCGGGTCGCCGAGGAACACAGCACCGCCTGCACCGGCGGGTCCACCGGGGGCCCGGCGCGCAGCCAGTCCCCGGCCAACCCGGCCTCGCGTTCACCGCGCGGAGCCAGCGGACGGTCGTGATCGGCCACCTCGTCCGGATAGGCCGACTTGGCGTGCCGCATCAGCACCAGGGTTCGTCTCTTCTCGCTCACACCGGCCACGTTAGGCCAACTTGTCGGAGCGCGGTCATACACTCGCCACGACCGGGTTCGAGACACGGCCCGCGGTAGGTGAAGAAGGTAGGGGACGCAGTGCGATTCGTGCACACCGCCGACTGGCAGCTGGGGATGACCCGGCACTTTCTGGAAGGCGAGGCGCAGCCCCGATATTCGGCCGCCCGGCGGGAAGCGGTGGCCGGACTGCGGACGTTGGCCCAGGACTGCGGCGCCGAGTTCGTCGTCGTCGCCGGGGACGTGTTCGAGGACAACCACCTCGACCCGCGGGTGATCAGCCAGTCGTTGGAGGCGATGCGCGCGATCGGGATCCCGGTGTACCTGCTGCCCGGCAACCACGACCCGCTCGATGCCTCGTCGGTGTACACCAGCACGTTGTTCACCGACGAGTGCCCCGACAATGTCGTCGTGCTGGACCGCGCCGGCACCCATCAGGTGCGGCCCGGGTTGGAGATCGTCGCGGCCCCGTGGCGCTCCAAGCGGCCCACCACCGATCTGGTCGCCGAGGTGCTGGCCGACCTGCCGGCCGACGGCACCACCCGCATCGTGGTCGCCCACGGCGGCGTCGATGTGCTGGACCCCGACCCCACCCGGCCGTCGCTGATCCGGATCGCCGCGGTGCAGGAGGCCCTCGACCGCGGCGCCATCCACTATGTGGCGTTGGGCGACAAGCACTCCCGCACGTGCGTCGGAGACTCCGGCCGGGTCTGGTACTCGGGGTCGCCGGAGGTCACCAACTACGACGACATCGAGCCCGACCCCGGGCACGTCCTGCTCGTCGACATCGACGAGTCGGATCCGGCACGTCCGGTGACGGTCGACGCGCACCGCGTGGGGCGGTGGCGGTTCGTCACCCTGCCCGCCTTCCAACTCGACAACAGCCGGGACATCGCCGATCTCGACCTCAATCTCGATCTGCTGCCCGACAAGGAGCGCACGGTGGTGCGGCTGGTGCTGACCGGCACGCTCACCGTGACCGACCGCGCGCGCCTCGATGCCTGCCTGGACAAGTACACCCGGCTGTTCGGCTGGGTCGGGTTGTGGGACCGGCACTGCGACATCGCCGTGGTCCCGGCCGACGCCGAATTCTCCGAGATCGGTATCGGCGGATTCGCCGCCACCGCGGTCCAGGAGTTGATGGCCGCCGCGCGCGGTGACGATCCGGACGGCGCCGAGGATGCCCAAGGTGCGTTGGCCCTGCTACTGCGACTGTCCGGGAAGCTGTCAGAGCCGAAAAGTGGTGCGGCATGAGACTGCATCGGCTCACCCTGACCAACTATCGCGGCATCACCCACCGCGAGATCGAATTCGCCGAGCGCGGCGTCACCGTGGTGTGCGGCGCGAACGAGATCGGCAAGTCCTCGATGATCGAGGCACTGGACCTGCTGCTGGAATCCAAGGACCGCTCCAACAAAAAAGACGTCAAGCAGGTCAAGCCGACTCACGCCGACGTGGGGGCGGAGGTCACCGCCGAGATCAGCACCGGACCGTACCGGTTCGTGTACCGCAAGCGATTCCACAAGAAGTGCGAAACCGAGCTGAGCATCCTGGCACCCGCGCGCGAGCAGCTCACCGGTGACGAGGCGCACCAGCGGGTCCGCGGCATGCTCGACGAGACCGTCGATGCCGGCCTGTGGCAGGCGCAGCGGGTATTGCAGGCCGCGTCGACATCTGCGGTGGACCTGTCGGCGTGCGATGCGCTGTCTCGCGCGCTCGATGTCGCCGCCGGCGACGCCGCCGACGGACTGTCCGCCGGTCTGTCCGGCGCCGAACCGGTGCTGATCGAGAAGATCGATGCCGAATACGCCCGCTACTTCACCGCGACCGGACGTCCCACCGGCGAATGGGCCGCGGCCATCGCGGCGATGAAGACCGCCGAGGCGGAGGTGGCCGCGCGGGCCGCCGAGGTGGCCGAGGTCGACGAGCGGGTGCGGGCCCACGCCACCATGTCCGAGCAGCTCGAGGCGTTGGTCGGGCAGCGCTCGGCGGCGGCCGCCAGACTGGACACCGCCGCCGCGGCCGCCGAGGAGCTGACCGCACTGACGGCCGAGGTGCGCACCGCGGAGTCGGAGGCCGCCGCCAAGACGGCCACGGCCACCGCGGCCGCGGCCGCGCTCGAGGAGCGCCGGCGCGTCCGGTCCGAGGTGCAGTCCCGGCAGGAGGCGCTCGACGCGGCACAGGTGGCCGCCGTCGAAGCGCAGGAGTCCGAGGACACCGGCCGCGAGGTGGTGGTGGAAGCGGAGGCCGCGGCCGCCGCCGCCGAAAAAGAGCTGCACGCGGTCGACGAGCGGGTGCGCGCCGCCAGCAAGGTGGTAGCCCAGCTCGCTGAGCGTGCCGAGGCCGAGCGGCTGACCGCGCTGGTGAGTCGCGTCGATGCCGCGCTGGCCGAACGGGCCGAGGTCGACGCGGCACTGGCACCGATCGTCTTGACCGACAAGATGTTTCGTGAGATCGAGGCCGCGGCCGCGGCCGCCGACCTCGCGCAGGCACAGGCCGAGCTGACCGCGACCGCCATCGAATTCACGGCCGCAGCCGACGTCGAGCTGACGGTGGGCGAGGACCGGGTGACGCTGACGGCTGGCCAGACCTGGTCGCTGAGCGCCGCCGAGCAGGCCGCGGTGTCACTGCCGGGTCTGCTGCGCATCGACGTCAAACCGGCCGCGACTGCGGTGGACACCCACGCGAAACTCGCAGCCGCGCAGCACCATCTGGCGAAGTTGCTGGCTGGCGCCGGCGTCGCCGACCTCGACGAGGCCCGCCGGGTACAACAGCGGCGCATCGAACTGACCGGGCAGCGCGGCCATCTCGACGCGACCCTGTCCGGGATCACCGGCGACGACGACATCGCCGATTTGCGGGCGCGCCTCGAGGCCCTGCGGCCCGGTGCCGATCTCGGCATCGACGCCGAGGCGGCCCACGCCGAACGGTCCGCCGCCGAACAGGCCCTACAGGAAGCCACCACGCACGCGCAGACCCAACGCCGGGTGGCCGCCGCGGCCCTCAAACAGTTGGCCGAGCGGACCACCTCGGCCACGGTATCGCGGGATCGCGCGGTCGCCGCGCAGACCGAACTGGCCACGAGCACCGCACGGCTGGCCGCGCTGCAAGCCGCGCAGCCCGATGAGGATGCAGTGGCGCAGGTCGCCACCGCGACGGCCGCCGCCGAGGCCGCGCGAGCGCGGGTCGCCGAGTTGTCGGCGCGGCTGGCCGAGGCGGGCCCGGACGCGGTGACCGCGGAGCTGGCCGCGGCGCGGACGGCCGCCGACACCGTCAACCAGCAACACGACGACACCGCCCGCGCGCTGCGCGATATCGAGGTGGAGCTCTCGGTGTTCGGCACCGAGGGCCGGACCGGGCAGCTCGACGCGGCCCAGATCACGCGGGAGCATGCGGTCGCGGCGTACGCCCGGGTGCAGCGCCGCGCCCGCGCGGTCGAACTGCTGCGCACCGTGATGGTCCGACACCGCGACAACATCCGGCTACGTTATGTGCAGCCGTTCCGCACCGAGGTGGAACGGTTGGGCCGCACCGTCTTCGGGGAGACCTTCGAGGTGGAGGTCGACAGCGACCTGTGCATCCGGAACCGGACACTCGACGGACGCACGGTGCCCTTCGAGTCGTTGTCCGGCGGCGCCAAGGAACAACTCGGGATCGTGGCCCGGCTCGCGGTGGCCGCGCTGGTCGCCAACGAGGATACCGTGCCCGTGGTCATCGACGACGCGCTCGGCTTCTCCGATCCGGAACGGCTGGCCCGAATGGGAGCGGTCTTCGACCAGGTCGGCGCCGACGGCCAGGTCATCGTGCTGACCTGCTCGCCGGAGCGCTACAACAGCGTCAGCGGCGCCCACCGGGTGCAGCTGAGCGCCTAGGCCCCTTGCGATTTCGGTGCGTTCAGGGGCACTCAAGCGCCCCCAAACGCACCGAAATCACCCCTCAGAAGTAGGCGTTGGCGGGGATCGGGGTGCCGTGCAGCAGGTTCTCGCCGATCACCCGGGCCTTGTAGACGACGGGGTTGTGCAGCGTGATGGTGCGGATGTTGCGCCAGTGCCGGTCGAGGTTGCGCTGCCGGCTCGACGCGCTGGCCCCACCGAGTTCCAACAGCCGGGAGGCGGCCTCGGGGGCGATGGCGTCGAGGTGCACCTTGACCTTGGCGACCTTCAACTGCGCCTCGGCGGCCAGCCGGGCATCGGGCACTCCACGCTCGTCCTCCGCATCGGTGGCGGCGCCGATCGCGTCGGCGGCGTCGAGCACCGCGGCCCGGGCAATGTAGGCGGTGCTGGCCAGCTCGCCCAGCAGCTTCTGGTAGAGCGGATCGTCGACCGGGGCCGCGGTGAGCGCGTGACTGAAGCTGCGGGTGCGCGAGCGCAGCAGGGCCGCACCGTCGTCGACCACCGCCGCGAGCACCCCGGCCACCACGGCGTGGATGTAGAGCTGCAGCGCGGCGTACTGCACCGTCGGCTCCGGTTCGGCGTCATAGGGGGTGTCGACGAGGACCTCCTCGGCGGCCACGGCGACGTTGTCGAACACCGTGGTGCCGGTGCCCGTGCGGCGCTGCCCAAAGCCGTCCCAGTCGTCGATGAGCGCGACGCCCGTGCGATCCGACGGCACGATCACCGAGGCCACCGAGTCGTGATCGGTGGTGGTGGTGACCGTCAGGTAGTCGGAGAACAGCGTGCCGGTGCTGTAGTACTTCTCGCCGTTGAGCCGGAAGCCGCCGGTTCCATCGGGCAGCAGCCGGGTGTTGAACACCAGGCTGCCCACCGCCAGGCTGCCCTTCTCGCTGAACGCATTCGCAAACAGCTTGCCGGCGGCGACCTGCTGCAACCACCGCTGGGACACCTCGTCGCCGGGGTCGGCCCGCAGCGCGCGCAGCCGCTCCTCGACGAACCAGAAGTGCGTCCGGAAGATGTGGGCGACAATGGGATCGGCCTGCGCTACCTCGATCAGCGTCGAAAACAGTTGGCGCACGGTGTAACCGGGACCACCGAACTCCGCGGGCAGCCGAAGCGTGCCGAAGCCGGCCCGTTTGAGCGCGGCCACCTGATCGAAGGGGTTCTCGTCGTTGAGATCACGGTCTTTGGAGCCCGCCGCGATGTCGGCGAGCAGGGCGGTGAATTCTTCGGAACCCGGCAGCAGGGTCTGCCGGATGGGTGCATGAGTCATATCAGGAGTTCTACCGACATCACCGCCGCGAGACACTGCTTGAGATCACCGCGAATCCAACCCCACCGGCCTTTCTACTATTACCCGTAGTAGGCCGGGTACCCTGGTTCGGGTGAGGTCCGCTGGGTTGACGGCTACTCGTCTGCATGGGGTATCCGTGGCCGCGTGTTCGGCGACGGTGGCCATCGCTGCCCATTCCGCGGCCGGCGGCCACCCGCCGACCGGGGCCGGGTTGATGCTGGTGCTGGCCGCGTCCGCCACGGTGGGTGCGGTGTCCGCGACGAAGAACACCGCGACCGGCTGGGCCCGACACCTCCACCTGCTGGGCTTCCTCGGTCTCGGTCAGCTGCTCGGGCACGTCGCGCTGAGCGTCGGCGGCACGCACGCCCACGCCCCGGCCGCCGCGCTGCCGATGCTGGCCGCGCACGTCCTGGCCGCGCTGGTGTGCGCGGTGCTGATCCTGCTCTCCGAACACCTGTGCCGGGTCCTCGGTTCGGTGCTGCGCGCCACGGTGTGGCCCGGGTGGCTGGTTGTCGGCCCGGGCGGGCGGGTCAGCCCCGCCTACCGGTTCGCGCTCACCGCGCACGTTCTTGCCGGCGGCACCGGTAACCGCGGCCCACCGGCTGTGGCGGCCGCCTGATCGCTCACCTGGGGGTGAGCACGATCGGGTGAGGCCGATCGTGCTGCTTTCACCGCCGTCGCCGAGCGCGGCCGCGGTTCCAACACGTCACCCTGTGACGCCTCCTTTCGAAAGTGAGCCCTTATGAATTCCCGTGTTCTGTTCCGATCGTTGTCCGCTTCTGCCCTGGCCGCCGCGCTGCTGCTGACCGGGTGTAGCTCGGCGGACAGCGGGTCTCAGGCCGAGGCCGTCACCGTCCACGACGCGTGGGTCAAGGCCGCCGACGCGGACATGACGGCGGCGTTTGCCCGGTTGGTCAACACCGGCAGCGGTGCTGCCCGACTGCTCTCGGCCACCTCGCCGGCCAGTGCAGACGTCGAGATCCACGAGGTGGTCGACAACGTCATGCGGACCAAGGACGACGGCGTGGTGATTCCCGCCCGCGGCGAGATCGAGTTGCAGCCCGGCGGCGATCACCTGATGCTGATCGATCTGGGTGAACCGCTGACGCCCGGCACCGATGTGGAGATCGTCGCGACGTTCGAGGACGGGTCTCGTCTGCCGATCACCGCACAGGTGCGGGACTTCGCGGGCGCCGACGAGAACTACGCACCGGACGCGCACGCCGAGCACGGCTCGCACGAATCCCATGGCTAAGCTCAGCCGGCGCCGACTGCTGGGAGCCAGTGTGTTGGCCGCGGGCGCGGCGGGCACCGCCGCGGTGGCAGGCCCGCGGCTGGTGTCGGGTGCGGCGGCCACCGCGGCTTCGGCGGTCGAGCCGTTCTACGGACCCCATCAGGCCGGTATCGCCACGGTGCCGCAGCGCTACGCCACGCTGATCGCGGTGGATCTGCGTCCCGACCGGCGCGACGTCGCGACCTTGCGTTCGGTGATGAAGCTGTGGACCGCCGACGCCGCGCGGCTGACGCAGGGCCTGCCGGCGGTCGCCGACACCGAACCGGAGCTGGCCACCGAACCGGCCCGGCTGACCGTCACCGTCGGCTACGGCCCGACCCTGTTCGACGCGTTGCGGTTGACGCACGCCAAACCGGCCACCCTGCGGGAACTTCCGGCGTTCGCCGTGGACCGGCTCGAACCCCGCTGGAGCGGTGGGCAGCTGCTGGTGCAGTTGTGCGGCGACAGCCCGCTGGCGCTCAGCCACGCCGCCCGCGTGCTGTTGAAGAACGTCCGGTCCATGGCGAGCGTCCGGTGGATTCAGCGCGGTTTCCGCCAGCCGATGCATCCCGAAAATCCCGGCGGATCGATGCGCAACCTCATGGGTCAGGTCGACGGCACCGTCAACCTGACCGCGAACCAGTTCGACCGGTTCGTCTGGGACGACGGGGGCGACCAGGGCTGGTTCGCCGGCGGCACCATCATGGTGGTCCGACGCATCCGGGCGGAGCTGGACACCTGGGATCAACTCGGCCGGGACACCAAGGAATTGGTGGTCGGGCGCACGCTCGACTCGGGCGCGCCGCTGACCGGACAGCACGAGACCGATGAGCCGGATTTCGAAGCGCACGTCGGCGGGATCCCGGTGATAGCGCCGAACTCACACATCGCGCGGGCCCGGCACCACACGGAGGAGGAGCAGTTCCTGCGGCGGCCCTACAACTACGACGACCCGCCGGAGGCCGGCCAGGTCAGCGATTCGGGCCTGCTGTTCCTGGCCTTCCAACGGAATCCGGCCACGCAGTTCGTGCCGGTGCAGCAACGGATCTCCGATGCAGACGCGCTCAACGAGTGGGTCACCCCGGTCGGTTCGGCCAGCTACGCGATGCTGCCCGGGGTGCAGGACGGCGAGTACCTGGGCCAGCAATTGCTCGACGCGGTCGGGCACCGCGGCTGAGTTACTGCATGAAGCCGATCTTGGTGTAATCCACGTCGCCGAGTCCGGCCGCCCCGAAGTTGGCCAGATTGCTGCGGACTGCGACGTTGCCGGCGGACTGGGTCATCGGCAGGCTGAAGCCCTCGGCGAAGATCAGCTCGTCGAGTTCGTTGGCCAGCCCGCGCGCCTTGTCCGGATCGAGTTCGGTGAGCGTCTCCTCGATCTTGGCGTCGATCTCCGGCGAGCCGATCTTGCCGAAGTTGCTCTCGCCGTCGGACTTGTAGATCTGGGTCAGGCCCCCGAACGGGAACGCGTCGCCGACCCAGGAGAACTGCGCGATGTCGAAGTTGCCGACGGTGATCCAATCGGTGAAGAATCCGCCGCCGCCCTTGGCCTCGATCTCCAGCTTGACGCCGATCTGCGCCAGATTGTTCTGCGCGATCTGGGCGAACTGCTTGGTGCTGGCCGCGTCGTAGAGCACATCGCGGATGACGAGTTGCCTGCCGTCCTTCTCGCGGAACTGGCCGTTGAGCTTCCAACCGAGCTCGTCGAGTTCGCGGGCGGCCTGCTCGGGGTCGTAGGCCACCACGGCGCTGTTGTCCTGGTAGCCCTTCTGCCCGGCGACGAAGATGTGGTTGTTCAGCGGCGCGGGGTTGTCGGCCAGGCCGCGCATCGTCACGTTGGCGATGGTCTGCCGATCGATGCCCTTGGAGATGGCCACCCGCAGTTTCGGGTCGGCCAGGATCGAACCCGGTGCGCCGTTGAACGTGAAGTGGTACCAGCTGTTGCCCGGCGCCCGCCGGATCTCGATGCCGGCCGTGTTGCGGGCAATCGTCAGTTCATCCAGTGACGCCACCCCGGCCGCGTCGATGGTGTTGTTCTGCAGCGCCGGCATCCGGGCCGCGTCGTCGAGCACCAGATAGGTGATCGAGTCGAGCACCGGCGTCTCGCCCCACCAGTCCGGGTTGCGGGTCAAGGTGATTCGCTGCGCGGTCCGGTCCACCTTGGAGACCTGGAACGGTCCCGCCGTCGGGCCGGGGCCGTTCAGCTGGCCCTTGTTGAACACCTCGGGGTCGCGCGTCATGCTCGCCGGCAGCAACATCCCGTTGCCCGCGAACATGCCCTGCCAGTCCGCATAGGGCTTGGCGAAGGTGATGACGGCCTGCCTGTCGTCGGTGCCGCGGGTCACCGAGGCCACCCGCTCGCTACCGTTGGGGCTGGCGAACGCGAAGGCGGGATCCTTGCCGCTCGTTGCGTGGATCTGGGCGGCGAGGTCCTGCCAGGTGATGGGGGTGCCGTCGGTCCACACCGCATCCGGGTTGATGGTGTAGGTGACCACCTGCGGGTCGGTCGAGGTGAGTTCGACGTCGGTGAAGTAGTCGGTGTTGACGGTGGTGGTGCCGTCCGGGGCAATGCGGAAGGCGCGCGGCAGGGCGGCGCGCATCATGGCCGCGGCGTCGGCGACGTTGCCGTCGATGTGCAGCGTGTTGAAGTTCGGCGGGAACTCGTTCAGCGTCAGGCGCAGGTTTCCGCCCTGGCGCAGCGTCGACGGATCCTGCGGGTTCATGTCGGCGGCGGTGCCGAGTTCCGCGTCCCCGCCGGCCGAGGGAACGTCCTGGTTGGCGCCCGAGCACCCGGCGAGGATCAGTGCACCCGTCATTGCCAGCGCGGCACAGCGTCGCAGCATCATGAGCACCGATGCTAACCGGCTTTGCGTTGCACCCGGTCGCCCGCTAGCCGTGTTGGGGATCCGGCTGGGGAACCGCGGCCAGCAGCTTTTGGGTGTAGTCGTGCCGGGGCCGGCCGAACACGTCCGCGGCCGGGCCCTGCTCGACGATCTTGCCCTTGTACATCACCGCGACGTGGTGGGCCAGGTGCTTGACCACCGAAAGATCGTGGGAGACGAACAGGTAGGACAGCCCGAAGCGCTGCTGCAGGTCCAGCAGCAGATTGAGGATGCCGGCCTGGATCGACACGTCCAGCGCCGACACCGGTTCGTCCAGCGCGAGGATCTTCGGCTGCAGGGCCAACGCCCGCGCGATACCGATGCGCTGTTTCTGGCCGCCGGAGAATTCCGCCGGGTAGCGGGCGGCGTCGGTCCGGCTCAGACCCACCAGCGTGAGCAGCTCCGCGACCCGGTCCTGGCTCGCGCGCTCGTCGAAACCGTTGGCCTGCAGGGGCTCCGACAACACTTCCGAAACTGGCAGGCGGGGGTCGAGCGAGGCCACCGGATCCTGGAACACCACCTGCAGGTCGCGGCGCAGCCGCCGACGCCCGGCACGGTCCAACGTGGCCACGTCGGTGCCGAGGACCTCGATCGAACCCGCCTGCGGGGCGGTCAGTTCCAGCACTTCGTGCAGCGTCGTCGACTTGCCGGACCCGGATTCGCCGACGATTCCCAGGGTCTGGCCGGCGGGCAGATCGAAGCTGATGCCGTCGACGGCGCGGACCTCGCCGACGGTGCGCCGCAGCACCACCCCCTTGGTCAGTCGGTACGTCTTGACCAGGTTGTCCACCCGGATCACTGCGGGCAGATCGGTGTCGGGGGCCGGGGCGGCCGGGGGAGCGGTTGCCACGCGAAAGATCTCGGCGGCGCTGCGGCCCGCGACGTGTTCGGTGCGAATGCATGCGGCGCGGTGCTCAGCCGAGCGGTCGCCCACGACGATCAGCTCGGGTTCGGCCGCGCTGCATTCCTCGATCGCCAGGGGACAGCGCGGTGTGAACGGGCACCCGGGCGGTAGGTCGGACAACGACGGCGGGGTGCCCGGAATCGGCACCAGCCGGGTGCCCTGAACGGCATCGAGGCGCGGCACCGAGCCCAACAGACCTGCGGTGTAAGGCATTCGGCGGTCGCGGTAAAGCAGCTCGACCGGGGCGGTCTCGACGGCGCGCCCGGCGTACATCACCATCGCGCGGTCGGCGAACTCCGCCACCACCCCCAGATCGTGCGTGATGATCAGCACGCCCGCGCCGGTGGCGTCGCGCGCGGTGCGCAGCACATCGAGGATCTGGGCCTGCACGGTGACATCCAGCGCCGTCGTGGGTTCGTCGCAGATCAGCAGGTCGGGGTCGTTGGCAATGGCGATCGCGATGACGACGCGCTGCCGTTCGCCGCCGGACAGTTCATGCGGGAACGCCTTGGCGCGACGTTCGGGCTGATTGATGCCGACGAGTTCGAGCAGTTCGACGGCCCGGCGCCGGGCCTGTTGCCTGGTGGTCCGGTTGCGTTGGGGGCTGTGCGCGG
Source organism: Mycolicibacterium sp. MU0053 (assembly GCF_963378095.1). Lineage (NCBI taxonomy): Bacteria > Bacillati > Actinomycetota > Actinomycetes > Mycobacteriales > Mycobacteriaceae > Mycobacterium > Mycobacterium burgundiense. The sequence continues at coordinate 1,286,895 of NZ_OY726397.1, forward strand.
TGATGGCCTCGGCGATCTGGTCGCCGACGGAGTACACCGGCGTCAGCGCGGACATCGGGTCCTGGAACACCGTGCCGATGGCCTTGCCGCGCACCTGCGACATGCCGCGATCGGGCATGCCGAGCAACTCGGTGCCGCCCAACCGGACCGACCCCGAGACCTGGGCGTATTCGGGCAGCAGGCCGATGATCGCCATCGCCGTGGCCGACTTGCCCGAACCCGATTCGCCGACGACGGCCACCACCTCACCGGGGTCCACCCGCAGGTTCACCCCGCGCACGGCGGTCACTGGGTCGGCGTCGGTGGGGTAGGTGACCGAGAGGTCCGTCACCTCCAGTAGCGCGCTCATCGACTGCTCCTGGACGCGCGGCGGTTGCGCCGCAGGTTGCCCGAGCCGGGATCGACGGCGTCCCGGATGCCGTCGCCGATCATGTTGGCGCAGAGCACGATCAGCACCAAGATCCCGGCGGGGAACAGGAACACCCATGGGAAGGTGGTGACCGACGGCGTGCCGGACGCGATCAGGGTGCCCAGCGAGACGTCGGGCGGTTGCACGCCGAATCCCAGGTAGCTGAGCCCGGTTTCGGCGAGGATCGCCAGTCCGACGTTGAGGGTGGTGTCGATGATCAGGATGGAGGCCACATTCGGCAGAATGTGCCGGGAGATGATGCGGGTGTTGGACACCCCCATATATCTTGCGGCCTGCACGAATTCGAGTTCCCGCAGGCTCATGGTCATTCCGCGCACCATGCGGGCGCTGATCATCCAGCTGAACAGCGACAGCAGCACGATCAACATGACAATGCTGCCGCTCTGCTTGACGCGCGGGGTCGCGATGGCGATGAGGATGAAGCTGGGCACCACCAGCAGCAGGTCGACGAGCCACATCAGCGTGCGATCGCGCCATCCGCCGAAGAAGCCGGCGATGGCGCCGACGGTGGCCGCGATCACCGTCGAGATGAACGCGACGCACAGCCCGATCAGCATGGACTTCTGCATGCCGCGCAGCGTCATCGCGAACAGGTCCTGGCCCAGCGCGTTGGTGCCGAACCAGTGCTGCGGGCTGGGCGGCTGTTGCAAGGCGGTGTAGTCCAGGTCGGTGTAGGACCACGGCAGCAGCGGCGGCAACGCGTAGCAGCCGACGAACATCACGATCAGCAGCGCCAGTGACACCACCGCCGGCCGATTGCGCAGGAAGCGGCGCAGCACCATCGAGCGGCGCGAGGTGAACGCGGCGCTCGGTTCGGGGGCCGCGGCGGGGGTGGTCACGGGTTCGCTCATCGGACCCGCACTCGGGGATCGAGCGCGGCGTAGATGACGTCGGACAGCAGTCCGGCCAACAGGATCACCGCACCGGAGAACACCGTGATCGCGGCGATGATGTTGGTGTCCTGGGTCGCGATGCCCTGGACCACCCATTCGCCCATGCCGTGCCAGCCGAAGATCTTCTCGACGAACACCGCACCGGTCACCAGGCCGCTGACCCCGTAGGCGAACAGCGTGGCCATCGGGATCAGTGCGGTGCGCAGGCCGTGCCGGAACAGCGCCTGCCGTTGGGTGAGGCCCTTGGCCCGCGCCGTGCGGATGAAGTCCTGGCCCAACACGTCGAGCATCGCGTTGCGTTGATAGCGGCTGTAGCCGGCCATGGCCATCAACGCCAGCGTGAAGCTCGGCAGCACCAGATGCTGGAGCCGGTCGACGAACATTTGCCAGGTGCCGCCGAGCGCGTCCGGGGAAGTCTCGCCGGTGTATTCGAACAGCCGTACGCCCAGGACCGTATTGACCTGTAGCGCGCCGAGGATCATCAGGTTGGCGATCACGAACGTCGGCGTCGAGAGCACCAGCAGCGAGGCCACGGTGATCACCCGGTCGGACAGCCGGTATTGCCGGACCGCGCTCCACGCGCCGATCACCACCCCGACCACGGTTCCGAACACCGAGCCGATCACCAGCAGTCGCAGGCTCACCCCGATCCGGCGCCCCAGCTCCTCGGAGACCGGCTGGCCGGTGATGGTGGTGCCGAAATCGCCCTGCACCGCACCGGAGACCCAGTGCACGTACCGAATCGGGACCGGCTTGTCCAGGTCCAGTTCGGCGGCCTTGGCGTCGATGACGGCCTGCGGTGGCCGGGGATTGCGCTGCTCGAGGCTGTCCAGTGGCGAAAACGCGATCGAGGTCAGGCAGAACGTGAGGAATGAGGCCAGCGCCAGCAGGACGACGTAATTGAGCATGCGGCGCGTCAGGAACCGCGTCACCCGCTGCTCCGCCTCTGCTGCATGCGCACAGCGTAGGAGATCGCGGCCGCGGTGCTGGCCAAGCCAGGGGTTGTGTTCACCCTGATCGAAGAAGCTGAATGCCGGCCCGCGAGCTGTTAGCGTCCCCGAACATGAGCGTGACTGATCAATATCTGGCCAACAACGCGAAGTACGCCGAAACCTTCAGCGGTCCGCTGCCGCTGCCGCCGAGCAAGCATGTCGCGGTGCTGGCGTGCATGGATGCCCGCCTCAACGTGTACGCGCTGCTGGGACTCGGTGACGGCGAGGCGCACGTCATCCGCAACGCCGGCGGTGTGGTCACCGATGACGAGATCCGGTCGTTGGCCATCAGCCAGCGACTGCTGGGGACCAGGGAGATCATCCTGATCCACCACACCGACTGCGGCATGCTCACCTTCACCGACGATGCCTTCAAGAAGGAGATCCAGGACGAGACCGGCCTCAAGCCGGAATGGGCGCCCGAATCCTTCCCCGACGTCGCAGAGGATGTGCGCCAGTCGCTGCGCCGCATCGAGGCCAGCCCGTTCGTGACGCTGCACGAGTCGTTGCGGGGATTCGTCTTCGACGTCGCGACGGGCAAGCTCACCGAGGTCACCCTGTAGCTCGCCCCGCCCCGCCCAACTCACCGTTGGGCCACTTTGTGCGAGTAACTCCCGGCATTTCGTCGAGCTCGGCGCGCTGCGGGCGGCGTTCCACCTCGGTACGCGCCAAATCACCTGATCGCAACGCTTGACGGACCGGCTCCCGGCTGGTTATATACCTGACAATAAACATAAACTTGGTCAAATAGCCCAACTTTACGAGGAATCTATGAGCACTGAAGTGGCGAGCCAGCCGGTCGCCGGGCAATACGAGTTGAGCCACCTGCGCTCCCTCGAGGCCGAAGCGATGCACATCATCCGGGAGGTCGCGGCCGAGTTCGAGCGGCCCGTGCTGCTGTTCTCCGGCGGTAAGGACTCCATCGTCATGCTGCACCTGGCCATCAAGGCGTTCGCGCCCGGTCGGCTGCCGTTTCCGGTGATGCATGTCGACACCGGACACAACTTCGACGAGGTGATCGCGACCCGCGACGCAATGGTCGCCGAGCACGGGGTGCGCCTTGTCGTGGCCAGCGTGGAAGAGGACATCGAGGCCGGCCGCGTGATCGACAACGGCCCCTCGCGCAACCCGTTGCAGACGGTGACCCTGCTGCGCGGCATCCGCGACAACAAGTTCGACGCGGCGTTCGGCGGCGCGCGGCGCGACGAGGAGAAGGCCCGCGCCAAGGAGCGTGTGTTCAGCTTCCGCGACGAGTTCGGCCAGTGGGACCCGAAGGCGCAGCGCCCCGAGTTGTGGAACCTGTACAACGGCCGGCACCGCAAGGGGGAGCACATCCGGGTCTTCCCGCTCTCCAATTGGACCGAGTACGACATCTGGGCCTACATCGGCGCCGAGCAGATCACGCTGCCGTCGATCTACTTCGCCCACACCCGCCCGGTGTTCCAGCGCGACGGGATGCTGCTGGCGGTGCACAAGTTCATGCAACCCCGCGACGGCGAGCAGGTGTTCGAAACCTCGGTGCGGTTCCGCACCGTCGGCGACGTCACGTGCACGGGCTGCGTGGAATCCACCGCCGAAACGGTCGAGCAGGTGATCGCCGAGACCGCGTTGTCGCGGTTGACCGAGCGGGGCGCCACCCGCGCCGATGACCGGATCTCCGAGGCCGGCATGGAAGACCGCAAGCGGGAGGGCTACTTCTGATGGGTTCGTCGACGACACTGTTGCGCATCGCGACGGCCGGCTCGGTGGACGACGGCAAGTCCACCCTCATCGGGCGGTTGCTGTTCGACTCCAAGGCGGTCATGGAAGACCAGCTCGCCGCGGTCGAACGCACGTCCCACGAGCGTGGCCACGACTACACCGACCTGGCGCTGGTCACCGACGGGCTGCGCGCCGAGCGCGAACAGGGCATCACGATCGATGTCGCCTACCGCTACTTCGCCACCGCCAAGCGGAAATTCATCATCGCCGACACCCCGGGGCATCTGCAGTACACCCGGAACATGGTCACCGGCACCTCGACCGCCCAACTGGCGATCGTGCTCGTCGATGCCCGCCACGGCCTCCTGGAGCAGTCGCGACGCCACGCGTTCCTGGCCTCGCTCCTCGGGGTGCAGCACATTGTGCTGGCGGTCAACAAGATGGACCTGATCGACTGGGACAAAGAACGTTTCGAGCAGATCCGCGACGAGTTCCACGCCTTCGCCACCCGGCTGGATTTCCACGATGTGACCACCATTCCGCTCTCGGCGCTGCAGGGCGACAACGTGGTGACGAAGTCGGACAAGACGCCGTGGTACGACGGTCCCGCGTTGCTGAGCCACCTCGAGGACGTCTACATCGCCGGTGACCGCAACCTGGTCGACGTGCGCTTCCCGGTGCAGTACGTGATCCGGCCGCAAACCCACGAGCATGCCGATCACCGCAGCTACGCCGGCACCGTTGCCGGCGGCGTGATGCGCCCGGGCGACGAGGTGGTGGTGCTGCCGAGCGGAAAGACCAGCACCATCACCACGATTCACGGACCCACCGGTCCGGTCGCGGAGGCGTTTCCGCCGATGGCGGTGTCGGTGAGTCTGACCGACGACATCGACATCAGTCGCGGCGATATGATCGCCCGCCCGAACAATCAGCCGGTGGCCACCAAGGAATTCGACGCCATGGTGTGCTGGATGGCCGACGAGGCCACCTTGGAACCCGGCCGCGACTACCTCATCAAGCACACCACCCGCACCACGCGGGTCCGGGTGGGCGCGCTCGACTACCGTCTCGACGTCAACACCCTGCACCGCGACAAGGCGGCAACGGCGTTGAAGCTCAACGAACTCGGCCGCATCACGCTGCGCTCACAGGTGCCGCTGCTGCTCGACGAGTACGCCCGCAACGCCAGCACCGGGTCGTTCATCCTGATCGACCCGGACACCAATGTGACCGTGGCAGCGGGAATGGTGCGCGACACCGCACCCGCGGCCACCCGCGGCGCCACCCCGAACACCGTGCGCCACCAGTCGCTGGTCACCCCGGGGGAACGGCTGAGCAAGGGCCGCACCCTGTGGTTCACCGGACTGTCCGGCTCCGGCAAGTCTTCGGTCGCGGTGTTGGTTGAGCAGCAACTGGTCGAAAAGGGCTGCCCCGCCTACGTTCTCGACGGCGACAATCTGCGTCACGGCCTCAATGCCGACCTCGGCTTCTCGATGGACGACCGCGCCGAGAACCTGCGGCGTCTTGCGCACATCGCCACGCTGATGGCCGACGCCGGTCTGACGGTGCTGGTGCCCGCCATCAGCCCGTTGGAGGAGCATCGCGAGTTGGCCCGCAAGGTGCACACCGATCAGGCGACCGACTTCTACGAGATCTTCGTGGACACCCCGCTCGCGGACTGCGAGCAGCGCGACCCGAAGGGGCTCTACGCCAAGGCGCGGGCAGGGGAGATCACCCATTTCACCGGCATCGACAGCCCCTATCAGCGGCCCAAGAATCCGGACCTGCGGCTGACGCCCGACCGTAGTCCCGACGAACTGGCACAGCAGGTCATCGACCTCCTGGAGGCCGGTCGTGGCTGATCATCAACTGGCCGCCGACCTGGCGACCCGCGCCGGTGAACTGTTGCTCGCGGTGCGGACCGAACTCGAGGATGCCACCGCCGAGGAACGAAAGGCCGCCGGCGACAAGCGCTCTCACGACTTCCTGATGGCGGAGTTGGCGGCGACCCGGCCAAACGACGTGGTGCTGTCCGAGGAGGGCGTCGACAACCCCGAGCGGCTGACCGCACAGCGGTTGTGGATCGTGGACCCGCTCGACGGCACCCGGGAGTTCTCCGAGTTGGGGCGCGAGGACTGGGCCGTGCACGTAGCGCTGTGGGAAGCCGGTGAACTCGTCGCCGGTGCGGTGGCGCTACCGGCTCAAGGGATCACGTTGTCGACACCGACGGTGCCGAAGGTCCCGCCCGCGCCGAGCCAGCCCCGCATCGTCGTGTCGCGCACCCGGCCGCCGGCGGTAGCGCTGGCAGTGCGCGACGCGTTGGGCGGTGTGCTGGTCGAAATGGGTTCGGCCGGTGCCAAGGTGGCCTCGGTGGTGCAGGGCGTCTCCGATGTCTACGTCCACGCCGGTGGGCAGTACGAATGGGACTCGGCGGCGCCGGTCGCGGTGGCGCGAGCGGCAGGCCTGTACACCTCACGCATCGACGGTTCGCCGTTGCGCTACAACCAGTCCGACGCGAAACTGCCCGATCTGATCGTCTGCCGGCCCGAGCACGCCGAAGCGGTCCTGGCGGTCACGGCCGCGACGAACTGAGTTCGTCGAGGAAGGCGAAGCGCTCCCGGACCTCGTCGGCCACGATCCCGAACTGTTCGGACGTGTAGCGGTGTTGCCCCGCGGCGTCGCGGGGGTGACTGCGCTGGTAGGAGTCCACGAATGCCGGCAGGTCCTCCGGCGGGGCCAGGCCGGCGGCGCCATAGATGTCGGCCACGACGGTGGCGGGCGCGGCGGTCAATTCGCGGTAGTCGATGTCGACGAAGGTGGCCGCGGTCTGCCGTCGCACCTCGACCGCCCGACGGAACCACAGTTCGCTCTGGGCGACCTGCTGGCGACCGACCTCGAAGGGGTCGACGTCATCGCTGTAGGTGGCGCGGTAGACCGCGAACAGACTGGCCCCCGAGGTCAGGGTCGCGACGATATCGCGATGAATCTGCACCACCACCAGCCCCGGGAAGGTGTCGATGAGATGGTCGAGTTCGGCGGTGTGGGCCGGGGCCTTCAACACGAGCCGCCGGGGATCGCCGGCGGTCAGCAGTTGCAGCACCTCTCGGTAGCGCGCGTAGGTGCCGGTGAAGTCCTGCGCGGCAAGCCAATCGGCGTACGACGGCAGCCGCATCATCGAGGTGAAACCCCAGTTGCGCAGGTCGGTGCCCATCCCCAGCACGCATTCCTCGGGGAGGGTGGGTCCCGAGGGGTGCACCACGGCCATGGCGGGGTTCAGCGTATGCAGCAACTCGCTGGCCGGGCCGGCCGCCGCTGCGGTGGCCGGGCGTTCCGGGCCGACAAAGCGCCACGGTGCGACGAGTTCGGCCGGCAACGGCGCATGCAAACGGGGGTCGGTGTTCAGCAGCCGGAACAGGAACGTCGTCCCGGTCCGCCACCCGCCGATGATCACGATCGGCGGCGCCATTTCGACGTCGTGGAGCGCGGGGTCGTCGTTGTAGCACTGCGCAATTCGGGCGCCGGCGGTCAACCTGCCGGCGGCGGAGTCCAAGGCCATTCTGATTCCGACGGCGTTCAGCCGGCCGTCCTGGTGGGCCGAACCCAGGAACTCCTCCAGTGCGGATGCCCAACCGTCGGCGAAAAGCGCGGGGGAGTGCTTGCCGCCTCGGGTCGCGCGCTCCCCGACCCGATCCGCGTCGAATCGGTAGCGGTGCGGGTTCTCGAGCCGATCGCGCTCCGCTTCGGCGTAGATCTGCCGGGCCGTCGGGCTGCGTTCGGGCAGCCGCCAGGTCATCGCAACACCTCGAGGTCACCGAGTCGGATGCGTTGCGCCTGCGGAAGGTCCGGCGCGGCGCCGGGTTGCAGGAACCGCAGCACGAACAACCCGAACCGGCGGCCTTCGGTGTCCAACCAGTCGTAGCCGCGCACACCCGGATCCCGGGCGGCGAGCACGAATCGGTACCTGCCGTCGGTCAACGTACTCGAGGCGCCGGTGCGCGACACGGTGCGGTGCCGGTAGTCCAGCGAGTTCAGAAATCGGCTGTACAGCACGATGTTCCAGTGCCGACACGGCGGCGGGACGCCCTCGATCAGCAACGCCTCACCCTCATCGAGCTGCCAGGCGCCCCGCAGATAGTCGATTCCGGGTTCGGTGAAGGCCGCCCCGCCGGCCATCGCCGACCAACGTCGCACGGTGTTGGGTTCTTTCGCGTCGGCGGCCACCGACAGCTCGAAAACCTGCGGCACATTCGCGATGACGGCACCGATCCGGGACAGGCCGGCGTCCAACGTCCGGGTCCGCACCGCGGCTGGGGCCGGCGGCGGGTCCAGCGTTTCGATGCGGCACCAACCGGGGCGTTCGGGGTCGGCGCCGTGGTGGGCATAACGCACCCACAGCGATGTCGAGCCGGACGGCAGTGTCAAGCCCGGAGCGGCCCCGAAGTCGTTGGTAGCCAGCGTCACCCCGAAATCACCATCGGCGTCGACGCCCAGGTCGTCGCTGTCGATGCGGGCCACTGCGGCTGCATCGCCGACGCCTTTACCGCTGTAGACCGTGATGGATTGGTACACCGACTGGCCGATGTTGCCGGTGATCCGATAAGAGCGGTCGTCGCGGATGTCGGTGATCCAGTATCGGTAATCCGGGTTGTCCATGAAGAATTTCTCACGCCACCCGTTGAACGGCATCAGCTCGGGCCGGTCCCGGTCGACTTCGAGGCGGCCCAACAGGTTGTTGACCGCGCGCAGCAGTGCTCGCCGACCGTCGGCGCGTTCGGCCGCATCGAGTGCGGCGGTGGCCGCATCGAGGGATTCGCCGGCCGCGCGCATGCCGTCGACCAGGGCGGTCCAGCCGTCATCAGTCATTGCCCGGCATGCTAGCCGCGCGGTCGGCGTCCGGATGGGAACTGGGACGACGCGGCGTTGTCGAACGGTAGCTTGGTGGCATGACCGACCACCCCACCTTGCGCGCCCTGACGGGCCTGCCCGTCGAGCCGTCGAGTCTCGCCGCGTCCACCCTGATCCTGATCGACTGCCAGAACACCTACACCCGTGGTGTGCTGGAACTCGAGGGCGTGCAGGCGGCGCTGGCGGAGGCGGCCACCATGCTGGACCGCGCGCGCACGGCCGGAATTCCGGTCATCCACATTCAGCACGACGCGGGCCCGGGTTCGCCCTATGACGTACGGGAGGAAATCGGCGCGATCGTCGACAGCGTCGCGCCGCGCGAAGGTGAACCGGTGGTGGTGAAGAACTACCCGAATTCCTTCGTCGGAACCGACCTCGACGAGCGACTCAAGTCGCTGGGCGCGCAGAACCTGGTGCTGACCGGGTTCATGACCCACATGTGCGTCAACTCCACCGCGCGCGGCGCGTTCAACCTCGGTTACGCCCCGACCGTGGTGGCCGCGGCGACCGCGACCAGGGCGTTGCCCGGGGTCGAGGGCGAGGTTCCGGCGGCCGCCGTGCACAGCGCCAGCCTGGCCGCAATCGCGGACCTGTTCGCGGTCGTGGTGCCCGACGCGGCGGCGATACCGGACTGAACTGGGCCGAAATGGCAGGATTGCGCTGATGCGGATGTCGGCGAAGGCGGAATACGGCGTGCGGGCGATGGTGCAGTTGGCCACGGTTGCCGCCGGGGAGCTGGCCACCACCGACGACCTGGCGAAGTCCCAGGGCATTCCGCCGCAGTTCCTGGTGGACATTCTGACGGTCCTGCGAACCGACCGTCTGGTGCGCAGCCACCGCGGTCGCGACGGGGGCTACGAGCTCGGCCGGCCGGCCGACCAGATCAGCATCGCCGACGTGCTGCGGTGCATCGACGGACCGCTGGCCAGCGTGCGGGACATCGGTCTCGGTGATCTGCCGTACTCGGGGCCCACGGCCGCCCTGACCGACGTGTGGCGGGCCTTGCGGGCCAGCATGCGCTCGGTGCTGGAGCAGACCACTCTGGCCGACGTCGCGGCCGGGGCGCTGCCCGAGCACGTCAGCCTGCTGGCCGACGACTACCGCACGCAGGAGACGCAGCGCGGGCATCAGCCCGCGGGTTGAGTCTTTTCCGGGTTTTCCGGGCCGTTATCCGGACCCTTGTCCTGGCCCCACTTGGGATTGCCGTCGTCATCGAGCCACTCGTTGATCGCGGTCCCGGTCACGGTGTTGTCCGAGCCGGGTAGCACTGCGGTCGGCCGGTCCTCGTAGACCTTGGCCATGCGTTTGGCTTCCTTCTTGGCCGATTCGGTGATCTCGACCTGCTCGGGTGGATCGGTTTGCTCGTTCATCCCTGAGGGCTGCCCGCTGCTGTGATCCATCAAACACCGAACTCAGATCCGATCGTCGATCGTCACACTCCCGAATTCCGAGCGCGCCGTGACCTCCGAGACCGCCTCGGTGGGGTCGGAGGTTCGCGGCACCCGGACCACGGTCCGACCGTCGGCGGCGCCGGTGCTGGCTTGGACCAGGAACGGCCCGTCTCCGCCCAGCCCGATCGTGACTTCACCTTGGCCCGTGGTCGCCTCGATGCGCGGCGGCGGCGGGTCCTGGAAGTCCACACTGATCCTGCCCTCAACGGTGTTGGCGGAGAATGATTCTCGAACGGCGATGGGCCGACGACTATGAATCGAGCCGTGCTCGTTGTGGATCTCGGTGGTGCGGGCCGCGCCGCGCAGGATTACCGCTCCGTTGTCGGTCCGGGCCACCAGCTTGTCCAGGTCGGCGTCGACCATCAGGGCGCCGTAGCGCTGGGCGGTGTTCAGCGTCAATCCGCGGGCCGCCGCCGGCGGCAACACGACCTTGACCTCGCCGGCTCGCACCCACCGGAGCCAGCCCGGGGCCGCCCCGCGGACCGAGACGCGGGCGCTCTCGGCATCGGAGGTCACGTCCAATTCGTGGCGGTTGGTCCCCGTGGTGGTGACAAATCGCAGTTCGACGCGCGCCTCGGTGGCCTCGTCGTCGGACACCACCCGGATGGCCATCGGCACGTTGGCGGCATCGATGTGCAACGTTCGCAGGGTGGCGGGCAGAGTCTGGGTGTCGGCGATGGCCCGGATGCGGCCCACCCCCAGGGCGACGGTGGTCAGGCTCGTCACCACGCCGAGGCAGAGCACGATGGCGGCGGCGACGATGACGACCCGGATGGTGTTTCGTCCGCCGCGGGTGAGCGGAGTGGATGTTTCGGTCATGAGGTCCTCCGGTCAGCTGTCCAGGTAGCGGAGTACCGCCAGGATGCGGCGGTTTTCGCTCTGGTCGGGAGCAAGGTCGAACTTGGTGAAGATGGATGCGATGTGCTTTTCGGCGGAACCGGTCGAGATCGACAGCGTCGCGGCGATCGCCGAGTTGGTCTTGCCCTCGGCCATCAACTGCAGTACGTCGCGCTCCCTGGGCGTCAGTTCGCTCAGCGCGTTGCGGCGCTGCGATCGGACCAGGATCTGCGCGACGACTTCGGGATCCAGCACGGTGCCGCCGGCGCCGACGGTGGCGACCGCGTCCAGGAACGCCGGCACGTCGGCGACCCGATCCTTGAGCAGATATCCGAATCCGCGGGTATCTGCCGCGATCAGTTCGGCCGCATAGCGTTCCTCGACGTAGTGCGACAGCACCAGGACCGCCGAATCCGGGTTCTGGCGGCGGATCAGGGCCGCGGCCCGGATGCCCTCGTCGGTGAAGGTGGGCGGCATCCGGACATCGACGATCGCGAGGTCCGGGTGCAGGTCGTTGACGACGCGCAGCAGGTCGGTGGCGTCGGCCACGCCGGCGACCATCTCGTGGCCGGCGTCGGTCAGGATGCGTTCCAACCCCGCGCGCAGCAGCGCCGAATCCTCGGCGATCACGATGCGCATGGCAGCACCGCGCTCACGATGGTGGGGCCGGTGGCCGGGCTGGACAACGACAGCGTCCCGCCTGCGGCGCGCACCCGTTCGGCCAGCCCGCGCAGACCGGTGCTGTCGGGATCGTCGGTGATCTGCGCGCCGCCGCGCCCGTCGTCGAACACCGAGACGTGTAATTGGTGAGCCGCGTTGTCGAGGCGCACCGTGACCACCGCCCGGCTGGCATCAGCGTGCTTGGCCACGTTGGTCAGCGCCTCGGCCACCACGAAGTAGGCCACCGCCTCCACCTCCTCCGGCAGCCGACGGGGCAGATCGACCTCGAGATAGGTTGGGATACCGGAGGTTTCACTGCGTTGGGCGACAGCGGACAGCGCGGCGTCGAGGCCGCGGTCGGACAGGATGGTCGGCGCGATGCCGCGTACCACGTCTCGTAATTCCGAGAGCGCCTGCTTTGCATCGCCGTGCGCCTCGTTGATCAGGGTCTTGGCGGCAGGCAGGTCGGAATCCAGCTTGGTCTGCGCGAGCCCGATCGTCATGGCAAGCGACACCAACCGCGGTTGCACGCTGTCGTGCAGGTCGCGTTCGATGCGATGCCGCTCGGTGTGCGCGGAGGACACCGCACCCTGTCGGGCGTCGGCCAGCGCGGTGACCTGATGTTGCAACGCCGCGGTGCTCGACGGTGCCAGCAGCCAGCGGTCGATCAGGGCGTCCACGCTGGGTGCCACGGCCAGGATCCCGACCGCGCCGAGCAGTGCGGTGATCGCCAGCAGCCACGCCACCGGCACCGGCAGGAAGTCCAGGCCGACGGCCGGGTCGCTGTTGCGCACCGCGATGGCAACGGCCGGGCCCACGATGGCGGATGTCAACAGCACCAGCGCGATACCGGTGGCCACCACGTCGTAAAGCATCCGCAGATAGTGGTGGCTGAACACCTTCCAGAACCGGGCGCTGCTGAGGTCCAGCCACAGTTGGTGCAGCCAACCTTGAAACCCGGTGTATTTCGACAACGGCCGTGCCGGTACCGCGATACCCAGACCGAATACCGCCTCGCTGCGGACCCGTTCCACCACATCCACGCCGCGGATCACATAGACGAAGGCCACCGCGGCAATCACGGTGCCGATCAGCGAGGGAATCGAGGAAACGGCAATGATGATGAGGGCCAGGGGAATCCAGAACCACACCAGGGCGAGGAAAGCGTTGGTCACCATCGACGCGGTGGGTACCACGCCCAGATGCCACCCTTGGGTGCGGGCCCGCGGCGGTGCCGGAAGAACATCGGTTTCGACTGCCATACGTCAAACCTAGGTATCCGCGGCGTGCGGCGACATGCCGTTTTCCGGACAGTGTGGCGGGGGATATCCCCCAGGTCCGTCGGGGATCAATGGATCCGACGTCGCGTTAGGGTCGGGGCGTGATCGCTGCTGCCAGCCCCGGTGAGGCGCCCGCGCCGCACTCGCGGGTCGAAATGCTGGGAAACATCGGACCCAATTGGTTCGCCGCGGTGATGGGGACGGGCATCGTCGCCACCGCCGGTGCCACCTTGCCGGTGCAGATTCCCGGTGTGCGCGGATTCACCGAGGTGGTCTGGGTGATCGCCCTGGCGCTGCTGGTCGTGCTGGGTGTCGTCGTCGGCGGGCACTGGCTCTGGCATCCGCGGGTGGTGCGCGGACATGCCCGCAACCCGCAGATGGCCCACTTCTACGGCGCGGCCCCGATGGCCCTGGTGACGGTCGGATCCGGCGCGCTGCTGGTGGGTAAGGACCTGATCGGGGAGCGCGTCGCGGTCGATCTGGCGTGGGTGTTGTGGACCGCGGGCACGTTGGGGGGTTTGTTCACCGCGGTGAGCATCCCGTTCCTGATGTTCACCCAGTACACGGTCGAACCGGATGCGGCGTTCGGTGGCTGGTTGATGCCCGTGGTGCCGCCGATGGTGTCAGCGGCCGGCGGTGCGCTGCTGATTCCGCATATGGCTCCGGGCACCGGGCGCGAGACCATGTTGTACGGCTGCTACGCGATGTTCGGCCTGTCACTGGTGGCGTCGTTGATCATCATCTCGATGATCTGGACGCGGCTCACGTTGTACGGCACGTCGGGCACCGCGCGGGTGCCGACGCTGTGGATCGTGCTCGGCCCGCTGGGCCAGTCCATCACGGTGGCCGGCCTGCTGGGCAGCTACGCGGCGCTGGCGGTGGATCCCGCGCTCGCCGACGGCATGCGCGTCTTCGGGATCTTGTTCGGCGTGCCGGTGTGGGGTTTCGCCGTGCTGTGGATCGCCTTGGCGACGGCACTGACCGTCCGCACGTTGCGGCGGGGTATGCCGTTCGCGCTGACGTGGTGGAGTCTGACGTTCCCGGTCGGTACGTTCGTCACCGGCACCACCCAGCTGGCGACACACACGTCGTTGCCGGCGTTCGAGGTCGCCGCCGTGGCCGCCTATGTGGGTCTGTTGGGGACCTGGGTGTTGGTGGCGATCCGCACCACCAGGGGCAGCGTGCGCGGCAACCTGTTTCAGCCGCCGATCAACACCGACCCGATCCGGGCCCGCAAGGATCCCCTGGGCTGAGCCCGGCCGTGCCACAATCCCGGTGTGCGCATAGGGATGACGATGCCGGTCATGGAACCGGATTTGGACGCCGCGACGCTGCGGCTGTGGGCGAAGACCGTCGACGAGGGCTCGTTTTCGTCGTTGTGCTGGGGTGAGCGCATCGCGTTCGACAACCCGGACAGCCTGACGCTGCTGGGCGCACTGGCGGCCTGGACCGACCGGGTGCAGTTGGTGACGACGGTGATAGTGCCGCAGTTGCACGATCCGGTGATGTGCGCCAAGGCATTGGCCACCGGCGACCTGATCTCCGAAGGTCGGCTGACGGTGGGGTTGGGGGTCGGCGGCCGGCATGAGGACTACCAGGCCGTCGGCGCGGACCCGAAGACCCAAACGATGCGCGGCATGGCCGAACGGGTCGAGATCATGCGTCGGGTGTGGGCCGGGGAACGCGTCGGCGACGCGGTGCTGCCCGTGGGACCGTCCCCGGTGCAACGCGGCGGACCGCGGCTACTGGTGGGGACCATCGGACCCAAGACCGTGCGCAGCGCGGCCGGCTGGGCCGACGGGCTGGCCGGCACCACGCTCGATCTCGACGTCGCCAAGCAGAATGACCTGTTCGACGTCGCCCGTCAGGCGTGGGCCCAACTCGACAAACCCGCACCGCACTTGGCGACGTCATTCTGGTTTGCGCTGGGTCCGGCCGAGGCGGCGCGTGATCAGGTGCGTGCGCACCTGCGCCGCTATATGAACTGGATTCCCGCGGAGTTCGTCGATGCGATCGCCCCGACCACCGGATGGTCGGGAGACGAGGACGAGCTGGCAGCGGTGTTGCGGGCTTTCGAAGCGGTGGGCACCGACGAGGTGCATCTCATTCCCACCAGCTCCGACGTGGAGCAACTGCGGCGTGTTGCCGAGGTGGCGCGCGACTTCAATTAAGCCGCCGAATGCGATTGCCCGCCAAGCGGTCTGGACCCGACGGGTCAGGTGGTGGGCGAGGCGGTGCGGTTCTTCTCGGGTGATTCTCGCCGCGGGCGGTCCGAAAAGACAAGCGCGGCAACGTCATTATCGCGTGACGTGTTCTTCGGTGCCGCGGTCGGCTGATGCGGGTGCGAGAAGAGAAGCTCTGGTTCCATGGTGGTGTCCTAGCGTTTAGGGGTCACGCATGCGGGGCGTTACAAAGATGTACACTGCGCCACAAACGCGTGAATGTCGCCGTCTCGGCGCTCTAGTGCCCAGTGCTTGCGGCATCTGATGCCCACTGTACACGGTGCGGCCGAATCCGGGCCGGAGTTGGGCGGCGATGTCGACCGATTTCGAGCACGTCCGGCGGTGGGTGCCCCGATCCGCGGTTATGGTGAGACATGGGTAACCGCCGCTCACTGTCCTGGTTCTATCAGCTCGATCGCGCTGATCAGGCCGTTCTTTTGGCCCGGCCGCATGGGTACCTACCCGACGGCGTGGCAGCCAAAATCGAAGGCCACACGGTGCCCGCCGGGCGCGACGGCACCCCCGACGCGACCCCGCGTTGGCAGCTGCGGTCGGCGGAGGCGAATCTTCTCGAAGACGAGCGATTGCGGCTCGACGCCATGTGGCGCGGCTTGTCGCCCGGCACGCGTGCGGAACTGGTGGCCTCGCGCGGCGGGCCGGTGCCGGCGCACTGCCGAGAGGCCATCCTCGATCTGCTACCCGGCGGTGTGCCCCCGGGTACCGACCTGGACGTCGCCTTCGACCTCACGGGCATCGTCGCCGCGTACGTGGAGATGGCCGCCGGTGACGGCCGGGGGATTGCCGTATGAACGCCTTTGGCAACTACCAATACGAGATCTACTTTCAGGGCCTCACCGGCGTGCTGCCCACCTTGCCGATGTCGTATGCCGAACTCGAGGAACGGGCCCGCCACGCGCTATCGCCGTCGGTGTGGTCCTACGTCGCCGGGGGCGCCGGCGATGAGCACACCCAGGACGGCAACGTCACCGCCTTCCGGGACTGGGGTCTGATGCCCCGGATGCTGGTGGGAGCGACCGAACGGGACCTCTCGGTCGAATTGTGGGGGAAGCGTTGGCCGGCACCAATTTTCCTGGCACCGATCGGCGTCATCGGCCTGTGTGCCCAGGACGGTCACGGCGACATCGCCACCGCCAAGGCGGCCGCCGCCACCGGGGTTCCGATGGTCGCCTCGACCTTGGTGGAAGACCCGATGGAGGACATCGCCGCGCAATTCGGGGACACCCCAGGGTTTTTCCAGCTTTACTGTCCCAACGACCGCGACATTGCCGAGAGCCTCGTCCGCCGCGCTGACGCCGCCGGCTACGACGGGATCGTCGTCACGCTGGACACCTGGATCCCGGGCTGGCGCCCGCGGGACCTGGCGATGTCGAACTTTCCGCAGTTGCGCGGCAAGTGTCTGGCCAACTACACCAGCGACCCGGTGTTCCGGGAGAAGGCCGGGCTTGCCGAGGGCGGTGATCCCCGCGATGCGGTCATGTACTTCGCGAGCGTCTTCGGCAAGTCGCTGACCTGGGAGGACCTGACCTGGCTGCGTTCGCTGACCACGTTGCCGCTGATCCTCAAGGGCATCTGTCACCCCGACGATGCCCGGCGCGCAGCCGATTTCGGTGTCGACGGGATCTACTGTTCCAACCACGGCGGTCGGCAGGCCAACGGCGGGCTGCCCGCCATCGACTGTCTCCCGGATGTCGTCGAGGCCGCGGGGGACCTGCCGGTGCTGTTCGACTCGGGGGTGCGATCCGGTGCCGATGTCATCAAGGCGCTGGCGCTCGGAGCCAGTGCGGTGGGCATCGGCCGACCCTACGCCTACGGTCTGGCGCTCGGCGGCGTCGACGGGATCGTGCATGTGGTGCGCTCACTGCTGGCCGAGGCCGATCTGATCATGGCGGTCGACGGATACCCGACGCTGGCCGATCTGACCCCGGATGCGTTGCGCCGCGTAGGACGGTGACTCCTGTGCAGTGGTGGGAGACCGCGGTGGTCTACCAGGTCTACATCCGTAGTTTCGCCGACGGTGACGGCGACGGGATCGGCGACCTCACCGGACTGCGCGCGCGGTTGTCGTATCTGGCCGCGTTGGGAATCGACGCGGTGTGGATCAACCCGTGGTATCCCTCGCCGATGGCCGACGCCGGATACGACGTCGCCGATTACCGCGAGATCGAGCCCGCCTACGGCACTTTGGCGCAGGCCCGCGAATTCATCGACAAGGCCCACGGCGCCGGCATCAAGGTGCTGCTGGACATCGTGCCCAACCACACCTCCGATCAACACCGGTGGTTCCAGCCCGCGCTGCGCGACGAACCCGGGGCGCGGGAACGCTACCTGTTCCGGCCCGGCCGCGGCGCGAACGGCGAACTGCCGCCGAACGACTGGCAGAGCATCTTCGGTGGTCCGGCGTGGACCCGGACGGCCGACGGGACGTGGTATCTGCACCTGTTTGCGCCCGGGCAGCCCGATCTCAACTGGGACCACCCCGAGGTGCGGGCCGAGTTCGAGCAGGTGCTGGCGTTCTGGTTCGACCTGGGTGTCGACGGATTCCGCATCGACGTGGCACACGGACTGGTGAAGGCGGCGGGGTTGCCGGATCGCGGTGGGGTGGGCAATCCGCATCCAGCGTTCGACCAGGACGGTGTGCACCAGATCTACCGCAGCTGGCGTGCGGTCGCCGATCGCTATGAGCCGCAACGGATCTTCATCGCCGAAGCGTGGGTGCCCAGCAACGAGCGGCTGGCGCGTTATCTGCGGCCCGACGAACTGCACACGGCCTTCCAGTTCGACTTCCTGCGTGCACCGTGGCGCGCGTCGAATCTACGGGCGGTCATCGACGAGGCGATTTCCAGCGCGGCGTCGGTGGGGGCACCGCCGACCTGGGTGTTGTCCAATCACGATGTGCCACGGACCGTGACCCGCTACGCGCGCTCACAACCGGACGGCATGGTCGAGTCCGAATGGGAACGGGCGCGCTGGGCCGAGGAGGAGGCCGACCACGGCCTGGGCCGGCGACGGGCGCGCGCGTGTGCGCTGCTGCAACTGTCGTTGCCCGGCACGGCCTATGTCTACCAGGGCGAGGAGCTGGGTTTGGAGGAGATCGAGAACCTGCCCGACGAGGTGCGACAGGACCCGACCTGGGTGCAGTCCGGGTTCACCGACGTCGGCCGTGATGGCTGCCGGATCCCGCTGCCGTGGTCGGATCTGCAACCGTCCTACGGGTTTTCGCCGCCCGATGCGGCACCCACCTGGCTGCCGCAGCCCGCGCACTGGGGCGGCCATTCGGTGGCGGTACAGGAGCAGGACCGCGACTCCGTCCTGAACCTCTACCGGTCTGCGCTGGCGCTGCGCCCCCGGTTGTGGGTCGGCGCCGGCGAGGTGCAGTGGCTGGCAAGCGGCGACGGGGTCCTGGGCTTTGCCCGCGGCGCCGCGCAGTGCTGGGTCAACACCGGCGACACCGGTGTGCCGCTGCCTCGAAACTCGGCGGTGGTACTGGCCTCGGGGCCGGGGGTGGGCACGGTGTTGCCGCCGGATACCGCGGTGTGGCTGAGGCCGGCGTCGTCCTGACGAACGCTGCGCTCGATTCCGGCCGCGCACAACAAACTTCCCGTAGGGTGGAGGTACTGGCGGCTTATCTTCCGCGGCTCCGATCGGACCCGACGTCATCGCCGGTTTTCGCAAGTTGGCCGAATCCGGCCAGAGAACGGAGCGTCCTCATGACGCTGGTTGAGAAGGTTGTTCATCGAGGCCCGACTGGTTCGGGCCCCATACAGACTCCGCGGCTGCGGCTGAAGCCCCTGGCCCCCGAGACCGGGATCGTCGACGGTGCGTGGTGGCCT
The DNA here is from genome assembly GCF_963378095.1 of Mycolicibacterium sp. MU0053. NCBI lineage: Bacteria > Bacillati > Actinomycetota > Actinomycetes > Mycobacteriales > Mycobacteriaceae > Mycobacterium > Mycobacterium burgundiense. The sequence continues at coordinate 1,306,117 of NZ_OY726397.1, forward strand.
CGCAGCGACGACCTCGCCGGCGAGTTGCCGGACTTGTTGGCGGTGCTGACCGTCCGGCTGGGTGGCATCGAACGCGTGCAGTATGGACTGAACGAGTGGAAAGACGTCCCCAAGACGGTGGATGTGGCCGGCAGGACGGTGAAACTCGATGGTTACTGGCGCCAGCCGCCCGGCACCATCGGCGTTCTCGGCCTGACACACGACGCACTGACCCTGCTGGTGGTTCCGGTGCTCATGGACGCCGAGGACGCGCACACCTCGATGATGACCGCGGCCCACCCCGACGACCGCGGTACTCCCGATGCCCTGCTGGGTGTCGGAACCGATGAGCGCATTGCCCGCGACTTGTCCACGATCGCGGTACAGCGTTGGGAATCGGAGGGGGGAGCGGCGGCCAAGTCGGCGCAGTACGCGCGCAACGACATGGCGCTTGCCGAGTAATCGCACACGCAAAGAGTTCGTCGCGTGACCGCCGCTGACCTCCGTGTTTAGCAGAATCGGGACCGATGTGGTCCGCGTTCTGCACTGCGGACTGGCTAACACCCGCCGACGGTGGAACGATATCCATAGTGGATTAGCGCTGAGTTGCGGTCGTGTCGCTATGGCACCCACGTCATACCCGCCGGATGCGACTGAAGCCAGCGGTGAGGAGTGCACAGATGAGATTGAAGAACATCGCGGCCGGAGCGGCCGTGACCGCGGCGCTGGGATTCGGCGCGATCGGACTGGCCGGCCAGGCTGGTGCCGACGACAATTGGCGCCCGTGGTTTGACCCGATCCCACCGCCCGGACACGTCGGCCACATTGTCGGCATTCCACCCGGCCATATCGGCCACGCCGTGGGCGTCCCGCCGGGGCACTGGGACAAGCCGTGGAAGTGGTTCCACTAAGGACGACGACTGCTCGACACGAGGGCCGTCCCGCGATCAGCGGGGCGGCCTTCGTGCTGTCGCGGGGCTTCTCCGCTGGCAGTGGTCTCCGCTGGCATCGAGATTGCTGCCCTGGTCTCGAGGTTGTCCTGAGGGCGGAAATTCGACGACATTTCCGCCGTGAGCTCACTCTCGAAACCAAGAATGCAATCTCGACCCCTGCCCGTCGAGCCCGGGTGGGGCGCGTGAAGGAACGTCCGTTGGCCGGGCAGGCTCCAAAGAATCCCGCCGATTCGAATGCTTCCGGCACGCGACCGGCGCTGCCAACATCATGAGCGTGTTCTGTTAATCGACGCGATCCCGTCGCCTCGCTGTGCAATCTGCACATTCGAAGTCCGCCGGCACGACCGGCTGGTAAAGCCCCCGGATGCAGCCATCTGCTGTCCACCTCTTGTCGCAATCGCTCTGCCGCAGGCAGTTTCAGGAAAGGAATACCGTGACCGTCACCATCGACAGCCCGTTCCGTATCACCCCGCTCGAACCGGTCGAACTCGATCCGAACGCACTTGGTCACCCCGCCAGCAATGTGGATTCGATTCCGCCGCTGGCCCCGCACTGGCAAACGCTCGACTTTCGCGAAATCCTCTCGCGGCCGGCCGCATTCCTCTCGGTGAGCCAGTCGAATTCGCTCTATCGCCCGGGCGGCGTCCAGTATGCCGAGGGCCATGCCTTCCGCGGTAGCCTGGCGGCCACCGTCAGGGCCGTGCAGGCCGCGCGCAACGCCCCGAACTTCGCGTCCTTCAACTGGATCGGCTTCTCGGTGTTCCGCGATGACTATCCGCAGACCGATTTCGACCGGGCGCAGTATCAGAGTTGGACGGGGGACATCGACGCCACCGCGGAGCAGATCGCTTGGGACAACGAACTTGTCGGGGAACTGCGCGAGCTGGTGCGACCGGGAGACAATGAGCTCTATGAGAAGGCGCTGCAGACGGCGTTCGTTGGCACCGATCTGCCCGGCACGCTGATCCGGCAGAAGGTGGAAGTGGTGGTCATCACCGGAATCCACCTCGACTGGTGCATCGAGGGCAATGCGCGAGCGGCCCGCGACCACGGCCTGCTGCCGATCGTGATCGGTGATGCCACGGGTGCGGCGCACCCGGATTCGGAGCGCGCCTCCTTTGAGCGGATCAACAATTTCTTTGCCCCGGTGATCACGTCCGAGCAGTTCGTGAATTGGGTGAACCGCTGATGGGAAACGTGGGATTGCTGCTCGTCGGGGTCGTGCTGTTCCTCAACGGGCTGGTGTCGGTGGGTGTGGTCAGCCCCCGCAGCGCGGCGCCGTTGAACCTCCTCGTCGGTGCTGCGCAGGTGGTCTTGCCGACGCTGGTCCTCGTGCAGGCCGGCGGTGACTTGGCGGTCATCAACGCGACCTGGCCCAGCTACCTGTTCGGCTTCACCTACCTGTGGTTCGGACTCATTCAGATCACCGATCTCGACCCGCGTGGATTCGGTTGGTACAGCTCGTTCGTCGCGGTGATCGTCGGGTTTTATGCGGTCAAGGCCATCGGAACCGACCCGGTGTTCGCCGTCCTGTGGGCCACCTGGGCCGTCATGTGGTCGCTGTTCTTCGTGCTGCTGGGCCTCGGTGTGACCAAGGTGGGCAGGCTGGATCTCGGGCATTTCACCGGCTGGGTGCTGGTGTTGCTGGGAATCCCGACGTGCACCATCCCGGCCCTCCTGCTGCTGAACGGTGTCTGGCCCACCTCCGGTGCCGCGGGCCTGGCGGCGCTGGCCGCGCTGGCCGCGCTGGCCGCGCTGGTGGCCGCCCTCGCGTTGTCGGTGATCTTGGCCGGTCGCACCGCGGACTCTCAACGCGACACCCCGGATCTCGTGCAGGCGCCGAAACGCGAGTTGCGGGAAGAGGTCCCGCAGCTGGTGTGAATGCTGCGTATCGCGGGTGAACTGGGGGCGGGATCGGATTCCCGCCCCCAGCTCATTGCTCGAACGCGTCGACCGCGGATTCGCGTTGCGTCGGTGCGGAGCGACGCGAGGCGGGTTTCAGCAACACCGATACGCAGCCGACGGTGGCCATTACCGCCAATGCTGTTGTATGGCCTAATGATTCAGCCAGGAATCCGGTGAGCGGTGCGCCAAGGGCCTGGCCGGCCGCGAGGGCGAAGAAGGCCAGGCCCACCCCGAAGGATGCCGATTCCGGGTAGGTGCGGGTGCCCCAGATGAGCAGCAGACCGGTCATGCCGATGTAGGCCGCACCGAAGACGGTGACCGCCAGCAGGACAATCGCGGTGTGCTGCGTGGCAACTGCCAATAGGACGGTCGCGGCCGACATGGCGCTGATGACCGCGATCCACGCGGGTCGAAATCCCAGGTGTCGGACCAGGTCGCCGCCCAGGGCCCCGACAATGCCGGCGGCTCCGAGAAGCACCCACGATGCCGTCGCAAACCCGTCGACATGAAACTGGCTGATCACGTCTCGGCCGAAGTTCCAGACCGCGATGCTGCCCAGGCCACCCAGCAGTGACGCGCTCAACAGCGCGCCCGTGCCGGGCCGGTACCACCGACCGAAGCCCCGGCGCCGGAGGCGGCCTCGCGTTTCGCCGCGCAGCGCGATCGCTATCCATCCGGTGACCAATGCGGCAACCAGGGCATACACCCCCCACGCCACTCGCCATTGATCGGTGAGCAGATAGGCGATCGGTCCCGAGACGACCACACCGACGCCGGTGCCGGCGTTGACGAAGGTTTGCGCGCGGTCGGCCGCATCGCCGGTCAGTCGTTGCGCGACGGCGGCTGCCAGCGGTGGGGAGGCGAGCCCGGTGCTGCTACCGGCGATCAGAATGCCCACGGCCAACACCGTCGCGGTGGGCGCCACCGCCACCAAGGCCAGGCCCGCGGTCGCGACGACGCCGGCGGCGAGCGCTGTCCGGCGCGCCCCGAGCCGATCGGTCAGCACCAACGCGGCCACGATCGCCACGCAGTAGCCGACGTAGCTGCCGGCCCCGATCACCCCGATGGCGCTCGGGGTGAGGGCGAACTGCTCGGTGAACGCGGGCACGAACAAGCCGTAGGCAAACCGCGCGAAGCCGTAACAACACCCGATCAGCGCGGCGCCCGCCGCGACCAATGAATAGAACGTTCGTTGCACCTGGCTAGAATGGCAGCATGCCGCGAAGCACGCAACCCGCCCGCGACCGACTCCTGCGCGCGGCCGACGAACTCTTCTACGCGCACGGCATCGCCGGCACCGGGGTCGACGCCGTAATCGAGAAGGCCGGCGTCGCGACCGGCTCGCTGTACAAGAACTTCGGCGGCAAAGCCGCCCTGGTGGCCGCGTACCTGGCCGACCGCGACCGCCGCTTCCGCGAGCTGTGGGAGACGCACATCGAATCCGCCGGCGATGCGCGCGCCCGGCTGCTCGCTCTGTTCGCCGCGCATGCGGACTGGGCCCAGCAGACCGGTGGGCGGCGCGGCTGCGCGCACGTCGCCGCTGCCACCCAGCTTCCCGCCGACCACGTCGGGGTCGCAGCGGCCGTCGAACACAAGCGACGGCTGGTCGCGCGCCTCATCGAACTCGCCGAGTCGGCCGGGGCGTCGGAGCCGCGCGAACTGGCCCACGAGCTGGCACTGATCTACGACGGGATGCTCAGCGCGCAGGCCATCGGAATCGACCCGGACCCCCTCGCACGGGCACGCAGGTTGGCAGCGCGGGTCGTCGAGGCTGGCCTCGGTACCCGCTGACCGCGGTGGCGTACGAGCCGTTCGGTCTCACCCAAGTTGTACTGGCGGCGAGAATTCGGCGGTGTTTGCGCCGTCAGCTCAATCTCGACGCCACGGCTGCAATCTCGCAGCGCGGGCGAAAAGTGCGTTATGAGCCGCCGGATCCGTACGGCCGGGTGATGATCTCGAGATTGTGCCCGGACGGATCCTGGAAGTACACGCCGCGGCCGCCGTCGTTGTGGTTGATCTCGCCGGGGCGCTCAGCGCGGGGGTCGGCCCAATGTTGCAGTCCCCGTTGCTGAATGCGGCCGTAGATCTCGTCGAACTCGGCTTCGGAGACCAGGAACGCGTAGTGCTGCGGATGAATGTCCGCCCCCGCGGGGACCTGGGCGTAGTCGAGGCTCGCCCCGTGGTCGATGGTCACGGCCAGGAACGGTCCGAACTCCGTGGCAGCGGGCAGGCCGAACATCTCGGTGAAGAACGTCGCGGACTCCGCGCGATCCCGCGCCGCGACAATGGTGTGGTTGAACTCGATAGCCATGTCAATCCAGTGAACCACCACGGGCCGACGGCTCGCAACGGTGCACAACCCTCGTCATCGGGGCCCGCCACTTTTCGCGAACTGTGGTCTGCGCGGCGGCGGCCTCGTTAGGGTCCACTCGAACGCTGGAATCGAGGGGGAGAAATCGTGGAGCGCTTGACGGTGTGGGTGGGCGGCGGCATCGTCGGCGCCGGGGTATCAGCGGCGGTGATCGCCGGTGCCGGAGCGGCGCACGCCGATACCGATGCGGCATCGGACTCGGGCCGCGCCGGCCCGTCGGCGCCGGCCAAGGCGGGCAAGTCCGGACAGTCGGGCGACGCCCCGAAGGCCGAGCACAAACAGCGGCGGGACGTCGCATCGACGGCGAGCCGCTCCGGAGCGAAGCAGCCCGCAGCGCGGTTCGCCCGTTCGCTGGCCAAAAACGTCTCCAAGAACCTCCGCGAGGCGGTCTCCGTCAAGGCGAAACACGTTCTGGCCAAAGCGGAGTCACGCGTGGCTGATCGGCTGGAGCAGGCGCGAAACTCCCTTGAGTCGGCCCAGCCTGCCCAAGCGCCCACCAAGCGTGAGGCCCTGACCAAGGCCGTGGTGCTCCGGGTCACCCCGAAGTCGGTCGCAGCGGACCCCGGCGGTTCCGACCGAGCGGTGGCCGACGCCCCGCTGCGCCGAGAACTGTCCCGCACCGTCGCGAAGCTGTTCCGGCATTCGACACCCGAACCGACCGCCGCCGCTTCGGCGGCCGAGTCACCGATTGCCAACGCTCCCGAGCCGGCCTTGCGGCTCGCGGCGACCAAGGCGTCCGACGCCGTCGCCGCGGCCACCACCGTCGCGGCCCCCGCTGCCGCGAAAAGCCCGTTCGCGGTGTTGGATCGGTTGCCGACGCCGATCAAGCGGATCGGGTCCCTGGCGCTCCGAGCGCTGGCGGTGGCCGAGCGAATTGTCGTGGGCCCGGCCCGGGTGCCGCCCGCCAGCACGGTCACCGTGCAAAGTTCCACGCTCGACCTCGGCAACGGGCAGACCGTCCCCGCCGACTGGTACTTCCCGGCGGGCGATACGCCACCGGAGCGGATGATCTACCTGCAACACGGATTCCTGGCCACCGGCCCGATGTACAGCTACACCGCGGCACACCTGGCGCAGAGCACCAACAGTGTTGTCGTGGCGCCGTCGCTGTCCTCGGACTTCTTCGGCGCCGACGACCGCTGGCTCGGCGGCGACGGCATGCACGACGTCATCGCCGCGCTGTTCGTCGGCGACCGGGACGCGCTGACTGCCAGCGCCGTCGCGGCCGGGTACGCCACCCATTACGGACTCGATGCCGCCGACGCCCAGCTGCCGCAGAAGTTCGCGCTGGTCGGGCATTCACTGGGCGGTGCGGCCGTCGCCGGGGCGGCGGGATACCTCGCCGAGAACGGCGGCGCGCAACATCTGGTCGGTGTCATCCTGCTCGACGGGGTGCCGACGGGAACCACGATGACCGATGCGCTGCGCAAGCTGCAGTACTACGAGGACCACGGCGGGGCGTTCATCCCGGTCCGGGAGATCGGGGCACCGAACAACCTTTGGAACTCGGTGAGCAACGTCAACCAGGCGTTGGCCGCCGAGCGACCCGACCACTACAACGGGGTGGTGCTGGTCGACGGCGTGCACATGGATTCCATGCAGGGCGGCAACGTGCTGATCCAGTTCGCGGCCTATGTGGCCGCCGGCATCCCGCGACTGCAGAATCCGCCGGCCGTCCAGATCCTGGCCACCGAGTGGCTCAACGACTGGTTCGGCGGCGACACCGGCGAAAGCGACTGGCTCGAGCCCGGTTCGAGTTTCGACATCCCCACCGACAGGGGCGTCGCCACCGCCATCGTCCTCGGCGGCGGTTCGGTACCGACGGTGTACGGCACGGTGTTCGATCCGGCCGCCATCCTGGCCGTGGTGCGGCCCGAGCTTCCGCGCGGAAATGGATTGCAGCTCAGTGTGTCTGCGTGAGGAATCGCTTGCCGGCGCTCAAGTGAGGCGAGACTGCAATAGGGGTACCCCGGGTCCGGCGAGTCGACCGAACGCGGCGGTGCGTCCGCATACCGCCACCATCACCGCCACTCCCGGACCGTGGATCGTTTCGCCACGGCCCCAAGTTTTTCCGGTGTCCTCGTCGTGCAACGCGATGCCGCGGAGTCGTCGGCGCGGGAAAAAGCCGATCTGAGTCGGGCTGGTCAGGAAATCGAGCACCCTGGCGACTTGTGCGGGATCCGGGTGATGCGGAATTCCAAGAGGGATGCGTATGTCGGCACCGTGCACCAACACGTCAGCGAGGCCTGATAGCGGACCGGTCACCGGCGGGCTCAGCCTATGGTCGGCGCGACTACGCAACGTCTCGGCGATCTCGGCGGCTGATGCTTGCGCCCGGCGACGGGCCAACGCGTCGATGCCCCGATCGATACTTGCGTGACGGATGCCGCTGGCCAGGAAGCCCCAGAACCCGTCGGCAAAATCACTGACCAAATGCGCGGCTACGGTTTTGACATCCCACCCGGCGCAGAGGCTTGCCGTGGCCAGCTGATCGGGGCTGAGGCTGTCGATCAGGGTGGCGATCGACCGACGCTCGTCCGCCACCGCCGCGAATACCCGCTCGCGTTCTGCTCGGCTCAGGCGCACGGGCGCAGAATACCGGGATCAAGGCACAGTTTCGCCAGACCACCGATGTGCCGCACCGTTCGCAGGCGATCGCCTTGGTTAGCCGTTCGGCGTCGGCCACAGCGTCGTCAGTTTCGGGCTGCTGCCGGGGCGAGCCAGGTTCGTCTCGCGGCTTCCGCTCGATGCTCCGTCGGACCGCAGAACTGGCAGGTCAGACGTGGTGCCCCCGGCAGGATTCGAACTAGCCGGATGAGGCTCTAGCCCACCCGCCCTCGCGTGCGCTGATGCCGCTATTATTGCTGGCAGCAGACTATTTCACCGATTGCTGGTGTTAGATTCTGTTCGGTTCTGTATAGGCCCGTTATAGCCCGCTTATAGCCCGCTTATAGCCCGAAACTCGCCCGTGAGGAGCAGCAGCGATGCCGCAGAAGAAACCCGCCGCCGCCACCCGTAGCCGCCGGGGGTTCGGGCGGCTTCGCCAACGCGGGTCGGGCCGCTGGCAGGCGAGCTACCTCCATCACGGCGCGCTGCATTACGCCCCGGCGACGTTTCCGACGAAGGACTCCGGTGCGTCGTGGTTGCAGAACGAGCGTGACCTGATCGACCTCGACCGCCGCAAGCCGGGCACCTGGACCCCACCCGCCGAGCGGGTGACCAAGGCTGCGGCGCGCAAACTCACGCTGCGCGACTACGCGAAGCCGTGGCTGCAGCACCGCAACCTCTCGCCACGCACCCGCGACAACTACGAGTACCACCTTGAGCGGAACATCTTGCCGACACTGGGGGATTCGGCGCTGGCCGAGATTACGGCCGAGGACGTGCGCGTGTGGTTCACCGGCCTGGGCACCGAGCACCGCACCCGCAACGCTCAGGCCTATGGCGTGCTGCAGGCGGTGCTGAACACCGCGACCGATGACGGTCTGATCGACCGCAGCCCGGCCCGCATCAAGGGCGCGGCGGCGGTGAAGCACACCAAGCGGTCGGTGGTGTTGTTGGAGCCCGACGAGTTGGCGGCGCTGGCCGACAAGATGCCCGAGACGCTGCGGCTGACAGTGCTGCTGGCCGGGTGGTGCGGGCTGCGGCGAGGGGAGTTGTTCGCGCTGACGCGGGCCGACGTCGCCGACGATGCGGCCACGGTGCGCGTCAGCAAGGCGGTGACGTTCCGGCACGGCAAGTTCGAGGCCGGGCCGACCAAGACCAAGGAGTCCAACCGCACCGTCACCGTGCCGCCGCACCTGCGCCCGATCATCGCGGCGCACCTGCGCGCCTATGTCGGGGAGGCCAAGACGGCGCTGCTGTTCGCCGACCCGGCGACGGGTGGCTACTACGCCGAGGGCCGGTATCGCGCGCCGTTCTTCAACGCCCGGCAGGCCATCGGCAAGGACGAACTGCATTTCCACGATCTGCGGCACTTCGGCGGCGTGATGGCGGCGGTGGCCGGAGGCACCACGAAGGAGGTCATGGCCCGGTTGGGTCACGTCACCAGCGGCACCGCCATGCGCTATCAGCACGTCGCCGCCGGGCGGGCCGACATGCTCGCCGATCGCCTGTCGGAGCTGGCCGCTCCGGTGTCGGGCGACGCGCCAGCGGCGGGCTGAATCCCGCACTCAGGCAACGATTCTGAGATAGCAGTCGATAATATAACGGAACCACTCGCGCCCTAGGCTATTGTTAGCGAGCCGGTCACGTAGCCCCAGACCCGCACTCTCAGCCTCACTCTCCGTCTCAGGCACCACCCCTCCCGTCTCCGTCTCCCTCTCCCTTCTCAGCTGGGGATGATCACCAGACGACGGAGCAAATCCAGTGAGTGCCAAGACCACCACTCCGCATTTCATCTCCCTGCAGGACGCCGCGACCCGTACTGGGTTCTCGGTGTTCACCTTCCGCGAGAAGATCGCCAGCGGCGAGCTACCCGCCTACCGGCTCTCGGACAAGCCCGGCAGCGCCATCCGCGTGAAGGTCGTCGACGTCGACGCGCTGATGAAGCCGTTCATCCCGGCGGAGATATACGCCGATCGCTCGGCGGTCGCTCCATGATCTCTGCTGTCACGTCACCGAAATCGACACCGCCACAAGCCCTCCGATGTCGGGGAACTCCGCCCCGGCTCGGCGGGTGTGTGCACGGTCGCCTCGTAACGTCCAGAGACACAACCACATCGGTAGAGAGGAGACCCACCGATGACCGTCACCCTCGACAACCCCGACGCGCTGCTGCTGCCGCGTGACGTCGCCGCGCTGCGGTGCACCACCGAGAACGCCCTGGCGCAGGAGAGGTGGCGCGGTCGCGGCCCGCGCTATGTGCGCGACGGGCGGCGCGTGCTGTACCGGGCCGGTGACCTCACCGACTACATCGCCGCACACACGATTGAGCCGGGAGCGCCAGTGCCGCAACAGGAGTGAGAAACAGCGATGCCGCCCAGCGCGTCCGTTTGGCCTCGACGCATGTGCCGGGCGGCATCACCACCAACGACGACTCTACCGCAGAGTCACCCCGCACGATGTCCAACGAGAGGTACGGCCCGATGTCCAACGAGAGGGACAACATGGAGTTTAGCAACGATCCGCGCAGCGGTGCCGGATCACCAGAGGCCAACGGTCACAACGGCAACGGGCACGTCGTTCCGGCTGACCTCCCCGCCGACTTCGGTAAGCGCCCACGCAGGGTCAACGAGCGTCCGCCCGGCGACCACAGCCCGTACCCCGATCGGCCCGCCAACTTCGTGCCCGGTTCACCCGAGGCCGCGACGACCGTGGGCGGTCTCTATGCCGCTGAGCATGGTGTGGCGAGGGGCAAGCTGGCCAGGGGCACACGGGGTTACGAGACGGTCGCGCAGCTGGGCAGCGTCACCCTGGCTCACGCCAGGGCGACCGGGCTGATCGACCGTGACCACAAGCCCTCGGTGGCCGAGGTGTCGCAGTGGTACGCCGGACTGGACGCGGCGCTGGGGTGGGAGTGGGAGCCGGAGACGCCCGCCACAGTCGCCACCGCCGCCGGGCTCAAGGCCGCGATCAAGGGGCTGGACCCCGACCGCAAGATCGCGCTGACGACGATCGACGCGCTCGCGGCCGAGGGTGTGCAGTGGGCGGCGGCGGTGGTTGAGGCGGCGCGTGCGGAGAACACCTACGCCGCGCTCATCGGCGACCGTAAGCAGCGCCCGCTGTCGCTCACCACGGCGCAGCTGTACGACCGGGGAGCACCGCCCGAGGACATCGTCACGCTGCCCGCCGCGACAACCACGTCGCTCGGTGAGTCGGCTCGCGTCGTGCGCGCCTGGGACGCGGAAGATCGACTACGCGCCACTGAGCAGGCCCGCGCCACCGAGGCCGCGAAGCTGGTTGCCGCCGTGGAGATTCCCGGTCGGATCAACCTCGCGACATACACCCCTCCCGACACGGCCTGGCTGATCGACGGGCTGATACCGATGGACGGGAGCCTGGGCCTGTTCGCCGAGCGGAAGGCCGGCAAGACCACCACCGTGGTCGAGATGGTGCGCTCGATGCTAAGCGGCGACGAGTTCCTGGGTCGGTTCGCCACCCACCTGCCCGCCGGGGCGCGAGTGGCGTTGCTGGACACCGAGATGACCCCGGCGATGCTGCACCATGAGTACACGAAAGTCGGGGTGCCCGTCGATGACCTCGACCGCATCGACCTGCACCCGCTGCGGGGTCGCAGCCGCCTGCTGGACTTGCGCGACGACGCCACTCGGGCGCGCTGGCAGAACTTGATCGCGCCGGGCGCGTTGATCGTCGTGGACTGCCTCTACACCGTGCTCGCGGCGGCTCAGGTGGACGAGAGTTCGGCGCAGGTGTCCGACATCATCGACGGCATCAAGGCGCTCGCGGTCCAGTGCGGTGCCGCCGGGCTGGTCATCGTGCACCACCTCGGCAAGGACCCCACCAAAGGCGCTCGCGGCCATAGCTCGATCGAGGGTGGCGTCGACACCCTGGCGACCATCTGGCTCGACGGCCCGCCCGCCGCCGACACGCCCCGGCTGTTCTCGGCGACCGGGCGCCTTGATGTCGACGTGCCTCCGGCGCTGCTAAACCGTGGTGACGACAACCGGCTGACACTCAGCGCCAGCACTCCGAAGGCCGACCGCGCCAGGGCGGCGGATCGCAGCGACGACGACACCGCCTGGAAGCTCATCAGCGACCACCCCGGCAAGTCGCTGCGGGGTCTCGAAGAACTCCCGACCGAGACCCGCAAGCTGTCGCGGAGCCGCCTGCGGCGGGCGCTCGATCGGCTCGACGGCCTCGGCTACATCGTCAATCGCGGCAGCGCCGAGCGGCCCGCGTGGCACGCCGCCGACCGGCCTGGCGACGCCTTCACGATCGCTGCCGAGCGCGCCGATTGATGCGCGGCGCGGTCCGGCGCGGTTCGACTCGGCTCCGCAAAAGCCCAGGTGAACCGCGCCGATCAACACCCGGCGAGGTCCGTGAAAAGCCCAGGTCGGCGGCGAACCGCGCCGACGCGACCGGCGCGCTCCGAAACGCCCTCTGACCTGCGGGAACGACCAGTATCCCGCCCTCGTCGGGGTTAAGCGCGCCGAACCGCCCGGAGCGCGCCAGTCCGGAACCCGCGCACTAATAACCGCAGTTCAGAGCATATTTTTGGTGAAAAATGCGCCGAAGTGCGCCGGTTCGCCGACTGGAACCGCGCCGAGCGCGCCCGGTCCTTATGGGACCGGCGCGGTTGGCCGGTCCGTGGGCGCGGTCGGTTCAGAGGGATGGATGGGAGGCGGGTGAGAGGCGGCGGGTGGCGGCGTCACGGACCCACAGCGCACCGCGAGGGAGGCGGCGGCTCCCCGACGTCTGCACGGTGCGAGAACAGAATGGGAACATGCCTGGACCGACCATGACCCGAGAGGACAGCCGACGCCGCGCCGAGCGCGCCCACCGGCTGCGGGCACTCGGGCGCACCTGGCAGGAGATCGCCGACGCCGAGGGCTTCCAGTCCCGTGGAGCGGCGCGAACGGCTGTGGCGCGCTACACGTCCACCGAACCCGCCGAGAGCGCCGAGGAGGTGCGCCGGTCCGCGTCGGAGACGCTGCGCATCACCCGCTCGATCCTGTTGGGCCGCGTCGCCTCGGCCACTCAGCGCGGCGACGATCAGACGCTGGTGACCCTGACCCGCGAGGTGCACCGCAACATCGACCAATGGGCCAGGCTCGCTGGCGCTTACGCGCCGACCACTCAGCAGGTCGACGTCACCGTGTGGACGTCGCCGCAGGAGATCATCGCCGACACCGAGCGCCGGTTGCTTGCGCTCGCCGCCGAACGGCAACAACAGTTGCCCGCCAACATCATCGAGGGAGAAGTGATCGCATGACCACCGCCACGACGTCCGACGTCATCACCGCCGCGATGTCGATCGCCAGCGACGCCGCCGACGGCAAGCTGTCGCCGACCGATCTGCAGACCACCGCCGTCGCCGAGTGCCGGGAGTTGTTCGGCACCGTCGTCGGTGAAGGCGATGCCCTGTGGACCCTGCACGCCGACGTCGCCCGGCAGGCGATCGCGCTCGGGGCGCTGAGCGCCGACGAACTCAGCGAGTGGACAGCGGTGATGCGCCGCCGCACCGGAGAAGCGTCGGAGGCACCCGCCCCACCCCTCGACCTGTTGCCGGCGAAATCGGCTGCGAGCGTTGACGAGAGCCAGCCGGAATCGACCGACGAACCTGAAGCCACTCCGGCGGGCGGCGTGGCCGGGGCGCTCGCCGTCCTCGCGGCGCTCGCGACTGCAGCCCGCTCCGCCGAGACCGAGGCTGCGCCGACTCCTGCACCGAAGCGCCCCACCGACGGGTACGACCCGCTGGCGGGGTGGGACGCCGGAAGTAGTCGCCGACCGTGAAGCGTGCCGACATTGCCGCCACGGCAGGGCAATTGCGACTGATCCTCGCCGCGATCGAGCGGGGCGAGTTGGACGCCAGCGCGACCGAGCGCAACCGGCTTGAGGGCGCGGTGGCTGCACTCGACGCGCTGGCTGGAGACGCGCCAATCGTTTAACCCAAACGGTCGATTGCGTTATAAAATCGGGGTATGACTGCGCCTCGCACCCGCCGCCGCCGCACTCAGTCTGCGCCCGCTGGCACCGTCGCCGCCTACATTCGCGTGTCCACCGAGGAGCAAGCCGCCAGTGGTGCGGGCCTCGACGCACAGCGCGCCGCCATCGCCGCCGAGTGCGAGCGCCGGGGCTGGACGGTGGTGGCCTGGCACGCCGATGAGGGCATCAGCGGCGGCAAGGCGCTCGACGCCCGGCCCGGCCTGACCGCCGCGCTGGGCGAGGTGCAGTCGGCCACGGCGGCGGTGCTGATGGTCGCCAAGTCCGATCGGCTCGCACGGAGTCTGCCGACCCTGCTCGACGTCCTCGACCGGACTGAGCGTGCGGGCGGTGTAGTCGTCGCAGTCGATGGCACGGTCGACACGAGCACGGCGGCGGGCCGGTTCACGACCCAGATCATGGGCAGCGTCGCGGAGTTGGAACGCGGTCTGATCAGCGACCGGACTAAGGCCGCGTTGGCGGTCCGCAAGGCGCAGGGCGTTCGCCTCGGTCGCCCGACGACCGTGCCGCCCTCGGTGGTGGCCCGTATCGCCTCCGAGCGTGCTGCAGGCGCAACGTGGGCCGCTATCGCTGACGGGCTCAACACCGACGGCACACCGACCGGCCAGGGCGGCTCGAAGTGGTTCCCGAACACTGTTGCCCGCATCCATAAGCGAGCGGCGGTGTAACCCGACTAGCTATGAGGGTGGCTGAGCTACCGAGTTCCCGTCGGCTGCGTAAGGCGGTCCGAGGAATCGACGCACCATCTCATGCTCGGCATCGGCGTCTTGGAGGGGCCAGTACCACAGGGCTAGGAATGCTCGGATCAACCATTGTGCGGCAAGGGGATCGGGCGTGCTTAGCCCGACCATTTCGTTGGCGAAGCGGGTGACCATGGGTGAGTCGCTGAGCCATTCGTCGGCGGGGACTGTGGCCATCGAGCGCATGATCTGTGCGAGCGGATCGGCTCGCAGGCGTCGCAACGCGACTGTGGTGGCGGTGACGATGCGCTCTGATCCGGTCAGCCCAGCGATGGCTTCGCGAACCGAGTCGAGGATGCGTTCGGCTTGCCGGCCTAGAACGGCGTCGCGGATTGCTGCCTTACCTCCGGTGTGGCGGTAGATGGTCGCTGGTGAACAGTGAACTGTGGCGGCCAAGGTGTCGATGCTGAATGCGTCGTAGCCCTGACGCGACATCAGGTCGGCGGCGGCCGCGTAAATCCGTTCGGCAGCCTCGCTGTGGCGGTCGCGCCCAACCAGCCAGTCGTCAGTCGCCATCGGTCAGTTGTCCCCTCGCCGCGAACCCATGAAGTCGTTTTATCACTGTGAGAAGAATGGTGGCCGATTTCTCAGCGAAGGCGCTGGTCGGCTCACCGGACTGAGAAAGCGCCTCGCAACACTTACTGAGATGGGTTTTCACGTTCGCCGTGCACCGTTGACGCAGGTGTACACCGCGTTCAACCCTGAGCGCATGACCCTCTTGGCGGACGCGAAAGACTTCTTCGGAACCGACGCCCTACAGGACCCCTACCCGCTCTATGACCGGATGCGCCACCAAGCACCGGTGCACCGCATCGGTGACTCCGTCTTCTACGCCGTGTGCGGCTGGGACGCCGTGATGGAGGTCGTCAACCGCGTCGAGGACTTCTCGTCGAACCTGACCGCGACGATGGTGTATCACGACGATGGGACCGTTACCCCGTTCGACATGGGGCCTCTTGGTGGGCCTCAGAACGCGCTGGCCACAGCGGACGACCCGGTGCACGACGCGCATCGCAAGCTGCTGTTGCCCCACCTGTCCGCCAGGCGAGTAAATGTCATCGAAGAGTTTGCTCAAGACACTGCTCGGCGGCTTTGGTCGGAGGGGTTGGCCGACGGGCAGATCGAATGGATGAGCGCCATGGCCAATCGGCTCCCGATGATGGTGGTCGCCCGCTTGCTGGGGTTACCAGACGAAGATGTCGACAAGCTGATCCGACTGGGCTACGCCACCACCACCCTGCTCGACGGCGTCGTGAACCCGGCCCAACTCGAAGCCGCAGGCATGGCTGCAATGGAGCTGTCCGGGTACGTGATGGAGCACTTCGCGAAGGCCAGTGAAAGTCCTGGCCCGGGACTCATTGGCGACCTTGCTGCCCGCTACGCATCCGGTGAGTTGGAGCAACTCCCAGCGATGGCGATCATGCTCACATTGTTCAGCGCAGCAGGCGAATCCACTGCCTCCTTGCTGGGTAGTGCCGCGTGGATTCTGGTGAGCCATAGCGACATTCAAGAACAGGTCCGTGCCCATCCCGAACTGCTGGGTGCGTTCATCGAGGAGACGTTGCGCTATGAGTCGCCGTTTCGCGGTCACTACCGCCACGTAGTCAGAGACACCACGCTGGCCGGGGTCGATGTGCCCGCCGATTCCCGCCTGCTGTTGATGTGGGGAGCCGCAAACCGCGACCCCCAGCAGTTCGACAGACCCAACGAGTTTCGGCTCGACCGCAGCGGCGCAAAAGGGCACATCACCTTCGGCAAGGGTGCACACTTCTGCGTCGGGGCCGCACTGGCACGCCTGGAGGCTCAGATCGTATTGCGGATGCTGCTTGAGCAGACCGAGTGGATTCGCGCCGCCGACGTAGGGCAATGGCTGCCTAGCATCCTGGTCCGCCGACTCGAACGCCTGGAATTGGTGGTCTCATGACCGATCAGGCAGAGATCATCGCGTATTGCGAACTGTCCCAAGCGAAGGCCAAGTACTGCCGCGCTCTCGACACCCTGGATTGGGCCGCGTTAGCCGCGCTGATGACCGAAGGCATCGAATTTGGCATGAGTGACAGTGAATCCGAGCCTCACATGACCCTCGGACGCGACGAAACGCTGACGATGCTGCGATCCCTGGTCGCGGGCGCAAGGACCGCTCACCAAGTCCACACACCCGAGATCGACCTCAACGGAGAAGAGGCGCGGGTGATTTGGGCAGTGCAAGACCGGGCCGTGTTCGACAACGGCACGTCGGTCACCGGCTACGGGCACTACTACGAACGCTGGGTGCGCCAAGCGGGTGCATGGAGGATTGCGTCACTGACGCTGGTTCACCTCATCACCGACGTTCAGCACGCCAACACGTGACCAGATGACCTGATCAGTTCAAGTACGTGCCCTGATTCGTCAGTACTTACCCGACAGTGACGGGTTATCTGGCTATCCTGCAACAGATTTCGCCACCTTGGCCTCCTGCGTCGCTGCACCGCTGCCCTCTATTGTCGGTGCTATGCAGAGCACGATCGTTCTCGCCGATCCGACCGCGCTGACCCCGGCGCAGTGGTCGGGGCGGCTGGCCGCGTACCTCGCTCGCGGTCGCGGCAACGATGACCCCGCCGTGACCGCTTGCCGTGCGGCGCTGAGCTATTGGCGGTGCCGCCGGGTGATCGACGCCGAGGTCGACGCGCTCAACCCTGCGCACGCCGACGCGCTCGCTGCCCGACTCCGCACGGCGGTGCCCGCATGATCGCGATGCGCGGCAAGCCCTTGTCGACCCCCAAGACACCGACGCCGATCCGGCCCAGTCGGATGACGCCGCCCACTACTCCCAAGCCGCATCGCCCGTCGAGAGGACGACTCGCCATGAAGCAGGCCGATATTCGCCGCCGTCGCCGTGCCCACATGCCGACCGTGAACGATGGCGACTGGTCGCTACGCCGCGAGATCGCCGAGGTCGCCGCGCCTTTCGCCGCCCGCGCCGCCGCCCAGTCCATGCCGCTGCAGCTGCGGCGGCAGGTGCTGGCCTACGCCGACGCGGCGCATGAGGCGGCGGGCACGGCGACCGGCTGGGTGGCGGAGCGCGATGCTCGCCGCCGCACCGCGCATCTTGCCCATGACGAGGGCAAGCGTCGGTACGCGATGACGACGTTGATCGACCTCGCCCCGCGCCCGGCCCTGCCGGAGATCACTGACGAGATGATCGCCGATGGCAGCTGGGCGGCGGCGCTCATCGAGATGGTCGAGCCGGTCGACGCGGCGCTGAGCGACCTGCTGGCCAAGGCCTTTCCACCCGGCGCTCCTCCGCTGGGCGGTCAGCCGTCGCGCTCCGACCGGCTGGACCGGCTGCTGCGCGAGACCGTCGACCGGGCCGCGCTGTCGCTGGAGCGTGCGCTCAATGCTGCCGCCGAGAAGCAGACGGCCGCACCAAGCGCCAAGTCCGATCCTCGCGACGAACTCGCCGCGCTAGGTGTCGAGGTTTGAGACACCAATCCGTCAGAGAGACAGGACTTCTGATGACCGACTATTACAGCCCGCGTTGCCGGTCCTGCAACGGGCCGTGCTGGCTGTACAAGGGTGACGTCTGGGGTTACACCTGCTCGGCGTGCATCGACCGCCACCTGGAAGCGGCTGCAGCGCGTGCCGACGCCCGCGACCGCAAAGCCCGCGAACGACTGCTCTCGAAGCGGTTAAACCACAACGACTCTCCTCGCGTCTCGAAGGTGGGCGTCGGGGCGGTGATCTGAGCTATGTGCCGATCGCCCCGACGTCCCGCCAAAGAGATGAGAAGTAATGGGAAGCAATGTGAAGGAAGGCCATCAGATGACTAAGTCCCGCCGCCCGCTGAGATGGGCGGACCTCACCGCACGCGAACAGATGGGCCTGCGCATCGCCGTGCACGAGAGTTCTCACGCCGTCGCCGGGGCTCTGCTCGGTGGCCGTATCCGGTCGGCGGTGCTAACCAACAGCCGGGTGTGGGGCGTCGATGGGTTGACGACGTTCGAGGAGGTACCGGCCAGCAGTTCGCCTGCGATCGCCTATGCGGGACCGTTTGGCGAGGCGCGGTGGCTCGACGGTCGTCATCCCACCCAGCGCACGCTGTTCGCCCTGATACGGGGCAGCGGCCATGGCGACCACCGGGCGATCTGTGCGGCTGCCGCGTCGGCGGACGTGTACAGCTACGGCAACACCTCGGCGGAGGCGCGGCGGACGGTGCCGCCCCTGCTGGAACGCGCCTGGCCCGCCGTGATCAACCTCGCCAAGAAGATCCATGTCGACGGCGAGGCGACCCACGACGACGTGTGCAAGGCGTTGGGCATCACCGACAGCGGTGGACCCGGCAGCAGTCAACTCGCCAGCCTGCGTGCCGGATTGCGACGCGTGCCGCCGATCGCCGCCTGACTCCAACCGATCACCGCGCCGAGCCTCGGCGGCGTGGTGACCTGGCCACTCGATCGACCGACCAATGACACCACCGAGGAGACGACCGTGACCACCATCGAACGCCAGCCGGGCAGCCGCTGCATTGACTTCCTGCCCGACTACTGCCCGCACTGCAACCCGCTCGGCGACCAGGCCAACAGCCGGGTTCGGCTGGCCGCGCTCACGGAGCCGACGTCGGTGACGTGGCATGGCGGTCGGCGGCTGATCTGTGAGTACCGCTGCGACCGCTGCGGGCACCCGTGGGTGCGCGCCGATCTCTGGACCGCCGAGCACGCCGGTCTCGACCCCAAGCAACGGAGGACCGCCGCATGACCGCCGCGACCGCTGACCAGACCCGGCTCGCCGCCGTCCGCGTTCAGAGGGCCAGTCGAGGCCGGCAAAAGCCCAGCAGCCCTGCTGAACTGGCACGGCGCATCGTGCGCAACTACCGCATCACCCCCGCCATCGAGTTGATCTCCGACGTCATCAGCGACGCGATCGGCCAGCCGGGGCGGCGCTATGTAATCACCACCCCGCCGCGCACCGGCAAGAGCGTGCTGGTGTCGAGGGTGGGCGTGGTCGACGCGCTGCGGCACAACCCGAATGCTCAGATCATCCTCGCGTCCTACAGCGACGAACTGGCCCAGGATCACAGCCGCGAAGCGCGGGCGATGATCGCCGAGCACGCCGACCTGCTCGGTTACCGGCTGTCGGCGGACAAGACGGCGGTCGGTCGCTGGCGTGTCGACGGGCACGCCGGAGGCTTGCTGGCAGGCGGCATCAACTCCGGTGCAACAGGGTTCGGTGCAGACCTCCTGCTGGTGGATGACCCGGTGAAGGACGCCTCCGAGGCCGACTCCGCCGCCCACCGTCGCCGGGTGATCAACGAATTCCGGTCTACCTTGATGTCTCGCGTGCATCCCGGTGGCTCCGTGGTGCTTGTGATGACCCGGTGGCATCCCGATGATCTCGCGGGCACTCTGCTGCGCGACGAACCCGACGTCTGGACGCATGTGAACATTCCCGCCGTCGCGGAGGCGGGTATTCCCGACGCACTGGGCCGCGCTCCCGGCGTGGTGATGACCTCGGCGCTCGGGTACACCGCTGCAGAGTTCGCGGCGATTCGGCGCAGCGTCGGCGAGCGGGCGTGGTACTCCCTGTATCAGGGGGTGCCCGCCGCGCCCGAGGGCGGATTGATCAAGCGCGACTGGCTCGATCAGTGGCGGCTGCCCGCAGCGCCGACCGCCCCGACCAAGACCGTCGTCGGCGTCGACCCGGCTGACTCCGGCTCCGGTGACGCCTGTGGCATCGTAGCGGCGTCGCTGACCCGCGAGGGCGTGGTGGCGGTGATCGCCGACGTCTCCGCGCCGATGACGAGTGATCAATGGGCCAGGGCCGCTGTCGATTTGGCGGTCGACGTCGGGGCGTCGGAGATCGCCGTTGAAGGCTTTGCCGCCCGCGAGACCTACCAGCGCGTGGTGAAGGACGCCATTCGCCGGACCGCGACGCCGCACCCGATCAGGGTCACCACCTGGCCTCCCAAGGGCAGCGGGCGCGGCGGCGGCGATGCACTGGCACGGTCGGCGGCGCTGCTGCAGGGCTTGGAGACCGGCACCACCCGCATCGCGGGACACCTGCCCGACCTCGAACAGTCGGCGGTCACATGGCAGGCCGGACAGCACCAGCCCGACAGCCTCGCCGCACTCGTCGTGGCCCACGACGTGTTGGTCCACTCGATCGGTCAGCAGTGGGGCTTCTCGTCACCGCTCGACACCGAGCGGCGGATGCGCAACCAGTCGATCACGTCGATTCCCGAGTACCTGCGCCGCCGCGTCGGCGGGTAGCTGACTCGCCCGTCGTTGTCGGGGGTCTCGGACATACTCGCGCTCATGGCAGAAACCTGGGAGTCGCGAGACCTTCCCGTCCTTAAGGCAGCGGTCGAATTGTACGAGGAGAGTGGTCGACGCCTGCGCGCAAGCGCGATCGAGAAAGCCACCGGGTTCGATAAGGAGACCGTGCAGCGCGCCCTACGGGCGCTCTACCGCGAGCCGTACTTCGAGGAGGCGACCGGCAGCTTCGGGGGTGAGATCGTCTTCGTTGGCGAGCCGACCGGCGAGGCGTTGCGGGTCGCGGGGCAATGGCCGTCACCTGAGATGCAGTTACAGAGGTTGATCGAGGCGTTCGAGGCCGTTGCCGCCGACGAGTCGCGCCCCGAGGAGGAACGCAGCCGCGCCAAGAAGATCGGGCTGTGGCTCACCGGCGCACTCCAACAGGTGGCCATCGGCGCGCTCAGCGGCGCGGGCGGCAACCTAATGACGGGATAGACCATTAGCGAATGACCATCCAGGAAGAGTTGGGCGACATCAGCGGGTGGCGGGTGACGAAGGTCGTCCGAAATCCGTGGGGGCAGGTTCCGCACACGGGCGGTGGACGCTACCTGACCGATGCCGCCCGCGCCTACATGGACAGACTCTTGGCCCAGCAGCGGGTGCCTGACACGGAGAGCCGTCGACACCACTACGTCCCTCAGGCGTACCTGCGCAAATGGTCTTTCGACGGTCGGCGGGTGTGGACGCTCGACACGGTGACGGGATTGGTCAAGCCGCTCGGCACCAGGGATGTCTGCGTGAACGAGAACTTCTACAGGGTGATCGGACCGGATGGCGCGCCGCACAATCGAGTCGAGAAGCTGTTCGGTGTCGTAGATGCGGAACTTGGGCGAGTTCAGCGGCTATTTGATGACCTCGAAGACCCGGAAACCCTGAATTTCGATGACCTCTTGGGCCTGGGCATCACAATGGCGGTGCAGCGGATGCGGACTCTTCAGCAGAGGCGCGTTCAAACCCAGTACAGCGTGTGGATGGCGGCTCAAAGCCCCGAGTTCCGGTCGATCGCCGACGACGATCAGAACCCGCATCAGGCAGCTGGCATCCATACCGAGATGCTGTTCAGGGCTATGTGGGGTGGCGCCGACGTCCTCATCAAACGGCAGATCGAGGTCTGGGACGATCCGAAGGCGCGGTTTATGACGTGCGACGCGCCGGTGCTAATTCCCTTCGTGCGGAATGAGCGACCGGGAATCATGGACGCCGCGTACATCGTTTGGCCCGTGAGCCCGCGTCGCGTGGTAGCACTGAGCAGAAACGATGTCGGCGAAAAGGCTGTTATCCGCGAGGCCACCGGCGAACTCGTCGGAATCGTGCGAGATGCCGTTGAGCAGGGCCGCGAGCGCATGATCTTCGCCAGCGAGGCGCAGCGCGACCGGCTACCGACTGGCAAGCTGTTCCGACGCCGCACCCAGGTCCGCCTCCGATGCTCTGATCGCAGTCCGCAGGGCGAGTACGTCGCTCCTCCTGGGTGTGTGGTGAAGATGTCGGAGGCCTATGCCGACAAGCCAGATGTCGCGTTGTGCGCTCAGGGCCTGCACTCTCCTGCTCCCGAGATATTCCCGCTCGCCTAGCCGGGCGCAGCTGGCCCCTGCAGGTCGGCGAAGGTCTCAACGATCGCCGCCACGTGGTCGATCAGATCGCCCACGGCGAACAAGCTGATCTCGGAACCGTTATTGGCTCGGAAGGAGAAGTCCACATTGGGCGGAGCTGGCTGCTCGAAATTGATACCTGACGACCAGAGCATCACGGCGTCGTCGTGCGGCACTCCGTCGGGGTAGACGGACACTCGCGCCACCTTGACTGATGTACCGGGT
The DNA here is from genome assembly GCF_963378095.1 of Mycolicibacterium sp. MU0053. NCBI lineage: Bacteria > Bacillati > Actinomycetota > Actinomycetes > Mycobacteriales > Mycobacteriaceae > Mycobacterium > Mycobacterium burgundiense. Next base: position 1,328,797 of record NZ_OY726397.1, read on the forward strand.
TTGATCGTGACGACTGGCCCTTTGTCGATGTCGCCAGGTGCTCGATCTAGCCAGATGTCAACGCCGATGCCCGTGCCCGAGGGCCAGACGGCGTTGGCCGAAAACGCCGCAGCCGCACACAGGACTAGGTTGCGGTGCTTGTCGGTGCCGCCCAGACCTCGCAATGTCGGGAGAGCGTTGACATTCTCGCCCGTCTGGGAGAAAGGCTGCGCGGCCTTCATGAGATCGGCGGCCTCCGGCCAGACGCCGGGCACCTTCTTCTCGACCACCGAGTCCCAGGGGTCGGCAGTGTTGACGATGGGGAACGCCACCCTCTCTGCCTGCTTGCCGTCAGGGGTGCCCCCTGCAGCCAGATAGCACTGAAAGGCAACGTATTCGAGCGCGGACCGGACGTTGTTGACGATCTGCCCGGCCATCAGGGGGAGGTTCCTCGCAGGTTCGGAGGTGACTGCGACTTCCCAGAGGTACATCGCGAACTGCGGGTGGCGAACAGTCCGGACGCCGATGCCGCCGTTCTCCATCCAACCCATGAACACGTTCATCAACTCGCCGCACTGGCCCTTGGCCTCAGTGATGCGAGCGCGGGAATCGGATAGGTCTAGGACGCCGGTCATCGTAACGACCAGAGTAGGGCGACCGTCCGACGAGAGGACCACTTGCTATAGCCCGGATATAGCCCGGCTCACCCGGATACCTGCATCTACATGGTGCCCCCGGCAGGATTCGAAAGTGCCGCCCGGTTTCTAGCAAATATGCCCCATGACCTGCGATAACGTTGCAGCCCAACGGATTTAACGGTCTCGATGTTCGCTCACTTCGCGCATCAGGCGCGGGGTAGAATGGTCGGCATCGTTGAACCATCGTTGGGTAGTCGCAAACATGCTGGCCAACTTGATGGGCCGCAGGATTCAAACGGATTTGCCTTGCGATTGCAGAGGGGATGGGCTGGTAATGGCCGGTAAGAAAAACCCGCGCGAGTGGGGATCAATCCGCAAGCAGCCGACGAAATCAGCGCGCTATCAGGCGTCGTACGTCGGTCCCGGTCTGCGGCGGCACTTCGCCCCGGTGACCTTCGAATCGAAAATGATGGCCGAACGTTGGCTCAACATAGAAAAGGACCGGATCGACCGCTGCGCGGCCAGCGACGAAGGGCTGGCGTCGTGGAAACCGCCAGAAGTAATCAGCGAGGAAACCAAAGCGGTAGCGCTCACGGTCGCGCAATACGCCAAGACGGTCATCGGTGAACGCAACCTCAAAGCCCGAACGCGAATCGGCTACGAAGCGTCGTTGACCAATTCCATCGAACCCAAGCTTGGCCGATACGCCGTTCGGGATCTCATGCCCGCTTTGGTGCGTTCGTGGTTTTCTGGCCTTGGCAGCACCCACCCGACGCGCAACGCGCACGCCTACGCGCTTCTGAACATGGTCTGCAATACCGCCGTGCGTGACGGGTTGATCGAGCGCAATCCGTGCATGATCGAACGGGCGATGAATCCGAAAACGAAGCGCCAGGCCGTCGTGCCCACGATTCCCGAACTTGAGGCCATCGCCGACAGGCTCGGCAGCGACACCAAAAATGCCCGCTTCCGTGCGCTGGTATTGCTTTCGGCCTGGTGCGGCCTGCGGTATGGCGAAGTGTCCGAATTGCGCCGCAAGGATTTCGATGCCGACTGCTCGGTGGTCACGGTAGCGCGTGCTGTGACACATCGACGCGGCGATGATGGGCAATGGTGCCGAATCGACACGCCCAAAGACGGCAAGCCTGCCAAGGTGGTGATTCCTCCACATATTCGAGCCGACATTAAAGAGCACTTGGCGAAATATGTTGATAAGAGCGGGGATTCGTTGCTCTTTACTCCGGCGCGCGGTGGCTGCCATGTCAATGATCGCGTGTCTGCCAAAGACGTATTCGAACCGGCGCTAGTTGCGACTGGCCGCGAAGATATGCGCGTGCACGATCTGCGACACTTCGCAGGCACGATGACGGCTCAGGTCGGCAACCTGGTCGAGACAATGGCTCGGTTGCGACACACGACGCACAAGGCCAGCCTGATCTATCAACAGCAGGTGTCGGGGCGTGACATTGCGGTTGCCGACGCTCTGTCGGCACTGAGAGCGGAAACCCTTTCTGCGGCCACTGTGGGGAGTGGGTCGGCCTGATGAACCAACCCGACCCGATGGAATTTCTAGCAGCTCTGATGAATCGAGCCCAGACCTTGGAGATAGTCAATCGCACCGAAGCGAAAGCGAAACGCGGCGCAGAGCTGCGACCGTGGGGGATGGGTGTCAAGCGATATCTGGTCGATTCCGGTGGCAGTCTGGCCCTTGATGACGCGGGTTTCATGACCGACTACGCGGGCGACATGGTGAGCGGGACAGCGGTATTCCCGATCATGAACGCAACTGACGGCATCACCGCGATTGGCGAATTAATCGCTGGCAGAATCGATTCCGAAGACAAGAAGGGCTCCGGTGATAGTCACGCATCGTCTCTGCTGACGCTGAGCCGCATGGCAACCGAATCGGCAGCGACCACCATATGGCTGGTGATGAGCACTGACCGGGAGATAAGACGAAGCCTCAGCGTGCGCTTCACCGCGTCGGAGCTCGACGAGCAAAGGAAGTATCAGAGCGCGGCGCGTAAGTGGCATGAACTCGGGCCCGGCAGGAATCAACCGGTGGAGTACCAGAAGTTGCTCGAACACATTCGGCTGTTCGATGAGCGCGTGGCGATGTTGGAAAGAGGCAAGCAGGAGACTCCGACAGCCAAGGTGCTGGGTAAGAGCAATGTTGTTGCAGCGGCCGCCCGTTGGCTTGACCAGCACCCGCCGATTCATGACTCAGGCCCCTACGGTCGAGGGGCCTTCGGGTTCGAATACGTTGCGGCGTCGTTCTATAACGTGAGTTCGGCCATTGTTCACGGTCTCAAGTGGCCGCTGGACTACATGCCGAACGGCGAAGTTGACTTGTCTCGCATGATCGTGGAGGGCGTCAACGTCGCGGTTTCCATGGCTGAGTGCGCCGTGGCGCTGTTTGAGGCGCAGGCGCAGAACTGGCACGCCGAAACCGACAGGCCGCTTCTCTATCCGGACTCGCTGCAACCGACAATCGAGCAATGGGCCACGCTTTACCCGGTGCAATGAAAGACGTTGCTACACAGCCTTATTCGGTGCAGCCAAGTTTGGGTGATCGCTGAGGTATTGTTGTATATCCGTGTCAGAAGTCCCTGACCTGCAAAAACAGGCGATTCCCGGCAGTTTTTGACCCTGCCGGGTTACCGACCGGAGAGACCACGTGGCAACGCCCGCTGCGATCGGTGCAGTCTCGCATGCCCAGCGGTGCCCAGGTTATTTATGCGAGCGGCACGGATCACCGCCTCATCGAGCGGAAGCAAGCCGTCAGGCGGTGGGTCGCTCTCGCCGAACGGGTTCGGCTGATCGTCGTAGCCGTCGATTCCTGGCCCGGTGGCTTCGTCTGGCTGCCAATCGTCATCCTCTGGTGTCAGCGGGTGGGCGTCGCTCTGTTGATCGCTCTCAGAGACGATCTCGACGTCGACCGGCTCGTCAGTGTTGGCAGCCGCCAGGGCGGGTGGGGTTTTATCGGAATCGTCTGCGATGCCGTGGGCGCGACGCCACTCGGCGCGGCTGCCGCCTTGCAACTTTGGCATGTTGTCCAAAAGCTGTTCGTACGGCTTGGCGCTGAGTTCGATTTCGGTCTTGGCTCCCAAACCACCCCGGTCGAGCGCATCCCGAATTGCCGCCAGCTTCACTGAGTCGGAAACATTGTCGTCGGTCGCCATGCGAAGCAATTCCTTCGCCATCCGGTCAGCAGCGTTGGCGAGCCTCACACGTGCTGCATTGCGAACAGCGGGTGCGCGTGCTCCGTGATGACCGCACACCACCGCGCCGGGATCATGCGGGGGCTGATCGTCGTAGCCGTCGATTCCTGGCCCGGTGGCTTCGTCTGGCTGCCAATCGTCATCCTCTGGTGTCAGCGGGTGGGCGTCGCTCTGTTGATCGCTCTCAGAGACGATCTCGACGTCGACCGGCTCGTCAGTGTTGGCAGCCGCCAGGGCGGGTGGGGTTTTATCGGAATCGTCTGCGATGCCGTGGGCGCGACGCCACTCGGCGCGGCTGCCGCCTTGCAACTTTGGCATGTTGTCCAAAAGCTGTTCGTACGGCTTGGCGCTGAGTTCGATTTCGGTCTTGGCTCCCAAACCACCCCGGTCGAGCGCATCCCGAATTGCCGCCAGCTTCACTGAGTCGGAAACATTGTCGTCGGTCGCCATGCGAAGCAATTCCTTCGCCATCCGGTCAGCAGCGTTGGCGAGCCTCACACGTGCTGCATTGCGAACAGCGGGTGCGCGTGCTCCGTGATGACCGCACACCACCGCGCCGGGATCATGCGGGCGCCTGCAACGGTCGCCATTCTTTCGGTGCGCCTTACAGCGCCCGACGTTGTTACGGGCCTCCCACCAGCCAAACGAGTACTTGACCGGCCGTGTTGAAGGGTTCGGATGCTCATAGGTCGCGTCGGTCTCATTCATCGCTGTTCCATCTCGGTTCATACACTCACTGTTGGGGGTTGATGCCTATGCGCGCGTGCGCGCATACCTCACATATCTACGGTCTCTAGTAGGTTCTAGTGATCTCTAGTAGTTCCTAGAGCGAGAGCCAGAAGACACTAGAGACCACTAGTTGTCAGAGGCAGTAGCCATTGGTTTGTAGACTGGTCACACCCCTTTTCGGCGGTAGAGCGCCCGCAGCCTTGCGGACTGCGATTCAGTGGGCATTTTGTTTCGATCCTCCTGTTGTGTTTGTCGGGATGACGGTGGGTGGAAGCCTCCACGTCCAGTGGTCGATTTTTCCGTTCGAGCCGTATACAGAGTCTTTGACGATTCCGAGCTTCTTCGCGGCCGATTTCGCGGTTGCTTTCGAGCATCCCGCTATACGCATCGTTTCGGCGACGGCCTCGGTCATTTTCATCGGCCCACCGGCAAGCACTTGTTGTAAAGCCGATTCGGCGTCATCGCGCATGGGCGCGTTCTTGCGTGCATCACTGACCTTGGCGCCATCGGCGCCGATGAGCTGATCGGCGGTCAACTCCGTTGTACCGCACCACTTCACCACTGACACCCGTAGTTCCTCATCTTCGGGTGTGGGCAGGCTCGGAAGCTCCGGCGCGTCGTCGAGCCGGTATGTGATCGTTTCCGGCGGTTTGGATAGATTGCCAATGGCCCGTGCGATGGCGAACGTCGCACCGTCGGCAGTCGGCTCCATCAATTTTCCCGCTGACAGCACCGAACGAACCAACGCGCTGTAAGCCACCGATCCCCCGCCGCGATGCTTGGCGCTCATCCCAGCGGCCTTGTTGAAGTGACGGATCAACACGATTGCCGAATCGGTTTCGCGAGCCAGATCGACTAGACACATCAGAATGCGCCGGATCGATGAATCGATGCCGTGCTTGGTGTTTTGAATCGCCCTGGATTTGCTGGAGGCTCGAGCTATTGGATTCCGACCAGGGCTTGGTCGGTCCGTGATGCATCGTAGAACGCGGCTTCGAACTCCGTCGGAGGTAGGTCGTCGAGGTAGCTGTGGAGTCGGCTCGTGTTGTGCCAGTACACCCAGCTGAGGGTGGCAAGCTCGACATCCTCGACGGTCTTCCACGGCCCGGTGCGGGCCGGTCCGTAGATCAACTCGGCCTTGTAGTAGCCGTTCACCGTCTCCGCGAGGGCGTTATCGAAGCTATCGCCAACGGTTCCGATTGAGGGCACCGCGCCGATCTCTGCCAGACGCTCTCCATAGCGAATGGACGTGAACTGAGACCCGGCATCGGAGTGACATACCAAGTGTGGCAGCGTGTTTCCGCGTGACCACCGCGCCATTTCGATTGCATCGAGCACCGTCGAAGTGCGCATATGCGAGGCTACTCGCCAGCCCACGATCATCCGTGAGTAGGCATCGACGATGAAGCACACATACGCGACCCCGGCCCAGGTCGGCACGAACGTCAGATCGGTCACCCAGAGCTGATTCGGGGCGATCGCGGTGAACTTGCGCTTGACCAGATCCGGATGCCGGGCCGCCGTCGGATCAGGTTTGGTGGTGCGGATACGTTTGCCGCGCCGGACTCCTTCGATGCCTGCGGCCCGCATCAGCCGGGCCACCTGATCGCGGCCGACGTCGTGACCAGCACGCCGGGCGGTTTTCCAGAGTTTGTGGGCGCCGTAGACGCAGTAGTTGTCCTTCCAGAGTTGATGCAGCGCCGGCCCCAGGACCGCATCGCGCTGCGCTCGCGCCGACAGGGGGCGGGTTTTGACGTCGTAATAGGTGCTCGGGGCCACCTGCAGACCTGCGCTACGCAGGACGGTGCAGATGGGCTCGACCCCGAACTCGCCCCGTTGGGCGTCGATGAAATCGACTATTTCTTGTGTTGGCGGTCGAGCTCCGCCCCGAAGAAACTCGCCGCTCGTTTCAGGATCTCGTTGGCACGCTTGAGTTCTCGAATCTCCTGCTCGAGATCCTTGACCCGCTGAGACTCGGAGGTAGATACCCCAGGTGCATGTCCGTCGTCGATGTCGGCCTGACGCACCCAAGATCGCACCGACTCGATGCCGTACCCGAGCTGGCGAGCGACCCGCGCCACCGTGCCCTGCTCGGTCCCCAACTCTTCTCGCAGCGTGCGGACCATCCGCACCGCGGCAGCCTTCTCCTCAGCACTGTAACGGCGTGTCGTGGGCTTCCCAGGCGACTGTTCTTTCGGTATACCTGCATCCTCGTTTCCAAGGTCAGGAGCCTCCAGCATTTCCAGGGCGATTCATTTTCCGGCAGGCATGCGGTTATCGGATCAATAATGACAAGACGCGCCTCAACTTCAACGATGGCCCGGCGCAACCAATCGATGTCGTCTGGGATCGTGAAGGGTTTCGGATTGCCGTCGTCATCGATAGGTCGATTCAACGCGTGAACCCGCCTCAGATCGGCGCCGGCTGCGATCAGTCGCGGCACTACCGTGTCGTCGTTTGCGTCTTCCACACCGACTAGCACAACGCCTGCCGGATCGTGCTGAGAAACAAGCGATTTACCATCGAACACCGTTACTGGCCAACGGGAGCCATTCGACACAATCGACGCCCACGCCAGCGTCACCGTCGACTTACCCACATCGGAATCACCTTCGAGAATCGACACTTTGCCCAGCGGCAGCCATGCTTTCCACAGCCACCGCAGCGGCGCCGGAGTCACATTGGCCAAACACACCGTGGCCGATGTCGCAGTCTCGTCGCCACGTTTCACCGGCTTCCCGTTCGAATCGTCCGACGCCTTTTGCCCGGTTTCCACGACGAACTCCAACCCGTCGAACACGCCAACATAATCGCGGTGATCGGTGCCGAAGTCGCGGTTTCCCCGGTTGCGCAGCTCATCTGAGTCGCAAGCTTGCGCCTGCGCGACAGCGGTGCGAACCATCGCCGGAAATTCGCCCGCTGGTGGGGTGCGATCGTTTTCACCGAAGCTTTGTGACCAATCGTCGTAGAGGTCATCGAATACCGTCGCAGCGATGAAACCGGCTTCGACTTCGCGCGCCGCCCAGAAAAGAACTTTCATCATGGCGTCGTGGTGACGTTCGCCGTGTGCAACGCATTTGGCGTAGGAGTCGCGCAGTGATCTTCGCCGCCAAGGCTGCGGTTCGCCGCGGTGCGCGGCCCAATACGCTTCAGCGTCGGCGTTGGATTGCAGCGCGACCCGCTCACTGCGACCGGCCTTGGCGGTCAGGTAGGCATAAGCCTCATCGGGCAGCTCTGGCACGACGCCCGTTGTGATCCAGCGGTATTCGCCGCCTTCATCGGCTTTGGCATGCGGTGAGGGTTGGGTGATGATGACCGTGTTGCCGGACCGGATTTCACCGACTCGGGTGCCGTCTGCCGTGCGCAGCGCGCCGCTGGTGAACGTGTCGGAACTGGCGAACACGTAGTGCCCGCGCGCACCGCGACCGCCGCGCGTCGACTGAAATACTCCCGTCTTGAGCCATGTCAGCTCTTCGGCGATCACGTCCGCGTCGTGGTCGAAAACCACTAGGCCGCTTCGCCCGGTATGGATTGCGATTCCCGAATCGGGGTTGGCCGCACACCACGCGGTGATTGTCTGGGGGTCGCATGTCGATTTGGCGGGCCAACCCTTCCCGGCGTGGCTGCCGGGGTGCTTGCCCGATTTGACCAACAACAAGTAGATACCCTCAGCGGCGAACGCCAGTGCCGCATCGACCAGCGACAGACCGCCAACGTCGGGGATGGTCGGCAAGTGTCGACCGCTTTTGTCGTTGGCGGCGAGTAGAGTCATTGCTAGCTTGCTTTCGTCTGTGGCGGGCTACGCCCCGGTGATTCGACCCTTCGTCACCGGGGCTTCGCCGTTTGGTTCGATTTAGGCTTGTTCTTCGACGTCGGTCTCGTAGATCGTTTCCTCAGGCGGTTCGGGCACCGTTTCGTCGACCCACTGTTGCCAGCATTCGCGGCACACGTGAGCGATGACGATGAGGTCGCCGTGCGCAAATGGGAAGACGTTGAAGATCGTTGGCTTGTTTGTGCGCGTGCAGCATCCGTAGGCGAAATCGCAGTGCTTGTCGGCCTCAACGACGTCGATCACGTCTTGCAGCGTTTGCGCACCGCGCAGCGGCCATCGGTGTCCTGGGCGTGACGTTGAAATCACCACAGCCGCATCGAGTTCGATGCCAGGGACAAGTAGCTCGCCGTAACGGCTGTGAGCGTCGTGGGTCTGCGGCAGATTGTCGGTCTCGAATCCACGACACCGATCAGGCGCAGCGAAGCGGCGTTCGTATTCCTCAACGTCTCGCGGTAGCAACTCACCAACGTCGATACGCTCGCGATCAGGCGCGCTACCGAAATACCAATCGTGGCTCGCAACGGCTTTCGCTACGATTGGCTCCCATGGTTCGCCTTCGGGTGCGTCCAAAGACTCGGCAGCCGACCAGGATGCCAGAATTTGTGAGACCGCTCGCTCGGTTTCGGGCGGCAGTTTCGTATCAACTGGTGAATTCAGCAGGCGCTCAAGTGATTCTGCTGCCTCCCACACCTGCCGAGTGGTTCTCGGTTTGCCGCCAATGGGCAGCGAATTGCCCTCGGAGTCGGCTGCACGCGGCGCGTTAGTCAGGCGCTCCGCGATTTCTTCGAGCGTGGGGCGCTTGCGGTTGCGCATCGCCGCGTTGCGTTCGCGGTCTGCTGCCGTCTCGGCAAGGTATTGCTCCCAAGTCATTCTGCGTGCGGTCACGGCGCTTCACTCCCAAACAGGTGAACCGGATGGTCGATGATCGTGTGTGCGATCCGAGCTTTGAATTCGTCACTCATGCCGGGTAAGTCGCGAATCGCACCGCAAACCCTCTCGATTCGTTCGGCGTCTTCGCGTGTTATCGCCGCAAGCTCACGACGAGCGCGCGACTGTCTCGCTCGCGCCTGCGAGTCGGTGACACCGCGAATCGTTGTCATGCGCTGGCCGTGCGGTTGTCGATTCTCCGCACGAGCCTGTCAACGTCGTTCGGATCGAACTTGAGCAATCGCAACCCGACCTGGTGCGCGGGGATCAATCCGAGCGCAACATACTTGCGCAAAGTGTTCGGAGAGATTTTCAAACGATTCGCCGCCTGCTTCGTGGAAATCAATTCAGAAGCAGAATCAACACGCTCAGGCCGGGTAGTTGACCCAACCTGACTCCGTTGGGAATCGCTGCGCGGCAACGTGGGCGATGTGCGAGACATGCGGAGCACCTTTCATCAGTTGATTGAACACTGCTGATGGAGTCCGACCAGACCCCGAGGTGCTTAGAAACCTCCGCTGTTGGTTTCCAGAATAGCACAATAACGGCCCTACGCTATGTGCGCGACTTGGCCGACATTGGCCCGACATCCCGTCTACACCAACGTGATTCGTGCGTAACGGAGCGTAGAATCGAGCGCAAGGCAGCACCGAATTGAGGCAGAACGATGACGGCACCGAACGGCCAATATGGCATCGTCACAACTGGCGAGATCGCGCCTGTTCTTTCCACGCTGCGCGACGGCACCGACCTCATGGCCGTCTGGACCGAATTCTCTGAGGTCCTTGATATTTGGAACAAGGACCGCAAGAAGCTCACGGACCTGTTGGCGTTCCGCACCACTAACGCTGGCGAAGCCGTGCCGCAGAACATCACCCCGGCGCTGTTCGAACAAGCCACAGAGATCGGCGTCCCGCAAGCTGCTGGTGCGCCTGGTGATTCGTTGATGCTCGGGTACCAGTTCACCGATTACGATATTTCAACGCGGTTGACGCGTTTGTTCCTTCGCGGTGCCGACGTGCGTCAGGTACGCGCGATCATGGATAACATTTTGACCGGCGACACCACGCTTTGCACCGGCGAAATCCTCAAAGCGGTCTTCGGCAAGACTCGCCGAAAGAATCCCGAAGGGTTCACCGTCTATGACCTCTACGACGGTGTTGCGCCGGGTCCCCCGCCGTATCTGGGTCGTCAGTTCCCGACAGAAGAAACTCACTACGTCACTTCGGGAACCGAGCAGGTCGATGCAGGCGACGCCGAGCAGCTGATTCGATTGGTGACGCGCAAAGGTTTCAGTAAGGAGACCGGCGCGACGTTGCTTCTGCTGTGCAACCCCGACGAAGCAGAACACGTAATGAGCTGGCGAGCCAATCAGCCCAGCCGCCCGCCCGAAGGCGCGGAAACTCTCGATGATGTTCCGAAGGCCAAGTGGGATTTCATTCCGAGCGAGTCGCAGCCGCCTTACCTGAGTGGTGACGGCGGCGAGTTGATCGGTGAGCCGGTCGCCGGATCGATCTACGACATCCCCGTACTCGGTTCTTACGGCGAAGCTCTGGTGATTCAATCCGATTATGTGCCAAGCGGTTACATCGCCGTCGTAGCGACGTACGGGCCGAATTCTGACCGCAATGTCGTGGGATTCCGTGAGTGGCCCGACGGTTCGCAACAGGGTTTGCGGCTTATGCCGGGTAACTGGCAGGGCGTGCCCCTGGTTGAAAGCTTCGCCACGCGCGGATTCGGAACCGGCGTGCGTCGTCGTGGCGCTGCTGCGGTGTGTCAGGTCACCACGAACGCCAACTACACCGCCCCCACGTTCGTGACGCACCGATGACCGCGCTACCGCCATGGGTTGAATCAGCGATGGCTGACGCCGAGCGCGATCCCAGGCCCGTCGTGCCTGATGCGCTGGCGGTCGGCCTTGACGCGGCGATGCGCGGCGAGCCTCGGCGGGTTGGTCCCGGCGAGTTGAGCGGTGACGCAGGCCAGCCGCGCCACTACAACCCCATCACGACCGGCGAGGCTCGCGTCAAAGTCAACCGGGGGACCGTGGGCAGGCCAGACGGGCCGTCGATCAAGTTGGCCGACTGAGAGGCAACTATGGCTACGAAAAACCAGAAGGCCGCAAGAGCGAAATTCGCCCGTCAGGCGAGGGCGAAAGGATCGAGCAAGGTCGGTAAGGCCGCAGCGAGCCGCACGCGGCGCAAGCGGAAGCACTGAGCGCATGGCGAAACGACGCACTTACAAGCGTGACCGAAAAGGGCGGTTCGCTCCCACCGGCAGCTCGCGCGCCAAGCGCGTCGGGAAGAAGATCAACCGCCGTCGTCCTCGCTACGTGCGCGGGTCGGTGGGGACCACAGTGAAGCTCGGTCGCGTTGGTCCAGGCCGCGAGTATTACGGATTCTCGGCGGGTGCGAAGTTGCGCACACGCAAGCGCCGCGCTGAGTATTACGTCGGCATGACGGCGGGCAGACGCATCGCTAGCGCTTACTAGGTTCATCGCTGGCAACCTCGTCGTAGTGTTCGGCACATGGCGGATGTGCAGTTCAAGCAACCAAAGCTGACTAACCAACAAGTGGGCTATGCGGGTGAAAATTTCGTCGCAGCCGAGATACATCGGCGCGGCGGCTACGCGGTGACGTTCTCGGGGAACATGAAGGGCATCGACTTGCTTGCCAGCGACGTCAACCACGAGCGGGTTATCAGCATTCAGGTGAAAACGAAAACGGCCGGCACGTGGCAGACCAGTACCAAGCACGGTAAAAAGCAGACGGAACCGAGCGACGTGACTCGATTCTGGATCTTCGTTGATCTGCGTAAGGCCGACCCCGAGTATTACGTCGTTCCCGGCTGGTGGATGGAAAACGACATCTTCACGAACCACCAGAAGTATCTGGACCTGCACGGAGGGCACCGAGCGAAGACCGACAGCAGCACACACCACGCGATCCCGGTGAAGCGCATATCCCAGTGGAAAGACGACTGGGACGGGTTGGGCATACTGCCGCAGTAGCCGCCAAGGGCGGTGGTGTGTCGTCGCGGGAACGTGTCGGCGCAAATGCCTACGATCGCCGCATGGGCAAACTGAGCGCGTTTGCAACGCAATGGTGGCCGTTTGCAATCCTGCTCCTGCTGAGCTCTGTTGCCGTGTTGGACATGTCCGGCAAGCTCGGAGCGGTCTACCGCTGGATGGTGCGCTACATGCCGCCCGAAGTCTGGTCAGCGCTGGCCGCATGGGTTGCCGTCGCAGTCGGAATCGTGACCGTTGTCGTCGCCGGTCGCTACGCAAAGCAACAAGTTGACAAAGCGCAGGAGCAGGTCCGTGAGGCGCGAGAAGCGCGGTTGGATCAAGAGCGTCACGCGCGAGAGGCAATCGAAACTCAGGTCAGGATCGCCGAAGAACAAGCACAACCAAACGTCGTCCTGTACACCGAACTCAATCCGTCGGCAAAACAGTTCGTCGAGATCGTCGTTAAGAACTTCGGAACTACCCCGGCCTACCATGTCAAAGCGGCATTTGACCCACCGCTGAAGGCGACACCAAATCTGCTTTCGAAAGGCAAGCTGGCCGACGTTCCAATACCAGAGTTCCCGATACTTGCACCGGGCCAAGAATGGCGGACCGGTTGGGATCACTCGGTCTCTCGGAAGCAACATCAGAAAGAATGGGCACCCGTTGCCGGAAAAAAAGAACCCGAGCTGACTGACGAGCAGAAACTTATGATTCAGGCGTACATGAGCTACACCGGCGAAGCCTATTCGTACGAGCAGGCCATCGCAGACATGACGCTGCCACCTAGGCACACCGCAGTGGTGACTTACGAAGACAGTCATGGAAAACACTTTGAGACAAAGGCAGTCCTTGACTCCGAATTATTCAAGGGCACGACATGGGTTGACATCAAAACGGTGCACGATCTCGCCAAGACCCTAGAGCAGCAATTAAAAGAACAGAACAGGGGTCTCGGAGCTATCCACCGCCGTTTGGCCGAATTCGGCACCGAGCATGACGGTATCTGGATATACACCAGCAGCGACGACGAGGAACGCCAATATAGGCGCTCGATATCTAATGCGGAGGCGCAGGAATCTCGCGAATCGCACGATCACCTTGAATGGGCGATGTCGGGCCGAAAAGGCGACGACCCATGGAGGCGGCCGAACCCCAACGACGCGTCGCAAATTCCAATCGAGACAGTCAATATCGGTGACTGGTTCATTCCTGGCGATGACGAATCATTCCAAGTCGGCCAGGCTTGGCGGGTCGCTTTCATCAAAAAGCATGAATTCGAAGACTTCGGCGCTGTGTTTGAGCTATTCAGATCGGATGGCGATTCCATCCGAGAGCGCGAAGGTACGCAGATTTGGTGTATTAGGAGACCATCGTGACGGACGAAGATCCCAAATTCCAACATCCAAAATGTTATGCTAATCTGCACGGCGGGTGTTCTACAAAAATCTCCGGTGAGCATTACATCTCGCATTCGTTGATCAAGCTCTACACGTTCAATGATTCGTCTGTGAGGGTCAAACACGACCACGGCTTCGGCGTTCGCCACGAAGTGCAGCCGAAGTACTTCGTCGTAAATGCGTTGTGCCGCAACCACAACACCTTGTTGGGCAAGGCCGACAAGGCCGCGTTTGAGTTCGCGTCTTTCGTGCGAGGCATTGCACTCAACTTTCTAGGCGGCGCTGGCGCATGGGGCGAACGCGAAGTAATCACGGTCTCGGGCGACGATCTAGAACGGTGGGCACTCAAACTACTATTGAATCATGCTGCGGGTAAAGCATTTTCGGCCAATCAAGGGCAAGTCAGCAGTCCGATCCCGCCGCAAGCGGTTGACTTCCTGCTCGGTCGCACGCAGTGGCCGTTCGGTATGGGTTTGTGCGTGGCGGGCGACCCGGACAACACAGATCTTGGCTATGATCCATTTACGAAAATAGAACACTCTACGACTAATTTCTGGGGCGTCCGGCCACTTCTATGGCACGAAGACCAGACACTCGGCGGCGGTTTGGTCGAATTGAACGGTGTCGGGTTTGGTCTCACTTTGTTTCCTATCAATCGGGGTTACACCGAAGTGAATGGCGTAAAGAACCCGTTCCGTGGCTCGTTGGAACGGCCCGATTACATGGAATGGAATTTAAACGGCGTCGGAAAGCGGGTTAACTTCACCTGGTCGAACCCGACCGAGCACAAGTACATCGTCTACACGATGACGATGCGCCCAAAGCCCTGACGGTTGCGGCGTGGCCGCCTATGCCCACGACTTACTTAATGGCCCCAGGGAGTTCGGCGCAGGATTTCGACCAGTTGGTCGGATATATCGACTGCTTTCTCGAGATCGCTGGCGGATATTGGGCGCGAATGCGCGACGGTATTTCGGGCCGCCTGCACGATCTGTAATTCTTGCTCAAAGACGGTTCTAAATCGCCCAAGTTCTGTGGCGGGAAGAATCGTGTCGAACCTTTTGATTTTCTCCCAGTTCTCCAGAAGTTTGACAACCATCGTCGGGTCAGAACTGGATACTGGTGCCGGGGGCTCAGCGAAGGTCGGCGTGGATTCGCGACCGTGCACGAACGCGTCGACCTTCGTCCGCATGTTCTCGTCCGCTTTGTCGATAGTCTCGCCTGAAATGATGTACATATTGCCGATTCCCTGTGCGCTGGCGTGCGCAAGGTTCTGGCTGAGGAGGTCGAGGCGCTGGGTCTGCGCTTGCAATTGAAGTTCTAGCCGTTCCGCCTTCTGCTCGGACGCAGCCGCCTTTGTCTCCGACGCGTCGGCCTTCTTTTCGGCAGCCTCCAAGCGACGTTTGAGTGATACGCCGAAGACGCCAACTTCGCTCATGTCGGGTACCAGCAACAGAATGACAAGCAATGCGACCGCAACCGTGCCTGCGTCTGTGATCGTGGGACCGGCGCAAGTTTTGGTGACAGTCGCCTCGCCCTTTTCAGTGACAGTTTCGACGTTGCACACCGTGAACCTGCTCGCCAGCAGACAGAAGACGCAAAAGGTCAAAATCGCGAACGCGAGCGCCAAACGCGGAATGCGGTACGAGTTGGCTTTGCAATCGATGGCCAAGTCGCTTCCTCCCGTCGCGTTGGCCTACGCCGTTCGCGATACTAGCGGCACGGACTGCGCATCGATAGCTAACAGATATCAACTACCAGCGAAGACGATGATGGTTGGATCATCGTTGAGCCCTGCCGGGCAGGTGAGTCGAATCGGCCTATACTAGCTGGTGAGAGCGGGTTTTCGGCTTGGTGCCCCCGGCAGGATTCGAACCTGCGGCCTTCTGCTCCGGAGGCAGACGCTCTATCCCCTGAGCTACGGGGGCGCAGTGTCTGGAACACGCCAGAACAAGCTGAGCCATTGGGCTTGCACAGACTAACGCATCATCGGGGCAGCGCCAGCATCGGAACGGATTCGGGGCCTCACCACCGGAGACCATAGGATGGACCCCCGTGACCCCCGCCGATCTGGCCGAGCTACTGAAGAGCACCGCTGCTGCGGTGCTGGCCGCCCACGACCTCGATTCCGCTGCGCTGCCCGCCACGGTGACCGTCGAGCGGCCGCGCAACCCGGAACACGGGGATTACGCCACCAACGTGGCCCTGCAACTGGGCAAGAAGGTCGGCGTCAATCCGCGTGAATTGGCCGGCTGGCTGGTCGAGGCCCTGACCTCCGCCGCCGGCATCGCCTCGGCCGAGGTCGCCGGGCCCGGGTTCGTCAATCTGCGCATCGAGGCCTCGGCCCAGGGCGTGATCCTCAACAACGTCCTCGAGGCCGGCGCGAAATACGGCCACGCCGACGAGCTCGCCGACCTGAAGGTCAACCTCGAGTTCGTCTCCGCCAACCCGACCGGACCCATCCACATCGGCGGCACCCGCTGGGCCGCGGTCGGCGACGCACTGGGCCGGCTGCTCGCTGCCCAGGGCGCCGAGGTGGTGCGCGAGTACTACTTCAATGACCACGGCGCGCAGATCGACCGCTTCGCCCGGTCGCTGGTGGCCGCCGCGAAGGGCGAGCCCGCGCCCGAGGACGGCTATGCCGGCACCTATATCGCCGACATCGCCGCGCAGGTCATCGCCAAGGCACCCGACGCGCTGAGCCAGCCCGCCGCGGAGCAGCAGGAGACTTTCCGCGCCATCGGTGTGGACCTGATGTTCGCCCACATCAAGAAGTCGCTGCACGACTTCGGCACCGACTTCGACATCTTCACCCACGAGGACTCGATGCACACCTCGGGCCGGGTCGACGAGGCGATCGCCCAGCTGCGCAAGACCGGCAACATCTATGACCACGACGGTGCGACGTGGCTGCGCACCACCGACTTCGGCGACGACAAGGACCGCGTCGTCATCAAGAGTGACGGCGAACCCGCCTACATCGCCGGCGACCTGGCCTACTACCTGGACAAGCGGGCCCGCGGCTTCGACCTGTGCATCTACATGCTCGGCGCCGACCACCACGGCTACATCGCCCGGCTCAAGGCCGCCGCGGCGGCCCTCGGTGACGACCCCGACACCGTCGAGGTGCTCATCGGCCAGATGGTCAACCTGGTCCGCGACGGCCAACCGGTCCGGATGAGCAAGCGCGCCGGCACCGTCATCACCCTCGACGACCTGGTCGAGGCCCTCGGCGTCGACGCCGCGCGCTACGCCCTGACCCGCTCCTCGGTGGACACCCCCATCGACATCGACCTGGAGCTGTGGTCCTCGGCGTCCAGCGAAAACCCGGTCTACTACGTGCAGTACGCCCACGCGCGGCTCTCGGCGTTGGCGCGCAATGCCGCCGAGTTGGGGCTCATCGCCGACACCGACCACCTCGAACTGCTCACCCACGACAAAGAGGGTGTGCTCATCCGCAACGTCGGCGAGTTCCCCCGGGTGCTGAAAACCGCTGCGTCCCTGCGGGAGCCGCACCGGGTGTGCCGTTACCTGGAGGACCTCGCCGGGGATTATCACCGGTTCTACGACACCTGCCGGGTGTTGCCGCAGGGCGACGAGGTACCGGGCGATCTGCATCGGGCGCGGCTGGCCCTGTGCCAGGCCACCCGCCAGGTGATCGCCAACGGACTGCAGATCCTCGGCGTGACCGCACCGGAGCGGATGTGAACGCGCACCCCGCCGGCCCCCGGCACGCCGAAGAGGTCCACCACGCCGGTGCGCCCCCCAAGCCGCAGAGCCCCCAGGAGGTGCTGCTGCTGGCTCCTAACGTCTGGCCGCGCAACCTGGTTCGCGGCGAGGGTGGCGAGGTGTCCATCGCCGGAGTGTCGGTGTCGGAACTCGCCCGCAAGTACGGCACCCCGCTGTTCATCATCGACGAGGACGATTTCCGCTCACGCTGCCGCGAGATCGCCGAGGCATTCGGTGGCGGCGCGCATGTGCACTATGCGTCGAAGGCCTTCCTGTGCAGCGAGATCGCGCGCTGGGTGGCCGAGGAGGGGCTCTCGTTGGATGTGTCGACCGGCGGTGAGCTGGCGGTGGCCCTGCACGCCGAATTCCCACCAAAGCGGATCGCGCTGCACGGCAACAACAAGTCGGTCGCCGAGTTGACCGCGGCCGTCGAGGCCGGCGTCGGGCACGTGGTGCTGGACTCGATGATCGAGATCGACCGCCTTGATGCCATCGCCGCTGCGGCCGGCGTGGTCCAGGACGTCTTCCTGCGGGTCACCGTCGGAGTCGAGGCCCACACCCACGAGTTCATCTCCACCGCGCACGAGGACCAGAAGTTCGGTTTATCGCTGGCCAGCGGCGCCGCCATGACCGGGGTGCGACGGGTGTTCGAGACCGAGAACCTGCGGTTGGTCGGGCTGCACAGCCACATCGGTTCGCAGATCTTCGACGTGGCCGGCTTCGAGGTCGCCGCCCGCCGCGTCCTCGGGCTGCTGCGCGACGTGGTCGCCGAATTCGGTCTGGACAAGACCGCGCAGATATCCACGGTGGACCTCGGTGGGGGACTGGGCATTTCGTACCTCCCGACCGATGATCCGCCGCCGATGCAGGAGCTTGCCGACAAGCTGCTGTCGATCGTCGCCGACGAATCGGCCGCAGTCGGGCTGCCCGCGCCGAAGCTGGTCGTGGAACCCGGCCGCGCCATCGCCGGCCCGGGCACCGTCACCCTCTACGAGGTGGGCACCGTCAAGGACGTCGCGATCAGCGCGACGTCCCAGCGCCGCTACGTCAGCGTGGACGGCGGGATGAGCGACAACATCCGCACATCGCTGTACGGCGCCGAATACGACGCCAGGCTGGTGTCCCGGTTCAGCGACGGCGAACCCGTGCTCGCCCGCATCGTCGGAAAGCATTGCGAGAGCGGCGACATCGTGGTCCGGGACACCTGGGTGTCCGACGATGTCGCCCCGGGTGACCTGATGGCCGTCGCGGCAACCGGTGCGTACTGCTATTCGATGTCGAGCCGGTACAACCTGTTGTGCCGGCCGGCCGTAGTGGCCGTTCGGGACGGCGCCGCACGACTTGTGCTGCGCCGGGAGACGATTGACGACCTGTTGAGTTTGGAAGTGAGGTGAGCGCCATGGCCGAAAGTCAGAAGCCGATCGGGGTCGCGGTACTGGGGCTGGGCAATGTCGGCAGTGAGGTCGTCCGGATTCTCGAGGCCGACGCCAAGGACCTCGCCGCCCGGGTCGGCGCACCGCTGGAGTTGCGCGGCATCGGGGTGCGGCGAGTGGCCGACGACCGTGGCGTGCCGGTCGAACTGCTCACCGACGACATCGACGCCCTGGTGGCGCGCGACGACGTCGACATCGTCGTCGAACTGATGGGTCCGGTGAAGCCCGCCAGCAAGGCGATCCTCGCGGCCCTGGAGAACGGCAAATCGGTGGTGACCGCCAACAAGGCCCTGCTGGCCCAGTCGGCCGGAAAGCTGGCGGAGACCGCCGAAAAGGCGGGCGTCGACCTCTATTTCGAAGCCGCTGTCGCCGGCGCGATCCCGGTGATCCGTCCCCTGACGCAGTCACTGGCGGGCGACACCGTGTTGCGGGTCGCCGGAATCGTCAACGGCACCACCAACTACATCCTGTCGGCGATGAACGACACCGGCGCCGACTACGACAGTGCCCTGGCCGACGCCAGCGCCCTCGGGTACGCCGAGGCCGACCCGACCGCCGACGTCGAGGGCCACGACGCGGCCGCCAAGGCCGCGATCCTCGCCTCGATCGCGTTCCACACCCGGGTGACCGCCGACGACGTCTACTGCGAGGGCATCACCAAGGTCACCGCCGAGGACTTCGAGTCGGCAAAGGCCTTGGGCTGCACCATCAAACTGCTGTCGATCTGCGAGCGGGTCAACGGCGCGGACGGTAACCAGAGTGTTTCGGCGCGGGTCTATCCGGCGTTGGTGCCCTTGGATCATCCGCTGGCAGCGGTGGGCGGGGCGTTCAACGCAGTGGTGGTCGAGGCCGCCGCGGCCGGCCGGTTGATGTTCTACGGGCAGGGCGCCGGCGGTGCTCCGACGGCCTCGGCGGTCCTGGGCGACCTGGTGATGGCCGCCCGCAACCGCGTGCACGGCGGCCGTGGTCCACGCGAGTCCAAGTACGCCAAGCTGCCCATCGCTCCAATCGGTGTCATCCCGACCCGGTACTACGTGAGCCTCTATGTCAGCGACAAGCCCGGTGTGCTGTCCTCGGTCGCGGCGGAATTCGCCAAGCGCGAGGTCAGCATTGCCGAGGTTCGGCAGGAAGGCGTGGTCAACGAGGGCGGCGAGCGGGTGGGGGCCCGGATCGCGGTGCTCACCCACCGTGCCACCGACGCCGCGCTCAGTGAGACCATTACTGCGCTCGAAAGTCATGACGCCGTGTCCAGTGTGGCCAGCGTGCTGCGTATGGAAGGAGCCGGCGAATGAAGGCAGCGAGTCGACGATGCCGAGCGAGGCACGAGCCGGGCGAAGGAGCGAGCGAATGAATAACGCCGCCAAGACTCCGGTGCATCAGGTCTGGCCTGGCCTCATCGAGGCCTACCGCGACCGGTTGCCGGTGGCCGCGGACTGGACGCCGATCACCCTGCTCGAGGGTGGCACGCCGCTGATCCACGCCAAGCGGTTGAGCGAGTACACCGGTTGCACCGTGCACCTCAAGGTGGAGGGGCTCAATCCGACGGGCTCGTTCAAGGACCGCGGTATGACGATGGCGGTCACCGACGCGGTGGCCCGCGGTCAGCAGGCGGTGCTGTGCGCCTCGACCGGCAACACCTCGGCCTCGGCGGCGGCCTACGCCGCCCGCGGCGGCATCACCTGCGCGGTGTTGATCCCGCAGGGCAAGATCGCGATGGGCAAGCTCGCGCAGGCCGTCATGCACGGCGCGAAGATCATCCAGATCGACGGGAACTTCGACGACTGTCTGGAACTGGCGCGCAAGCTGACCGCCGATTACCCGACCATTGCACTGGTCAATAGTGTCAATCCGGTCCGGATCGAAGGGCAGAAGACCGCGGCGTTCGAAATCGTCGACGCGCTCGGGTATGCGCCGGATGTGCATTCGCTGCCGGTCGGCAACGCCGGCAACATCACGGCGTATTGGAAGGGCTACCGCGAATACCACCGCGACGGCCTGGTGGAAAAGCTGCCCCGGATGCTCGGAACGCAGGCCGCCGGGGCCGCCCCACTGGTGCACGGTGCGCCCGTGAAGGAGCCCGAGACCATCGCCACCGCGATCCGCATCGGCTCGCCGGCCTCGTGGTCGGCCGCCGTGGACGCCCAGCAGCAGTCCGACGGCCGGTTCATCGCGGCAACCGACGAGGAGATCCTGGCCGCCTATCACCTGGTGGCCCGCACCGAGGGCGTGTTCGTCGAACCCGCCTCGGCGGCCAGCATCGCAGGCCTGCTCCAGTCGGTGGAGGACGGCTGGATTGCCCGCGGTTCCACCGTGGTCTGCACCGTCACCGGTAACGGGCTCAAGGATCCGGACACCGCCTTGAAGGGGATGCCGTCGGTCGAGGCGGTTCCCGTCGATCCCGCGGCAGTGGTCGCGAAGCTGGGCCTGGTTTAACGTGGTGCTCCGATGACTCTCACTCTGCCCGCCGGTCTCGTCTCGAAGGCGACCGTCGCCGCCTCCAGCGCCAACCTCGGTCCCGGGTTCGACAGCCTCGGTCTGGCGTTGAGCATCTACGACGAAATCGCCGTTGAGTCAACGGAATCCGGCCTCGTTGTGGAGGTCGAGGGCGAGGGCGCCGGCCAAGTGCCGACGGGCCCAGAGCATCTCGTGGTGCGGGCGATCGAGCGCGGTTTGGCGGCCGCGGGTGTGCAGGCTGGCGGGCTGATTGTTCGCTGCCGCAACACAATTCCGCATTCCCGCGGCCTGGGATCATCGGCTGCGGCGGTCGTCGGTGGCCTCGCGGCCGCCAATGGGCTGGTCGCGCAGACCGATAGCGCACCGTGTGATGAACAGACCCTCGTCCAGCTGTCCTCGGAATTCGAGGGCCATCCCGACAACGCCGCGGCCGCGGTCCTCGGCGGCGGCGTCGTCTCCTGGACGGAGGCAGGTGCCGCACCGGGGTACTGTGCGGCCGGCCTGCGGTTGCACCCTGCGATCCGGCTCTACGTTGCGATCCCGGAGATTCAATCCTCCACCGCGGAGACCCGCGTGCTGCTTCCCGCCCAGGTCTCCCACGACGACGCCCGGTTCAACCTGAGCCGTGCCGCGCTGCTGGTGGTTGCCCTGACCGAGCGTCCCGACCTGTTGATGGCCGCGACCGAGGACGTGTTGCATCAGCCGCAGCGCGCCGCCGCAATGCCGGCCTCCGCGGAATTTCTGGGGCTGCTGCGCCGTTGTGGATTGGCAGCAGTACTATCCGGTGCTGGACCTGCGGTTCTCGCGTTGACTACCCAGTCGACATTGCCCGCCCAAGCCCGCGAATTCGCCGCTTCGCACGGATTCACCGTCCGGCAGGTGGACGTCGGGGAAGCAGTTCGCTGGACTTCCGGGGTTCCGGCCAGCGCGTGAGCCCCGAGACGCACTGAGGGTGGGTTTGCTTGCTTCCGGTAAAAATGCAGGCTATCCTCGTTGCCGTCCCGGCAATTCGCAGCGTCTTCTGCGCCGACACTAGGACTATCACTCAAATTCTCGTGTCTTACTCGTGCACCGACGGTTCGTCGTTTAGCCGCGAATCCCGGAGATCGCCGTTGCCAAGCTGACGGTGGCACTTCGTGTCCGGGGATAACCCGGCACACCGAACCCTTGCTGGACACACCGCGAGGGAAGAAAGGAAATCCGTGACTGATACGGACCTCATTACGGCTGGGGACGCCACCTCGAAGGCGGATCTGCCCCAGGCTGTGAACTCCGACCCTCCCGCCGCCGCCGCAAAGGCCCCGGCCAAGGAAGCAAACTCACTGGCCAGCATGGTGTTGCCGGAGCTACGTGCGCTGGCCGCCAAGGTAGGTGTCAAAGGCACCTCCGGAATGCGCAAGGGCGATTTGATCGCCGCGATCCGCGAACGCCAGTCGGCGGGCGACAGCGCCCCCTCCAACGACAGCCCTGAGCCCAAACAGGGCGCCAGCGCCGGCCAGGCCCGTAAGGCCGGCGACAAGGCCGCTGCCAAAGACGCCCAGGCTGCGGATGCGTCCACGCCTGCCGCCACCGAGCCGAAGGCCGAAGCCGCCCCGGCGGCGCCCGCCGAAGACGCCGGCCAGCGCAGCGAGACCCCGCGCCGTGAGCGCCGGGGCGCTTCCCGTGACTCCGGCGCTCCGGCCGCTGAGAAGCCCGCCAAGGCGGTGCAGACCGATTCCGCTGGTGCCGGTGCCGAAGACGGCGCAACCGCCGGCCGCGAGGACACCAGGCAGGACCGCGGGAGCGAGCAGCAGAACCGCCGCGGCGAGCAGAACCGTGGCGACCAGAACCGCAGTGACCAGCAGAACCGCGGTGGTGACCAGCAGAACCGTGGCGACCAGAACCGCGGCGAGCAGAACCGCGGTGGTGACCAGCAGAACCGTGGCGAGCAGAACCGCGGTGGTGACCAGCAGAACCGCGGCAACCAGAACCGCGGGGATCAGCAGAACCGTGGGGATCAGCAAAGCCGCGGCGACCAGAACCGCGGCGGCAACGCCGACAACTCCGATGATGACGACGACAGCCGGCACGGTCGGCGCGGACGTCGTTTCCGTGACCGTCGGCGCCGCGGCGAGCGTTCCGGTGAGGGCGGCGGCGAGACCGAACTGCGCGAGGATGACGTCGTACAGCCGGTCGCGGGCATCCTCGACGTGCTGGACAACTACGCGTTCGTCCGGACCTCGGGCTACCTGGCCGGACCCAACGACGTCTACGTCTCGATGAACATGGTGCGCAAGAACGGTCTGCGCCGCGGCGACGCCGTCACCGGCGCGGTGCGGGTGCCCCGGGAGGGCGAGAGCAACGACAAGAATCCGCGCCAGAAGTTCAACCCGCTGGTCCGGTTGGACAGCGTCAACGGCGGACCCGTCGATGCGGCGAAGAACCGTCCCGAGTTCGGCAAGCTGACCCCGCTGTACCCGAATCAGCGGCTGCGCCTCGAGACCGCCCCGGAGAAGCTGACCACTCGGGTCATCGACCTGATCATGCCGATCGGTAAGGGTCAGCGCGCCCTGATCGTGTCCCCGCCCAAGGCCGGTAAGACGACGATCATGCAGGACATCGCCAACGCGATCACCCGCAACAACCCCGAGTGCCATCTGATGGTCGTCCTTGTCGACGAGCGGCCGGAAGAGGTCACCGACATGCAGCGCTCGGTCAAGGGCGAGGTCATTGCCTCGACCTTCGACCGTCCGCCGTCCGATCACACCCAGGCGGCCGAGCTGGCCATCGAGCGCGCCAAGCGCCTGGTGGAGCAGGGCAAAGACGTTGTGGTGCTGCTGGACTCCATCACGCGCCTCGGTCGTGCGTACAACAACGCATCGCCGGCCTCGGGCCGAATCCTGTCCGGTGGCGTGGACTCCACCGCGCTCTACCCACCCAAGCGTTTCCTGGGTGCGGCCCGCAACATCGAAGAGGGTGGCTCGTTGACCATCGTCGCCACCGCGATGGTGGAGACCGGTTCGACCGGTGACACGGTCATCTTCGAGGAGTTCAAGGGCACCGGCAACGCGGAACTGAAGCTGGACCGCAAGATCGCCGAACGCCGGGTGTTCCCCGCGGTCGACGTCAATCCGTCCGGTACGCGTAAGGACGAATTGCTGCTCGGCGCCGACGAGTTCGCCATCGTGCACAAGTTGCGTCGGGTGCTGTCGGGGCTGGATTCGCATCAGGCGATCGACCTGTTGATGAGCCAGTTGCGCAAGACCAAGACCAACTACGAGTTCCTGGTTCAGGTCTCCAAGACGGCTCCGAAGTCGCCGGAAGACATGGACTGACCCGCAGCCGCAACAACCGGAGAATCCCTCGCCGCCGTCGCGCGTCGGGGGATTCTTCGGTTGCGGACCCGGTTCAGGTTCGAGGTGCCAGTGCGGGCATCAAATAGCGGTTGAGGAAGCGCGACACCGCGTCGTGATCGTCGACGTCGACGTGTTGGCCGGGCACGGTCGCCAGACTCAGCAGGTTCCGGGCCACCCACTCGGTGGCCTCGGACAGGTTCTCGACCTCGATTTCGTTGCGGTCCAGGGCGGCCGCCAGGTAGGGCTCCCAAAATGCGGTCAGGTCCGGGATCAGGCCCTGCACGCCCGCGCCGGCACACGCGGCGAACTCCTCGGGCTCATCGACCCGGAGTTTCATCACCAGCGCTCCCGGTGAGTCGTAGGCGCTGCGCCCCAGTCGGATGCCCTCGGCGATCTGCGCTGCCAAGTTGTCGATCTCGGCCAGCACCGTATGGGCCTCACCCCAGAACGCATCATTGAGCCGCACGATCGCAGCACCGAGCAGGGCGGCCTTGTCCGGGAAATGGCGGTACAGCCAGCCGCGCGAGACGCCGGCCAGTTCTGCCACCTCGGAGACGGTGGTGGCGCGAATACCCTTGGTGCGCAGGCACTCCTCCGCAGCATCCATCAGGCGCTCACGCACCGGCGGGACGGCCGCGGGGGCGTTGGTGTCGGAGCTGTCGATCACGGTGTCAGGTCCTCACGTCATACGGCCGTTTGGCATATCTTCGCAGAGCGGTGCCGCACCCACGGGGGGTGATGCGCCGACTATGGAGTAGACAAATCTAAGGTTCTGTTCACTGACACTCACGGATTGGGCGGTACGACCGGTGGCACAGGCTTCCCCGACATTCCAGACCATTCAGGAACTGTTGCGCGCTCGGCGGGCCGAGACCGCCCTCGCGGTGCGGTTCGACGACCGGCAATGGACCTGGCAGGAGCACCTCGACGAGGCGGCGGCGCAGGCCGCGGCGCTGCTGGGAGTCATGGACACCACCCGACCGGCGCACGTGGGCGCGCTGTTGGGCAACACTCCCGACATGCTCGCCGCGATGGCCGCCGCGGGCCTCGGCGGCTATGTGTTGTGCGGCATCAACAACACCCGTCGCGGGCCTGCCCTGCAGCGCGACATCCGCCACGCCGACTGCCAGATCCTGCTCACCGATGCCGAGCACCGTGGCCTCATCGAGGGGCTGGACTTGCCGGGTGTGCAGGTCCTCGACACCAGCACGCCGCACTGGGCCACGCTGCTCGCCGAGGCCGGCCCGCTGGTACCGCTTCGCGAGGTCGGGCCCACCGACACCTTCATGATGATCTTCACCTCCGGGACCAGCGGCGACCCGAAGGCCGTCCAAATCGCCCACATGACGGTGCTGTTCGCCGGCTTGGCGCTGGTGGAACGGTTCGCCGTGACGCCGCAGGACGTCTGCTACCTGTCCATGCCGTTGTTTCATTCCAACGCGCTGCTGGCCGGCTGGAGCGTTGCCGTGGGCGCCGGCGCCGCGATGGCGCCGGCGACGTTCTCGGCCTCGGGGCTGTTGCATGATGTGCGGCGCTACGGCGCCACCTACCTGAACTACGTCGGCAAGCCGCTGGCCTACGTGTTGGCCACACCGGAGCAACCCGACGATGCCGACAATCCGCTGCGGGTTGCCTTCGGCAACGAGGCCAGCGACCGCGACATCGCCGAGTTCGGTCGCCGTTTCGGCTGCACCGTATGGGACGGTTTCGGCTCCAGCGAGGGGGCGGTGATCGTCACCCGTGAGGACGACTGCCCGCCGGGTTCGGTAGGCAAGGGCTTCCCCGGCGTCGCGATCTACGATCCCGACACCGTCACCGAATGCGCGGTGGCGGAGTTCACGTCGCACGGCGCACTGGCCAACGCGGACAAGGCGATCGGCGAACTGGTGAACACCACCGGGGCGGGACTGTTCCAGGGTTACTACAACGACAGCGCCGCCACCGATGACCGGCTGCGGCACGGCATGTACTGGTCGGGAGACCTGGCCTACCGCGACGCCGACGGGTGGATCTACCTGGCCGGGCGTACCGCCGACTGGATGCGCGTGGACGGCGAGAACATGACCTCCGCGCCCATCGAGCGGATTCTTCTGCGCCACAACGGGATCAACCAGGTCGCCGTGTATCCGGTGCCGGATGAGCACGTCGGCGACCAAGTGATGGCCGCGATCGTGCCCTATCCGGATGCCGACCTGGTCGCCACGGAATTCGGGGATTTCCTGGCCGCGCAAGCGGACCTGTCACCGAAGGCGTGGCCGCGCCGGGTCTGGATCACCGACGCCCTACCGTCGACCGCCACCAACAAGGTGCTCAAGCGGTCGCTGGTGGCGTTGGGTCCGTCCCCCGACGGCGGCCGGCTCTGGGTCCGGCCCGCGCGCAGCGCGACCTTCACAGAACACGATCGCCGCACCACCTGAAGGTGATGCGGCGACCGTGATGCCGTAGCCGGGCTGGTGTCAGCCGACGCTGACGTTAGGCACCGGCGGGATGGCCGGCGGGGCCGGAATCGCCGGCGGAGCCGGGATGTTCACATCCGGCGGGGCCGGGATCGCCGGCAGGGCCGGCACGTTGACGTTCACATCCGGCGGCGGCGGGATCGCGGGCGGGGCCGGGATGGCCGGCGGCGGCGGAATCACGACATCGGGTGCGGGCGGTATGGCGGGCACCGGCGGTACGTCGACATCGACGCTGGGACCCGGGGGCGCCGGAGCCGGAGTGGTCTCCGCCTGGGCCAGTCCCGCGGTGAGGCCGAGTGCCGCCACCCCGATGCCAGCGGCAATCCCGCTAGGTACGAGTAGCTGCTTCAGTTTCATCGCGCGTCTCCTCTTCGTGTGGATGGGATCATCGGCGGTGCTGCCGCTGTCCTGTCTTCAGGGCTACCCAGCGCGGCCGCGACCAACACATGAAATTCGGCCGGCCGTTCCAAAATCTGGGAACGCACTGGTGGCGCCCGGGGGATTTCACCGCGGGAATCGGGCGGCGTTCCCAGGCGTTTAGGACTACGGCGGCTGAACTGGCATAATGGACCGCCGACCACCTCCGGTTCCGGTTCACGCCCTAACACACCAGTTCAGAGCGGGCGACCCGGCGGCCGACGATTGAAGAGGACACCATGAAAACGGGCATTCACCCTGACTACAAAGAGACCACCGTGGTCTGCGGCTGTGGCAACAGCTTCACCACCCGCAGCACCAAGAACAGCGGCCACATCGTGGTCGAGGTGTGCTCGCAGTGCCACCCGTTCTACACCGGCAAGCAGAAGATCCTCGACAGCGGCGGCCGCGTCGCCCGCTTCGAGAAGCGTTACGGCAAGCGCAAGGCTGCCGACGACGCCAAGGCTGCCGACGACAAATAGCTGTGTGAACGGCGCCCGATGCCCGCGTATGCGGTTGTCGGGCGCCGGTTCTTTTTGCCACTTGGAAGCAGTCGGCGTTAGGAGGCTCGCGTGACCACCAGTGCCATCGACGCGCTGTTGGCCGAACACGCCGACCTCGAACGGCAACTCAGCGAACCGGAGTTGCATGCCGATGCGGGCAACGCGCGCCGGGTGGCCCGCCGCTTCTCGCAGGTCTCGCCGATTGTCGGGACCTATCGCAAGCTGGAGGCGGCGCGCGGTGACCTCGAAGCGGCGCGCGAACTCGCCGGCGAAGACGAATCGTTCGCCGCGGAGATACCCGAACTCGAGTCGCGGGTTGCCGAGTTGGACCAGCAACTGATGGACCTGCTCGCCCCGCGCGATCCGCACGACGCCGACGACATCCTGCTCGAGGTGAAATCTGGTGAGGGCGGCGCGGAATCGGCCCTGTTCGCCGCCGACCTGGCGCGGATGTACATCCGCTATGCCGAACGGCACGGCTGGAGCGTGACGGTCCTCGACGAGACCACCTCGGACCTCGGCGGCTACAAGGACGCGACGCTGTCGATCACCAGCAAGGGCGATTCGCTCGACGGGGTCTGGTCGCGGCTGAAGTTCGAAGGCGGGGTTCATCGCGTCCAGCGGGTCCCGGTGACCGAATCCCAGGGCCGGGTGCACACCTCGGCCGCCGGCGTGCTCGTCTACCCCGAACCTGAGGAGATCGGCCAGATCCAGATCGACGAGTCGGACCTGCGGGTGGACGTCTATCGCAGCTCCGGCAAGGGTGGTCAGGGGGTCAACACCACCGACTCCGCGGTGCGCCTGACCCACCTGCCCACAGGCATCGTGGTGACCTGTCAGAACGAGCGTTCGCAGCTGCAGAACAAGGCCCGGGCGTTGCAGGTCCTCGCGGCGCGCCTGCAGGCGCTTGCCGAGGAGCAAGCCCAGGCCAGCGCCTCCGCCGACCGGGCCAGCCAGATCCGCACGGTGGACCGCAGCGAACGCATCCGTACCTACAACTACCCCGAGAACCGGCTGACCGATCACCGCATCGGGTTCAAGGCCCACAATCTCGATCAGGTGCTCGACGGTGAACTCGACGCGCTTCTCGATGCGTTGGCCGCCGCCGATAAGCAAACCCGGCTTCAACAGAGCTGATGGCGCGCGTGGACACGCGGACGGCCGTCGCCAACGAGCTCATCGCGGCTACTCGGACGCTGTCGGCGGCCGGTGTCGACTCGGCCCGCGCCGATGCCGAGCAATTGGCCGCCCACGTGCTGGGCGTCGACCGCGGCAGGTTACTGCTCGCGGACCCGTCCGCAGACTTTGTCGACAGGTTCCGGAGTCTCGTCGCCGCCAGGTCGGAGCGGATCCCGCTGCAACACCTCGTCGGCACCGCGCCGTTCGGCCCGCTGACGCTGCGGGTGGGACCGGGGGTGTTCATCCCGCGACCAGAGACCGAGTCGATGCTCGAGTGGGCGATGCGCGAGGTGGGAACGCTTGCATCGCAGCCGAATCCGCTCATTGTCGACCTGTGCACGGGCAGCGGTGCCCTCGCCGTCGCGCTCGCCCGTCATCGACCGGACGCCACCGTCCTGGCCATCGACGACTCGGCCGCGGCCCTCGAGTACGCCCGACACAACGCCGAGGGCACCGGGGTGCGGGTGCTCCAGGCCGACGTCACCGAACCGGACCTGCTGCGCGAACTGGACGGCCAAGTGGACCTCGTGGTCTGCAACCCGCCCTACATTCCCGTTGGGGCGCCGCTGGAACCCGAAGTCGCCGAACACGATCCGCACCACGCCTTGTTCGGGGGAGCGGACGGGATGAGCGTCATCGGCCCGGTCACCGCGCTGGCCGGGCGGTGGCTGAAGGCAGGTGGCGGGTACGCCGTCGAGCATGACGACACCACCTCGGCCGCTACTGTCGATCTGATCCGCCGCACCGCGTTGTTCGACGAGATCCGACCGCGACCGGATCTCGCCGGGCGGCCGCGGTTCGTGACCGCCGTGCGTGGCCGCGGCCCCGCCACCCAGAGGAAGCAGCAGTCATGAGCAGATTGTTCGATTGCGCCGACCCGGACCAGCGGCAGACCGGGATCGCCGCGGCGGTCAGCGCGGCCAGGGACGGGCGACTGGTGGTGCTGCCCACCGACACCGTCTACGGCCTGGGTGCCGACGCATTCGACAGCGACGCCGTGGCCGCTCTGCTGGCGGCCAAGGGACGCGGCCGGGACATGCCGGTCCCGGTCCTGGTCGGGTCCTGGCACACCATCGAAGGACTGGTGTACACGGTGCCGCAGGCGGCCCGCGAACTGATTCGGGCGTTCTGGCCGGGCGCGCTGAGCCTCGTCGTACGCCAGGCCCCATCGCTGCAGTGGGATCTCGGCGACGCGGACGGCACCGTGATGTTGCGGATGCCGCTGCACCCGGTGGCCATCGAGGTGTTGCGGGCCGTGGGCCCGATGGCCGTCTCCAGCGCCAACATCTCCGGCTACCCGCCCGCGGTGACGGTCAACGAGGCGCGTGAGCAACTCGGCGACCAGATCCAGGTCTACCTCGACGGCGGCCCCGCCGAGCAGCGTGCGGCCTCGACGATCGTCGACCTCACCGGCCCGACACCCAGAATCCTGCGGGAGGGCCCCATCTCCGCCGAGTCCCTCGCGAGCGTGCTCGGCGTGGCGCCCGAGTCGCTGCAGGACTGATTCCGCTGGGGTCTTGGCGATGTCCAGTACGGTTTATGCGGTGGTGAGTGCAGGCAGTCCAGGCACGGTTCTGGCCGACGGTCTGTTCGCCCTCTCCGACCGCGGCGCCGGCGTCCCGCTGCGCGAGTTGGCCCTGGTGGGCCTGACCGCGGCGATCATCACCTACTTCGCCACCACCCCGGTCCGCGTGCTGGCCACCAAGATTGGTGCGGTCGCCATACCCCGCGACCGGGACGTGCACGTCAAACCCACGCCCAGGATGGGTGGGCTGGCGATGTACATCGGCGTCGTGGCGGCGGTCTTTCTGGCCTCCCAGTTGCCGGCGCTGACGCGTGGGTTCGTGTACTCCAGCGGGATGCCCGCCGTGGTGGTCGCCGGCGGGCTGATCATGGCGATCGGTCTGATCGACGACCGCTGGGGACTGGATGCGCTGACGAAATTCGCCGGCCAGATCACCGCGGCCAGCGTGCTGGTCACCATGGGGGTGGCCTGGAGCGTGCTGTACATCCCGATCGGCGGGGTGGGCACCATCGTGTTGGATCAGACGGCGTCGATCCTGCTGACGCTCGCGCTGACGGTGTCGGTGGTCAATGCCATGAACTTCGTCGACGGCCTGGACGGGTTGGCGGCCGGACTCGGCCTGATCACGGCGATGGCGATCTGCGTCTTCTCGGTGGGGCTGCTCGCGGACCACGGCGGGGACGTGCTGTTCTATCCGCCGGCAGTCATCTCGGTGGTGCTGGCCGGGGCCTGCCTGGGGTTCCTGCCCCACAACTTTCACCGGGCCAAGATCTTCATGGGCGACTCCGGATCGATGCTCATCGGTTTGATGCTGGCCGCCGCGTCCACGACGGCGGCCGGGCCCATCTCCCAGAACGCCTACGGCGCCCGCGACGTATTCGCGCTGTTGTCGCCGTTCCTGCTGGTGATCGCGGTGGTGTTCGTGCCGGCCCTGGACATGCTGCTGGCCATCGTCCGCCGCACCCGCGCCGGGCGCAGCCCGTTCAGCCCCGACAAGATGCACCTGCATCACCGACTGTTGCAGATCGGCCACTCGCACCGACGCGTCGTGTTGTTGATCTATCTATGGGTCGGCATCGTCGCGTTCGGCGCGGCCAGCACGATCTTTGTCGATCCGCGCTACACCGGCGCGGTGATGCTGGCGGCGATCGTCGTCGCCGTCGTCGTGACCCTGATTCCCTTGCTGCGGCGCTCGAACCGGGGCCTCGAAGACGGGTTCGAGGACTACTTCGAAGGCCGATACGACGTTAAGTAGTAGGCCCCCGATTCGGGCCTCTACCATGTGGTACCGTTCTGGCAGAACCCGAAAAACCTCGCGGGTTGCCGGCCCGGCCCACGGTCTGAAAAGTCCGATCGGCGCCACCAACGACCGGTAGTAGACCGACACTTATTTGACGTACAGGGAGTTACCCCTTGGGTGAGTCGAGGGCGCATGCGCGCCTCCGATACGCTCAGCGGGCACGCAACCGCCGCGAGATAGAGGAGAGGCCGTGACGACGCCAGCGCAGGACGCGCCGTTGGTGTTTCCGTCCGTTGCATTCAGGCCGGTGCGCCTGTTCGCGATGTGTGTCGTACTCGCCGGTCTCGTGACGGCCGCGGCGGCCTTCCTCGGTCATGCGATGTTCGGGGTGTTCTTCGGTATCGGTTTGGGCCTCGGTCTGTTCAACGCGCTGATGGTGCGGCGAGCGGTCGAAGCGATCACCGCCAAGGATCATCCGCTCAAGAGCCAGATGGCGATGAACTCGGCGACGCGCCTGCTGGTCGTCACCGTGATCGGTCTGGTCATCGCGTTCTACTTCCGCCCGACGGGTCTGGGAGTGCTGTTCGGCCTGGCGTTGTTCCAGGTTCTGCTGGTGGCGACGACCTCGCTGCCGGTCCTGAAGAAACTGCGCTCTGGTTCCGACGATGCCGCAGTGCCTGTTTCCGAGCCTGTTTCCAAGCCTGCCTCCAACGACGGATTTGCTTCGAAGGATTGAACCCGCACATGACTGAAAACGTCCTCGCTCTCCAGGTCGGACACCACGTTCAACAGCAGTGGTTTGGTATGACGGTCAACGTCGACACCGTGCTGTCGACCGCGATCGCCGCGGCGATCGTCATCGCCCTGGCGTTCTTCCTTCGCGCCAAGGTCACCTCGACCGGTGTGCCCGGCGGTGTGCAGTTGTTCTTCGAGACGGTGACGATTCAGTTCCGCCAGCAGGTCGAGAGTGCGATCGGCATGCGGATCGCCCCGTTCGTGCTGCCGCTGGCGGTCAGCCTGTTCACCTTCATCCTGATCTCCAACTGGATTGCGGTGCTGCCGCTGCAGTACACCAGCGGCGGGATGGAACACGAACTGCTCAAGGCGCCGGCCTCCGACGTCAACTTCGTCTTCGCGCTGGCAGGGTTCGTCTTCATCGCCTATCACGCGGCCGGCATCTGGCGCCGGGGCGTGATCGGCCACCCGGTCAAGCTGCTCAAGGGTCACGTGACATTCCTGGCCCCGATCAACCTCGTCGAGGAATTGGCCAAGCCGATCTCGCTGTCCCTGCGACTCTTCGGCAACATCTTCGCCGGCAGCATCATGGTCGGTTTGATCGCGATGTTCCCCGCGTACATCTTGTGGGCGCCGAACGCGATCTGGAAGGCTTTCGACTTGTTCATCGGCCTCATCCAGGCGTTTATCTTCGCGCTGCTGAGCATCCTGTACTTCGGGCAGGCGATGGAACTCGACCATGACGATGAACACGCGGAAGCGCACTGACCCGACCGACTTGTAACAAGAAACAAGAGCCAGAACCAACAAAGAACCCCTGGTGGACAAACGGCTACCAGCTATCAAGGAGGATATGAATGGATCCCACAATCGCTGCCGGCGCGCTCATCGGCGGTGGTCTGATCATGGCCGGCGGCGCGATCGGTGCCGGTATCGGTAACGGTGTTGCCGGTAACGCGCTGATTTCGGGTATCGCACGTCAGCCGGAAGCTCAGGGCCGACTGTTCACTCCGTTCTTCATCACCGTCGGCCTGGTCGAGGCGGCGTACTTCATCAACCTCGCGTTCATGGCGCTCTTCGTCTTCGCCACTCCGGTCGGCTAATTCAGCGATATGGGTGAATTGACCGCAACCGTCCTGGCGGCGGAGGACGTGGGGGAGACAGGTAACTTCCTGCTTCCCAACGGCACGTTCTTCGTCGTGCTGTTCATCTTCCTGATCGTGCTCGGTGTGATCGGTAAATGGGTGGTGCCGCCGATCAGCAAGGTGCTCGCCGAACGTGAGGCCATGCTGGCCAAAACTGCCGCCGACAACAAGAAGGCCGCGGAGCAAATGGCCGCGGCTCGCGCCGACTATGAGCAGGCGATTGCGGGTGCGCGGGGGGAAGCCTCCGCCATCCGTGACGAAGTACGAACAGAAGGTCGCAAGCAGATCGAGGAGTCGCGTGCCGGCGCCAGCGGTGAGGTCAGCGAGAAGCTCCAACGCACAAGCGAGCAGCTTTCTCAGACCGCGTCCGCTACCTCGAATGAATTGCAGCCATCGGTTGACGGTCTTTCGACCAAGCTCGCGAGCCGGATACTCGGGGTCGATGTTTCCGGGGCCGTTGCCTCGGACGGGAGGCGCTGATGTCCACATTTATCGGGAACCTCATCGGGTTCGCCCTCATCGTTCTGCTCTTGCGGAAGTACGTCGTACCGCTGATTGCCAAGATGATGAAGGCGCAGCAGGACGCGGTCCGGGAGGCTCTGGACGAGAGCCAGTCGGCGTCGCAGAAGCTCGCGAGTGCCGACGAGGACCACGCCAAGGCGT